>NZ_JBIBHT010000005.1:105330-613724 GCF_042957155.1 Streptomyces sp. NPDC008121 | reverse complement strand
GGTGACGACGGGGGCACTCCCCTCAACGCGGGGCGGGTTGGGTCACGGCCCCAAATACCCGTTTGCGCCCCGGGGGGGTTTGTTTTCGAACGGGCCCGGCCTGATCGACAAGACACCCCCTAGGGTTGCGGCGTGCTCCTGGACGTCAATGTCACTTTCGGGGTGGTTCTCGCCGTTCTGCTCGCCGTGGCCGCGGGGGTGGTCGCCGTCGCGCGCCTGGGCCGGCCGCGCGACAGTCTGATCGCCGGCGGGCGGGCGGCCGTCCAGCTCGTGGCCGTGTCGCTGGTGATCGGCTGGGTGATGCGCCATGTGCCGCTGCTGCTGGGGTTCCTGCTGCTGATGTTCGCGGTCGCGGTGTGGACGGCGGGGCGACGGGTCGTCCCCGCGCCGGGGCGCGGCTGGTGGTGGGCCGCCGCGCCGATCGCGGCGGGGGTCGCGCCGGTGGTGGGGACGCTCGTGCTGACCGGTCTGGTGCCGGTGCGCGGGGTCGCGCTGATCCCGGTGACCGGGATCCTCATCGGCGGTGCCTTGACGGCCACCGTGCTCGGCGGGCGCCGCGCCCTGGACGAACTGGAGACGCGGCGGGGCGAGGTGGAGGCCGGGCTCGCCCTTGGCCTCCTCGTGCGGGAGGCCCGACTGGAGGTGGCGAGGAAGGCGGCCTCGGACGCGCTGCTGCCGGGGCTCGACCAGACGAGGACCGTGGGCCTGGTGACCCTGCCGGGTGCCTTCGTGGGGATGCTGCTCGGCGGCGCGTCACCCTGGGAGGCGGGGGCGGTGCAGCTGTTCGTCCTGGTCGCCCTGATGGTGGTCCAGGCGGTGGCGGTCGCGGTGGTGCTCGAACTGGTGGCGCGGGGAAGGCTGGCGCGGGCGCCTCGCTGACGGGTCACGGCGCGGGCGACCCCCTGACAGGCCGGCGCGGGCGCCCCCCACTGACGGGCCGGCGCGGGCGACCCGCCGGCGGACGGGCGGCTCGCCCCCGCCGGAGGCGAACCGAGCCGCGGGAGCGAGAGCCCCGTAGGGGCTACGGGACCGTCAGCTCGATCGTGCCGTCCGCCGTCGTGGTGACCCGGAGGGACGTCAGGTCCGCCACATGGGCGTCCGGTGCCAGGGCGGCCGCGCGGGGGCCCACGCCGACGACGCGCATGCCCGCCGCGCGACCCGCCTGGATGCCCGCCTCGGAGTCCTCGAAGACGACGCAGTCCGCCGGATCGAAGCCCAGCTCAACCGCGCCCTTGAGGAAGCCCTCCGGGTCCGGCTTGCTGGCCCCGACGCACTCGGCGGTGACCCGGACGTCCGGCATCCGCAGCCCCGCCGCGCTCATCCGGGCCGCGGCGAGGGCCGCGTTCGCCGAGGTCACCAGGGCGTGCGGCAGGGCGGCGATCGCGTCCATGAAGGCGGGGGCGCCCGGGACGGGCACGACACCGTCCAGGTCGGCGGTCTCCTCGGCCAGCATCACCCGGTTGTCCGCGTAGTTCTGCTCCATCGGACGGTCGGGAAGGAGCACGGCCATCGTCGCGTACCCCTGGCGGCCGTGGACGACCTTCAGCGCCTGTTCGGGGTCGAGTCCGTGGCGGACGGCCCAGCGGCGCCAGCAGCGCTCCACGACGGCGTCGGAGTTGACGAGTGTGCCGTCCATGTCGAGGAGGAGGGCGCGGGCGGTGAGCGTTGCCGGGGTGGCGGCGGCCATGAACGGTCTCCAAAAGGGGTGGGCGGAGAACGAAGTGGACCCGCTCACCGGTCAGGGAGTGCGAGCGGGGCCACTTTGTTCCTACACGATACAAAACAGGGGGCGCTCACGCCAACCCGTTCCGTATGACGGACCTCACCCGCTCGTCTCGGCCTCCAGCGCGCGGCGCGTGTGAGGTCCGTAGACGCCGTACGGGTCCTCCCAGAGGTGCTTGTACGACTGGTAGAGCGCGACCGCCTCCTCGACCTCGTCGTCGTACCTGCCGTCCGCCCGGCCGTCGTACGCCCCCACCTGGCGCAGCCGTCGCTGCAGCTCCTTGACCTCGCCCCCGGTGTCCCCCGGACGCAGGGTCGTCCCCTCGGGGGTCTCGGTCGGGGCGACGGCCGGGGCGGAGGGGGCGCGGCTCGGCGAAGGGGACCCGGGCCCTCCGGCCGCCGGGGAAGAAGGCGCCACCGAGTTTCGGGACGCCGAGGCCGAGGGGCTCGCCGTGCGGGCGGAGGGTGAGGCGGAGGCGGACGGGGTCCTCGACGCCGTGGGTGAGGGCGACGCGCTCGCCGAGGTGGACCCGGAAGGCGAGGGGTTCGGGGACTCCGTCACGGCGACGTTCTCCGACGCGCTCGCGGTGACCGTGGGCACGGCGGCCCGGTCCTCGGCGTCGTCCCCGCCGTCGAGCATCCCGGCCGCGAGGGCCGCCGTACCGATCACGGCCACGGCGACGGCCGCCGCGAGCGCCACGAACGCGCCGCGCCGCCGCGTGGCCGGCCCCTCCCGCCGGGCCCCGGAACCCTGGCCGGTCTCGAAGCCGGGGTCGCCGACCACCCCGCGCAGCAGCAGCGGCATCGTCTCGGACGGATCGCCGGCGGGGTGCGTGTGCGGGATGTACGGGGTGTGTGGGGGAGTCGGCGCGCCGGGCGCGGGCGCCGTCACCGGCAGCGGCGCGGTCACCTCCGACGACGACGGGGGCGGCGGCGAGAGTGGCGAGAGCGGTGAGGGCGGCGAGAGTGGTGAGGGCGGCGCGGGAGCGTCACCCGGCGCCCCTCTTGGCGGATCCAGCGTCACGTACGGCCGTATCCGCAGCGGGTCGAAGTCCTCCGCCGCCGCGATCTCCGCCCGGGCGCAGGCGCAGCCCCGTCTCTCTACACCGCAATCTGGACAGACGCGTCCGGCCACAGTGGGTCCCCTCCCCATTCCGATTGCGAGCGATTATGCAGGCCCACCCGAACGGCCCAGGAACAGCCGTTCCCTTCGGCAGGCCATAACAGGACATAACGATCAATATGGGGGGTACGCAGGATCCGCGGAGGAGACCCGAGGAGAGTGCCCATGGCCCAGGAAGTACGCGCGCCGGACGTCGGCGGAGGCCCCGCTCCGGGGGAGGGGCAGAGCCACCGGACCGTCATCGTCGCGATCGGTGCGCTGCTGCTCGGCATGCTGCTCGCCGCACTCGACCAGACCATCGTCTCCACCGCCCTGCCGACGATCGTCAGCGAACTCGGCGGCATGGAGCACCTGTCGTGGGTCGTCACCGCCTACATGCTCGCCTCCACGGCGGCCACGCCCCTGTGGGGCAAGCTCGGCGACCAGTACGGCCGCAAGAAACTCTTCCAGGCGGCCATCGTCCTGTTCCTCGTGGGCTCCGTCCTCTGCGGCATCGCCCAGAACATGCCGCAGCTCATCGCCTTCCGCGGCATCCAGGGCCTCGGCGGCGGCGGTCTGATGGTCCTGTCGATGGCGATCGTCGGCGACCTCGTCTCGCCCCGGGAACGCGGCAAGTACCAGGGCCTGTTCGGTGCCGTCTTCGGCACCACCAGCGTCCTCGGACCACTGCTCGGCGGGCTGTTCACCGAACACCTCTCCTGGCGCTGGGTCTTCTACATCAACCTGCCGATCGGTGTCGTCGCCCTCTTCGTCATCGCCGCCGTGCTGGACATCCCGGCCCGGGGCACCCGGCACACCATCGACTACCTCGGCACCTTCCTCATCGCCTCCGTGGCCACCTGCCTCGTCCTGGTGGCCTCCCTCGGCGGCACCACCTGGGGCTGGGGATCACCGCAGATCATCGGGCTCGCCGTTCTCGGCGCCGTCCTCCTGGTCTGCTTCGTGCACGTCGAGAAGCGGGCCGTCGAGCCCGTCCTCCCGCTGAAGCTGTTCCGGATCAGGACCTTCACCCTCGTCTCGGTCATCAGCTTCGTCATCGGCTTCGCGATGTTCGGCGCGATGACCTATCTGCCGACCTTCCTCCAGGTCGTCCAGGGCGTCACCCCGACCATGTCCGGAGTCCACATGCTGCCGATGGTCGTCGGCATGCTCCTCACCTCCACCGCGTCCGGCCAGATCGTCTCCCGCACCGGCCGCTGGAAGGTCTTCCCCCTGGCCGGCACCGCCGTCACCGCCCTCGGACTGCTCCTCCTGCACCGCCTGACGGAGACCAGCTCCACCTGGGCGATGAGCGTCACCTTCTTCGTCTTCGGCGCCGGACTCGGCCTGGTCATGCAGGTCCTGGTGCTCGTCGTGCAGAACGCCGTCTCCTACGAGGACCTCGGCGTCGCCACCTCGGGCGCCACCTTCTTCCGCTCCATCGGAGCCTCCTTCGGCGTCGCCATCTTCGGCACCCTCTTCACCAACCGGCTCATCGACAACCTCGGCGACGCCCTCGCCGGGCAGGAGGTGCCGCCGGGCGTCGACGGGGGGCGGTTGGCCGCCGACCCGCGCACCATCGATGCGCTCCCGCCCGGCCTGCGCCCCTCGGTCCTGCACGCGTACGCCACCTCGATCACCGACGTGTTCGTGTACGCGGCGCCGGTCGTCCTGGTCGCCTTCGTGGTCGCCTGGTTCCTCAAGGAGGACAAGCTGCGCGGCTCCGTCACCGCCCCCGACACCAGCCAGACGCTCGCCTCCAACCCGGTGCAGCGGTCGTCGTACGAGGAGTGCGCCCGCGCCCTGTCGGTGCTGGGCTCCCGGGAGGGACGCAAGGCGGTCTACGAGAAGATCACCGACAAGGCGGGGCTCGACCTGCTGCCGGCCGCTAGCTGGCTGCTGCTGCGGATCCGCCGCCACGGCACCGTCGAGCCGGTCCGTCTCGCCGAGACCACACCCGTACCGCTGCGGGCCGTCACCGAGGCGGCCCGGCAGGTCGAGGAGCGACGGCTGGCCCGGCGGGAGGGGCTGCAGCTGATCCTGACCGACGCGGGCGTCGAGACGGCCGCCAGGCTGGCCACGGCGCGCGAGGAGTCCCTGGCGGAACTGCTCGGCGACTGGTGGGGGCCGGAGCGGCCGACGGACCTGGTCCAGCTGGTGGAGCAACTGACGGCCGAGTTGTGCGGCTCGGACGCGGAACGGCCGCACGGACACCAGCCACCGCGCGACCACCACGCCTGACGAACGACGCTCGACGCTTGACGGGCCGGGCCCCGACCCGCGAGGCCCCGACCCGCGAGGCCCCCGACCCGCGAGGCCCCGACCCGCGAGGCGCGGTCGCCGGGATCGCCGGGTGCTTCGCTACACCGCCTGGGTGAGGGTCTTCCCGTACCAGATGTCCATGTACGGGCCTTCGCAGTACGCCGGTATCTCCGCGTATCCGTGGCGGACGTAGAGGGTGCGGGCCTCGATGAGGTCGAGACGGGTGTTGAGGACCATCCGCCGGGCGCCGAGCGCGTGCGCGGCCGCCTCCAGACCGCCCATCAGGAGCCCCGCACCGCCGTTCCCCCGGAAGGCCGGCCGGATGTACACCCGGGTCAGTTCGGCGCGCCCGCCGTCGAGCAGCAGGACACCGCCGCAGGCCGCCGGCTCGCCCTTGAAGGTGCCGACGAGGAACTCGCCGGTCGGCGGGGTCAGCAGCTCCACGCCGTCACCGGCCAGTCCCTCGTCGATCTCCGCCTCGGTCGCGGGCCGCTTCCAGTAGCGGCTCGCGACCTCGGCGTAGTAGTCACGGCGCAGGGCGGTGGCGGCCGGGCTGTCGACGCGCTCGGGGGAGAAGTGCCAGGTCATGCGCGCCATTGTGAGGCGTGCCGGGCCGGGGCCGCCTCCCGTTTACGCGCGCCCGCCTCGGGCGGCTACTTCGGGGAGGCCTGCTGGACGACCTCGAACGACCACAGGGTGGACCCGGTCGCCGCGGGCTTCGGCCGCTCCGCCCCGCTCTCGGCCTCGCCACCGGAGGTGCCCTGGTGGGCCGCCTTCATCGAACCGTTCATCCAGTTCTGGAAGTCCTCCTCGCTCCGCCAGCGGGTGTACACCAGGTACTGGTCGGTGCCCTCCAGCGGGCGCAGCAGCTCGAACCACTCGAACCCGTCGGACCCCTCCACGGCCCCGGCCCGCGAGGCGAAGCGCCGCTCCAGCACCTCGCGCTGCTCGGCGGGCACGGTCAGGACGTTGATCTTTACGACGCTGGGCACACGACACCTCTCAGAGAACACGGGCCGGGCGGGGAGCCGGGCCTCGATCACCTGCGTGCAGTCTGCTACATCGGTGGGCGGGTACGGATGACGGGAACCGGCGAGGCGACCCCTGGAGGCGGCCGGCACCCCCGGGGCGGACAGGCGGACCGAGCGGTCCCGGGAAGGCCGGGTCGTCGGAAGGCCGGGGGCGGGAGAGGGAGGGCGTGGAGATGGACGGAAGGGATCCGGGCGCGTACGCGGAGGCCGTGCGGGCGCTCGCGGAACGGTGGCTGCCGCGGTTCGGCGACCAGGACTTCGTGTGTTCGCCGGCCGGGCTGTGGCTGGCGCTCGGGGCGGTGGCCTCCGGGGCGCGGGCGGATACCGCACGGGAGTTGGGGGAGCTGCTCGGCGTCGACGCCGGAGAGGCGGCCGGGGCCGTGACCCGGGCCGGACGGTGGCTGGGCCGGACCGGAGGGGTGGCCGTGGCGACCGGCCTGTGGAGCGCGGTGCCGCTCCTCGATGGCTTCCGGCGTGGGCTGCCCGACGTGGGGTTCGGGACGCTGGCCGGTGCCGGTGCCGGTGCCGGTGCCGGTGCCGGAGCCGGAGCGGGAGCCGGACCCGAGGCGGGAGCGGGAGCCGGAGCGGGTGGCGCGCAGGGGGTGATCGACGCATGGGTGGCGGAGGCGACCGGCGGCCGGATCGGCCGGCTCCCGCTCGCGCTCGACGGCTCCGAGGACCTGGTCCTGGCCAACGCCCTGGCCCTGAAGGTCGCCTGGCGCCACGCGTTCCCCGTCGAGGCGACGCGGGACGAGCCGTTCACCGACAGGCACGGCGACACCACCTCCGTACCGACCATGCACCAGCGGATTCCCTCCTCCTGGGCCTGGCGGGTGGGCGGGACGACCGTCGTCGAACTGCCCTGCGAAGGACCCGCAGGGACGGGGAGGGCCGAAGGGACCGAGAAGGCGGAGGAGTCCGAAGGGAGCGCAGCGCGGGTGCGGTTCGTCCTCGGGGCGGCCGGCGCCGAACCGGCCGGGACCCTCGCCGCCGCCTGGGCAGGGGACGGCAGGCGCGAGGCGCTCCGGGCCGACGGCGTCGCCCTCGCCCTGCCGCGCTTCTCCCTGCGGACCAGGACCGATGTGCACGGCCGGCTTCCCGCCCTCGGGATCACCCGGGCCGTCCGCCCCGGGGCCGACTTCTCCGGCCTCTCGCCCCGGCCGCTGTACCTCGCCAAGGCCGTCCAGGAAGCCCTCGTCGAGGTCGCCGAACAGGGCGTGGAGGCCGCCGCCGTCACGGCCGTCGCCATGACCCGCAGCGGTGCCGCTCGCCGGAAGGTGATCGAGGAGATCGCCTTCGACCGGCCCTTCGGCGTGGTCGTGCTGGACGCCTCGGGCGGGACGCCGCTCTTCACCGGCTGGCGGTCGAGCGCGCCCCGGCCCCGCACCGGCGCCGACGGCGAGGCGTAGTCCCCGCTCCGGGCGTCCCGTCCCCGCCGCCACCGGGCGCCCCGGGCGTCAGCTCACCACGCGGGCCAGCAGCAGCCCGTCGTACCCCTTCGTCCCCACCGTCTGGAACGCCGTGGCGTCCAGGCGGGGCTCCCGGGCGACCAGGTCGAACATCTCGCGCGTGCCGGTGATCGCCGGGTCGTCGGGGTGCTCCTCGGCGACCTTGCCGGCCCGCCCCACGTTGTCGACGATGATCAGCGTTCCGGGGCGGGCGAGCTTTAACGCCCAGGACACGTAGTGCGGGTTGTTCACCTTGTCGGCGTCGATGAAGACCAGGTCGAACGGGCCCGCCCCCTCCGCCTCCAGCCGGGGGAGGGTGTCGAGCGCCGCGCCCGTGCGGACCTCGACGACCTTGTCGAGCCCGGCGCGGGCGACGTTGGCACGGGCCACGTCGGCGTGCGCGGGGTCGTACTCCAGTGTGATCAGCCGGCCGTCGGCGGGCAGGGCGCGGGCCAGCCAGATCGTGCTGTAGCCGCCGAGCGTGCCGATCTCCAGGACCGACCGCGCGCCCGCCGTTGCCGCGAGCAGGTGGAGCAGCTTGCCCTGGTTGGGCGCGACGGCGATCTCGGGCAGCCCGGCCGCCGTGGAGTCCCTGAGCGCGGCGTCCAGCGCCTCGTCGGCGGGGACGAGCCGATCGGTGAAGTAGTGGTCGACAGCGGTCCATTGCTCCTGATTCATACGGCCGAACCTACCGTGGGGCTCCGTCGCCGTCCGCGGATCGCCACGACCGCCGCGACCCCGGAGACCAGGGCTCCGGCGACGGTCAGGAGCCACACCGGGACGCCGTCGCCGACCGTGAGCAGCCGGTCGGAGTAGAGGGTCTCCCGGTAGGGGGTGTCGGCCACCGCCTTCAGTTCGTGGTCGCCGTCGATGCGCGCGGGCTGCGGGAACTCCTGCCGCAGCGCCGTGAGATAGACCCGCTGCCCGCCGGTGAGGTCCGCGACCGCGCCCTCGGGCTGTACCGGACCGGCGAAGCGGACCTCGGGCCGTGCCCCTCCGATGGTGTCGCGCGGTTCCATGCGGTGGTCGGCGAGGACGTACAGGTGGAGCGACTGGGGGGTCTTCGCCAGCCGGGAGAGCCGCATCGGATAGACCGGCCGGTCGCTGGCGAAACGGATCCGCAGCGGGTCGAGCTCCCCGCGCAGCACCGCCCCCTCGTCGTCGGGCGCGAGGCGCACGGCGACGTACTCCCACTTCCGGTCGGTGTACGGCCTGAGTTCGGTCGCCAGCCGGTCGGACAGCTCGAAGCCGTTCCGTTCCAGCCAGCCGCTCAGCGCCTCGGGGTCGGCGGCGGTCAGCCGGGCCACGTCGAAGGGGCCGAGCCGCTCGCGTCCGACGACCCCGACGTCCCCGGCGGCGCTGCCGGGCGGGGCGGCCCCGGCGCCGTCGGTGTCGCCGTCGGTGAAGGGCCAGTCGCCCCCGCGCGGCCAGAAGTAGTGCCGGTCGACGTGGGCGGGCCGGGTGAGCCGGTCGAGTGCGTCGAAGAGCGCCGCGTCGCCGAGCCGGACGTCGGCCCGGCTCGGTACGGGCATGATCCAGGCGGCCCGCTCGGCGTTCCCGCGCACGGTGAACCGCATGACGATCTCTTCCGTGCGGCCGTCCCAGCGCACGGCCGAGGTCTCCCGGTCCACGCCGATCGCCTGGGCGCGGTCGGTCACCATGGCGCCGCAGCCGCACGCGTACGCCGGGGCGACCAGCGAGCCGAGCTGGAGCGCGAACAGCGCGATGATCATGGCCAGAATTCTCTGTCTCCCCCGCATGCGGGCTCAGACGCGCGGCCCGCGCGTCCGGTTCCGTGCGCGGCTGCTCCCGGGTGTCCCGAGCGTCCCGGACGCCCCGAGCGGGAGAAGAGAAGGCCGGGAGAGGCGGGGCCGGGAAGGCGAGGGCGAGGCGAGAGAGGCGGGGGCCGGGCGCAGGGGGGATGGGCCCCCGCCTCCCACGTCAGCCGGCCACGCGGACCCGCAGTTCCTTGATGCCGTTCAGCCAGGCCGCCCGCAGCCGGCGGGGTTCGCCCGCCAGGGTCAGGTCGGGCAGTTCGTCGGCGAGGGCGTTGAAGATCAGCTCGATCTCGTTGATGGCGAGGGACTTGCCCAGGCAGAAGTGCGGTCCTCCGCCCCCGAAGCCGAGGTGGGGGTTGGGGTCGCGGGTGATGTCGAAGGCCTCGGGGTGCTCGAAGACGTCGGGATCGTTGTTGGCGGAGGAGTAGAAGAGTCCCAGCCGGTCGCCCTTGCGGATCTTCTGCCCGCCCAGCTCGGTGTCCTGCGTGGCCGTCCGCTGGAAGGAGACGACCGGGGTCGCCCACCGCACGATCTCCTCGGCGGCGGTCGCGGGCCGCTCCCGCTTGAAGAGCTCCCACTGGTCGGGGTGGGTGAGGAAGGCGTGCATGCCGTGGCTGATGGCGTTGCGGGTGGTCTCGTTTCCGGCCACCGCGAGCAGCAGGACGAAGAAGCCGAACTCGTCCGAGGAGAGGTTGCCCTGCCCCTCGGCGGCGACCAGCTGGGTGACGATGTCCTGGGCCGGACACTCCTTGCGGGCCGCGGCCAGGTTCATCGAGTACCCGATGAGCTCCATCGCTGCCTCGGCGCCGATCTCCTCGGTGATGGCGTACTCCGGGTCGTCGTACGCGACCATCTTGTTCGACCAGTCGAAGATCCGGGAGCGGTCCTCCTGCGGTACGCCGATGAGTTCGGCGATCGCCTGGAGCGGCAGTTCGACGGCGACCTGGGTGACGAAGTCGAAGGTGCCGTCCGTGCCGGCGTTCCGCCTCGCCTCCTCGACGATCGCGCGGGCGCGGGCGCGCAGCGCCGCCTCCAGCGTCCGGATCGCGCGCGGGGTGAAGCCGCGCTGGACGATCTGACGGACGCGGGTGTGCTCGGGCGGGTCCATGTTGAGCATGATCAGCTTCTGGACCTCGATCTGGTCCCGGGTGATGTGCTCGTTGAAGCGGATGACGGCGGTGTTCTCGGTGGAGGAGAACAACTCCGGGCGCGTGGACACGTATTTGACGTCCGCGTGGCGGGTGACGGCCCAGTAGCCCTCGTCGTCGAACCCCGTGATGCCCCGTGGCTGCGGGCACCACCACACCGGCGCGGTCTGCCGCAGCCGCGCGAACTCCGGGAAGGGGATGCGGGCCTGGAGCAGGTCGGGGTCGGTGGCGTCGAACCCTTCGGGGAGGTGAGGGCAGGGCATCGGCAACACACTCCATGTCTGAGACGCGTTCGTCTGACGGTCCATCAGAAGTTCCCGGAAAGGTAGTAACGAGTTCTACAAGTGGCAAGGGCCGCGGCGGGAACTGTTGCGGGGAAAGGGTGCAGAGGGTACGTGCACGACCCTTGCGTACCGGCGGTAGCAGTCATAAGACTGCACACAGAACTAGAACGCGTACTAGTTCCCTGGGGCGGAGTGCCGGGACACCCCGCCGGGGCGAGGAGAGGACGAGCTCATGGCCGCGGAACCCGTCATCGTCGAAGCCGTACGCACCCCCATCGGCAAGCGCGGAGGCGCGCTCGCCAATCTGCACCCCGCCTACCTCCTGGGCGAGACCTACCGCGAACTCCTCGGCCGCACCGGCATCCACGCCGACTGCGTCGAGCAGATCGTCGGCGGTACGGTCACCCACGCCGGCGAGCAGTCCATGAACCCGGCGCGCAACGCCTGGCTCGCCATGGGGCTGCCCTACGAGACCGCCGCCACCACCGTCGACTGTCAGTGCGGCTCCTCCCAGCAGGCGAGCCACATGGTCGCCAACATGATCTCCTCCGGGGTCGTCGACATCGGCATCAGCTGCGGGGTGGAGGCCATGTCCCGCGTCCCCCTGGGCTCCGGTTCGAAGCACGGGCCGGGAAAGCCGTGGCCGGACGAGTGGAACGTCGACCTGCCCAACCAGTTCGAGGCCGCCGAGCGCATCGCCCGCAAGCGCGGACTCACCCGCGAACGCGTCGACGCGCTCGGGCTGCTCTCCCAGGAACGGGCGGCCGTCGCCTGGTCCGAGGAGCGCTTCAAGCGCGAGACCTTCGCCGTCCAGGTGCCCACCACGGAGGAGGAACAGGCCGCCGGACAGGGCATGTGGCGGCTGGTGGACCGTGACGAGGGGCTGCGCGACACCAGCATGGAGGCCCTCGCCCGGCTCAAGCCGGTCATGCCGACCGCCGTCCACACCGCGGGGAACTCCTCGCAGATCTCCGACGGCGCCTGCGCGCTGATGTGGGCCTCCAAGCGGATGGCCCGCGCGCTCAAGCTCCGGCCCCGCGCCCGGATCGTCGCCCAGGCCCTCGTCGGCTCGGACCCGCACTTCCACCTCGACGGGCCCATCGACGCCACCCGCGCCGTGCTCGGCAAGGCCGGGATGTCGCTCCGGGACATCGACCTCGTCGAGATCAACGAGGCCTTCGCCTCGGTGGTGCTGAGCTGGGCGCAGGTCTTCGACCAGGACCTGGCGAAGGTGAACGTGAACGGGGGAGCGATCGCGCTCGGCCACCCGGTCGGCGCGACCGGGGCCCGGCTCATCACCACCGCGCTGCACGAGCTGGAGCGGACGGACAAGGAGTTCGCGCTGATCACGATGTGCGCGGGCGGGGCGCTGGCCACCGGCACGATCATCCAACGGCTGTAGCGGGGCGGAACGGCCGGAGCGGGCGGAACGGCCGGAGCGGGCGGGCACGGCGGGCGGGAGGCCGGTGCCGGCCGGTGGCCGGACGGTGCGGGGCCCCGGGAACGCGACGGGCCCCGCACCTCCGGTGGGGAGGGCGGGGCCGTGCGGAAGGCCGTGGGGTCGTGCGGAAGGCCGGGGCCGGCGGGCCGGTCAGTACCAGCCGTTGGCCTGCCAGAACGACCAGGCGGCGTTCGGGCTGCCGTAGCGCTCGTTCATGTAGTTCAGACCCCACTTGATCTGCGTGGCGGGGTTCGTCTTCCAGTCGGAGCCGGCCGAGGACATCTTCGAGGCCGGCAGGGCCTGGACCAGGCCGTAGGCACCGCTGGAGGAGTTGGTGGCGGTGAAGTTCCAGCCGGACTCGTGCTCGACGATCTTGCTGAACGCCTGGTACTGCGAGGCGGGCACGATCTTCTTGGCGATCTCCTGCGGCGTCGCGGCCGAGGCCGTGGACGTCGTGCCCAGCACCGCGCCCGAGGCGCTCAGCAGTACGGCCGCGGAGGCGGCGAGCGTCTTCTTGCGGGGGGAGACACGAGTGGCGAGGGAGCGGAACAAGGCAGGCACCTGTCGTCGGGGACGTGGACTGCGCCGGGCGTTTCAGGCAAGCCGGAACCAGAGCCCGGGATGACCGGGAACGTGCGGAATCGGCCCGTCCGAGGAGCTGCGCTGAGCGCCGACTGCCTGGCGACGTCCACCAGAGAAGCAAAGCGGGAGCGCGTCGGCAACGACCCCCGGTACTACCCCCGATCGCACCGCCCGCGAACGGCCCCGGCCCGGCGGTCCCCGCGTCCGCGCAGGTCAGCCGGGTGAAGGGAGGGCATTCGGCCCGTTCCCTCCGTCTCCTAACCCGGACCGTACGTGACCTAGGTCCTGTGGGGCGCCTCACCGTCACGGGACCCCGCGGGGGCCTCGAATGTGACCTGGGCCTCGAAGTTCGCCCGCCGCGTCGCCCGCCGGAGCGCCTTCAGGAGGGTCCCGCCGACGGTGAGGGTGAGGACGACGGTCAGCGACGCCCTGCCGAGGTCCCAGCCGAGGGAGGTGGCCAGGACGTAGGCGGCGAACCGCACCAGGTTCTCGTGCACCGGATCGCCGGGCACGAAGGAGGCACCGGTCGGCCCGGCCACGATCGGCCAGCCGTACAGGTTCATGACGGTGCCGTACGCGAACGCCGCCAGGAAGCCGTACGCCGAGAGCATCAGCAGCTCCGCGCGGCCCCTGAGCCGGTCGGGGCCCGGCAGCAGCCCCGCCCCCATCGCGAACCAGCCCATCGACAGCATCTGGAACGGCATCCAGGGCCCCACCCCGCCCGTGAGCAGGGCGGACGCGAACATGGTCACCGAGCCGAGGACGAAGCCGAAGCCGGGGCCGAGGACCCGGCCGCTCAGCACCATCAGGAAGAACATCGGCTCCAGACCGGCCGTCCCCGCGCCCAGCGGCCGCAGGGCCGCCCCCACGGCGGCGAGCACCCCCAGCATCGCGACCGCCTTCGCGTCCATCCCGTCGTCGGAGATGGTGGCGACGACCACCGCCACCAGGAGCGGCAGCAGGGCGGCGAAGAGCCAGGGGGCGTCGGCCGCGTGCGAGGTCACGGCCGCCGAGGAGTCGGCGAGCAGCGGCCAGCCGAACGCCAGGACGCCCACGACCGAGATCAGGACCAGCGCGGTGACCGCCCGGGGGCCCAGGCGCAGCGGGCGGGCCACCCCCCGGCGGGAGGTCACCGGACCTCCCGCAGGTGCGGGGCGACCTGCTCGACCGTGAGCCACGGCTCGGGGGCGAGGATCTTCGCCACCTGCGGGGAGAACGCGGGGGAGGAGACGACGACCTCGGCGGTCGGGCCGTCCGCGACGACCTCGCCGCCCGCCAGGATCACCACCCGGTGCGCCAGCTCGGCGGCCAGCTCCACGTCGTGGGTGGCCAGGACGAGGGCGTGCCCCTCGGCGGTCAGCGTCCGCAGGTGGGCGACGAGACGCGCCTTGGCGGCGTAGTCGAGACCGCGGGTCGGCTCGTCGAGCAGCAGCAGCGGGGGCCGCCCGGTGAGGACCACGGCCAGGGCGAGCGCCAGGCGCTGCCCCTCGGACAGGTCACGGGGGTGCGTGCCGTCCGCCACGCCCGGCAGCAGTTCGGACACCAGCGCGCGGCAGGACCCCGGGCGGGCGCCCGCGTCCGTGTCGGCGGCGGCGCACTCGGCGGCGACCGTGTCGGCGTACAGCAGGTCGCGCGGCTCCTGCGGTACGAGACCCACGCGGCGGATCAGCTCGCGGGGCTCGGTCCTGTGCGGGACCAGACCGCCGACGCGCACGCTCCCGGAGGTCGGCGGGACCATCCCGACGAGGCTCCCGAGGAGGGTGGACTTGCCGGCGCCGTTGCGGCCCATCAGGGCGACGGTCTCCCCGGCGGTCACCCGCAGGTCGACGCGGCGCAGCGCCTCGATCCGGCCGCGCCGGACCCCGAGCCCGTCGGCCTCGACCAGGGGCGTGCCCGGGCGCGTGTCCGGGCTCTCGCCGGGCGGGGAGGCAGCCCGGGTCCGGCGCCGCCGCAGGAAGGCGAGCCCGGTGCGCGGCTCCGGTCCGGCCTCGGGCGGTTCGGTCGTGAGCCGTTCGGTCGTGGTCGGGCCGGTCGTGGTCGTGGTTGTGATCGGTTCGGTCGTGGTCGGGGCGGTGGCCGCGGCGGCGGGCGTCGTGGGGGTCAGGCCCTCCAGGCGCGCGCGCAGGCCGGTCGCGCGGCGGCGGGCGTCGCGGACCGTCAGCGGGAGGGGCGACCAGCCCGCGAGGCGGCCCAGGGCGACCACCGGCGGGTGGACCGGGGAGACGGCCATGATGTCGGCGGGCGGGCCCATCACGCCCTCCGGCAGGAGCAGGACCCGGTCCGCGTACTGCACCACCCGTTCCAGGCGGTGCTCGGCCATCAGGACCGTCGTGCCCAGGTCGTGGACCAGGCGCTGCAGCACCGCAAGGACGTCCTCGGCCGCCGCCGGGTCCAGCGCCGACGTCGGCTCGTCCAGGACCAGCACCTTCGGGTGCGGGGTCAGCACCGAGCCGATCGCCACCCGTTGCCGCTGGCCCCCCGACAGGGTGGCGATCGGCCGGTCGCGCAGCTCCGCCAGGCCCAGCAGGTCCAGCGTCTCCTCCACCCGTCGCCGCATCACCGCCGGAGCCAGGCCCAGCGACTCCATCCCGTACGCCAGCTCGTCCTCGACCGTGTCCGTGACGAAATGCGCCAGCGGGTCCTGGCCCACCGTGCCCACCACGTCGGCCAGTTCGCGCGGCTTGTGCGTCCGGGTGTCCCGGCCCGCGACCGTGACCCGGCCGCTCAGCGTCCCGCCGGTGAAGTGCGGGACGAGACCCGACACCGCGCCGAGCAGTGTCGACTTGCCGACACCGGACGGGCCGACGAGCAGCACCAGCTCGCCCTCGGGGACGGTCACGTCCAGGTTCCGCAGGGTGGGCGCGTCGGCGTCCCCGTACGTCACCGAGACGTTCTCGAAGCGGATCACGGGGTTCGGGACTCCTTGGACGCGGCGACGGAAGCGGACCCGGAAGCGGGTCCGGGCGAAGACCCGGAAGCGGACCCGGGCGAAGACCCGGAAGCGGACCCGGGCGAAGACCCGGAAGCGGGCCCGGGCCCGGGCGCGGCAGCGGGAAGGGAAGCGGAGGCGGGGGCGGGCACCGGGGCCACGAACGCGGGCACCAGGCCCACCAGCACCGAGAGCGCCGGCCACACCGGCAGCGTCGGCGGTACGAGCGGCACGACCCCCGGCCGGAGCGCCTCGGGCGCGGAGGCGTCCGCCGCGATCAGCAACGCCGCCACCGCCATTCCCGAGCCCGCGACCACCCAGGCCCGCAGGCCCCAGCGGTCGGGGCGGTAGCGGGTGCGCACCGTCCGCCGGCCGCCGAGCCACAGACCGGCCACGGCGGCGGCGAGACCGGCGCCGACCAGCGGGAGGCCGTAGCCGGCGCCCTCCGCCGCCAGCAGCCCGTACGAACCGGCGCACACCCCGAGCAGGCCGCCCAGCGTCAGCACGTTCGTGGTCCGCCGCACCGCCGCCGGGACCCGCGCGGTCCGCCCGTACCCCCGCGCGTCCATGGACGCCGCCACCGCGACCGACCGTTCCAGCGCGCCTTCGAGGACGGGCAGCCCGATCTGGAGCACCGCCCGCACCCCGCCCGTCGGGCGGCCGCGCAGTCGCCGGGCCGTGCGGAGGCGGACCACGTCGGCGACCATGTTCGGCGCGAACGTCATCGCCACGACGACGGCGACCCCGGCCTCGTACAGCGCGCCCGGCAGCGACTTGAGGAGCCGGGCCGGGTTGGCGAGCGCGTTCGCCGCGCCGACGCAGATGAGCAGGGTCGCCAGCTTCGCCCCGTCGTACACCGCGAAGACGATCTGCTCGGCGGTGACCCGGCCCCCGATCCGGACGCCCTGGGCCCAGTCGGGCAAGGGAAGTTCGGGCAGCGTGAACAGCTCGTGGGTGCCGGGGATCGGCGAGCCGAGGACGATCGAGAAGGCCACGCGCAGGCCCACCACGAACAGGCCGAGCTTCACGAACGCGCCGTACGAACGGGCCCAGGGCGCGTCGGTGCGGCGCGCCGCGACGACATAGCCCGCGACCCCGACGATCAGACCGAGGAGCAGCGGGTTGGTGGTACGGGAGGCGGCCACGGCGAGACCGAGCGCCCAGAGCCACCAGGCGCCCGCGTGCAGGGCGTTGGAACGGTTCGCCTCGGGGGCACGGATCATGCGCGGCGGCGGGCCTTCCAGACCGCCGCGCCGCCGAGGACGAGGACGGCCGCCCCACCGGCGGCGATCCCGAGGGCGGGCCCGCCGTCGTTCCCCGCGCCGCCGTCGGCGGCGGTGGCCGAGGACGTCGGGCCGGTCCGTTCGGGCTTCGCGGTCCCGGCCGTCTCCGAGCCGGTCCCGGAGGACGTCGGCGTCCCGGCGACCTGCTCGCCGCAGCCCTTCGCGGGGTAGCCCTCGATCCCGCAGAGCATCGCCGCGCTGTCGTACCGCAGCGGCTTCGCCACTGCCGCCAGCGCCTCCGCGCCCGTCGCGTCCTCGTGGAGCCGCGCGCAGCCGGTCTTGAGCGCCGGGGACGGGGGCGTCTCGCCCCCGGGGGCGTCGGCCGCGGTGCCGAAGTCGACGACGACCGCGATCCGCTTGGTGTCCGGCTTCTCCTCCGTACCGGCGCAGATCCGCGTGAAGTCGGCGGCCGCGGACGGCCGGGTGGCGTCCTTCGTGTCCTGGCTGACCGCGAAGCGGAAGCCGATCGCCGCACCGTCGGCGGGCCGTGCGCTCGCCGGGCCGAGGGTGGCGTACGTCCACCGTCCGGCGCCGTCGCCTTCCCAGAAGGACCAGTAGCGGTATCCGGTCCCGGCGTGGGCGGGGGTGGCGACGGACGCGGCCAGGACGGCTACCGCCGCGGCCGTGACGGCCGCGGCGGCGGAGGAGCGCCGGGACCTCACTTCTTGCGGCCGCTCAGCAGGAAGCCGATGCCGACGCCGACCACCGTGCCGATGCCGACGATCCACCAGATGTTGAAGGAGCCGGAGTCCCCGTCCTCCGCGGCCTTCCGGTCGTCCGCGGAGGCGGAGGCGGACGGCGAGGACTGCGGCGCCGGGCCGGTGGCGGCGAGCTGCGCGAGGAGGTCGGCCGAGCCGAAGGCGCGCGGGTCGGCGCCCATCGCGTTGGCGGCGAAGACCAGCTGGGCGTAGGCGGCCGGGCCGTTCTCCTTGGCCCAGGCGGCGGAGTTCTTCTCCAGCCAGGTCAGCGCCCCGGTGGCCTGCTCGGTGGCGCCGGTCGCGGCGAGCGCGACGACGGCGTCGGCGGTGTTGCCGTAGTCCGGGAGCGGGGCCGACTCGGCGGCGCCCGGCATCGGCGGCGTGTTCAGGTGCCCGGTCTTCGCCAGCGCGCCGGCCAGGTAGGAGGCGCCGTTGCGGGCGGCCCGCTCGACCGTCTGCCGGGGCTGGCCGACGCAGGCGGGGGCCTGGGCGGGCTTCACGCCGCGGGCGGTGACGCCCTTGCCGAGCCCGGCGAGCGTGGCGGCCGCGGTGGCGTCGGCGTT
Source organism: Streptomyces sp. NPDC008121 (assembly GCF_042957155.1). Lineage (NCBI taxonomy): Bacteria > Bacillati > Actinomycetota > Actinomycetes > Kitasatosporales > Streptomycetaceae > Streptomyces > Streptomyces sp. NPDC008121. The sequence continues at coordinate 595,453 of NZ_JBIBHT010000005.1, read as the reverse complement.
CGCGAGGAGCTTGCCGGCCTTGTCCGGCTGGTAGGCGAAGGCGCCCGGGCCGTCCTTGTCGGTGCAGGGGAGGGCGAAGCCGAGCAGCGCGTCGTACGGCGTCTTCCCGTCGGCGGACTCGACCTCGCCCGGCTTCTCGCCGAGGGCGGCGAGGGCGCCGATCACGATCGAGGTGGAGTTGGCGTCACTGGGGCTCCCGGGGTTGTAGCCCCAGCCGCCGTCCTTGTTCTGCACGCCCTTCAGCCAGCCCGCGCCCGCGGTGGCGGCCTTGGCGAGGGCCTCGGGGTCGGCGCTGTCGCGCTTGACGCCGGAGAGCGCCTGCACGGCGACGGCGGTGGCGTTGGTGTCCAGCATGGTGGCCGGGGCGCACGGCTTGGTGGGGTCGGGGCGGTACGAGGAGAAGGCGCCGCTGTCGCACTGCTGCCGCTGGAGCCAGCTCACGGCCTGCTCGGCGGGCTGGACGCCGTTGGTCCGCTGGGCGATGAAGGCGAGCGACTGGCGCCAGACGCCGTCGTACGTCGGGTCCTTCGTGCCGTACAGCCCGGAGGGGATCGCGGGAGCCGGGGTCGGGGAGGGCGCGGCGGACGCGACGGCAGCCGTTCCGGTGCAGAGCAGCGCGGCGGCTGCGAACGCGGCGGCGCCGCGGCGGACGGTGGTCATGGGTGCTGGCCTCTCCTGCGGCCGAGGACCGGCACGCGCAAGGGCACCAGGCTCGGCTCCGTATTCCTCGACGGTGCCGGCGTTCACGTCCCGGGCGGGGCATTCCGACTCACCACGCGGGGTGGCTCACGGTTGCGGGTCAGTGCCGGATTTCCACCGGCTTCCCCCCGTACGGGCATGATGACGACGGGCCCACTCTACCGGCCCGTAGCGGGGGCGGCCGGGGAGTGCGAGGTGCCTCACACCGGGGGCGGCGCCGGAGCCCGCGGTCCGGCCCGTCGGCGACGCGCCCGTGCCCAAGCCGGCCCCGTCGGCGCGCCCCGGCCGCCCCGTCCGCCCCGGCCCGTCGGCTCGCCGCCTCAGACGGCGACGTACGTCACCGGGTCCGAGCCGGGCACCGGTTCCGCGCGGCCCAGCTTCACCAGCCGCCGCAGATGCGCCTCGGCCTCGCTGACCGCGATGGTCCGGGAGCCGTAGGGGATCTGCTCCCAGGGGCGGTTCCACTCCATCCGCTCGGCGAGCTGCCACGGGGTGAGGGGGGCGGCGAGCAGGCCGAGGAGGCCGGTCAGCCGCTCCTCGTGGTGGACGAGGAGTTCGCGGACCCGGCCGGCCGCGTCGGCGAAGGCGTACTGGTGGGCCGGGAGCACCTCGGCGACGCCGAGGCGGCCGATCCGCTCCAGCGAGTCGAGGTAGTCGCCGAGGGGGTCGGTGACGGTGTCGTCGTCCGGGTCCTCGTAGAGGCCGATGTGCGGCGAGATCCCGGGGAGCAGGTGGTCACCGGAGAAGAGACGGCCGTGGCCGGGCAGCCCCGCCGGGTGGGCCTCCTCCAGGTGCAGGCAGACGTGGCCGGGGGTGTGGCCCGGGGTCCACACGGCGCGCAGCCGCCGCCCGGCGAGGTCCAGGAGCTCGCCGGGGACGATCTCGCGGTCGGGCAGGGCCGAGCGCAGCCCGGGCAGGGTCCGCATCCGGCCGCTCCCGCGGGCGGCGAGGAGCGGAGCGGTGTGCTCCTCGGGGGCGCCGACGGCGGCGAGTTTGCGGGCGAGGTAGTCGAGCCAGACCTCGGGCTCCGACTCGCGGGTGCGCCGGACGACGGCGGTGTCGGCGGCGTGCATCGCGATCCACGCGCCGGACGCCTCCCGTACCCGGCCGGACAGGCCGTGGTGGTCGGGGTGGTGGTGGGTGATGACGACGCCGTGGACGTCCCCCACGGAGGTGCCCAGGGCGGCGAGCCCGGCAGCCAGTTCGTCCCAGGAGGCGGGGTCGTCCCAGCCGGTGTCGATCAGGACGGGGCCGCGGTCCGTGTCGACGACGTGGACCAGGGTGTGGCCGAGCGGGTTGTCCGGGATGGGGACGCGGAGGGACCAGACGCCTCCGCCGTGCTCGGTCACCTGGCTCATGGGCCCTCATCTCTCCGCGGCTTGCGCCGCGACGGCACGGCATCCGACGGCTTCCGACGGCATCCGTTCGAGCATTGCCCATCATAACTAGAACTGGTATCAGTTCTGAAACACAGTCAGATAACGTCGCGGGTTCCGGGAGGCAGTCGGTCATGACCGAGCTTGTGGAGCACGGAAGGCTTTTCGTCGGCGGGCGGTTGACCGATCCCCTGGGCAGCGAGGTCATCGAGGTGATCTCGCCCCACACCGAGGAGGTCGTCGGCCGCGTGCCGCACGCCTCGCGGGCCGATGTCGACCGGGCCGTCGCCGCCGCCCGGGAGGCCTTCGACCACGGCCCCTGGCCCCGGGCGACGCTGGAGGAGCGGATCGAGGTCGTCACCCGGATCAAGGACGCCATCGCCGTACGCCACGAGGAGATCGCCCGCTCGATCAGCGCGCAGAACGGCTCCCCGTACTCCTGGAGCGTGCTCGCCCAGGCGCTCGGCGCGATGATGGTGTGGGACTCCGCGATCACCGTCGCCCGGGAGTTCACCTACGAGTCGCGGCGCGCCGGGGTCCTCGGGCCGATCATGGTGCGGCGCGAACCGGTGGGCGTGGTCGCGGCCGTGGTGCCGTGGAACGTTCCGCAGTTCACGGCGGCGGCGAAGCTCGGCCCGGCGCTGCTGGCCGGCTGCACGGTGGTCCTGAAGCCGTCGCCGGAATCCCCCCTCGACTCGTACATCCTGGGCGAGATCGCGGCCGAGGCCGGACTCCCCGACGGGGTCCTGAGCATCCTGCCGGCCGACCGCGAGGTCAGCGAGTACCTGGTCGGGCACCCCGGGGTCGACAAGGTCTCCTTCACCGGGTCGGTCGCGGCCGGAAAGCGCGTGATGGAGGTCGCCTCCCGCAACCTCACCCGCGTCACCCTCGAACTGGGCGGCAAGTCGGCCGCCGTCATCCTGCCCGACGCCGACGTGGCGACCGCCGTCGCCGGGATCGTCCCGGCGGCCTGGATGAACAACGGCCAGGCGTGCGTCGCCCAGACCCGGATCCTCGCACCGCGCAACCGCTACGACGAGATCGCCGAGGCGCTCGCCGCCGCCGCGGGCGCGCTGGTGGTGGGCGACCCGCTCGATCCGGCCACCCAGGTCGGCCCGCTCGTCGCCCGCCGTCAGCAGCAGCGCTCCCTCGACTACATCGGCATCGGCCAGGAGGAGGGCGCCAAGGTCCTCGCGGGCGGCGGCCGCCCCGCCGGCCTGGAGCGCGGCTGGTACGTCGAGCCGACGCTCTTCGGCGACGTCGACAACTCCATGCGCATCGCGCGTGAGGAGATCTTCGGGCCGGTCATCTGCCTCCTGCCGTACGGCGACGAGGAGGAGGCGCTCCGGATCGCCGACGACTCCGACTACGGCCTCAGCGGCAGCGTCTGGACCGGGGACGTGGAGCACGGCATCGACTTCGCCCGGCGTGTGCGGACCGGCACCTTCAACGTGAACACCTTCAGTCTCGACATGCTCGGCCCGTTCGGGGGCTACAAGAACTCCGGCCTGGGCCGGGAGTTCGGGCCCGAGGGCTTCGGCGAGTACCTGGAGCACAAGATGATCCACCTGCCGGCCGGGTACGAGGGGCCGGGTGGGGCGTGATGGGCGACCGCTGGCACGTCGAGGTCGACCGGGGGGTGTGCATCGGCTCCGGCATGTGCGTGAACCACGCGCCGGACGGTTTCCGGCTGGACTCGGCCCGTCAGTCGCATCCGACGCGCCCGGAGGCGGACGCGAACGAGGGCGTGCTCGCGGCGGCCGAGGGCTGCCCGGTGGAGGCGATCCTGATCACGCTCCTCGACGGCGGGGAACCGGTCTTTCCGCCCGAGGAGTAGCCGGCGGGCGACGGGGAGCGGCCCGGCGGCCCGGCGTCCGGACGCGGTGGCCGACGGGCGGCCTTGGCGGCTCCGAGCCCCGGACACGACTTACGCGGTGGATCCGGCCCGTCCGCGCGGGCGCGCCGTCGTGGGCGCGGCCGGGTCGCCGGGGACAGTCAGGTCGATCAGCCGGCAGACCGTCTCGATGTCGATCTTCACCTGGGCGATCGAGGCGCGCCCCGACAGCCAGGTGATCAGCGCGGAGTGCCAGGTGTGCTCGATGACCCGGACCGCCGAGAGCTGTTCCGGAGTCGGGTGCTCCAGCTCCATCGCGTCCAGGATGATCGCCGTCGTCAGCCGCGACACCGTGTCCACCTCCGGGCTCACGCTCCGGTCCGCGAACGTCAGTGCCCGCACCATCGCGTCCGCGAGCTGCGGCTCCCGCTGGAGCGCCCGGAACGCGCGCATCAGCGTCTCCGCCACCCGCTCCGCCGAGCTGTCGCCCGCCGGGGGCCGCTTCCGCAGGGTCGTGTGCATGTGCTGGAGCTGGTCCTGCATGGTCGCGACCAGCAGGTGGATCTTGGAAGGGAAGTAGCGGTACAGCGTGCCCAGGGCCACCCCGGCGGCCTCGGCGACCTCGCGCATCTGCACGGCGTCGAACCCGCCCCGCCCGGCCAGCTGCGCGCTGGCGTGCAGGATGCGCCGGCGGCGCGCCTCCTGGCGCTCTGTCAGGGGCGGCGAGGCGGGTCTGTCTTCCGCGGTCATGGAGTCCCGTTCCGTGCGGTGGGGAGCGACAGTATGGCGGGGGTTCCGCCGTGGCGCGAATCACCTGATCCGGTTCCTACAGCGGGGGCTACCTGCCGGTAGATTCAGTGCACCTTGAACGATCAAGAGCGATCAAGTCTGTAACTTGTTCTAGATTAGCGCGAGCGGTTACGCTCCGGCGAAACGTACGCTCGAAGGGGGCAGCGAGTGACCGCTGAGGCCATAGAGTCAGGCCCCCGCCAGGGCGTCACCGACGAGGGCGACCGTCCGCTGCGGATCGCTCTCCTCACGTACAAGGGCAACCCGTTCTGCGGAGGCCAGGGCGTCTACGTCCGCCACCTCTCCCGCGAACTCGCCCGGCTGGGCCACAGCGTGGAGGTCATCGGCTCGCAGCCGTACCCCGTCCTGGACGAGGGGCTGCCCGGGCTCACCCTCACCGAGCTGGCGAGCCTGGACCTGTACCGCTCGCCGGACCCCTTCCGCACGCCCGGACGCGACGAGTACCGGGACTGGATCGACGCCCTCGAGGTCGCCACCATGTGGACCGGCGGCTTCCCCGAGCCGCTCACGTTCTCCCTGCGGGCCCGGCGCATGCTCGCCGCCCGGCGCGGCGACTTCGACGTCGTCCACGACAACCAGACCCTCGGCTACGGACTCCTCGGCGGCCCGGGCGCGATCGGCGCACCGCTCGTCACCACGATCCACCACCCCATCACCGTCGACCGGCGGCTCGACCTCGACGCCGCCACCGACTGGAAGCGGCGCGCCTCCGTCCGCCGCTGGTACGGCTTCACCCGGATGCAGAAGCGGGTCGCCCGCCGGCTGCCGTCCGTGCTGACCGTCTCGGGCACCTCCCGCCGCGAGATCGTCGAGCACCTGGGCGTCCGCGACGACCGCATCCGGGTCGTCCACATCGGCGCCGACACCGCCCTGTGGTCCCCGGACCCCTCCGTCGCCGAGGTCCCCGGCCGGATCGTCACCACCTCCAGCGCGGACGTACCCCTCAAGGGACTCGTCCACCTGGTCGAGGCCCTCGCCAAGCTCCGTACCGACCACCCCGCCGCCCACCTGGTCGTCGTCGGCAAGCGCGCCGAGGACGGGCCGGTCGCCCAGGCCATCGAGCGGTACGGACTCCAGGACGCCGTCCGGTTCGTCAAGGGCATCACCGACGCCGAGCTCGTCGACCTCGTCCGCTCCGCCCAGGTCTCCTGCGTCCCGTCGCTGTACGAGGGGTTCTCGCTGCCGGCCGCCGAGGCCATGGCCACCGGTACTCCGCTCGTCGCCACCACCGGCGGCGCGATCCCCGAAGTCGCCGGCCGCGACGGCGAGACCTGCCTCGCCGTGCCCCCGGCCGACCCCGACGCGCTGGCCGAGGCCCTCCGCCTGGTCCTCGGCGACGCCGAGCTGCGGGCCCGCCTCGGCGCCGCCGGACGCGCCCGCGTCCTGGACCGCTTCACCTGGGCCCGGGCCGCGCAGGGCACCGCCGACCTGTACCGCGAGGCGATCGCCCGTCAGGGCCGGGTGGCCCGCAGGTGACCGCACCCTTCCGTCACCCCCCGGCGCACCCCCGCGCCGGAGGGGTGGCGCAGCCCCCCGCCCGTCCCGAGGCGCACCCCCGCGCCCGCAGCGCGGGCACGCCCCACGGCCGCTCGCCGGCCCCGGGCACGACTCACGGCCGCCCAGCGGCCCCATCCGTGGACCACCCCGACCGCGAAGGCAGGCCCTCGTGCTGACCGTCGACTTCACCCGCTTCCCGCTCGCCCCCGGCGACCGCGTGCTCGACCTGGGCTGCGGTGCGGGCCGGCACGCCTTCGAGTGCTACCGGCGCGGCGCCCAGGTCGTGGCCCTCGACCAGAACGCCGAGGAGATCCGCGAGGTCGCCACCTGGTTCGCCGCGATGAAGGAGGCCGGCGAGGCCCCCGCCGGCGCGACCGCCACCGCGATGGAGGGCGACGCGCTCAACCTGCCCTTCCCCGACGAGTCCTTCGACGTCGTGATCATCTCCGAGGTCATGGAGCACATCCCGGACGACAAGGGCGTGCTCGCCGAGATGGTCCGCGTCCTCAAGCCCGGCGGCCGGATCGCCGTCACCGTCCCCCGCTACGGCCCCGAGAAGGTCTGCTGGTCCCTGTCGGACGCCTACCACGAGGTCGAGGGCGGCCACATCCGCATCTACAAGGCCGACGAACTGCTCGGCAAGATCCGGCAGGCCGGCCTCAAGCCGTACGGCACCCACCACGCGCACGCGCTGCACTCGCCGTACTGGTGGCTGAAGTGCGCCTTCGGCGTGGACAACGACAAGGCGCTCCCGGTCCGCGCGTACCACAAGCTCCTGGTCTGGGACATCATGAAGAAGCCCGCGCTGACCCGGGTCGCCGAGCAGCTCCTCAACCCGGTCGTGGGCAAGAGCTTCGTGGTGTACGCGACCAAGCCGCACCTGCCCGCCGCCGACGCCGGGACCGTCGCGGACGTCGCCCGGTGACCTCTCCCGAGCGCATCGCCGAGCACCTTCTGCTGCCCGGGGTCCTCACCGCCGAGCAGGCCGCCGAGACCGTCGCCGGGATCCTCGCCGTCCAGCGCGAGGACGGGGCGATCCCCTGGTTCCGCGGCCACCACCTCGACCCCTGGGACCACACCGAGGCCGCCATGGCCCTGGACACGGCCGGCGAACACGCCGCCGCCGCCCGGGCGTACGAATGGCTCGCCCGGCACCAGAACGCCGACGGCTCCTGGTACGCCGCCTACCACGACGGCGACCCGCGGGAGGTCACCGACCGCGGCCGGGAGTCCAACTTCGTCGCCTACATCGCCGTCGGTGTCTGGCACCACCACCTCGCCACCGGCGACGACGCCTTCCTCGACCGGATGTGGCCCGTCGTCTACGCCGCCGTCGAGTTCGTCCTCGCCCTCCAGCGGCCGGGCGGCCAGATCGGCTGGAAGCGGGAGGCCGACGGCACCGCCGTCGAGGACGCACTGCTCACCGGCAGCTCCTCCATCCACCAGGCGCTGCGCTGCGCGCTCGCCATCGCCGAGGCCCGCGAGGAGCCGCAGCCCGACTGGGAGCTGGCGGCGGGCGCCCTCGGCCACGCCCTGCGCGCCCACCCCGAGCGCTTCCTCGACAAGTCCCGTTACTCCATGGACTGGTACTACCCGGTCCTCGGCGGCGCGGTGACGGGCGAAGCGGCCAGGGACCGGATCGACGCGCGCTGGGACGACTTCGTCGTCCCCGGCCTCGGTGTCCGCTGCGTCCTGCCCAACCCGTGGGTGACCGGCGGCGAGAGCTGCGAACTCGCCCTCGCCCTCTGGGCGATCGGCGAGTCCGACCGGGCCCTGGAGATCCTCCAGTCCATCCAGCACCTGCGCGCCGAGGGCGGCATGTACTGGACGGGGTACGTCTTCGAGGGCGACCGGGCCGTCTGGCCCGAGGAGCTGACCTCGTGGACGGCCGGCTCGCTGCTGCTCGCGGTCGCGGCCCTGGGCGGCGACGAGGCGACGGTCGCGGTCTTCGGCGGCGAACGGCTTCCGGCGGGCCTGGAACCGGACTGCTGCGGCTAGGGGTTGTCCGGAACGGCTCCCGGCCGGTCCACCCAGCCGGGGCGGCGGCGGCGCGGCGTGACGTGACACATCGGGGCGCGGGTTTTTTGACCCGTGCCCGTCGCCCGGAGGACGCTCGGGACATGCCTCAGACAGAGAACTCCCGGAGTGTGCTGCTGGAAGCGCGGTCGGCCGTCGTGATCTCCGCCGAGCCGCATGTCGTCTATTCCGTCGTCAGTGATCTCCCCCGCAGCGGGGAATGGAGCCCCGAATGCCTCGGGGGTGCATGGGTGTCCGGTGAACCGGGTGCGGTCGGATCGGTCTTCCGAGGGGAGAACGAGCGCAGCCCCGAGGTCGTGGCCTGGGCTCCCGTGGTCCGGGGCACCTGGCACACGGAGGCCGAAGTCGTCGCCGCCGAGTTCGGGGTGACGTTTCGCTGGTCGATGCGGAACAGTTCCGGAGAACGTCAGGACAGCGTCTGGGGATTCGACGTCGAACCGTACGGATCCGGCAGCCTCCTGACGCATCATTTCCGTATGGGGAATCCCACCGAGGGAATCCGGGGAATCACCGCGGAAATGGACGGCCCCACCCGGGCGCGCTTCTTCGCGGAATGGCAGGCCAAGGTGGCCGGCGACCTCGAGGCCACGGTGCGGCGCGTCAAGGACGTCGTCGAGCGCGAGGTGGCTGGCGCGACACATCCTGGATAGTTAGACTCCGGATTATGCGTACGGGTGAAGTCGTCGAGTGGGGTCTGCACTGCTGTCTGACCCTGGCCTGGCTCGACGAGAAGCAGCCGGCACCGTCGGCGAAGCTGGCGGCGCTGTTCGACCTGTCGCCCTCGTACCTCAACAAGTGCCTGCAACGACTGGTCCGGGCGGGGATTCTGACCTCCACCTCCGGGCCCCGCGGGGGCGTTCGCCTGGCGAAGGCCCCCGCAGCCATCACTGTCATGGACATCGTCTCGGCCCTGGAGGGCCGGGACGAACTCTTCCGCTGCTCGGAGTTGCGGCAGCGGGGGGCGGGCGGAGCGGAGATCCCCGCATCCGAGTCCCTGCAGCCGTGCGGCATCGCCACCGTGATGCGCCGGGCCGAGATGGCGTGGCGACGTGAACTCGCCGGCCAGACCCTTGCCGATCTGATGACATCCGCCCCGGCCACGACGCCGCGCAGGATCCGCAGGAGTTACGACCGCGTCTCCACCTGAGCCTCGCGAGCACATCAGGCGCGGGCTCAGCGGGCTGCCCCTGACCCCGACGCACCCCCGACCTTGACCTGACCCTCCCAGCGGGAGATTCGAGATGAAAACTATCCAGAATAAGGAACCGAAGGCGGCGGACCAGGAAGTGGGAAGCCGGGGACTCGGCCCCACCTTCGTCCTCGCGCTCGGCACCTTCGCCGTCGGCACCGACGCCTTCGTCGTGGCCGGCTTCCTGCCCTCCATGGCCGAGTCGCTGGACGTCTCCACGTCCGCGGCGGGCCAGTCCGTCACCCTCTTCGCCGCCGCCTACGCGGTCCTCTCGCCCGTCCTCGCCACGTTCACCGCGCGCGTCCCGCGACGCACCCTGCTCGTGTCGGCGCTGGTCGTCCTCGCCCTGGCCAACCTGCTCTCCGCGCTCGCCCAGGACTACCCCACCCTGCTGATCAGCCGGGTCCTCGCGGCCGCCGGCGCCGCCGCGTACACCCCCAACGCCGGCGCCGTCAGCGCCGCCCTGGTCCGCCCCGAACTGCGCGCCCGCGCCCTCGCCGTCGTCATCGGCGGCCTCACCATCGCCACGGCGCTCGGCGTGCCGCTCGGCAACGCGGCTTCGCAGTGGACGAGTTGGCGCGTCGCCCTGGGAGCCGTCGCGGTGCTCGGCCTGATCTGCGCGCTCGGCGTCCTGCTCGTCATGCCCCACCTGCCCGGCGGCCCCCGCGTCCCGCTCGCCACGCGGCTCGCCGTCCTGCGCAAGCCCGGAGTGATCGCCGTGCTGCCGCTGACGGTCCTCGGCATGGCCGCCTGCTACACCGCGTACGCCTACAGCGTGCCCACCCTGAAGGCCGTCGGCGTGCCGCAGTCCGGCGTGGTGCTGATGCTCTTCCTGTACGGAGTCGGCGCCGTCGTCGGCAACTTCGTCGCCGGACAGGCCACCGACCGCGTCGGCTCCTTCCGCGTGCTCACCGTCGGCTATGTCGTCATGGCCGCCACCTTCGGCATCCTGGCCTGGCTCGCCGGGGCCTCGGCGCACATCCCCGTCCTGGTCGGAGTGCTCGCCCTGACCTGGGGAGCGAGCAGCTGGTGCCAGACGCCCCCGCAGCAGCACCGCCTGATCTCCGCCGCCCCGCAGGAGGCCGCCCTCGTGGTGTCGCTCAACTCCTCCGGCATCTACCTCGGCATCGGCATCGGCACGGTCATCGGCGGTCTCGCCCTGCCCACCGGCGTCTGGCTGGTCTACCTGATCGGCGGGATCCTCGCCGTCGCCTCGCTCGTCTGGCTCCGCGCCGGCGCGCTCCTCATGAAGCGTCCGTGAAGGGGACCACCACGATGACCGTCGCACCGAACCCCGCACCGCGCCCCGCCCCCCACTCCGCTCCGGACCACGCGCCGGACTCCACCCCGGACCCCACCCCGGATCCCGCACCGGACCTCGCGCCCGAGATCACCGGCGCCGACTGCCTGATGCGCGCCCTGGAGGCCGCCGGGGCGGACCTCGTCTTCGGCATGCCCGGCGGAGCGATCCTCCCCGCGTACGACGCACTCCTCGACGCCCCCTCGATCCGGCACGTCCTCGTCCGGCACGAACAGGGCGCCGGGCACGCCGCCGTCGGATACGCCCAGGCCACCGGCCGGGTCGGCGTCTGCATGGCGACCTCGGGGCCCGGCGCCACCAACCTGGTCACCGCCATCGCGGACGCGCAGGTCAACGACGTGCCCCTGGTGGTGATCACCGGTCAGGTGCCGAAGGACCTCGTCGGCACCGACGCCTTCCAGGAGGTCGACTTCTGCGGCGTCACCCGGCCCGTGACCCGGCACAGCTACCTCGTCAGCGACCCCGCCGAGATCGCGGACCGCGTCCTGAGGGCCTTCCGCATCGCCGGCGGCGAGCACCCGGGCCCGGTCGTCGTCGACATCACCAAGGACGCGCTCCAGCGGCGGGTGCGGCAACCGGCCCTCCCGTACCGGCCCGCCCCGGTCCGCCCGAGGCCCGCGCCCCCGGTGGTCCCCACCGATGCGGCGTGCCCGGACACCCCCGTGGGCGCCGTCCTGGCCACCCTGGCCCGCGCCACCGGCCCGGACTCGCTGCACGTCCTCGGCGGCGAACTGCACCATGTGTGGCGGGGAAGCGGCGACTCGACGCTCGCCTCCCACCAGTGGAGCACCCCCGGCTACGCCCTGCCGGCCGGCCTGGGCGCACGGATGGGCCTGCCGGACCGCGACGTCTGGGTGGTCACCGACCCCGGCTGCTTCCTGGCCACCGGTCGGGAGCTGGTCACGGCGGCGCTCAACCAGGTGCCGCTGAAGGTCCTCGTGCTGCGGGACGAGGGCGGGGCCGTCGCCGATTTCGGCGGCATGGCAGAGGCGATGGGCTGCTCCGCCCTCGGCCCCACGGATCCGGACGGTCTCACCGCCGCCGTCGGGCGGGCCCACGCCGTGCACGACCGGCCCGTGCTCGTGGAGTGCATCGTCCCGGGCGGAACCGATCCGGGATCGCACCGAACATGGCCTGAAGTGGTCGCACCCGAAGCGGCCTGAAAGGGCCACGGGGGAGGGGGATCCGCGTCCTGCGGATCCCCCTCCCCGCTGCGTGCCGTCCTTCCGACGTCAGCTCTCCGCGAGCTGCCGGGCCAGCTCCAGCCGCTTCACCTTGGTCGTCGCCGTGTGCGGCAGTTCGTCGAGCCGACGCTGCACCGGCCGGGCGAGCACCGGCAGACCGGCCACCGCCCGCTGCCACTCCACCGGGTCCAGCGGCTCGTCGTCCCGGGTGCACACCACCGGGACGGCCCTGCCGTCGGGACCGGGGACGATGATGACCTCGACGAGCGAGGGGAGACGGGTGAAGAGCCGGTCCTCGATCTCCAACGTGCTGGGGATGCCCGGGATCTCGTCCACCTCGCGGTCGAGCAGGTGCAGACAGCCGTACTTCGTCCGGTAGCCGAGGTCCCCCATCCGCCACCAGCCGTCCGGCGTGACCTGCTCGTCGTACCGCTCCTCCTCGCCCAGATAGGTGAGGATCCTTCCTCCGCTGCGGACCTCGATGCGCCCCGGGGAGGTACGGCTCACCGGCCGTCCGTCGCGGCTGACCACCCGCACCCGTGTCATGCCGGGGAAGGTGCTCCCCACACACCGGCCCTCCGCGCCCGCCCGGTGCCGGCGCGTGTAGGTGCGGGCCGCGATGGCCCCCGTCTCGCTCTGCCCGTACGTCTGGGCGAAGTACGGCGCCCGCCGCCGCGAGGCGGCCAGCAGGGTGCGGACGGTCCTCGGATGGATGGCGTCGAACGTGTTGCTGAAGCAGGTGACCCGGGCCAACGGGCGGGCCGGGTGGTCGGCGAGGACCTCCCAGGCGAGCAGCGTGTTGGGATGGGCCTCGATCACCCCCGGCGGCACCCGTGCGAACAACTCGGCGACCGACTCCGGGTCGTCGTCCCGCAACACGATCAGGGGGTGCCCCCGGAGCGCGAACAGGGCGACCCCGCTGATCATCCGGGAGTGCGCGAACGAGACGTGCAGGGCCAGCGGTTCGTGCCGGCCGACGGCCGCCAGGACGGCCGACTGCGGGCGGCAGCGGGCCTGGATCGTGAGCCCCGTCTGCACCGCCAGCTTCGGCAGCCCGGTCGTGCCCGAGGTGTGGGTGACCAGCGCCGGGCCATCCTGGGGCATGGTCACGGGGACGACCCGGGGAACGCCCGCGAGCCCTTCGAGCCCCACCGCGCCCGGGAAGTCGCCGACCGCCGTCACCACACGGTCGGCGAGCGTGAACACCTCCGGGGGCAGCTCGCCCTCCAGCTTCGCCGCGTCGGTCAGCAGCACCGGCCCGTCGAGCCGCTCCAGGAGCCGGGCCACCGTCTCGCCGTCGAGCTTGGGGGAGAGGAGCACCGGCACGCCACCGACCCGGGCCACGGCGTAGGCGAGCAGGGAGATGTCGAAGTTGTCCGTCTTGAACACGGCGACCCGCCGGCCGGGCCGCACGTGCGCGGCCCACAGCCGGGAGGCGAAATCGTCCACGAGATCGGCGAGCTCGGTGAGGGTCGGCCGACGCCCCAGGCGCGGTGCGATGTCCAGGTCGTGATCGAGGTACACCGGGTTCGCGGGGTGGCGCGCGGCGGCCCGGTCGAAGACCGTGCCCAGCCGGATGCCCTTGTTGCCGATGCGTTGCAGGAACATGCGGGAAAACCCTTCGGTCGCGGAGCGTCCGCGGGGACCGGCGTCGGCGCCTGGCCCGCGCTGCCCGGTCGAGCATCCTGAAGGGCCGCGCGTGCGGCAACGCACGCGCGGGCATCACGTCAAGTGGCCCCGATGTCCGTCATGTCGCGCGCGGCCGGCCTCCCGGATCTCCAGGAGCAGGTGCTCCACCGGCCCGTCGCCCTCCGGCACGTCCACGGACCCCACCTGGCGCAGTTCGCGCCCGCACTCCTCGGCGAGCCCGTGCAACAGGGGCAGGTTCCCCCGGCTGCTGAAGTGGAGCAGGGCCCGGCCGCCGGGTGTCAGACGGCCGGTCACCTCGGCGAGGAAGCGCCGGTGGGCGGCGTAGCCGGGGTCCACATAGGCGCGCTCGTGGTCGTTGCCGTAGTGGTAGCCGTCCGGCGCGAGGACGTAGTTGGAACTCCAGAACACGGTGTCGAACCGTTCCCCTGCGTCCAGCGCGTCGAACAGGTCGCTGTGCACGACCCGCATCCGCCCGGTCATGTCGTGCCGGGCCGCGTTCAGTTCGGTGTTCCGCACGGCCTTCGGGTTGATGTCGGACGCCACGACCCGGTCGCAGCCCGCGAGCGCGGCGAGCACGGAGATCACCCCCGCACCACAGCCGATCTCCAGGAAGTCGCCCAGCCGCTCGGCCGGCGCGTCCGGGCCGGAAGGACCGAGGCCCAGGAAGTCGAGCGCGGTCTCCGTCGAGGGGGAGTGGACCGGCGCGAACACCTCGTCCAGCAGATCCCACTCGTACCCCCGCATCGAGAAGACCCGGGGGCGGTCGGCCCGTGCGCGCGACTCGGCGCTACGGGCCAGCGATCGTTCGTAACTCTGCGTCTCTCGCACGGAAACCTCGGCTGGAAGGAACGGTGCCGCCGAAGGCGGCGGAGGACGCCACTCTCTCCCGCCCACCGGGCCCGCCGAAATGTTCAGGCCATTTCCGGGAACCGTCGTTGCACGCCTGTTGAGACGCATTCGTGACCTCGGTCGAACTTCCCTACGATGAGGCGCTGACCAGTCATGACGGAGAGATCCGCAGTCGTCGGGGGGAACCGTGGACGAGGGGCCGGCCGCCGCCACCCGCGACGCCTTTGCCTACCTTGAGCTGCTCGCGCGCGAGGCGCCCGCCGCCCACTTCGACGACCCGCTCCTCCACGTCCCGGGGGCCGACCCCGACGCCCCGGGCGACGGCGCCACCTCCGACCGGGCGCGGCAGCTCGCCCGCGAGATACGGGGGATGTTCGAACGGCAGCAGCGCCGGGACATGGGCAGCACGGCCCTCCTCGACGCGGCCCGCGAGTTCCTCGCCGGCCACGGCGTCGAGGAGCTGCTGCGGCTGACCTGCCGCCGCGCCCGGACACTGCTGAGCCTCGACATCGCGTACCTCTGCCTGTACGACCAGAAGACCGACAGCCATGTCGTCGAGGCCGTCGACGGCCATTCCTCCGACCTGACACCGGGCTTCGTGGTGCCGCCCGGCGCGGGACTCGCCAACCCCGCCACCCGGCGGGCGGCGCCCGTGTGGACCCAGGACTACCTCGCCGACGCCCGCATCAACCACTCCGCCTCCATCGACGAGGTGGTGCGGGCGGAGGGGCTGCGCGCGATCATTGCCGTCCCGCTCGGCGCCAAGGGCACCTCCGCCGGGGTCCTGTACGCCGGACACCGCACGGTCCGCCACTTCTCCCCGGAGGAGGTGGCGCTGCTCGGGACCCTGAGCGAGATGGCGGGGGCGGCCCTGGAGAACGCCGGACTCCTGGACGAGCTGAGCGCCGAGACCACCGCGCGGGCCACCGAGGCCGTGCGGGTCGGCGAGGAGCTGCGCTCCGTGCGCCGGCTCGCCGAGGCACAGGCCGCGCTGATGGAGCGTGCCCTGGACGGCAGTTCGCTGCCCCAGCTCCTGGCCACCGCCGGGGATCTGCTGGGCGGAAGCGTCCTGCTCGCGGACGCGGCCGGCCGTACGGTGGTGGGGAACGGGGCCGCCGAAGCACGGGTGGCGCCCGAGGTGTTCACGGCGGCGGCCCGGGCGGCCGGGGCGACGGACACACCGGTCGAGTCGGCACCCGGGGTGTGGATCGCACCGGTCCGCGGCGCGGACGACCGGCTCGGCCACCTGGTGCTGCACCGGGCGAAGCCGCCGACCCCCGAGGACGCCGGCCTGCTGCGGCTCTGCGGCCAGTCCGTGGCGCTGCTGGTGCGACCGGGCGCGGCCACCGAAGAGACCGTCCTGCGCGAGGAACTCGCCGAGGCCCTGCTGGTCGGCGGCGAATGGATCGGGCAGCGGCTGCTCGCCCACGGCCGGACCGTGGGCCTCGACTTCACGGCGCCGTTCGTCGTGGTGGCCGCCCGGCCCGTGGCGGGACTCACCGACCGGGCCCTCGCCTGGGCCGCCGCCTACACCCGCGACAACGGGGGCCTGCGGGTCCGGATCGACGACCACCTCGTCCTGCTGCTGCCGGGCGAGGACCCGGCCGAGGCGGCGCGCACGGTCGAGGCGTTCGCCCGCGGCATGGGCGGCCCGGCCACCGTGGGCGCCGCGGGCCCGGTGACGGACGGCCCGGGCGCCCTGCCCGCCGCGTACGACCGGTCCGTACGGTGCCTGGGCACCCTCATCGCGCTCGGCGCCACCGGCAAGGCGGCGTCCGCGGGGCAGCTCGGCCCGGTGATGACCCTGCTCTCCCACGAGCGTGACGTCGACGGCTTCATCAGGGCGACGATCGGCCCGGTCCTGGATTTCGACGCCCGGCGCTCGGCCGACCTCGCGGTCACCCTCGAGGCGTACTACGCGGCGGGTGGCAGCCCCACCCGGGCGGCGCGCCGCCTCTACCTCCACCCCAACACCGTCTCCCGGCGGCTCGACCGGATCACCGAACTCCTCGGCCCTCAGTGGCAGGACCTCACCGCGGGCCTCGACATCCAACTCGCCCTGCGCCTCCACCGGACCCGGGAGTCCCTCGCCCCCTGCCCGGTTGCGGCGGAAGGCTGAGCCGACCGCCGGCCGGAGCCGACCGCCGGCGCGGATGTCGGCGCCGACGGCGGTCCGCGACGGCTCGGACGGCGACGGCTCGCACCGCTTCGGCTCGGACCGCTTCGGCTCGGTCCGCTTCGGCTCGGTCCGCTTCGGGGCGCCGCCACGCCTTGAACCGGCACGCCTCGAGCCGGCACGGCTCAGACCGGCACGGCGGCGGTCCGCCGGTGCGGTCGCGGGTGGACCCACGGCCCCGGGGGCCGCCCCTGTGCCAGCGGGCCGCCCACGTCGGGCCCGGCCGGCTCCCGTGGCGCGAGCGTCCGCACCGCCCGGGCCACCGACACCATCGTCATGTGCCGGTGCCAGCCGGCGAAGGACCGGCCGCCGTAGTCGTGCAGCCCCGACCGGCCGACCGACCCGCTCTCCGGCGAGTCCTCCGACGCGGCTGCCGACGCGTGGCGGCCCGCCAGCTCGGTCAGTCGCAGCAGCGCGGAGAGCGGCGCCGTCGTCAGGTCCGTCAGCCACAACCGGTCCGGCGCCGCCTGCGGCCCGAACCACTCCCCGAGCAGGAGCCGTTCGCCCGACTTGCCGGGGCGCCGGTGGCCTCCCGGTTCACCCGCTCCCGTCGGCAGACCCACCCGCAGCGTCACGGCCATCCGGCACCCGTCGGCCCGTGTCACCGGTCGCCGCACCCCCGCCGAGGAGAGCAACTGCCGCGCCATGACGGACTCCTGGCGCACCCCTGACTGCCCGCTGCCGTCGGCCGGCACCCGGGTGGTCCCGCTGATCCGGGCCAGCAGCGGCACCCGCGCCGCCTCGAACCGGTGCAGCAGCGTCCCCAGCGCGGCGCGCCGCGCGTCGACGACGACGGGGCGGTACGCCGAGGCGCGCCGGAGCGGCAGCTCCAGGGCGGTGGTCACCGTCGAGTCCTCCGGTGACACCGGCGCCGCGTACTCCGCCGGTACTCCGGCCCGGGCCCGTTCGGCCGGGTCGCCGAGGAGGCTCTCGGGCAGGTCGAGGTGCCAGTTGACCGGGATCTCACCGCTCGACGAGGTCTGCCACAACCCGTAACCGAACTGGCCGTTCACGGTCCGCCCGAGCTCCGGCACCCAGCGCCGGTCGATCCCCACCAGCCGCTCCCCGGTCTTGGGGAGGGTGAACGGCCGCACCACCCACGCCGCCGGTGGGGCGGTCCGCTCCAGGAAGTGGGCCAGCGCCTCGCGGACGGGCCGCCAGTCCCAGCCGGAGCTGGCGATGAAGTGGTGGAAGCGCTGCTCGGCCGCCGGCTGCCCGGAATGCGTCGCGAGGTTCCGCGCCGTCTTCCGCCCCGGCGCCGTGAGCATGCCGCGCAGGTACTGGTCCGCGGTGCGCCGCTGGTCGCTCCTTCGCAGCGAGGCGAACACCTCGCGGCTCAGATCCATGAAAAGGTCCTCATCACTGTGCGTAGCGATGGGATACATGCCGGTCCTGCCTCCTGCCGCTCGTCGAATGAGTTTTCGCACCTCAGACGCTCCCGGCTGGCGGCGATCCGGCACAAGGAGCGCCGGTCACACGACCGACGGTCTCTCAGGGTGACCCCGTCGTGGGCCCGGATGTCCCCGGCACATTCCCCCGGCACGGGCTCCGGGCAGTGTGCCGGGACCACCGTGCGGCGGCCCTGGAAGGTGGTGGCCGGGCTCCCCGGGGTCCGGCGGGGGCCGGCCCCCGCCGCCCGGACGGCGGCCGAGGGGTGACCTCTCCACCGGCCCGGGCCCCGGGACGGGGCCCACCGCCCGGACGGAGTCGCCCGAGTGGCGGAGGCGTGGAGCCGACGGGAGGCTGGGGCCGAAACCCCCCAGGGAGGTCCTGCCGTGCCCGGTCCCGTTCCGCTACGCCGTGCGGTCGTGGCGTTCGTCCTGTCCTGCGCCCTGCTCCTGACGACCGCCGCCTGCGGCGGTGACGACGGGAGCGCGAGCGCCGGCGCGAGCCCGACGAGCAGCGGCACCTTCGAGCAGCAGCGGCTCGCCAAGACCCGGTTCGTCGCCAACGCGGGCCTGGCGGCCGGTGCCACGTACCAGTGGATCGTCAAGCCGTACCGCGCGGGAAAGTTCAAGAAGGGTACGGAAGGACGGACGTTCGCCCTGGTGAAGGCGGGCCTCGCGGGCACCTTCGCCTACAACCGGCTCAAGGCCGCGGTGAACAACGCCAAGGGCGACCCGCTGCTGTCGAAGGCGGTGGCCCCGCTGACGGCCGGGATCGACTCGCTGAAGGAACTCGGCACGAAGCTGCGGAAGGGCGAGGCGAGCGACGCGGACGTCGGCGCGTTCGAGAACGTCATCAACAGCGTGAAGGACGCCGGGAAGAGCGCGGGCGCCGAGGTCACCGACCGGGTGCCGAGCACCTCCCAGCTCGGCGGCTGAGGCTCCGGTCGCTCGGCGTCAGCCGGTGAGCTCCGCGAGGACGCGGAGGGTCGCCACGTCCGGCGCCGTGACCAGGAGGTCCGTGACCGGCCCCTTGCGCCACAGTTCGAGCCGCTCGGCGATCCGCTCCCTCGGCCCGACCAGCGAGATCTCGTCGGCGAACGCGTCCGGGACGGCGAGCACGGCCTCCTGGCGACGGCCGGCGGCGAACAGCTCCTGGATGCGCCGGGCCTCGGACGCGTACCCCATCCGCCCCATCAGGTCGGCGTGGAAATTGCGGGCCGCGTGCCCCATGCCGCCGATGTAGAAGCCGAGCATCGCCTTCACGGGCAGCAGCCCCTCGGCCGGGTCGTCGCAGAGCGCGGCGCGCACCATGGGGGCGACGAGGAAGTTCTCCGGCAGCCGCTCCGGGAGCGCGTACACCTCCGCGTACCGCGTCGGCGACCAGTAGAGCGGCAGCCAGCCGTCGGCGATCCGGAGCGTCTGGGCGATGTTCTTGGGCCCCTCGGCGCCGAGGAGCACCGGCAGGTCGGGGCGGAGGGGATGGGTGATCGGCTTGAGCGCCTTCCCGAGCCCGGTGCCGTCGGCTCCGGCGTACGGGTGGGAGTGGAACCGTCCCGAGAGCGCCACCGGCCCCTCACGGCGCAGGACCTGCCGGATCACGTCCACGTATTCGCGGGTCGCCGTCAGCGGGCTGCGCGGGAAGGGCCGGCCGTACCAGCCCTCGACGACCTGCGGTCCGGAAAGGCCGAGGCCGAGCATCATCCGGCCGCCGGAGAGGTGGTCGAGCGTGAGCGCGTGCATGGCGGTGGCGGTCGGGCTCCGCGCCGCCATCTGGGCGACGGCGGTGCCGAGC
Source organism: Streptomyces sp. NPDC008121 (assembly GCF_042957155.1). Classification (NCBI taxonomy): domain Bacteria; kingdom Bacillati; phylum Actinomycetota; class Actinomycetes; order Kitasatosporales; family Streptomycetaceae; genus Streptomyces; species Streptomyces sp. NPDC008121. The sequence goes on along the minus strand of NZ_JBIBHT010000005.1, from coordinate 575,651 downwards.
CGGATCCGGCGGGTGTGCGCGGCGATCCAGGTCAGCGCGGTGAACGCGTCGGAGCCCCAGGCCTCGGCGGTCCACACGGAGTCGTAGCCGAGCCGCTCGGCCTCACGGGCGAGGTCGAGGTGGGCGGGGGAGGGGCCGCGGCCCCAGTAGCCGAGGGCGAGTCCGAGCCGCATGTCCCCACCAACCTTTCTGACGGTACGTCAGTTCCGGAGGGGGACTGTACGCCGACGGCCCCTCGCCCGGAAGAGGTCCGGGGGAGGGGCCGTCGGCGAGGTGCACCGCGCGCGGGCGGACCCGGCGCGCGGGGCGGCCAGTCAGCCGCGCTGGATACCGGTGGTGTCCTGCAGGACACCGCGGCGGCCGTCCTGCGTCTGGGCGACGAGGCCGGGGCCGCGCTGCTCGACCGCGAGGTACCAGGTCCCCGGGGCCAGCTCGGCGATCGGGGTCGGGGAGCCGTCCTCGGCGTACAGCGGACGGGCGACCGGGACCGCGAACCAGAACGGGGCGAAGTCGCCCGCGGGCTGCTGCGCCTGGGCCTGGGGCTGTCCCTGACCCGCGGCCGGAGCCGGCGCCTGGCCCTGACCCTGCGACGGGCCCTGGGCCGGTCCGGGCTGCGGGGTGTGCGCGGCGGGCTGGGCCTCGTGCTGCTGCGGCTGGCCACCGAACGGCTGGTGCGGCTGGGCGCCGTACCCCTGCTGGGCGCCCGGGTAGCCGTAGCCCCCGGGGACGCCCGGCTGGCCGTGCTGGCCGGGCTGCACGCCGTACGGCTGCGCGGTCTGCGGCTTGGGTGCGCTCAGGAGCGGGGCCTTGAGGGCCGGGACCAGCGGGGCGGCGACGGCGGCACCGGCGAGGACCAGCGCGGCGATCAGGCCGAGGATGAGGCCCGCACCGGCGTTGTTGGACTCGAACATCCACATCAGCAGGGTCCAGGCGGAGGCGATGGCGAACGCGGCACCGACCTGCCCCAGCTCCAGCCCGGCGACCTTCCGCGGCTGCGGAAGCGCGTGGGAGAGGACGACGAGCGCGGCACCCGCGATACCGAGGAGGAACGCGCCCCAGCCCAGGGGCGAGATCTCCCACGCGTTCGCGGATTCGATGTTGTCGCAGAAGTCGCCTTCACAGCCGGCGATGCCGAGGAACGAGGCGATGAACAGCACCACCGCTGCACCGATCACCACGCCATCGCCTCGAGTGAGGGAGCGGATATTCACGTAAGAGTCCTTCGTCGGGTCGTCTCGTAGGGATGGCGCGGAGCACGGGGGCGGCCCCATCGTACGGAGCGAATCTATCGCCCGCGGGTTCTACCCCTTGAGGTAGGTCCTGATGCCGTCGGCGATTCCGCGCGCCGCTTTCTCTCGCCACGCCGCGTCGGTCAGCAGCGCGGCGTCCTTCGGGTCACGCATATTGCCGCATTCGACGAAGACCTTGGGCACGGTCGAGAGATTGAGTCCGCCGAGATCGTCGCGGACGTCCAACCCCGTGCCCGCGCCCAGGTAGTTGGCGGGCGCGGTCCCGGTCGAGCGGGCGAAGTGCCGGGCGATGCCCTCGCCGAGGGTACGGGAGGGGCCGACGATCTTCGTGGTGTCGGCGCCGCCGGAGGTCACCCGGGCGGGCAGGATCACATGGAACCCGCGGTTGCCGGTCGCCGAGCCGTCGGCGTGCACGGAGACGACGGCGTCCGCGCGGGCCGCGTTGCCGGTCCTCGCGCGCTCGTCGATACAGGGGCCGAAGGGGCGGTCGGCGTCGTGGGTGAGCACGACGCGGGCGCCCTGGGCTTTGAGGAGATCGCGGAGACGGTGTGAAACATCGAGGGTGAACGCGGCCTCGGTGTATCCGGCGTCGGTGGACGTACCGGTGGTGTCGCATTCCTTGCGGTTCGTCCCGATGTCGACCTTCTGGTTGATCTCACGGGTGTGACGGAAGTTGCCGGGGTTGTGCCCGGGGTCGATGACGACGGTTCGACCGGAGAGGGGGAGCGCGCCGGTGTCCGTCGCCGGGACCGACGAGGTGGCACCGGTCCCGCCCCCCGGCCGTGCCGACGCGGGCGGAGCGGCCTGTCCGGGCCGCGTGGGCGGCGTCCCGCCACCCGCCGTGGCGCCGCACCCCGCGAGCGTGACGCATCCGAGCAGGGCGAGGGCGGGCGCGAGGACGGGGGCGAAGGTCTTCCGGTGGTCGTACGGCACGTCGCGACTCTAATGCGAGGCGGCCCCGCGACAGGCCGAATAGTCCGTTGACGCGAGGAGTCTGTGGAGGGACTGTGGCGGGTAGGGGTAGGGCGCGCCGGTGATCCGACACCGCGCGGGACCACGGGGGGCACTGTGGCGGGCTTGGAACCGAACGACGCGCCGCACGGGGCGCACGACGACAACGACCCGAACGGCGCACGCGGCCACGACCCCCGGACGGCGGGTCCGGCCGGCGGGTGGGGGCCGGCTCCGGGGACGACGGACGGGCCGGGGACGGCCGGAAGACCGGACGGGGCCGGAGGGCCGGACGGGGCCGGAGGGTCCAGTGGTCCGGGAGGTCCCCGTGCGGACGGTACGGCCGGTGGGTCGGCGGCGGGGCACGGCGCTCCGCCGGTCTCGGACGGTGGGTCGGCGGCGGGGCACGGCGGTCCGTCGGCCTCGGACGGTGGGTCGGCGGCGGGGCTTGGCGCTCCGCCGGTCTCGGATGGTGCGTCCAGCGGCGGTTACGGCCCGGGGGCCGGTGGCGGCACACCCGTGTACGGCGCTCCCGCGCACCCCTACGACGCCTGGGGCGGCGGGGCGGTGCCGCCGCCGCCCGTGGGGCCGCCGCGGGTGCCGCCGCCGCCCGGCGAGGCGCGCCCGGCCCAGGCCGCGCTGGCGGGCCTGCTGAACCTCTCCTGCCTGGGCCTCGGCTATGTGCTGCTCAGACAGTGGGCCCTGGCCGCCGTCTGCTGGGCCGCCACGGCCGTCCTGCTCCTCCTCGCCCTCCCGGCCGACGTGGACGGCGTCCCCACCGGAGTCCTCGTCGGCTACGGCCTCTTCCTGCTGGCCGCCGCCGCGGACGGCGCCCGGCGCGGGCTGCGCGCCCCCGCCCGCTCCCTCGCCCTCCCGGCCGCGCTCCCGATCGCCCTCGCCCTGGCCCTCCTGGTCGTGCCCGTCGGCGGCACCCTCGCCTACGGCGCGGCCCGCGACGAGGCCGTGGAGCAGTCCCTGCTCGACCGCCTCGCCGCCGCCGACGCCCTGGTGAAGTCGGCGGAGGGCCAGAGCTTCAGCAGCGTCCAGGCCGACTACCGCGAGGCGCTCCTCACCTACCAGGACCTCGGCACCCGGCGGGCCGGCTCCCGCGCGGGCCGCCTCGTCCCCGACCGCCTCGACGCCTACTACGCCGCCGTCTCCGCGCCGTACGGCTCGAAGAACTACTGCGAGGCCGTCCCCCGCCTCCAACACCTGCGGGGCCTGCCGTCGACCGTGGACCGCGCCCTCCTCGGCGACCTGGCCGGCAAGGCCGACGAGCCGCTGGCCCACTCGTGGTACGCGTGCGGAACCAGCCGCATCGGCGTCGCCGGCGCCGAGGCGACGGCCGCCGAGCAGCTCAACGCCCTGCTGTCGACGTTCCCCCAGTCGCCGCACGCCACGAAGGTGGAGACCGCGGTCCGGGAGAGCATCCGCAGCCGCGAGGCCACGCTGAACGGCTCCGCCGCCGACCCCTGCGACACCGTGACCGAACTGCGCCGCGTCGGCACCACCGTCGACCTGCTGCCCCGGCCCGCCTTCGCCGCCCTCTCCCGGGCGAACGGCGAAGCGGTCGGCAAGGGCGACTTCGCCTGCGGGGTCCGGCAGTTCAGGGACAAGAAGTACACCGACGCCATCGGGACGATGACGGAGTACACCAAGCAGCACCCGGGCAGCCCCCAGGCCGCGCACGCCCGGTCCATCGCGATCGCCGCCGAGATCGCCGCCGAGGACGCGGCGGCGGGCAAGCGGCTGCCCCCGGCCACGGCCCCGGGCGGCGCGCGGATGGTGATGGTCGTCTCGAACGACGGCCCGGGCGAGGTCGAACTCCTCTACACCGGGCCCGTGACGGGACGCGTCACGATCAAGGCCTGTGGCACCTGCAAGGCGTACCAAGGGAGCCTCGCCCGCAACGCGCCGAAGATCAAGGCGTGCTCAGGACCCTCGTCGAAGTACCCCAAGACGACGATCACGCTCCCCGCCGGCAGCTACCACCTCCTGCAGAAGCGGGACGCGACGGGCACGACCTCTCCCGTGAACAAGTCGAGCACGGCCACGATCGAACCCGGCTACAGCTACACGAACTGCCTCTACGTCACCACGGGATTCGGCTTCTAGGGGGGCTGGAACGTAGTGCCGTCCGCCTCAGGCGCCCGGACGGCGGCGCAGGACCCGCAGGGAGCCGGTGACGGAGACCTCCTCGAAGTCACCGGACTCCAGGGCCCGGAGATAGACGCGGTACGGAGCCTGGCCGCCGTCCCGCGGGTCCGGGAAGACGTCGTGGATGACGAGCACGCCGCCGGCGGCGACCTTCGGGGCCCAGCCCTCGAAGTCGGCCGTCGCGTGCTCGTCGGTGTGGCCGCCGTCGATGAAGACCAGACCGAGCGGGCCCGCCCACACCTTCGCGACCTGCGGCGAGCGCCCGACCACCGCGATCACGTGGTCCTCGAGGCCGGCGGCGTGCAGCGTCCGGCGGAACGTCGGCAGCGTGTCCATACGGCCGACCTCCGGGTCGACGACCGTCGGGTCGTGGTACTCCCACCCCGGCTGCTGCTCCTCGCTGCCCCGGTGGTGGTCCACGGTGACGACGACGGTCCCGGCCGCCCGGGCCGCGTCCGCGAGCAGGATCGTCGACCGGCCGCAGTACGTCCCGACCTCCAGGAGCGGCAGGCCGAGACCGGCGGCCTCGGCGGCGGCCCCGTACAGCGCGAGCCCTTCCTCGGCGGGCATGAAGCCCTTGGCGGCCTCGAAGGCGGCAAGGATCTCGGGGGCGGGCTCGGCGGGCATGGGCGGGTCCTCCTACTGGCGGGTACGTTCGTGCGAGCGCCATCGTGCCCTACCCGCCCCGTCCCAACCACACCGTCCGGGTGGGCCCGCGCCGGACCGGCCGCCCCGCCGGGCGCCGGACCGTCCTCGCCGGCCGCCTCTCCCCAGCCGTGTGGGGCCGGAGCTGACGGGTCATCGGATGTTCACGGCGACGACCGCCCCCGCTCACCCGGCGGCCCTAGGGGGTGTCTGACAATTCCCCGCGGCGTCGCCGGGGAATCGTCAGACACCCCCTAGCCTCTCGCCCGTCCGCTTCCTTACCGAGGAGTATCGTGAGCGCTTCCGCTGTGTCGGCCCTGGCCGCCGCGTTCCTGCTGGTTTCCGGAGCCCCCGCGCACCCCGCCCCGGTGTACTTGACCGCGCCCGTCGAGACACCCGCCGTTTACGACGACGAGGCGGGCGGCAACGCCGACGCCGACGACCCCGCGGTCTGGGTCGACCCGAAGCGACCGGGGCGCAGCATCGTGATCGGCACGCTGAAGGAGGCCGGCCTCGACGTCTACGGTCTCGACGGGCGGCGCCTGCAGCACATAGCCGCGCCCGCGGCGCCCGGCGAGGACGCCGCACCGGGCCGGTTCAACAACGTCGACGTCGTCTACGGCTTCACCCTGCGCGGCAGGAAGACGGACCTGGCGCTCGTGAGCGACCGGGGCCGCGACCGGGTCCGCGCCTACGCGATCGACCCCGCCGCCGTCGCGGCCGGCAAGCCGCCCCTGAGGGACGTGACGGCGGCCGACGTGCGGCCGGTCTTCGCCGCCGACGAGGCCGAGGTCGACGAGCAGCGCACGGCGTACGGACTCGCCGCGTTCCGCGACGACGACGACACGTACGTCGTGGTGTCGCAGCGGGCGGAGACCCGTCTGCGGCTCCTCGAACTGGTCGACCGGGGCGGGAAGGTGGGGTACCGGACCAAGGACACCCTCGACCTGCCCGGCGGCTTCACCCTGCCCGACGGGACCGCGTGGAAGCCGTGCGCCGACCCCGGGGAGCGCCCGCAGGTCGAGGGCATGGCCGTCGACCAGGAGGAGCACGTCCTCTACGCGGCCCAGGAGGCCGTGGGGCTGTGGCGCATCGACCTCGACGACGAGGAGTTCGAGCGGCCCGAGATGATCGACCGGGTCCGTGAGTACGGCACGCCGTGGACGTACGACCCGGTCGAGGAGGAGTGCGTCCTCGACACCGCCGCCGACCCCGGCTTCGGCGGTGAGCACCTGAGCGCCGACGCCGAGGGCGTCACCGTCTACCACGCGGCGAACGGCGCCGGTTACGTGCTCGCCTCCAGCCAGGGTGACAACGTCTTCGCGGTCTACGGGCGGAAGGGCGACAACGACCACCTCGGCTCCTTCACCCTCGCCGACGGACCCTCCGTCGACGGGGTGCAGCACTCCGACGGCTCCACCGTGGTCAACGTCCCCCTCGGCGGCGCCTTCCCGAAGGGGCTGCTGGTCACCCACGACGGCGAGGCGACCCCGGCCGACGGGGACCGCGAGGGCACCAACTTCAAGCTGACGCCGTGGGACGCGGTGGCCCACGCCTTCCCGAAGCCGCTCACGGTCGACACCCGGTCGTTCGACCCGCGCGACACGGACTGACGGGCACCCGGTTCGGCCCGCCCCGCCCCGGCCCACCGGTCGGGCGGGCCGAACCGCGTACGCGGGAGCCGACACGGCCTCAGACGGAAGCGTCCGGGGCCGTGTCGGCCTTCGTGTGGAGGATCGCGCGGGACTGCTCCGCCGCGCGCGTGATGCCCTCGGAGACGAAGTCGAGGAAGCGGGCGATGTTCTCCAGCCGGGTCGCGGCCGGAGTGCCGGAGCCGAGGACCCCGACGCCCTCCCGCGCGGTCTCGATGATCAGGGCGTTGGACCGCACACTGGCCATCATCGCCTGGTACCAGACGTCGTCGTCGACGACATAGCGCTCGCGGCGGCGTTCGTCGCGTTCCCGGCGGACCAGGCCCTGGCTCTCGAGGAACGCGACGGCCTTGGAGACGGACGCCGGGCTGACCTGGAGCCGCTGGACGAGTGCGGAGGCGGTCAGGCTGCCTTCGTCGGTGAGGTAGAGACAGGCCATCACCCGGGCCATCATCCTGGGCGTGCCCGCCTGCATGAGGACGGCGCCGAAGACCTCCTCGTACGCCCGCACCGCCTCGGCGTCGCGCCCGTGGGCCTGCGGCGGGGCCTGCGCCTCCCGGGGCGGGGTCTGTCCGCGCCGCCTGGCGCGGTGCTCGGTGGAGCGATGGGCCAGATCGGCGCGGTAGGCGGTGGGGCCGCCGTTGCGCATCACCTCGCGCGTGACCGTGGAGGTGGGCCGGTCGAGACGCCGGGCGATCTCGGCGTACGCGAGGCCGTCGGCCACTCCCAGCGCGATCTGCTGGCGTTCCTGCTGGGTGAGCCTGCCTCCGGGCATGTCGGGGTCTCCTTCGTGGTCCCTGGTTCCTTCGCACGGCCAGAGTAGCGTTCGCTTCCATTCCATTGCAACGCGCCATGGTGGCATCGTTGCATTAAGCTGCAGCATCAGTGCAACAATTTCCCTTGTTTGACCAGCAGTTATGGCGTCGATGCTCGACAACGCCATTGTCGGTTTGGTGAACGCAACGTAGCTTTTCCTTCATCGGAAACAGCGGCCGCAGAGAGCGGACGCTGAAGCAGAAGGAGAGCGTCATGCAGAAGTTCGCCACCACCGCCCCCGTCTCCGTCGTCCTCGACATCCCCGCCGGCCGCGTCCGGTTCATCGCCGCCGACCGGGCGGACACCACGGTCGAGATCCTCCCCGCGGACGCCGCCAAGAGCCGCGACGTGAAGGCGGCCGAGCAGACCGGCGTCACGTACGGCGACGGGGTCCTGCGGATCGCGGCCGCACGGCCGAAGAGCGCGGTCCTCTGCAACTCCGGTTCCGTCGAGGTGACGGTCCAGCTGCCCGCCGGCTCCCACGTCGAGGCGAAGGGCGCGGGCGTCGAGTTCCGCGGCGTCGGACGCCTCGGCGAGGTCGTCCTCGACAGCGCGCAGGGCCCGGTCAAGATCGACGAGGTCGCGAGTGCCCGCATCACCCTCCTCGCCGGCGACATCTCGGTCGGCCGCCTCGGCGGCCCCGCGGAGATCAGCGTCCAGAAGGGCGACATCCGCGTCGCCGAGGCCGTGCGCGGCGCGGTCGTCCTGCGCGCCGCGTCGGGCGAGGTGTCGGTCGACGTCGCCCGCGGGGTCTCCGCCACCCTGGACGCCGGCACCTCGCTTGGCCGCATCCGCAACTCCCTCAAGAACGCCGACGGCGCCGCCGCCGGCCTCACCATCCAGGCCACCACGGGCTACGGCGACATCACCGCCCGAAGCCTCTGAGCGGATCCCGGTCCGGATCCCGGTCCGGATCCCGGAACGGAGACCGGCCCCCAGAGCCGCGAGCCCCCGCGCGGAGGCCGGGCTCCCGCCGCCAGAGCCGCGAGCCCCCCCCCGACGGACACGGGGCTCGCGGCCCACGGAACCGACCCGCTGCCATGACCGACACCCGAGGAAGGCCCCACCCGATGAGCACCCTTGAGAACTACCAGGCCGCGGAACGACTCCTGCGCCGCCCGCTCCGGCCCGGCGAGCTGGTCGTCGGCGCCAAGGTCAGGCCCCAGTGGACCGACGGCGGGGCCCGCTTCTGGTACGCGGTCGAGGACGGGCCCGGCCGGCGGTTCGTGCGGGTCGACCCGGCGGCCGGCACCCGCCTCCCGGCCTTCGACCACGGCCGGCTCGCCGCCGCGCTGGCCGCCGCCTCCGGCAGGCCGGTCGACGCCGAGGCCCTGCCGTTCGCGGCCGTCGAACCGGCCGAGGACGCCGTCGAGTTCGACGCCTTCGGCGAGCACTGGCGCTGCCGCCTGGACGACTACGCCTGCGAGCGGGCCGAGCCCGCGCCGCCCGGCAACCCGCTGGAGGTGCTCTCGCCGGACGGGAAGACGGCGGTCTCCCGACGGGGCCACGACCTGTGGGCGCGCTCGCTCTCCGACGGGAGGGAGTGGCCGCTGACCACCGACGGCGAGCCCGGCCACGGCTACGGCTACGGCCCCGAGTCCACCGCCAACCCCACCCTGCTCCGCAAGATCGGCCTGCCCCACCTGCCGCCCGCGGTGGCCTGGTCGCCCGACTCCACGAAGGTCCTCGCCCACCGGACCGACGAGCGCCGCGTCCGGCAGACCCACCTCCGGGAGAGCCGGCCCGCCGACGGCGGCGCGCCCCGCACGCACACCCAGCGGTACGCCTACCCCGGTGACGAGCACGTGCCGAAGGCCGAGCTCGTCGTCCTGGACGTCGCCACCGGCGCGGTGGTCCGTGCGCGGACGGAGCCGCTCCTCATGCCGGTGATGTCGCCGATCGCGATCTCCTGGGCGTGGTGGGCCCCGGACGGTTCGGCCGTGTACTACCTCGACCGGCCGCGCGACGTACGCACGCTCACCCTGCACCGGCTGGATCCGGACACCGGCGCGGTCACCACGGTGATCCGCGAGACCGGCGACACCCGCGTGGAGCCCAACCAGTGGGCGTACGAGCAGCCGATCGTGCGGGTCCTCGCCGACGAGGTGCTGTGGTACTCGCAGCGCGACGGCTGGGGCCATCTGTACCGCTACGACCTGCGCACCGGTGAGTTGCTCGGGCAGGTCACCTCCGGGCCGTGGGCGGTGCGGCGGATCCTGCGTGTCGACGAGGCCGGGCGGGTGGTGTACTTCACCGCCTCCGGGCTGGTCGACGGGGATCCGTACCGCCGCACCGTCTGCCGGGTCGGGCTGGACGGCTCCGGCTTCGCCAGGGTCACGGACGACGACCAGGACCATGTCGTCACCCTGCCGGACCACGCGGACACCCTGCCGGGCCGGCAGGAGTACTTCCTCGACTCCGCGTCGACCGTCGACACCCCGCCCGTGACCCGCGTCCGCGACTGGACCGGCCGGGTGCTGGTCGAGCTGGAGCGCGCCGACGTCGGCGCGCTCGCCGCCACCGGCTGGACCGCCCCGGAACGCTTCCGCGTCACGGCGGCCGACGGGGTCACGGACATCTACGGCGTGCTCTACCGGCCGCGCGGGTTCGACCCCGCCCACCGCTACCCCGTGGTGGACAACCTCTACCCCGGCCCGCAGGTCAACCGGGTCGCCCCGTGCTTCGACCCCGGCGGCATGGGCATGGACGCGGAACCCCTCGCGGCGCTCGGCTTCGTGGTCGTGGCGCTGGACGGGCGGGGCACGCCCGGCCGGAGCAAGGCCTTCCACGACGCCTCCTACGGCCGTGTCGCCGACGCGGGCGGCCTGGCGGACCACGTCGCCGCGCTGCGGCAGCTGGCCGAGACCCGGCCGTGGATGGACCTGGACCGGGTGGGCGTGTTCGGCCACTCCGGGGGCGGCTTCGCCGCGGTGCGCGCGATGCTGGACTTCCCCGAGGTGTACAAGGCCGGAGCCGCCCTCTCCGGCTCGCACGACCTCCGCTACTTCAACGCCGGCTTCGCCGAGTCCTACGACGGCGCGGACGCGCCCGAGGCCTGGGAGCGCGCCTCCAACGTGGACCTCGCGGACCGGCTGGCCGGCAAGCTCCTGCTCGTCCACGGCGAGATGGACGACCAGGTCCACCCGGACCTGACGCTGCGACTGGCCGACCGGCTGATAGCGGCCGACAAGGACTTCGAGCTGCTCGTCGTGCCCGGCGCCGAGCACACCTTCATCGATTGCCTGACCTATGTCCGCAAGCGCTCCTGGGACTTCCTGGTACGCGCACTGATGGGCACGGAGCCGCCGGCCTACCGGCCTGCCCCCCTGCCCCTCGGCCCGGAGCTGCTCGCCGAACTGTTCGCCTGAGACCGCGAACGGCGGGCCGGGAACCCCCGGCCCGCCGTCGTCTCCTACTCGGCGCGTATCTGACCTTCCGTCAGATTGGAACGTGTTCTAGTCTGCCGTGCCATGGGCATCGCCATCACGCAGGAACAGCGGGAGCTGGCCCGATCCGTCCGCGGCCGGCTCGCCCGCGTCGTACCGGCCGAGGAGGTCCGCAAGCACCTGGACGTCCCCGCCACCGCCACCGGCCGTCCCGTCTACTGGGACGCCTTCGCCGAGCAGGGCCTCCTCGGGGTGCACCTCCCCGAGGAGTACGGCGGTGGGGGCGGCGACCTCGTCGACCTCGCGGTCGTACTGGAGGAGGCGGCGGAGGCGTCGCTGCCGGGGCCGTACCTCCCGACCGTCCTCGCCGCCGAACTCCTCACCCGCGCCGCCCGGCCCCCGGCCGGTGAACGGCGGGAGACGGGAGGCGCGGGGGAGACGGGGGAGGCGGGGGACTCCCGCCGAGCCCGGCGGAGGCGCCTCGGCCGGCTCGTCGCGGAGATCGCCGAAGGCCGCCGCATCGCCGCCGTCGCCCTCGGGCCCGGTGAACTGACCGCCGTCGAGACCCCCGACGGGCTCCTCCTCGACGGCAGCGCCCCGCCCGTCCTCTGCGGCGCACAGGCCGGGCTCCTGGTCCTGGCCGCCACCACCGCGCGCGGGACCGTCTGGGCCGCCGTCGACGCCGACACCCTCGCCCTCCGGCCCCACGAGAGCGCCGACCCCACCCGGCCCACCGCCGAGGTCACCGCCACCGGCACCCGCGTCCCCGCCGACCGGATCCTCGGCATCGACTCCGCCCTCGTCCAGGACCTCGCCGCCGTCCTCTTCGCCGCCGACGCCTGCGGAACCGCCGCCCGCGCCCTGCGGACGGCGACCGAACACGCCAGGACCCGCGAACAGTTCGGCCGGCCCATCGGCAGGTTCCAGGGCGTCAAGCACCTCTGCGCCGACATGCTCGTCCGCGTCGAGCAGGCGCGCGCCCTCACCTGGGACGCCGCCCGCGTCTCGGCGGCCGCACCCGCCGAGCCCGCCGACGTCCGGTCCCTGTCCGCCGCGCTCGCCGCCGCCACCGCCCTCGACGCCGCGTACGGCTGCGCCAAGGACTGCGTCCAGATCCTCGGCGGCATCGGCTTCACCTGGGAGCACGACGCCCATCTGTACCTGCGCCGCGCCCTCGTCGCCCGCCAGCTCCTCGGCCCCGGCGACCGGCACCGCGCCCACGCCGTCCGCCTCGCCGTCGGCGGCACCCGCCGCGAACTCCGCCTCGAACTCCCCCCGGAGGCGGACGAGCACCGCACGCGCGCCCGGGAGGCCGTCGCCCCCGCCGCCGGGCTCGACCCCGCCGCCGCCCGCCGTCTCCTCGCCCCCACCGGCTACGCCGCCCCGCACCTCCCGCCGCCCTACGGACTCGGCGCCGGGCCGCTCCAGCAGCTCGCCGTCCAGCGGGAGACCGCCGACGCGGGGGTGCGGGTCGCCGGACTCGGCATCGCCACCTGGGTCGTCCCCTCCCTCCTCGCGTACGGCACCCCCGAGCAGCAGACCCGTTTCCTCGGCCCCACCCTCCGCGGCGACCTGCTCTGGTGCCAACTGTTCTCCGAGCCCGACGCGGGCTCCGACCTCGCCTCCCTGCGCACCCGTGCCGAACGCGCCGCCGACGGCGGCTGGCGGATCAACGGACAGAAGGTGTGGACCAGCGCCGCCCAGTGGGCCGACTTCGGCATCCTCCTCGCCCGCACCGACCCCGATGCCCCCAAGCACCAGGGGCTCACCTACTTCGTCGTCGACATGAGGAACACCCCGGGCATCGACATCCGGCCCCTGAAGGAGATCACCGGAGACGCGCTCTTCAACGAGGTGTACTTCGACGACGTGCCGCTCCCCGCCGACGCCGTCGTGGGCGAGGTGAACGACGGCTGGCGGGTCGCCCGCAACACCCTCGGCAACGAACGCGTCCACATGGCCGACCAGGTCGCCTTCGACAGCGGCCTCGAAGCCCTGATCGGCCGGGCCGCCGACGCCGACAGCGCCGTACGCGTCCGGATCGGGGCGCTCGCCGCCGAGGCGCACGCCCTCGCCTGCATCGGCCTGCGGACGACGATGCTCCAGGTCTCCGGGCTCGAACCGGGTGCGGGAGCCAGCGTCCGCAAGCTCGTCCAGACCCTCCACCAGCAGAAGGTCGCCGAGCTGACCCTCGAACTGCTCGGCCCGGCGGGCGCGGTCCGCGAGGGGCCGGGGGAGCGGGCCGTCCACGACCTGCTGATGTCCCGCTGCCTGACGATCGCCGGAGGCACCACACAGGTCCAGCTCAATGTCGTCGCCGAGCGCCTGCTCGGCCTGCCGCGAGACTGAACGGAAGGGGAACGCGACCATGGGGAAGGCGTACATCGTCGGCGTCGGGATGACGCGGTTCGAGAAGCCGGAGACACGCGACTGGCAGTACTGGGACATGGCCAGGGAGGCGGGGACGGCCGCCCTCGCCGACGCGGGGATCCCCTACGAACGGGTGGAACAGGTGCCCGTCGGCTACTGCTTCCAGACCTCCACGGCCGGCCAGCGCGCCGCCTACGAACTCGGCCTGACGGGCGTCCCCGTCTACAACGTCAACAACAACTGCGCCACGGCGTCCACGGCCCTGATGATGGCCCGGCAGTTCGTGGCGGGCGGCGTCTCCGACTGCGTCCTCGCCCTCGGCTTCGAGAAGATGGCGCGCGGTTCGCTGGGCGGCGGCTCCGGCGGTGCGGCCGACTTCAGCACCTCCCCGGTGGCCCGGCACTACGGCATCATGGCCGCCGCCCACGGCTTCGAGACGTCCCCGCCCACCGCGCAGATCTTCGGCAACGCGGCCCGCGAGCACATGGAGCGATACGGGACCACCGAGGCGCAGCTCGCCGCCGTCGGCGCCAAGAACCACCGGCACTCGGCGGACAACCCCTACGCCCAGTTCCGGGACGTGTACTCGGTCGAGGAGGTCCTCGCCGCTAAGACCGTCCACCGCCCGCTGACCCGGCTCCAGTGCTCGCCGACCTCGGACGGCTCGGCGGCGGCCGTGGTCGTCTCGGAGCGGTTCGTCGTCGAACACGGCCTGCACGACAAGGCCGTGGAGATCGCCGGGCAGGCGATGACGACCGACACCGAGGACTCCTTCACCTCCGGCTCCTGCATCGACGCGGTCGGCCGCCCCATGTCCCGGGCGGCGGCCCGGCAGGTCTACGAGCGCTCCGGCCTCGGCATCGAGGACGTGGACGTGGTCGAGCTGCACGACTGCTTCTCCATCAACGAACTGCTCACCTACGAGGCCCTCGGCATGTGCGAGGAGGGTGCGAGCGGCAAGCTCGTCGAGTCGGGGGCGACGACGTACGGCGGCCGCTGGGTCGTCAACCCCTCAGGAGGGCTGATCTCGAAGGGCCACCCGCTGGGCGCCACCGGCCTCGCCCAGGCCGCCGAACTGGTCTGGCAGTTGCGGGGCGAGGCCGGGCCGCGCCAGGTGGCGGGCGCGCGGGTCGGACTGGCGCACAACATCGGCCTGGGCGGCGCGGCGGTGGTGACGATGCTCCGGAGGCCATGAGGCCATGAGGCCATGAGGTCATGAGGCCATGAGGTCATGAGGTCATGAGGCCGGGAGGTCGGGAGCCGCGAGGCCGTGAGGCGGGGAGGTCGTAGGACCCTGGGCCGGGGGCCGGTACATCCCTCGCAGCATGTACGGACCATTCGTGCTCTGCGACCATGACATGCATGGTTCACACCGACTCGGCCGCCGAACGGTCCGCGCCCCAGTCCGCCGCCAAGCCCGCCTCCCTACGATCCGACCGCCGCGCCTGGCTCGTCGTCCTGGCCGCCTGCGCGGGGCAGTTCCTCGTCGTCCTCGACGTGTCGGTGGTGAACGTGGCCCTGCCGTCGATGCGGGCCGACCTCGGACTGTCGGCCACCGGCCTGCAGTGGGTCCTCAATGCGTACTCGATCGCCTTCGCCGGTTTCATGCTGCTCGGGGGACGGGCGGCCGATCTCTTCGGCCGGAAGCGGATGTTCCTTCTCGGCCTCGGTCTCTTCACCGCCGCCTCCATAGCCGGCGGCCTCGCCCAGGAGGGCTGGCAACTGGTCGCCGCCCGTGCCGTCCAGGGCCTCGGCGCCGCCGTCCTGGCGCCCGCCACGCTCACCATCGTCACCGCCGCCGTCCCCGCCGGGCCGGCCCGGACCCGGGCCATCGGGACCTGGACGGCGGTCGGCGCGGCCGGCGGCGCGGCGGGCGGGTTCGTCGGCGGGCTCCTGGTCGACCTGCTCTCCTGGCGCTGGGTCCTCCTCATCAACGTCCCGGTCGGGGTCCTGGTGCTCATGGGCGCCCTGGTGTGGCTGACCGAGAGCCGGGCCCACGGCGGCCGGCGGCTCGACCTGCCCGGCGCGGTCCTCGTCACCGGCGGCCTCGCCTCCGTCGCGTACGGCATCGTGCAGACGGAGGAGGCGGGCTGGGGCGACCCCGTCACCCTGGCCCCGCTGCTCGGCGGGCTCGCGCTCCTCGGCGCCTTCGTCGCGGTGGAGGCGCGGACGGCCGCCCCGCTGATGCCGCTGCGGGTCTTCCGCTCGCGCGCCGTCACCTCGGCCAACGCGGCGCTGCTGCTGTGCGCCTCGACCTCGTTCGGCATGTGGTTCTTCATGACCGTGTACGCCCAGAACGTCCTCGGCTACACCCCGCTCCAGGCCGGACTCGCCCTGGTCCCCAGCTCGGTCAGCGTCATCATCGGCTCCAAGCTGGCGCCCCGTCTGATGCCCGTGACCGGCGCGCGGAACCTCGCCGTCATCGGCGCCCTGGTCGCCGCGACGGGCTTCGGCTGGCAGTCGACGATGACGACGGACGGGACCTTCCTGTCGATCATCCTGGGCCCGGGCGTCCTGATGATGGCCGGCATGGGTCTGCTGATGCCGCCCCTGGCCACCCTCGCCACGGCCGGCGCCGAGCCCGGCGAGGCCGGTCTCGTCTCCGGGCTGGTCAACACCTCCCGCACGATGGGCGGCGCGCTGGGCCTCGCGGTCCTCTCCACCGTCGCGGCCGCGAGGACGGCGGGCGGCCACACCCCGGAGGCCCTGACGGCGGGCTACGCCCTCGCCTTCCGCACGGCGGGAGTCGTCCTCGTGGCGGCTGCGGTCCTGATGCTGCTGTGGCTCCCGAGGCCGGAGCGCACCAAGGTCTAGGTCGTGTCTCGCCCGGACCGCGGTCCCGGGCGTGACCCCGGTGCGCCGCCGGTCCACACCGGTTCATCTGACGCGCCGTCAGGAGGGTTCACAACTCCCACCCGCTCGGCTATACATGTGCATCACCGACCTAGAACGCGTTCTAGAACGGCGGGCGCGTACGGGACGGTCCCCGCACGGCCTCGGTGCGGCCGACGGTGCGGACGGTCGTGCCGAGGTCTTCTCCTGTCCACCGGTCCCCACGGACCCGCCCGGATCTCCAAGGAGCAGCAAGCCGATGCCCATTGACGCCGCCAAGGCCGTCGCCGCCGAGCCCCGCAGCGCCGAGATCGCCTGGGACCACAAGGACGTCCAGCTTTACCACCTGGGCCTGGGAGCCGGCACCCCGGCGACCGACCCCGACGAGCTCCGCTACACCCTCGAGTCGAAGCTCCACGTCCTGCCCAGCTTCGCCACCGTCGCCGGCGCGGGCATGGGCGTCGTCGGCGGCCTCTCCGCCCCCGGCATCGACGTCGACCTCGCCGCCGTCCTGCACGGCGGACAGGCCCTCACCCTCCACCGCCCGCTCCCCGTCAAGGGCCGGGCGGTCAGCACCTCGCGCGTCGCCGCCGTCCACGACAAGGGCAAGGCCGCCGTCCTCGTCCTGCGCTCCGAGGCGGCCGACGACGACGGCCCGCTGTGGACCAGCGACGCCCACATCTTCGTCCGCGGGGAGGGCGGCTGGGGCGGCGACCGCGGCCCCTCCGAGCGCCTCGCCACCCCCGACCGGGCGCCCGACCGGACCGTGGAGCGCGCCGTCCGCGAGGACCAGGCGCTGCTCTACCGGCTCTCGGGCGACTGGAACCCCCTCCACGCCGACCCCGAGTTCGCCAAGCTGGCCGGCTTCGACCGGCCGATCCTGCACGGACTCTGCTCGTACGGCATGACCCTCAAGGCGGTCGTCGACACCCTCCTCGACGGGGACGTCACCCGGGTCCGCTCGTACCGCACGCGCTTCGCCGGAGTCGTCTTCCCCGGCGAGACGCTGCGCCTGCGGATGTGGGCCGGGGACGGCCGCGTCCAGGTGTCGGTGACGGCGGTGGAGCGGGACGACGCGCCCGTCCTCGCCGACACGCTCGTCGAACACTCGTAGACCCATCCCGAAGGGAGCCGCACCATGCGCGCAGCCGTGCTGCACGAGATCGGCCAGGACAAGCTCGAGGTCCACGACGACGTCGAGGCGGTGGGCTTCGGCCCCGGCAGGGTGCGGATCCGGGTCCGGGCCACCGGCCTGTGCCACTCCGACGTCTCCGCCATGAGCGGCGTCCTTCCCCAGCCCGCCCCCTTCGTCCCCGGCCACGAGGGCGCGGGCGAGATCCTCGACGTCGGCGACGGCGTCACCGGACTCGCCCCGGGCGACCGGGTGCTGATCTGCTGGCTCCCCGCCTGCGGGAGCTGCCCCGCCTGCAAGCGCGGCCAGACCCAGCTGTGCCTGGCCGGGTTCATGAACGCGGGCACCCCCAACTTCAAGCGCCCGGGCGGGGACGTCTTCGGCTTCGCCGGGACCGGCACCTTCGCGGAGGAGGTCGTCGTCGACGCGGGCTGCGCCGTCCCGATCCCCGACGACGTGCCCTTCGACATCGCCGCCCTCATCGGCTGCGGAGTGACCACCGGGCTCGGCGCGGCCGTCAACACCGCGAAGGTGGAGGCCGGTTCCTCGGTCGCGGTCATCGGCTGCGGCGGGGTCGGCATCTCCGCCATCCAGGGCGCCCGGCTCCAGGGCGCCGCCCAGATCGTCGCCGTGGACCCGGTGGAGTCCCGCCGCGAGGCCGCCCTGCGGTTCGGCGCGACGGAGGCGGTCGCCCCCGACGCCCTCGCCGACGCGAAGCAGCGGATCACGGCGGGCGAGGGCTTCGACTACGTCTTCGAGGTCGTCGGCAAGTCCGCCACCGCCCGCACGGCGTACGACACCACCCGCCGCGGCGGCACCCTGTGCGTGGTCGGCGCGGGCGCCCTCGACGACTTCCTGCAGCTCAACATGTTCGAGCTGTTCTTCGACGAGAAGCGGATCCTGCCGTCGATGTACGGCGGCGGCGACGTCCTGCGCTCGTACGAACGGGCCATCGCGCTCTGGCGGGCCGGCCGGATCGACCTGGAGTCGCTGATCACCCACCGCGTGCCGCTGTCCGGGATCAACGAGGCGCTGGAGCAGATGCGCACGGGTGTGGCCCTGCGAACCTGCATCGAGATCTGAGAGGACCGCCACGCGATGTCACTCCCTCTTGAGGGCCTGTCCGCGATCGTCACCGGCGCCGGGCGCGGGCTCGGCCGGGCCGAGGCGCTGGAACTCGCCCGGCTGGGCGCCGCCGTCGTCGTCAACGACTACGGCCGACCGGGACGCGACGGCTCCGGCGCGGCCTCGGCCGGACCCGCCGAGGAGGTCGCCGAGGAGATCCGGGCCGCCGGCGGCCGGGCGGTCGCGCACGTCGGCGACGTCGCCGACTTCGAGACGGCCCGGGCCCTGGTCGACCTGGCGGTGGACACGTACGGAAAGCTGGACGTCCTGGTCAACAACGCGGGCATCCTGCGGGACCGGATGGTCTTCTCGATGAGCGAGGACGAGTGGGACTCGGTGATACGGGTCCACCTCAAGGGCCACTTCAACACCACGCACTTCGCGGCGGTGCACTGGAGGGCCCGGGCGAAGGCGGGCGAGCCCGGGGTGTACGGCCGGATCGTCAACACCTCGTCGGAGGCCTTCCTGGCCGGCTCGGCGGGCCAGCCGAACTACGCGGCGGCGAAGGGCGGGATCGTGGGCCTGACGACGTCCACGGCGCTCGCCCTCGCCAAGTACGGCGTCACCGCGAACGCGATCTGCCCGAGGGCCAGGACGCGGATGACAGAGGACGTCTTCGCGGGCTTCGCCGAGCCGGCGGCGGGCGAAACGGACCCGCTGGCACCCGAGCACGTCGCCCCGCTGGTCGGGTACCTGGCCTCACCGGCCGCGGCCGGGGTGAACGGGCAACTCCTCGTCGTCCACGGCGGCATGGTGGCGATCGTGGACCGGCCGAGGGTCGCGGCGAAGTTCGACACCGCCAAGGACGCCTTCACCTACGAGGAGCTGGACGGACTGCTCTCCCCGTACTACGCGGGGCGCCCGGCCGGCGAGACGTTCGCGGCCGCGGAGGTCCTGGCCCTGAAGAAGGGCTGACCGGGACCGAACCAGGCCGGGCAGAGCGCGCGGGGCCGGGAACGTCGCACGGAATGATCTTCGAGGTGGTTGGATCTCCGGAGGTGAGGCACGGCCGGGCCGCACGTCACGACGGCCGGCCCGGCCGCGAGAAGACGCGAACGAGGAGATGCACGACGTGCGTGTGCTGTTGTCGACCTACGGGTCGCGGGGGGACGTCGAACCGCTGGTGGGACTCGCGGTCCGGTTGCGGGAACACGGCGCGGAGGTGCGGGTGTGCGCGCCGCCGGACGAGGACTTCGCGGAGCGGCTGGCCGGCGTCGGCGTGTCCGTGGTGGCCGTCGGGCCGTCGGCGCGCGCCCTGACGACCTCGGCGACGCGCCCCTCGGCGGCCAATCTGCCGCAGCGCGCGGCCGCCCTGATCGCCGGCCAGTTCGAGGTGATACCCGCCGCGGCCGAGGGCTGCGACGTGCTGGTGGCGACCGGCGCGATGCCCGCCATCGCCGGGGCGCGGTCGGTGGCCGAGAAGCTGGGCATCCGCTACGAGTCCGCGATCTTCCAGCAGCTGACCCTGCCCTCGCCGCAGCGCCCGCCGCTGGCGTACCCCGGACGGCCGTTCCCGCCGGAGGTGACCGACAACCGGGCCCTGTGGGAGCTGGACGCCCGCAGCATCGACGCGCTGTTCCGCGAGGCGCTCAACACCAACCGGAGCTCGCTCGGCCTGCCCCCGGTGGACGGCGTCCGCGACTACGCCTTCGGCGACCGGCCCTGGCTGGCGACGGACCCGGTCCTGGACCCGTGGCGCGAGACGCCCGACCTCGACGTCGTCCAGACCGGCGCGTGGGTCCTGCCCGACGAGCGGCCGCTCCCGGCGGATCTGGTCGCCTTCCTGGACGCCGGCGCGCCACCCGTGTACGTCGGCTTCGGCAGCATGGCCGTCAGCGGGGGAGAGGACACGGCCCGGGCGGCCGTCGAGGCGGTCCGCGCGCACGGCCGCCGCGTCCTCGTCGGGCGCGGCTGGGCGGATCTGGGCCTCGTCGACGACCGGGACGACTGCTTCGCCGTCGGCGAGGCCAACCACCAGCGGCTGTTCGAGCGGGTGGCCGCCGTCGTGCACCACGGCGGCGCGGGGACGACGACGACGGCCGCGGGGGCCGGCGCCCCGCAGGTGGTCGTGCCGCAGCTGGCGGACCAGCCGTACTGGGCCGGCCGGGTGGCCGAACTGGGCATCGGCGTCGCCCACGACGGCCCGGTCCCGACCGTCGCCTCCCTGTCGGCCGCGCTCGCCACGGCCCTGGACCCGGAGACCGGCGCCCGGGCGAAGGCCGTGGCCGGCGCGGTCCGCCGCGACGGGGCGGCGGTGGCCGCGAAACTCCTCCTCGACAGCGCCGGCTGACGGGCGGTCGGGGCCGCGGCGGGTACGGCCCCGCGCGCGGGACGGTCGGAAAGGGACGGGCCCCGGGGAGATCCCCGGGGCCCGTCCCTGTCACTGCTCTTCCGGGTCGCGACGGTGGCGGCCGCGTGCGGAGGACCCGGAGTCCTCCGACGGCGCCGCCTCACCGCGGTGCCTACCGGAGCCGTGCGGCTCCATCCCGTCCGTGCGTGCTTCCGACATGGTGGAACTCACCCCGTACTGATCGCTGTTGCTGCGGCCGTGAGTCTAACCAGCCGCTTTGCGGTCCGTGAGGGGTGCCTGCTGCAACGGGACCGGGCGGCACACCACCGGCTCCGGCGGCGCTGGTTCCGGTTCGGTCGGGGCCTCGACCGCGGCGAGCCCGCACCGCACCCCGTCGGTCGTGTACGGCAGCCGCAGGACCCCTTGCGGTGTCCAGAGCCCCGCGCCCGCCAGCCAGCCGGGTGGCGCCGCGAGGTGGTGGATCCGGCGGCCCGACGGCCGCCACACGCCCACCCAGCTGCCCGCCGCCCCGTCGATCCGCAGCGCCACCGAGCAGCTCTCCGGCTGCAGCACCTGCCCCGGCTGCACCGCGAACGGCGTCACCGCCGCGTCGTCCAGACGTAGGCATTCGGGGAAGTGGATCGGCATCAGACTCCCCAGGACCCCCCACCCCAGCCGCTCGTGGCCCGGGGACGGCGCGTCGGATCGGATCAGCAGCAGCCCGCTGTCCGGATCCGCCATCAGCAGCCGGTCGGTGCTCCCGTCGGTGATCTGGAGCAGCGGCGTCACCTCCCCGCCCCGCTCCAGGTCGACCGCCACCGCCTTCACCGGCCCGCCGTCGAGCCGCCGGTCGAGCGCGAGCATCCGCCCCGTACGGTCCAGCCAGACCCCGCCCGTACAGCGGCCCTCGATCTCCGCGACCTGCTCCGGGCCGAACGCCCCGCCCGCCACAAGCCACAGCGTGGTGGTGTCCCGGCCGACGACCATCGCGTACGCGCAGATGCCGTCCGGCGACGGCGGCAGCAGCGTCAGCTCCTCGGCCGCGACCGCGCCGAGCGGCAGCTCGCCCGTCCCCGGGCCGGTGGGGTACAGCAGCGAGAACGTGTGCCGGTCGCCGTCCACCCGGCGCTCGACCAGCACCCGCCCGTCCGCCAGCGGCAGCAGCCGCGCGGTCGGCTCCTCGGGCTGGCCGACGGGAAGCGGCACGGCGTACGGCTCGGGCCCGTCGAGGGTCCACCGCTCCGCGTACAGGGCGTCTCCCGACCCCGCGAGCCGGGCCGCGTACGCGCCGTTCGCGGTGATCGTGAACCTCGTCGGCCACATCGCGCCGTCGTCCTCCGCCGCCGTCTCGATGGCACAGGCTGTCATCGACTCGTCACCTCCGGCCACCGAAGCTAGTTTTCGCACGTCCAGCCGGACAACACGACCCCTGTCACTTCACACATAAGGGTGGCCGTGTGCCGGTTCGGCTGAGGGGGACGGGACGGTTGTGCCTCGTCGGCCGGATCCGGCCGGCGCGCACGGCGCCCGGCGGCCGCGTCGCGACCCCCTGACGACGCGACGGCGCCGACGACCGGAGCCGCCGGACACCCCTCCCGACGCCGCCGCAGGACTCGCGCGGAGCGGCCCGGGAGCAAGCGGAATCCCTGCTGCCCACAGGCAGGACGGCGCGGCGCGGCGGGCAGGTAGCCTTTCCTCGTGCCCCGTCTGTCTGAAGTCATCGCCGAACTCGACGCTCTCTGGCCGCCCGAGCGGGCCGAGCAGTGGGATGCCGTCGGCACGGTCTGCGGCGACCCCGACGCCGAGGTCCGCCGCGTGCTGTTCGCCGTCGACCCCGTCCAGGAGATCGCCGACGAGGCGGTCGAGCTCGGCGCCGACCTGATCGTCACCCACCACCCGCTCTATCTGCGCGGTACGACGACGGTCGCGGCCTCCCACTTCAAGGGCCGGGTCGTGCACGGTCTGATCAAGCACGACATCGCCCTGCACGTCGCGCACACCAACGCCGACACCGCCGACCCCGGCGTCTCCGACGCCCTCGCCGGAGCCCTCGACCTGCGGGTCACCGGCCCGCTGGTCCCCGAGAACAACCTCGGCCGGATCTGCGAGCTGGACCACCCCGAGACGCTCGGCGAGTTCGCCGCCCGGGCCGCGAAGCGGCTGCCCGCCACCGCGCAGGGCATCCGCGTCGCCGGGGACCCGGCCATGACCGTGCGCCGGGTCGCCGTCAGCGGCGGCTCGGGCGACAGCCTCTTCGACGCCGTGCGGGCCGCCGGCGTGGACGCCTTCCTCACCGCCGACCTCCGCCACCACCCGGTGTCCGAGGCGACCCAGCACTCCCCGCTGGGGCTGGTGGACGCCGCCCACTGGGCCACCGAGTGGCCCTGGTGCCAGCAGGCCGCCGCCCAGCTCGACGAGATCTCCGACCGCCACGGCTGGGACCTCCGGGTCCACGTCTCGACGACGGTCACCGACCCCTGGTCTTCCCACCACCACTCCCCTGGAGCCCCCAACTGAACGCCGCGCCCGCCGACCAGATCCGACTTCTCGACGTCCAGGCCCTGGACGTCCGCCTCCAGCAGCTCGCCCACAAGCGCAGGTCCCTCCCCGAGCACGCCGAGATCGAGTCGCTGACCAAGGACCTGACCCAGCTGCGCGACCTGCTCGTCGCCGCGCAGACGGAGGAGAGCGACTGCGCCCGCGAGCAGACCAAGGCGGAGCAGGACGTCGACCAGGTGCGCCAGCGCTCCGTCCGCGACCAGCAGCGCCTCGACTCCGGCGCGGTCTCCTCCCCGAAGGACCTGGAGAGCCTGCAGCGGGAGATCGCCTCCCTCGCCAAGCGCCAGGGAGACCTGGAGGACATCGTCCTGGAGGTCATGGAGCGCCGTGAGTCCGCGCAGGAGCGGGTCGCCGAGCTGACCGAGCGCGCCACCGCCGTCCAGGCCAAGGCCGACGACGCGGTCGCCCGCCGCGACGCCGCGCAGAGCGAGCTGGACGGCGAGGCGGCCACCGTCGGCAAGGAGCGGGAGCTGGTGGCCGCTTCGGTCCCGGCCGACCTGCTGAAGCTCTACGAGAAGCTGCGCGAGCAGCAGGGCGGCGTCGGCGCTGCCCGGCTGTACCAGCGCAAGTGCGAGGGCTGCCACATCGAGCTGAACATCACCGAGCTGAACGAGGTCCGCGCGGCCGCGGGCGACACGGTGGTCCGCTGCGAGAACTGCCGCCGCATCCTGGTCCGCACGGCAGAGTCCGGCTTGTAATGGCGGTGCGGGAACTGATCGTCGAGGCCGACGGAGGCTCCCGGGGCAACCCGGGCCCCGCCGGTTACGGCGCCGTGGTCCTCGACCCGGTGACGGGCGAGACGCTCGCCGAGGCGGCCGAGTACATCGGCGTCGCCACCAACAACGTCGCCGAGTACCGGGGCCTGATCGCCGGGCTGAAGGCGGCGCGCGAGCTGTTCCCCGACGCGACGGTGCACGCGCGGATGGACTCCAAGCTGGTCGTCGAGCAGATGTCCGGCCGCTGGAAGATCAAGCACCCGGACATGAAGCCCCTGGCCGCCGAGGCGGCCCGGGTCTTCCCCGCCGGCCGGGTCCGCTACGAATGGATTCCGCGCGCGGAGAACAAGCACGCCGACCGCCTCGCGAACGAGGCGATGGACGCGGGCAAGCAGGGCCGGCAGTGGCAGCCCTCGGCCTCCACGGCCGGCCTGGACAGCCGCGCGGCGCGCAACGCCGCGGCCCCGGCTCCCTCGGGCCCGCCCGGCGACGCCACCGCGGGCGCGGCCCGTGCCCGAGCGGCCCTCTCCGGAGCCGGTGGCGGTGCGAGGAGCGGGGCGGCCCCGGACCGGGGTGCGGTCTCCGGGACGGGCGGTGCGTCCGACGGCGGGCTCTTCGCCGCCGACGAGACCGTCGCGGCCCGGGCGCGGGCGTCCCTCGCCTCCGCCGGCGCGGCCGAGCGCGAGGCGAGCGGCGCTGCCGTGGCCGGCGGTGACTTCGAGGCGGAGGCGGGGGTCCTGGCCCACGCCGGACAGGCCGCCGCGGGCTCCGTGTCCACGCCTGGCTGGGGCGCGCCCGACCTGGGGGCCCCGGCGACGTTCGTGCTGCTGCGGCACGGCGAGACCGCGCTGACACCGGAGAAGCGGTTCTCCGGGAGCGGCGGGACGGACCCGGAACTGTCGGCCGCCGGATCGCGGCAGGCCGAGGCGGTGGCCGCCGCGCTCGCCGCGCGCGGGACGGTCCAGGAGATCGTCAGCTCGCCGCTCAAGCGCTGCCGGCAGACCGCCGAGACCGTCGCCGCCCGCCTGGGCCTCGACGTCCGGATCGAGGACGGGCTGCGCGAGACCGACTTCGGCGCGTGGGAGGGCCTGACCTTCGCCGAGGTGCGGGAGCGGTACGCCGAGGACCTCGACGCCTGGCTCGCCTCCCCGAAGGCCACGCCCACCGGCGGCGGCGAGAGCTTCGCGACGGTCGCGCGGCGCGTCTCGGCGACCCGCGACCGGCTGACGGCCGCCTTCGCGGGCCGGACCGTCCTGCTGGTCACGCACGTCACGCCGATCAAGACCCTGGTCCGGCTGGCGCTCGGTGCCCCGCCGGAGTCGCTGTTCCGGATGGAGCTCTCGGCCGCCTCGCTGTCGGCGGTCGCGTACTACGCCGACGGCAACGCCTCCGTACGGCTCCTGAACGACACCTCGCACCTGAGGTGACCCGCGGCCGGCGGTGAGCGGCGGGCCCGGGCAACCGGAGCCCCCCGCTCACGGCAGGGCGACCCCCCCAAGCACTCGGCCGGGCCGCCCGGTCGCTCCGGCACCGTCGCGCCGGGTCAGGCGGGGGCGCCCTGCGGGCCCCGGGACAGTGCGGCCGCCTCGCGCGCCAGGGACTCGACCCGGGCCCAGTCGCGGGCCGCGAGGGCGTCCCCGGGCAGCATCCACGTACCGCCGACGCAGCCGACGTTCGGCAGGGCGAGGTAGGACGGAGCCGAGGCGAGCGAGATCCCGCCGGTCGGACAGAAGCGGGCCTGGGGGAGCGGCCCGGCGAGCGACCTCAGATACGGGACGCCGCCCGCTGGCTCCGCCGGGAAGAACTTCATGTCACGCACCCCCCGTTCCAGGAGGGCCACCACCTCCGAGGTGGTCGACACCCCGGGCAGGAACGGAACCCCCGACGCCCGCATGGCGTCCAGGAGGCCGTCCGTCCAGCCGGGGCTCACCAGGAAGCGCGCCCCCGCGGCGACCGCGTCCGCCACCCCCGCCGCCGAGATGACGGTACCCGCGCCCACCACCGCGTCCGGGACCTCCGCCGCGATCGCGCGGACGGCGTCCAGCGCGGCGGGCGTCCGCAGGGTCACCTCGATCGCCGGCAGCCCGCCCGCGACGAGGGCGCGGGCGAGGGGCACGGCATCGGCGGCGTCCTCGATCACGACGACCGGGACGACAGGGGCTTCGGGGGCAAGGTCATACACGCTCGGCATGGCGCCCATCCTGCCGACGACGAGCGATCCACGCAACGAGCGTTGCGCACAGTGCAACGACGAGATGGTGGCGAGGAGACGGAAGCGTCAGTGGATCTCGTCCACGAGCACGTCGAGCACGCCCGCCTTGCCCTCCTCCACCACGTACCCGAGGTCCCGCAGCGCCGCCACCAGCTCCTCCCGCCCCGCCGGCTCCGCGCCCGCCTCCAGCAGGCTCCGTACGATCCGGCCCTTCGTCGCCTTGTTGAAGTGGCTGACCACCTTCCGGGTCGGCGCGTGCAGCACCCGCACCGACGCCGTCCGCGCCGCCACCTCGCCCTTCGGCTTCCACGCCGAGGCGTACGCCGACGACCGCAGATCCAGGACGAGCCCGTCCCCCGCGACCTCCGGCAGGACGGACGCCATCGCCCCGCGCCAGTGCGCGCCCAGCGCCCCGAGCCCCGGCAGCTTCACCCCCATCGAGCAGCGGTACGACGGGATCCGGTCGTCCACCCGGACCGCGCCCCACAGCCCCGAGAAGACCAGCAGCGACGCCCGCGCCCGCTTCCGGGCCGCCGCGTCCAGCGTCGCCAGGCCCAGAGCGTCGTACAGCACACCCGTGTAGATCTCCCCGGCCGGCCGCGCCCCGGCCGTCCGCAACTCGGCGTTCTTGCCGACCTCACCGCGCAGCCCCTCGCTCAGACCGAGCACATCGCGCGCCTTCTCCTCGTCGGCGAGGCACAGCTCCACCAGCTCGTCCATGACCGCCGCCCGCGCCCCGGCCAGACCGGGCAGCGACAGCGATTCCGGCTTGAGCGGCGCACCGCGGCCCGAGGAGGCCTTTCCTTCGGAGGGCGGCAACAGCACGAGCACGGCGGTTCTCCTTCGTACGAACGGGGTGGGGGTGCGGCCCCGACTGTTCAGCCTACAAAGCACCGCACCACCCGCCGTCCCCCGTCCACACCCTGGGGGGCGTGGGGACCGGGCTTCGGCCAGACGCCGCTCCCTGAATCCGGCAGGATCGGCACGGCACCCCTTAGGGCGCGCCGTGCCGATCCTGCCGGGGTCGCGGCGTCTGGCACCCTGCCTCGCCGCGTTGTCGTCGGTCGCCAACGCTCCGCGTTGACTCCCTCCTCCGCCTTGCGATCCACGGCACCAGACGCCGCTCCCTGAATCCGGCCGGATCGACACGGCACCCCCTACGCTCGACCCATGCCCCGCCGCCCCCTTCACGTGACCGGCGCAGCCGAGGCTCCGCTGCGGGCCGCCCTGCGCGCGCTCCGCAGCGAGCCGGAGATCCCGCAGGCCTTCCCGCCCGCCGTCCTCGCCGAGGCCGAGGCCGTGGCGAAGGCACCCGCGCTCCCCGGGCAGGACGCCACCGACCTGCCGCTCCTCACCATCGACCCGCCGGACTCCACCGACCTCGACCAGGCCATGCACCTGGCCCGCCGCGCCGACGGCGGCTACCGCGTCCACTACGCCATCGCCGACGTGGCCGCCTTCGTCGCCCCCGGCTCCGCCCTCGACGCCGAGGCGCACCGCCGGATCCTCACCCTCTATTTCCCCGACGCCAAGGTGCCCCTCCACCCCGCCGTCCTCTCCGAAGGCGCCGCCAGCCTCCTGCCCGGCGAGACCCGGCCCGCGCTCCTGTGGCGGATCGACCTCGACGCCGAAGGGCGCCGGGTCGCCACCGACGTCCGCCGCGCCCTCGTCCGCAGCCGCGCCAAGCTCGACTACGCGGACGTGCAGCGGCGGATCGACACCGGCACCGCCGAGGAACCCCTCGCCCTGCTGCGCGAGATCGGCCTGCTCCGCGAGGCCCTGGAGACCGAACGCGGCGGGATCTCCCTCAACGTCCCCGAACAGGAGGTCGTCGAGCAGGGCCGCTCCTACTCCCTCGCCTACCGCGCCCCGCTCCCCGCCGAGGGCTGGAACGCCCAGATCTCGCTGCTCACCGGCATGGCCGCGGCCGACCTGATGACCGCCGCCGGCACCGGCATCCTCCGCACCCTGCCCACCGCCCCCGACGGCGCCGTCGCCCGCCTGCGCCGCTCCGCGCACGCCCTCGGCGTCGACTGGCCGCACCACGTCTCGTACGCGGACGTGGTGCGCGCCGCCGACCCCACCGACCCGCGCCAGGCCGCCTTCCTCCAGGAGTGCACCACCCTGCTGCGCGGCGCCGGCTACACCGTCTTCACCGACGGCGACATCCCCTCCCCGGCCGTCCACGCCGCCGTCGCCGACGAGTACACCCACTGCACCGCGCCGCTGCGGCGGCTCGTCGACCGGTACGCGGGAGAGCTGTGCGTCGCCGCCGTGGCGGGAGAGGAGCCGCCGGAATGGGTACGGGCGGCACTCGGCGCCCTCCCCGACGAGATGGCCACCGGCTCGCGGCGCGCGAACGCCGTCGAGCGCGACTCCGTCGACATCGTCGAGGCCGCGCTGATGAGCGGCCGGGTCGGCGAGATCTTCGACGCGTACGTGATCGACGTGAAGGAGCGCGAACCGGCCGTCGGGACCGTCCACCTGGACGATCCCGCGGTCGTCGCCCGCATCGAGGGCGGCACGGACCGGCTCCCGCTCGGCGAATGGCTCCGGGTCAGGCTGACGCAGGCGGACCCGGGAGCGGCGAAGGTGCGCTTCGCTCCCGCGTGACCTCCGGGGAGTCCGTGCCGTGCGCGGCTCCCGTGGCCGGTGCGACCGCCGCGGCCTGCGTGGCCTGGGTGAGCGCGCGGTAGAGCGCCCGCGCGTCGTCGGCGTGGCAGCGCACGATCCGTACGGCCCGGGGCCCGCCGAGGAACCGGGGCGCGTCGAGCGGCTCGGTCAGCTCCAGGGTGAGGGAGGTCTGCGAGCCGACGGCGAGGTTCAGCTCCCCCTCCTTCTTCTCGTGGGAGAACACCAGCTCGTGCCGGACGGAGGCGATCCGGTCGAGCGGGACGAGCAGGTCGACGTGGGCGGCCTGCCGCAGACGGAGGGTGCCCGGCCCGAGGACGTGCGGCCGGGTCACGGAAGCGGCGTGCAGCCCGAGGACGAAGAGCACCGTGTACACGTCGAGGACGAGGACGACGGCGTGGACGACGGGCCAGTCGGCGAGCAGGTACGACATCCCGACGGTCTCGACGAGGCAGACGAAGGCGAAGCCGTACAGGAGCGCGGCCTGGTCGCGGGCGTGCGGGAACACGCGGTCGCCGGGGCGGACACCGGCCCGGCGCCGGGCCGCCCACAGGCCGAGGCTCGCCAGCAGCCGCAGCTCGTGTCCGACGAGCCGCAGCACCGGCAGGGGCACCAGCTCCCCGAGGGCGCCGCGCGCGGAGAGCCCGCTCCGCCGGAGCCGTGCGTACACCAGGAGTCCGGCGGCGAGGAGCAGGAGGCCGGCGGCCTCGGTGGCGGCCAGGACGGGCGCGGGTATCCGCACGCCGCTGACCAGACAGACCAGGAGGACGGCCTCGGCGGGCAGCAGGGCGTACCCGGTGCCGCGCAGGAGGCGGATCACGGCGGTCACCGGGACCGCTCCTGGACGAGGCGGATCGCGAGGTGGACGACGGCGGACTGGGCAGGGGAGAAGTCGCCGAAGAAGGCGTCGGTGAGCCGCCCGGACGGCAGGCCGTCCCCGTCCCCGATCTGCGCGGCGAGCGTGTCCGGCAGGATGTCGGCGAGCGCCCGGCCCGCCTCCGCCACGCGCGGGTCGTCCGCGTCCGCGTCGGCGAGGGCGTCGAGCCGGGCGTACACCTCGTGGGCACGGGCGACGATCAGCGGGTCCTCGGTCATGGCGCGCATGGCACCGATGAGCTGCGACCGCTCCTCGTCCGGGGCCACCGTGTCGAGGAGCGCCAGCAGCTCCCGGTCCTTGGCGGCCATCGGGGACTCCGGGACCTCACCGAGGCCGGCGAAGAGGCCGGCCAGCTCGGGCGAGACGGGGCCCTCGGCGGTCAGCCGCCCGGCCCTCGCCTCGCCGAGCAGATCCGCGAGGCGGGCCCGCCGCTCCCGGATGACGGCCTCCTGCCGGCCGAGGTCGGCGTCCAGCTCCTCCAGGACCTCCACCAGCTCCCGCCCGGCGTCCTCGGCGAGCACGTCCCGCACCTCGTCGAGCCCGAGGCCGAGCTCGGTCAGCCGGCGGATCCGGGCGAGGAGTACGGCGTCCCGGATGCCGTACTCGCGGTAGCCGTTGGGGCGCCGTACGGGCTCGGGCAGCAGCCCGAGGTGGTGGTAGTGCCGCACGGCCCGCGGGGTGATCCCGACGAGGGCGGCGATCTCGCCGATTCGCATGAGCCCAGTACAAACCCTGACGCTGCGACAAGGTCAAGCGGGCGCGGCGCGGCGGGTAGCATGGTCGGCACGGCAGACGAGCCGGGCGGGCGGCCGCGTGGGGATCCCCGGATCCTCCCGAGGAACGTCCGGGCTCCACAGGGCAGGGTGGTGGCTAACGGCCACCCGGGGTGACCCGCGGGACAGTGCCACAGAAAACAGACCGCCGGGGACCTCGGTCCTCGGTAAGGGTGAAACGGTGGTGTAAGAGACCACCAGCGCCTGAGGTGACTCAGGCGGCTAGGTAAACCCCACCCGGAGCAAGGTCAAGAGGGGACACCTCGGTGTCCCTGCGCGAACGATCGAGGGCGGCCCGCCCGAGTTCGCGGGTAGACCGCACGAGACCGGCGGCAACGCCGGTCCTAGATGGATGGCCGTCACCCCGACGACCGCGAGGTCCCGGGGTACAGAACCCGGCGTACAGCCCGACTCGTCTGCCGCTCACCTGCGGCTTTGCCTGGGATAGGGCCTCCGACCTGCGTCGGAGGCCCTTTCCTGTCTTTCGGGGGGCTTGCCGCGTGGGTAGCGACAGGCACCCCACGTTCTCCGGCCCCTGGCCCCGGACGGGCATGCTCACGAGCGTCGGGCGCGCGACTGGGATTGATCGGGCCGCGTTGACACGGTTCCTGAGCGCTCGTTCTAATACGAACTGTGGCGCGTGGCACCGGCCAAAGAGATCTGGCCCGGCCGGTGATCGGGTGACCACCCGCACAGCAGGGACCATCCCATGGGTTCTCTCCTCACAGGCTCTGCCTGACAGGCACCTCGGCGTGCCCGCACCGCTGCTCTAGTCGGCCGTGCCCCCTTACTCCGTGTCCGCACTGCCGTTCCGGCGTGCCGTTTCCAGCACCTCTGTCGCTGGTGCGGCCCCATGCGCGGGCTCGCACCTCCCCCCTCCCCTCCCTCTTCCTTCTTCTGTCGCCTCACAAGGAGTCCGACCTCGTATGTCCTTCAATGAGTCCGTCATCGCCGAGTTCCGCGCGAACCAGGGAAAGGTCGGCGGCTATTTCGAGGGCAGTGACCTGCTGCTGCTCACCACCACCGGCGCCAGGTCAGGCGAGGAGCGGACCACCCCGCTGGGCTATGTGCCCCATGGCGACGCGCTCTTGGTCGTCGGCTCCAACCTGGGCGGACCCAAACACCCCGACTGGTACCACAACGTGCTCGCGAACCCACTGGTGCAGGTGGAGATCGGCGCCGACTCCTTCGAGGCGGTCGCGGTGCCGGCCGAAGGCGCGGACCGCGACCGGCTGTTCGCACACGTGGTGGCCTCGCAGCCGGGCTACGCCGAGTACCAGAAGAACACCAGCCGTGTCCTGCCCGTGGTGGCGCTGCAGAAGAGCGACCCCGCTCCGGGCGAGGGCCCGGCGGAGGTGCGGAGCCTGGCCGACAAGGTGGTCGAGGTGCACGTGTGGCTGCGCGGACAGCTGCGGCACGTGAGTGCCGAGGTGGACGAGTACTTCGCGAAGGCCGCCGCGCACGAGGGCGAGGGGGCGGTGCCGACGGTGGGGCTCGGGCTCCAGATCCGCCAGCACTGCCTGGCCTTCTGCCAGACGCTGGAGGTCCACCACACCGGTGAGGACGCCCACTTGTTGCCCGCGCTCGCGGCCCACAACCCGCACCTGGCTGACGTCTTCGAGCGGCTGCGGACCGAACACGTCACGGTGGCGCGGCTGCAGCAGGAGCTGAGCGCGTTGCTTTCCGACATCACCAGTGCCGACCCGGAGCGGTTCCGCAAGGAGCTGGCCCGGATGTCCTCGGAGCTGAACGCCCACCTTGACTACGAGGAGGAGTCGCTGTTGCCGCTGCTCTCCGAGATCCCCTTCCCGCCCGGGCCGCCGACGGCCGCCTGAACGCGATGTGCCTCGGCCGGCCCCGGTGGAGGGGCCGGCCGAGGCGTCCCCTAACGCTCCGCCGGGTCGGTGCCGGCCCGGCCGGACGGTGGAACGCCTCGCCGGGAACGTCCCCCCGGACGGGCGACCTCAGAAGAGCGGCATCGTCTCGTCGGGACGGGCGGGCGTCGGCTCGCCCCCCTCCAGTGCCAGCTGCCACGCCGTCGCCTCGGCGAGGGGCAGGTGGGTCTCCGAACCGGCGCAGAGCATGAGGGACTTCCGTTCGCGCTTGTGGTCGACGACCACGCCGTGCCCCACCCTCTTCGTGGGCATGAGGGCGACGGTACGGCCACAGACGGGGCAGGCTGCTCGGGGCATGGGCATGCTCCCAGGATCGCGCACGGCACTGACAGCGCGACAGCCGCGCGGCGCCGCCACCGGCGACGGCCATCGCCGCCCCGGCCGCGCCCGCCGTTCCCGACGCGGTGCGTCAGTCCGTCGACGACCGCTCCGCCACCCGCCGGACGTGGCCCGCGAAGACCTCGGCCGCGTCCGGGGTCAGCGTCCGCAGGGCCACCATCGCCGTGATGATCACATCGCACAGCTCGGCCTCGACGTCCCCCCAGGTGTGCGACGTCCCCTTGCGCGGGTTCTGCCCCGTCGCCCCGATCACGGCCTCCGCCACCTCGCCGACCTCCTCCGAGAGCTTCAGGACGCGCAGCAGGACGTCCTGGCCTGGCGGCAGGTCCTGGTGGCCGTTCAGCCAGGTGTGCAGGCGGGTGATGGTGGCCCAGGTGTCGGTCATGGTGCCCAGCGTGCCAGGGCGGACGCCCCTGCGGGCCGGGACCGGTCGGCTCGTCCAGGTGGCCGAGTCCGTCCCCCCGCGCGGGCCGTGCCGCGGCCCGGGATCCGCCGGGATCCGGGCGGACCGGTGTACGGGTAGGCCCATGACCATCCCCGTGGAGAAGCTCGGCGACCCCGCCGTGCGCGCCTTCGTGAGCGCGCTCAACGCCAACGACCAGGCTGCCTTCCAGGCCGCGCTGGCCCCCGGCGCGACCATGTCCGACGACGGCTCCGACCGTGACCTCGCCGAGTGGACGGAGAAGGAGATCTTCTCCTCGCGCGGGCACATGGAGATCGAGTCCGTGAAGGAGGACGGCCACGCCCTCGTCGCCCGGTTCCGCAACGACACCTGGGGCGAGATGCGCACCCGCTGGCGCTTCGTCGTGGAGGACGGCAAGATCCTCCGCTTCGAGACCGGCCAGGCGTAGGGCCACGCCCCTCTCCGGGCCCGGTGCCCTCCGGGCCCGCCGTCCGTACCCCGCCCCGGGTCGCGGAGAGGGAGGGCCTTTCCGCCCTACCCCCGGCCGATGTACGGCATCGACGTCGCCATCACCGTCGCGAACTGGACGTTCGCCTCCAGCGGCAGGCCCGCCATGTGCACCACCGTCGCCGCCACGTCCGCCGCGTCCATCACCGGCTCCGGCGCCAGCTCCCCGTTGGCCTGCAGGATCCCCGACTGCATCCGCGCCGTCATCTCCGTCGCCGCGTTGCCGATGTCGATCTGCCCGCACGCGATCCGGTACGGCCGGCCGTCCAGCGACAGCGACTTCGTCAGTCCCGTCATGGCGTGCTTCGTCGCCGTGTACGCGATCGAGTGCGGGCGCGGCACATGGGCCGAGATCGAGCCGTTGTTGATGATCCGGCCGCCCCTCGGGTCCTGCTCCTTCATGGCCCGGAAGGCGGCCTGGGCGCAGAGGAACGAACCCGTCAGGTTCACGTCCACGACCGAGCGCCAGGTCTCGTACGTCAGCTCCTCGACCGGGACCCCGCCGCCCGCGAAGGTGCCGGCGTTGTTGAAGAGCAGGTCGACCCGGCCGAACCGCTCCCGTACCGCCGCGAAGAGATCCGTCACCTGATCCGGTGAGGTCACGTCCGTCGGGACGCACAGGACGTCGGAGGACGGGGCGGAGGCCGCCGTTTCCTCCAGAGGCTCGCGCCGGCGGCCCGCCAGCGCCACCGACCAGCCCGCCTCGGCCAGGGCCACGGCCACACTCCGGCCGATGCCCGATCCCGCTCCCGTCACCACCGCGATGCGCGACTCAGTGCTCATGGGCGCGCAGCGTACGGGAGATCGGTGCACAGGGAACTCATCCGTCCGACACGCGGATGTTCTGTACCCGACAACCCTGGGACGTCCCGCCCCACTCCAATACCGGAGGGACACCATCCGTCAGGGGAGGGGCACATGACGTACGCACAGACCCACACCGACGAACTCCGCGCGGCCGCCCGGCACTACGGCCGCCGCAGATTCCTCACCACCGCCGGCGCCGCCGCCGCGCTCGCCTTCGCCGTCAACCTCCCGGCCGCCGGCGCGGCGAGCGCCGCCGAGCTGGACGGCCGCCGGATCACCGAGGACCCCTTCACCCTGGGCGTGGCCTCCGGCGACCCGCTGCCCGGCTCCGTCCTGCTGTGGACCCGGCTCGCGCCCCGGCCCTTCGAGAGCGGCGGCGGACTGCCCCGCGCACGGGTCGCCGTCCGCTGGGAGCTGGCCCACGACGAGCGCTTCACGCGCGTCGTGCGTCGCGGCACGGCCACCGCGCACCCGGAGTTCGACCACACCGTCCACGTCGAGGTCACCGCTCTCGCCCCCGACCGGCCCTACTTCTACCGCTTCCGCGTCGGCGACCGGATCAGCCCCGTCGGCCGCACCCGCACCGCGCCCGCCCCCGGCGCCCGGATCGCGGGGCTCACCCTCGCCGCCGTCTCCTGCCAGGCGTACCACGACGGCTACTTCACCGCCTACCGCCACCTCGCCCAGGAGGACGTGGACGTCGTCTTCCACCTCGGCGACTACCTCTACGAGTACGCCGTGAACGCCACCGGCGGCGCCCGTGCCTACACCGACCGGCGCCTGCCCGCCGTCTTCGCCCGGGAGACCCTCACCCTGGAGGACTACCGGCTGCGCTACGCCCTCTACAAGTCGGACGCCGACCTGCGGGCCGCCCACGCGGCCCACCCCTTCGTCGTCACCTGGGACGACCACGAGACCGAGAACAACTACGCGGACGAGACCCCCGAGAACGACGTGCCGCCGGAGGAGTTCCTGCTCCGCCGCGCCGCCGCCTACCGCGCCTACTGGGAGAACCAGCCCCTGCGGGCCCCCCAGCGGCCCGACGGCCCCGACATGCGGCTCTACCGCCGGCTGCGCTTCGGCCGGCTCGCCCAGTTCGACATCCTCGACACCCGCCAGTACCGCTCCGACCAGGCGTACGGCGACGGCTGGCGGGTGCCGGGCCCGGAGTCCGAGGACCCCGCGCGCACCATGACCGGCGCGACCCAGGAGCGCTGGCTGCTCGACGGCTGGCGCGCCTCCGACGCCCGCTGGAACGTCGTCCCCCAGCAGGTCGTCTTCTCCGAGCGCCGCAGCAACTCGACCCCCGGCCACACGGTGTCGATGGACTCCTGGGACGGCTACCCGGCCTCCCGGCGCCGCGTCCTCGACGGGGCGGCCGCCGCCGGAGTGGAGAACCTGATGGTCCTCACCGGCGACGTCCACGTCGGCTACGGCCTCGACATCAAGGCCGACTTCCGCGACCCGGCCTCCCGGACCGTCGGCACCGAGATCGTCGCCACCTCCATCAGCAGCGGCAAGGACGGCGCCGACCGGCCCGCCAACTACGACGACCTCACCGGCGCCAACCCGCACCTGCGGTTCTACAACGGGCGGCGCGGCTACGTGACGGTGGCGCTCGGCGAGCGGAGTGCCCGCGCCGACTTCCGTACGGTCGCGGCCGTCACGACCCCGGGCGCCCCGGTCACCACCGCCGGGTCCTTCGTCACCGAGGCCGGCGACCCGGGCCTCAGGCCGGCGTGACCGCGAGGCCCGCGGTCGGCGGCGGCGTGCGGGGCGCCGAGGGGAGGGCCCGCGCCGGGTGAGCCGCCTCCTGGGGGTAGCGGACGCCGATGCGGTCCCGTACCGCGTCGAGCGTCCGCATCACCGCGAGCGACCCGTCCAGCGGCACCAGCGGCGACTCGGTCTCGCCCGCCCGCAGACACCGCATGACCTCCGCCGCCTCGTACCGGAG
The DNA here is from genome assembly GCF_042957155.1 of Streptomyces sp. NPDC008121. Classification (NCBI taxonomy): domain Bacteria; kingdom Bacillati; phylum Actinomycetota; class Actinomycetes; order Kitasatosporales; family Streptomycetaceae; genus Streptomyces; species Streptomyces sp. NPDC008121. The sequence continues at coordinate 539,372 of NZ_JBIBHT010000005.1, read as the reverse complement.
GGAGTGCCGCTCGACGGGCCCGTCGCCCGCGATCGCGAACTCCTCCGCGCTCCCGTCGGCGCGGTGCAGCGTGAAACGCTCCGGATGGAAGAAGCCGTGCGGGACGTCGATCCGGCCCTTCGTGCCCGTCACCGACGCCGTCATCGGGGTGTCGGCGACGATCGAGCAGGACAGCAGCGCGGACGCGCCGGAGTCCGACCAGCCCAGCAGCATCCCGGTGTTCAGGTCCACGCCCTCCGGGGACAGCAGCGCGTGCGCCTGTACGGAGTCCGGCTCGCCGAGCAGCAGCTGGGCGAAGGAGACCGGATAGACCCCGAGGTCCAGCAGCGCCCCGCCGCCGACCGCCGGGTCGCGCAGCCGGTGGTCCGCGGCGAACGGGCCGGCGAGCCCGAAGTCCGCCTGCACCGTGCGGACCTCGCCGATCGCGCCGTCCGCGACCAGCTTCCGCATCCGCCGGACCAGCGGGTTGCAGTACATCCACATGGCCTCCATCAGGAACAGGCCGCGCTCCCGGGCGAGCCCGACCAGCTCCTCCGCCTCGCCCGCGTGGATCGTGAGCGCCTTCTCGCACAGCACCGCCTTCCCCGCCTCCAGGGCGAGCCCGGCGGCCGCCCGGTGCGCGTGGTGCGGGGTCGCCACGTACACCACGTCGACCTCCGGGTCGGCGGCGAGCGCGCTCCAGGAGCCGTACGCCCGGGGGATCCCGAAGCGGTCGGCGAAGACCCGCGCGGACGCCTCCGTACGGGAGGCCACGGCGACCACCTCCGCGTCTTCCATCGCCATCAGATCGGTGGTGAACTGCGCCGCGATGCCACCCGTCGCCAGCACGCCCCACCGTACGGTCCCGCCCATGCCCCACCCCTACAAGGTCTCTACCACTCCGGACGAGCTGAGAGCATAGGGAAAGTTTCAACGAAACGGAGAGCAGTCCATGCCGGAGAGCGGCCCGACAACGGCGCAAGGCCCGATAGTCCCCACCCCCGTCGCCGCCGCCCGGCGCGCGGGGCTGCTCGTCACCCTCGTCCTGGGCGGACTCACGGCCCTCCCGCCGCTCTCCATGGACATGTACCTGCCCGCGCTGCCGGAGGTCACCGAGTCGCTGCGCTCACCCGCCGCGACCGTCCAGCTCACCCTCACCGCCTGCCTCGCCGGCATGGCGCTCGGCCAGCTCGTCGTCGGCCCCATGAGCGACAAGTGGGGCCGCCGCCGCCCCCTGCTCATCGGCATGATCGTGTACGTCGCCGCCACCGCCGTCTGCGCGTTCGCCCCCTCAGCCGAGCTGCTCATCGCCTTCCGGCTGCTGCAGGGCCTGGCCGGAGCGGCGGGCATCGTGATCGCCCGGGCCGTCGTCCGCGACCTGTACGACGGCGTCGAGATGGCCCGGTTCTTCTCCACCCTGATGCTGATCTCCGGGGTCGCCCCGATCATCGCGCCCCTCATCGGCGGACAGATCCTGCGGGTGACCGAGTGGCGGGGCGTCTTCCACGTCCTCGCCGTCATCGGCGTCCTGCTCACCGTCGTGGTGTGGCGGTTCCTCGGCGAGACGCTGCCGCCCGAGCGGCGGCACTCCGGCGGGGTCGGCGAGGCGCTGCGCACCATGCGCGGACTGCTCGCCGACCGGGTCTTCACCGGCTACATGCTGGCCGGCGGGCTCGCCTTCGCCGCGCTCTTCGCGTACATCTCGGCCTCGCCGTTCGTCGTCCAGGAGATCTACGGCGCCTCGCCGCAGACCTTCAGCCTCCTCTTCGGGCTGAACTCCATCGGGCTCGTCGCCGTCGGCCAGATCAACGGCAAGCTGCTCGTCGGACGGGTCAGCCTCGACAAGGCGCTCGGCCTGGGCCTCGGCGTGATCCTGCTGGCGGCGGTGGCGCTGGTCCTGCTGACGAGCGGCGTGTTCGGCGAGCCCGGTCTGGTGCCGGTCGCGGCGGGCCTGTTCGTGCTGATGTCGGCGATGGGGCTCGCGCTGCCGAACACCAACGCGCAGGCCCTGATGCGCACCCCGCACGCGGCGGGCTCCGCCTCCGCGCTGCTCGGCACCTCCTCCTTCCTGGTCGGGGCGGTGGCCTCGCCGCTCGTCGGGATCGCGGGGGAGGCGACGGCCGTCCCGATGGCCGTGGTCCAGCTGGTCTGCGCGGTCGCGGCCCTCGGCTGCTTCCTGGGACTGTGCCGTCCCTGGCGGACCCCGGCGGCCGCTTAGGGCGTGTGTCGGAAGTCCCGTCTGGCCGGGGGCGCCTGGCACGCGCTCCCCCGTAGCCCTTCGGGCACGGGAGGTGCCCCCACGCCGCGTTGTCGGTCGTCGGCGCAGCCCGCTGCGCTCTCTCCCCCTGCGCCTGGCGGCGCGGGAGGTGCCCCCACCCTCCGCCTGCGATCGCACGCACCAGACGCCCCCGGCCCCGCCCTGCGGGCGGACGACGCTACTTCCGACACGCGCCCTAAAATACGGGGGTGAACGCCGCACCCCCGCCCCCTCCCACCGCCGACGCGCTGCGCGCCGCCCTCGCCGGGCTCCTCGACGGGCTGCCGCCGCGGCAGGCCGCCCAGGCCGTCGAGCGGCTGATCGCCAACTACCGCGGGACCACCCCGACCGACGCCCCGGTCCTGCGCGACCGCTCCGACGTCGCCGCGTACGCCGCGTACCGCATGCCGGCGACGTTCGAGGCGGTACGGGCGTCGCTCGACGCCCTGCGGGACGCGGCGCCCGACTGGGAGCCCGCCACGCACACCGACATCGGCGGCGGCACGGGCGCGGCGAGCTGGGCCGTCGCGGAGGCCTGGGAGGGTACGGCGCGCACGACCGTCCTCGACTGGGCCGAGCCGGCGCTCGCCCTCGGACGGGAGCTGGCCGACGGGGCCTTCGACGCGGAGTGGCGGCGGGCCAGGATCAGCGGCTCCCTGACGCTGGACGACACGGACCTGGTGACGGTGTCGTACGTCCTGAAGGAGCTGACCGAGGCCGACCGCCGGGCGGTCGTCGCCGAGGCGGCGCGGGTGGCGCGGGCGGTCGTGATCGTCGAGCCCGGGACGCCCGACGGCTACGAACGGATCATCGCGGCCCGCACGCTGCTCGTGGAGGCCGGTCTGACGGTGGCGGCGCCGTGCCCGCACAGCGGTGCCTGCCCCATCGAGCCGGGCACGGACTGGTGCCACTTCGCGGCGCGGGTCAGCCGGTCGTCGCTGCACCGGCAGGTCAAGGGCGGCTCGCTGCCGTACGAGGACGAGAAGTTCAGCTACGTCGCCGCGACCAGGTTCCCGGTGGACCCGGCCGCCGCCCGGGTCGTCCGCAGGCCCCAGATCCGCAAGGGCCAGGTCCTGCTCGACCTCTGCGGGCCGGACGGCCTCGCCCGGGAGACGGTCACCAAGCGCCACGGGACGCTGTACAAGGCGGCACGGGACGCGGAGTGGGGCGACGCCTGGCCCCCGGAATGAGGCCGGCGCCACCCCACGCGGTGCGGGGGCCCGGGGCGGGAACGTCAGGGCCGTGGGGCCGGGGGCCGCAGCTCCTGCGTACAGCACTTGACGCTGCCGCCGCCCTTGAGGAGCTCCATCAGGTCCATCCCCACCGGTGTGAAGCCCCGCTCCCGCAGGGGGCCGAAGAGGCCCGTCGCGGCCTGGGGGAGCAGCACGTGCCGCCCGTCGCCGACCGCGTTGAGACCCAGCGCGGCGGCGTCCTCCGCCGTCGCGATCAGCGCGTCGGGGAAGAGGCGGGCCAGGACGGCCCGGCTGCCGGGGGAGAAGGCGCCGGGGTAGTACATGATCTCGTCGCGCGTGTCGTCCAGGACGCACAGGGCGGTGTCCAGGTGGTAGTAGCGCGGGTCCACCAGGTCGAGGCCGATCACCGGGCGGCCGAAGAACTCCTGCGCCTCGCCGTGCGACAGCGGGCTGGCGCGGTAGCCCCGGCCGGCCAGGATCCACGACGAGGTCACCGCGAAGTCGCCCTCGCCTTCGTTGACGTGCTCAGGCTCGCGCACGTCGGTGTAGCCGTGCGTACGGAACCAGTCCAGGTGCGCGGCCGCCTCGCCCGCGCGCTCCGGGTAGGCGAACCTGGCGCCGAGCACCCGGCCGTCCACCACGGTCGCCCCGTTCGCGGCATAGACCATGTCCGGCAGGGCGGGGTCCGGGTCGAGCAGCTCGACGGTGTGGCCGAGCGAGCGGTAGCGGTCCACCAGGTCCTCCCACTGGGCGAGGGCGAGCGGCAGATCCACCGGTTTCGTGGGGTCCATCCAGGGGTTGATGGAGTACGTCACCTGGAAGTGCGTGGGTGGGCACATCAGATAACGGCGGGGCGAAGCCTCGCGCGGAGTGTGGCGCAATGAGGGCTCCTCACGGACGTGGGTCGGATAGGCCCCATGGTCCGCCCTCTCCGGCGTCCGCGCAGTGAACCGTTCGGGTGATTCGGCCGAATATCGGCGGGGTGTGGCGGGCGGACGCGGGGCCGCGCGGCGGATCGACGGGACCGCGCGGCGAGGCGGCGTACCTCCCCTCCCTTCCGCACCACCCCTCTCGCGAGACGTGCCGTCTCGCAGGCTGTTAGATTGGGCCCATGCCCGACACCAAGGCGCCCGACGCCTCCCGCCGCAGCGAGCGCTCCCGCCGCGCGATCTTCGACGCCGCCCTCGCCCTCGTCTCGGAGGCCGGCTACGCCAGGACCACCATCGAGGGCATCGCCGCCCGCGCCGGTGTCGGCAAGCAGACGATCTACCGCTGGTGGCCCTCCAAGGCCGCCGTCCTCCTCGACGCCTTCCTCGACCTCGCCGCCCGGGCCGACGAAGCCCTCGGAGGCGAGGCCGGCAGTGAGATCCCCGACACCGGCGACCTCGCCGCCGACCTGTCGTACGTCCTGCGCGCCACGGTCGACGAGCTGAACGACCCCGTCTACGACGGCCCCTCCCGTGCCCTGGCCGCCGAGGGCATCGTCAACCCCGAGCTCGGCGCCCGGTTCGTGGAACGGCTCCTCGAACCCCAGCTCCAGTACTACGTACGCCGCATCGAGCGGGCCCAGGCCGCCGGGGACGTCGACCCGGACGTCGACCCCCGTATCGCCGTCGAACTCCTGGTCGGCCCCCTGAACCACCGCTGGCTCCACCGCACCCTGCCGCTGACCCACGCCTACGCCGACACCCTCGTGCGGTACGTGCTGCGCGGGCTCACGCCGCGGGGTTGACCCACCCCGGTTGGGCGGTCCGGTCACCCGGAGCGCAGGATGGTGGGACCATGGGCAGAGCCGAACGGGCGAGCACGAGGTGTGAGGGGATAGATGGGCGACGGTATCGGCCGCTACCGCGGCACGGAGAGCAAGCTCCCACAATGGCTGCGCAGGCGCCCCAAACGCACGGGCCCCGCCGAAGACGAGAACAGCCGCGAGACGCTGCTCCTGGCCACCGCCGCCGCCGGAATGCCCCTCGCCCCCGCCGCGTACCCCGTCGGCTACCGCTGCTCCTGTGAACGCATCGGCTGTCCCACCCCGGCCCGGCACCCCGTCTCCTTCGCCTGGCAGACCCAGTCGACCACGGACCGCGCCCAGATCGAGCGCTGGGCCCACGCCCAGCCCGAGGCGAACTTCGTCACCGCCACCGGCATGGTCCACGACGTCCTCGACGTCCCCCTCCGGGCCGGCCGCGCCGCGCTGGAGCGCCTGCTCGCCGACGGCGTCGACGTGGGCCCCGTCGCCGAGGCGGGCGAGAGCGCGGGCGACGGCGGCCGGATGCTCTTCTTCACCGCCACCCGGGGCACCCCCGAGGACGAGGACGAGTGGTGGCCCTGCGAGCTGGACTGCCACCCCGAGACCATGGACGAGCACCCGGGGCTGCGCTGGCACTGCCGCGGCAGCTATGTGCTCGTACCGCCCGCGCGCCTGCTCGGTGACGAGGACGCGCAGCCGTCCGTCGCCTGGGTCCGCGGCCCCGAGCACGCCCTGCCGGACCCGCTGAACCTCCTGGAGACCCTCACCGAGGCCTGCGCCCGGCACGCCGCCGTCCAGACGGAAGAGGAACGCCGCACCGACCACGAGGCCGCCTGGCCCCTGGGCCGCTAAGGGGCCTCTTGCCGAGCTTGCCGAGCTTGCCGGGGTCGCCTGATCGACAAGGCACCCCCTAGGGGGCGCGTCTCAGGGCGTGTGCCGAAGTCCCGTCCGGCCTGCTTCCGGGTGGCCCTCCGGGCAGGGGGGCGCTCCCGCCTGTGGGCGGGACACGCCCTAGGACCCGACCGCCGCCGTCACGCCCTGGAGGCGGCTCACGACCGTGATGCCGTCCCGGTCCGCGCCCACCGGCTTCGCCAGGACCGCCTGGCTCGTCACCCACTCCTTCGTGACCGTGTTCCTCACCTCACCGGTCATCAGGGCCTTCACCTCGGGCCCCACCTTCGGCCGGTAGCCCTGCGCGGCCGTCTGCCGCTCGAAGAAGCGCGTCGCGAAGAACACCAGCGCCCCGCCGTCCTCCGTGGCCAGGGCCAGCGGCGCGAAGTCCCCGGAGTTCTCGGCCCGGTCCAGATACTGCGTCGCGAGCCCCGCCCGCTTCGCCGACCGCTGCCGCTGCTCGCGCCACGCCGTCGTGTGCGGGCCCGCCGCGAACGGCGCCTGTTCGCCCCCCTGCAGGAAGGCGGCGAACCTCCCGCCCAGATCCTTCGGCGCGACCACGAGCCGCCCCGAGTCCGCCGGGACGGGCACCGCGTAGCCGCTGTCCGCCGCGAACACCGGGATCTCGTCCGGCGTCAGCACCGACAGATAGGCGACCTCCCACAGCTGGTCGGCGCCGTTGCGCACGAAGACCAGGAGCCAGCGGTTGTCCCCCGCGCCCTGGTCGGTGTCCCGGTTGGAGTCGGTGTCCGCCACGAACCAGCGCGGCCAGCCCGCCTTCCTCGGCACCACGAACTTCGCGTCGGTCAGCTCCAACGGCCGGTGGTTCGCGTTGTTGCCCGGGCTGGTCACCGAACGGGACTTCAGACCCGCCTGGTTGATCTCGCCCAGCGGACCGGTGACCCGGCCCGCGGAGAAGGCCGGATCGTTCGCCTTGTCGGACTTGTTGTACGCGGCCGTGAAGTCGGCGAGCGCCCGCTCGGCCTCGGACTTCGTCGCCGCCGGCAGCAGTTCCAGCTCGCCGTGCACCGTCACGCAGCCGCTCGCCGCCAGCGCCAGCACCGTCGTCGTCACGACCGCCGTCAGCGGTCGCCGCCGCCTCAGCCTTCTCATCGGTTGCCTTCTGCCCCTCGACCCGCTCGTCCCTCTCGGACGGACCCGACCCTACCGGGGCCAGGAACAGCGCGAGCGTCGGGATCAGATAGAGCGCCCACACCGTGACCTGAAGAACCGTCGGTTCGGGCTGGAAGTCGAAGACGCCCTTCAGGAGCGTGCCGTACCAGCTGTCCGGCGGGATCGTGGCCGACGCGAGGATGCAGACGACCAGGCCGGCCTCCGGACCCTCGCGCAGGCCGATCGGATAGTTGCCGAACACGCCGGCTCCCTTCAAGCAGGGCGATTTGTCCGCGATGGCCGGCGAGGCGCGACGGGCGGCGCGCCGGTGCGGGGAGGCCGTCTCCGGTGGACCGGCGGAAAAGGCCGCCCGAATGCTTGAATTCCGCCATGAACACGTCCGATCGGTACCGCGCCACCACCACCGACATCGACGTCCTGCGCGTCTTCTGCGCGGGCGACGGCCGGTACGGCAACGCCCTCGGGGTCGTACGCGACGGGCGGGCCCGCCCCGACGAGGCGTCCCGGCAGGCGCTCGCCAAGGAACTCGGCTTCAGCGAGACGGTGTTCGTGGACGACCCGGAGCGCGGGGACGTCGACATCTACACCCCGGGCACCCGGCTGCCCTTCGCCGGACACCCGCTGGTCGGCGCCGCCTGGCTGCTCGACCTGGAGGTCGTCCGCCCGCCGGCGGGCGAGGTGTGGGTGACCGGCGACGGCGAGTTCACCTGGATCGGGGCCCGCGCCGAGTGGGCCCCGGCGCGCACCCTGCGGCAGTACGGCTCCGCGGCCGAGGTCGACGCGCTCGACGTGCCGGCGCCGGGGGAGTGGGTCTACGCCTGGGCCTGGGCGGACGAGGCCGCGGGCCGGGTCCGGGCGCGGGCGTTCCCGGGCCGCGGGGACGGCGTCGACGAGGACGAGGCGACCGGCGCGGCGGCCCTGCTGCTCACGGCCGCCCTCGGCCGGGCCCTGAACATCACGCAGGGCCGGGGGTCGCAGATCCTGACGGCCCCCGGCCCGGACGGCGTGATCGAACTGGGCGGACGGGTCCGCCTGGAGCGGACCCTCGTGCTGCCCCTCTGATCCGTACCCCTCTGATCCGTGCCCTTCTGATCCGCTCCGCCCGGACCGCTCGGCTCTGATCCGCTTCCCGGCGGCTACGCGCTGAGCGGGAACTCGCTCCCCAGCTCACGGAAGACGGCGCCGTTGAAGTCGAACGCGCGCTTGCACTCGTCGACGATCCGCTGCTTCTCCAGGTCGTCGGCGTTCACACCGTCGAGCAGCTCGCGGTACCCCCGCTTGAAGGCCGCCGGGTTGGCGATCTCCTCGAAGACGTAGAACCGGACGCCGTCGCCCTTGCGCGCGAAGCCCCAGGTCCGCTCCGCCTTGTCCCGGATGATCTGGCCGCCCGAGAGGTCGCCGAGATAGCGGGTGTAGTGGTGCGCCACATACCCGGCCGGCCAGGTGCGGGCGCACTCGGCCACCCGTTCGGCGTAGGCGGCGGTCGCGGGCAGCGGCGAGAGCGCGGCGCGCCAGTCCGGCCCGCGGAGGTGGGCGAGGTCCTGCTCCAGCGCGGCCGTACGGAACAGCTCCGGCTGTATGAACGGCCCGGCGACCGGGTCGTCCTTCAGCGCCTCGGCGCCGTCCTCCAGGGCGCGGTAGACGAACCAGAGCTGCTCCGTGTAGCGCGCGTACGCGTCCACGGCCAGCCGGCCGCCGAGGAGGTCGCTCATGAAGGTCGACGTCTCGGCCTCGGTGTGCTGCTCGTGCGAGGCGGTGCGGATGAGCGTCGAGAAGGGCGTGTCCAAGGCGAGCCTCCGGGGCCGAACGACCGATGGGGACGGGAACCTGCTCAGATCCTGCTACTTAGGTTTACCTAAGTCAATTGGTTCCCGACCGCCTGTCGGTAAAAAGCTACCCCGCGAACGCGTCAGGGCAACGTGAGAATCTCGGCCCCGGAGTCCGTCACGACCAGCGTGTGCTCGAACTGCGCCGTCCGCTTCCGGTCCTTCGTCACCACGGTCCAGCCGTCGTCCCACATGTCGTACTCGTGCGTGCCCAGCGTCAGCATCGGCTCGATGGTGAACGTCATGCCGGGCTGGATGACGGTGGTCGCGTGCGGGGAGTCGTAGTGCGGGATGATCAGACCGGAGTGGAAGGACGAGTTGATGCCGTGTCCGGTGAAGTCGCGCACGACGCCGTAGCCGAAGCGCTTGGCGTACGACTCGATGACCCGGCCGATGATGTTGATCTGCCGGCCCGGCTTCACGGCCTTGATGGCGCGGTTCAGCGACTCCCGGGTCCGCTCCACCAGCAGCCGCGACTCCTCGTCGACGTCGCCGCAGAGGTAGGTGGCGTTGTTGTCGCCGTGCACGCCGTGGATGTACGCCGTGACGTCGAGGTTCACGATGTCGCCGTCCCGCAGGACGGTCGAGTCGGGGATGCCGTGGCAGATGACCTCGTTGACCGAGGAGCAGAGCGACTTCGGGAAGCCGCGGTAGCCGAGGGTGGAGGGGTACGCCCCGTGGTCGCACATGAAGTCGTGCGCGACCCGGTCCAGTTCGTCCGTGGTCACACCCGGCGAGATGTGCTTGGCGGCCTCCTCCATCGCCTGCGCGGCGATGCGGCCGGCGATCCGCATCCGCTCGATGGTGTCGGAGTCCTGCACCTCAGGGCCCGAATACGGGGTAGGAGCGGACTTGCCGACGTACTCGGGACGGCGGATGGCTCCGGGAACGGAGCGGTGGGGGGAGAGCTCCCCCGGTTCGAGAAGCGACTGGCCAGACATACCAGCGAGTCTAACGACCGCGTCTGGGGCAGCATGGCGACAGAGGAAGGAGCCGACGATGGCCCTGTTCAAGAAGCGCACGGCGGGCAAGGCGGGCGAGTGGTACTACTGCCTGGAGCACAAGAAGGTCGAGGAGGGACCGGAGTGCCCCTCCAAGAACCGCTTCGGCCCCTACCCGAGCCGTGAGGAGGCCTCCCACGCGATGGAGACCGCGCGGGAGCGCAACCAGGAGTGGGAGAACGACCCCAAGTGGCACGACGCCTCCAGGCCGGACGGCGCGCAGGAGTAGCCGAGCTCCGGACGCGGGCCCGCCGGGCGGGCCCGCGGTCGCGCGGACCGGCCGGTCAGGCCGGGGCTCCGGCCCCGGCCTCCTCCGCGCCGCGCCCCGTCCCGTGGCCGGCGCCCGGTCCGCGGTCCTGCCGGTCGCGGTCCTCCTCCTGGCGGGCCTTGCGGCGCGCCGCGTCCTCGTCCGTCGTCGCGTCGTAGGTGAGGAGCTTCGGCAGGGCGAGGCAGAGCAGGCCCACGGAGGCGACACAGGCGACGCCGCCGGTCCACACCGCCGCCCGCGTGCCCGTCCAGCCGGCCATGGCGCCCGCGCGGGCCTGCCCGAGCTGCGGACCGACGCTGTACGACAGGACCTCGATGCCGGCCAGCCGGCCGCGCAGCTCCTCGGGGATCGTCTGGTTCCAGATCGTGGAGCGGCCCAGACCGCTCAGCATGTCCCCGGCGCCCGCGAAGCCCAGGCAGAGCAGCACGAGCCACACGTTCGAGAACCAGCCCGCGGCCGCGATCGCCAGCCCCCAGCCGGCCGCGCCGCACACCACGAGCAGCCCGTGCCGCCGGATCCTCGACGTCCAGCCGCTGGTCAGCCCCAGCACGAGCGAGCCGACCGAGCCCGCCGCGTACATCAGACCGAGTGACCACTCCGCGTCCAGCTCGTCCGCGAGGAACGGGAAGATCGTGTTCGGGAAGGCGAAGAACATCGCCGCGAGGTCGATGGCGTACGTGCCCAGCAGCACCGGCCGCGACCAGGCGTACCGCGCGCCCTCCGCGATCCCGCGCAGCGACGGCTTCTCGGCGTCGTGCGCGGGCGGCGCGGGGGCCAGCCGGCGGCAGAGCAGCACGGAGACGGCGAAGCCGGCGACCGTGACGCCGTACGCGGTCGCGTGCCCGGCGTACGCCACCACCAGGCCGGCCAGTGCCGGTCCCGCGATGGCGCCCATCTGCCAGCGCAGCGAGTTCAGGGCGGCCGCGGCCGTCTGGTGCTCGTGCGGCACGATCCGGGCCATCAGGGAGTCCAGGGCCGGCCGCTGGAGACCGGCCAGCGCGGAGACACCGGCCGCGACGACGTACAACGGCCAGAGCATGGGGGACGGGAGCATCGCGTTGACCAGCAGGATCAGGGCCAGCAACCCCAGCCCCGCCTCGGTCGCGACGATCACCTTGCGCCGGTCGACGGCGTCGGCGAGCGCGCCGCCGTAGAGCCCGAACACGATCAGCGGCACCAGCTCGACGAGCCCCATCGCGCCGACGGCGAACGGCGAACCCGTCAGGTCCTTGATCTGCAGCGGCAGGGCGATCAGCGCCATAAAGCTGCTGAAGTACGTGACCAGGCCCTGGATCCACAGCAGCCGGAAGTCGGCCGAGGCCCGCCACGGAGCGGGGTCGGGCAGCAGGGAGGAGAGCTTTGGCATCACGAGCGGCCATGCTCCGTGGGCCCGGGCATCGAGGGCAAACCGTTTTTCCCCGCAGGGTGCTCCGGGCCGCCGCCGGACCGCCGCCCCCCGGGCCGGCGGACCGCTACCAGCGCGGCGGCGGTGGCGCCGTCAGATGGTCCGCCAGCCGGGAGAGACGATCGCGGAAACGGCGGCGCCCGCGCGGCGACGTCAAGCTGTTCTCGCCCGCCGCCGCGCTCACCAGGTGCTGGACCAGGTCCAGATCGACGTCGGCCGTCGCGCCCACCACCAGCGCCTCATGGGCCAGACCGCGCACCTCCGGGTCCCCGCGGTCCAGGGCCAGGACCGTCGCCCCCGCCCGCCGGGCATCGTGGACGCGTTCCAGGAGCCCGGCGCCCGGCCGCTCGGGCGCCACCATCAGCAGCGTCGCCCCGCGCCCCGCCGACTCCAGGCGGCCGAGCCCCACCGCCAGATGCGCCGGGTCTCCCGGCCGCGCCCGGTGCCGTACGAGGGTCGGAGCCAGCTCCGGCAGTCCCGACCAGGCCGCCTCGTCCACCAGGTGCGCCGCCAGGTGCCACGGCTCGTACTCCTCCGTCCCGACCAGGAGCAGGCCGCCCCGGTGCGGCACCACGGACGACCGGAGGGCGCCCGCGAACCGCCGGGCGGCCCGCGGCCACTCGGTCCCGGCGAGCACGTCCCGCAGCAGTGCGACGCGTACGGCATCCATGGAGCCGCATCCTGCCGCAGCCGGACCGGGCGCGGGGCCGGTTGCCGGGGGTTCCACCCGGAAGGGACGGGGACCCGGCCGACCGGCCAGTAATGTCGGGGCCATGACTTCCACGAACCCCACCCCCGCGCCCAAGGACCCCTGGGACCTCCCCGACGTGTCCGGACTCGTCGTCGGCGTCCTCGGCGGCACCGGCGACCAGGGGCGCGGCCTCGCCTACCGCCTCGCCAAGGCCGGCCAGAAGGTGATCATCGGCTCGCGCGCCGCCGACCGCGCCGAAGCGGCGGCAGGCGAGCTCGGTCTCGGCGTCGAGGGCGCGGACAACGCCGAGTGCGCCCGCCGCAGCGACATCGTGATCGTCGCCGTCCCGTGGGACGGACACGCCAGGACGCTGGAGTCCCTGCGGGAGCAGCTCGCCGGCAAGCTCGTCGTCGACTGCGTCAACCCCCTCGGCTTCGACAAGAAGGGCGCCTACGCCCTCAAGCCCGAGGAGGGCTCGGCCGCCGAGCAGGCCGCCGCGCTGCTCCCGGACTCCCGGGTCGCCGCCGCCTTCCACCACCTCTCCGCCGTCCTCCTCCAGGACGCCTCCCTCGACGAGATCGACACCGACGTCATGGTCCTCGGCGAGGAGCGCGCCGACGTCGAGATCGTCCAGGCGCTCGCCGGCCGGATCCCCGGCATGCGCGGCGTCTTCGCCGGCCGCCTGCGCAACGCCCACCAGGTCGAGTCGCTCGTCGCCAACCTGATCTCCGTCAACCGCCGGTACAAGGCCCACGCGGGCCTGCGCGTCACCGACGTCTGAGCGCTCCCGGGCATGGGGGACACTGGACGGGCACTCAGCCGTACCCGGACAGGAGCCGACCCCCATGCCCCGCCTCGCTCTGTACGCCCTCGCCGTCTGCGCCCTCGCGGTCGTCGCGGCCGTCGTCTCCTTCGTCTCGGGCAGCTGGCTCGGCGTGATCTGGGTGCTGCTCGCCGGCCTCTCGTCGAACATGGCCTGGTACTACCTCCGCCGCGCCAAGTCCGAGACGCGCGCCGAGGCCTAGGGTCTTCCGTTCGGACCAGGCCGGGCTCGCGGGCACCAGGGTCTTCCGGGAGTTGCACCTTCCGTAGCGGTATGTGGTCCGGTGGACCCACGTCCCTAGGGGGACCCACGTCCCGCCCCGCTGAGGAAGGCCCTGCTCGTGTTCGCGTCCTTCATCCCGCCGCGCCAGGTCAAGATCGGTGACGCGGCGGCTTTCGCCGGCACCACACCGCGGGCGATCCGTCACTACCACGAGATCGGCCTGCTCCCCGAGCCCGAGCGGGGCGGTGACGACCGCCGCCGCTACGGCTACGACGACATGATCCGGCTGCTGTGGATCCGCACGATGGCCGAGGCGGGGATCGCCCTCGACGACATCCGTGACGCGTTCGCCGACACGGCTTCCGCCGGTGCCGACAGCGAGGACGGCATCGCGGTCGTCCTGGAACGGCTGGAGGAGACCCTTGTCGCCCAGGAGGCGGAGCTGCGGCGGAAGCGGACCGCCGTGCGGCGCATGCGCGCCGAAGGCAGCAGGAAGGGCCTGCTCTCCGAGCTCGTCACCAGCCGCCTCGAGAATCTTCCCGAAGGCTCCCTGCGTCAGGCGGATCTGGACAGCCTGTTGGTCACCGAGCGGATCTTCGGCCCGCTCGGTGCGGCGGTCCAGGCCACGCGTTTCGTTGCCCTGGCCACTCACCCGGATCTGCGGGAGGAATCCGACCGTGTGGATGCCGCCGAGGAGGCACTCGATGACACGATCGCTGTCGACGACCCCCGCGTGGCCCGGGTGGCCGCCGAACGGCACGCCTTCGAAAGGGTGCTGCACGCCGTCATCGAGGATTCCGGCCTGGCGCGGAGCGACGATGCGCTCTTCGACTCATGGGACGCGTCGCACCCCGTCGCCGCCGATGAGTGTGAGGACGAGGCCTGCCGGAGCTCCGGCAGGGGCAACGAGTCCATGAGCGCCGGCGAAGCCACCGCAAAGATGCCCTACGGCTTCTCCCCGGCCCGCCTGCGCTGCATGGAACTGGCCGAGGAGCTCGCCGCCCGCGAGTCACCCGCTTCCTAGGGGGTGTCTGACAATTCCCGCCGTCGCCGGCAGGCGGCCTCGCGGCGTCAGGTGCGTGCTCTCGGCGTGCCGGGCGTAGAGCGTCGTACTGGATGTACTTGGCTCTGCGCCCGGTGCGGCGAGAGTGCGTGCATGGCGTCGCGGGGCAGGAGGGAATTGTCAGACAGGCCCTAGGGCCGGCCTGGCGGGTCAGATCCGGCAGAGGTCCGGCTGCTCCTGCCAGAAGCGGTAGAGGTTCGAGCCGCAGTAGCGGGACAGCTCCGGCACGCCGAGCGCCCGCATCAGCGCGTCGATCGCGTCGAAGAACGCGCCGTTGACCGCCGGCACGAAGAGCAGCGCGATCACCACGAAGAAGCCGTACGGCGCGTACGGCTCGATCTGCCGCTTCACCTTGTACGAGAGCCAGGGCTCGATCACGCCGTAACCGTCCAGCCCGGGAACCGGCAGGAAGTTCAGGAGCGCGGCCGTCACCTGGAGGAACGCCAGGAACGCCAGGGCGAACTGGAAGGCGAGCGGCACGCCGTCGAGCGCGTCCAGCCAGAACGGCGCCGTGCACACGATCGCGAACAGGACGTTCGTGAGCGGGCCCGCGGCCGAGATCAGGCTGTGCTTCCACCGGCCCTTGACCCGGCCCTGCTCGATGAAGACGGCGCCGCCCGGCAGACCGATACCGCCCATGATCACGAAGAGGACGGGCAGGATGATGCTCAGGACGGCATGGGTGTAGGCGAGCGGGTTGAGCGTCAGATAGCCCTTCGCGCCGACCGTGATGTCCCCGCCGTGCAGGGCGGTGCGGGCGTGCGCGTACTCGTGCAGACAGAGCGAGACGACCCACGCCGAGGTCACGAACAGGAAGATCGCGAGCCCGGGGGAGGCCGCGAAGCCGGTCCACACGGCCCAGCCGGTGACGCCCATGACGGCGAGGATCGCCAGGAAGACCGGGCTGATCCTGCGCTCGTGGCTGCGGGTGGTGGCCGTGGACATCGGTGGGACTCCCTGGGAAGCGGCGGGTCTGAGCGGGGAACGTGCCGGAGCGGGGGTGAGTTCCTGCGGTGATCCCCGGCTCACGGAGAATAGGGCCTGTGCGCTACTCCGTCCTCGGCCCCACCCAGGTCCACACCGTCCACGGGACGCCCGTCCCGGTCGGCGGGCCGCGGCTGCGCGCCCTGCTGACCGTCCTCGCCCTCCGCCCGGGACGGACCGTTCCCGTCGCCCTCCTCGTGGACGAGGTGTGGGGCGGGGAGACGCCGGCCGACGCCGGGGCGGCGCTCCAGGCCCTGGTGGGCCGGGTACGCCGGGCCCTCGGACGGGAGGCGGTGGTCTCAGCGGACGGCGGCTACGCCCTGGCCGCGGGCCCCGACGACGTGGACGCCCACCGCTTCGAACGGCTGGCGGCGGAAGGCGTACGGGAGCTGGAGGCGGGCGACCCGGCGCGGGCCGCGGCCGTCCTCGACGAGGCGCTCGGCCTCTGGCGCGGGCCCGCCCTCGCCGACCTGCCCGACCGGGCCACGGAAGCGGCGCGCTGGGAGGCCCGCCGCCTGGACGCCCGCCGCGCCCGCTTCGGCGCGGCCCTGACCCTGGGCGAGGCGGCCGCGGCCCTCCCCGAACTGGCCGCCCTCTGCGAGGCCCACCCGCTGGACGAACCGCTCCAGGCGCTCCGCATCCGGGCCCTGCGGGACACGGGCCGCGCGGCGGAGGCGCTCCTGGCGTACGAGTCGCTCCGCCGCGAACTCGCCACCCGCCTGGGCACCGACCCCTCCCCGGCCCTCCGCGCCCTCCACGCGGAACTCCTCTCCCCGCAGGCGCCGAAGGGCACCGCGGCGCCGGACGGCTCCGCGGCGCCGGACGGCCGCCCCGCGCCGGCCGCGGATCCGGACAGGCGGGCCGCGCCGCACGGCCCCGGCCGCACCGCCCTCCCCGGGGCCGCCGGTGGCCCGGCGCCCGCCCCGGCGGGACGGAGCCCCGGCCGGGAGCCGGAGCGCCCGGCCGGAGCCCCCGGGACCGGCACACCTGGGACCGGCACACTTGGGACCGGCGCCCCTGGGACCGGCACCCCGCCCGTCACGCCCACCCCGTTCGTCACGCCTGCCCCACCCGTCACGGGCGACCCGCCCGCCCCGCCCTCCGTCGGCAACCTCCGTGCCCGGCTGACCAGTTTCGTCGGGCGGGAGGACGACATCGCCGCCGTGCGCGACGAACTGGCGCGCGCACGGCTCGTCACGCTCCTCGGGCCCGGTGGGGCCGGGAAGACGCGGCTCTCGCAGGAGGCCGCCGAGCGGGCGGCCGGCGGCGGGGGATGGCCCGACGGGGTGTGGCTGGTCGAACTCGCCCCCGTCACCGACCCGGAGGCCGTGCCCGAGGCCGTGCTCGGGGCCGTCGGCGCGCGCGAGACCGTACTGCGGGCGGCGGGCGCCGAGGAGCTGCGCGGCGCCGACGACCCCTCGGAGCGGCTCGTCGACCACTGCGCCGGCCGCCGGATGCTCCTGCTGCTCGACAACTGCGAACACGTCGTCGGCGCGGCCGCCCGGCTCGCCGAGACCCTGCTGGCCCGCTGCCCCGGCGTGACCGTGCTCGCCACCAGCCGCGAACCGCTCGGCGTGCCGGGAGAGGCGGTCCGCCCGGTCGGCCCGCTGCCCCAGGACACCGCGCTCCGGCTCCTCGCCGACCGCGGGGCCGCCACCGGCACCGGCTTCCGCGTCGAGGACGACCCGCTGGCCGCCGACGAGATCTGCCGACGCCTGGACGGCCTCCCCCTCGCCATCGAACTGGCCGCCGCCCGGCTGCGGATGCTCACCGCGCGCCAGATCGCGGACCGCCTCGACGACCGCTTCCGCCTGCTCACCTCGGGCGCCCGCACGGTCCTGCCCCGCCAGCAGACCCTCCGCGCCGTCGTCGACTGGTCCTGGGACCTCCTGGACGCACCCGAACGCGCCGTCCTGCGCCGCCTGTCGGTCTTCACCGGCGGCTGCGACCTGGAGGCCGCGGAAGCGGTCTGCTCCACCCCCGCCCCCACCGCCTCACCCGCACCCCACGTTCTCGACGTGCTCGGCTCCCTCGTCGACAAGTCGCTCGTCATCGCCACGCCCGTCGACGGCGGCGCCATGCGCTACCGCCTCCTGGAGACCGTCGCCGAGTACGCCGCCGAGCGGCTCGACGAGGCGGGGGAGCGGGCGGAGGCCGAGCGGCGGCACATCGTCCACTACCGCGAGGTCGCCCGCACCGGCGACCCGCGGCTCCGAGGCGCCGGGCAGATCCAAGCCATCGCCCGGTTCGGCCGCGAGTACGAGAACCTGCGCACCGCCCTGCGCCGCGCCGTCTCCGCCCGCGACGAGCACGAGGCCCTCGCCCTCGTCCACGCCCTGCTCTGGTACTGGCAGATGCGCGATCTGCGCGCCGACGCCCTGCACTGGGCCGAGGCCGTCGCCGCCCTCGGCCCCGACCCCTTCGGGCCCTCGGCGCCCCCCGTCGTACCGCTCCACGAGCCGTGCACCGCCGCCCCGCCCCCGTTCGACGAGGCCCGGCTGTGGGAGGCCCGGCGAGGAGTGCGGCTCATCGAGCTGCTCAACATGGACCACCAGGGCGGCGACTGGATCTCGCCCGACGGGATGCGGCGCCTGCGCAGGATCACCGACATGTACCCCCCGGGGCTGCCGCAGACCTGCCGACTGCCGGGCTTCTTCGTGGTGTTCGCCGTCCTGCTGACCGGTGAGGTGGGCCGCCTGCGGGAGATGCTCGACACCACCGTCGAGGCCTGCCGCGCCCACGGTTACGACTGGGACCTCGCCCACGCCCTCCGGCTGCGTGCCAACGTCTCCGCCAACCGCGCCGACTGGGCGGGCGATTCCGACGCCGACGCGGATGAGAGCCTGGCCCTCTTCGTCCGCCTCGACGACGCCTGGGGCGCGGCCGAGGCGCTCGCGGCGCGCGGCGAGGCCCGTGAGAAGCGCGGCGCGTTCGAGGAGGCGGCCGAGGACTACGTCGCCGCCATCGGCTACGCCGAACGGATCGGCGCCCAGGCCCAGAAGGTCCTGCTACGGGCCCGGTACGCCGACATGCTCAACGCCACCGGACGGTCCGAGGAGGGCGAGGCGATCCTGCGCGAGGTCCTGGAGGCCGGAACGGCGCGCGGGCACGAGCAGATGCTCGCCGCCCGGATCTTCCTGGCGCTCCACCTCGGCCGCACCGGCCGCACCGCCGAGGCGCGCGAGCACCTCGAAGCGGTCCTGGGCGAGTTCGGCACCGAGACCCTGTCGATCTTCGGTGGGTTCACCCTCGGCATGCTGGGCTGGCTCGACAATGTGGACCGGCGGTACGAAGCGGCGCTTCCGCTCATCCGGCAGGCCCTGGAACGCGCGGAGGGTTCCCTGTCGATGCTGGTCGCCCCCCATATGCCGACGGTCCATCTGGTCACCGCCGCCTGGTCCCTGGCCGGTATCGGCGGCCCCCACGCGGAGGTCGCCGCCCGGCTGCTCGGCGCCCGCGCCGCGCTCTGCCCGGCAGGCCATGTGCTCACGCCGCCCGAGCGGGAGAGCCTGGACCAGGCCACCCGGCTGACCAGGTCCGCCCTAGGCGACGCGGCCTACGAGGCGGCGTACGCCGAAGGCGGCGGCCTCTCCCTCGGGGAGGCCGCCGCCCTGCTCGGCCGCACCGCCGACGCGATCACCGGCCCGGCCGAACCCTGACCCGGCGCCCTGTTCCCGGCACCCGGACGCCGGCGCCTCCGGACCCTCGGGGCGCCGGGGCGCCCGGCGCTCCCGTACGGCTCAGGTCTTCTTGCGGAACTTGGCGACCGCGAGCGGCGCCGTGACGACCGTGATGAGCAGCGCCCAGCCGAGCGTCATCCACACCGACTCGGCGACCGGACCGCCGTTGATGAGGTTCCGCGCCGCGTCGGCGAGGTTGGACAGCGGGTTGTAGTCGGTGAACGTCTCCAGCCAGCCGGGCATCGAGGTCGGCGGGGCGAAGATCGACGAACCGAACTGGAGCGGCATCAGCACGATCATGGCCATCCCCTGGACCGCCTGCGCCGTCTTCAGGGTGAGCCCGAGCAGGATGAAGATCCACATCAGTGAGGCGCCGAACACCGTGGACAGGCCGATCGCGGCGAAGAGGTCCACGACCGAGGTCCGGATCTCCAGACCGAGCAGGAAGCCCATGCCGAGCAGAATCGCGACGGCGACCAGCATCCGGCCGATCTCGACGACGATCTTCGCGATGAGGACGGAGGACCGGGCGATCGGCATCGTCCGGAACCGGTCCATGACCCCCTTCTTGAAGTCGTCGTTGATCCCCGTGCCGACGGCCATGGCGATGTTCATGCCCATCATCGCCATCAGGCCCGGGACGACGTAGTTCACGTACTCCTGGTTGTTGCCCTTGCCGGAGATCGCGCCGCCGAAGACGTACACGAACAGCAGGACGAAGATGATCGGCATCAGGACGACGTCGAACATCGACTCGGGGTCCTGCTTGATCTGCAGCGCGTTGCGCCGGACCAGCGCGCCGATGTGACGGAGGTTGGCCCGCAGGCCGATCCGGCCCTCGCCGCTCGGCCCGCGCGCCGGGGCGGGGCCCGGGGTCTCGACGGGGGACTTGGCGAGCTGTGTGGTCGTGGTGGCGCTCACGCGGCGACCTCCTCGGGAATCGCGTCGGACACGGACGTCTTCTGGCCGGTGATGGCCAGGAACACCTCGTCCAGGCTGGGCAGATGGGTTCCGATGTGGGCGATGCCGAAGCCGCGCGCGCCGAACAGGCCGACGACCGCGGTCAGCTGCTCGTCGCTGAGGATCGGCACGTACAGCGCGCCCTCGTCGGGGACGACGGTCGAGCCGGCGATGCCGTCGAGACCGGTCTCGCGCAGCGCGTCGGCCATGGCCGGCAGCTGGGAGGGGTCGACGGGGCGGACCTTCAGGGTCCGGCCGCCGACCCGCGCCTTCAACTCGTCGACCTGGCCGTTGGCGATGACCCGGCCGCGGTCGATCACGGTCAGCTCGTCGGCGAGCTGCTCGGCCTCCTCCATGTACTGGGTGGTGAGCAGGACGGTCACCCCCTCCGCGACCATCCGCTGCACCTCTTCCCACACTTCGTTGCGGGTGCGCGGGTCGAGGCCGGTGGTGGGCTCGTCCAGATAGAGGACGGCCGGCTGCCCGATCATCGAGGCGGCCAGGTCGAGCCGGCGGCGCATACCGCCGGAGTAGTTCATCGCCGGGCGCTTGGCGGCCTCGGTGAGCGAGAAGCGCTCCAGGAGTTCGTCGGCGCGGCGCCGGGCGTCCGCCCGGGACAGGTCGAGCAGCCGCCCGATCATGTAGAGGTTCTCCCAGCCGGAGAGCTTCTCGTCGACCGAGGCGTACTGCCCGGTGAGGCCGATGGTGCGGCGGAGCTGCCGGGGCTGGCGCACCACGTCGTACCCCGCGACGACGGCGGTGCCGGCGTCCGGGACGATCAGGGTGGAGAGGCAGCGGACGAGCGTGGTCTTGCCGGCGCCGTTGGGGCCGAGGACACCCAGGACCGTGCCCTCGCGGACATCGAGGTCGACCCCGTCGAGGGCCTTCGTCTCGCCGTAGTGCTTCACGAGGCCTCGTACCTCGACGGCGTTGCGTGCGGATCGCGTCATGGCCCTACTACATCAGCCGCCACTGACAAAGCACCGACAGGCGTCCGACAGCCCGCCCGCAGCCACCGACGCGCCACCGACGCACCGCCGTCCCGCGGCTCGGGCCGCGACGGCCGACAGCCCGCCGATGGGGGATGTCGGCGGGCTGTCGTTGGTGCCGCGATGGCTAGTGGAAGGTGTGCTCCTCCGCGGGGAACGCCCCGCCGGCCACGTCGTCCGCGAAGGCGCGCGCGGCGTCGCCGAGCGTCCGGCGCAGGTCGGCGTACTGCTTGGTGAACCGCGGCACCTTGCCGCCGGTCAGTCCGGCCATGTCCGTCCAGACGAGAACCTGGGCGTCGGTCTCGGGCCCGGCCCCGATGCCGATGGTGGGGATGTGCAGGGAGCGGGTGACCTCGGCGGCCAGCTCGGCCGGTACGAGTTCGAGGACGACCGCGAACGCGCCCGCGTCCTGCGCGGCCTTGGCGTCGCTGAGCAGCCGGTGGGCGGCCTCGTCGCTCCGGCCCTGCACGCGGTAACCCATGGTGTTGACGGACTGCGGGGTCAGGCCCAGGTGCGACATGACGGGGATGCCGGCCTGGACGAGCAGCTCGGTCTGCGGCAGCGACCGCTCGCCGCCCTCCAGCTTGACCGCCCCGACTCCGGCGTCCTTGACGAGCCGGGTGGCGTTGCGAAGGGCCTGGACAGGCCCTTCCTGGTACGAGCCGAAGGGGAGGTCGCCGACGACGAGGGCGCGCTTGGTGCCCCGTACGACGGCGGCGGAGAGCAGCGTCATCTCGTCCATCGTGACGGGCACGGTGGTGTCGTAGCCGAGGTGACAGTTGCCCATGGAGTCGCCCACCAGGACGACCGGGATGCCGGCCTCGTCGAAGACGGAGGCGGTCATCGCGTCATAGGCGGTGAGCATGGGCCACTTCTCGCCGCGGGTCTTCGCGGCGGCGATGTCGTGGACGGTGATGCGGCGTGTGCCCGTCCCGCCGTACAGCGCCTTGCTGCTGTCGGGGGACTGCTTCGGGGCAGCCTGAAGCGTCATGGTGAACGGCTCCTTCGTCATCTCGAGGCGCCCTCACGGCGTCCCCGGACCACATCCATGGTGGCACTTCGTGCCGGAGCGGGGGAAGTGGCGCGGAGTGGCGCTGTTCACACCACGGCAACGATGGCGCAAAGTCGAGCAAAGAATTCCCCAGAATTCCTATACGAGACGGTCTCGTATCGAAATGCGATCTAGCCTGGACCGCATGTCTCAGCCGTCCACCACCGCTCCCGCGCCCCCGTCCCGCGTCTCCGAGGCGGTCCACCGCCGCCGGTGGGCGATCCTCGCGGTCCTCATGCTCAGCCTGCTGATCGTCGTCCTCGACAACTCGATCCTGAACGTCGCGGTCAAGACGATCGCGGCCCCCGCCCCCACCGGCATCGGCGCCACGCAGAGCGAGCTGGAGTGGGCGATCAACTCCTACACGCTCGTCTTCGCGGGCCTGCTCTTCACCTCCGGCCTCCTCGGCGACCGGCTCGGCCGCAAGAAGGTCCTGCTCTTCGGCCTCACGGTCTTCGGCGTCGGCTCCGCCCTCGCCGCGGTCTCCGGCTCGCCCGCCGAGCTCATCGGCTACCGCGCGGTCATGGGCTTCGGCGCCGCCTTCGTGATGCCGGCGACCCTCGCGATCCTGATGAACGTCTTCGAGCGCGACGAGCAGCCCAAGGCCATCGGCATCTGGGCGGGCAGCGTCGGCCTGGCGATCGCGATCGGCCCGATCACCGGCGGCATCCTGCTCGAACACTTCTGGTGGGGCTCGATCTTCCTCGTCAACGTCCCCGTCGTGCTCCTCGCCCTGGCGCTGATGATGTGGCTGGTTCCGGACTCGAAGGACCCGAAGCCGGGCCGGATCGACGTACCGGGCGTGCTGCTGTCCGTCGTCGGCCTCGTCCTGCTCGTGTACGGGATCATCCGCGGCGGCGAGCTGGCGAGCTTCACGGACGCCACGGTCCTCGCGCCGCTCCTCGCCGGGCTGGCGGTCCTCGTCGGCTTCGTGCTGTACGAGCGGCGCAGCGACCATCCGGCGATCGACATGGCGTACTTCCGGAAGCCGGCGTTCTCCGCCGCCGTCGCCGCGATCGCCCTGGTCTTCTTCGCGCTGATGGGCGTGACCTTCTTCTCCGCCTTCTACCTCCAGAGCGTGCGCGGCTACAGCGCGCTGGAGTCCGGGCTGCTGATCCTGCCGCTGGCCGTCGCCCAGATGGTCTTCGCGCCCCGCGCCCGGCTGGTGGTGGAGCGCTTCGGCGCCCGGGTGGTGTGCACGGCGGGCATGCTGGCGGTCGCGGTGGGCCTGGCGGCCTTCACCTTCTTCGACGCGTCGACGCCGGTCTGGGTCCTGGAGATCGTCTTCTTCCTCCAGGGCGCCGGGATGGCCCACATCATGCCGCCGGTGACCGTGTCGGTGATGCAGACCCTGCCCCGGGAGAAGGCCGGCTCCGGCTCGGCGATCAACAACACCTTCCGGCAGGTGGGCGGGGCGCTGGGCGTCGCCGTCCTCGGCTCGGTGCTCTCCACGACGTACCGGGGCGAGATCGAGGGACACCTGGGGGCGCTGCCGCCGGCGCTGCGGGCGACGGCGGGCGAATCCATCGAGGCGACCCTCGGCGTCGCCGAGAAGCTGGGCCCGGCCGGGAGGTCTCTGGTGGCCCCGGCCCAGGAGGCCTTCCTGGACGCGATGCACGTGACGGCGATCGGCTCGGCGGCGGTCGCCCTGATCGGCGCGGTCGTGGTGGCGCTGTTCCTCCCCGGCCGCACCCCGACGGCCGGCGGGCCCGCGGGCGCCGACGGCCCGGGGTCCGGCGGTACGGCGGGCCCGGGCGACGCACGGCGGTACGGCGGCGGTACGGCGGGCCCGGGCGACGCACGGCGGTACGGCGGGGGTACGCCGGGCCCGGGCGACGCGCGGCGGGACGGGGGCGGTACGGCGGGACCGGGGGCCGTGGGGGGCGGCACGCCGGGTCCCGCCGGCTCGCGGCGCTCGGTGCCGGGGCCCTCGGCCGGGGCGGGAGAATCGGTACGGCGGTGACCCGCGCCCCCCGCGCGGCGGCGAGAACGGTGAGAGGTGGAGCGGAACGTGTCCCTGGATGACGGCGGAGCCCCGGAAGACCCGCGCGACGAGCGGCACCCGACGGCGCCCCCGGTCCCCGGCGTCGGGGCCGCCCCCGCCCCCCGGCGCGGGCGGCCGCGCAGCGAAGGGGTGGAGGAGGCCGTGTTCGCGGCGGCGGTCGCGCTGCTGGAGGACGGGATACCGCTCGCCGATCTCTCCATCGAGAAGATCGCCCGCGGCGCGGGCGTCGGCAAGGCCACCATCTACCGCCGGTGGCCCGGCAAGGAGGAGCTCTTCGTCGACCTGCTGCGCTCCGTCGAACCCCCGGACCCGGTGCTGCCCGGCACCTCCGTCCGGGACGATCTCGTCACCCTGCTCGAAGCGCTGCGGCGGCGCGGCCTGGCCAAGCGGACCTCCGCCCTGCTCCACAACGTGTTCTCGCAGATGCAGTCGTATCCCCGGCTCTGGGACGCGTACCACCACACCGTCATCGAGCCCCGCCGCCGGATGGGCCTCGACGCGCTGCGGCGCGGGGTGGAGACCGGGGAGATCCGCGCCGACCTCGACATCGAACTGGTCAACGACCTCTTCGTCGGCCCCCTCCTGGTGCGCACGATCATCCGGCCGGGCGCCCCGCTCGACCCCGGCCTGCCGGAGCAGGTGGTCGACGCCGTCCTGGCGGGCGTCCGTCCGCCGGGCTGAGCGACCCGCACGAATGTGCGCGTTCTGTCACAGCCCCGGCGCGCGCCTCCCGCGCAGGAACCCGCCGCGCGCCTTCCCACGTCCTCGGGGAAGGAGGTCCGGCCCGACATCACCTAGTGTCGACGTCGGGTCGCGGAAGAAGAACGGCACGACCGCCGTACGGCACGAAGGCACCACGGCCGGACGGCCGGGCGGCACGACGGCAAGGCAGTGAGGACAGCGGATATGGCGCGGGTGGACATGACGGAGACCGAGAGCGGCGGCGCACGGGACGAGCGCTCCGCGTCGCGGGTCCGATCGGCGTTCGACCGCTGGCGCGGTGACCAGGGGATCTGGCGCCGCGGGATCCTCCTCGCCGTCTGCGCGGTGCTGCTGACCTTCCTGATGGTCTTCCACGCCGAGATCCCCAACCGGATCGGCAACCTCGGCAGCCTCACCGAAACCTTCCTCCCCTGGATCGGCCTCTTCGTCCCGGTCCTGCTGGTCCTGGCCCTGCTGCGGCGCTCCGCGACCGCGCTGATCGCCCTGCTGCTCCCGTCCGTGGTGTGGCTCAACCTCTTCGGCGGCCTGGTCAGCGACAAGTCCGCCACCGGCGGCGACCTGACCGTCGCCACCCACAACGTGAACGCCGACAACCCCGACCCCGAGGGCACGGCCCGCCAGATCGCCGGATCCGGCGCCGACGTGGTGGCCCTGGAAGAGCTCAAGGGCGAGATGGTCCCGGTGTACGAGCGGGGCCTGGCCGAGGCGTACCCGTACCACTCCGTCCTGGGCACGGTCGGGCTGTGGAGCAGGTTCCCGCTGAGCGACTCGCGCGAGGTCGACATCCAGATGGGCTGGACCCGCGCCATGCGCTCCACCGTCGACACGCCCCGGGGCGAGGTCGCCGTGTACGTCGCCCACCTCCCGTCCGTGCGGGTCAAGCTCAACGCCGGCTTCACCGCCAACCAGCGCGACAACAGCGCCGACGCGCTCGGCGAGGCCATCGCACACGACCCGAACGAGCGGGTCGTGCTCCTCGGCGACCTCAACGGCACCATGAACGACCGCTCGCTCAACGCCGTGACCTCCCAGATGCGCTCGACCCAGGGCGCCTCGGGCGACGGCTTCGGCTTCAGCTGGCCGGCCTCGTTCCCGATGGCCCGGATCGACCAGATCATGGTGAAGGGCCTCGAACCGGTCTCCTCCTGGACGCTCCCGCAGACGCGCAGCGACCACCTCCCGATCGCCGCCCGCGTCCGCCTCTGACCGTCCGCCTCTGACGACCCGGCCGCCCGCGCCCGGCGCCCGGCCCGCTCCACCGCCCGCGCGCGGGTCCCGCTGACCCGGCCGCGCGCCCGCAACCTCACCTTCACCCGGCCGAAGCCGGCGGGAACATTCCGCCTGAGAGCATTTGTTCCGAAGAAGAACTAACCCTCGGAAAGGCTCTCCTCATGCCCCTGGCGCTGCTCGCGCTCGCCGTCTCCGCCTTCGGCATCGGCACGACCGAGTTCGTGATGATGGGCCTGCTGCCCAATGTCGCCGGCGATCTCGGCACCTCCGTCCCCACGGCCGGCCACCTCGTCTCCGCGTACGCCATCGGTGTCGTCATCGGCGCCCCGCTGCTCACCGCCCTCGGCTCCCGCGTCCCGCGCAAGCGGATGCTGCTCCTGCTGATGGCCCTCTTCGTCGTCGGCAACCTCGCCTCCGCGTTCGCGCCCGGCTTCGGCTGGCTGATCGGCGGCCGGATCCTCGCCGGCCTGCCGCACGGCGCCTTCTTCGGCGTCGGCGCCGTCGTCGCCGCCCGCCTGGTTCCCGAGGGCCGGCAGGCCCGGGCGGTCGCCACGATGTTCCTCGGCCTGACCGTCGCCAACATCCTCGGCGTCCCCGCCGCGACCCTGCTCGGCCAGCACCTCGGCTGGCGCGCCACCTTCCTCGTCGTCACCGTCATCGGCCTGGTGGCCATGGCGGCGCTCGCACGGCTCGTCCCGTACGTCCCCGTCGAGACGCACCAGAGCCTCGGCCGGGAGATGCGCGCGCTGCGCCGCCCGCAGGTGCTGCTCGGGCTGCTCACCGCCGTCTTCGGCTTCGCGGGCGTCTTCGCCGTCTACTCCTACCTCGCCTCGATGACCACGGAGGTGATGGGCTTCGGCGAGTCCTCCGTCACCCTCGTCCTCGCCCTCTTCGGCATCGGCATGACCGCCGGCGCGCTCGCCGCGGGCCCGCTGACCGACCGGGCGCTGCGGCCGACGCTCTACGGCTCCCTCGGCGCGCTCGCCCTCGTCCTGGTCGCCTTCCGCTTCACCATCCACGTGCCGTGGCTGGCGCTGGTGACCGTCGTCGTCCTCGGCGCGGTCGGGTTCATGACCACCACCCCGTTGCAGATGCTGGTGATGAACAAGGCGAAGGACGCGCCCACCCTGGCCTCCGCCTCCAACCACTCCGCCTTCAACCTCGCCAACGCGGGCGGTGCCTGGGCGGGCGGCGCGGCCGTCGCCGCCGGGTGGGGCTGGACGTCCCCGACCCTGGTGGGCGCGGCCCTGGCCGTGGTGGGGCTCGCGATCGCCGTGGCGGCGGGCCTCCTCGACCGGACGGGCCGCCGCCCGGCCCCGGAGGGCGCCTCCCGGGTCGTCGCGGGAAGCCCGCTCACGACCGGGACCACGACCGGGACGGAGGCCGCGGCCGGGACCCGTGCCGAGCGGGTCAGCCCGCCGTCGACTCCCGCCAGCGGTTCGTGATCGGCAGACGGCGGTCCTTGCCGAAGCCCTTCGCGGAGATCTTCGTCCCCGGCGGGTACTGACGCCGCTTGTACTCCGCCGCGTCCACCCTCCGCAGCGTCCGCGCCACCAGCTCCTCGTCGAAGCCCGCCGCGACGATCGCGTCCTTGCCCTGGTCACGGTCCACGTACAGCTCCAGGAGCCGGTCCAGGACGTCGTAGTCCGGGAGCGAGTCCGTGTCGACCTGGCCCGGGCGCAGCTCGGCGCTCGGGGGCTTGCCGATCGAGTTCTCCGGGATCGGCGGGGTCAGGCCGCGCGCCTCGGCCGCCCGGTTGCGCCACCGCGCCAGCCGGAACACCGTCGACTTGTACACGTCCTTCAGGGGCCCGTACGCCCCGACCGTGTCGCCGTACAGCGTCGAATAGCCCACCGCCAGCTCGGACTTGTTGCCCGGCGCGAGGACGATGTGGCCCTCCTGGTTGGAGATCGCCATCAGCATGGTGCCCCGCAGCCGCGACTGGAGGTTCTCCTCCGCGAGGCCGCTGAGACCGAGCGCGCCCATGTACGCGTCGAACATCGGCTCGATCGACACCGTACGGAAGTCGAGCCCGGTCCGGCGGGCCAGTTCGGCGGCGTCGCTCCGGGAGTGGTCCGAGGAGTACTTCGACGGCATCGAGACGCCGTACACGTTCGACGCCCCGACCGCGTCGCAGGCGATCGCGGCGACGAGCGCCGAGTCGATGCCGCCGGACAGGCCGATGAGGACGGACCGGAAGCCGTTCTTCGCCGCGTACGCCCGCAGGCCGACGACGAGCGCCGAGTAGAGCTCCTCGTCGTCGTCGAGCCGCTCCGCGTACCCGCCCGTCAGCTCCGGCTCGTACGTCGGCAGCGGCTCCTCGGAGAGGACCACGCGGTCGATCCGCAGCCCGTCGTCCACCACACCGGTCGGCGCGTCGGCGGCGGCGGCCGGCAGATCGAGGTCGAGGACCACACTGCCCTCGGAGAACTGCGGCGCGCGGGCGACGACATCGCCGGCCGCGTCCACGACGATCGAGTCACCGTCGAAGACGAGGTCGTCCTGCCCGCCCGTCATCGCGAGGTAGGCGGTGACGCAACCGGCCTCCCGGGCGCGCTTGCGGACCAGTTCGAGCCGGGTGTCGTCCTTGTTCCGCTCGTACGGCGAGGCGTTGACCGACAGCAGGAGCCCGGCCTTCGCGCTCCGGGCCGCAGGGACCCGGCCGCCGTCCTGCCAGAGGTCCTCGCAGATCGCGAGCGCCACGTCGACCCCGTGGACGCGCAGGACGGGCATTGTGTCGCCGGGGACGAAGTAGCGGAACTCGTCGAAGACGCCGTAGTTGGGCAGGTGGTGCTTGGCGAAGGACAGCACCACCGCGCCCCGGTGCAGCACCGCGGCGGCGTTCTGCGGGGCGCCGGCGGGCTGACCGTACTTCGGCTGCGCCCGCCCGGAGCGGTCGAGATAGCCGACGACCACGGGCAGCTCCCCGAACCCCTCGTCGGCGAGCCGCCGCGCCAGCGCCCGCAGGGCGTCCCGGGACGCCTCGACGAACGAGGACCGCAGCGCCAGGTCCTCGACGGGGTAGCCGGTCAGCGCCATCTCGGGGAACGCGACGAGATGCGCGCCCTGCCCGGCGGAGTGCCGGGTCCAGTGCACGATCGCCTCGGCGTTCGCGGCGAGATCGCCGACGGTCGAGTCGATCTGATTCAGAGCGAGGCGTAGTTGAGGCACCCGGCCATTGTAATCGTCAAAGCGACGCGATGTCCTGGGATCGCCCCCCGGAGCCCCTGGGCACACGGCGCCTCCCCGGCGTGGACAGGGGTCCCGGCGCCCACCGGGTGCCCGGCGGCGGGCGCCGCGCGAGCACGTGGCAGGCTGGCCGGACTACTCTCCGACTCGTCGGCCAGGGAGCGTTCTTGAGCGTGTTCGTACGGATCGGCGGCGTGGCCCACCACGTCGTCGTCGAGGGCTCGGGCCCCGTCTGCGTCCTGAGCGCCGGCCTCGCCATGAGCTGGTTCGACTGGGACCGGGTCGTCCCGCTGCTCACCCCGCACCGCACGGTGGTCCGCTTCGACCGGCCGGGCCACGGACTCTCCGCCCCCGCCGCCGTCGCCCCCAGCGCCCCGGGGGAGGCCCACCGGATCGCGGCCCTCCTGGACGCCCTCGGCATGCCGGGCCCGGCCACCGTCGTGGGGCACTCCATCGCCGGATTCCACGCGGAGGCCTTCGCCCGGCTGCACCCGGACCGCGCCGCCGGGATCGTCCTCGTCGACGCCTCCGTCGAGGAGCACGCCCGTACGCCCGCCGCCCCCGCCCTGCGCACCGCCGCGGCCCGCGCGCTCGGCGCCCTGGTCGGCGCCGTCGGCGGCCCCGCCGCCGCCGGGCCTGCCGTCCGGCGCGCCACCGTCCGGCTCTCCCGCGCCTCGGGCGGCGACCCGGCGCCCGCCGCGCTGCTCCGCCGGGTGTACGGCACCTCCCGCGTGATGCGGGGAGCGCTCCTGGAGAACACCCACTACCGCGCCGTCGCCGCCGAACTCCTCGCCCTGCGCGAGCGCTCCCCGCTGCCTCCGGACGTCCCCGTCACCGTCCTCGCCGCCCCCGACGGCTCGGCCCGCTGGGCCGACCGCCAACGCGCGCTGGCCCGACGGCTCGACGCCCGCTACGAGGCGGTCGAACCCTCGGGCCATCTGATGATGCTGGACCGGCCGGACGCGGTGGCGCGGGCGGTGCTTGAGCTCGGCCGATGAGCTGATCAGGAGGTGGCGTAGACGCGCGCGCAGAACTCCTTGATCTGCTCGTCGTCCAGATGCTGCGCCAGATCGGCCTCGCTGATCATCCCGACCAGACGCTTGTTCTCGATGACGGGGAGCCGCTTGATCTGGTGGCCCGTCATCTCGTCGAGGACCTCGCTCACATCCGAGCCGGCGTCGATCCAGCGCGGGGTGCCGTGCGCCATCTCACCGCACGTGATCTTCGAGGGGTCGTGGCCCTCGGCCACACAGCCGACGACGATGTCCCGGTCCGTGATGATGCCGCAGAGCCGCTCCTCCTCGTCGGCGATCGGCAGCGCGCCGACGTCGAGGTCGCGCATCATCTGCGCCGCCCGGTCGAGCGTCTCGTGCCGGGGGATCCATCGGGCCCCGGAGTGCATGATGTCCTTCGCCGTGGTCATGGGGTGCGTCCCTCCGTCGAACGTGGTGGTGCCTGCCTCCCCGAGCCCCCATCCATTCTCCGCGTACGCGGCGGCCCCCGCGACCGGTGCGGGTCGCGGGGGCCGCCACGCGTCACGCGCGTCACCGGCTCCGTCGGCTCAGGGACGCGGCTTCGCGCCCCGCTTCTCCAGCAGCTCCGCCATGAGGCGGATCTCCGACTCCTGGGCGTCGACCATGCCCTGCGCGAGGCCCCGCTCGACCTCCACCGAGCACCTGTCCACACAGCCCTGGGCCATGTGGACGCCGCCCTCGTGGTGGTCGGTCATCAGCTGGAGGTAGAGGATCTCGGCCTCCTCGCCGCGGGCCTCCCGCAGCCGCTTCATCTCGGCCTTGGTCGCCATGCCCGGCATCAGCGCCCCGTCGGCCGGACCGGCCTCGCCGTGTCCCGACCCGCCGTGGCCGGACGCGCCGTGCTCCGCGCCCATGTCCATCCAGGTCATCGGCTCGGTGCCCGACTCGACCTTCGGCAGCCCCCACATGTCCAGCCAGCCCAGCATCATGCCGCGCTGGTTGGCCTGTGTGTTGGCGATGTCGTACGCCAGCCGGCGCACCTCCTCGTCCGTCGTACGGTCCCGGACGATGAACGACATCTCGACGGCCTGCTGGTGGTGGACCGACATGTCACGGGCGAAGCCCGCGTCCGCCGAGTCCGACGCGGGCGTGGCCGGAGCCTCCTCGCGGTCCGCGGAGGCGACGGTGACGGCGCCCCCGGCGAAGAGCAGCGCGAGGACGACGGCGGTGATCGCCGCCCACTGCGTACGGTTCGGCCGGACGCCGCTCACTGGCCGATCCCGCCGGTGCAGGCGGCGCCCGGCTCGGGGGTCTGCGGCCCCTGGACGTACTTGGTGAAGAAGGCGTCGACGCGCGGGTCGGTCGCGCTGTCCACCGACACCTGCTTGCCCCAGGCGCTCAGCATGATCGCGCCGGCCTGGTCGTCGACCGGGCTCATCAGGGAGTACGGCGTCTTCCCGACCTTCTCGGCCAGCTTCTTCACCTCGCCCTCGGGGGCCTTCTTGTTGTACGTGACCCAGACGGCGCCGTGCTCCAGCGAGTGCACGGCGTTCACCTCGGCGACCGGCGTCTTGTAGACGTCGCCGTCGCAGTTCTGCCAGACCTGGTCGTGATCGCCGCCGACCGGGGGCTTCATCGGGTACGAGACGGCCGTGGTGACGTGGTTGCGGCCGAGCTTCTTGGCGTCCCAGGACTTCTCGTCCTTGATGGGGGCCTTCGCGACGGCCTCCTTCTCCTCCTTCTTCTCGGACTCCTGGTTGAGCACGTAGGCGCCGAAGCCCACGAGGCCGAGCACGATGACGCCGGCGACGCCGATCGTGAGGAAGCGGACACGGCGCTCGCGGGACTGCTCGGCGCGGCGCATCTCCTCTATTCGGGCGCGGCGGTCGGCGGTGGAGGAGCGGTTGGCGGCCATGGTGATGTCGTCCTTCTTCGGTGAGGGGTGTCATGACGTGACGTGGCGTACGGGAAGAGCGGTGAGGCAGATCCGGCCGTCACGTCCGCAGGACTTGAAGGACGTGCAGGTCGGGCGCGCGGGGCTGCGCGCCCGAGCGGGGCGCCCGGCCGGGGTGGTGCGGCGTGTCGAGGCGCGGGAGACGGCCCTCCGCGTGCGGCGGCGGGTCGAGCGGCGGCGCGGTGAGCACCGCCGGGCCGAGCGAGGGGAAGAGGGAGCAGTCGCCGCGGTCGTACGGGCAGACGTACTCGACGGCCCGTACGGTCGGGACGGCCGGACCGCCGGGAGCGAGCGCGGCCCGCGGCGCACCGGAGTGGTCGGCCGGAGCGGCGAGCGTCACCCGTCGTTCCCCGGGGTGGTGCGCGGCGGCGTCGGAAGTGCCCGCGCAGACGAAGAGCGCGGCGAGGAGCGTCGCCACGGCACTCACCAGTGCCGTGGGACGCGCGTGCCGAGGCGGCCGTACGAGCCGCGGGGCCCCCATGGGGCGAGATCGTAGTAGGAGAAGACCGCGTGTGGGCCGTACGGGGTACCCCTCGGTCGCGGCCGAGGGGGAGCGGGCACGGGGGCGGCCCCTCCGGTGGGCACCGCGGGGCACCCGGCGGGCACCCGGAATCGGCCGGTCCCCCTGTTACCTGCGCCACAGCGACCAGGCACTATGGGTATGCAACGTGCGCGAAACCAAGTGGTGGGATGCTCAGGTGCCCCCCGATGTACCCGAGGCGGTGGGAACAGGCGGCCTGACCAGCAAAGATGGGTGTGGAAATGGACAAGCAGCAGGAATTCGTCCTCCGGACGCTCGAGGAGCGTGACATCCGGTTCGTGCGGCTGTGGTTCACCGACGTGCTCGGTTTCCTGAAGTCGGTGGCCGTCGCGCCCGCCGAGCTTGAGCAGGCGTTCGACGAGGGCATCGGCTTCGACGGTTCGGCGATCGAGGGCTTCGCCCGCGTCTACGAATCCGACATGATCGCCAAGCCCGATCCGAGCACCTTCCAGATCCTGCCGTGGCGCGCCGAGGCCCCCGGCACGGCCCGGATGTTCTGCGACATCCTGATGCCGGACGGTTCGCCGTCCTTCGCGGACCCCCGCTTCGTCCTGAAGCGCATCCTGGCGAAGACCTCGGACCTGGGCTTCACCTTCTACACCCACCCCGAGATCGAGTTCTTCCTCCTGAAGAACAAGCCGCTGGACGGCTCGAAGCCGACCCCCGCCGACAACTCCGGCTACTTCGACCACACCCCGCAGAACGTGGGCATGGACTTCCGCCGCCAGGCCATCACCATGCTGGAGTCGATGGGCATCTCGGTGGAGTTCTCCCACCACGAGGGCGCCCCGGGCCAGCAGGAGATCGACCTGCGCTACGCCGACGCGCTCTCCACGGCGGACAACATCATGACCTTCCGCCTGGTCATGAAGCAGGTCGCGCTGGAGCAGGGCGTGCAGGCGACGTTCATGCCGAAGCCGTTCTCGGAGTACCCGGGCTCGGGCATGCACACCCACCTCTCGCTCTTCGAGGGTGACCGCAACGCCTTCTACGAATCGGGCGCGGAGTACCAGCTCTCCAAGGTGGGCCGCTCCTTCATCGCGGGCCTGCTGAAGCACGCGGCCGAGATCTCGGCGGTCACCAACCAGTGGGTCAACTCCTACAAGCGCATCTGGGGCGGCTCGGCCCGCAGCGCGGGCGCGGGCGGCGAGGCCCCGTCGTACATCTGCTGGGGCCACAACAACCGCTCGGCCCTGATCCGCGTCCCCATGTACAAGCCGGGCAAGACGGGCTCCTCCCGCGTCGAGGTCCGCTCCATCGACTCGGGCGCCAACCCCTACCTCACCTACGCGGTCCTCCTCGCGGCGGGCCTCAAGGGCATCGAGGAGGGCTACGAACTCCCGGCCGGCGCCGACGACGACGTCTGGGCCCTCTCGGACGCGGAGCGCCGGGCGATGGGCATCGAGCCGCTGCCGCAGAACCTGGGCGAGGCGATCGCCCTGATGGAGAAGAGCGAACTGGTCGCGGAGACGCTGGGCGAGCACGTCTTCGACTTCTTCCTGCGCAACAAGAAGCAGGAGTGGGAGGAGTACCGCAGCGAGGTCACGGCCTTCGAGCTGCGGAAGAACCTGCCGGTGCTGTAAGCGCAGGTCAGGGCCGTAGAGCCCGGAACTGAAGATCAGGGCCGACGGCGGCGAACCGTCGGCCCTGAGTCGTCTCGCGGTCCGCCGAGCAGGCGCAAGCACGCCCGAAGTTGAAACGGAGATGGACGCCATCTCCCGGACTCTGACAAGGCCCATGCCCCAGCACCCGCCGTTCTGCGTCCTGATGGCCGGACTCCCCGGCTCTGGCAAGACCACCCTGTCTCGCGCTCTCACTGCCCGCGGCTTCGCGCGCCTGTGTCCTGACGAAGAGATGTTCCGTCGGCACGGCGTCTACGGGATCGACTTCCCCCGGGGTTCCCGACCCTTGAGCGGCCGGTCCTGGAGGACGTGGCGGCTGATCTCAGGGAACAGCTCATGGCTGGGCACGACATCGTCGTTGACCACGGCTTCTGGACTCCGGAGGACCGAGCGAGGTTGCGAGCGATCGCCACCGATGCCGGCGCGACTCCCGTCCTCGTCTATCTCGCGGCCAGCCACGAAGAGTTGTGGGCACGGGTCAGCATGCGCAACGAGTTCCACGCGAATGATCCGAACGCGATCTACTTCTCCGAGAGCGACCTACAGCGGTACCGAACCCGCTTCATCCCTCCCCAGGCAGACGAACCGCATCTCCTGTACGACGGCGACCCTGCGACCGTGATCGCGGCTCTGGAAGCCGCACGTTCCTAATACGGTGGAAATTTCTCTACCTCATCAAGCACCCGGCTGCGCTCCGCTCCGCCGGGTGGACTTCCCGGCTCCGCTCCGCTCCGCCGGGCGGACTTCCCGGCTCCGCTCGGGCGCCGCTCCTGCCTTCGGCCCGCTCCGCCCCGGCTGCGCCGACGCCCGCCCACTGTGGATAGGCCCGGAGGTCATGAGTCGATCACCCGACGCACGCGGCCCACGATCAAGGACATGCCTCCGGCAGGGGATCGGCCGGCACCGGGTGGGAGGGGGCGCCGTTCCCGGCCGCGGGCCCATCGTGGTGAGCGTGGTGGGCTCCCATCCCGTCCACCGTTGACCCAGGCAGAGCCGAGCAGACGCGGCCCATGGCGTCCAGGTCGTTCGTACAGTGGCGCGCTCCACCTGGACGCCATGAACCACGCCCGCTCCACAGACGTGTGGGTCGACGGCGGACGGGATGGGAGGTGGGGTGGGTGGTAGGTCAGGGGTCGTTCGTTGTGTCGCGGACAGCCGTGTGCAGGCAACACTCAACAAGACTTCTACAGGCCTCCCCTACCTTCTTCGCGTAGACGTCGTGCGAGACGCTGCATCGCCTCATCGCATCGAGCAAAACCAGGACTCGCCGCGTCGACTCTGAGTACAGTCTTGCCCAAACGTTGGGCTAGGTGGGAGTGGTCACGTTGGGGGATTTCCTGGTCGGTGTACTTTCATCGATCGCTGCTACATGGCTAGGCTTGGTTGCCGCATTTTTGTGGTCAGGACGTTTCCGCTGGATGCTCGTCGTAGCACTGTCGCGGCTAAGTTCGGGCGATTTCGGCCAATCGTGGACAGACAAAAAGGCCGCAGAAGTCGATATATCCAGAGAGCTCCGTCGAGCCAGAAGCGTTGCCCTACTCACAGGCAGAGGCAATGAACTGCAGCGAGCGACTTTCGATCAATTCCTGAATAGGAGCACCGCCACAGGAGGCAGTCCGAACATGCGAGTCCTTCTGCCTTGTACTGGGTCGGGCCCAAGTGCCAGGTGGACACTTGATCGCGAAGCAGAGCTCGCCACGTTCGATAGAAGTTTTGGCAACGGACAGCTTAATCGGCAAATCGAAACGAACATCTCACATTTGGAAACTCACCAACGTGATGGGCTTGTTGAGATACGACGTTACGACTTTCCACATCTGGGTCGCATACTTCTGACCGATCGCGTCGCTTACTTCACACCCTACTCAAGCGATTCACACGGTCGCGATTCAAAAGTGCTCAAGTATCCGGCAACTTCTCCAATGTACGGCTCCTTCGCTCGCCTATTCGAAAAAGTGTGGGAATCGTCCAGCAGCCATACTTCTTGATTTAATCGCCATCCTCCGAAACGAGCCCTCTTGCCTTCCGTAGATCGCACCGCGCTTATCGTTACGGCACTACCCGTCGAATACCTCGCCGTCCGTTCAGGATTGGCCAAGATCGAGACTAAAATTCACAGGGATGGGACCCGCATAGAGCTCGGCACTTTGGACGACACGGAGTGGCGGGTAGCACTCGTACAATTGGGCCCTGGTGTCATCAACGCTGCTGCGACCACAATGCAGGCTATCGCGTGGATCGATCCAGAGATCATGCTCTTTTCCGGAGTGGCCGGAAGCTTGAAATCTGATATTTCCATCGGAGATGTTATAGTCGGCACTAAAATTTATGGTATCCACGGTGGTAAGGCTTCAGCGGAAGGATTCTCCGTAAGGCCAGAAGTCTGGCATGCTTCCTACAGACTTTTGCAGGCCGCAATGGCAGCCCTCCGGGAAGATGTGTGTGTACATTACAAGCCGATTGCCTCTGGGGACGTTGTGATCGCAGGTGAAGAGTCTGAGTTGCGAGAGTTTCTGCGAGGGCACTACAACGATGCCTGCGCCATCGAAATGGAAGGCTCTGGAGCTGCGCATGCCGCCCATGTAGCAGACGATCTCCCGACCCTTGTCGTCCGGGGGATCAGCGATCTTGCTGACGCAGAAAAGGCGCAACATGACGCCAAAGGAACACAAAAGAATGCATCGGTTCGTGCGGCTGAGGCGATTTTCGAGATTTTGAAAGTGCTATCGACTGACAGCAAACCGCAAGTTGATGCTGGAACCAGGCCCGCAGACCAGTGGCTTGCCTGTGTCATTGAATGGGCAGCCGGAAACCCCCCCAATAGGGAGGTAAATCTGGATGATCTCGTACGAGATTCAGTCCAGGAGTGTTTGCAGGACAGCGAAGTAGTGCATCAAAGCCGGGGGTGGTCCGGTGAGATACTGGTTTCTATTGCCGTGAATGGATCGTCTAGCCAACTTGCCTATGAGCGATTCTTGGAAACCCTGGATACTGCGGCAACTAGGGCCTTTCCGCATCTGCAAGCTTTGTCGCGGCCGATCTTGTGGATGTCCGCACATCGGGGGGCAGGCAAATTGCGCGGGGAAATCTTCAATGGAGAAGTCCTGACAGAACTCAACGCGTACCGGCAAAGCCCAGCTCTGAGAGATGCACTGTCCGGACGTTACTCACTGCTTGCTACTATTTGCTCCGATGAAGTATTCGAGTCTCGGACGCCCCACGCGACACGAGAACGCGAAATCGGCTCATGGGTATCACTCGATGTTACGACGCAGGTCCGTCCACGCAGAATGTGGCTCAGGATGAAGACTCGTCTCGAAACTCACAAGCAGGCTGTGCTGGTGGGTGCGGCCGTTAGCGCAAGTGACGATCTTCCTGAATCTG
This sequence comes from Streptomyces sp. NPDC008121, assembly GCF_042957155.1. Lineage (NCBI taxonomy): Bacteria > Bacillati > Actinomycetota > Actinomycetes > Kitasatosporales > Streptomycetaceae > Streptomyces > Streptomyces sp. NPDC008121. The sequence goes on along the minus strand of NZ_JBIBHT010000005.1, from coordinate 501,583 downwards.
TTATCAGGAGTCGGATCAATCTTTTGGTTCAAGAGATCTGCGCGAATGCATCGGAATCCGGGTCGCGGTACGATTTGGAACTTCGGACGTGGGGGCGGGTTGGTTTCGCCATTGTGGCGACGAATGCCCGCCCTGAACATGTCTTTGTCAGTTATATAATTCCCCGACTGGCTAGAAGCCTAGCTGTGGAAAATATGGGTAACAGCAACGCGCTGCGAATCGTTCTAGGGGTGCATTCAGGATCCCACAAAGGCCAGGTTAGCGAGGATGACCTCGTTGTTGCGGACAGGTTGATGCGGACCCTCTTGCAATCCGATGATAGCTGGTCTCACAGGCCCGATCCTGTTCTTTGCCTTATTTCCACCACTGCTCGATCAGCAGATCCGGGGTGTTTTGAGGATTACATTGACCCATCTAATTACGTACAGGTACCAGCCGAGGGATATGAGGAGCAGCTTGACAGTTGGACTTACGTTCCATATGCGCCGCGAATGAGTGGGAATTGACGGACAACTCAGTCATCACTGCCATCCTCCATATATTCAGTTCTGCGACAGCATTCACTGCGTGTCTAACTGCGTGACAACCGCGACGCGCAGCCGCGAACACCCGTGGACGCCAGCGGGCCATCAGCACAGGTGACAGCGCAGCAGCCCAAGAACATAAGGCTGCTTCGGGACTAAGCGGTCCTCGTGCCACAGGCGTGCCACATAGTGCGGTCGGCCACGGTCAACGACGGCTCGTAGCAATCGAGAAGCACCGATTATCCGGGCTGCCGCCACAGCCGTAGGGACCTGGGCGGACATGCAGAAGACCACGTCCGCTCTTACAAAGCAGCGCTCCATGATGCGGTCATCGAAGCTTACCTGGAGTCATGGGGACTCTGACGACCGCTCGGTCACCTGGCGATGTCACGGTCCAGCGCCGAACTTGCATGTTGAAGGAACTCTCGCACCCCATGGTCCAACTGCTTCAGTTTCTCAGGGAACTGTGAGGTGTCGTAAGCAACGGTTGAGTCGCTTACCCCGCCTGAAAGGCGAGCGAAGCTCAGCAGGATTCGAAACGGGGCTACGAGGTCACTCGACAGCTCCGCCACCTTGGCTACGAACGGTTCGAGTTCTGCCGGTCCGTCCAGGACAACATGCCGGCCATATCGGCTGACCTCGTCAGCGAGTGCAAGGGCCTGAATGACATATCCATCCTTAAAGTCGCTCTGCTTCAGGAGTGCCACTGCGTCTGTGATCCCATCATCAGAGGTCCTCGACCGGTCGAGGAGTCGACCGAAGTGCACCCAGGGTTGTAGGTGATCGTGAAGCGTCGTAACAGCCGAGGAAAACGCCTCAAAGGAGGCTCTTCGTGGCTCCCTCCGCTCACGCAGCGACTCGTTGCGCATCTGCAGCTTGGCTGCTGACCGGGCAGTCCAGCCAGTCACGATCATGCCCAATGTTCCGACTCCCGCGCCCAGCACGGCGGCTATCCCCGCATCCATGACGCCCATGATGCCGTCGCAAGCGGGCCTTGAGTGCCGTATCTGTGGACGGGACGAGAGCTGACCCCGTTCACGGCTGGCGGAGAGGTTGTCGCTCAGCAGGGAAGGGTAGTTGGCTCAACATGGCCGACGACCTGCAGAAAGACATACACGAGCTTGTCCGTCATCTGGGCGGCAACATCCGTGATCCCCACTATCGCCCAGCACACGACGCAGCCGAGAACATCTGCTCGGGCGTCTACGAGATGATCCCGGTCGAAGTGCACGAACTCGTACACGAGGCGGCCCTGGCCGGGTACGCAGCCGCGCTTAGCGACCTGGAAGAAGGAAAGCTGGACGATCGCGTGCGCGAGCGTTTCGGACTTCTTGAGTAATCGGCCCGGGCGCTGCAGCGCAGCCCCATCGGAGTCTCGACGCCAGGATCCAGCCGCGCCCACGCGGGCATTGCATAAAAGCCTGGCGGGCCTGAGGCTGCCCAGTGCTGGGCCGTCTATGGGCCGTCCGAGGGTCACCGCGGGCCGCCGGTACCCACCGTTGGCCGCCTATGGGTAGGTGTTCTCACGTGCAGCGTCCGGGATCGTTCCTGTTGGCGCCGGCGGGGCCTCATTCCTGCGCCACAAGAAGCAGGAGTGGGAGGAGTACCGCAGCGAGGTCACGGCCTCGAGCTGCGGAAGAACCTTCCCGTGCTGTAAGCGCAGGTCGGAGCGGGTACAGCCAGGAAACGACGTTCAGGGCCGACGGTGGCGCGACCGTCGGCCCTGAGGCGTTCCGCCGGCCCGAGCCGTGGCGGGGATCCCGCTTTAGAATGTACCTATCCCAGGCAATTTCTACAGGTTTGCTCCCTGAGGGAGGATCGGCCTGATGAGTGACAACTCCGGTGGAAAGTACGGTGGTGCGCCAGGTTCCCGGGGCCGGACGACCATCGCCGACGTGGTCGTGGCGAAGATCGCCGGAATGGCCGCACGGGACGTGCCCGGTGTGCACGCCCTGGGCAGTGGGCTCTCGCGCTCGATGGGATCCATGCGGGGGAAGATGCCCGGCGCCGGTAGCGGTACGTCCGCCACCCGCGGGGTCGGCGTCGAGGTCGGAGAGACGCAGGCGGCCGTCGATCTGGACATCGTGGTCGATTACGGCGTCTCGATCACGGACGTGGCCGGCGCGGTACGGGAGAACGTGATCTCCGCGGTGGAGCGGATGGCGGGGCGGGACGTCGTGGAAGTCAACATCACGGTGAACGACGTGAAGCTGCCCGACGAGGAGGACGAAGGGGAGGAACAGCAGCGGACCCGGTAGTGGGCGGGCGGGGCCGCCGCCGAGTGACGGCGTGACGCCTTCCGGCCCGTCGGTCCCTCACCATCCGTGCGGGGCGGCCGGGTTGCCGGCCGCCCCGCACGCGTCCCTCAGCGCTCCGACAGCTCCGACGGGGCCTCTTGGACCACCCAGCCGTTGCCGTCCGGGTCCTCGAAGGACATGAACGAGTTCCACGTCTCGCCCTTGCCCTCCTCCCAGCCCCGTTCGCCGACATGGCGGATCGGGGTGACCTCCACACCGCGGTCGACCAGTTCCGCGCGGGCCGCCTCGATGTCCGTCACGCAGATCTGCAGGCCGTGGAGCGAGCCCGGGGCCATCTCCTTCGTTCTCGGCATCGTCGGCATGCCGCTGAGCATCGCGATCGAACAGCGCGAGCCGGGCGGGGTCGCCTGGATGATCCGCATCCCCGGGGCGACCTCGTCGTCCAGGTCGATCTTGAAACCGCACTTGTCACCGTAGAACGCCTTCGCCCGGTCCATGTCGGACACGGGCACCGGGACGACTTCGAGCGTCCAGTTCATGGAGAGTCTCCTCAGAAACGCCAGCGGGTCTGGCCGAACGGCCCGCCCTTGGCGAAGCCGAAGACCGTGCGCGGCGCGACGGCGAACACCAGGGCGGGTCCACCGTCACCCACGAACGTGCCGTCGCGCACGTCGAATCGCCAGTCGGAGCCGTACTTGTCGACATAGGCGTCGGCCAGGGCGCGCAGCCGTGCCTCGTCCGTCACCTGGACGGCCTCGCCCTCCACCACGAGGTCGAAGCCCTCAGCGAGGGCGCTCGTGCCGGTGGTGAGGACCACCTCGCGCCGGTCGGCGAGGTTGCGCGCCTTCCGCTCCTGCGGGCCGGTGCAGAAGTGGAGGGCGTCCTCCGACCAGACGGCGATCAGCGGGGTGACGTGCGGGCGGCCGTCCGGGCGGACCGTGGTCAGCCAGAAGACCTCGGCCGCGGTGAGCCGGTCGAGGGCCCGCGACCAGTCGGCGGCCTCGGCCCGCGGGTCGCTGAAGCGGGGGTCCAGCGTGGTCTCGCGGGGCAGGACGGGCGGAGGCGGGGGCTCGCCGGATGCGGCGGGCGGAGGCGGGGGAGCGGGCGCCGCGGGCGGGCCGGGGACGGGGGGATCCGTGGGGGAGGGCATGGCACGGTCCTTTCTGCGCGGGCTGCGCGGGCTGCGCGGGCTGCGGGTCAGCGCGGGCTGTCACCAGGGCAGACCGTCCCCCGGTCCGGAACTCATCGGTCGCCCGTGCCCGGGGCGACCCCGATCCCCGCTCCGGATAGGCTCGAATCCGTGAACGGTGGAGGGAGCGGCGGAATGACGGTGCCGGGACGCAGGAGCAGTATCTTCACGCGGCTGCTGCGGCACGGGTTCACCGATCCGTCCGGTGCCGAGCGTCTGCTCGACGTGCCCGAGATGGCCACCCTGCGCGACGATTCCGTGCTCCTCGACGCCCTCGGGGCCACCGCCGATCCCGATCTGGCCCTGCGCGGTCTGGTCCGGCTGGTGGAGGCCCAGCCGGAGGAGGGCCACCAGACCCTCGTCTCCACGCTGCTGTCCGCGAAGCCGTTCCGCGACCGGCTCCTCGGCGTGCTCGGCGCCTCCGAGGCGCTCGGCGACCACCTGGCCCGCCACCCCCACGACTGGCAGGCGCTCGTCACCTACGAGGCGGCCGATCTGAACCCCGGGGTCGCGGAGTTCGAGCGCTGCCTCTCCGGCGCCACCGACCCCGTCGCCCTCCGCGTCTCCTACCGCCGCTGTCTCCTCGCCATCGCCGCCCGCGACGTCTGCGGCACCGCCGACGTCGCCCAGACCGCCGCCGAGCTGGCCGACCTGGCCACCGCGACCCTGCGCGCCGCCCTCGCCCTCGCCGGCGCCGCCGCCCCCGAGGACGCGTCCCGCTGCCGGCTCGCCGTCATCGCGATGGGCAAGTGCGGCGGCCACGAGCTGAACTACGTCTCCGACGTCGACGTCATCTTCGTCGGGGAGCCGCCCGAGGGCGCCTCGGGCGCGGAGGAGGGCCAGGCGATCCAGGCGGCGACCCGGCTCGCCTCGCACCTGATGCGGATCTGCTCGGAGACCACCGTCGAGGGCACCATCTGGCCCGTCGACGCCAACCTCCGCCCGGAGGGCCGCAACGGCCCCCTCGTCCGCACGCTCTCCTCCCATCTGGCGTACTACCAGCGCTGGGCCAAGACCTGGGAGTTCCAGGCGCTGCTGAAGGCCCGGCCCGTGGCCGGGGACCCCCAGCTGGGCGCCGACTACATCGAGGCCGTCGGGCCCCTCGTCTGGCAGGCCGCCGAGCGCGAGAACTTCGTCCCCGACGTGCAGAAGATGCGCCGCCGGGTCGTCGACAACATCCCCGTGGCCCATGTCGAGCGCGAGCTGAAGCTCGGCCCCGGCGGTCTGCGGGACGTCGAGTTCGCCGTCCAGCTCCTGCAGTTGGTGCACGGTCGCAGCGATGCCACCCTGCACAGCGGCACCACGCTGGACGCCCTGGACGCGCTCGCCGCCGGCGGGTACGTCGGCCGGGCGGACGCCGCCCAGCTCGACGAGGCGTACCGCTTCCTGCGCGCCATGGAGCACCGCATCCAGCTCTACCGCCTGCGCCGTACGCACCTCGTCCCCGAGGACGACGCGGACCTGCGCCGTCTCGGCCGCTCGCTCGGGCTGCGCACCGACCCGGTCGCGGAGCTCAACCGGGAATGGAAGCGGCACGCCGCCGTCGTCCGCCGGCTCCACGAGAAGATCTTCTACCGGCCGCTGCTCGACGCCGTCGCCCAGCTCGCCCCCGGCGAGACCCGGCTCAGCCCGAAGGCCGCCGGCCAGCGGCTCGAAGCGCTCGGCTATGCCGACCCGGTCGCGGCCCTGCGGCATCTGGAGGCCCTCGCCTCCGGCGTCACCCGCAAGGCCGCGATCCAGCGGACGCTGCTGCCGGTCCTGCTCGGCTGGTTCGCGGACTCCGCCGACCCCGACGCCGGGCTGCTCGGCTTCCGCAAGGTGTCCGACGCGCTCGGCAAGACCCCCTGGTACCTCCGGCTGCTGCGGGACGAGGGCGCGGCGGCCGAGAACCTGGCCCGGGTGCTCTCCGCCGGGCGCCTCGCCCCCGACCTGCTCCTGCGGGCGCCCGAGGCGGTGGCGATCCTCGGCGACCCCGAAGGGCTGGAGCCGCGCGGCCGGGACCATCTGGAGCAGGAGGTGCTGGCTGCGGTCGGCCGCGCCGACGGCCCGGAGCAGGCGGTGGCCGCGGCGCGTGGCGTACGCCGCCGGGAGCTGTTCCGCACCGCCGCGGCCGACCTGATCGGCTCGTACGGCACGGAGGACAGCCCGCGCGAACCCGATCCGGCTCTGGTCGACCGGGTGGGCCAGGCGGTGACCGACCTCAACGCCGCCACCATCGCGGGCGCGCTGCGGGCCGCCGTGCGCGCCGAGTGGGGCGACCGGCTGCCGACGCGGTTCGCGGTCATCGGCATGGGCCGGTTCGGCGGGCACGAGCTGAGCTACGGCTCCGACGCCGACGTCCTGTTCGTGCACGAGCCGCGCGAGGGCGTGCCCGAGCACGAGGCCGCCCGGGCCGCGAACCGGGTCGTCACCGAGATCCGCAGGCTCCTCCAACTCCCCACCGCAGACCCGCCGTTGCTCATCGACGCCGATCTGCGCCCGGAGGGCAAGAGCGGTCCGCTCGCCCGCACGCTGAAGTCGTACGAGGCCTACTACCGCCGCTGGTCCCTGGTCTGGGAGAGCCAGGCCCTGCTGCGCGCCGAACCCATGGCGGGGGACGCCGAGTTGGGGCGCCGCTTCGTCGAGCTGGTCGACCCGCTGCGCTACCCCGAGGGGGGTCCGGGCGAGGACGCGGTCCGCGAGATCCGCCGCCTGAAGGCCCGGATGGAGACCGAGCGCATGCCGCGCGGCGCCGATCCGACGCTCCACGCGAAGCTGGGCCGGGGCGGTCTGAGCGACGTCGAGTGGACGGTCCAGCTGCTCCAGATGCGCCACGCCTGGACGGAACCCGGCCTGCGCACCACCCGCACCCGCGAGGCCCTGGCAGCCGCCCGGACGGCGGGGCTGATCCCGGCGGAGGAGGCGCGGATCCTGGACGAGGCCTGGGTCCTGGCGACCCGCGTCCGCAACGCCGTGATGCTGGTCCGGGGCCGGCCGGGGGACACCTTCCCCTCCGACGGCCGCGAGGTGGCGGCGGTGGGGCGCTACCTCGGCTACGGCCCCGGCCGCGTCGGCGAGATGGTCGACGACTACCGCCGGATCACGCGCCGGGCCCGGGCCGTGGTCGAGGAGCTGTTCTACGGCGCCTGACCGTCGTCCCGGGACGGGCGCCCGGCCCCGTTCCGGCCGGGTGAGCCGTTCTACGGCGCCTGACCGTCGTCCCCGGCCACCATGGACCGGCAGTGCGCGAGGAAGGCGCCGAGCGCCAGCTCGAAGGCGGCGTCGGCGCGGTCCGTGGCCACCGCCGTCAGGGCCTCGGCGAGCCGCGGGGTGGTGGTGTCGTCCGGCAGCTCCCACATCGTCTCCGGCGCCGCCAGGTCCAGCGCCGAGCCCAGGACCAGGTTCTCCAGGGCCACGATCACCGTCATGACGTCCTCGTTCCCGAAGCCGGCGGCGAGGAGAACGCCCACCGCCCGCTCGTACTGGGCGAGCACCCTGGGGGCCCGGACCGGGGAGGTCATCAGCAGCGGGATGACCCGGGGGTGGGCCGCGAACGCGGAGCGGTAGGTGCGCGCCCAGGCCGCCATGGCCGCGTCCCACGGTTCGAGGTCCAGCGTCCCGCCGTCGATCGCCTCGCAGACCCGCTCGCGCAGCAACTCCACGACCCCGCTCCGGCCGTCCACGTGGTGATACAGCGACCCCGTCTGCACGCCCAGCGCCCGCGCGATCTGCGGGACGCTGAACTCCCCTTGTTTGTCGACGAGTTGCAGGGCCGTGGTGGTGATGCGCTCCCGGTCGATCAGCGGTGTCCGCGGCCGTCCCATGTTCCCGCTCTCTCGTCGAGGTCTTCCCGTACGTCGTCCCGGAGGCTACATTGCCGCAACCGAAAGCCTTTAGGTTTACGGGTCCCCGCCGCCCTGCCCCGCCAGCAGAAGGGCTCCCCCTTCCATGCCCGCACCCACCTCCCCCGACGAGCCCGAGGGGCTGAGAACCGGCACGCTCTCCACCGCCGACATCTCCTTCTTCGTCGTCTCCGCCGCCGCCCCGCTCACCGTGATGGCCGGCGTCGCCCCGATCGCCATCGTCCTCGGCGGCATCGGCGCCCCCGCCGGCTATCTCCTCGCCGGCATCACCCTCGCGGTCTTCGCCGTCGGCTTCACCACGATGACCCGCCACGTCAGGAACGGCGGCGCCTTCTACGCCTACATCACCCGCGGCCTCGGCAAGCCCGTCGGCATCGCCGCCGCACTGCTCGCCATGCTCGGCTACAACGGCATGGAGATCGGCGTCTACGGCCTCCTCGGCTCCGCCACCGCCGACACCGGCCACGCCCTGTGGGGCATCGACATCCCCTGGCTGCCCGTCTCGATCGCCGGGCTGCTGCTCATCTGGTACGGCGGCTTCCGCTCGATCGACTTCGGCGCCAAGCTCCTCGGCGTGCTGCTCGTCGCGGAGACCGGCATCCTCGTCCTGCTCGCCGGCGGCGTGCTGATCGAGGGAGGCGCGGACGGCCTCTCCCTCGCCTCCTTCGCCCCCGGCAACGTCCTCGTCCCCGGCAGCGCGGCCGTCCTCGCCTTCGCCTTCACCGCGTTCACCGGCTTCGAGTCCACCGTCATCTACCGGCGCGAGGCCCGCGACCCGGCCCGCACCATCCCGCGGGCCACCTACCTCGCCGTCTGCTTCCTCGGCCTCTTCTACGCCTTCATCGTCTGGACCGTCATCCAGGCCTTCGGCGACGACCAGGTCGTGGCGGCCGCCGCGGGCGACACCGGCGGGCTCTTCTTCGCCGCGATCACCACCTACGTGGGCGCCTGGGCGGCGGACCTGATGCACCTCTTCATCGTCACCAGCGTGCTCGCCTCCCTCCTCGCCTTCCACAACGCGATCAACCGCTACGGCCTCGCACTCGCCCAGGAAGGCGTCCTGCCGCCCGTCTTCGGCAAGGTCCACCCCCGCCACCGTTCCCCGTACGCCGCGGGCGTCGCGCAGACCGTCCTCGGGCTGGCCGTGGTCCTCGGCTTCGCGGCCGCCGACGCCGACCCGTACACCCAGCTCCTGCTCTGGGTGAACACCCCCGGCGGCATCGGACTGATGGCCCTCCAACTGCTCGCCGCCCTGGCCGTCCCCTTCTATTTCCGCCGGATCCGGCACGATGAGGGAGTCCTGCGGACCGTCGTCGCCCCGGTCGTCGCGGCCGTCCTGCTCACCGGGGCCCTCGCCCTGGTGGTCTCGAAGATCGACGTCTTCACGGGGGCCTCCTCCACCGTCAACACCGTCCTCCTCGCCCTCGTCCCCGGCGTGTTCCTGCTCGGACTGCTCCTCGCGTACCGGCTCCGGCGCAGCCGCCCCGAGGTCTACGCGCACTTCGCCGCCGAACCCGCCGAACCCGCCGAACCCGCCGAACCCGCCGAACCCGCAGAGCCCGCCGCAGAACTCCCCGCCCCCGCACCCCGCTCAGGAGAAGAACCGCCGTGCCCGCACCCGACCTCGTCCTCGTCAACGCCCGCGTCCGCGCCCCCGAGCTCACCGGCCACACCGCTGTCGCCGTCCAGGACGGACTGATCACCGCCGTCGGCGACGACACGGACGCGCGGGCCTGGACCGGCCCCGGCACCGAGACGATCGACCTGGCGGGCGCCACCCTCGCCCCCGGCCTCACCGACGCCCACAGCCACCCCGTCTGGGGTCTGGAGATGTTCGCCGGCACCGACCTCTCCGCCGTGCGCGACCTCGACGAGCTGCGGGCGGCGCTCGCCCGGGCCGAACGCCGCGACGGCTGGATCCTCGGCGTCGGCCTCGACCACAACGTCTTCGGCGGCCGGCCCCTCCATTACGACCTCGTCGAGGACGTCCTCGACGGCGCCCCCGCCCACCTGCGGCTCTACGACGGACACTCCGCCCTCGTGAGCGCCACCGCCCTCAGGGCAGCGGGCATCGACGGCCCCCGGACCTTCGCCCAGCGCTCCGAGATCGTCTGCGACGCCGAGGGGCGGCCCACCGGCCATCTGATCGAACACGCGGCCATGGACCTCATGACCCCGCTGCTGCCCACCCCGCCCTACGCCGACCGGCGCGACCGGCTCGTCCGGCTGCTCGGCTCGATGGCCGCCACCGGTTTGACCGGCGCCCATGTCATGGACCTCGGCGGGCACGACGTACCGGGGCTGCTCACCGCCCTGGAGGAGGACGGCGACCTGCCGCTGAGGCTTCGGCTGGCCCCCTGGTGCATGCCCGGCGCCGACCGGGAGGAGCTGGAGGAGCTGGTGCGGCTCCAGAAGCGGGCCGGGCGCCTGTGGCGGGTCGGCGGCGTGAAGTTCTTCATGGACGGCACCGTCGAGGGCGGCACCGCCTGGCTGGAGCACGCCGACTGCCACGGCCAGGGCACGGACGCCTTCTGGCCCGACCCCGCCGCCTACTCCGCCGCCGTACGCCACTTCCACGCCGCCGGGATCGGCACCGCCACCCACGCCATCGGCGACGCTGCCGTCCGGCACGTCCTGGACACCGTGGAGGCCCTCGGGCCGAGGAGCGCCGACGCGCCGCGGCACCGCGTCGAGCACATCGAGACCGTCCCCGACGACCAGCTCGGCCGCTTCGCCGCCCTGGGCGTAGTGGCCTCCATGCAGCCCCCGCACACCGCGTACACCCGCGCCGACCGCACCGACGAGTGGTCCAGGCGGCTGGGCGGGGAGCGCGCTGCGCGCGCCTGGCGCTGCCGTGACCTGCGGGACGCGGGGGCGCACCTGGCGCTGGGCTCCGACTGGCCGATCGCGCACTACGACGCCCGACAGGTCCTGGCCACCGCCCGGGCCCCGCGCGGAGCCGCCTCGGCGCGGCACGGCCTGACCGGTCTGATGGCGCTGGAGGGGATGACCACCCACGCGGCGGTCGCCGCGGGGGAGGAGCGGTGGGCCGGGCGGATCGCCCCGGGGCAGCGGGCGGACCTGACGGCCTTCGCGGTGGACCCGGTGGACGCCCCCGCCGACGAGACCGAGAAGGCGCCCGTCCGGCTGACCGTGAGCGGCGGCCGCGTCACCCACCGGAGCTGACCGGCGACTCCCCGCGCGCGGCGGGGCGCCGCGGGCCGGGTCACCTGCCGGAGCCGACCCGTGACTCCTCGGCGTCCCGGTCGGCCGACCGCGCGGCGCCCTGTCCGGCGCTCTCCCGGCGGGCGTCCGCGGGCGCTGCCTCCGGACGGGCCGGGTCCTGCTCGGCGGAGTCCGGGACGGCGCCCCGGCGCGCGGGCGCCGGGCCGTCCACCGTGCGGGACAGCCGCTGCGGCAGCGAGCCGTACCAGACGTACGAGACGCCGAAGCCGAAGGCGAGGCAGATCATGCCGCCCACGGCGTCCAGCCAGAAGTGGTTGGCCGTGGCCACGATGACGACCAGCGTCGCCGCCGGGTACACCAGGCCCAGGATCCGCGCCCACGGCGCCTTGGCCAGGAGGAAAATGGTCAGACCGCACCAGAGCGACCAGCCGATGTGCATCGACGGCATGGCCGCGTACTGGTTCGACATGTTCTTGAGGTTGCCCGAGGCCATCGAGCCCCAGGTGTGGTGCACCAGCACGGTGTCGACGAAGGCCTGGCCGTTCATCAGCCGAGGGGGTGCGAGCGGGTACAGGTAGTAACCGACCAGCGCCACACCGGTGGTGGAGAAGAGAACCGTACGGAAACCGGCATATCGGCCCGGCTGCCAGCGGTACAGCCACACCAGGACACCGATCGTCACGATGAAGTGCAGGGTGGCGTAGTAATAGTTCATCGACACGATCAGCCATGTCACCGAGTTCACGGCGTGGTTGACCGTCTGCTCGAAGGCGAGCCCCAGGGACTCCTCCGCCTGCCAGATCCAGTCGGCGTTCCGCAGCGCCTGTGCCTTCTGCTCCGGCACCGCGTTGCGAATGAGCGAGTACGTCCAGTAACTGACCGCGATGAGCAGGATCTCGAACCAGATCCGCGGTCGCCGGGGTACGCGCGACCGCAGTCGCGCCCACCTGCCGTCGGCCACGATGGGTGACGGGCTGGCCGCCGTGCGGCCTTCCGAACTCTTCACAGTCGTTTCACCCATGGGGAGAGAGTCTGCCAGATCCACGCCCCTCGACCGATCATCCTCCGGTCGGGTGCCCGGCGCATGTGCTCCACCTCCGGGAGGAGGGGAGGGCCGCTGGGATCAGGGGTTCCTCGGGGTCGGGGCGGAAGCGGTTGAACCACGAACCACCAGCTCGGGCATGAACACGAACTCGCTGTGCGGCGCGGGGGTCCCCCCGACCTCTTCGAGCAGCGCGCGGACCGCGGCCTGTCCCATCGCCTGCACGGGCTGGCGGATGGTGGTGAGCGGCGGATCCGTGAAAGCTATCAGCGGGGAGTCGTCGAAGCCGACCACCGAGACGTCCTTCGGGACGTGCAGGTCCTGCTGCCGGGCGGCCCGGATGGCGCCCAGCGCCATCATGTCGCTGGCGCAGACGACGGCGGTGCAGCCGGCGGCGATCAGCGCGCCCGCGGCGGCCTGGCCGCCCTCCAGGGTGTAGAGGGAGTGCTGGATCAGCTTCTCGGACTCCTCCGGCGACAGACCGAGACGGTCCCGCATGCCGAGCTGGAAGCCCTCGATCTTGCGCAGCACCGGCACGAACCGCTTGGGGCCCACCGCGAGCCCGATCCGGGTGTGCCCGAGCGAGGCCAGGTGCGTCACGGCCAGCCGCATCGCGGCCCGGTCGTCGGGCGAGACGAAGGGGGCCTGGACCTTCGGGGAGAAGCCGTTGATCAGGACGTACGGGACGCCCTTGCCGCGCAGCTGGTCGTAGCGCGTCATGTCGGCGGTGGTGTCGGCGTGCAGCCCCGAGACGAAGATGATGCCGGAGACCCCGCGCTCGACCAGCATGTCGGTGAGCTCGTCCTCGGTGGACCCGCCGGGGGTCTGGGTGGCGAGGACGGGGGTGTAGCCCTGCCGGGTCAGGGCCTGCCCGATGACCTGCGCGAGCGCGGGAAAGATCGGGTTGTCCAGTTCGGGGGTTATCAGTCCGACGAGTCCGGCGCTGCGCTGGCGCAGCCGTACCGGACGCTCGTATCCGAGGACGTCGAGTGCGGCAAGCACGGATTCACGGGTGGCCGCGGCCACACCGGGCTTGCCGTTGAGCACGCGGCTGACTGTGGCTTCACTGACCCCCGCCTGGGCTGCGATGTCGGCAAGCCGCGCGGTCATGGGATTGGACTGTACCGGTCGCACGTCAGATTGCCCACCAGACGCAGGACTCGGCCGGAACCGGGACGTTCCCGGTGTCCTGCGCGGGAACGGCGGCCGGGGCCAACTGCCGTGCGCCGGAAGGCGGGAGGACGGCACCCGCCACCCCGTCCGCACCGCCGCCGGGACCCGCGCCGGCCGGGGCCGTACCGTCGCCGCCCGCGCCCCCGCCGGAGTACGGGGCGCCGCCCGCCACCTCGGCGCCCGCGCTGCTCAGCAGGAGCGTCACCGGGGCCGGGGTCTCGATCCGCGCGTCCCGGTCCGTCGTGTTCAGGGCGACCAGCACGTCGCCGCCGGCCGAGCGGCGCCGGAGGAGCAGGACGCCGTCGGGGGCGTCCAGCCACTCCACCGCCTCGCCCGCGCCGAGCGCCGGATGGGCGCGGCGCAGCCGCAGGGCCGAGCGGTACAGCTCCAGGGTGGACCCGGGATCGCCGCTCTGGGCGGCGACGCTGAGACCGGCCCACGCGGGCGGCTGGGGGAGCCACGCGCCGGCCGGGCCGAAGCCCAGCGAGGGGCCGTCGGCCGTCCACGGCAGCGGGACCCGGCAGCCGTCGCGGAGCCCGTCCTGGCCCTCCCCGCGCCGGAACGCCGGGTCCTGGCGCAGGGCGTCCGGCAGGTCGGTGACCTCCGGCAGCCCCAGCTCCTCGCCCTGGTAGAGGTAGACCGAGCCGGGCAGTGCCAGCATCAGCAGCGCCGCCGCCCGGGCCCGCCGCAGGCCCGCGGCCGGGTCGCCGGCGCCGTACCGCGTGGTGTGGCGCACGACGTCGTGGTTGGAGAGCACCCAGGTCGTGGGCGCGCCCACCGAGGCGGTGGCCCGCAGCGACTCCTCGACGACCGACCGCAGCGCGGGCGCGTCCCAGGGGCAGTCGAGGAACTGGAAGTTGAACGCCTGGTGCAGCTCGTCGGGGCGTACGTACAGGGCGAGACGCTCGGGGGTCGGGGCCCAGGCCTCGGCGACCCCGATGCGGTCGGGGCCGTACGACTCCAGGAGGCGCCGCCAGCCGCGGTGGATCTCGTGGACCCCGTCCTGGTCGAAGAAGGGCAGCCGCTGGGTGCCGATCATCCGGGCCTGGCGGCCGTGCCCGATGTCGGGCAGGCCCTCGGCCTTGACCATGCCGTGGGCGACGTCGATCCGGAAGCCGTCCACGCCCAGGTCGAGCCAGAACCGGAACACGGAGTCGAACTCGGCCCTGACCTCGGCGTTCTCCCAGTCGAGGTCGGGCTGCTCGGGCGCGAAGAGGTGGAGGTACCAGGAGCCGTCGGCGACCCGGGTCCAGGCCGGGCCGCCGAAGACGGACTCCCAGTCGTTGGGCGGCAGGGCGCCGTCCGGGCCGCGGCCGGGCCGGAAGACGTAGCGGTCCCGCTCCGGGCCCGCGCCCGCCCGGGCCGCCGCGAACCAGGGGTGCCGCTCCGAGGTGTGGTTGGGGACGATGTCCACGATGACCTTCAGGCCGAGCGCGTGGGCCGCCCGGACCAGCTCGTCGGCGTCCGCCAGGTCCCCGAAGACCGGGTCGACCGCGCGGTAGTCCGCCACGTCGTAGCCGCCGTCGGCCTGCGGGGAGGCGTAGAACGGCGTGAGCCACACCGCGTCCGCGCCCAGGCCCGCCACGTGCGGCAGCCGCTCGCGGGCCCCGCGCAGATCTCCGACCCCGTCGCCGTCGCTGTCCGCGAAGGAGCGGACGTACACCTGGTAGATGACCGCGTCCCGCCACCATCCCGTGGTGGGGGCGCAAGGGCTTGCAAGGTCCGGCAGCGGCGACGGTGAGGTGAGCTCGTGGGCCATGGGCGGGTCCCTCTCGCGTGTTCCAGGGGCCGACGGTGGTGCGGGTGTGCCCTGACAACGAGGTCAGGCCACTCATGAAACGGTCCTGCAAGGAATGCCGAAAGGCTTGCAGGGTGCGCGGGGCACCGCAAGAGCCCGCCTGACCACCCTGTCAAGCGACTCGATGGCAACCTTCGGGACACGCGGATGTAACGATCCCCGGTCCTTGCAGAAATTTCTCGCAAGCTCTTTCGGCTCGTTTTCATCCCTGTTACGTTCCTGGCAACCCGGCGCGCCGCGAGGGAGCGGTCGCATGAGGAAGGTCTTCGCCCCTCGTTCATCCGGGATCGTTTGAAGGAGTTCACATGCGGCGTGGCATAGCGGCCACCGCGCTGGTCGCGGCCCTGGGCGTGACCCTGGCGGCGTGCGGAAGCGACAACGGCGACACCGGTGCCTCGAAGGGCTCGGGCGAGCTCTCCGGCACCGTGACCTGGTGGGACACGTCGAACGTCGGCAGCGAGGACAAGGTCTTCAAGAAGCTCGCCGAGGGCTTCACGAAGAAGCACCCCAAGGTCACCGTCAAGTACGTGAACGTGCCGTTCGGTGAGGCGCAGAACAAGTTCAAGAACGCCGCCCAGTCCGGCTCCGGCGCTCCTGACGTCATCCGCTCCGAGGTCGCCTGGACCCCGGACTTCGCCAACCTGGGCTACCTCGCCCCGCTCGACGGCACCGCCGCCCTGAAGAACCAGGACGACTTCCTGGAGCAGGCGGCCGCCTCCACCAAGTACAACGGCAAGACCTACGCCGTCCCGCAGGTCATCGACTCCATGGGCATCTTCTACAACAAGAAGATCTTCAAGGAGGCCGGTGTCGAGGCGCCGAAGAGCATCGCCGAGCTGAAGACCGTCGCCACCACGATCAAGCAGAAGACCGGCAAGACCGGCCTCTACCTGCGCGGCGACGACGCCTACTGGTTCCTCTCCTTCCTCTACGGCGAGGGCGGTGACATGGTCAACGCCGAGCAGAAGAAGATCACCATCGACAACGCCGCCGGCGTGAAGGCCTTCGGCACCGTCAAGGACCTGGTCGACTCCAAGGCCGCGATCACCGACGCCACCAACGGCTGGGACAACATGCAGTCCGCGTTCAAGGACGGCAAGGTCGCGATGATGATCAACGGCCCGTGGGCCGTCACCGACACCTACGCCGGCAAGGAGTTCGCCGACAAGACGAACCTCGGCATCGCCCCGGTCCCGGCCGGCGCCGCCGGCCAGGGCGCCCCGCAGGGCGGTCACAACCTCGCCGTGTACGCGGGCTCCAAGAACCTGGAGGCCTCCTACGCCTTCACCGAGTACATGACCTCCGCCGAGGCGCAGACCACCGCCGCCACCGAGCTGAGCCTGCTGCCCACCCGCGAGTCCGTCTACATCAAGCCCGACGTGGCGAGCAACGAGATGATCGGCTTCTTCAAGCCGGTCGTCGAGAAGGCCGTCGAGCGCCCCTGGGTCCCGGAGGGCGGCAGCCTCTTCGCCCCGCTGCAGGTCGAGTACACCAAGGTCCTCACCGGCCAGACCAGCCCGGAGCAGGGCGCCAAGGCGACGGGTGACGCCTACCGCAAGCTCCTGAAGGACTGGAAGTAACAAGGAAGGCAGGCCGGCTGATGGCTGTGGACACCACCGGCCAGTCGGTGGCGAAGGCCGCGGGCGACACTGTCGCCCGCGGCCGGAGCCGCGGTACTGGCACCCCCGAGAGGAAGCTCCGGCGTTCCCTCTCCACCCACTGGTACGCCTGGGCGATGGTCCTCCCGGTGACCGTGGTGATCGGCGTGATCATCGGCTATCCGCTGGTCCGGGGGATCTACCTCTCGCTCACCGACGCCAACGAGCGCAACGTCGCGCGCAGCATCGGCGTCAACGAGATACCCGCGACCTACGAGTTCGTCGGCCTGGACAACTACGTCGACGCGCTCACCGGCACCCAGTTCCTCGGCACCCTCGGCTGGACGCTCGTGTGGACGGTCGCCTGTGTCTCGGTGACCTTCGTCCTCGGCCTCGGCCTGGCCAACATGCTCAACCGCAGGATCGCCGGCCGCTCCGTCTACCGGATGCTGCTCATCCTGCCCTGGGCCGTCCCCGGCTTCGTCTCCGTCTTCGCCTGGCGCTTCCTCTACGACGAGCGCCGCGGCATGCTCAACCAGATCCTGGCCGGCGGCGGCATCGACGCCGTGCCGTGGCTCAACGACCCCACCTGGGCCAAGTTCTCGGTCATCGCCGTCAACGTCTGGCTCGGCATCCCCTTCATGATGGTCGCCCTCCTCGGCGGTCTGCAGTCCATCCCCGGCGAGCTGTACGAGGCCGCCGAGATGGACGGCGCGAGCGCCTGGCAGCGCTTCCGCCACATCACCCTGCCCGGCCTGCGCTCGGTGTCCACCACCGTGATCCTGCTGAGCACCATCTGGACCTTCAACATGTTCCCGGTGATCTTCCTGCTGACCCGGGGCGGACCGGGCGAGGCCACCCAGATCCTCGTCACCCAGGCGTACAAGTTCTCCTTCGAGATCAGCCCGCGTGACTACGCCCAGTCGTCCACCTGGGGCGTCCTGATCCTGGTCCTCCTGATGATCTTCGCCGCGGTCTACCGGCGAGTCCTCCGCAAGCAGGGAGAAGTCTGGTGACCACCGCCACCCACGCGCCGGCCCGCGGCCGCCGTTCGCCGCTCGCCTCCATCGCGCTGCACACCACCCTCGCGGTGGCCTCCGTGATCGCCGTCTTCCCCGTGCTCTGGGTCTTCCTGACCTCCATCAAGCCGGCGCAGTACGCCAACACCACCGACTTCTTCAAGGAGACGACGTTCGCGAACTACACCGACCTGCTGGAGAACACCGAGTTCCTCAGCTGGTTCGGCAACTCGCTGCTCGTCGCCGGCCTGACCACGCTCCTCGGCGTCTTCATCGCCTCCACCACCGGCTACGCCGTCAGCCGCTTCCGCTTCCCCGGCAAGCGCGGGCTGATGTGGACGCTGCTGATCACCCAGATGTTCCCGGTGGCCGTCCTCATCGTGCCGATCTACAACATCATGTCGTCGATGGGGCTGCTCAACCAGCCGGCCGGACTGGTCATCACCTACCTGACCATCGCCGTGCCCTTCTGCGCCTGGATGATGAAGGGCTTCTTCGACACCATCCCGCGCGAGATCGACGAGTCGGGCCAGGTCGACGGCCTCACCCCGTTCGGCACCTTCTGGCGGCTCATCCTGCCGCTCGCCAAGCCCGGCATCGCGGTGACCGCGTTCTACTCCTTCATCACCGCCTGGGGCGAGGTCGCCTACGCCTCCGCCTTCATGGTCGGCGACGAGAACCTCACCCTGGCCGGCGGACTGCAGAAGTTCGTCAACCAGTACGGCGCGCAGTGGGGCCCGATGACCGCGGCGTCCGTGCTCATCGCCGTCCCGGCCGCGCTGGTGTTCCTCGTCGCCCAACGGCACCTGGTGACCGGCATGTCCGCCGGCGCCGTCAAGGGCTGAGCACCCTTGGCGGCCCACCCGCCCGTACGTGTACGCAACTCCTTACCTCCCAGGGAAGTCATGACCCAGCACCTCGCTGCCCCCGCCGCCGCCCCGACCACCGGCACGCACACGGGCTGGTGGAGAGACGCGGTGATCTACCAGGTCTACCCCCGCAGCTTCGCCGACGGAAACGGCGACGGCATGGGCGACCTGGAGGGCATCCGCAGCCGGCTGCCGTACCTGAAGGAGCTCGGCGTCGACGCCGTCTGGCTCTCCCCCTTCTACGCCTCCCCGCAGGCCGACGCCGGCTACGACGTCGCCGACTACCGCGCCATCGACCCGATGTTCGGCAGCCTCCTCGACGCCGACGCGGTCATCCGCGACGCGCACGAGCTGGGCCTGCGGATCATCGTCGACCTGGTCCCCAACCACTCCTCCGACCAGCACGAGTGGTTCCAGCGCGCCCTGCGCGAGGGCCCCGGGTCGCCGCTGCGCGAGCGCTACCACTTCCGCGCCGGCAAGGGCGCCGACGGCGAACTCCCGCCCAACGACTGGGAGTCCATCTTCGGCGGCCCGGCCTGGACCCGGGTCACCGAGCCGGACGGCACCCCCGGCGAGTGGTACCTCCACCTCTTCGCGCCCGAGCAGCCCGACTTCAACTGGGACCACCCGGCCGTACGCGACGAGTTCCGCTCCATCCTGCGCTTCTGGCTCGACATGGGCGTCGACGGCTTCCGCGTCGACGTCGCCCACGGCCTCGTCAAGGCCGAGGGCCTGCCCGACATCGGCGCCCACGACCAGCTCAAGCTGCTCGGCAACGACGTCATGCCCTTCTTCGACCAAGACGGCGTCCACGAGATCTACCGCTCCTGGCGGCAGGTCCTGGCGGAGTACGACGGGGAGCGCGTCCTCGTCGCCGAGGCGTGGACCCCCACCGTCGAACGCACCGCGAACTACGTGCGCCCCGACGAGATGCACCAGGCGTTCAACTTCCAGTACCTGGGCACCCACTGGGACGCCGTCGAGCTGCGCCGGGTCATCGACGCCTCGCTCTCCGCGATGCGTCCGGTCGGCGCCCCCACCACCTGGGTCCTGTCGAACCACGACGTCACCCGGCACGCCACCCGGTTCGCCAATCCTGCGGGCCTCGGCACCCAGCTGCGCGAGGCCGGCGACCGCGACCTCGGGCTGCGCCGGGCGCGCGCCGCGACCCTGCTGATGCTGGCGCTGCCCGGCTCCGCCTACGTCTACCAGGGCGAGGAGCTCGGCCTGCCCGACGTCACCGACCTGCCCGACGAGGTCCGCCAGGACCCGTCGTTCTTCAGGGCCACCGGCCAGGACGGCTTCCGCGACGGCTGCCGGGTGCCGATCCCGTGGACCGTCGAGGGCTCGTCGTACGGCTTCGGCGACGGCGGCAGCTGGCTGCCGCAGCCCGCCACCTGGGGCGCGCTGAGCGTCGAGGCGCAGGCCGGGGACCCCGGCTCCACCCTGGAGCTGTACCGCAGCGCGCTCGCCGTGCGCCGCGAGCAGCCCGGGCTCGGTGCGGGCGAGGACGTCACGTGGACGGAGGCGCCCGAGGGCGTCCTCGCGTTCCGCCGCGACGGCTTCGTCTGCACCGCCAACACCACCGGCCGGGCCATCTCCGTCCCGCTGCCCGGCCGGTTCCTCCTCTCCAACGAGCCGGTCTCCCACGGGGAAGGCGTTGTGGAGCTGCCCGCGGACACCACCGTCTGGTGGGCGGTGTGACGATCCCCCTGCCGCGGGGTGCCGGGAACGGCACCCCGCGGCTCGCGGACATCGCGGCCCAGTCCGGGGTCAGCGAGGCCACCGTCAGCCGGGTCCTCAACGGCAAGGCGGGGGTGGCCGGCGCGACCCGGCACCGCGTGCTCGCCGCGCTCGACGTCCTCGGCTACGAACGTCCCGTACGGCTCAAGCGGCGCAGCGCCGGCCTGGTCGGCCTGGTCGTGCCCGAGCTGACCAACCCGATCTTCCCGGCCTTCGCCCAGGTCATCGAGCAGGTCCTGGCCGGGCACGGCTACACCCCGGTGCTCTGCACCCAGATGCCCGGCGGCGCCACCGAGGACGAGCTGGTGGAGCAGCTGGAGGAGCGCGGGGTCAACGGCATCGTCTTCCTCTCCGGGCTGCACGCCGACGCCATGGCCGACCCGGAACGCTATGTGCGCCTCGGCGCGCGGGGCGTGCCGTTCGTCCTCATCAACGGCTTCAACGAGCGCGTCGACGCCAATTTCGTCTCGCCCGACGACCGGGCGGCGGCGCGCATGGCCGTACGGCACCTGGTCGAGCTGGGCCACGAGCGGATCGGTCTGGCGATCGGGCCGACCCGCTACGTCCCCTCGCGTCGCAAGGCGGAGGGCTTCGCCGCCGAGCTCCACCACCTCCTGGGGATGGAGCGCGCGGAGGCCGAACGGTACGTCCGTCCCACGCTGTTCGGCGTCGAGGGCGGCCACGCGGCGGCCGACATCCTGCTCGACCAGGGGTGCACCGGGATCGTCTGCGGCTCCGACCTGATGGCGCTCGGCGCGATCCGCGCGGTGCGCGCCCGCGGTCTGGACGTGCCGGACGACGTGTCGGTGATCGGCTTCGACGACTCGCCGCTGATCGCGTTCACGAGTCCGCCGCTCACCACCGTGCGCCAGCCGGTGCAGGCGATGGCGACCGCGGCGGTCGGGGCGCTCCTCGAGGAGATCGAGGGCAATCCGGTGCAGCGCACGGAGTTCGTCTTCCAGCCGGAGCTGGTGGTCCGGGGATCCACCGCTGCCCAGCCGGGTCGATGACCGGACCGGCCGGCCGGGCGCGTGGGACCCGCCCCGGGGGAGCGGAACCCTCGGCCGGCCGGCCCGGAGCCGTGGTTGAACGTAGCACCATTGCAACTCCTTGCGTAAGTCCTTGCGTTGAAGCTTCCTGCTGATTTCCGGCATGTGTCGCGAGTGTGTCCGAGGGGTTGACCCCGGGCCGGGGTCCTCGTACGGTCACGTCCGAAAATAGTTGCTGCTTTCTTGCAGCAAGAGATTGCGATCCTCGCCCCCCTCGCACCTCCCATCCCCCGAGGATTCAGCAGGAGGAATCATGGCCAGAAAGACCGTGGCCGCTGCACTCGCCGTCGTGGCGGGAGCCGCTGTGGCCGTCACGGCACCCGCCCCGGCGCAGGCCGCCCCGCCCGGGCAGAAGGACGTCACCGCCGTGATGTTCGAGTGGAAGTTCGCCTCCGTGGCGAAGGCCTGCACCGAACAGCTCGGCCCGGCCGGCTACGGCTACGTCCAGGTCTCGCCGCCGCAGGAACGCATCCAGGGCCCCACCTGGTGGACCGCGTACCAGCCCGTCAGCTACAAGATCGCCGGCCCCCTCGGCGACCGCACCGCCTTCAAGAACATGGTCGACACCTGTCACGCGGCGGGCGTGAAGGTCGTCGCCGACACCGTCATCAACCACATGGCCAACGCGTCGGGCACGGGAACGGGCGGGACCTCGTTCTCGAAGTACGACTACCCCGGCCTGTACGGCGGCGCCGACCTGGACGACTGCCGGGCCACGATCTCGAACTACCAGGACCGGGCCAACGTCCAGAACTGCGAACTGGTCGGCCTGCCCGACCTCGACACCGGCGAGGACTGGGTCCGCGGCCGGATCGCCGGCTACATGAACGACCTGCTCTCCCTCGGCGTCGACGGCTTCCGCATCGACGCCGCCAAGCACATGCCGGCCGCCGACCTCGCGAACATCAAGTCCCGGCTGAGCAACCCCGGCGTCCACTGGAAGCAGGAGGCCATATTCGGGGCCGGCGAGGCGGTCTCCCCGAGCGAGTACCTCGGCACCGGCGACGTCCAGGAGTTCCGCTACGCCCGCGACCTCAAGCGGATCTTCGGCTCGGAGAAGCTCGCCCACCTCAGCACCTTCGGCGAGTCCTGGGGCTACATGTCCTCCGGCGTGTCGGGCGTCTTCGTCGACAACCACGACACCGAGCGCAACGGCGAGACCCTCAGCTACAAGAACGGCGCCGCCTACACCCTCGCCTCCGTCTTCATGCTGGCCTGGCCCTACGGCTCCCCGGACGTCCACTCCGGCTACGAGTTCTCCGACAAGGACGCGGGCGCCCCGAACGGCGGACAGGTGAACGCCTGCTACGCCGACGGCTGGAAGTGCCAGCACGCCTGGCGCGAGATCAGCTCCATGGTCGGCTTCCGCAACGCCGCCCGCGGCGCCGCCGTCGGCAACTGGTGGGACAACGGCAACAACGCCATCGCCTTCGGGCGCGGCGCCAAGGCGTTCGTCGCGATCAACCGCGAGGGCTCCGCGCTCTCCCGCACCTTCCAGACCGCCCTGCCCGCCGGCACCTACTGCGACGTGCAGAGCAACACCACCGTCACGGTCGACGCGGCGGGACGGTTCACGGCGTCGCTGGGCGCGAACACCGCGCTCGCCCTGCACGTCGGCGCCCGGACCTGCCAGGCCGGCGGGACGACCCCGCCGCCCGCGAGCAGCGCCGCCGCCTTCAACGTCCAGGCCACCACCGTCCCCGGCCAGAACATCCACGTCACCGGCGACCACCCCGCCCTCGGCGCCTGGTCCCCGGCCTCCGCCCCCAAGCTGGACCCGGCGAGCTACCCCGTCTGGAAGCTGACGGTCCCGCTGCCGGCCGGCACGACCTTCTCGTACAAGTACGTCCGCAAGGACGCCGCGGGCAACGTCACCTGGGAATCCGGAGCGAACCGCGTCGCCACGGTCCCCGCCTCCGGACAGCTCGTCCTGAACGACACCTTCCGCAACTGACCGCCCCTCCCACCAGGGCCGCCCCGCCGGGGCGGCCCTCCTTCCCGTACCTCCAGGGAGAACCTCCGTGATACGCAAGCGAACGGCGGCCGTCGTGGCCACCGCCCTGTGCGCGGCGCTGGTGCCCGCCCTCCCCGCGGCGGCCGCGCCCCCGCCGCCGCCCCCGCCCTCCGACAAGGCGCTCGCCGCGCAGCCCGCCCGCCACGACCTCACCCGGGAGCAGTTCTACTTCGTCCTGCCCGACCGCTTCGCCAACGGAGACACCCGCAACGACCGCGGCGGCCTCACCGGCACCCGCCTGCAGACCGGATTCGACCCCACCGACAAGGGCTTCTACCAGGGCGGCGACCTCAAGGGCCTCACCCGGAAGCTCGACTACATCAAGGGCCTCGGCACCACCGCCATCTGGATGGCGCCGATCTTCAAGAACCAGCCCGTGCAGGGCGAGGGCACGAACGCGAGCGCCGGCTACCACGGCTACTGGATCACCGACTTCACCCAGGTCGACCCGCACTTCGGCACCAACGCCGACCTGGAGAAGCTGATCGACCAGGCCCACGCCAAGGGCATGAAGGTCTTCTTCGACGTCATCACCAACCACACCGCCGACGTCGTCGACTACCAGGAGAAGTCCTACGACTACCTCTCCAAGGGCGCCTTCCCCTATCTGGCGAAGGACGGCGTCCCCTTCGACGACGGCGACTACGCCGACGGGACGAAGCGCTTCCCGCCCGTCGACCGGGAGTCCTTCCCGCGCACCCCGGTGGTGGCCCCCGACAAGAAGAACGTCAAGGTCCCCTCCTGGCTCAACGACCCGACGATGTACCACAACCGGGGCGACTCCACCTTCGCCGGGGAGTCCTCCGAGTACGGCGACTTCGTCGGCCTCGACGACCTGTGGACCGAGCGCCCCGAGGTCGTCGAGGGCATGGAGAAGATCTACCAGCGCTGGGTGCGCGACTTCGACATCGACGGCTTCCGCATCGACACCGTCAAACACGTCAACACCGAGTTCTGGACCCAGTGGGCCACCGCCCTCGACGAGTACGCCGCGCAGCGCGGCCGCGACGACTTCTTCATGTTCGGCGAGGTCTACTCCGCCGACCCCGCGATCACCGCGCCGTACGTCACCGAGGGCCGCCTCGACGCCACCCTCGACTTCCCCTTCCAGGACGCCGCCCGCTCCTTCGCCTCCCAGGGCGGCCCCGCCGGCAAACTCGCCCACCTCTTCGCCCAGGACTACCGCTACACCACCGACAAGGCCAACGCCTACGAATCGGTGCCCTTCCTCGGCAACCACGACATGGGCCGCTTCGGCGCCTTCCTCAAGCAGGACAATCCGAAGGCCGGCGACGCCGAACTGCTCCGCCGTTACGCCCTCGCCAACGAGCTGATGTTCCTCGGCCGCGGCAACCCCGTCGTCTACTACGGCGACGAGCAGGGCTTCACCGGCCCCGGCGGCGACAAGGACTCCCGCCAGACCCTCTTCGCGTCGAAGACCGCCGACTACCTCGACGACGACCAGCTCGGCACCGACCGCACCCACGCGAGCGACGCGTACGACCCCACGCACCCGCTCTACCGGCAGATCGCCGCGCTCTCCGCGCTCACCAAGAAGCACCCGGCGCTGCGCGACGGCGTCCAGGAGCAGCGGTACGCCGAAGGCTCCGTCTACGCCTTCTCCCGTACCGACGCCCGTGCGAAGAGCGGGCCCGCCGAGTACGTGGTCGCGGTCAACAGCGCCACCGAGCCGAAGACCGTCGAGATCCCGACCGGCTCCGCGGGCATGGACTTCACCGCGATCCACGGCGGCGACACCCGCGTCACCAGCGCCGGCGACACGAAGATCAAGGTGACCGTCCCGGCGCTCGGCTCCCTCGTGCTCAAGGCCGCGCAGCCGCTCGCCGCGCCCGCCGCCCCGCCCACGATCACCCTCACGGCCCCCGAGGCCGGCGCCACCGGCACCGTCGAACTCTCCGCCGACGTCGAGGGCGGGCAGCTGAACCGCGTCGTGTTCGCCGCCCAGACCGGCCACGGCAGGTGGCAGGTCCTCGGCTCCGCCGACCACGCCCCGTACAAGGTCACCCAGAAGGTCACCGCCCCCGCCGGCACCCCACTGCGCTACAAGGCCGTGGTCGTCGACCGCACCGGCCGCACCGCGAGCGCCACCGCGGCGACCACCAGCGGCGCCCCGGCCGTCGAGCAGCCGCCGACCGCCACCCAGCGCGACCACGCGATCGTGCACTACAAGCGCGCCGACGGGAACTACGACGACTGGGGCCTCTACACCTGGGGCGACATCGCCGACGGCGAAGGCACCACCTGGCCCGCCGGGAAGCCCTTCACCGGCCGCGACGCCTACGGCGCCTTCGCCCACGTCAAGCTGAAGCCCGGCGCCTCCTCGGTCGGCTTCGTCGTCGTGAACAAGGACGGCGTGAAGGACACCGACGCCGACCGCACCGTCGACCTCTCCACGACCGGCGAGGTGTGGATCGAACAGGGCAAGCCCGAGGTTCTGAACGCTGCGCCCGAGGGCGCCTACCCGCCCCAGGACACCACGAAGGCCGTCCTGCACTACCAGCGCCCCGACGGCGACTACGCGGGCTGGGGCCTGCACACCTGGACCGGCGCCGCGAACCCCACCGACTGGTCCAAGCCGCTGGAGCCCGTGCGCACCGACGCCTACGGCGCGGTCTACGAAGTGCCCCTCGCACCCGGCGCGACCTCGCTCTCGTACATCCTGCACAAGGGCGACGAGAAGGACCTGCCCACCGACCAGTCCCTCGACCTCAAGGCCGACGGCCACGAGGTCTGGATGCTCGGCGGCCAGGAGAAGTACCTCCTCCCGCAGCCCAAGGGCAGCGGCGCCGCGCTCGACCTCACCAAGGCCCAGGCCGTCTGGATCGACGCGACCACCCTCGCCTGGAACGGCAACGACACCGCCGCCTCCAGCGTCCTCCTCGCCTCCCGCGACGGCTCGATCAAGGCCGAGAACGGGACGCTCACCGGCGACCGGCAGGCGCTCCGGCTCCACCGGACCGAGCTGACCGACGCGCAGAAGGCCGCCTTCCCGCACCTGAAGGCCTACGGCGCCTTCACCGTCGACCCGCGTGACCGCGACCGCGTCCGCGAGGCGCTCAAGGGCCAGCTCGTCGCCGCCCAGTACGCGGCCAACGGCGCCGTCCTGACCGCCACGGGCGTCCAGCTCGCCGGCGTCCTCGACGACCTGTACGCGCCGAAGGCCACCGGGGCCGACCTCGGCCCGGTGTTCCGGAACGGCCGCCCCGCCCTCTCCCTCTGGGCCCCCACCGCCCAGTCCGTCGCCCTCGAACTCGACGGGAAGACCCTCCCCATGCGCCGCGACGACGCCTCCGGGGTCTGGTCGGCCACCGGCACGCGCGCGTGGACCGGAAAGCCGTACCGCTACGTGGTCAAGGTCTGGGCGCCCAGCGTCCGGCAGATCGTCACCAACAAGGTCACCGACCCCTACGCCACCGCCCTGACCACCGACTCCACCCACAGCCTCGTCGTCGACCTCGCCGACCCGAAGCTCGCCCCCCGGGGCTGGAGCGGACTGAGGAAGCCCGCCGCCGTCCCGCTGCGCGACGCCCAGATCCAGGAGCTGCACGTCCGCGACTTCTCCGTCGCGGACACCACCACCCCGGCCGCCCACCGCGGCACCTACCTCGCCTTCACCGACACCGGCAGCAAGGGCTCCCGGCACCTGAAGGCCCTCGCCGCGTCCGGCACCTCCTACGTCCACCTCCTGCCGGCCTTCGACATCGGCACCATCCCCGAGAAGAAGTCCGAGCAGACCGGACCCGCCTGCGACCTGAAGATCCTCGCCCCCGACTCCGAGGAGCAGCAGGCCTGCGTCGCCGCCGCCGCGGCCAAGGACGCCTACAACTGGGGCTACGACCCGCTGCACTACACCGTCCCCGAGGGCTCCTACGCCACCGACCCCGAAGGGACCCGCCGCACGGTCGAGTTCCGGCAGATGGTCAAGGCCCTCAACGGCGCCGGACTGCGCACGGTCATGGACGTCGTCTACAACCACACCGTCGCGAGCGGCCAGGCCGACAAGTCCGTCCTGGACAAGGTCGTCCCCGGCTACTACCAGCGCCTCCAGGCCGACGGCTCGGTCGCCACCTCCACCTGCTGCGCCAACACCGCGCCCGAGAACGCCATGATGGGCAAGCTCGTCGTCGACTCGATCGTCACCTGGGCCAAGCAGTACAAGGTCGACGGCTTCCGCTTCGACCTCATGGGCCACCACCCGAAGGAGAACATCCTCGCCGTCCGCAAGGCCCTGGACGCCCTGACCCTCGCCAAGGACGGCGTCGACGGCAAGGCGATCGTCCTCTACGGCGAGGGCTGGAACTTCGGCGAGATCGCCGACGACGCCCGCTTCGTCCAGGCCACCCAGAAGAACATGGCCGGCACCGGCATCGCCACCTTCTCCGACCGGGCCCGCGACGCCGTCCGCGGCGGCGGCCCCTTCGACGAGGACCCCGGCGTCCAGGGCTTCGCCTCCGGCCTCTTCACCGACCCCAACCCCTCGACCGCCAACGGCACCCCGGAGCAGCAGAAGGCCCGCCTCCTGCACTACCAGGACCTGATCAAGGTCGGCCTCTCCGGCAACCTCGCCTCCTACTCCTTCACGGACACCTCCGGGCGTACGGTCAAGGGCTCCGAGGTCGACTACAACGGCGTCCCGGCCGGCTACGCCGCCGCCCCCGGCGACGCCCTCGCCTACGCCGACGCGCACGACAACGAAACCCTCTACGACGCGCTCGCCTTCAAGCTCCCCGCGGCCACCTCGCCCGCCGACCGGGCCAGGATGCAGGTCCTCGCCATGGCCACGGCCACGCTCTCGCAGGGCCCCGCGCTCTCCCAGGCGGGCTCGGACCTGCTGCGCTCCAAGTCGCTCGACCGCAACTCGTACGACAGCGGCGACTGGTTCAACGCGATCCACTGGGACTGCCGGGACGGCAACGGCTTCGGCCGCGGGCTGCCCCCGGCGGCCGACAACCAGCCCAAGTGGGCGTTCGGGAAGCCGCTGCTCACCGCCCCCGGTCTCACCGTGGGCTGCGCCCAGATCGACGGGGCCGCGGCCGCCTACCGCGACCTGCAGAGGATCCGTACCACCGAACCCGCCTTCTCCCTCGCCACCGCCGGTCAGGTCCAGGACAGCCTGTCCTTCCCCCTCTCCGGCACCGGCGAGACCCCGGGCGTGATCACCATGCGCCTCGGTGACCTGGTCGTGGTCTTCAACGCCACCCCGCAGCGGCAGACCCAGCGGGTCGCCGCCCTCGCCGGGAAGGGCTACGCCCTCCACCCGGTCCAGGCGTCGGGCACGGACACCACCGTCAAGTCCGCCTCCTACGAGGTCGGTTCGGGCACCTTCACGGTCCCGCCCCGCACGGTGGCGGTCTTCACCACCCGCTGACGGGCGCCACCCGCCACGACACCGCCGCACCGCACACGCGAGGCCGGCCGGGATCCTCCCGGCCGGCCTCGCCGCGTCCTAGGGCGTGTTTCGAAAGTCCCGTCTGGCCGGGGACGCCTGGCACGCACGCTCGCCGCGTTGTCGGTCGTCGGCGCAGCCCGCTGCGCTCTCTCCCCCTGCGCCTGGCGGCGCGGGAGGTGCCCCCACCCTCCGCCTGCGATCGCACGCACCAGACGCCCCCGGCCCGCCCTGCGGGCGGACGACGCTACTTCCGAAACACGCCCTAGCGCAGGGGCTGAGCCGGGATCCGCGGCGCCAGCGCCAGGAGCCGGCCGACCAGGTCGCCGAAGGGGCCGTCCGCCGGCTCGTCGCCGAGGATGCGGATCATGACCTCCGCCATCTCCGGGTCGTACGCCGCGCTCACCGACGCCAGCGCCGCGAAGTCGTGCACCAGCTGCAGCTCGAGCTCCGCGCGCGGGATCCGCCGCCCGTCCAGCCAGAGCAGCGCCGTCGACTCGGCCAGCGACACCCAGGAGCGGACGACCAGTTCGAGCCGGGCGGAGGGCGTCTCCACCTCCAGGTGGGACAGGATCTGCTCGTAGGCGGCCTGCCGCACCTCGTCGATCATCGCGTTCGTGGTGGAGGAGCCCACGGCGGGACCGCCGCGCATCAGTGCGGAGAAGCCCGGCCCGTGGTCGTCCACGAAGTCGAAGAACCGGCCCATCACCCGCAGCAGCCGCGCCCCCAGCGGACCCTGCGGGGGCTCCACGAACCGGGCGGCCAGCTCGTCGGCCGCCCGCCGCAGCGCCGCCTCGTACAGGCTCTGCTTGCCGGGGAAGTAGTGGTAGACCAGCGGCCGTGAGATGCCCGCGGCCGCCGCGATCTCGTCGATGGAGACCTCGTCGGGCGATCGGTGGCTGAACAGCTCGAGGGCCACCCCGATCAGCTGCTGTTTGCGCTCCTCGACGCCCATCCTGCGGCGTACCCCGGTCGTCATGCGAACAGCCTAACGGGCGTCCGTTACGCTCCCACCATATGAGCGCTTCCGACCAGGCCACACCGGCGAAGGACACGCCGGTACCGGACACCGAGGCAGAGACCACCGAGGCCGTGAACCCCGGTGCCGAGACCGCCGGGACCGCCGAGACCGCTGCGGCGGACACGGTGGACACGGCGGGGGTCGAGGACGAGGCCCCCGGGACCGATGAGGAGCCCGAGGCGGGGGACGCCGGGGCCGGGACGGCCGGCCTGACGCCCAAGCAGGCCCGCCGGCTCCGGATCGCCGCGGCCTCCGTCCTGCTGGTCGCGATGGCCGCGGTCCTCGTGATCCGGCTGGCCAGCCGGACGTCCGTCCTGGTCGTCGGGGTGTACGGACTGGCGATGATCCTCTGCGGTGTCGTCATCGAGCTGTCCCGCAACGGCCGTACCCGCCTGGCGACCTGGCTCCTGGTGGGCGGCCTCGCCGCCGCCCTGGCCTTCGACTGGCTGATCCTGCCGTAGCTCGGAACCGTAGCCCGTAGCCCGTAGCCCGTAGCCCGTAGCCCGTAGCCCCTAGCCCGTAGCCTCGCTCGCGTCTGAATCTAAAGGTCGAGCACCAGCCGTTCGCCCGCGCACCGCGAGACGCAGATCAGCATCGAGTCGGCGCGCTCGGCGTCGGTGAGCAGCTCGTCCCGGTGGTCGACCTCGCCCTCCAGGACCCCCAGCCGGCAGGTCCCGCAGAACCCCTGCTCGCAGGAGTACGACACCCCCGGCACCTCGGCCCGGACCGCCGCCAGCACCGACTGGCCGGCCGCGACCGTCAACGTCCGCCCGGAGCGCCGCAGTTCGACCTCGAAGGCGCCTCCGGCGGCGATGGCGGCGGGGGAGAAGCGCTCCAGACGCGGGACCTGTCCGGCCGGCAGGGCGGCGGTCACCGCGTCCATCAGCCCGTCCGGGCCGCAGCAGTACACCGCGGTCCGAGGCGGGGTGTCCGCGAGGAAGCCGAGGTCCGGCAGGCCGGACTCGTCCTCCGCGACGACCGTCAGCCGGTCCCCGGCCGCCTCGCCGGCGAGGCGCTCGATCTCGGCGAGGTACGGCATGGTGGCGCGGGACCGCCCGCAGTACAGCAGCCGCCAGTCGGCGCCCGCCGCCGCCGCGGCGCGCAGCATCGGCAGGACGGGGGTGACACCGATGCCGCCGGCGACGAAGACGTACGCGGGGGCGTCGACGAGCGGGAACCGGTTGCGCGGCCCGCGGATCTCGACCTCCGCCCCCACGTGGAGCCGTTCGTGCACCTCGCGCGAGCCGCCCCGGCCCCCGCGCTCCTCCTCGATCAGGCGGGTGGCGACGGTGTACGCGTCGGTGTCGGCCGGGTCGCCGCAGAGCGAGTACGGGCGCACCAGGCCGGACGGCAGGACCAGGTCGATGTGGGCGCCCGGCTGCCAGGCCGGCAGGCCGGTCCCTTCGAGACGGAGCTGGACCACGCCCTCGGCGGGCTCGGTGCGCCCGGTGACGAGGACCTTGCGCGGGACGGTGGAGAGGCGGCCGCGGCCCGACACCGGCTCCTCCAGAGCGGGCATCGGCCAGAGCGGGGCGGCTTCGATCCGGCGGCGCACGGCGCGCCTGGCCCGGCCGGCGAGGAGCGCGGTCCCGGCGACGAGGACGACGGTACGCAGACGGGGCATGGTCAGCGACCTCCGTTGGCGCCGGGGGAGTTCGCCAGATAGGCGACGGCCTGGGCGGTGTCCCCCTCCTGGGAGGGGTGGTAGGCGCGGCTGAGGTAGCGGGGGATGGAGCGCAGCAGGTCGGGGGTGGACGGCAGGACGCCCTCCCGGCCCTTGCGGACGAGCTGCCCGACCGAGGCCCTGCCGTCGGTGAGGGTCGGGTCGTTCTCCATGAAGAAGCGGGTGCCGCGCTGCCAGAGGAAGACCATCGCGGTGAAGGCGGTGGCCCAGGTGCGGACCCGGCGGCGGTAGCCGCCGTCGAGGTGCATGAACAGCTCGAAGGCGACCGAGCGGTGCTCGACCTCCTCGGCGCCGTGCCAGCGCAGCAGGTCGAGCATGGTGGGGTCGGCGCCGCGGCGGTCCAGCTCCTCGGCGTTGAGGACCCAGTCGCCGAGGAAGGCGGTGTAGTGCTCGATGGCGGCGATGAGCGCGACCCGCTCCATCAGCCACCACCGGCGCGGCCGGCCGGGCGGCAGCGTCCGGTCGCCGAGCAGCTTCTCGAAGAACCAGTCGACCTGCGCGGTGTAGGGGGTGGGGTCGAGGCCGAGCTTCTTGAGGTGGGGGAGGACGTCGTCGTGGGCCTGGGAGTGGACGGCCTCCTGCCCGATGAAGCCGATGACGTCCGCACGCAGCCGGTCGTCGGTGATGAGCGGGAGCACCTGCTTGTAGACGTGCACGAACCAGCGTTCACCGGCCGGGAGCAGCAGGTGCAGCACGTTGATGGTGTGGGTGGTGAACGGGTCGCCGGGCACCCAGTGGAGCGGGGTCTCCTCCCAGGCGAAGGAGACCTTCCGGGCCTTGAGTTCGATGTGCTCCGACGCCACCGGTGCAGGCTGCGTATTAGACATGGCGTCAATGTACTGAGGGGTAGCTGGTTGGCAACAGGGTCGTGCACCGGCTTTTCCCGAACCGCCGGGGGCACGGCCACACGAGCCCGGCGTGATCCGGACGCCCCTAGCGCAGCGCCCCGACGCCCGTGCCGTCCTTCAGTGTCCCGCGGAGGTCGGCGCGGGCGCCCCGCTTCGCCTTCAGGGCGAGGAGAGGGCCGTCCGCCCGGCCCACGACCCCGCCCGAGGTCGTCAGCGAGGCGATGTCCTCGCTGCCGGCCGCCAGGACGTACCACTGGCCGCTCTTGGCCTGCCACAGCACGCCCGCCACCACCCGGGGGTCCCGCACCCCGCAGGCCGGCGACTCCTCGGCCCGCGCCGCGAGGGCCGCCGGGGCCGGGGCCGCCGCCCCGGCGGGCGTCAGGAACTGGGCGAGCACCCTGCTGCCCGTGCCCCGCCAGGTCTCCGCGCGGGTGCACAGCCAGGCCGCCCGCCCGCCGCCCTCCGGCAGCCGCTGGGTCGCGAACCGCCAGGAGTTCACGGTCCGGACCCCGCGCGAGCGGACCGTCGCCAACTGGCACGCCGTCCGCGCCCACGCGGCCCGCGCCTCCTCGCCCGTCGCGTCCACCGGCGCCGCGGGCGGCCCCGCCGTCAGCCGGGCGGGGGCCAGCTCGCCCAGATCGGTGAGCAGCCGCACCCCTTCCCCGTCCCGCACCTGGAGGGTGTTCCAGACCGCGCACTCCCGTGCCGACGCCGGGCCGGGCAGCGCCTGCGTGAGGCCGTCCGCGTCCCGCCCCAGCGACCAGGGCTCCTTCGACGGCGCGAGCAGGTCCCGTACCGCCGTCTCGCGCACCCAAGGGGCCGTCAGATAGCGGACGTTGCCCGCCGCCCGGGAGGCGACGAGCGCCGCCGCGCCCACCTCGTCCGCCCCGTCCGTCCGGGCGAAGTCCAGCGCCGCGCCGCTCGCCCCGCCGGCCTGCTCCGCGTACCGCACGGCCCGCAGCCCGTCGTGGAACAGCACCACCCGCGACCCGTCCACCTCGCCCGCGTACAACAGCTGCGGCGACCCCATCGGCGGCCCCACCGGAGTCCCGGGCGTCGCCGACGTCCGCACCGAACCGCCGGGCCGCGCCCACACCGCGAGGGCCCGGCGCAGCAGCGCCCGGTCCCCGACCAGGCCGCCGCGCTCCGGCCACACCGAGAAGTCCCGGCGCGTCGCCCGTTGCCAATATCCCGCCGGCACCCGCTTCAGGCCGTCCGGGTCGAGCGCCGCCTGGGCCGCCGGGTTGCGCGCGTACGAAGGCGCCGCGGCACCGTTTCTGCCCCAGCCGTCCCCCGGCAGCCCGAGCAGCGTGCCGCACACCGCCACCGCCGCCGCCGCGGCGAGCGCCGCCTTGGCGTGCTGCCGGCGCCGCATCAGGTCCGTCGGGCGGGCCTGCAGCGAACACGGATCGAACTCGGGCGAGTCGAGCAGCGCGGCGGTGCCGACCCCTCCCGCGGCCTCCGCCCCGTCCGCCTCCGCGAGCGCGGCGCGCGCCTCCTCCTCCGGCACGCCCGCCGCCGCGAGGACCCGCAGCACCTCCGGGTCCCCCTGGCGCTCGAGGCCGCGCAGGACGTACGCCGCCCGCCCGGGCCCGGAGAGCGCCGACAGCCGCTGGTCCAGGGCCAGTTCGTCGGCGCCACCGGCGCGGGGGAACAGCCGCAGCCCCCACACGTGGGGCAGCAGCGGCGGGAACTGGGCCCGCCGGGGCAGCGCCCGGCGCCGCAGCGGAAGCCCGGCGGTCAGCGCCTGGCGCAGCGCCTCGCCCCGGACGTACGCGTACCCGGGGTCGACGGCGTCCTCCGGCCGGAGGGCGGCCGGGACGCCGGCGCCGGAGACGCGGCGGCGCGGCAGCGACCGCTGGACGACCGCGTGCGCGGTCAGCACCCGCCGGTTGCGTCCCAGCGAGGGCGGCAGCACGAGGTACGCGATCCGGACCAGCCGCGGATAGTGCTCGACGAGCGCCGCCTCGGCCTGCTCGACGTCGACCGGACCGGGGCCGGGCCGCCCGGGGCCGTGGGGGGAGGGGGCGAGTTCCTGGGTGCTCACGTTCAGCAGAACGAGCGAATCATCCGATGGTCACCCCGGCCCGCACGGCCCCGGCGGCGGGGTGCGCGGTCCGCCCGTAGACCCCCGGCGGCGGGGTGCGCGCTCCGGCCGTGGACCGTGAGCCGCTCCCGGATCTCCGGCTCGGGCGGCGTACACCGTCAGCCGCTTCTGGATCTCCGGCTCGGGCGGCGTACACCGTCAGCCGCCCCCGGACGCCCGGCTCAGGCGGCGTACACCGTCAGCCGCTCCCGGATCGTGCCCGTCACCTCGTCGGGGACCCCGAGCCCCTCCCGTACGTACCCCTCCATCGAGCCGTGCCGGACCGCGACCTCGTCCAGCGCCGCCGTCAGGTACTCCGGTACGACCCCGATGAGCGCCAGCGCCAGCTCGGGATCGCCGCCCTGGGCCGCGAACCCCTCGATCATCGGGGCGAAGGCCTGCCGGACCGCCGGGTTGACCGACAGGTACTCCGTCATCACCGTCTCGTCGTCCGCGCCGAGCACCGACAGCACGATGGTCGCCGCCCAGCCGGTGCGGTCCTTGCCCGCCGTGCAGTGGAAGAGGAGCGGACCGGCGTGCGGGTCGCCCAGCTCCATGAGGAACGCCCGGTAGGCGGCCCGGGCGGAGTCGGTGGTCACGAAGGCCCGGTACGTCCGGACGAAGGCGTCCCGCGCCTTGCCCCCGCCGAGCAGCTCCTCGGCCAGCGCCGGGTCGCCGAGGAGCGTCTTGAGCCGCGCCGCGGGCGGCAGGCCGCTCGCGGCCAGATGGTCGGCGAGCACGTCCGCGACGAGCAGCCGGCCGCCGTCCGGGACGCGGTCGGGCCGGTCGGCGCGCTCGGCCGCGGTGCGGAAGTCGACGACGGTACGGATGCCCAGACCGGCCACCACCGGGTCGGCCGCGTCCAGCCGGTCGAGCCGCCCCGAGCGGAAGACCCGGCCGGAGCGGACGCTGCGGTTCCCGCCGAGCGGGAGGGTCCCCAGGTCCCGGAGGTTGGCGACGGTGGCGGCGGGAAGGGCGGGCATGGCGTCGACTCCTCCGGATCGGTCCTTTTCGTACCAAACCGTAATCGATCGGATTCCACCACTCCTGGAGTTCGGCCACCGAACACAGGACCGGGAGGGCAGGATGAGCGGATGCTGATGCGTGCGCGTCGAACGGTGGAGGGGGCGGCCCTGGCCGCCGCGGTGCTGGTGCTGACCGGGTGCGGCGGCGGGGCCGAGGCCCCGGAGGAGGCCGCCGGCACCCTGGAGCAGATCGCCGCGAAGGCGGAGTGCCGGCCGGACCTCCAGACGGAGGCGGCCGAGCTGCGTCAGGCGAAGTGCGCGACGGGCGACGGGACGTACGTCCTGCTCACCTTCGCCAGCGACCGGGGCCAGCGCGAGTGGATCAACGAGGCCAAGGACTACGGCGGCGCGTATCTGGTGGGCCGCAAGTGGACGGTGGCGGGGGACGAACGGACCGTGGAGCGCGTACGCACCCGGCTCGGCGGCCAGGTCGAGACCACCGCACCGCACCACGCGCCCGCCCCCTCCTCCGGCTCCGCGCACCCGTCCCACGCCCCGCACCCCTCCCACTCCGCGAGCCCGTCCCATGCCGAGGGGCATCACTGAGGGCGTGCCCTGGCCGAGGGCATGACGGAAGGGGCGCCCCGGAGGGCGCCCCTGGGGCCGGTCGCGCGGGTTAGGCGCAGCGGCGTCCCTCGTTGAGGCAGCCGACCAGTCGCTTCATCAGCCGCTGGTCGAAGACGTTGATGAAGTCGCCGTGGTCGGTGATCGGCTTGTGCAGCTGTTCGGGGAAGGAGTCGACGGCGAACCCGGGGCCGGGCGGCACGTCGTACACGATCCGCTGGACGAGCTGCGGGATGGCCCGGAAGCCCTGGCCGCACCGGCCCGAGGCGGGGTCGGCGAAGGCCACGTGCGTGCGGTGGTTGGCGCTGTCGGTGTTCCGTCCGTCCCAGCAGCTCTGGAACCGGAACGTCCGCACCACCTTGCTGCCCTGCGGGCAGATCGGGTACTTGTCCTTCAGCTGACGGTTCTCGAACCCGGTGCACGACCAGGAGGCGTTGGCGTTGGCGTCGCCGTTGGTGAACGCCTTCGCGTCGCCGGTGATGATCCGCAGGAAGCGGGGCATCGCGGTGACCTTCGAGACCGGGCTGCCGACGAAGTTCAGGGTGACCTGCGCCGGGGTCTGGATCTCGCCGACGTTCTGGTCCTTGCCGCCGCCGTCCGCCTCGGCGTCGTCCTCCGACTGGCCGTTCTGCAGCCGGAGCACCGGCCAGTAGTAGGTGGAGCGGTCGCCCTGGTTGCGGCAGGTGGTCCGGCCCCGGGCCAGATCGTCGTCGCCGGCGAAGGCGTCGTTGGCCTGGTTGCCGACGTAGTCGTGCATGTGGTGGGCGCCGTTGCTCACCCCCGGGGCGACGATCACGTTGTCCGGATTGAACTTGCCGTTCTCGTTCCGCCCGCAGTTCGTCGTGAAGGTGCCCCGGGAGGCCCCGCTCCGCTGCCTGGGCAGCTTCACGTTGGGCTGTACGGAGCGGATGTCGACGAAGTCGGAGGCCTCGGGGCCGTTGCCGGCCTGCCCGGGCTCCTCGTCCTCGCCGCCGTCCTGGCCGCCGTTCTCGCCCTCGCCCTGCCCGCCGTCCTGGCCCTCGTCGCCTCCGCCGTCCTGGCCGCCGTTCTGACCTCCCCCGTTCTGACCGCCGTCCTGCCCGCCGTTCGCGGGGGCTTCGTCGTCGGCCCGCAGGGTGCAGGGGGCGAGGCTCTCCATCGACGGCTGCTGGAGCATGAGGGCGATGCGCTGGAGGATGTTGACGCGTTCGTTCCGCAACGGCGTCAGGATCTGCTGTTCCCCGTACTCGGGGTCGCTCTCGATCCGCCGCTTGTTGTCGGCGAACCGCTGGTACGCGACCGTGATCTGGCTGTCCAGGGTGGCCAGTTCCCGGTCCACCGAGCCCCGCACGGACCCGGGCACCTCGGGCAGCTCCTCGGCCACGTCGGGACAGTCGATCGTGGAGAGCGAGACGGTCCGGGCGGCGGGCGGGGGGTCGCCCCAGCCCTGACCGGCCGATGCGTACACATTGGCGGCGATGAGGCCGCCCCCGCCCAGCACAAGTGCGACGGAGGCGGCCACCACGCGCTTCGCGCGTGTCGAACGTTTTCTTGTGCGTCCCATGGGGCTCTATACGCAGAGGACCCGTGAAGTGTTCAACGCCTCCGTGACCGGACCTCTGCCCGCGCCCGGTCCGTGAACAACCGGCAGGCCAGGCCGAGTCGGCCCGCCGCCCGGTCGGGCGAGGCCGGCCGGGGTCAGGGCGACAGGAGGGCCGCCTCGCGCTCCGGCGAGAGGCCGAGCGGCGGACGGTCCGGGCGTCGGGGCGCCGACCCGCCGATCGATTCCAGCCAGGCCCAGGTGTCGGCGACCGTCTCCGCCACCGGCCGGCAGCGCAGCCCCGCGCCGACCGCCTTCGACACGTCGGCGGTGTGCATCGCGTCGTACATCTCGCCCGGCGGGATCCACACCGGCAGATCGGACCAGGGCGCGACCCCGGCCGCCAGGATCGTCTCCGGGTCCGTCCAGCGCAGTTCGGCGTCCGAGCCGGTGACCCGGGCGCAGGCGTCGAGGAGTTCGCCCATGGTGGTGTGCCCGGGCGGCGAGACCAGGTTGTACGGTCCGGACAGCCCCGCCTCTGCGGCGTCGAGCGTCCACTCCGCGAGGTCGCGGACGTCGATGTACTGGAGCGGCAGCGTGCGCGGCCCGGGCGCGAGGACCGGACCGCCCCGGGCGATCCGGCCCAGCCACCAGGGCAGTCGGCCGACGTTCTCGTACGGTCCGATGATCAGCCCGGCCCGGATGAACAGGCTCCGGTCGGGTCCGAAGGCGTCGAGGACCGCCAGCTCGCCGCCCCGCTTGGCCTCCGCGTAGGGCACCTCACCGGCGTCCGGGTCCCCTTCGACCAGGGGCCCGTCCTCACCCAGACCGGCCTTCGGCGGCCAGGCGTACACGGAACGGCTCGACACGTAGACGTACCGCCCCGCCCGCTCCGCGAGGAGCCGCGCCGCGTCCCGGACCGCCGAGGGCGCCGACGACCAGGTGTCGACGACGACGTCCCACTCCCCGTCGGCGAGCGCGGCGAGCCCGTCCGCCACCGGGGCCGTACGGTCGCCGAGCAGCGTGCGGACACCGGCCGGCGGCTCGTGGCGCCCCCGGTGGAAGACCGTCACCTCCCCGCCGCGCGCGAGCGCGGCCTCGGCCACGGCCCGGCCGACGAACTCCGTCCCACCCAAGATCAAAAGTCGCATGCCCCGACTGTGCACCCGACCGGGGTCGTTTACCCAGTGGTTCCGCCACGGGAGGAAAAGGGCCGGGGAGGGAACTCGGGGAACGGCGGCACGGGCGTCTTCCGGAGCGGGAGGGCGGGTGGTCTCCCGCGCCGGACGGCGGGATGTCACCATGTCCGGACCATGACGGATGCCCGGTCGCCGATACGCGCCCTGCGAGCCGCACTTTTCGCGGCGGTGTGCGTGACACTGGCCGCCGTGGGGCATTCGTCCATGTCTGCGCATGACCTCCCGCCGGGATCGCTGCTCGTCGCCTTCGCCGCGACGAGCGTCCTGGCCTGGCTGGTGAGCGGCCGGCGCCGCGGGCCGCTCGCGATCGGCGGCGGCCTGCTGGCCGTCCAGTCGGCGCTGCACCTGGTCTTCTCGTGGAGCGGAGCACACCCCGCCGCCGGCCGGCCGGACGCGCACGCGTCGTCGGCGGACCATCTGTCCCACGGCTCCATGTGGGGCGCACCCCTGGGGCACCCGGCCATGGGGGACACACCCATGGGGGACGG
Organism: Streptomyces sp. NPDC008121; assembly: GCF_042957155.1. Classification (NCBI taxonomy): domain Bacteria; kingdom Bacillati; phylum Actinomycetota; class Actinomycetes; order Kitasatosporales; family Streptomycetaceae; genus Streptomyces; species Streptomyces sp. NPDC008121. The sequence goes on along the minus strand of NZ_JBIBHT010000005.1, from coordinate 462,438 downwards.
CTCCATGGGCCACGCACCCATGGGTGATCCGCCCACGGCCGAGACGACCATGGGTACGGCCCTGGAGATGGTCGCCGACCACACCTCCCTGGGGATGGTCGCCGCCCACCTCCTCGCCGCCGTGGTCTGCGGCCTCTGGCTGGCCCACGGCGAGGCCGCGCTCTTCGCGCTCGCCCGGGCCGTCGGGGCGCTCGCCTTCACCCCGCTGCGCCTGCTGCTCGCCGTGGTGCCCGTACCGGCTCCGCCGCGCGTGCGCCCCGCGCGCACGCGTCCGCACCACCACCGCCTGCGCGGCGTCGTGCTCGCGCACACCCTCTCCCGGCGCGGCCCGCCCCGGTTGTCCGTACCCCGCGCCACGGCCCTCGGAGCGCACGTCTGACCCGGGGGCCGATTCCCCCTGTCGACACCGCATTCGAGGACAGCCATGACGATCGACGATCCCGCACGCCCTGATACGGCCGAGCCGAGAACCACCGAACCGGCCACCGCCGGAACCCAGCCGGCCCCCGGCCCCGCCCCCGACGGCGTATCCGCTACCGCCGCGTCCGACGGTGAGCCCCCGGCCGAGCCCGGCAGCGGCGCCAGGCCCCGGGGCTGGAGCGCCCTGCGGCCCCTCGTGCTGCGGCTCCACTTCTACGCCGGCGTGCTCATCGCCCCCTTCCTGCTGGTCGCCGCCGCCAGCGGTCTGCTGTACGCCCTCTCCTTCCAGGCCGAGAAGGTGGTGTACGCGCACGAGCTGGAGGTCCCCGTCGGCGAGCGGACCCTGCCGCTGTCGCAACAGGTGCACGCCGCCACGAAGGTGAACCCCAACGGCACCGTCACCGCCGTCTGGCCCCCCGCCGAGCCCGGCGCCACCACCCGTGTCCTGATGGCCGACCCGGACGTCGAGGAGGGGCGGTCCCTCGCCGTCTTCGTCGACCCCTACACCGGCGAGATACGCGGCCAGCTGCCCAGCTACGGCGGCTCCGGCGCGCTGCCGCTGCGCACCTGGACCGACGAACTCCACCGCGATCTGCACCTCGGCGACCTCGGCCGCAACTACAGCGAACTGGCCGCCAGCTGGCTGTGGGTGGTGGCCCTCGGCGGGCTCGCCCTGTGGCTGGGCCGCCGCCGCAGGAACCGCCGCTCCCTGTTCGTACCGGAGCGCGGACCGAAGTCCCGGCGCCGCACCCTCTCCTGGCACGGCGTCGTCGGCCTGTGGGCGGTCGCCGGACTGGTCCTGCTCTCCGCCACCGGTCTGACCTGGTCGCGGTATGCCGGTGAGAACATCGACGTGGTCCGCTCGCAGCTCGGCGGCGCCACGCCGGCGGTCTCCGCGACCCTCGACGGCGCCGCCGCCGGCGGGTCCGGGGAGCACGAGGGCCACGGCGCCGGCCATGGGGCCGCGCCCGCCCAGGGGCCGGACGTCGGCATCGACAAGGCGGTCGAGGCGGCGCGCGCGGCCGGCATCGACGGCCCGACGGCCGTCACCCTGCCCACCGAGGGCAAGGGATACGTCGTCAAGGAGACCGACGCGCAGTTCCCGGTGCACCTGGACTCGGTGGCCGTGGACCCGGCCGACGGCACGGTCATCGACGAGCTCCGGTTCGCCGACTACCCGGTGCTCGCCCAGCTCACCCGGTACGGCATCGACGCCCATATGGGCGTCTTCCTCGGCCTGTTCAACCAGCTGGCGCTCGCCGCGCTGGCGCTCGCGCTGATCCTGCTGATCGTCATGGGGTACCGCATGTGGTGGCTGCGCCGCCCCGGCCGTCCGGCCGCGCGCGGGGCCTGGCGGAAGGTCCCGCCGACGATGCTGCTGCCGCTGCTGGCCGCGACGGCGCTGGTGGGCTGGTTCGTGCCGATGCTGGGCCTGAGCCTGCTCGCGTTCCTGGTCGTCGACATCGCCGTCGGCGCCGTGACGAAGGCGAGGTCCCGGAACCGTGACCGGGACCTCACCCCGAGCGTCTGATCAGGGCGTGTACTTGTAGCCGACCCGCCGCACGGTCTGGATCGTGTGGCGGTGCTCGGCGCCCAGCTTGCGACGCAGCCGGGCCACGTGGACATCCACGGTCCGGCCGTCGCCGACGTGCCCGTACCCCCACACCGTCGTCACCAACTGGTCCCGGGTATGGACCCGGTGGGGGTGGGCGACGAGGTGGGCGAGCAGTTCGAACTCCAGGTACGTGAGGTCCAGCGGTTCGCCGTCGACCACGGCGATCCGCTGGGCACCGTCGATCGTCACCGGCCCCCGCTCGGCGGGCGTCTCTTCGCCCGCCGGCGTCGCCGCCGCCCCGGCGCCCGCCGGCGACGGGAGCATCACCTGCTGGTCGGCCGGGACGAGGACGAGGTACCCGACCATCGGCGGCCGCCCGGGCAGGGTGGGCAGGGTGTGCGGGGGTGCGGGCAGCAGGGTGGCGCCCGGGGGCAGGAATTCGGCGACCCGCGAGAGTTCGGCGACTTCGTTCGGATCGACGGCCCGGAGTCGGTGCCGGCCGGGACGGACGGCCGCGAGGGACGTGTTCAGGGACGTGTTCAGCGGCGTGCTCAGGGAGGCGCTCTGGGTGGGGGCCATGACGGATCAGCTCATTTCGCGCGAGAACGGACGGAGAGGCGTCGTACGTCGTGCGCGTCGGCCGAAGGCCGGGGGATCGGACCGTGCCGATCGGGGCTTTAGAGGGCCGACGCGTTCCTCACGCGCCGACAGCACCGGTCGAAGTCGTGGTGCTGGCGGGAGGGCCAGAACGGCTCGAGGTCGTGACGACCCATCGCGGTGTCGTTCTGAGTGATGGCCATATCCCTACTCTACTACTCGGGAATGCCCCTGACCCCCGCTTTACCGCTCGGATCACCGACGGATGCCGCACGCCGCGCCGGGGCGCGGGCCGGCCAAGTGGCCCCGCCGGAACGCCGGAAGGGCGCCCGCCGTGGTCACGGCGAGCGCCCTCGGGCGTCGTGCGGGTGCGGATCAGACCTGGCCGGCCTTCTCCAGGGCCTCGCAGCAGGTGTCCACCAGGAGGCGGGTCACCACGTACGGGTCGACGTTCGCGTTCGGGCGGCGGTCCTCGATGTAACCCTTGCGGTCCTGCTCGACCTGCCACGGGATACGGACCGAGGCGCCGCGGTCCGAGACGCCGTAGGAGTACTCGTCCCACGGGGCGGTCTCGTGCAGACCGGTCAGACGGTCGTCGATGCCGGCGCCGTAGTTCTTGACGTGGTCGAGCGGCTTCGAGCCCTCGCCCAGCGACTCGGCCGCGGTGATGATCGCGTCGTAACCCTCGCGCATCGCCTTGGTGGAGAAGTTCGTGTGCGCGCCCGCGCCGTTCCAGTCGCCCTTCACCGGCTTCGGGTCGAGCGTCGCCGAGACCTTGAAGTCCTCGGCCGTGCGGTAGAGCAGCCAACGGGCCACCCACAGCTGGTCCGCGACCTCCAGCGGCGCCAGCGGGCCGACCTGGAACTCCCACTGACCCGGCATGACCTCGGCGTTGATGCCGGAGATGCCCAGACCCGCCCGCAGGCAGTTCTCCAGGTGCGCCTCGACGACGTCACGGCCGAAGATCTCGTCGGCGCCGACACCGCAGTAGTAGCCGCCCTGCGGGGCCGGGAAGCCGCCGACCGGGAAGCCGAGCGGGCGCTCGCCGTCGAAGAAGGTGTACTCCTGCTCGATGCCGAAGATCGGCTCCTGCGCGGCGTACCTCGCGTAGACCTCGGCCAGCGCGGCACGGGTGTTGGACTCGTGCGGCGTCATGTCCGTGTTCAGGACCTCGCACAGCACCAGGATGTCGTCCCCGCCGCGGATCGGGTCCGGGCAGACGAAGACCGGCTGGAGGACACGGTCGGACGCGTGGCCCTTGGCCTGGTTCGTGCTGGATCCGTCGAAGCCCCAGATCGGCAGCTCGGCGAGGGTGGCGCCCGAACCCGCCAGAATCTTCGTCTTCGAGCGAAGCTTCGCGGTCGGCTCGGTGCCGTCGATCCAGATGTACTCAGCCTTGAAGGTCACGGGCCTCATCCTTTGGGCATGCTGCTGCGGGGACGCGCGGCGGCTCGCGACGCTGCGAGAGCTGCGATGTCGTGCTCGGTTCGTGCTCGGTGTCTGCGCGCAGCTTCGCAACACCGGATTTCCCGCCCGTTGCCCGATTGTGAACCCCGTGTTACTCGGCCCGCCGGCCTACGTCCAGAAGGCGTCGGTCACGGTGATCTGAGGCTCGGCGTGGCGCCGGATGAAGGTGAAGACGAGCCAGCCGCGGCCGCCGGCGAGATCGGCGATGTGTGCACCACCCGGCCTGGTCGAGGCCAGCGGCCGGACGGTGATCCAGTGAGGCAGGAGCGCATCCGCGTCGATCCCGCGGTAGTACGGGTCGATGGCCGTGACCAGTTCCGCGCGCGCCGCAGTCACCAACTGTCGGGCGTCCGCGGGCATGAGCTCGAAGTCGCGCCACGCTTCGGCCGTCCAGTCCATCTGCCAGGGCGGGCATGGGAGCTCATCGCTCACCGGCCGGGCTCCACGCCGGCCGCTTGACGCCGCAGTCGGCTGTACTCGGCCAGGAGCGCCGCGGACTCCTCGGGATCCTCGGACTTCGTGGCGCGGTCCTCGAGGTCGAGCAGATGTGCTTCCAGGCCGGGGTCGCGGGCGATGGCGTACTGCGTCCACCACAGCCGCATGAAGGCCGGGACCGGGGTGAGGTTGAAGGCTCCGCCGATCGCGCGGTGCCAGTGCTCCTCGAAATCCGGCAGCAGGTGCGGAGCGTGTTCCTGAATGGCCAGACGCAGGGCCTGCGGGGTGCGTTCGGGCATGGGCGGCACGGGGCGGGGGCGGTCGCCGCCGGGGCCGTCGAAGTGGAGAGGCTGCGCTGTCATGACTGAGGGGCTCCTGGTCTGCGGTCCGGCGCGCTCAGGCGGCGTCCTGGTCGCCGGGGACGGCGTCCGGGTGCTGCGCCATGGACTGCTCGAACCACTCGGGCGATACGAGGTAGGCGACCGTCTTGCCCTTGCGGGTGATCGCCGCCGGCTCGCCCGCGATGCGGGTGCGGTCGAGGATCTCGCCCATCTGCTTCCGGAGGTCGATCGTCGTGTACGTCTTCGGCTCCATCCGCCCAACCTATCCCAACTATCATAGTTGAGATAGTTGACTGTATGCGAAACGGCTCCGCCCTCGGGGGAGGGGGAGCCGTTTTCGGTGGCGCGAGGATCGATCGCGCGGGGGAAGAGCCGGGCCGGTCAGGCGTGGCTGTGATGGCGTCGGTTGCCGGTGACCAGGCGGTAGACCGCGAGGAGGATGACGGAGCCGATGATGGCGGCGATCCAGGTCGAGAGGTCGAAGAAGCCGTCGATGGAGTCGACGCCGAAGATCACCTTGCCGAGCCAGCCGCCGAGCAGGCCGCCCGCGATGCCGATGAGCATTGTGATGATGATGCCGCCCGGGTCCTTGCCAGGCATGAGCGCCTTGGCGATGAGGCCCGCGAACAGCCCTATGAGAATCCAAGCCAGAATGCCCATGATGTGCTCCTACCTCGATGGATAAAGACCGTGTCAACGATCGTCTTCACCGGTTCGGGAGTTCCAAACGTCCCGCCTCGCTGATCGTTGCGCGCGGGCGCTCACGGGACGGCGCGGCACCGCCCGGCCGGGTGTCGGTGCGGGACGGCAGACTGGGGGGATGACCAAGCTCTCGGGCGGCACGCCCCGTATCGGACTCCTCGGCACCGGACCCTGGGCGGGCCGGGCGCACGCGCCCGCTCTCGCCGCGCACGAGGGGGTGGAGTTCAGCGGGGTGTGGGGCAGGCGGCCCGAGGCGGCGGCCGAGATCGCCGACGCCTGCGGCACGCGCGCCTACGACGACGTCGACGCCCTCTTCGAGGCGAGCGACGCCGTGGCCTTCGCCCTGCCGCCGGACATCCAGGCCCCGCTCGCCGTGCGGGCCGCCGCCGCCGGCTGTCACGTGCTCCTCGACAAGCCGGTGGCCACCACGGTCGCCGCGGCCCGGGACGTCGCCGAGGCCGTCGAGAAGGCCGAGGTCGCCTCCATCGTCTTCTGCACGCTGCGGTTCGCCGAGCCGACCGCCCGCTGGATCGACGAACAGGCCGCGGCCGGCGGCTGGTTCCTCGGCGAGGCGCACTGGCTGGGCACCCTCTTCGCCCCCGGCTCCACCAGCGCCTACGCCGCCTCCCCCTGGCGACGCGAGAAGGGCGGCCTCTGGGACGTCGGCCCCCACGTGCTCTCCGTCCTCCTCCCCGTGCTCGGCGACGTCACGGACATCACCTGCGTCCCCGGCCCCGAGGACACCCGCCATCTGATCCTGCGGCACGCCTCCGGCGCCGGCAGCACGGCCACCCTCAGCCTGAGCGCCCCGCCCGGGGCGGCCGAGGCCGCGCTCACGCTGCACGGCGAGCACGGCCGCGCGGTCATGCCGGGATGGGACGGCGCGGTGGGTGCGCTGGGCAGGGCGGTCGACGCGCTGCTCGAGTCGGCCCGCACGGGGGCTGCGCACGGATGCGACGCCCGGTTCGGTCTGCGGCTGACCGAGATCCTCACCGAGGCGGAGGCCCTGGCGGCGGCCAGGACCGGGGCCTGAGTCCGGCGTCGGGGGGGCGCCGGCGGCCGCCGCCGGCGCCCCCCTTGCTCAGCCGACGCGCTCGATCCGCGCCTTGCGGATCAGGAACTTCCCCGGCTCCCGCACCTGCTCGAAGGCCTCGTTGTTGAGCAGGACGCAGCTTCCGGAGGCGGCCGTGACCTCGACCGTGATCGATTTCGCGTTGTCGAGGTTGGTCACCTTGAGGCGGGTCCCGGGCGGGAACTGCCCGCTGGACGCCGCCGGGGCGCCCGCCTCGCCGGAGAGGGTGACCGTGGACCCGGCACACACCACGTCGCCGGCCCCGTCGGCCGGCGGCGCCGAGGCGGGAGGCGCGGGCTCGGCACCGGCCGGCGGCGCCCCCGCTCCCGTACCGTCTCCGTCCGCCGCGCCGCCGCCCGCACCAGCGCCGCCGTCCGCACCCGCACCGGCGCCTGCCCCGGCCTCGCCCCCGCCCTCCGCGCCGCCGCACCCGGCCGCCGCCTGCTGGCGTCGGATCTCTGCGATCACCGCCTCGCGGTTGGCGATACGGGCCCCCGAGAGCGCGTCGGGACGGGCACGTTGATCCGCGATGAACCGCTCGTTGGTGGCGAGCGCGGCGGCCATGCCGTCGCAGGCCGCGGAGGCTTGACTCGTACCGGTCAGGACCACCGCCGTCCCCCCGACGAGCACGAGGGCCCCGGCCACCAGCGCGATCTTCTTCTTCCGGCTGAGCGTTCTCCTGCGTGACACCTGAGGCTCCGTTCGATTCCTGTCGGTTCCTGTGGCGTCAGATACGCGGAGCGGACCCGTTCCGCTCAATCGGAGGCGGCTCGTCAGGCGTCCAAGGCCTCCCGCAGCGCCGCGCACAGGGCGTCGAGGGCGGCGCCGTACAGCCGCTCGGGAGGCGTCGCGTAGCCGACGACCAGGCCGTCCGCCCGCGCCGCCCCGCCCGCTTCGGGGTGGCGGTAGTCGCCCAGCCCCTCCACCGCCACCCCGTGCCGGGCCGCCGCCCCGACCGCCGCGCGCTCGGTGCCCGCGGGCAGCTCCACGACCGCGTGCAGCCCGGCCGCGACCCCCGTCACCCGCACCCGCGGTACGCGCTCGGCGAGGACCGCCACCAGCCGGTCGCGCCGCCCCCGGTGGTGCCGGCGCATCCGGCGGACGTGCCGGTCGTACGCCCCCGACACGAGGAAGTCGGCGAGGGTGAGCTGCTCGGTGGCGGAGGAGTACGGCTCGCGCTCCCCCTTCGCCGCCACGACCTCGTCCACCAGCGGCGCGGGCAGCACCATCCAGCCGATCCGGAGGGCGGGGGACAGGCTCTTGCTGACGGAACCGATCAGCACCGTACGGTCCGGGGCGAGGCCCTGGAGGACGCCCACGGGCCGCCGGTCGTAGCGGAACTCCCCGTCGTAGTCGTCCTCCACGACGAGGCCGCCGGTCTCCCGCGCCCAGTCCAGGACGGACGCCCGGCGGTCGGGCAGCAGCGGCCCCCCGGTCGGGAACTGGTGCGCCGGCGTCAGCAGCACCGCGCCGACGCCCCCGGGCAGCCTTCCGACGTCGACACCGCCCTCGTCGACGGCGACGGGCCGGGTCAGGACCCCGGCCTCGGCCAGAAGCCCCCGGTGGAAGGGGAGACCGTACGACTCCACGGCCCACGGCCCCGGCACGGTACGGGCGAGCAGCCGCAGGGCGTGGGCCGCGCCGGAGCAGACCACGATCCGGTCCGGGGAGGTGCGCACCCCGCGCACCCGCGCCAGATATCCGGCGAGCGCGTGCCGCAGCTCCACCCGTCCCCGTGGGTCGCCGATCCCGAAAGCCTCGTGCGGCGCCGCCGTCAACGCCCGCCGGGCCGCCGCCAGCCAGGCCGCCCGCGGAAAGGCGGCGGGGTCCGGCTTGCCCTGGACCAGGTCGTACGGGACGGCCTCCGGGAGACCCCCGGGAACACCCGCCCGGGCTGCCCCCGCCCCGACACCGGCCCAGGCGGAACCCGCCCCGACACCCGCCCAGGCGGAACCCGCCCCGATACCCGCCCCCGCGCCCGGCTCCGGGGCCACCGCCCCGTGGGCCACCCGCGTCCCGGATCCCTGGCGGGAGGTGAGCCAGCCCTCCGCCACCAGCTCGGCGTACGCGTCGGCGACGGTGTTCCGGGCCAGCCCCAGATCGGCGGCGAGCGAGCGGTACGGCGGCAGTCGCGTCCCGGGCTCCAGCCGCCCGCTCCGTACCGCCTCGCGCAACGCCCTGATCAGCACGGCCCGCCGGCTCCCCGCCCCGGTCAGCTCCAGATGCAGATCGGCTCCGAGCACCTCGGCCGCGTCGCTCCAGCCGCCCGCCGTCATCGCGGCACCCCGGCCCCGTCCATGACCCGGGCCATCTCCCGTTCGGGAAGGGCCGGGTTGGCACCCGCGCCGCACGCCGTCTCGGGCAGGGCGAGAACCGCCAGGAGCCGGGGGAGCGGCAGGCGCGGGTCGGCGGCGGCCGCCTGCCGGGTCCGTACGTCCGGGTCGTGGCTGAGCCGCTCGATCAGGCCGGGGCCGGCCTCGGGGTCGCGTACGGCCAGCTGCCGGTACCTGCCCTCCGGATGGTCCGCGAAGCGGGCGGCGAGGCCCTCGCGCGGGAAGCGGGGGTGCCCGGTCGCCATCCAGGCGGAGAACGTCCCGCCGAGCCGGGCGTACACGCGCATCAGAACCCGTTCCGGGGTGTCGGGATGGTGCACGGCCAGGTGGGTGAGGACGATGACGTCCTCGTCCGCCGCCAGCAGCCGCAGCAGATCGGACGGCAGATGGGGGCTGCGGGCCGCGGCCCGGCGCAGCAGGGGGTGGGAGGAGGTCGCGGCCCTGCGCAGCACCTCCTGGTCGGCGATGCCCGCCGCCACCCAGTCCACGTCGTCGTCCGCCCCCACCAGCGGTCCCGCCGTGCGGTCGATCGCCGCGCGCCGGGCTTCGGTCAGTTCGGGGCGGAGCGAGACGGCGCGCCGGACACTCTCGTCGGGGTGGACGGCGAGCCGGTCCACCAGGTCGGCGGGCAGGAACGGGTTCCGGGCCAGGTCGGCCGGGTGGACGTCCTCGGCGAGGAACCGTTCGGCGTCCGCCCGGCGGAGCAGGCCCCGGCGCAGCGCCTCGGGCCGGGCGGCGGGGTCGCGGAGCAGTGCCGAGGTGAGCCGCGCGTCACCGGGGCACGCGCACAGCGCGGCCGCCCGCCGCACCCCGGGGTCGGGGTCGTCGAGCAGCCCGGCCCGCTCGTCCGCCGCCAGCGCCTCCGGGACGCGCAGAGCGGCCCGCCGCGCGGCCGGATCGGGATGCCGGGCCAGGGAGGCGAGGAACCGCGGCGCCAGATGGCGTGATCGCAACAGCCGCTCCCTGACCGCGGGTTCGGGATCCGCGAGGAGCCGTCCGCACACGGGGTCCGGCAGCGGGCGGACGGGCCTGCGCGGATCGTGGTTCCGGTCGGGGCCCCAGGCCAGGGCGGCCCGCACTTCGGGGTCGGGGTCGTCGACGAGCCGGGCCCGCTGTCCGGGCTCCGCCTGGGCGCTCCGCGCGAAGTCGATTCGTACGCCGGCGAGGGGATGGGCGACGATCGCCGCGACCGCCGCGTCGGGCAGCCCCGGCCGGTACAGGGCCTGGAAGGGCGGACCTTCACCGCCGCCGTCGAAGGCGAGCAGCCGCAGCAACAGCGGCGTGGGGAGGGCGGGGTTGGCGGCGACCCCGTCCAGCGCGGAGGAGTGGAACCCGACCATGCCTCGACTCCCCGTACGTCCGCGACCGTCCTGCCGGCGTCCATGATGCCCCGACCGCCCCGACCGCCCCGACCGCCCCGACCGCCCCGACCGCCCCGACCGCCCCGGCCGGGACCGACCGCCCCGGCCGGACGGAGCCACGGCGCCGACCCCGTGACCCCCGCCCCGGCCCGTAGGCCCGCGCGCCCGTCAGCGTCCCAGCGCGTCCCGGACGGCCTCCTCGGTCCGCCCCACCACGGCCGTGCCGTCGTCGGCCGTGATGATCGGCCGCTGGATCAGCTTCGGGTGCGCGGCGAGCGCCTCCACCCAGCGGTCCCGGTTCCCCTCGTCCCGCGGCCAGTCCTTCAGCCCCAGCTGCTTGGCGTCGGCCTCCTGCGTCCGCGTGATGTCCCACGGTTCGAGCCCGAGGCGCGCGAGGACGGCCCGGATCTCGTCGGGCGACGGTACGTCCTCCAGGTAGCGGCGCACGGTGTAGTCGGCGCCCTCCTCGTCGAGCAGACCGACGGCGGCGCGGCACTTGGAACAGGCGGGATTGATCCAGATCTCCATGGGGCGAAACGGTACCCCCGTGGAGCCCCAAAACCGTTCTGGCCAGGGATGATTGTCAGTGGTGACGGGTAAAATCATGAGTGAAGGTGAGGGTCCCGGGGAGGGCCCGCGCCCACCGTTCGCCAGGAGGTCGCCCATGGCCGTCGCCACGATCCGGACGCTGTCCCTCGAACCCTGGAAGCCCCTGCGGAAGCAGCCGCTGCCCGCGGGCCGCCCCCGCGAGTGGTACGTCAGCCACAACCGCCGGCTGAAGGCCATGCGCCTCGCGATCGCCCTGCTCGACTCGGGGGTCTACGACCCGGCGAAGGCGGGCAACGCGACGATACGCACCACGGCCGAGCAGCTCGGTATCCACCCGCCGTCCGACACCACCTGCCGCATGGTGCGCACCTTCATCCGCTACGGCCGCTGACACCGGCCCCCGGCGCCGGACCGCGCCCGGACGGCGAAGGCCGCCACCCCTCGCACGGGGTGGCGGCCTTCGCCGCGCTGAGCGCCGGGCGTACGGCCCGAGGGGCCGGACGTACGGCTTAGAGGTCGAAGTAGAGCTCGAACTCGTGCGGGTGCGGACGCAGCTGGATCGGGGCGATCTCGTGCGTGCGCTTGTAGTCGATCCAGGTCTCGATCAGGTCGGAGGTGAAGACACCGCCCGCCTGGAGGTACTCGTTGTCCGCCTCCAGGGCGTCGAGGACCGCCGGGAGCGAGGTCGGGACCTGCTGGACGTTCGCGTGCTCCTCGGGAGCCAGCTCGTAGAGGTCCTTGTCGATCGGCTCCGCCGGCTCGATCTTGTTCTTGATGCCGTCGAGGCCCGCGAGGAGCAGCGCCGAGAAGGCGAGGTACGGGTTCGAGGACGGGTCCGGCGCGCGGAACTCGACGCGCTTGGCCTTCGGGTTCGAGCCCGTGATCGGGATGCGCATGGCCGCGGAGCGGTTGCGCTGCGAGTAGACCATGTTGACCGGGGCCTCGAAGCCGGGCACCAGACGGTGGTACGAGTTCACCGTCGGGTTGGTGAAGGCCAGCAGCGACGGGGCGTGCTTGAGGATGCCGCCGATGTAGTAGCGGGCGGTGTCCGACAGGCCGGCGTAGCCCTGCTCGTCGTAGAAGAGCGGGTCGCCGTTCGACCACAGCGACTGGTGGACGTGCATGCCCGAGCCGTTGTCGCCGAAGATCGGCTTCGGCATGAAGGTCGCGGTCTTGCCGTTGCGCCAGGCGACGTTCTTCACGATGTACTTGAAGAGCATCAGGTCGTCGGCCGCGGCGAGCAGCGTGTTGAACTTGTAGTTGATCTCCGCCTGGCCGGCGGTGCCGACCTCGTGGTGCTGGCGCTCGACCTGGAGGCCGACGTTCTCCAGCTCCAGGGAGATCTCCGCGCGCAGGTCGGCGAAGTGGTCGACCGGCGGGGCCGGGAAGTAGCCGCCCTTGTAGCGGACCTTGTAGCCCCGGTTGTCCTCGACCTTGCCGGTGTTCCAGGCGCCGGCCTCGGAGTCGATGTGGTAGAAGCCCTGGTTCGCCGAGGTCTCGAAGCGCACCGAGTCGAAGACGTAGAACTCCGCCTCGGGGCCGAAGTACGCGGTGTCGGCGATGCCGGTGGAGGCGAGGTACGCCTCCGCCTTCTTCGCGATGTTGCGCGGGTCACGGCTGTACTGCTCGCCCGTGATCGGGTCGTGGATGAAGAAGTTGATGTTCAGCGTCTTGTCACGGCGGAACGGGTCCAGACGGGCCGTCGACAGGTCGGCGCGCAGGGCCATGTCCGACTCGTGGATCGCCTGGAAACCGCGGATCGACGAACCGTCGAAGGCGAGCTCGTCGGACGGGTCGAACGCCGTCGCCGGGATCGTGAAGTGCTGCATCACTCCCGGAAGGTCACAGAAACGGACGTCGACCATCTTGACGTCGTTGTCCTTGATGAACTTCTTGGCCTCGTCGGCGTTCTGGAACATCCAACTCCTCCTACTCCCGGCCCGGGGAGGGGCGGGGTTGCAGCTCGGTCATGCGGCCAGTGCGGTGGCACACGCTGGTCCCGACCTTAGGCAGACGGGATTTCTCAAGCATGACCCATTTGTTTCGCCCAAGTTAACCGGCGCGCGTGTGACCGACACCGCGGCGGGCCGGTGCGGACCCGGGCCGAAGTGATCGAAAGCGGGCACAGTACCGTGGACGCGTGGACAACAGGCAAGCATTGGGATCGTGGCTCTCGGGACCCCGCGCGGCGGCCGAGGACGCCGGTGTCGACTTCGGTTACCGGGGGCAGCAGCTCGGTCTGCCCGAGGAGGGGCCGGGCTCCATCGCCCGCCCCGGGCGGCGAATCGGCGCCCTCGCCGTCGACTGGGCGCTGTGCATGCTGATCGCATACGGTCTCGTCACCCACGGCTACAACCAGGCGACGGGCAACTGGGCCCTGGTCATCCTGCTCGCCGTGAGCGTGCTCACCGTCGGCACCGTCGGCTTCACCCCCGGCAAGCGCCTCTTCGGCCTGCGGGTGGCCTCCGTGCACGGCGGACGCCTCGGCTTCCTCCGGGTCGTGCTCCGCAGCGTGCTCGTCTGCCTCGCCATCCCGGCCCTCATCTGGGACCGCGACGGCCGCGGCCTCCACGACCGCCTCGCCGGCGCCGTCCAGATCCGGCTCTGACCGCCCCGGCACCACACCCGCACCGACGACGAGAAGGGCGCCGCAGGAACCTCCCGGTTCCGACGGCGCCCTTCCTCGTGCTTCGTTCCTCGCGCTTCGTACGCCTGACGTCAGCGCATCTTTCCGCCGCGCGGCATCCGCATGCCCTTGGGCATCGGACCCTTCGGCAGCGGCATGTTGCTCATCAGGTCGCCCATCGCCCGCAGCCGGTCGTTGGCGACCGTCACCTGCGGGCCGGAGAGCACCCGAGGCATCTTCAGCATGGTCGTGCGGACCTTCTTCAGCGGCACCTGACCCTCGCCGTTGCCGACGACGATGTCGTGGACCGGGACGTCCACGACGATCCGGGCCATCCGCTTCTTCTCGGCCGCCAGGAGCGTCTTCACCCGGTTCGGGTTGCCCTCCGCCACCAGCACGATGCCGGCCCGGCCGACCGCGCGGTGCACGACGTCCTGGTTCCGGTTCATCGCCACCGCCGGGGTGGTCGTCCAGCCGCGCCCGATGTTGTCCAGCACCGCGGCCGCCGCGCCCGGCTGGCCCTCCATCTGGCCGAAGGCCGCCTTCTCGGCACGCCGGCCGAAGACGATCGCCATCGCCAGGAGGGCCAGGATGAAGCCCAGGATTCCGACGTAGACCGGGTGCCCGATCAGGAAGCCGATCGCGAGGAGGACACCGAGTACGACGATGCCCACGCCAGCGACGACAAGCCCGACCTTCGGGTCGGCCTTTCGGGTCATCTTGTACGTGAGGGCGATCTGCTTCAGTCGCCCCTGGTTCGCAGCGTCACCGCTGCCCGTGTTTGCCTTCCTCGCCATGTCCTGAAGTTTACGTGGCCCGGGAAGCGCGACCCGCCACCGCCTCCATCACGTGCTGGGCCTCGACCCGGTCCTTCGCCCGGCGGCGGTCCTCCAGGACCGAGGTCCAGGCGTTGCGGCGGGCGGTGCGCTGGCCACCGGCGAGGAGCAGAGCCTCCACGGCCTTCAGCGCATCGGTGACGGACGGGATGGCGGTGGCACGGACATGCGTCGCGGCCTGGGCCTGCATGTGGGTCCTCCCTCAAGAGCGGATGAGACGAGGTGGGGGAAAGGGCGAGGGGAGCGGCGGTCCAGACAACCCTCCGTGACCCAAGGGTCACGGTTCGGTGTTACCAGCGCATGACCCGGCGGTCAAACACTGATGAAACGTTGATGCGGCCGGTTGGACCACCCCGGAACCGCCGAAGCGACCCGTACGCCCCCCCTGACCTGCGGAGGTGTACGGATCGCGACGAATTCGGCCACTACTGGCCAGTAACTACTTGTGCGCCGTTTCACACGGGTCGGACTCCAGCCCCGCCCTCGTTCCTCGGGCGGACCCGCAACCTACGCTTCGGCTCGGCTGCGCTTCTCCATCGCCTGCTGGAAGAGGCGGCCCGCCCGGTACGACGACCGCACCAGCGGGCCCGACATCACGCCGGAGAAGCCGATCTCGTCGGCCTCCTCCTTCAGCTCCACGAACTCCTGCGGCTTCACCCAGCGCTCCACCGGGTGGTGCCGGACCGACGGGCGCAGGTACTGCGTGATCGTGATCAGCTCGCAACCCGCCTCGTGCAGCTGAGCCAGCGCCTCGCTGATCTCCTCACGGGTCTCGCCCATGCCCAGGATCAGGTTCGACTTCGTGACCAGACCGTAGTCACGCGCCCGCGTGATGACGTCCAGCGAACGCTCGTAACGGAAACCGGGACGGATCCGCTTGAAGATCCGCGGCACCGTCTCGACGTTGTGCGCGAAGACCTCCGGACGCGAGGCGAACACCTCCGCCAGCAGCTCCGGCACCGCGTTGAAGTCCGGAGCGAGCAGCTCCACCTTCGTACGGCCGTCGGCGCGGTTCGCCGTCTGCTCGTGGATCTGGCGCACCGTCTCCGCGTACAGCCAGGCCCCGCCGTCCTCCAGGTCGTCGCGCGCGACGCCCGTGATCGTGGCGTAGTTCAGGTCCATCGTGACGACCGACTCGCCCACCCGGCGCGGCTCGTCACGGTCCAGCGCCTCCGGCTTGCCCGTGTCGATCTGGCAGAAGTCGCAGCGCCGCGTGCACTGGTCACCGCCGATGAGGAAGGTGGCCTCGCGGTCCTCCCAGCACTCGAAGATGTTCGGACAGCCCGCCTCCTGGCAGACCGTGTGCAGGCCCTCGCTCTTCACGAGGCTCTGCATCTTCGTGTACTCGGGACCCATCTTCGCCCGGGTCTTGATCCACTCGGGCTTGCGCTCGATGGGGGTCTGAGCGTTACGGACCTCCAGGCGCAGCATCTTGCGTCCGTCGGGTGCGACTGCGGACACGACCGGCTCCCTGTAGCTTCGATTCTTCGGCGCCCACCAGGGTACGCCCGTTGTTTCGTACGGTTATCCGTCTGGCCAACCTGCGGCGAGACCCCGGCATTCCCCGCCGGAGATCCCTAAGCCGACGCGGCGGCGACGGCAGTGGCGTCGGCGGCCGCCGGCGCGGCCGCCGGGGCCGTCTCGCGCACGACCTCGCGCGGCTGCAGGTCCGCGCCCTCAAGGACGGCCCTCAGGTGCTTCTCCACCACCGGCAGGACCTCCTCGATCGTGACCTCACGGCCCAGCTCGTTCGCGAGCGAGGCCACCCCCGCGTCCCTGATGCCGCACGGGATGATCCGGTCGAACCAGGTGTTGTCGGGGTTCACGTTCAACGCGAAGCCGTGCATCGTGACGCCCTTGGCGACCCGGATGCCGATCGCCGCCAGCTTCCGGTCCTCACGGCGCTGGCCGGCGTTGGACGGGGCGTACTCCGGACCGTTCAGCCGCGGATCGAACTCCTCGTCGGTCAGCCGCGGGTCGAAGTCGAGCGAGAGACCGCCCAGCGACGGGCGCTGCTCCACCGGATCGCCGAGGACCCACACCCCGCTGCGGCCCTCGATCCGGGTGGTCTCCAGACCGAACTCCGCGGCCGTCAGGATCAGCGCCTCCTCCAGACGGCGGACGTGCGCGACGACGTCGACGGGGCGGGGCAGCTTCATGATCGGGTACCCGACGAGCTGGCCGGGGCCGTGCCAGGTGATCTTGCCGCCGCGGTCCACGTCCACCACCGGCGTACCGTCCAGAGGGCGCTCGCTCTCCGCCGTGCGCCGTCCCGCCGTGTACACGGGAGGGTGCTCGAGGAGCAGACAGGTGTCCCCGACCTCGTCGGCGAACCGGGCCGCGTGCACCTCGCGCTGCTTGTCCCAGGCCGCCCGGTACTCGACGGCCTCCTCGCCGAAGCCCAAGCGGACGAATCGCAGCTCACTCACGGCCATGCCTCCTCCTGGGCGCCGGAGGCCGGGATCCGGGGATCCTCCCGGGGGGCCGGCTCGGCACCCTGCGTCGTTCGCGCCCCTGCCACTGTACGGCGGCACCGCGCGGCCCGGTCCGGCAGGTACGGCGGGCGGCTGCCACGTCAGCGGTGCCCCCAATCCTCACACGATCGGATGAATGTGGGGCGAAGGTGGCGGTACGGGCGGTGAGTGCCGCTAAATTCGCGCCGTTCCATGAGGGTCCACGAGGGCTGCCACCCGGGCCCGGAAGGCAGGAGACCGCACAGCTGATGACGGAACGACCCCCGCAGCGCATCCCGAACCGCCAGCTCGCCGCACTCATCGCCGAAGCCGGCTTCTCCAACGCGGGCCTGGCCAGACGGGTGGACCAGCTAGGCCTGGAGCACGGCCTCGACCTGCGGTACGACAAGACCTCCGTGACCCGCTGGCTGCGCGGTCAGCAGCCGCGCGGGACCACCCCTGCCCTGATCGCCGAGGTCTTCACCCGGCGCCTCGGCCGCCGGCTCTCCGCACAGGACCTCGGCCTCGACGCGTGCGCACCGGTCTACGCCGGCCTGGAGTTCGCCGCGACGCCCGAGGAGGCCGTCGACATCGTCAGCGGGCTCTGGCGGAAGGACTCGGGGAGCCACGCCGAACTGCGCAAGATCGCCTTCACCCCGGCGGGCCTCGTGGTCCCCAGCCGGGACTGGCTGATCGGCCGCGCGGACGAGCGGGTGGCGCGCGGGGACATGTACGCCCCCGGCGGCCCCCGCCCCGGCCCGGACACCCGCCCGGCGCCGACGGCGGAGTCCCGGCCCGGCGCCCTGGACGGCCGGCTCGGCACCGAGCGGCGCGGAGCCGGGGCCGCCGAGGGCAGGTTCGGCACGGAGGGCCGCCCGGGCCCCGACGCCCGGCTCGGCACGGACCTCCGGGGCGGCGCCGACGGCGGACTCCGCCCCGGCCCCGACACCGGTCCACGCACCGTCCCGGACGCCCGGGTCCCGGCCCAGGGCCGCTTCTCGGTGCCCCGGCAGCGCGGCACCGACCGGGGGCCGGGACAACGCGTCTCCAGCGGGGACATCGCCGCCCTGCGCTCGGTCGGCGAACTGTTCCGCACCCTCGACCACGCCTACGGCGGCGGGCACGCCCGCCAGGCCCTCGTCCGCTACCTCGAACACGAGGCCGAGCCGATGCTCCGCGGCACCTACGGCGAGACCGTCGGCCGCCGCCTCTTCGGCGCCGCGGCCGACCTGACGCGCCTGGCGGGCTGGACCTCCTTCGACATCGCCGCGCACGGTCTGGCCCAGCGCTATTTCGTCCAGGCGCTGCGGCTCGCCCAAGCGGCCGGTGACCGGGCCTACGGCTCGTACGTCCTGATCACCATGAGCCGGCAGGCCGTCTACCTCGGGCACGGCCGGGAGGCCGTGCAGCTCGCGCGGGTCGCCCAGCAG
Organism: Streptomyces sp. NPDC008121; assembly: GCF_042957155.1. Taxonomy (NCBI): domain Bacteria; kingdom Bacillati; phylum Actinomycetota; class Actinomycetes; order Kitasatosporales; family Streptomycetaceae; genus Streptomyces; species Streptomyces sp. NPDC008121. Next base: position 444,261 of record NZ_JBIBHT010000005.1, on the reverse strand, counting down.
GGCGTCGGCTCCTCCGCCCCGCCCGTCGTCCAGGCGCTGCTGCACGCCGTCGAGGCGCGCGGCCACGGCGTCCTCGGCGAAGCCCGCGCGTGCAGCGCCTCGCTCGCCCGGGCCGAGCGCGCCCTCGAAGCGGCCCGGCCGGGCGACGAGGTGCCGTACTGGGCGCGCCCGTTCGACGAGGCGCAGCTGGCCGACGAGTTCGGGCACAGCCACCGCGACCTCCAGCAGTACCGCCCGGCGGCGCAGCACGCCGAACGCTCCCTGCAACTGCGCGCGCCGGGCTTCGCGCGCAGCCGCCTCTTCTGCCGGGTGGTCCTCGCCACGGCCCGCCTCGGCCTCGGCGAACTGGACCAGGCCTGCGCCCTGGGCGCGGAAGCCGCCCAGCAGGCCTCCGAGATGCGCTCGGCCCGTGCGATCGAATACGTCCGCGACTTCGAACGCCGTCTGGAGCCCTACCGCGACGCGGCGGCCGTCCGCACCTACCGCGACCGCGTGGCCGCCATCGGCTGACCACCCCGCCGCGAGGCGCGACCCCCCTGCCCCGCTGCGGCGGGGCAGGGGGGTCGGCGGGTGCTCCGAGGCTCGTGGTCCGGGGCCCGCCCGCCGTGCCGTGAGGCCCCTACGCCGGGCCTGAGAACCGCCCGACGGCCCGCGTCGGGCCCCGTGTCCCGGCGCGGCCCGTCGGCCGGAGAAGAGGGCGCCCTCCGGCGCCGGCGCGGTCCGCCGCTACGCCGCCACGTCGGCCGCCCGCGTCCGCTCCGCCTGCGCCGGGCGCACGCCCAGGTCGGTCAGGAGGGCGTGGGCGACGCGGCGGCCGGAGAAGAGGGCGCCCTCCGGCGTGCCCGTGTCGCGGTGGTCGCCGCAGACGTAGAGACCCGCGAGGAGGCGGACCGGACGGCGTGGGTCGTGCGGCGGGGGCATCGCGGGAAAGGCGTCGGCGGTGTGGTGCAGGGCGAGCAGCTCCCACTCGTCCGTCGACGTGCCGTACAGCGTGGCGAGGTGCTTGCGGACCCGGCGCTCCGCGTCGTCCGGCGGGGTGCCCAGAATCGTCGAGGTGACCAGGGTCCGGCCCGCCGGCGCGCGCGTCGGGTCGACCGCGCTCATCACCGCCGTGTGCGCGACCGGGCCTCCCGGGTCGGACTCCACGAGCAGCAGCGGAGCGGCGAGCGGCGCCGCGGGCGCCGTGTGGTGCAGCACCGTGACCGCGTGGAACTCCGGCGTCCGCAGCCCCGGCAGCAGCTCCGCGGCGGTACGCGCCCCGGTCGCCAGGACGACCGAACGGCAGCCGACCTCCCCGTGCTCCGCCGTCGTCACCCTCGTCGTCGAGACGTCGGTGACCCGGACGCCCGTACGGACCGTCCCCGGCGGCAGCGAGGCCGCCATCAGCTCCGGCAGCGTCCCCGACCCTCCCTGCGGCACGCACAACCGCCCCCGGGCGAAGGACCGCAGAGCCAGGTCGGCCACCCGGCTCGACACGGCGAGGTCCGGGTCGGCGAGCAGCGCGGCCAGCACCGGGCGCAGGAATCCCTGGACGGTACGGGACGGCAGCCGGGCGTTCAGCGCCTCCCGGGCGGTCCGCTCCGGCCGGGTCGACAGCCGCTGCGCGGGTGTGGCGGCGAGCCGGGCCAGTGCGGCCCCCAGCCGCGCGTGGTCCAGCGACGCGGCCGCCTGCCGGGGGGCGCTCGCGAGGGCGCGCGCCATGGTGAACGCCCCCCGCACGCTCCCCGTCCCGCCGCTCCTGACGTACCGTCCGTCGCAGTGCACCAGGGCTCCGGGCGCGAACGGACGCAGCAGGGCGCCGTCGAGGCCGGGAGTGCGGCGCAGCTCCGCGTGCGACAGGGTGAGCAGCGGGCCGACGCGGTCGAGCCGGAAACCGTCGACCTCGTCGGTGACCATCCGGCCGCCGACCCGCTCGGCGGCCTCCAGGACGATGACGCCGAGCCCCGCTCTGGTCAGCCGGTGGGCGGCGGCGAGTCCCGCGATTCCCGCTCCGACGATGACGACGTCCGTGACGTCGTCCGTGTGGTGCGCATGGCGTGCGGTACTGAGCACGTGCCCCTCCCCGGGTCGGCGCGGCTGCTGGGAGGCTCATGCCCCCAACAGACCCCCGGAATGCCCGAGTTCGCGTCCGCGGTTCCTCGCGCGCATTCAGGGGCCGTCCAGCCTAGGGACCGCTCCGGCGGATGCCAGCCGCGCGCGCCGGGGTGCACGCAGCACGGGGTGGCGCACACCCGACCCCGACCGCGCCCCCGGGCGCCGCCCCTCGGTCCCGCGGCCGTCGAGCCGCCGAGCCAGAAGACGCCAGGACCCGCAGCCGTCAGACCTCCGAGCCGGAAGACGCCCGGCCCGGAGCCGTCAGGCCGCCGCGCGGATCGACTCGTCGATGGTCGGGAACGCGAAGTCGAACCCCGACTCCAACAACCGCCCCGGCAGCACCCGCTGACTCCCCAGCACGTCCTCCGCGAAGCCGCCGAGCACCGCACGAAGGGCCGGCGCCGGCACCGTCAGTAGCGTCGGGCGGCGCAGGACGCGGCCCATCGCCGCCGTCACCTCCCGGTTGGTGACCGGCTCGGGGGCCGTCAGGTTCACCGGCCCGGACAGGGAGTCGTCGTCGATCAGATGGCGCAGGGCGGCCACCTCGTCGTGGAGCGAGATGAAGCTCCAGTACTGCCGGCCGTCGCCCATCCGGCCGCCGACCCCCGCGCGGAAGAGCGGGAACAGCCGCCCCCACGCCCCGCCCTCGCCGGCCACCACCAGGCCCGTGCGGGCGTACGCGACCCGGATGCCGGCCTCCTCCGCGGGGGCCGCCGCGGCCTCCCACTCCACGCACACCGACGGGAGGAAGCCCTCGCCCGCGGGCGCGCTCTCGTCCACCGCCCGCGTCCCCGTGTCGCCGTAGTAGCCCAGGGCCGTCCCGCACACCAGGACCTTCGGCGGCTCCGCCAGCGAGGCGAGGGCCTGCGCGATCGCCCTCGTACCGAGCACACGGCTGTCGCGGATCTCCTTGCGGTACGCCTCGGTCCAGCGGCGCTCGCCCACCCCGGCGCCCGCCAGGTGCACGACCGCGTCCACGCCCACCAGCCCGGCGGAGTCGACGTACAGCCGGGCCGGATCCCACTCCACCTCGTCCGCCGTCCGCGCGGGCCGCCGCACCAGGCGGGAGACGTGGTGGCCGTCGGCGCGCAGGGAGCGCACGAGGGCCGAGCCGATGAGTCCGGAGGCGCCGGTGACGGCGATGCGGGAGCGTTGCATGGGGCCATCCTGCCCCCCTCCCGCGAGGCCGTGGCACAGTGGCGGTCATGGCCGCGCCGGAGACACCGCTACGCACGCGTACCGCCCGCGCCGAGGACGGGGACGCCCTCGGCGCGCTGGACCGTGCCACCTGGTCACCGCTGCACGCGGTGGTGCCCGCGCCCCAGCCGCCGTACGCCCCGTTCTTCGATGACCGACACCGGCCCGAGGACCACCTGGTCGCCGAGTACGCCGATGGCACCGGGAAGACCAATGTGATCGTCGGGTACGTGCGGCTCGGGCGGCCCACCCCGCTCGCCTGCAACGCGCACGTCCGCCAGATCCAGGGCCTCGCCGTCGCCGCCGAGGCCCGCGGCCGGGGCGTGGCCCGCGCGCTGCTGCGCGCCGCGATGGCGGAGACCGTGCGTCGGGGCGGCCGGCGGATCACCCTGCGCGTGCTCGGGCACAACGCGCCGGCCCGCGCCCTCTACGCCTCCGAGGGCTTCGCGGTCGAGGGCGTGCTGCCCGGGGAGTTCTTCCTGGACGGCCGGTACGTCGACGACGTGTTCATGGGGCGGTTGCTGACGGAGTGACGGGGGGCCGCCCGAGCAGCCGCATCCCGCCGCCCAGCTCCCGCAGGTACCGCACACCCCGATCCGAGGCACCCAGCGAGAGGCCGGAACCGACATGAACCGTTACGAGAACCGCCGCGCCCTGGTCACCGGAGCCGGCTCCGGCATCGGCCAGGCCACCGCGCTCCGCATGCTCGCCGAGGGCGGACGCGTCGTCGCCGCCGACATCAGCGAGGCGGGACTGAAGGACACGGTCGCCCGGGCCGGAGCCGACGCGGAGCGCCTGACGGCCGTGGTCGTGGACGTCGCCGACGAGACCTCGGTGCGCGCGGGCGTCGCCGCCGCGGTGGGAGCGCTCGGCGGGCTCGACGTCCTGGTCAACGCGGCCGGGATCCTGCGCTCCTCGCACACCCACGAGACGAGCCTCGCTGCCTTCGAGCAGGTCGTCCGGATCAACCTCACCGGTACGTTCCTGGTGATCCGCGAGTCGATACCCGCCCTGCTGGAGGGCGACGGATCCGCCGTCGTCAACTTCTCCTCCACCTCCGCGATGTTCGCCCACCCCTACATGGCCGCCTACGCCGCCTCCAAGGGCGGCATCCAGTCCATGACCCACGCCCTGGCCGCCGAGTACGCCCGGCAGGGCATCCGCTTCACCGCCGTGCAGCCCGGTTCGATCTCCTCCGGCATGACCGACGGCACCGGCGCCAGCCGGCAGAGCGTCGGCCCCGGCCTGCCCGAGGACGCCGACCTGTCCCTCTTCCTGAAGCTCGCGCCCGCCCTCGGCCACGGCTTCGCCGGGCCGGAGACCGTCGCCGGGGTCGTCGCCATGCTGGCCGGCGAGGACGGCCGCTTCATCACGGGCACCGAGGTCCGCATCGACGGCGGCACCCACTTCTGACGTCAGGGGCACGTCCTGAGACCGGGCTCCGGGACTTGCCGAGCGGCAAATTACAGGGTCACTATCCGTTTTCGTTCCCCGCCGGGTCCGGCGGAGCGGCGTGTGATCACCGTCGGTGCCAGATGCCACCCTGTCTGCGCACGCACAGGCTTGGACCCGGAGGTACACCACCCGTGGCGGCGACAAACGACCCCACCGTCAGGGGACGACGACTGGGAGCCGAGCTGCGCCGGCTCCGTCTGGCCAGCGGCCTGACCGGTGCGCAGGTAGCGGCCCATCTGCTGATCTCCCAGGCCAAGGTCAGCCACATGGAGACCGGCCGCCGTGCCGTCAGCCTTCGCGACGTGCGGGACCTGTGCAGGCTCTATCGCGTCACCGACCAGCAGGTCGTCGATTCGCTGATGGCGCTGGCCAGGGCGTCGAGCGTGCAGGGCTGGTGGCGCACCTACGGCGACATCCCGCACAGCGCCTACGTCGACCTCGAGACGGCCGCCGTCTCGATCGACACGTACGAGCCCATGGTGGTCCCCGGCCTTCTGCAGACGCCCGCCTACGCGGCCGCGGTCATCGAGGAAACGATCCCGCTCCTCACCGTCGAACAGGCCGCCGCCCGTCTGAAGGTGCGGCTTCGCCGCCAGCACCGGATCTACGACCCCGCCGGCCTTCTTCGCCTGGGGGTCGTCCTCGACGAATCGACTCTGCGACGCGTGGTCGGCAGCCGGGAGATCATGCGCGAGCAACTGGAGCACCTGCACACCCTGAGCGCCGAACCGCACGTCACCGTTCAGGTGCTCCCGCACACCGCGGGCGCGTACCCGGGCCTGACCGGGCGGTTCTCCCTCCTCCGGTTCCCCGACAGTCTCGGGGCGGTGGTGTACCTGGAGAGGTTCACCAGCGACCTGTGCCTGGAGAAGCCCTCCGCTGTGCGGCAGTACCGCATGATGCACGACCACCTGAAGGCCCAGGCCCTCAGCGCGGACGAGACCCGCGACCTCATCACGAAGACGATCAAGCTCTACACGTCGTCGGCGCTGGGCGACGAGCCGAGTCGCGTCGGCGGCCTCCCCGTCATGGCCTGATGCCCCGGGGCGTACGGGTCGGGTGTGCCCGGCGAAGCGGCGGGCCCGCCCTGCGCGGGGACGGAGCGGGACGCCGGCGCTCGGTCGGGCGCCGGCCGTCGCGCCCCCGTCCGCCGTACCGCGCGCCGCCAGAGGCGGGCCAGGGAGGTGTAGAAGCGGTCGGGGAGGAACACAGCGTCCGCGATGAGCATCGCGCCGGAGAAGAGCGGCAGCCCCATGAGTACCGCGATACCGATGTGCATGCCGAACAGTACGGCCAGGACGGGGTACTTGAGCCTGCCGAAGAGCACGAACGGGAAGGCGACCTGCGCGAGCACCGTCACGTAGCCGGCGAGGGCGATCACCATCGGGTAGGCGGTCACGAGGTGGGACAGCGCGGGCCAGGGCTGGAACAGTTCGAGGTTCAGGGCGAAGTGGAGCGCGGTGCCACCGCCCCAGGTGGTGCCCTGGATCTTGTACAGGCCGGCTGATCCGTAGAGGAAGCAGACTTGCGCGGCGATGACGAAGAGGCCGCAGTTGTGCACCACCGTGGTCAAGGTGGTGCGGGCGTCCCGGAGCTGCCGGGCGGGGAGGCTTCTCACCGGCTCCGGCGCGGGGGCCGTACGAACCGCCCTGAGCCGCTCTCGGCGTGCGTCCAGGGACCATCGCCTCCCGCAGGCGGTGAGGACGAGGTAGAGGGACATCAGCAGGACCAGGTTGTCGCCCCCGTCCGTCATGAAGATCGCCCGCGCGTGGAACGAGGTCACCACGACGGCGAAGAGGACGGACATGACGCGGGTTCGCCAGCCCAGCATGAACAGCGCGGACGTGACGAGGGCGAGCACGTAGCAGAGCTCGAAGTAGGCGGGGTCGGCGGACAGGATCAGGACGCTGTTCCAGCCCGTCTGGTCGAAGAGTTGTTCCGCCAGCGCGGCCGTCCAGGGCGAGTCGGGACCCCAGATCTCGTTCCGGTACGGGAACTCCCGGAGCAGGAAGACCAGATAGAGGAGTCCGTAGCCGATCCGCAGAACCGCGGCGGCGTACAGCGACACCGGCCGCTCGATGAGAAGTGCCCACAGGGTTCCGATCCGGTCGAGGACCCACCGGCGGGCGGTGCCGGCGAGCGAGGCCTCGTGATCGGTCTGCTCATTTCTCATCGGGGGTCACCTTCCACCAGGGCAGGAGCCGGTTCTCGGTGGTCACCGGCGGGCGGTTTCCGGTGGCCGTGCCGGGCGCGGGGATGGCCAGGGTGACGACCCGGAGCTGCACGAATTCGAAGGTGCCGCCCTTGTGCCGGGCGGCGACGCGGTCCGCGGCGATATTGCGCAGATACTGCTGCATCATCGTGGCCCGCTCCGAGCGCGAGGTGTCGCTTCCCCCGTGCGTATCGACGTAGGAACTCCAGGCGCGGCGCAGGAGATTCTGCGAGGTGTGGCTCGGCAGCGCGCTGTGGTCGACCGCGGAATAGTCCATGTCGGTCAGGTCGAACCAGGGACTCACGCGCATCGTGCCGCTGGAATCGGTGTGCGCGGTTCTCGCCAGGACTTTCCGGTTGAAGGAGTCGGGGTCCGGGGCGAAGAGCCGCCAATTCTGCTCGAAGAGCGGATATACCCAGCCGTTCACCTGAGCGTTGTACCGCTTGGAAACGGGATTGGCGGGGGCCACGTGCAGGAACACCATGACGATATGGACCACGGTCGTGATCAGGCACAGGACGACGCAGGTGTGCAGCACCGCCTTCAGCGCACGGGCCCCCCGGGGCCGGCCGTCCGGCGGAGCGGCTCCGTCGCGAGGGGGCCGGGGGTCCGGACCCGAATCGGAGTGCTGATGGTCCTTCACGGCCGCTGATTCGAATCCGCTCGGCACCGCCCACCCTGTCTCTCTCGTACGTACCGCTCGTGCCTGAAATCTCCGCGGCTCTCGCCCACGGCGCGCGGCGGGATCCGGGAGGGATTCCGCCGCGCGCCGTCATCCGGTGAACGGGGGTCGTGGAGCCTGCCGTTCAGCCCGCGTGATCTTCATGACCCTCGGGGCCCCCGGGCTTGTCGGCGTAGCCGAAGTGCCCTTCGGAGTGCTCGCCGTGGCCCGGCTTACCGGGGCCTTCGTGTCCGTGGTCCGGCCCGCCGTGGTCCGGCCCGCCGTGGTCCGGTCCGCCGGGCATGCCGCCGTGCCCGCCGGTCATGTGCCCGCCGGTGTTCCCGGCGGTGATGCCCGACGTGTCGCCGCCGGTCGTGTTCCCGGCGGTGTTGCCCGCGGTGTTCCCGGAGGTGTTGCCGGAGATGTTCCCGGAGGTGCCGCCGCTCACCAGGCCGACGTTCGGCCCGCCGATGAGGCTGCCGCCGATCAGGCCCAGGGTCGTGCCCGTCGTCGCGCCGGTCGTGGTGCCGGTCGTCGTGCCCGTCGTGGTGCCGGTCGTCGCGCCGGTGGTGGTGCCCGTGGTCGTGCCGGTCGTCGTGCCACCGGTGGCGCAGCCGCCGAGGAAGATCCGGTTGTTGTTGAGCGTCACCTCGCCGTTACGGGCCAGCGCCCGGCCCTCGACGCTCGCCCCCTGGTTCACGAAGATCGAGGTCAGGGCCATGATCGTGCCCACGAAGGTGGAGGTGGTGCCCAGGGTCGCCGAACTGCCGATCTGCCAGTACACGTTGCACGGCGAAGCGCCGTTCGTGAGCAGGATCCGGCTGCTCGTCGCCGTCGTCAGGGCTTCCGGGATCTGGAACACCCAGACCGCGTTGGGGTTTCCCCCGGCGTTCAGGATCAGGTCGCCGGTCAGCCCGACACCGGACGTGGCCCGGTGGACGCCGGGGAGCAGCTCCTGCCCCCCACCGATCCCGGCCGGGAGCGGGAAGTCCGGGGCCTGGCCCGTCAACTGCCCGGCCGCGTTGTTGTACGCCACGACCAGGTCGCTCTTGGCCTGGGCGGCCGCGGCGTCCGCGGGGTGGATCGCGCCGAGCACGAGTCCGGGCGGGAATCCGGTGATGGCCGGGTTCGGGTGCGTCCCGAGGTCGTGGTCGAGCACCGAGTTGCCGGTGTTCGTGACGCCCTGACCGGCCAGAACGGAGTAGCTGGCGGTGGTGCCCAGAGGGACGGGCGTCGCGATGGCCATGGCCGGTGTCGACGAGACGGCGACCATGACGGCGGCGACGGTCGCGGCGAGGGCCGAGGCCACCCCGCCGGAAAGACACGGCGCCGAGCCGTGTGAGGGATATGCAGCTTCATCAAGAGGCCGATTTCTGTGGGAGGCCGTGGCGTACCGGGCCGTATCGATTGCCCGGGAGGCCTTCTAGCTGGTGCTGCATATTACGCAGGAAAATTCGTGTGCCACCGGCGAGGTGAGAGCAAAAAGGGGGGATTAATACAAACGTATTCGAGGATGTGCAGCGTGGTGAAAATATGCGGAGTCGCATCGTCGATTATCCGAGGGATAGTCCGGATAGGGGGGCTTGATTAGCTCTCCTGGCGGCAGCACCGCATATCCGCCCCCGAAGGCGAATCCGCCGCGTACGGCAGTGTGCCGCCGGTCGGGTGACCTCACGGACCCGTGCCACGGGCGTGGCGCACCGGCCGCCGACGAGCGCGTCCCCGCCCTACGCCCCGAAGCGCTCCCGCAGCCTCGGGTAGCGCGCCGCCAGCAGCGTGTCGTCCGTCAGGTCCAGCGGGGTGCCCTCCGGCTCGGCCGGCTGCGGCGGGATCCCCAGGTCCGGCGCCTCGGCGCCGGTGAGCTGCTCGTACGCCTCGTCCGCCGCGTACCCCAGCTCCTCGCCGTCCCCGTCGATCTCCTCGTCGAACTCGTCGAGGAGATCGGCCAGCGCGTCCGGATCGTGCACCGCGCCCTCGAAGACCTCACGCCCCTGGCCGATCAGCCAGCACCGGAAGTAGTCGAAGGCGTCGTCGCCGGCCCCGCCGAGCAGGACCGTCGCCGCGCCCCACAGATCCCAGCGATAGGCGCGGTTGTAGCGGGCCTCGAAGTGACGGGCGAAGTCGAGCACGGAGTCCGGGTCGTACTGCAGCAGCCGCTCGACGAGCAGGTCGGCGTGGTCCTCGGGGTCGCCCTCGGCGGCCTCGCGGGTGGAGTCGATGATCTCCCAGAACTCCGTCTCGTCCATCACGGACCAAGCATCGACCGTGCGGGAGGGCGACGCACCCCGAAACGGCGGAATCAAACCCGACAGAGGATGTCCGGCTTTCCTGCCAAGGTCGTCCCATGACGACTGAAACGACGCCGCACACCGGCACGCACGAGCCGCTCGCCGGCAGGATCGCCCTGGTCGCGGGCGCCACCCGGGGCGCCGGCCGCGCCATCGCCGTCCAGCTGGGCGCCGCGGGCGCCACGGTGTACGTCACCGGCCGCACCACCCGCGCCAAGGTCAGCGAGGTCAACCGGTCCACCGAGACCATCGAGGAGACGGCCGAGCTGGTGACGGCCGCCGGCGGCGAGGGCATCGCCGTCCCCACCGACCACCTGGAGGTCGAGCAGGTACGGGCCCTCGTCGCCCGGATCGACCGGGACCACGGCCGCCTCGACATCCTCGTCAACGACGTCTGGGGAGGCGAGCACCTCCTCGTCCCCGCCTTCGGGAAGAAGATCTGGGAGACGGACCTGGACAGCGGGCTGCGGATGCTGGAACTGGGCGTCAAGACGCACGTCATCACCAGCTCCGTCGCCTTGCCGCTGCTGGTCCGCCACCCCGGCGGGCTGGTCGTGGAGGTGACGGACGGGACCGCCGAGTACAACACCCGCTTCCGGGAGAACTTCTTCTACGACCTCACCAAGAACGCGCCGCTCCGGATGGCCTACGCCCTCGCGCACGACCTGAAGGAGGTCGGCGGGACGGCCGTGGCGATCACCCCGGGGTGGCTCCGTTCCGAACAGATGCTGGACCACTTCGGGGTGACCGAGGCGAACTGGCGCGACGCGGTCGAGAAGCTCCCCGACTTCGCCGTCGCCGAGTCCCCGGTCTACGTCGGCCGGGCGGTCGCCGCCCTGGCCGCGGACCCGGACCGGGCCCGCTGGAACGGCCGGTCCCTCTCCAGCGCGCAGCTCGCCCGGGAGTACGGCTTCACGGACGCGGACGGCTCCCGCCCGGACGCCTGGGCCTTCATCGCGGCCAAGGAGGCCGGCGGGGACGTGTCGGTGGACGACTACCGGTAGAGCGCGGCGAGGGCCCGGGCCGCCTCGGCGAAACGGTCCCGGAGCGAGGCCGGCCCCAGCACCTCCGCCTCCGGGCCCAGCGCGAGCAGCTGCGCGAAGGCGACCTCCTCGTCCTCCACGCGGAGCGTCGCCGTCACCCGGCCCTCGGCGTCCGTCGAGCCGGCCGCCAGCGCCTCCTCGGCGGCCGCGCGGTCCGTCACGTACGGCAGCCGGCGCGCCCCCGCCGCCGAGAGCCGCAGCACGACCTCGGCGCGCAGGATCGACCGGGCGAACTCCGCCGACCGCTCGGCCCAGAAGGCCGGCAGGTCGAACCCCTCGTCGCGGGTGAAACGCTCCTCGGCGAGGGCGACGGCCGCGAAGCGGTCCACCCGGTAGGTACGCAGCGCCGTACCGGAGCGCGCGCAGAGGTACCAGACGCCCGCCTTCAGGACCAGGCCGTAGGGGGCGAGGACGCGCTCCACCTCGCCGTCACTGCGCCGGTAGCGCGTCGTGATCAGCCGGTCGTCCCAGACCGCCTCCGCGATCACCGGCAGCAGCTCGGGCGTCAGCGGCTCCTGCCACCAGCCGGGCGCGTCGAGCAGGAACCGCCGGGCCGCCGAGTCCGGGGCGTCCCGCAGCGAGGGCAGCAGCGCGGCGGACACCTTCAGCCGGGCCGCCGAGGCCGCGTCCTCCAGGCCCATGTCCCGCAGCGCGCCCGGCAGCCCGGACAGGAACAACGCCTCCGCCTCGCCGCGCGCCAGGCCCGTCAGCCGCGTGCGATAGCCGCCGACCAGCCGGTAGCCCCCGGCCCGTCCCCGGTCCGCATACACCGGAACCCCCGCCTCCGAGAGGGCGAGGGCATCGCGGGTGATGGTGCGTTCGGAGACCTCCAGCTCCTCGGCCAGTTCGGCCGCCGTCATCGACGGACGGGACTGGAGCAGCAGCACCATCTTGATCAGCCGGGCAGCGCGCATGACACGCATTCTGCCCGGCCGACCGGCGGCCGCTACAGGCCGTAGCGCTCGCGCGCCTCCTTCACCGCCGAGGCCTGGACCTCGCCGCGGCGGGCGAGCTGGGCCAGGGCCGCGACCACGATCGACTCGGCGTCGACACCGAAGTGACGACGGGCCGCCGCACGGGTGTCGGAGAGACCGAAGCCGTCCGCGCCGAGCGAGGAGTAGTCCTGCTCGACCCACTGCGCGATCTGGTCCGGCACCTGGCGCATGTAGTCCGACACCGCCAGGACCGGGGAGTCGACCCCGTCGAACGCCTGACGGATGTACGGGATCCGCTCCTCGCCGCGCAGCAGCGCCGCGTCGGCCTCCAGCGCGTCGCGCCGCAGCTCGGTCCAGGAGGTCGCGGACCACACGTCGGCGGCCACACCCCACTCCTCGGCGAGCAGCTTCTGCGCGGCCAGCGTCCAGTGGATGGCCGTGCCCGAGCCGACGAGCTGGACGCGCGCGGCGTCCGCGGCCACCGACAGACCGGCCGACTCCGCCGTGTTGAAGCGGTACAGGCCCTTGATGATGCCCTCGTCGACGCCGGACGGCTTGGCCGGCTGCGGCATCGGCTCGTTGTAGACGGTGAGGTAGTAGAAGACGTCCCGGTCCTCGCCCTCGGCGGCCTCGCCGTACATCCGGCGCAGACCCTCCTTGACGATCGCCGCGACCTCGTAGGCGAACGCCGGGTCGTAGCTCAGCGCGGCCGGGTTGGTCGCCGCGATCATCGGGGAGTGGCCGTCCGCGTGCTGCAGGCCCTCACCGGTCAGCGTCGTACGGCCCGCGGTGGCGCCGACGAGGAAGCCGCGGCCGAGCTGGTCGCCGAGCTGCCACATCTGGTCGGCGGTGCGCTGCCAGCCGAACATCGAGTAGAAGATGTAGAACGGGATCATCGCCTCGCCGTGCGTCGCGTACGACGAGGAGGCGGCGATGAAGTCGGCCATGGACCCGGCCTCGGTGATCCCCTCGTTGAGGATCTGGCCGTTGACGGCCTCCTTGTAGTACATCAGCTGGTCGCGGTCGACCGGCTCGTACGTCTGCCCCTTCGGGGAGTAGATGCCGAGCGACGGGAAGAGCGACTCCATGCCGAACGTGCGGGCCTCGTCCGGGACGATCGGGACCCAGCGCTTGCCGGTCTCCTTGTCGCGGACCAGGTCCTTGACGAGGCGGACGAAGGCCATGGTGGTCGCCACCGACTGCGAGCCGGAGCCCTTGTCGAAGGCGGCGAAGGCCTTCTCCGCCGGGGCCGGCAGCGGCGCGAGGGCGTGCGTGCGGCGCGCCGGGGCCGGGCCGCCGAGGGCCGCGCGGCGCTCCTGGAGGTAGCGGACCTCGGGGGCGTCGGCGCCGGGGTGGCCGTACGGCACCACACCGTCGACGAACTGCGCGTCCGAGATCGGCAGCTCCAGCAGGTCGCGCATGTTCTTGAACTCGTCCACCGAGAGCTTCTTCATCTGGTGGTTCGCGTTCTTGGAGGCGAAGCCCTCGCCGAGGGTGAAGCCCTTCACGGTCTGCGCGAGGATGACCGTCGGAGCGCCCTTGAACTCCAGGGCGGCCTTGTACGCGGCGTACACCTTGCGCGGCTCGTGGCCGCCGCGCGAGAGGTGGAAGCACTCCAGGATCTTGTCGTCGCTCAGCAGCTTCGCCATCTCGACGAGCGCCGGGTCGGAGCCGAAGAAGTCCTGGCGGATGTAGGCGGCGTCGCGGGTCTGGTACGTCTGCACCTGCGCGTCCGGGACCTCGCGGAGGCGGCGGACGAGGGCGCCGGCGGTGTCGAGCGCGAACAGCTCGTCCCAGGCGTTGCCCCACAGGGACTTCACGACGTTCCAGCCGGCGCCGCGGAACTGGGCCTCCAGCTCCTGCACGATCTTGAAGTTGGCGCGGACCGGTCCGTCGAGGCGCTGCAGGTTGCAGTTGATGACGAAGGTCAGGTTGTCCAGACCCTCGCGGGCGGCGAGCGCGAGGGCCGCCGTCGACTCGGGCTCGTCCATCTCGCCGTCGCCGAGGAACGCCCACACGTGCGAGGCGGAGACGTCCTTGATGGCGCGGTTGGTGAGGTAGCGGTTGAAGCGCGCCTGGTAGATGGCGGAGAGCGGGCCCAGACCCATGGAGACGGTCGGGAACTCCCACAGCCAGGGCAGGCGGCGCGGGTGCGGGTAGGAGGGCAGGCCCTCGCCGCCCGACTCCTGCCGGAAGTTGTCGAGGTGCGCCTCGGTGAGGCGGCCGTCGAGGAAGGCGCGGGCGTAGATGCCGGGGGAGGCGTGGCCCTGGATGTAGAGCTGGTCGCCGGAGCCGTCCTGCTCCTTGCCCTTGAAGAAGTGGTTGAAGCCCGTCTCGTAGAGCCAGGCCGCGGAGGCGAAGGTGGCGATGTGGCCGCCGACGCCGTGCTTGGCCCCCCGGGAGACCATCGCGGCCGCGTTCCAGCGGTTCCACGCGGTGATCTTCCGCTCCATCTCCTCGTCGCCGTCGACGGCCGGCTCGGCGGAGGTGGGGATGGTGTTGACGTAATCGGTCTCCAGCAGCTTGGGCAGGGCCAGGCCCGCGCCCTCGGCGTGCTGGAGTGTGCGGCGCATCAGGTAGGCGGCCCGATGAGGGCCGGCGGCCTTGGTGACGGCGTCGAGGGAGGCCGCCCACTCGGCGGTCTCCTCGGTGTCACGGTCCGGGAGCTGGTCGAGCTCACTCGGATTCTTGCCTACGGGATCGGTCATGATCGCCGCCTTCCGGACAGATGGGGGTGGAGAAGGGGTGCCATGTCTGGCAGGACAGGGCGAAGGGCCGGGGTGCGGCCCGCCGAAGACTGTAATCCGACGATCGATGATCGATCAAAGGGTTGAAGGGGAAAACCTCTTCAGATCGAGAAAGTCGGCACAGGGTGCCGCGAAACAGGGCACCGGGTGCCTTGTTTTCGCAGGTGAGGGGCGGTACGGACAGGGCCGTCTGAGAGGGCGCTCGCACGAATGAGCGGACCCGCCGCAACGGATCCGCTCACGAGAGAAAGGGGAGGTCAGGCCCGGGGGGCGCAGCCCAGGACATGCGCCTTGACCATCGCGCCGATGTTCGGATCACCCCGGCGGAACGCCTCCACCAGCTCCTGGTGCTCCTCGGCGTACGACTTCTGCACCGTGCCCAGCCAGCGGATCGACAGCGCCGTGAAGACCTCGATGCCCAGGCCCTCCCAGGTGTGCAGCAGCACGCTGTTGCCCGCGGCCTTCACCAGCTCCCGGTGGAAGGCCACCGTGTGGCGCACCTGCGCCGTGCCGTCGGCCGTCCGGTCCGCCTCGTACAGCGCCGTCACATGCGGCTCCAGGGCCGAGCAGTCGGCCGCCAGCCGGGTCGCCGCCAGCTCGGCCGCGATCTGCTCCAGACCGGCCCGGACGGGATAGCTCTCCTCCAGGTCGGCCGCCGTCAGGTTCCGTACCCGTACGCCCTTGTTGGGGGCCGACTCGATCAGCCGCAGCGACTCCAGCTCGCGCAGCGCCTCCCGGACCGGGGTCTGGCTGACCTCCAGCTCCGTGGCGATCCGCCGCTCCACGATCCGCTCGCCCGGCTTCCAGCGACCACTGACGATGCCCTCCACGATGTGCTCGCGGATCTGTTCGCGCAGCGAGTGGACGACGGGCACGCTCATGAAGCCGCTCCTTAGGGACGTGCTGACGCCTATGACAATACGGCGGCGCCCCTGCCGGGAGTACTCCCGAACAGGGGCGCCGCTGGTGAGCCTTGTTACAGCTCGGTAGCTTGCCTACAGGCCGAGCTCGACCTCGAACTCGCCGGCCTCGAGGATCGCCTTGACCGCGGTCAGGTAGCGGGCGGCGTCCGCGCCGTCCACCAGACGGTGGTCGTAGGAGAGCGCGACGTACGTCATGTCGCGGATCGCGATCGTCTCACCCAGGTCCGGGTGGTTGACGACGACCGGACGACGGACCGTGGCACCGATGCCCAGGATGGCGACCTGGTTCGGCGGCACGATGATCGTGTCCCAGAGCGCGCCGCGCGAGCCGGTGTTGGAGATCGTGAAGGTCGCGCCGGAGAGCTCGTCCGGCGTGATCTTGTTGCCGCGGACCTTGCCGGCCAGCTCGGCGGTGGCCTTCGCGATACCGGCGAGGTTCAGACCGCCGGCGTTCTTGATGACCGGCGTCATCAGACCCTTCTCGGAGTCCACGGCGATGCCGACGTTCTCCGAGTCGAAGTACGTGATGGTGCCCTCGTCCTCGTTGATCCGGGCGTTGATGACCGGGAAGGCCTTCAGCGCCTGGGCCGCCGCCTTCACGAAGAACGGCATCGGGGACAGCTTGACGCCCTCGCGGGCCGCGAAGGAGTCCTTCGCGGCGGCGCGCAGGCGCATCAGCTTGGTGATGTCGACCTCGACGACCGAGGTCAGCTGCGCCTGGCCGTGCAGCGCCTTCATCATGTTGTCGCCGATGACCTTGCGCATGCGAGGCATCTTGACGGTCTGGCCGCGGAGGGGAGAGGCCTCCAGAGCCGGGGTCTTCGGCGCCGCGGCGGCCGGGGCCGCCGGAGCCGGAGCGGCCTTCTTGGCCTCGGCGGCCGTGAGGACGTCCTGCTTGCGGATACGGCCACCGACGCCGGTGCCCTTGACGGCCGCCAGGTCGACACCGTTCTCGGTGGCGAGCTTGCGGACCAGCGGGGTCACGTAGGCGCCGTCCTCCGCCGGCTGTGCGGCGGCGGGGGCGGGAGCGGCCGGGGCCTGCGGAGCCGGGGCGGCCGGGGCCGGAGCGGCGGGAGCCGGAGCCTGGGCGGCCGGAGCCGGAGCCGGGGCGGGAGCCGCGGGGGCGGCCGGAGCCGCCGGAGCGGGCGCCGGAGCCGGAGCGGCGGGGGCCTCGGCCGCCGGGGCCGGAGCGGCCGGGGCCGGAGCGGCGGCCGGGGCAGCACCCTCGGCACCGATGACGGCCAGCTTGGCACCGACCTCGGCGGTCTCGTCCTCGCCGACGACGATCTCCAGGAGAACGCCGGAGGCGGGGGCGGGGATCTCGGTGTCGACCTTGTCCGTGGAGACCTCGAGCAGCGGCTCGTCGGCCTCGACCGACTCGCCGACCGACTTCAGCCAGCGGGTGACGGTGCCCTCGGTGACGCTCTCGCCGAGCGCCGGCAGGACGACGTCGGTGCCCTCGGCGGAACCGCCGCCGGAGGTGGCCTCGGCCGTCGGAGCCGGAGCCGGCTCCTGGACCTCGGTGGAGGGGGCGGCCTGCGGCGCGGCGGCCGGGGCCTCCTGCTGCGGGGCCTCCTGCTGCGGGGCCTCGGCGGGGGCCTCGGCCTGCGCGGGCTCGGCGGCCGGGGCGGCGGCACCCGAACCGTCGTCGATGACGGCCAGCTCGGCGCCGACCTCGACGGTCTCGTCCTCGGCCACCTTGATGGAGGCCAGCACGCCCGAGGCCGGGGCGGGGATCTCGGTGTCGACCTTGTCGGTCGAGACTTCGAGCAGCGGCTCGTCGGCCTCGACACGCTCACCCTCGGCCTTGAGCCAGCGGGTGACGGTGCCCTCGGTGACGCTCTCGCCGAGCGCCGGCAGGGTTACGGAAACCGACATGGTTTCAGTTGCTCCTAACGAATTGCGGAAGTGGTCGTCGCGCCCGTGGATGACGTGAGCGTCAGTCGTGGGAGTGGAGAGGCTTGCCGGCCAGCGCCAGGTGCGCCTCGCCGAGCGCCTCGTTCTGGGTCGGGTGGGCGTGGATGAGCTGCGCGACCTCCGCCGGCAGCGCCTCCCAGTTGTAGATCAGCTGCGCTTCGCCGACCTGCTCGCCCATGCGGTCACCGACCATGTGGACGCCGACCACGGCACCGTCCTTGACCTGGACCAGCTTGATCTCGCCCGCGGTCTTCAGGATCTTGCTCTTGCCGTTGCCCGCGAGGTTGTACTTCAGGGCGACGACCTTGTCCGCGCCGTAGATCTCCTTGGCCTTGGCCTCGGAGATGCCGACGGAGGCGACCTCGGGGTGGCAGTACGTCACCCGGGGCACGCCGTCGTAGTCGATCGGGACGGTCTTCAGACCGGCCAGGCGCTCCGCCACCAGGATGCCCTCGGCGAAGCCGACGTGCGCGAGCTGCAGCGTGGGGACCAGGTCGCCCACGGCCGAGATCGTCTCCACGTTCGTACGCATGTACTCGTCGACGAGGACGTAGCCGCGGTCCATCGCGACGCCCTGCTCCTCGTAGCCGAGACCGGCCGAGACCGGGCCGCGGCCGATGGCGACGAGCAGCACCTCCGCCTCGAAGGTCTTGCCGTCGGCCAGGGTGACCTTGACACCGCTGTCGGTGTACTCGGCGGACTGGAAGAACGTGCCGAGGTTGAACTTGATGCCGCGCTTGCGGAACGCGCGCTCGAGAAGCTTGGAGCTGTTCTCGTCCTCGGCCGGCACCAGGTGCTTCAGGCCCTCGATGACCGTCACGTCGGTACCGAAGGACTTCCACGCCGACGCGAACTCGACGCCGATGACACCGCCGCCGAGGATGATCGCGGACTCCGGGACACGGTCCAGGGTCAGCGCGTGGTCCGAGGAGATGATCCGGTTGCCGTCGATCTCCAGACCCGGCAGCGACTTCGGCACGGAACCGGTCGCGAGGAGGACGTGCCGGCCCTCGACGCGGCGGCCGTCCACGTCGACGGAAGTCGGGGAGGAGAGGTGGCCGTGACCCTCGATGTATGTCACCTTGCGAGAGGCGACCAGACCCTGCAGACCCTTGTACAGGCCCGAGATCACGTCGTCCTTGTACTTGTGCACGGCCTTGATGTCGATGCCCTCGAAGGAGGCCTTGACACCGAACTGCTCCGCCTCACGGGTCTGGTCCGCGACCTCACCGGCGTGGAGCAGGGCCTTCGTGGGGATGCAGCCGTTGTGCAGGCAGGTGCCGCCGAGCTTGTTCTTCTCGATCAGTGCGACGTCCAGGCCCAGCTGCGCTCCGCGCAGCGCCGCGGCGTAACCGCCGCTACCGCCGCCGAGGATCACTAGGTCGAAAACGGTGCTGGCGTCGTTCGCCACGTCACGTCCTCCATGCATGTGCGCCGGTCGCCGGCCTTCTGACCGGGCGGCGGCTGGTGTTCGGCCGCTTTTTATTCGGCCCTGTGGTGGGGGCCCTGTCCTGCCGAGAACCCATCTTCGCACTTGTTGCCGGACGGCGGGACGCGGGGCCGCTCAGTGAGACCGGGTGAGGGGGTGTTTTCCGGCGAGCCCGGGCCCCCGGGGGCGCCGGACGGGCGACGGGTACGGCCCCGGGAACCCTCCCGGGGCCGTACCCGTCGCGCGGACCGTCAGAGCTCGCCGTCGGCCGTGCGCTCCGCCAGCTTCACCAGGGTGCGGACCGAGGAGCCCGTGCCGCCCTTCGGGGTGTAGCCGTACGGCGCGCCCTCGTGGAAGGCCGGACCCGCGATGTCCAGGTGGGCCCAGGTGATGCCCTCGCCCACGAACTCCTTGAGGAAGAGACCGGCGACCAGGCCGCCGCCCATCCGCTCGCCCATGTTGGCGATGTCGGCCGTGGGGGAGTCCATGCCCTTGCGCAGGTCCGCCGGGAGCGGCATCGGCCAGGACTGCTCGCCGACCTCGCCGGCGATCTCGTGGATCGCGGTGCGGTAGTCGTCGTCGTTCGCCATGATCGCGAAGGTCCGGTTGCCCAGCGCCAGGACCATCGCGCCCGTCAGGGTCGCCACGTCGACGATCGCGTCCGGGTTCTCCTCGGACGCCTTCGCCAGCGCGTCGGCCAGGACGAGCCGGCCCTCGGCGTCGGTGTTCAGGACCTCGACGGTCCGGCCGCTGTACATCCGCAGCACGTCGCCCGGGCGGGTGGCCGAGCCCGACGGCATGTTCTCGGCGAGCGCCAGCCAGCCCGTGACATTGACGGCCAGGCCGATCCGGGCCGCCGCGACGACCGCGGCGAACACGGCGGCGGCGCCGCTCATGTCGCACTTCATCGTCTCGTTGTGCCCGGCCGGCTTCAGCGAGATGCCGCCCGAGTCGTACGTGATGCCCTTGCCGACCAGGGCCAGGGTCCGCTCGGCGTCCGGGTGGGTGTAGGCGATCCGGACCAGGCGCGGCGGGTTCTGCGAACCGGCGCCGACACCCAGGATGCCGCCGTAGCCGCCCTTGGCGAGCGCCTTCTCGTCGAGGACCTGGACCTTGAGGCCGTGCTCCTTGCCCGCGGCCTGAGCCGTGGCGGCGAAGGCGGCCGGGGTCAGGTCGTTCGGCGGCATGTTGATCAGATCGCGGGCGCGGTTGATCTCCTCGGTCAGCGCCAGCGCGCGCTCCGCCGCCGCCTTGAAGGCCTTGTCGCGCGGCTTGGCGCCCAGCAGGGCGATCTCGGCCAGCGGCCGCTTCCCGTCCTTGCCGATCTCCTGGTAGGCGGTGAAGGCGTACGCGCCGAGCAGAGCGCCCTCCGCGATCGCCTCCACGTCCTCCGGGGCGGTGACCGGCAGCGCGAACGCGGCCTTCTTCGCCCCGAACAGCGCGCGGGCGGCGTTGCCGGCGGCGCGGCGCAGGGCCTCGGCGCCGAACGGCTCGCCGTCCTCGGGCGCCGCGCCCAGGCCGACGGCCAGGACGACGGGGGTCTTCAGGCCGGCGGGGGCGGGCAGCTTGAGGGCCTCACCCTCGGCACCCGAGGCGCCCAGGGTCTCCAGGACGGCGGCGAGCCGGCCGTCGAACGCCTTGTCCACGGCCTCGGCGCCCGGAGCGACGACGAGGGCCTTGCCCGACTTGGCGACGCCGACGACGAGCGCGTCGGCGCGCAGCGTCGCCGCACCGGCGGTGCTGAGAGTGAGAGCAGTCACGGTGGTGAAATCTCGCTTCCATTGAGTCCTGTGGCGGTCGAGGGATGGGCCGACCGTGCCCGCCGCATCGTATTTCGGCCCAGACGGCGCCGTGAACGAGCCTACGCTCGCCGTCCGTGTTCGCTCACGGCGACGGTGATTCACTCATCCGTGGTGTCTCTTTCACGTTTACCGCGCAGAGTCGGAACGCTCGTCCACACTCGCCTCATTCACGCAAGCGCGGCACCCGCGTCTTCGCATCATCTCCACAGGTCCCCCCGGTTCGGGCGACCTGCCGAGGGGGGACACGACTCGATGGAATCCGACCGAATCCGCACGCCGGGACCCGACCCGCTCCACACGCCGGGAGCGCCGGGAATCCGCGGAACCGGCGCCGCCGGGGCCCGGACGCCCGGAGCCGCCCGCTCCGGACGCCGGGGCCGTACGGCGGGCGCCCTGCTCGCCGCCGCCCTGCTCGCCACGGTCCTCCCGTCGGCCACGGCGAGCGCCGCCGCCCCGCCGGCCCCGCGGATAGACCTCACCGTCCTGGTGCTCGACGACGGCGGCAGCGCGGTGGAGGCCATCACCTCCGAACTGCGCTCCACCGGCGTGCCCTACCGCAGGATCGACCTGAACGACCCCGGCCGGCCGGTCATCACGGCCGCCTTCCTCAGCGACCCCACGGACAGCGCCACCGGCCGCCCCCGCGCCAAGTTCCAGGGCGTGGTCGCCCCGCACGAGTCCGCCTTCGGCCCCGACTCCGCCGAACAGGCCGCCCTCGTCGCGTACGAGAAGAGCTACGGCATCCCGCAGGTCGACGCCTACACCTGGGCCCACCCCGGCGTCGGCCTCGACTACACCAACGACCACGGCTTCTCCGGCCCCCTCGACGGCACCACCGCCTCCGTCACCGCCGCCGGCAAGGCGGGCCCCTTCAAACACCTCGACGGGCCGCTCACCTTCGAGGACAACGACCCCACGCTCTCCGAGAGCCACGGCTACGCCGGCCGCCCCCGCGCGGGCTACACCAGCTACCTCGACATGCCCGTCGAGGACGGCGGCCGCGCCAGCCTGATCGGCGAATACGCCCACGACGGCCGCCGCGAACTGGTCGTCACCTTCGCCTACAACCAGTACCAGCGGCAGTTCCGGGCGCTCGCCCGCGGCATCGTCGAATGGCTCACCCAGGGCGTCCACCTCGGCCAGAGCCGCAACTACTTCTCGGTCCACGTCGACGACGTCTTCGCCCCCGACGCCCGCTGGGACACCGCCCGCAACTGCACCCCCGGCGACTTCGACTGCGTCGGCGGCGACGGCGAGGGCGAGAACCCGATCCGGATGACCGCCGACGACGCCCGCCACGCCGCCGCCTGGCAGAAGTCCGCCGGCTTCACCCTCGACATGGTCTACAACGGCGGCCAGGGCGAGCAGTGGAAGACCGAGCACGCCGGCAACGACCCGCTCGCCGACCGGCTGATCGCCGACCGCGCCCAGTACCGCTGGGTGAACCACACCTACACCCACCCCTTCCTCGGCTGCATCCAGGACAACACCACCGTCCCCTGGCAGTGCGCCAAGAACACCGCCGGCACCACCCTGTGGACGAGCCGGAGCGAGATCTCCGCACAGATCCGGAACAACCACACCTGGGCCGTCGGCAAGGGCATCGCGGTCGACCGGAGCGAACTCGTCACCGGCGAGCACTCCGGCCTCAAGACCCTGCCGCAGCAGAACGCCGACAACCCCCACCTCGCCGGCGCCCTCGCCGACAACGGCGTCACCTGGCTGGCCAGCGACAACTCCCGGGAGCCCGCCCAGCGCCCCGTCGGCGCGGCCAGGACCGTCCCCCGCCACCCCATGAACGTGTACTACAACGTGGGCACGGCAGCCGAGATGGCCGACGAGTACAACTGGATCTACACCTCGCGCGCCGACGGCGGCAGCGGGATCTGCGAGACCAACCCGGCCTCCACCTGCCTGCCCGGCCCGCTCGACACCGCCACCGGGTACGCCTCCCACATCGTCCCGCAGGAAGCCCGCATCGCGCTCTCCCACATCGTGGCGAACGACCCGCGCCCGCACTACGTCCACCAGTCCAACCTCGCCGAGGAGCGGCTGCTCTACCCCGTCCTCGACCGGGTCCTCGCCGACTACCGCGGCCTCTTCGCGGACAGCGCCCCGCTGGTCAACCCGCGCCAGCGCGACGTCGGCACCGAGCTGAGCCGCCGGGCCGCCTGGGACCAGGCCCTCGCCGCCGGAAAGGTCACCGCCTACCGCGTCGGCGCGACCGTCACGGTCAAGGCCCCGTCCGGAGTGAACGCCCCGATCACCGCCCCCGAGGGCACCCGCAAGCGCCTCCTCCTCGGCACGACGCCCTTCGGGACGGCGTACGCCGGCAGCCGCTCGGCCTGGACCACCCCCGAGCTGCTGCAGACCGCGATCACACTTACGCTCCCGTCCGCCTGACCAGCACGTTCTGGGGGGAACGCACATGCCGAGCAGTGGCCGTCACGTCACCATGCTCACCGAAGGCACCTATCCGCACGTCCACGGGGGAGTGAGCACCTGGTGCGACCAGCTCGTCCGGGGCATGCCCGAGGTCGACTTCGCCGTCCTCGCGCTCACCGGCAGCGGACGCGAACCGGTCACCTGGGAGTTGCCGCCCAACCTCTACCGCCACACCTCGTTCCCCCTGTGGGGGGCCGCCCCGGGGCCGGCTCACGGCCGGCCCCCGCGGGGGCGTGCGGGCCGCCGCTTCCTGGAGACGTACGAACGCTTCCTGCTGTCGGTCCTCGACCCCGGCGCCGGCCACGACTTCGGCGAGGGTCTCTACGCCCTGGCCGGACTCGCCCGGCGCGGGCAGCTCACCGCCGCCCTGCGCTCCGAGCGGGTGCTGCGCGCGCTGATGCGGATCTGGACCCTGCCGCACCTGCCGACCGCCGCCGCCCGCCCCACCGTGCACGACGCGCTGACCGCCACCGACCTGCTGGAGCACGCCCTCCGGCCGCTCGCCGCCCGGATAGCCGACGGCAGCGTCGCGCACGCCGTCTCCAGCGGACTCGCCACGCTGCCGGCCCTCGCCGCCCAGCACTTCGAAGGAGCGCCCTTCCTGCTCACCGAACACGGCATCTACCTGCGCGAGCGCTACCTCGGCTACCGCACCGAAGCCCAACGCTGGCCGGTCAAGGCCCTGATGCTCGGCTTCTACCGCGAGCTCAACTCGCTCGGCTACCGCAAGGCCGACCTCATCACCCCCTGCAACCAGTACAACCGGCGCTGGGAGGAGCGCGGCGGCGCCCCCGCCGACCGCATCCGGACCGTCTACAACGGCGTCGACCCGGCCGCCTTCCCCTACGCCGGCCCCGAACCCGAGGTCCCCACGCTCAGCTGGGCGGGCCGGGTCGACCCCATCAAGGACCTGGAGACGCTGATCCGGGCGTACGCGATCACCCGCGCCGAACTCCCGGAACTGCGCCTGCGGTTGTTCGGCCCGGTGCCTGCCGGGGGCGAGGACTACCGCACCCGCCTGGAGAAGCTCGCCGCCGAACTCGGGGTGACCGACGGGATCACCTTCGAGGGCCGGGTCTCGGACGTGGCCGGCGCGTACGCGGCGGGCAGCGTCGTGATGCTCTCCTCGATCAGCGAGGGGTTCCCCTTCTCGCTGATCGAGGCGATGTCCTGCGGCCGGGCGACGGTGTCGACGGACGTGGGCGGGGTGCGGGAGGCGGTCGGCGACACCGGCCTCGTCGTCCCGCCGCGCGAGCCCGCGGTGATGGCCGCGGCCGTCACCGAACTGCTGCGCGACGGCGCACGGCGGGCGGAGCTGGGGCGCCGGGCACGCCAGCGGGTCGTGGACCGCTTCACCCTGCACCGCTCCGTCGACGGCTTCCGGCAGATCTACCTCGAACTCGCCGGACAGCCCGTCAGCCCGCTCCCCGACCCGGGAGACTGGACCGTCCGCCTCACCGACCCCTGGCGGCAGGACCTCGTCGGGGGAGGCTCGCTGTCATGAGCGGTTCCCTCTGGCTGACGAACGGCACGATGCGGGACACCCTTCCGGTGATACCCCGTCAGCGGCCGTACGGCTCCCTGGCCACCGACGCGCCCGACGGAGGCACCGCCGAGCCCGCGGGCGGCGACCCGGGGGCGCCGGACCCGGCGCCCGACCACGCGGCCTGCGTCCGCACGGACACCAGCCGCGCGGTCGGCACCGAGCGGATCGCCGCCGACCCGCTCGACGAACTCGCCCACCGCCTGGACACGTTGGCGGCCGCCGCCGTCCACCCTGACGAGATAGCCGCCATACTCGAATCCGACGGCATGACGGACGACCACATCCGTCTCACCTACGGCCGCGCCGACTCCTTCACCCTCGCCGAGGACCTCTACGCCCGCGTCGAACGGCGCCACCCCGCCCCCGAGGCCCCGCCCGCCGCACCCTGGCACACCGGTCTCGCCGGCTGCCTCCTGCGCGGGCTGGTCTTCGCCCTGCCCGGCCTCGCCTACGTCCTCGGGGCGCCGTTCCTGGCCGGACCGCGCGGCCCCTACGGCCTCCCCGCCGGAACGATCCCGCTGCTCGCCGGAGCCGTCACCGGCTGGGTGTGGAACCAGGCGCTGGCGCACCGCGCGTACTCCTGGCTCGGCCTCGGCGACCGGCGGGCCGCCGCCCGCGCGCTGCTCCTCGGCGCACCGGCGGGCGCCCTCGCCGGCACGGCCGTCGCCTGCGCGGCCGCCGGGCCGGGGGAGTGGCACGCCGCCCTGTTCGCCGCCGGCCAGGCGTGCTACCTCGCCGCCGCGACCGTCCTGCTCGTCCTCGGCCGCGAACGCGCCCTGCTCTGCGCGCTGCTGCCGCTGACCGGAGCCCTCCCCGCCTTCCGGTACGACCTGCCGGACGCGCTGCGCACCGGGCTGCTGCTCGCCGCGCTCACCGCGAGCGTCGTCTTCGCCGCGCTCGTCCTGCGGCCCGGCGCCCGGCCGGGCGCACGCGGCACCGCGGGCCCCCGGATCACGGCCTCCCTGCCGTACGGCCTCTTCGGCCTCGGCACCGGTCTGCTCGTGCTGTGGACGGCGGACCCGGCGGCCGTCGTCGCGCTGACCCTCTCCATGGGGCCGGCGGAGTGGCTGCTGCACCGCTTCCGCAGCGCCGGCGCGGCACGGCTCAAGGCCCTCACCACCGCCCGGGAGTTCCGTCGCGCCACGGCCCGCGTCCTCGCCCGCTGCCTCGGCGGCTACCTCGCCGTCCTCCTCGCCCTCACCGTCACCTGCGCCCTGCTCCGGCCCGAGGCCCCCGCACCGGGCGCCGCCCGGCTCCTCGCGCTGCTCCTCGTCGGCGTCGTGCTCTGGCTGGGGCTGCTGCTCCAGGCCTTCGGCGCGGTCCGCGGCGCCGCCGCGGTATGCCTGCTCGCGGCGGGGGCACAGATTCTGGTACCGGCCGAGGGACGCCCCGCGATCGTCGCGGGAGCGGCGGCCGTCCTCGCGGTCCTGACCTGTGCTCTGCTCATACGACCCACCGCCCACCGCGTCTAGGGCGTGTTTCGGAAGTAGCGTCGTCCGCCCGCAGCCAGACGGGACCTTCGACACACGCCCTCCGGGGGGCGCCGCGACCCCGGCACGATCGATGACGCCCCCTGGAGAGCGCCTTGGACCGCCCTGTGACCTGCTCCCTTCTGGTCCCCTTCTACGAACACCCGGCCGACCGCCCGGACGCCTGGGCCTCGGTGATCGAGGCGGCGCCGTCGCTCTACGGCGTCGTACTCAACCCCGCCGACGGCGCCGGCGAGGCCCCCGACCCGGCGTTCGCCGCCGTCGCCGGGCGGCTCCGAGACGCCGGGGTGCGGGTGCTCGGCTACACCGACACCGCCTACGGCCGCCGCCCGCACGGCGAGGTCGTCGCCGAACTCCTGCGCCACCGCGACTGGTACGGCGCCGACGGGGCCTTCCTCGACCAGGTGCCGACCGACCCGGAGGGCCTGGCCCACTACGGCCGCCTCGGCGTCGCCGCGCGGGCCGCCGGGGCCCGGACGCTGGTCCTCAACCACGGCGCCCACCCCGACCGGGGCTACGCCGACATCGCCGACCTGCTGGTCACCTTCGAGGGCCCCTGGGACCTCTACCGCACGCTCGACCTGCCCGTCGCCGACCACTACTGCCACCTCGTCTACGCCGCCCCGCCGGACGCCCTGCCGACGACCCGCGTCCACTGCGCGGTCCCGGGCGCCGGCGCCCACCCGTGGGGCACGCTCCCGCACCCCCTGCGGGCGGCGCGGTGAGGCGCCCGCTCCTGCTCCTCGCCGCCCTGCTGCTCCTGGTGACGGCCTGTACGAGCGCACGGGACGACGCCGGTCCGGACGACGGCCGCCCGTCCGCCCGTTGGCAGCCGAAGCCCGGCCTCGCCTGGCAGTGGCAGCTCAGCGGCCGCCTCGACCCGTCCGTGGACGTCCCCGTCTACGACATCGACGGCTTCGACCACCCGGCGGCCACGGTGGCGGATCTGCACGCGCGCGGCCGGAAGGTGATCTGCTACCTCTCCACCGGCGCCTGGGAGGACTTCCGGCCCGACGCGTCGAAGTTCCCCGCCTCCCTGCTCGGCGAGGGCAACGGCTGGCAGGGCGAGCGCTGGCTCGACATCCGCCGCACGGACCTCCTCGGGCCCCTCATGGCCGAACGCCTCGACATGTGCCGCGCGAAGGGCTTCGACGCGGTCGAACCCGACAACATGGACGGCTACCGGAACCGCACCGGCTTCCCCCTCACCGCCGCCGACCAGCTCCGCTACAACCGTCTCATCGCCGGACTGGCCCACGACCGGGGCCTGTCGGTGGGCCTGAAGAACGACCTGGACCAGATCCCCGAACTGCTGCCGGACTTCGACTTCGCGGTCAACGAACAGTGCGCGCAGTACGACGAGTGCGACCTGCTGACCCCGTTCGTGAAGGCGGGCAAGGCGGTCTTCCACGTCGAATACGAACTCGACACCCCCGCCTTCTGTCCCCGGGCCCGCACCCTCGGCCTCAGTTCGATGCGCAAGGAGTACGACCTGGGGGTGTGGCGCAAACCCTGCTGACGGCGCGTCCGGTACGGCTCGTCCGGCCCGGTCAGTGGGGGCCGAGCGTCAGCCCCACCAGCGCCACCGTCGCCGCGGTCTCCTCCACCGCCCCGAACACGTCCCCGGTCACCCCTCCGAACCTCCGTACGCACCGCCGCAGCAGCCAGGCCGCCGCCGCCAGCGCCGCCCCCGCCGCGAGGACGTGACGGAGGGCGTCGTACGGCGAGAAGAGGGCGCCGGAGGCCGCGCAGGCCAGCAGCACCAGGGCGGTGAGCAGCGTGACCGGGCGGGGCGGGACTGTGGAGGCGACCATCGCGCCCAGCCCCTCCGGGCGGGCCGCCGGTATGCCGGTGCGGGAGGCGTGGGTGAGGGCGAGGCGGGCGACGGTCGCGGCGAGGGCGGCGGCCACCGTGCCGTACGCCCAGCCCTCCTCGTACAGCCGGTACAAGGCCGCGACCTGGGCGAACAGGACGAAGAGCAGGGTGATCACACCGAACGGGCCGATGTCCGACTGCTTCATGATCCGCAGCGCGTCCTCGGCCGGCTTCGCGCTGCCCAACCCGTCCGCCGTGTCCGCGAGCCCGTCCAGGTGCAGGCCGCGGGTCATCACCGCGGGCACCGCCGCCGTGACCACGGCCGCGAGCAGCGGGCCCGAGCCGAGCAGCAGGAGCGCACCGCCGAGCGCGGCGGAGAAGAGGCCGACGACGAGGCCGGCGAGCGGGGCCCAGAGCATGCCGGCGCGCGCCGTGTCCCGGTCCCAGCGGGTGATGCGGGTGGGGAGCACGGTGAGGGTGCCGAAGGCGAAACGCAGGCCGTCCATCCGGGCAGGGTAAGCCAGAGCCCGGCAGTATAAGTTCCGCAGTACGGGCATATCGCGCATACCGGAAGCAGGTGGCATGGGTCACTGGTTCTACCGCAACTTCGTCGAGCCAGGGAAGCTCCCGCTGCTCATCGCCCTTTTCTCCTTCGTGGTGACCTTCCTGGTCACGCGGATGATCGTGCGCATGATCCGGGCGGGGAAGGGCCCGTTCGGCAATGTGCAGTCCGCGGGCGGGCTGCACATCCACCATGTCGTGCCCGGGGTCGTCCTCACCGTCGTCGGCGGCTTCGGCGCGGTCGCCAGCGGCCGGGAGGGGGTCACCGCGTGTGTCTTCGCCGCGGTCTTCGGGATCGGCGCGGGACTCGTCCTGGACGAGTTCGCGCTCATCCTCCACCTCGACGACGTCTACTGGAGCGATCAGGGCCGCAAGAGCGTCGAGGTCGTCGTCCTCACGGCCGCCCTGGTCATGCTGGTCCTCGGCGGCTTCTCGCCGTTCGGCGTCAACGAACTCACCCCCGGCGAACGCCAGAACCGGGCCGCCTTCATCCTCACCCTGCTGGGGAACTTCCTCTTCGTCCTGGTCGCGCTGGTGAAGGGGAAGTTCCGGCTGGCGGTGCTCGGGACCCTGGTGCCGTTCGTCGCGGTCGTCGGGGCGATCCGCCTGGCCCGCCCCGGCTCCTGGTGGTCCCGTCACTTCTACCGCCGGCGGCACCGGGCCCGGGCCCGCTCCCGGCTGCGCACCTACCGCCACGACCGGCGCTGGGACAAGGTGCGGCGCAAGGCTCAGGATCTGATCGGCGGTTTCCAGGAGCGGGTCCCGGGGCGGGGCTCCGACCCGTCCTGACGGCCCTCCCGCCAGGCGGCGCACGCGACGAGCACGAGGACGGCCGCGATCGCCGCCAGGTGCTCCTTGCCCGCGAGATTGTTCTTGACCAGCACCTCCACCACCATGGCGACGACCACGAGCGCCCCGGTCCACCAGGCGCGGTAGCGCCAGCAGACGAAGACGGCGAGCCCGACCACGGCCGCCGACGGGCCGGTGTCGACGACCCGCGCGTCGGAGGCCGGCAGCCCCAGCGGGGAGTCCGGGCCGAGGGCGATGCCGATCCGCGCGTACAGCGTCCCGGCCAGCGTGGCGGTGTAGGCGAGGACGAGCGTCCGCCACCGCCCCAGACAGATCTCGGCGATCCCGAAGACCAACAGGATCTGCGCCAGGGCCCCCCACACCGGCAGGTCGAGCGCCGGGACGAAGAGCGAGAGGGGGGTACGGAGCAGGGCGAGCCCCAGCGGGTCCTCGGCCCGCACCGAACCGATGTCCTGCACCGGCTGATAGCCCCAGCCCTGGTTCTGCACCAGTTGGAACAGGGCCGTGAGGCACACGGCGGCCAGGGTCATCGGGACGGCCCGCCACCCCTTCGCGGCGAGCGCCGTCCGTACGGTGGTGAAGAGGGGCCCCCACTCGCGGCGGGCGAAGCCCTTGAGACCGGGGCTCACCGTCTGCCCTCCAGATGGGTGCGGTGGAGCCACTTCGGCAGGCCGGGGGCCTCCAGGAACCCCTCGGCGCGGCCCGCGGCGAGGCCGATGCGCAGCAGATCGGCGCTCTTCTCGAAGAGCATGAAGCGGGGCTCCCAGATCGGTCGGTACTTGGCGTTTGCGCGGTACAGCGACTCGATCTGCCACCAGCGGGAGAAGAAGCTGAGCAGCGAACGCCACATCCGCAGCACGGGTCCCGCCCCGAGCCTCGAGCCACGTTCGAAGACGGAACGGAACATCGCGAAGTTCAGCGAGACCTGGGTGATCCCGATCTCCCCGGAGCGCTGGAGGAGTTCGATGACCATGAACTCCATCAGGCCGTTCTCGGCGTCCCGGTCGCGGCGCATCAGGTCCAGCGAGAGGCCCTCGGGGCCCCACGGCACGAAGGAGAGCACCGCCCGCAGCTCTCCGGCGCCGTCGGTGCACTCGAGCATCACGCACCGGCCGTCGCGCGGATCGCCGAGCCGGCCGAGCGCCATCGAGAAGCCCCGCTCGGTGGCGCCGTCGCGCCAGTCGTCGGCCTTGCGGAGCAGCTCGTCCATCTCGTCGGCCGGGATGTCCTCGTGGCGCCGGATCCGGACCTCGTACCCGGCCCGCTTGACCCGGTTGAAGGCCTGCCGCACGGTCCGCATGGCCCGGCCGTCCAGGGTGAACTCGGCGGTGTCCACGATCGCCTCGTCGCCCAGCTCCAGCGCGTCCAGGCCGTGCCGGGCGTAGATGGTGCCGGCCTCCTCGCTCGCGCCCATGACGGCCGGGATCCAGCCGTGCTCGCGGGCCTCGGCCAGCCACGGCTCGATGGCGCCGGGCCAGGCCTCCGGGTCGCCGATCGGGTCGCCCGAGGCGAGCGAGACCCCGCCGACGACCCGGTAGACGACGGCGGCCTTCGCGCTGGGCGACCAGACGACGCTCTTCTCGCGGCGCAGCGCGAAGTAGCCGAGCGAGTCGCGGTCGCCGTTCCGGTCGAGCAGGGCGCGCAGCCTGTCCTCGTCGGCCTCGGTGAGCGGATCGACGGCGCGGCGCGAACGGAAGGCGGCGAAGAGCACGGCGAACAGCAGCAGCGTGGACAGGACGTTGATGGTGACGTCGACCCAGCCGGGCGGAGCGATCCCCTCGAAGCGGGAGTCGTCGGAGGCCAGAGTGACGAGCCGCATCACGCCGTACCGCCAGCGCTCCAGGAAGCTGGAGCCGGCGGACGAGGTGTCGGTGACGGTGACCAGGACCGCGGCCAGCAGCGAGGTCACCAGGAGCCCGCCGACCGCCACGACGGCGGCAAGCAGCGGGTTGGACCGGTCGCCCTTGGCGTAGAACTCCTTGCGGCCGAGCAGCAGCGCGAGGACGAAGGCGGCGGTCAGGACCAGCGAGACCCAGTTCTGCGCGTGCCGCCGGATCTCCGGGAAGACCATCGCGAGGGCGAAGAGCAGCAGGAAGAGGCCGCTGAGCACGGTGTTGAGGATCCAGGCGGCCCGTTTGCGGCGGCGCATGGTGATCGCCAGGAAGAGCGTGAAGGCGCCCGAGGCGAAGCCCGCCGTCAGCAGGTACGGAGTGAAGTAGTCGTCCGTGTTGTGCCGGCGGAGGTCCTGGCCGAGCGAGACCCAGACGGCGCTCAGGAAGTTGACGAACGTGACGGCGCGCAGATACCAGACGGCGAACGCGGCAGCGCGCCGCGATCGGGCGGTTCCCCCGGGCGCTCCTTCGATGGACAAACGGACCTCTCCCATGAAAAGCGATCATATGGGGCATCGCTCGTCATGGTCGGTCGCCGGACGCGGCCGTCCGCGCGTGGCGGACGGCCGCGTCCGGTGTCGTGATCGGCCGTCAGTTCCCGTCGTCCGCGGCGAACTCCGCGGGCTGGTCCGGAATGGTCGGTTCCGGCTGCTCGGGCAGCTCGGCGGCCAGTGCGGCCGCTGCCTGGACGAGGGGAAGAGCGAGCAACGCCCCGGTTCCCTCGCCCACAGTGACGCCGTGGTCGAGCAGAGGGTTGAGCGCCATCCGGTCCAGCGCCTTGGCCTGCGCCGGCTCCCCGCTCACCTGCCCCGCGAGCCACCAGTCAGGAGCCCGGAACGCCGCCCGCTGCGCCACCAGCGCACAGGCCGCGCCCACCACACCGTCCAGGATCACCGGCATCCGCCGCACCGCGCTCTGCAGCAGGAACCCGGTCATCGCCGCCAGGTCCGCACCGCCCACCGCGGCCAGCAGCTCCACCTGGTCGCCCAGGACCGGCCGCGCCCGCCGCAGCGAGTCCCGCACCGCCGCGCACTTGCGCATCCACGCCAGATCGTCGATGCCCGCGCCGCCCCGGCCGGTGACCACCGAGGCGTCCGTACCGCACAGCGCCGCGATCAGCGTGGCCGCCGGGGTCGTCCCGCCCACGCTCAGATCCCCGAGGACCACCAGGTCCGTGCCCGAGTCGGCCTCCTCGTCGGCGATCGCGACACCCAGCGCGACGGCCGCGGCCGCCTCCTCGGAGGTCAGCGCGTTCTCGACGTCGGTCCGGCCGCTGCCGCGCCGCACCCGATGCCGCACCACCTCGGCCGGCAGCAGCTCCGGGTCGCAGTCAAGCGCCGCGTCCACCACCCGCACCGGCACGCCGGCCCGGCGGGCCAGCACCGCCACCGGGCTCGCACCGTCGAGCACCGCGCGCACCAGCTCGTACGCGGTCCCGGCCGGACGGCCCGACACCCCGAGCGAGGCCACCCCGTGATCGCCCGCGAAGAGCACCACCCGCGGCTGCTCGATCGCCCGCACCGTCACCGAACCCTGCGCCGCCGACAGCCACTCGCCCAGCTCGTCGAGCCGGCCGAGCGCGCCGGGAGGCACGATCAGCCGCTCCCTGCGCTCCTCGGCGTCACGCCGTATCCCCCCGTCGGGGCGCTCGATCAGATCGGAGAAGTCGTCCAGGTTCAAGGCTCTTCCTCGTGACGTCGGCGGTGGCCATCGGTGATCGCACCCTACCCGCGCAGCACCAGGGCCTGTCCCGCGACGACGAGGAGCACCTGCTCGCACTCGTCCGCGACGGCGGCGTTCAACCGGCCCAGCTCGTCCCGGAACCGGCGCCCCGACGCCGTCGCCGGCACGACGCCCGAGCCGACCTCGTTGGTCACGGCCACGACCGTACGGGAGGTCGCCCGCACCGCCGCCACCAGCGCGTCGATCCCCTCGCGCAGCTCCCGCTGCCCGCCGCGCGCCCACCGCTCGTCGTCCCACGCCCCCGACCGGTCCATGGCGTCCGTCAGCCACAGCGACAGACAGTCGACCAGCAGCGGAGGACCGTCCGCCGCCAGGAGCGGTACGAGATCGCAGGTCTCCGCCGTCCGCCAGGTGCCCGGCCGCCGCTCCCGGTGCAGGTTCACCCGCTGCGCCCACTCCGGGTCGCCCTCCCGCCTCCCGCCGGTCGCCACGTACAGCACGTCGGGGAACGACTCCAGACGCCGCTCCGCCTCGACCGACTTGCCCGAGCGGGCCCCGCCGGTCACCAGCGTGCGGCGCGGCACCTCGGGCAGCGGGTGGTACTCGCCGACGTACAGCGTCGTCCCGTCCGCCACCGCCCGCGCCCCGGCCGCGGCGAGCCGCCGGTCCAGCTCCGCGCCCTGGGGCACGTCGTGGTCCAGATGCACGGCGACGACCTCGGTACGCGCCGCCACCGCCCCGGTCGCCCGCAGCCGGGCCAGCGCGTCGGGCCGGCCGACGACGTCCGCGATGACGATGTCGTACGGCGATCCGTGGTCCGGCAGGCCGGCGGGGGCGCCGCCGGGCGGCAGATAGAGCAGCCGCTCGCCGTCGAGGGAGGTCACCTCGTACCCCGTGCCGGGGGAGTCCATCGGCACCGCCCGCACCCGGTGCCCGCTGATGAGCGTCAACTCCCGTCCGTCCGGCACCCTCCCCGCGGCGGGCAGCCCGGCCGGCACCTCCACGGCCGGCCCGTCGTGCGGATGCGTCAGCAGCACCTGCCGTACGCCGACCAGCGAGTGCCCGGACCGGGCGGCGGCCAGCGCGGCCCCCGGCGTCAAGTCGAGCAGCAGCGCCCCGTCCACGAGCAGCGCGGTGGCCGCCCGCGCCAGCGGGCCTCGGGCGGTCGCGCACACGGCGCAGGGGCAGTCGGGGCGGGGCAGCCCGAGGGGGGCGCCGGTGCCGAGCAGAGTCAGTTCCACCCCTTGATCCTCCCGCGTCACCCCGAAGGGTGCGCGCCCGGCTACGCTGCGGGCAGGAAACCGATCATCCGGTGAGCCCAGGAGGCGGACATGGCATGGACGTGGCGGTTCGAGAAGTCCGACGGCACGGAGGTCCAGCCGGCGGTGGCGCCGGAGGAGTTCACGACCCAGGGGGACGCCGAATCCTGGATCGGTGAGTTCTGGAAGGACCTCCTGGAGGGCGGCGCGGACCAGGTCACCCTCTCCGAGGACGGCACGAAGATCTACGGCCCGATGCCCCTGAACGCGGAGGGCTGAGGCGCCCGGCAGAGGGGGTGCGGTGGCGAAGGCCCCGCACCCCTGACGGGCCGGGGCCGTACGAGAGCCCCTGCGGGCCGGGCCGTACGGGAGCCACCGGCCCCCAGCCCCGGCGGCTCGGGGGGCCTAGCCCCGGAGGCCGGTGCCCCGCCCGGCGGCTCGCGCCCGGGGCCCGCGGCGGGGCATGGCGCCGGAGGCCGCTCTAGCCCCGGACCCCGCACAGGTGCAGCAGCGCCGCGACGCGGCGGTAGGGGTCCGTGCGGCCCGCCCGGTCCTCCGCGGTGAGGAGGCGGTCCAGCTCCTCCGCGGCCGGCAGGCCCACGTCGCCGGGCACGCCGTCGGTGAAGACCCGCACGCCGTACCAGGCGTGCAGCGGCGCCGCGATCCCGGCGAGCGTCGACGTCAGCGCGTCGAGCCGGTCGGCGCGCACCTTCAGCCCGTTGTCGTCCGTGTAGACGTCCGTCTCGAAACCGGACAGCGCGCCCGCCCAGTCCCCGGCCAGCCCCGGCCGCATGGCCAGCGCCTCGGCGTTCCGTACGACCAGGGACAGCAGGCCCCCGGGCGCCAGCATCCGGGCCAGGCCCGCGAGGAGCGCGTCCGGTTCGTCCGCGTACATCAGCACGCCGTGGCAGAGCACGACGTCGAAGCTGCCCGGCAGGAAGTGCACCCCGGTCTCGCGGCCGTCGCCCTCGATCAGCCGGACCCGCTCACGGATCCCGGCCGGCTCGGTCGCCAGCGCCTCACGGGCCGCCTTGAGCAGCTCCGGATCGGCCTCCAGGCCGGTCACGGTGTGTCCGGCCCTGGCCAGACGCAGTGCCTGCACGCCCTGTCCCATGCCCGCGTCGAGGATCCGCAGCCGCTGCCCCACGGGGTAGCGGCTGGCTATCTGCTCGTCCAGCTGGCGCGCGATCAGCTCCTGCCGCACGGTCTCGCGCAGACCCCCGTGGCCGAGCGGCCACGGGGAGACGACGGGCAGCAGCGCGCTGCCCACGGCGGAGCCGGAGCCTTCGCCGCTCAGGGCCGCTCTCCGCGCTTGACCTGCGGCTTCGGCAGCCGCAGTCGGCGCATCTGGAGCGTGCGCATCAGGCCGTACGCCACCGCGCCGCGCTTGGGCTCGTTCGGGAAGCGCTCGTTCAGCTGCTTCTTCAACCGCAGCCAGATGCCGATCGAGTCGATGACGATCATCACGATCACACCGAGCCAGAGCAGCAGGGAGATGTTCTGCAGCGACGGGATCCGGATCATCGACAGGACGAGGATCACCACGGCCATCGGGAGGAAGAACTCCGCGATGGCGAAGCGCGAGTCGACGAAGTCGCGCACGAAGCGGCGGACCGGGCCCTTGTCCCGGACCGGCAGATAGCGCTCGTCACCGCTGGCCAGCGCCTCGCGCTGACGAGCCAGGTCGGAGCGGCGGGCTTCGCGCTGGCGCTTGGCGGCCTCCTTGCGGTCGGTCGGCACCGTCGCGGCACGACGGCGCTGGGTCTGCGCGTCGCTCCGCTTCGGAGTCGGGCGGCCCTTGGGGGCCTGCGGGTCGCGGGGCTGCGTGGAGAGGTCCGCCGTCACCTGATCGGTGGGGGCCTTCTCTTCCTTGGAACGGCTACGGAACACAAAACCCAAGGGTACGTGGTGGGAAGCATGGACCCCAGCCCCGCCGGGAACGATCCGCTAACAGCCCGCGTCTGTGGAGGTACGTACGGACGACATGCGCGGGTCTCCCCTGAGATCCGTCTACTCCCTGGGCTGGAGGGGACCCGCCCGCAGTCGTCCTTGGGGAGGAGCACATCCGGCCCCGAACAGTGCGGTAATGGAGACAGGGACCGTACTGTGGATCCTGTTGGAGTGCTTGAGCCGAGTCCGTCAGAAGGGGGCGCGCGAAGCCCATGAGCGGTGTCATGAAGCGTATGGGGATGATCTTCCGCGCGAAGGCAAACAAGGCCCTTGACCGGGCCGAGGATCCGCGCGAGACCCTCGATTACTCCTACCAGAAGCAGCTGGAGCTGCTGCAGAAGGTCCGCCGGGGTGTCGCCGATGTGGCGACCTCCCGCAAGCGCCTCGAACTGCAGCTGAACCAGCTCCAGGGCCAGTCCGCCAAGCTGGAGGACCAGGGCCGCAAGGCGCTGGCGCTCGGCCGCGAGGACCTGGCCCGCGAGGCGCTGTCCCGGCGGGCGGCGCTCCAGCAGCAGGTGAGCGACCTCGAGGTGCAGCACCAGACGCTGCAGGGCGAGGAGGAGAAGCTCACGCTGGCCGCGCAGCGGCTGCAGGCGAAGGTCGACGCCTTCCGCACGAAGAAGGAGACCATCAAGGCGACCTACACGGCGGCGCAGGCGCAGACCCGGATCGCCGAGTCGTTCTCCGGCATCTCCGAGGAGATGAGCGACGTCGGCGTGGCGATCCAGCGCGCCGAGGACAAGACCGCCCAGCTCCAGGCCCGGGCCGGCGCGATCGACGAGCTGCTCGCCTCCGGCGCGCTCGACGACCAGTCGGGTCTGGCGAAGGACGACATCCAGGCGGAGCTGGACCGGCTGTCCGGCGGCACGGACGTCGAGCTGGAGCTCCAGCGCATGAAGGCGGAGCTCGCGGGAGGCCCCTCGGCCTCGAAGCAGGCCATCGAGGGCGGCGCCGGCGCGGCCGCCCCGCAGGACCAGCAGCAGTCGCACCCCCGCTTCGACAAGCAGTGACGAGTCGGGACCGAACGAGCCCCTCGAGCCCTTAAGGATGGCGCGTCATGATCGTACGGATCATGGGGGAGGGCCAGTGGCGACTGGCCGACAGCCACTTCGCCGAGCTGAACAAGCTCGACGACGAGCTGATGGCCGAGATGGAGTCGGGTGACGGTGCCGGCTTCCGCCGCACCCTCTCCGCTCTCCTCGACGCGGTGCGCACCCTCGGCGAGCCCCTCGCCGACGAGGCGCTGGAGCCGTCGGAGCTGATCCTGCCGTCTCCGGACGCGACCCTCGAAGAGGTGCGCGAGATGCTCTCCGACGACGGCCTGATCCCGGGCTGAGCGCGGACGGACGCGTGTACGGACCGGTCCCGCCCGGTCCGTACGGGACGGGCGGCCCGGCCCTGGCCGGACTCACGGACGGTCCCGCCTCGGCCCTTCGCCCGGACGCGTCCCGGTCCTTCGCCTGGACGCGCCTCGGCCCTTCGCCCGGACGCGCCCCGGTCCACACCCGGACCTGCTCGCACCCCGACACCCTCCGGTGCCCCGTCCCGTCCAGGGGCGGGGCACCGGTGCGTCTCCACCCCGTACCGTTGCCCGATGTGACCTCCCTCGACAGCGGCTTCTCGCGCGGCCGGCGCCGACTGCGGGCGCGCCTTGCCCCCGGCTTCGTCCGGGGGCACCCGCACCTGGCCTCGCTCGCCTTCGACGCCGGCCTCGCCCTCGCCGTACTGGTCTGCATGGTCGTCGGCTCCCTGGCCGACCCGCACGGCAGCCCCAACGGCCCCACCTTCGGCGACCGCACCCCCGACACCACCAGCGTCCTGATCATGGTCCTCGGCGCCGCCGCCCTGGTCCTGCGCCGCCGCGCCCCCCTCCCCGTGCTGGCCTTCACCAGCGCCGTCACCCTCGTCGAACTGGTCACCGACGACACTCCGGCCCCCGTCGCCATGTCCGCCGTCGTCGCGCTCTTCACCGTCGCCGCCCGGACCGACCGTCCCACCACCTGGCGCGTCGGTCTCGCCACCATGGCCGCACTGACCTGCGCCGCCATGCTCTTCGGGCCGACGCCCTGGTACGCCCAGGAGAACCTGGGCCTCTTCGCCTGGACCGGCATGGCCGCCGCGGCCGGGGACGCCGTCCGCAGCCGGCGCGCCTTCGTCGACGCCATCCGCGAGCGCGCCGAACGCGCGGAGCGGACCCGGGAGGAGGAGGCCGGGCGCCGGGTCGCCGAGGAACGCCTCCGGATCGCCCGCGACCTCCACGACGTCGTCGCCCACCACATCGCGCTGGTCAACGTCCAGGCCGGGGTCGCCGCCCACGTCATGGACCGACGGCCCGACCAGGCCAAGGAAGCGCTCGCCCACGTCCGCGACGCCAGCCGCTCCGCCCTCAACGAACTGCGCGCCACCGTCGGCCTGCTCCGCCAGTCCGGCGACCCGGAGGCCCCCACCGAGCCCGCCCCGGGTCTGGCCGTCCTCGACGAACTCCTCGACACGTTCCGGCACGCCGGCCTGCCGGTCGAGCTGGCCAGGACCGACGACGGCGACGCCCTCCCCTCGGCCGTCGACCTCGCCGCGTACCGCATCATCCAGGAGGCCCTGACCAACGTGCGCAAGCACGCGGG
This sequence comes from Streptomyces sp. NPDC008121, assembly GCF_042957155.1. NCBI lineage: Bacteria > Bacillati > Actinomycetota > Actinomycetes > Kitasatosporales > Streptomycetaceae > Streptomyces > Streptomyces sp. NPDC008121. The sequence continues at coordinate 405,486 of NZ_JBIBHT010000005.1, read as the reverse complement.
CCCGGACGCCAAGGCCGAGGTGAGCGTCGTGCGCGTCGGACGGACCGTCGAGGTCACCGTCCTCGACAACGGCACGCCCCAGCCCGCGGCCGCCGCGGACACCGGCGGCCACGGCCTGCTCGGCATGCGGGAGCGGGTCATCGCCCTCGGCGGCACCCTGACCGCCGCACCCCGCTACGGCGGCGGGTTCCGCGTCCAGGCGATACTGCCCACCACGGCCCGTACGGGGGAGGACACATGACGATCCGGGTGCTGCTCGCCGACGACCAGGCCCTGCTCCGCAGCGCGTTCCGGGTGCTGGTGGACTCCGAGCCGGACATGGAGGTCGTGGGGGAGGCCGCCGACGGCGCCGCGGCCGTCGCCCTCGCGCGCTCCGAGCGGGCGGACGTCGTCCTGATGGACATCCGGATGCCCGGCACGGACGGCCTCGCCGCCACCCGCCTGATCACCGCCGACCCGGAACTCTCCGCCGTACGGATCGTCATGCTGACCACCTTCGAGGTGGACGAGTACGTCGTACGGTCGCTGCGCGCCGGCGCCTCCGGCTTCCTCGGCAAGGGGGCCGAGCCGGAAGAGCTCCTCAACGCGATCCGGATCGCCGCCGCCGGCGAGGCCCTGCTCTCGCCCGTCGCGACCAAGGGGCTGATCGCCCGGTTCCTCGCGCAGGGCGGGAGCGCGGGCCCGGAGGACGGCGAGGAGCCGGCCTCGCACGCCGAGCGGCTGGGCGCCCTGACCACCCGCGAGCGCGAGGTGCTCGTCCAGGTCGCCGGCGGCCACTCCAACGACGAGATCGCCGAACGCCTCGACGTCAGCCCCCTCACGGTCAAGACGCATGTCAACCGGACCATGGCCAAACTCGGCGCCCGCGACCGGGCCCAGCTGGTGGTCACGGCGTACGAGTCGGGCCTGGTACGTCCAAGGGTGGAGTGAGGGAGTACCCCGGCGTACTCCAGGCGCGGTATGCGCGGCATAAGGATCTGGCCCCCGGGGGCGAGGAGCCGGCGGCTCTCATGGCCGATCGTATAAGCGGGCCTCCCTCAAGGCCCGTCGGCCGTCACGCACCGAACCGCCGAGCACGCCACAGAAGAGAGACCCCATGTCCTGGCTGTCCAGATTCAGCCTCGCGCAACGGGCCCTGATAGGGCTGATGTCCATCGTCGCGATCGTCTTCGGGGCGATCGCGATACCGCAGCTGAAGCAGCAGCTGCTGCCCTCGATCGAACTGCCGATGGTCTCGGTCCTGGCCCCGTACCAGGGCGCCTCCCCCGACGTGGTCGAGAAGCAGGTCGTCGAACCGCTCGAGAGCACGATCAAGGCCGTCGACGGCGTCACGGGCATCACGTCCACCGCCTCCGAGGGCAACGCCGTCATCATGGCGACCTTCGACTACGGCGACGAGGGCACCAAGCAGCTCGTCGCCGACGTTCAGCAGGCCGTGAACCGGGCGCGCGTGGCGCTGCCCGACGGTGTGGACCCGCAGGTCGTCGCCGGTTCCACCGACGACATCCCGACCGTCGTGCTCGCCGTCACCTCCGACAAGGACCAGCAGGCGCTCGCCGACCAGCTGGACCGGACCGTCGTCCCCGCCCTCGAGGACATCGACGGCGTCGGCCAGGTCTCCGTCGACGGCGTCCAGGACCTGCAGGTCTCGGTCACCCCCGACACCGCCAAGCTCGCCGCAGCCGGACTCGACGCCGGCAAGCTCGTCGAGGCCATCCGCTCGGGCGGCGGCACGGTCCCGGCCGGCTCGTTCGCCGAGGACGGCAAGAGCCGTACGGTCCAGGTCGGCGGCGGCTTCACCTCGCTGCAGCAGCTCCAGGACCTGCGCGTCAAGCCCGCGAAGAGCAAGGCCGTGCGCCTCGCCGACGTGGCCGAGGTGAAGCAGGAGGAGGCGACCCGCGCCTCCATCACCCGCACCAACGGCAAGCCGAGCCTCGCCGTGATGGCCACCATGGACAACGACGGCAGCGCCGTCGCCATCTCCGACGCCGTCAAGGAGAAGCTGCCCGACCTGCGCAAGGACCTCGGCGCGGGCGCCGAGCTGACCGTCGTCTCCGACCAGGGCCCCGCCGTCTCCAAGTCGATCTCCGGTCTGACCACGGAGGGCGCGCTCGGCCTCGTCATGGCCGTTCTGGTGATCCTGGTCTTCCTCGCCTCGATCCGTTCCACCCTGGTCACCGCGGTCTCCATCCCGCTCTCGGTCGTCCTCGCCCTGATCGTGCTGTGGACCCGTGACCTCTCGCTCAACATGCTGACCCTGGGCGCCCTCACCATCGCTATCGGCCGGGTCGTCGACGACTCGATCGTGGTGCTGGAGAACATCAAGCGGCACCTCGGCTACGGCGAGGAGCGCGAGGCGGCGATCATCACCGCGGTCCGCGAGGTCGCGGGCGCGGTGACCTCCTCCACGCTCACCACGGTCGCGGTCTTCCTGCCGATCGGTCTGGTCGGCGGCATGGTCGGCGAGCTCTTCGGCTCCTTCAGCCTGACGGTCACCGCGGCCCTGCTGGCCTCGCTCCTGGTCTCGCTGACGGTGGTCCCGGTCCTCTCGTTCTGGTTCCTGCGCGCCCCCAAGGGCACGTCGGAGGACCCGGACGAGGCCCGGCGCCTCGCGGAGGAGAAGGAGAGCAGGAGCCGGCTCCAGCGCCTGTACGTCCCGGTCCTGCGGTTCGCGACCCGGCGCCGCCTCACCAGCGTGGCGATCGCGATCGTCGTGCTGCTCGGCACCTTCGGCATGGCCCCGCTCCTGAAGACGAACTTCTTCGACCAGGGCGAGCAGGAGGTCATGAGCATCAAGCAGGAGCTGGCTCCGGGCACCAGCCTCGCGGCGGCCGACGAGGCCGCGAAGAAGGTCGAGCAGGTCGTCGCCTCCACAGACGGGGTGAAGGACTACCAGGTCACCGTCGGCTCCTCGGGCTTCATGGCCGCCTTCGGCGGTGGCACGGGCGCCAACCAGGCCTCGTACCAGCTGACGCTGGAGGACTCGGCCTCGTACGAGAAGACCCGGGACGCGATCGACGCGGCGCTGGCGAAGCTCGACGGCATCGGCGACACCACGATCGCGGCCGGCGACGGCTTCGGCAGCCAGGACCTGAGCGTGGTCGTCAAGGCCGCCGACGCGGACACCCTGAAGAAGGCCTCCGAGGCCGTCAAGGCCGAGGTCGCCACGCTCGACGACGTCACCGACGTCCAGAGCGACCTGTCGCAGTCGGTGCCGCGGATCTCGGTCAAGGCCAACGCCAAGGCGGCGGAGCTCGGCTTCGACGACACCACCCTCGGCATGGCCGTCGCGCAGGCGGTCCGGGGCACCCCGGCGGGCAAGGCGATCCTGAACGACACCGAGCGGGACATCGTCCTGACCTCGGCGAAGCCGGCCACCACGATGGCGAGCCTGAAGGCCCTGCCGCTCGGGCCGGTCAAGCTCGGCGACATCGCCGACGTGAAGCTCGTCCCCGGTCCGGTCGCGATGACCCGGATCGACGGGGCGCGCGCCGCGACGATCACGGCCAAGCCGGTCGGTGACAACACCGGTGCGGTGAGCCTCGACCTCCAGACGAAGATCGACGCGCTCGACCTGCCGGAGGGCGCGACCGCCTCCATCGGTGGTCTCTCCGAGGACCAGTCCGACGCGCAGACCAACCTGGCCCTGGCCATGCTCGCGGCGATCGCGATCGTCTTCATGCTCCTGGTCGCGACCTTCCGGTCGCTGATCCAGCCGCTGATCCTGCTGGTCTCCATCCCCTTCGCGGCGACCGGCGCGATCGGTCTGCTGGTGGTCACCGGCACCGCGATGGGCGTCCCGGCGATGATCGGCATGCTGATGCTGATCGGCATCGTGGTCACCAACGCGATCGTCCTGATCGACCTGATCAACCAGTACCGCGCCCAGGGCCTGGGCGTCGTCGAGGCGGTCGTCGAGGGCGGCCGGCACCGGCTGCGCCCCATCCTGATGACGGCCCTGGCGACGATCTTCGCGCTGCTGCCGATGGCGCTCGGCATCACGGGCGAGGGCGGCTTCATCGCCCAGCCGCTCGCGGTGGTCGTGATCGGCGGTCTGATCACCTCGACGCTGCTGACCCTGCTGCTCGTCCCGACGCTCTACGCGATGGTCGAACTCCGCAAGGAGCGCCGCGCGAAGAAGAAGGCGGCGAAGAAGGCGAAGCGGGAGGGCTCCTCGGGCGACCCCGAGCAGCCCGACGTGACCCCCGGCGACGCGACCCTGCTGGACGCGCTGGACCGGCTGGACATCTGACGCCGTGCGGTACGGGACGTCCTGACGCTCCCGGCCCCGGCGGAAAGAGGCCCGGCTCGGCACCCCACGGTGCGGAGCCGGGCCTCCGGCGTCCCGCCCGCGGGGGCGGAGAGGGCCGGGCACGCCGAAGGGCGCCCCGCGGCTCGCGGGGCGCCCTTCGGCGATGCTCCGGCCGGCCCTGACGGGCGCCGGGGGCGGTTACGGGAGGGCGAGCATCCGCTCGAGCGCGAGCTTGGCGAAGCTCTCGGTGTCCTTGTCGACCTCGATCCGGTTGACGAGCTTGCCCTCGGCCAGCGACTCCAGCGCCCACACCAGGTGGGGCAGGTCGATCCGGTTCATCGTCGAGCAGAAGCAGACCGTCTTGTCGAGGAAGACGACCTCCTTGTCCGGGTGCGCGGCGGCGACCCGGCGGACCAGGTTCAGCTCGGTGCCGATGGCCCACTTCGAGCCGGCCGGGGCCGCCTCCAGGGTCTTGATGATGTACTCCGTGGAGCCGACGTAGTCCGCCGCGGCGACGACCTCGTGCTTGCACTCCGGGTGGACGAGGACGTTCACGCCGGGGATCCGCGCCCGCACGTCCTCGACCGAGTCCAGCGAGAACCGGCCGTGCACCGAGCAGTGGCCCCGCCACAGGATCATCTTGGCGTTCCGCAGCTCCTCGACGGTCAGGCCGCCGTTCGGCTTGTGCGGGTTGTAGAGGACGCAGTCCTCCAGCGTCATCCCCATCTCGCGGACGGCGGTGTTGCGGCCCAGGTGCTGGTCGGGCAGGAAGAGCACCTTCTCGCCCTGCTCGAAGGCCCAGTCCAGGGCGCGCTTGGCGTTGGACGAGGTGCAGATCGTGCCGCCGTGCTTGCCGGTGAAGGCCTTGATGTCGGCGGAGGAGTTCATGTACGAGACGGGGACGACCTGCTCGGCGATCCCGGCCTCGGTCAGCACGTCCCAGCACTCCGCGACCTGCTCGGCGGTGGCCATGTCCGCCATCGAGCAGCCCGCCGCCAGGTCCGGCAGGACGACCTTCTGGTCGTCGGTGGTGAGGATGTCGGCCGACTCGGCCATGAAGTGCACGCCGCAGAAGACGATGTACTCCGCCTCCGGGCGGGCGGCCGCGTCGCGGGCGAGCTTGAACGAGTCGCCGGTGACGTCCGCGAACTGGATGACCTCGTCGCGCTGGTAGTGGTGCCCGAGGACGAAGACCTTGTCGCCGAGCTTCTCCTTGGCGGCGCGGGCGCGCTCCACCAGGTCGGGGTCGGAGGGCGACGGCAGGTCGCCGGGGCACTCCACGCCGCGCTCGCTCCGGGGGTCGGCCTCGCGGCCGAGCAGCAGGAGGGCGAGCGGCGTCGGCTGGACGTCCAGGGGCTGGGCGGTGGTCACGTCACGCACCCTTTCTTGTCTGCGAGTCTGCGAGCGAGCCTTTTCGTCTAAATGACACTATCTATGATAACTGCTTCACGTCACTTTGACGATGGCCATAGTGTCGATGTGACGAAAGTCCGCGCTGCGCCGTGTCCACTGGCGCGTACCGGTCGCCGGTCCGGTGTGCGAGCATGAAGGGGAAAGACTAGGCCTCCAGCCGGAATGAATCCGGGGCCCCGCCGGTTGCAACCGGCGGCAAGCAGTCTCCGTACAACCCGGGAGAGAAGCAGATGTCCGTATCGGACGAGAAGACCACTGTCAGCGACGGCATCCTCCTGTCTGACGCCGCCGCGGCCAAGGTCAAGGCCCTGCTCGACCAGGAGGGCCGTGACGACCTCGCGCTGCGCGTCGCCGTTCAGCCCGGCGGCTGCTCCGGCCTGCGTTACCAGCTCTTCTTCGACGAGCGTTCGCTCGACGGTGACGTCGTCAAGGACTTCGACGGCGTCAAGGTCGTCACCGACCGCATGAGCGCCCCGTACCTGGGCGGCGCCTCCATCGACTTCGTCGACACCATCGAGAAGCAGGGCTTCACGATCGACAACCCGAACGCCACGGGCTCCTGCGCCTGCGGCGACTCGTTCAGCTGAGCCGTAGCGGCGACGCGGACCCACGCGAAGGCGGCCACCCGGTCATCCGGGCGGCCGCCTTCGCGCGTCCGCCGGGGTCCACGGCCCGCGTGGACCCCGGCACGCCTACTTCTTCGGCACCGGCTCCCCGCTCGCCGCGTCCATCACCGTCCGGGCCCCCAGCGGCTGGGTGAGCGTCACCGTCTTGGTCACCTCCACGGCGATGGCGATGCAGGCCCGGCCCGGGTCGGTCGGCCGCTCGCTCACCCGGACCGCGACCTTCCCCGCCCCCTGGTCCGCGGTGACGGTGTAGGTGCTGCACACCCCGCCCCAGAAGGTCACCGTCAGCTTGGTGCCCGTGCTGTCGAGACGGTACGACTCGATCTGACGCGCGGGGGCCGTGCCCTCGTCGGGGGCCGGGGGCGTGGACGGCTTCGCCGGCGGGGCCAAGTGCTCGGGGGCCACCGCCGTCTGGACCACGGTGTACGGCTTCTCGCCCGCCGCCGGCTCCACGCGGAACAGCCACGACGGGACGAGCGCCCGCCGCCCGTCCACGAACTGCGAGGCGAGACCGAAGGCGGCGCCCGTCACGGCCAGCTCGCGCGGCGCCGCCTGCGGCTCGCAGCTCGCCTCCGGGCGGTCCGTCGTCGCCGGCGGGTCGGTCGCGCAGCCGCCGATCCCGATCGGCTTCTCCCCGGACGCCTTGTTCAGCTCCTCCAGCGCCTTCGGCGCCCCGAGCACCGGATACGTCCCGTCCGGCGCGGGCGCCTTCAGCTGCCCGCTGCCCGCCACCGGCGTGCCGTCCGGGCCGATGTGGAGGCCGGTCGACCAGCCGTACGTCGGCAGCCCGCCGACGACCGGGTCGGCGTTGACCACCCGTACGGTTCCGTTCATCACCTGTGTCGCGTCCAGCTTCGCGTCGCCCTGCCCGATCGCCTTCAGGACCGGGGCGGCCGCGGCCTTCGCCGCCGCCTCGCTCACCGGCACCCCGCCGCGCGGCGGCTTGGGCTCGCCCGGCGGCGGGCACGCCTTTCCCTTCAGGCAGGTGTCCCCGGCCGGGCCGCCGTCCTGCCGCGAGACGGTCCAGCTGCCCGGAGCCTCGGCGGACACGTCCAGCCGCAGCCCGGACGCGTCCTTCTCCGGCGCGATCTTCCAGACCGCGCCCTCCAGCCTCGGGGCGCCCGCGATGCCCAGCGCCTGCGCCAGCCGGGTCACCTCCGCCGAGGTGACCCGGCCCTCGGGCCGGTGGACTGCGGCCGAGGAGGGCCCCTTGGGGAGTGGGCCCTTGGCCTTGTAGACGGCTCCGCCGTCGTTCGGGTCCGGCTCGCCGGGCGCGATGCCCGAGCCGCCGGTGTCGCCCTTGGCGTCGAGGTTCAGCGGCGGGGGAGCGGCGGCGCCGCTCCTCGTTCCGCCGTCACCGCCCTCCGACGCCGTCGTGGCGACGTACACGCCCCCGCCGGCGGCCAGCAGCACTCCCGCCGCCACCGATGCGACCAACGGCGCCGTACGCTTCCGTCGCGGGTTCTCCGTACCGCTCACCGCACGCTCCTTCGTCCCGCCGGACTTCCTGTCGAAGACAAGGATGGGACGGAAACGGGGAGCGGCTGGTTCCGTCGCTCAGACGCCGTACTCGGGCGTGGCGGCGATCAGCCGTGCCGAGGCGGGCGGGACGACGACGCCGTGGATCCGCGAGGGGGAGACCGGATCGGCCGCCGCGGCCGTCGGCACCACCCAGTGCGGAGCCATCCGCGCGCTGTCGCCGCGCAGCTGGGCGAGGCTGAACTCGGACTCCTGAGGCTCCCGGGGAGCGGGGTGCGTGGACATACGCGCACCGTACGCACGGGACGGCTTCGGTGAAAAGCCCTACTCTGGGGTAGTTTCCGCTGTTCGGCAGGGGGGCCTCCGGCCCGATAGCGTGAACTGTCAACGCCACTCCGTCCCGCAGGAGCGCCCAGCCGTGCGTATCGCAGTCACCGGCTCCATCGCCACCGACCACCTCATGACCTTCCCCGGCCGGTTCGCAGACCAGCTCGTCGCGGACCAGCTGCACACGGTCTCCCTCTCCTTCCTCGTCGACAACCTCGACATCCGGCGGGGAGGTGTCGGCCCCAACATCTGCTTCGGCATGGGCCAGCTCGGCGGCAACCCGATCCTGGTCGGAGCGGCCGGCTACGACTTCGACGAGTACCGCGCCTGGCTGGACCGCCACGGCGTCGACACCGGCTCCGTGCGGATCTCCGAGGTCCTGCACACCGCCCGGTTCGTCTGCACCACGGACAAGGACCACAACCAGATCGGCTCCTTCTACACCGGCGCCATGAGCGAGGCCCGGCAGATCGAGCTGAAGGCCGTCGCCGACCGCGTGGGCGGCCTCGACCTGGTGCTGATCGGCGCCGACGACCCCGAGGCGATGCTGCGCCACACCGAGGAGTGCAAGGCGCGGGGCATCAACTTCGCCGCCGACTTCTCGCAGCAGATCGCGCGCATGGACGGCTCCGAGATCCGCACCCTCCTCGACGGCGCGACGTACCTCTTCTCCAACGAGTACGAGAAGGGCCTGATCGAGTCCAAGACGGGCTGGACCGACGCGGAGATCCTCGACCGGGTCGGCCACCGGGTCACCACCCTCGGCTCGCGCGGTGTGCGCATCGAGCGCGTGGGCGAGCCGGTCATCGAGGTCGGCTGCGCCGAGGAGGACGCCAAGGTCGACCCGACCGGCGTCGGCGACGCGTTCCGCGCCGGCTTCCTCACCGGCCTGTCCTGGGGCGTCAGCCTGGAGCGCGCGGCCCAGGTCGGCTGCATGCTCGCCACCCTGGTGATCGAGACCCTCGGCACCCAGGAGTACACCCTGCGCCGCGCCAACTTCATGGAGCGGTTCGTGAAGGCGTACGGCCACGAGGCCGGCGCCGAGGTCCAGACCCACCTGAACTGAGCCGGACGGCTCCGGCCACCCGCTCCCGGGGCCCGCGCCACGCGGGCCCCGGGACCCCGGGACCACCCACGCCCCCGGCTACGACACCCGCCGCACCCGGTACGCCGTGCCGCCCCCCGGGGACGCCTCCTCGCCCAGGTACTCCTGACCGCGCATCTCGCACCAGGCCGGGATGTCCAGCCGCGCCGCCTCGTCGTCGGCGAGGACCGTCACCGTGCCGCCCACCGGGACGTCGCCGATCACCTTCGCCAGCTCGATCACCGGAATCGGGCAGCGCCTGCCGAGGGCGTCGACCACCAGCGCCCGCGAACCGCCGGTCGTGGCGGCCGGCCCCGGGGCGCCCAGCCGCTCGCGCACCGCTCCGACCACCCCCGGCAGCACGTCGAGGAAGCGCTCCACCTCCTCCTCCGGCGTCCCGGCCGGCAGCGACACCCGCACGTTGCCCTCGCTCAGCACCCCCATCGCGCGCAGCACATGGCTGGGGGTGAGCGTCGCACTCGTGCACGACGAACCGGACGACACCGAGAACCCCTCGCGGTCCAGCTCGTGCAGCAGGGTCTCCCCGTCGACATAGAGACAGGAGAAGGTGACGAGGTGCGGAAGCCGCCGCACCGGATCGCCCACCACCTCCACGTCCGGCACCAGCTCCGGCACCCGCCCGCGGATCCGGTCCACCAGCTCCCGGAGCCGTACCGCCTCGGCCGCGGCCTCCGCCCGCACCGCCCGCAGCGACGCGGCCGCCGCCACGATCGCCGGCAGGTTCTCGAAACCGGCCGCCCGCCCGGCCTCGCGCTCGTCCACCGGCCCCCGGACGGCGAACCGCACCCCCTTGCGTACCGCGAGCAGACCCACCCCCGCCGGACCGCCCCACTTGTGCGCGCTCGCCGCCAGCAGCGACCAGCCGGCCTCGACCGCCCCCCAGCCCAGCGACTGGGCCGCGTCGACGAGGAGCGGGACCCCCGCCGCCCGGCACGCCTCGGCGACCTCGGCCACCGGCTGCACCGTCCCCACCTCGTGGTTGGCGGACTGCAGACAGGCCAGCGCCGTCTCCGCGTCCAGGGCCGCCCCGAACTCCTCGGCCGCCACCGCGCCCGACCGGCCGACCGGCACCTCGGTGACCCGGCCGCCGGCCGACGCGTGCGCCCCGGCCGCGTTCAGCACCGAGGAGTGCTCCACCGCGGACACCACGAGCCGGTCCCCGACACGCCGACGGCCCGCGAGGGCTCCGGAGATCCCGGAGTGAACAGCGTGCGTCCCCGAAGGAGTGAACACCAGCTCGTCGGGACGGCAGCCCACCGCCTCCGCCGCGGCCTCCCGCGCCGCGTCGAGGAGCAGCCGCGCCCGCCGCCCCTCGCGGTAGAGCCGGGCCGGGTCGGCCCAGCCCTCGTCCAGGGAGGCAAGCAGCGCCTGGCGGGCGACGGGGTGCAGCGGGGCGGCGGAGGCGGCGTCGAAGTAGGGCACCGGACCACGGTAGAGCCCCCGCCCGTGAGCCCCCGTCAGATGCCCCGTCCATGCCGCCGGTCGGCCGCCTCGCGGGGGCGCCGGCCCCACCCGCGGAATGCCGGAGTCCACCCCTTCGGGGAGTCGGACGGCGCGTTGGGCACCCTCCCCGCGCGACCCCAAATAGCGTCCAGTAGGGTTTGGTCCGCATAAACATCCAAACCCCTGCCCGCGGCCGGGGCGGCGACCGACCAGCGAGGCGGCCGTAGCCGACCAGCGCGGGCCGAGACTCTCGGGAAGGCGCTACGTGAGTCCCAACGGCTCCGACCTCCCCCGCAGCCAAGGCGCGGGTGGTACCCCCACGTCTCGGCGCCCGATGCGGCGGAAGCTGCCGCAGGTGCTGACTGCGGGCCTGATCCTGGCGACAGCCACCGGCTGCTCGTACAACTGGGAAGACTTCCCCCGCCTTGGTATGCCCACCCCGGTGACGGAAGAGGCACCTCGGATCCTCTCCCTCTGGCAGGGCTCGTGGGCGGCTGCGCTCGCCACGGGCGTCCTGGTCTGGGGTCTGATCCTGTGGTCCGTCATCTTCCACCGGCGCAGCCGCAGCAAGGTCGAGGTACCTCCGCAGACGCGGTACAACATGCCCATCGAGGCGCTGTACACGGTCACCCCCCTCATCATCGTCTCCGTGCTCTTCTACTTCACGGCGCGCGACGAGTCGAAGCTCCTCGAGCTCACCCCGAAGCCGGCCCACACCATCAACGTGGTCGGCTACCAGTGGAGCTGGGGCTTCAACTACATCGAGGACGTGCCCGGTGTCACCGGTGACGCCAAGACGGACAAGAACCTGGAGAACCTGCCCGACAGGTACAAGACACAGTTCCCGGCCAACGCCGGCGGCGTCTACGACGCGGGCATCCCGGGCGACCGGAACCCGCAGAACGGCAACCCGGGCCCGACCCTGTGGCTGCCCAAGGGCGAGAAGGTCCGGTTCGTCCTGACCTCCCGTGACGTCATCCACTCCTTCTGGGTCGTCCCCTTCCTGATGAAGCAGGACGTCATCCCGGGCCACCCGAACGCCTTCGAGGTCACCCCCACGCGTGAGGGCACCTTCATGGGCAAGTGCGCCGAGCTGTGCGGTGTGGACCACTCCCGGATGCTCTTCAACGTCAAGGTGGTCTCCCCGGAGCGCTACCAGCAGCACCTGAAGGAGCTGGCGGAGAAGGGGCAGACCGGCTACATCCCGTCGGGCATTGAGCAGACGGTCCCGGCCAGGAACGCGGAGAAGAAGCAACTGTGAGCATCCTCAACGAACCCCAGGGTGCCGCCGCAGCAGCTGAGGACTCATACGAGAACGAGCTGCCCGTACGGCGCAAGCAGCCCGGTAACGTCGTGGTGAAGTGGCTGACGACCACCGACCACAAGACGATCGGGACGATGTACCTCGTCACGTCGTTCGTCTTCTTCTGCATCGGCGGACTCATGGCGCTCTTCATGCGCGCCGAGCTGGCCCGTCCGGGTACGCAGATCATGTCGAACGAGCAGTTCAACCAGGCGTTCACGATGCACGGCACGATCATGCTGCTGATGTTCGCGACGCCGCTGTTCGCCGGTTTCGCGAACTGGATCATGCCGCTGCAGATCGGCGCGCCCGACGTGGCGTTCCCGCGGCTGAACATGTTCGCGTACTGGCTGTACCTCTTCGGCTCGATCATCGCGGTGGCCGGCTTCCTCACCCCGCAGGGTGCGGCCGACTTCGGCTGGTTCGCCTACGCCCCGCTGTCGGACGCCGTCCGCTCGCCGGGCGTCGGCGCCGACATGTGGATCATGGGTCTGGCCTTCTCCGGCTTCGGCACGATCCTCGGCTCGGTCAACTTCATCACCACGATCATCTGCATGCGCGCTCCGGGCATGACGATGTTCCGCATGCCGATCTTCACCTGGAACGTGCTGCTGACCGGTGTCCTGGTCCTGCTCGCCTTCCCGGTCCTGGCGGCCGCGCTGTTCGCCCTGGAGGCGGACCGCAAGTTCGGTGCCCACGTCTTCGACGCGGCCAACGGCGGTGCCCTGCTGTGGCAGCACCTCTTCTGGTTCTTCGGACACCCAGAGGTGTACATCATCGCCCTGCCGTTCTTCGGCATCGTCTCCGAAGTGATCCCGGTCTTCAGCCGCAAGCCGATGTTCGGCTACATCGGTCTGATCGCCGCGACCATCGCGATCGCCGGTCTCTCCGTGACCGTGTGGGCCCACCACATGTACGTCACGGGCGGCGTCCTCCTACCGTTCTTCTCCTTCATGACGTTCCTCATCGCCGTACCGACCGGCGTGAAGTTCTTCAACTGGATCGGAACGATGTGGAAGGGCTCGCTGTCCTTCGAGACACCGATGCTCTGGACGATCGGCTTCCTGATCACCTTCACCTTCGGTGGTCTGACGGGCGTCATCCTGGCCTCGCCGCCGATGGACTTCCACGTCTCCGACTCGTACTTCGTCGTCGCGCACTTCCACTACGTCGTGTTCGGCACCGTGGTCTTCGCGATGTTCGCCGGCTTCCACTTCTGGTGGCCGAAGTTCACGGGCAAGATGCTGGACGAGCGGCTCGGCAAGATGACCTTCTGGACGCTGTTCATCGGCTTCCACGGCACCTTCCTGGTGCAGCACTGGCTCGGTGCCGAGGGCATGCCGCGTCGCTACGCGGACTACCTCGACGCCGACGGCTTCACCGCGCTGAACACGATCTCGACGATCTCCTCGTTCCTGCTCGGACTGTCGATCCTGCCGTTCCTCTACAACGTGTGGAAGACCGCCAAGTACGGCAAGAAGATCGAGGTCGACGACCCGTGGGGCTACGGCCGCTCGCTCGAGTGGGCGACCTCCTGCCCGCCGCCGCGCCACAACTTCCTCACCCTGCCGCGGATCCGCTCCGAATCCCCGGCGTTCGACCTGCACCACCCGGAGATCGCGGCGATCGACCAGCTCGAGAACCACGGTGCCGAGAAGGCCCTCGCGGGTGAGAAGGAGGCCGGCAAGTGAAGATCCAGGGCAAGATGTTCATCTGGCTGAGCGTCTTCATCCTCGCCATGGCGATCCTCTATGGCGTGTGGTCGAAGGAGCCGGTCGGCACCACGGCGCTCTTCCTGGCCTTCGGCCTGTCCATCATGATCGGCTACTACCTGGCCTTCACGGCCAAGCGTGTCGACGCGATGGCGCAGGACGACAAGGAGGCCGACGTCGCGGACGAGGCCGGCGAGGTGGGCTTCTTCGCCCCCCACAGCTGGCAGCCGCTCTCGCTCGCCGTCGGTGGCGCCCTCGCCTTCCTGGGCGTCGCCATGGGCTGGTGGATCATGTACTTCTCGGCTCCGCTGATCCTGGTCGGCCTCTTCGGCTGGGTGTTCGAGTTCTACCGCGGTGAGAACCAGAACCAGTAGCAGCGCCCGATCCACCCCGCAGGACCCCGAGGGGCCCGGCCGCTTCGTCACCGAAGCGGCCGGGCCCCTCTTTTGCAGCACTCGGCGCGCTGGGTCGGAGGAATGTTCTTACGGTGATGTCATGAACGACACGCCGCGCATTCGGACTGTTGTGAGCTGCACTCTCCTGGCCGTCGCCGTCACCGCGGGCGTCACCGCCTGCTCGGGGTCCGGGGGCCACCCGCTGTCGACCAGGCCCTACGACGCGGCGCAGCAGATCTCCTTCAACGCTCCCGTGGACGGCAAGAAGGCCGACCCGGACAAGGCGCTGGAGATTACCGCCAAGGGCGACGAGGGCCGCATCACCGATGTGACGGCCGTCGACGCGGCCGGGCACCACCTGGCGGGCGAACTCACCGCGGACGGCCTCCGCTGGCGCTCCACGGGCTCCCTGACCGCCGGCGCCCGGTACACCGTCAGGGTGGCCACGGAGGACGAGGACGGCGCGCCCGGCAGCCGTACGTACACGTTCGAGACGGCGCCCGCCAAGGGGGCCCTCACCGTGGAGTTCGGCCCGGAGGCGGGCAAGTACGGCGTCGGGCAGCCCATCACGGCCGACCTGAGCCTCCCGGTGAAGGACAAGGCGGCCAGGGCGGTGGTCGAACGGGCCCTCAAGGTGCGCTCCACGCCCGCCGTCGAGGGCTCCTGGCACTGGGTGGACAACGAGAAGCTGCACTTCCGTCCGAAGGAGTACTGGCCGGCCGGCGCCTCGATCGCGGTGAGCGCGAACCTGACCGGGGTCAAGGTCGGCGACAAGCTCTACGGCGGCGAGTCGAAGCCGCTGAAGCTGACGATCGGCGACCGGATCGAGGCGGTCGCGGACGCCGGCACGCACTACATGACCGTGCGGCGCAACGGAGAAGTGATCAACACCATTCCGGTGACCACCGGAAAGCCGGGCTTCTCCACCCGTAACGGCATCAAAGTGGTCCTTGGCAAGGAGTACTACGTCCGGATGCGGGGCACCAGCGTCGGCATCGCCGCCGGCAGCTCGGAGTCGTACGACCTGCCCGTCTACTACGCGACGCGGGTCACCTGGAGTGGTGAATACGTCCACGCCGCGCCCTGGTCCGTCGGCTCGCAAGGAGTTGCGAACGTCAGCCACGGCTGTGTCGGCATGTCGACCGGGAACGCGGCCTGGTTCTTCGAGACCGTCCGCCCCGGCGACATCGTGAAGACCGTCAACAGCTACGGCGACACGATGGACACCTTCGGCAACGGCTTCGGCGACTGGAACCTGCCCTGGGACGAGTGGCGGCAGGGCAGCGCCCTGGTGGCCGACGCCAAGAACCCCACCGCCCCGACCGAACTCGCCCGCCTGCGGCCCTCCATTTAGGGCCTGGGTCAGGCGTCGATCGCGAGGCGGGTGCGCAGCAGGGCCGCCAGGGACGCCGCGAACTCCACCGGCTCGACCGGGAGGGTCGCCGCGGCGTCCGCACGGCTCCAGGTGGCCAGCCAGGCGTCCTGCGGGCGGCCGATCAGCAGCAGCACCGGCGGGCAGTGGAAGACCTCGTCCTTGATCTGCCGGCAGACGCCCATCCCGCCGGCGGGCACCGCCTCGCCGTCCAGGACGCAGACGTCCACCCCGCCCGCCTCCAGGCGCTTCAGTACCGCCGGGAGTGTCGCGCACTCGATGTACTCGACCGGGGGAACGTCCGCCGCGGGCCTGCGGCCGGCGGCGAGCCGCACCTGCTCGCGGGTGTTCGCGTCGTCGCTGTAGACCAGGACCGTGGCGCTCGACTGCATCGTTCCTCCGTGAAGGTCATCAACCGATGCGGCGGATGCTACTCCGTCCCACACCCCGTCAACACCGGTTCGACCCCGGTTGGGAGGCCACTTCGATGGGCCGTTCGGGCTGGACACACCCCCCTGACACTCCGAACGGCACCCCCCGGAGTGAGGGCGGGATAAGCGACCGACATAATGTCGGTCGTGGCGACAGTAACGACAGTAGAAACCGGGCACGCGCACCCGTCGGTCAATCGGCCGAACCTCACCAGCGTCGGAACCATCATCTGGTTGAGTTCCGAGCTGATGTTCTTCGCGGCCCTCTTCGCGATGTACTTCACCCTGCGATCGGTGACGGGAGCCGAGTACTGGGCGGAAAAGGCCTCGGTCTTGAACTTCCCGTTCTCGGCCGCCAACACCACGATCCTGGTGCTCTCCTCGCTCACCTGCCAGCTCGGCGTCTTCGCCGCCGAGCGGGGCGATGTGAAGAAGCTCCGGTCGTGGTTCATCATCACGTTCGTGATGGGTGCGATCTTCATCGGCGGCCAGGTGTTCGAGTACACCGAGCTGGTCAAGCACGAGGGCCTGTCGCTCTCGTCGGACCCCTACGGCTCGGTGTTCTACCTCACCACCGGCTTCCACGGCCTGCACGTGACGGGCGGTCTCATCGCCTTCCTGCTGGTCCTGGGCCGGACGTACGCCGCCAAGAGGTTCACTCACGAGCAGGCAACCGCCGCCATCGTCGTGTCCTACTACTGGCACTTCGTCGATGTCGTCTGGATCGGCCTCTTCGCCACGATCTACATGATCAAGTAATCGGTCGCCTCTCGGCGCACCGAGACATCCAGCAAGCATCGACGCAGAAGATCCTGACACCGGGGTAATCCGTGAAAAAGCTCTCCGCACGACGACGCCATCCGCTGGCGGCGGTCGTCGTCCTCCTTCTCGCGCTGGCGGCCACTGGGGGGCTGTACGCCGCGTTCGCGCCCGCGGGCACGGCGAAGGCCGATGAAACCGCCCAGTCCCTCGCCATCGAGGAGGGCAAGAAGCTCTACTCCGTCGGCTGCGCCAGCTGCCACGGAACCGGCGGTCAGGGCACCTCTGACGGCCCTTCCCTGGTCGGCGTCGGCTCGGCGTCCGTGGACTTCCAGGTCGGCACCGGCCGCATGCCGGCCCAGCAGCCGGGCGCCCAGGTGCCGAAGAAGAAGGTCATCTACACGCAGGCTCAGATCGACCAGCTCGCGGCGTACGTCGCCTCCCTCGGCGCCGGCCCCATCACGCCGAAGGAGGGGCAGTACAGCCCCGACGGCGCCGACATCGCGCGCGGCGGCGACCTGTTCCGCTCCAACTGCGCCCAGTGCCACAACTTCACCGGTGAGGGCGGCGCGCTGACGCACGGCAAGTACGCCCCGAGCCTCGAAGGCGTGAGCCCGAAGCACATGTTCGAGGCCATGCAGACCGGCCCGCAGAACATGCCTTCCTTCCCGGACACGACCATGCCGGAGAAGGAGAAGAGGGACATCATCGCGTACGTCCAGGCCGTCAACGGCGAAAAGGCCGACAACCCCGGCGGGCTCTCCCTCGGTGGCCTCGGCCCCGTCAGCGAAGGGCTCTTCGGCTGGATCTTCGGCCTCGGTTCGCTCATCGCCGTTGCCGTCTGGGTCGCGGCCCACACCGCTAAGGCCAAGAAGTCATGAGTACCCAAGAGATTCCAGAAGAGAACCTGCCCAGTGAGCAGGACACCGCGCACGGCGCGGTGAAGGTCGCCGACGACCCGTTCGCCGACCCGGGGCTCCCGCCCCACAAGCCGCGCATCCAGGACATCGACGAGCGGGCCGCCAAGCGGTCCGAGCGTGCGGTCGCCTTCATGTTCACGCTGTCGATGCTGGCCACGGTGGGCTTCATCGCCTCGTACGTGATCTTCCCGGTCGACAAGATCGTGTACGTCTGGCCGCTCGGCCGGGTGAGCGCGCTCAACCTCGCCCTGGGTCTGACCCTCGGCGCGGCGCTCTTCTTCATCGGCGCGGGCGCGGTCCACTGGGCCCGCACCCTGATGTCCGACGTCGAGATGGCGGACGACCGTCACCCGATCCAGGCCTCCCCGGAGACCAAGGCGAAGGTGATGGCGGACTTCGCGGCCGGTGCCGCCGAGTCCGGCATGGGCCGGCGCAGCCTGATCCGCAACACCATGTTCGGCGCGCTCGCCCTCGTACCGCTCTCCGGCATCGTGCTCCTGCGTGACATGGGTCCGCTGCCCGAGAAGAAGCTCCGCAGCACGCTGTGGGCCAAGGGCAAGCAGCTCATCAACATGAACACGCACGAGCCGCTGCGTCCCGAGGACGTCGCGGTCGGTTCGCTGACCTTCGCGATGCCCGAGGGCCTCTCGGAGCACGACCACAACTTCCAGACCGAGATCGCCAAGGCCGCCCTGATGATCGTCCGGATCCAGCCGGACGACATCAAGGACAAGCGCGAGCTCGAGTGGTCGCACGAGGGCATCGTCGCCTTCTCGAAGATCTGCACCCACGTGGGCTGCCCGATCTCCCTGTACGAGCAGCAGACGCACCACGTGCTCTGCCCGTGCCACCAGTCCACCTTCGACCTGTCCGACGGCGCCCGCGTCATCTTCGGCCCGGCCGGTCACGCCCTTCCGCAGCTGCGGATCGGTGTGAACGACAAGGGCTTCCTCGAGGCGCTCGGCGACTTCGACGAGCCCGTCGGCCCTGCCTTCTGGGAGCGCGGATGAGCACTGTGACCGATACGCAGAAGAAGGCGCCCGCCGGTGAGCGGGTCGCCGACTGGGCCGACGGCCGCCTGGGGATCTACTCCCTGGCCAAGGCCAACATGCGGAAGATCTTCCCGGACCACTGGTCCTTCATGCTCGGTGAGATCTGCCTCTACAGCTTCATCATCATCATCCTCACGGGTGTGTACCTGACCATGTTCTTCCACCCGTCGATGAACGAGGTGGAGTACCACGGCAGCTACGTCCCGCTGCAGGGTCAGCTGATGTCCGAGGCGTTCAACTCGACCATGCACATCTCGTTCGACGTGCGCGGTGGTCTGCTCATCCGGCAGATCCACCACTGGGCGGCGCTGATCTTCATCGCCGGCATGTTCGTGCACATGATGCGCGTGTTCTTCACCGGCGCCTTCCGCAAGCCGCGTGAGATCAACTGGCTGTTCGGCTTCCTGCTGTTCTTCCTGGGCATGTTCACCGGCTTCACCGGCTACTCGCTCCCGGACGACCTGCTCTCCGGCACCGGTGTCCGCTTCATGCAGGGCGCGATCCTGTCCGTGCCGATCGTCGGCACGTACCTGTCGATGTTCCTGTTCGGCGGGGAGTTCCCCGGCGGCGACTTCGTGGCCCGGTTCTACTCGGCCCACGTGCTGCTGCTGCCCGGCATCATGCTCGGCCTCGTGGTGGCGCACCTGATCCTGGTCTTCTACCACAAGCACACGCAGTTCGAGGGCCCCGGCCGTACGAACAAGAACGTCGTGGGCATGCCGCTGCTGCCGGTCTACATGGCCAAGGCCGGAGGCTTCTTCTTCCTGGTCTTCGGTGTCATCGCGGTCATCTCGGCGATCGCCTCGATCAACCCGATCTGGGCGCTCGGCCCGTACCGCCCGGACCAGGTGTCCACCGGCGCCCAGCCCGACTGGTACATGGGCTTCGCCGAAGGCCTGATCCGTGTCATGCCGGGCTGGGAGATCAACCTCTGGGGCCACACGCTGGTCCTCGGCGTGATGATCCCGCTGGCGATCTTCCCGGCGGTCCTCGCGGCGATCGCGGTCTACCCGTTCATCGAGTCGTGGATCACCGGCGACAAGCGCGAGCACCACATCGCGCAGCGCCCGCGCAACGCTCCGACGCGCACCGCCTTCGGTGTCGCCTGGATCACCGCGTACATGATCATGCTCGTGGGTGGTGGCAACGACATCTTCGCGACCCACTTCCACCTGTCGATCAATGCGATCACCTGGTTCGTCCGGATCGCGTTCTTCGTCGGCCCGGTCATCGCGTTCATCATCACCAAGCGGATCTGCCTCGGCCTCCAGCGCCGGGACAAGGACAAGGTGCTGCACGGTCGCGAGTCCGGCATCATCAAGCGCCTGCCGCACGGTGAGTTCGTCGAGATCCACGAGCCGCTCAGCCAGGGCCAGCTGTACACGCTCACGGCGCACGAGCAGTACGAGCCCGCGGCGCTGCCCGCGGCCGTCGACGAGAACGGCGTCGAGCGCAAGGTGGGCCGGATGGAGAAGCTCCGGATCAAGCTCAACCGGGGCTACTACGGCCAGGACAACCAGGTCGCCAAGCCCACCGCCGAGGAGTACAAGGAGATCACCAGCGGCCACGGCCACCACTGATCACCCGAGTCCCGCTCAGGGCTTCGCCCTGAGCGGGCACCCTCGAGGTCGCCACGGCGAGAGCCCCGTCCATTCGATGGACGGGGCTCTTTGCCGTCTCCCCGGGTGGATAGGGTGGCCTTGTATTCGTCTCGTCACGCGATGACCAGGAGCTGCCATGAGCGCTGCGACCCCCGCTGGAGGACCTCACACGGCGGGCCGCTCCTGGCCGGCCGTGCTGGACGGCCTGCTGACCGGCCGTGACCAGAGCGCCGAGGACACCGCCTGGGCCATGGACCGGATCCTGCGCGGCGAGGCCACCGACGCCCAGATCGCCGGCTTCGCGGTCGCGCTGCGCGCCAAGGGCGAGACGGTCGAGGAGATCACCGGCCTCGTCCGGACCATGTACGAGCACGCCAACCTCATCGAGGTCCCGGGCGCGTCCGTGGACATCGTCGGCACGGGCGGCGACGGCGCGAAGACCGTCAACATCTCCACCATGTCGGCGATCGTGGTGGCCGGCGCCGGGGCCAAGGTCGTCAAGCACGGCAACCGGGCCGCGTCCAGCGCCAGCGGTGCCTCCGACGTCCTGGAGAAGCTCGGCGTCAACCTGGAGCTGACCCCGCGGCGGGTGGCCGAGGTCGCCGAGGAGGCCGGGATCACCTTCTGCTTCGCGGTGAAGTTCCACCCCGCGCTCCGCCATGTGGCCGCCGCGCGCGGCCAGCTGGGGATCCGGACGGTCTTCAACTTCCTCGGTCCGCTCACCAACCCGGCCCGGGTCAGGGCCCAGGCGACCGGTGTCGCCGACGCCCGGATGGCCCCGATCATGGCCGGCGTGCTCGCCGAGCGCGGCTCCTCCGCGCTGGTCTTCCGCGGCGACGACGGCCTCGACGAGCTGACCACCACCGCCACCTCCCGGGTGTGGGTGGTCCGCGACGGGGCGGTGCGCGAGGAGGCGTTCGACCCGAGGGACGTCGGCATCGACATCGTCCCCGTCGAGGCGCTGCGCGGCGCCGACGCCTCGTACAACGCCGACGTGGCCCGCCGGCTGCTGGCGGGCGAGACCGGTCCCGTACGGGACGCGGTGCTGCTCAACTCCGCGGCGGCGCTCACGGCGCTGGAGCCGGGCGGGGGCACCCTGGTGGAGCAACTGCGCGGCGGGATCGCGAAGGCGGCCGAGTCCCTCGACTCCGGAGCCGCCCGCAAGGCGCTGGAGCGCTGGATCACCGCCAGCAACGCCTAGAGAACATCTGCGCAACCCGCGCTGCCCCGTTCCGGAATGCGGAACGGGGTTGCGCGGACACGATCAGCTGACATACGTTCTGTGCCAGGTCATGAGTGACAGCTACGAAGCCCCGGCTTGCTGTCCGGCAACCCTCCGTCCGTGGCGGGGTGCCCCGGGTGAAGACCAGGCCGTGGACAGCAAGGTCCACGGCAAGCGCGGACCCCTCGAAGCCTTGGGGTCCTGGTCCTCAGGGAGCCTCTTGTGAGCACGCGAATGCGATAGGGCCTTTTCCGGCCCTTCTCCGCACACCCCTCTTTCTTCTCCCAGCGCTGCCGCGTATCCGCCGGCGCGGGATCTCGCCTGCCTCGTACGGGAGTTCGCCATGTCTGTCTCCACCGCTGCCGCCGACCAGTCGGTTTGTGCCCCGCTGCCCGTTCTCGGACGGGATGTCACCGTCCCGCTCGTCACCGGCGGCGAGGTGTCGTACGCCGCGCTCGACTACGCGGCCAGCGCGCCGGCCCTCCAGCGGGTGTGGGACGACGTCGCCGCCTACGCGCCGTACTACGGCAGCGTCCACCGGGGCGCCGGATACC
This sequence comes from Streptomyces sp. NPDC008121, assembly GCF_042957155.1. Taxonomy (NCBI): domain Bacteria; kingdom Bacillati; phylum Actinomycetota; class Actinomycetes; order Kitasatosporales; family Streptomycetaceae; genus Streptomyces; species Streptomyces sp. NPDC008121. The sequence continues at coordinate 383,520 of NZ_JBIBHT010000005.1, read as the reverse complement.
TCTCGCAGCTCTCCACCGACCTGTTCGAGAACAGCCGGGCCACCGTCGCCGAGTTCCTCGGCTGCCGCCCGGACGACCAGGTCGTCTTCACCCGCTCCACCACCGACTCCCTCAACCTGCTCGCCCGGGCCATCCCCGCCGGCTGCGAGGTCTTCGTCTTCGAGACCGAGCACCACGCCTCGCTGCTGCCGTGGAAGGACGCCCGGGTCACCTACCTCAACGCCCCGCGCACCCCCGCCGAGGCCGTCGAGACCCTGGAGCGCGCGCTCGCCGACCGCGACCCCTACGGCCCCGCCCTCGTCTGCGTCACCGGCGCGTCCAACGTCACCGGCGAGCTGTGGCCGGTGAAGGAGCTGGCCGCCGCCGCCCACGCCCACGGCGCCCGGATCGTCCTCGACGCCGCCCAGCTCGCCCCCCACCACCCGGTCTCCGTCGCGGAGTCGGACGTGGACTGGATCGCCTTCTCCGGCCACAAGCTGTACGCCCCGTTCGGCTCGGGCGTCCTCGCCGGCCGCGCCGACTGGCTCCAGGACGCCGACCCGTACCTCGCAGGCGGCGGCGCCTCGCGGAAGGTCGCCCGCCGGACCGACGGGGGAGTGGACGTCGAGTGGCACACCACCGCCGCCCGCCACGAGGCCGGATCGCCGAACGTGATCGGCGTCTACGCCATCGCCTCCGCCTGCAAGGCGCTGACCGAGGCCGGCTTCGACACCCTCGTGGCGCGCGAGCGGCGCCTGATCGACACCGTGCGCGCGGGCCTGGCCGAGGTGCCCGAGGTCAGGGTGCTCTCGCTCTTCGGCGACGACGCCCCGCGCGTCGGCGTCCTCTCCTTCGTCGTGGAGGGCTGGAACAGCTCCCACTTCGCCGCGGCGCTCTCCGCCGAGTACGGCATCGGGGTCCGCGACGGCCTCTTCTGCGCCCACCCGCTGGTCCGCACCCTCCTCGGCGGCGACCAGCAGCAGGTGGGCGAGTGCGGCGCCCCGGAGGGCGAGCCGGGCGAGAAGTCGCTGAACGCCATCCGGGTGAGCTTCGGCGCCGGTACGCCGGACGAGCACGTGGAGCGATTCGTACGGGCCGTCAAGGAGCTGGTCCGGGACGGCGCGCAGTGGAAGTACCGCACCGAGGACGGCCGCTGCGTCCCCGACCGCGGCTGACCATCACTCGTACGGATGAAGGGGGCTCCGCTCGGGGCCCCCTTCGTCATGCCGTCCCGGCCGGGCCGGGCGGGCGGTGGAGCGGCGGCGTCAGGACTCCAGTCCGATGGCGAACGCCGCTTCCAGGTCGTGCTGGGAGTACGTGCGGAACGCGACGTGCGTGTCCGTCCCCTCGACGCCCGGGATCTTGCTGATCCGGCCGGGGATGACGTCCGCGAGGTCGTCGTGCCGGGGCACCCGGACCATGGCGATCAGGTCGTACGTACCGGTCACCGAGAAGACCTCGCTGACGCTGTCGAGCGCGGCGATGGACTCCGCGATCTCGGGGATGCGGTCCACACTGGTCTTGATGAGCACGATCGCGGTGATCACGGCTGGCTTTCTCCCTCGGTCGCCGCGGCTGGGGACTTCACCTTAACCCCACGGTGGTAGCGGCCCCAGGCGTAGAGGAAGCCGATGGTGAAGCCCACCACGTGCGCCAGATAGGCGACGCCCGGGCCCGGCCCCGCCGAGCGCGCCGCCAGCCACTGCAGCACGAACCAGAAGATCAGCACGATCCAGGCGGGGAAGCGCAGCGGCAGGAAGAAGAGGAACGGGAAGAGGCTGGTCACCCGGGCCCTGGGGAAGAGGTAGAGGAACGCCCCGAGGACTCCGGAGATCGCCCCCGAGGCCCCCACCAGCGTCTGCTCGCTGGTCGCGTGCACCGCGGCGTAGCCCAGCAGGGCGAGGTAGCCGCAGCCGACGGAGAAGAGGAGGAACCCGGCCGCCCCCATCCGCTCCTCGGCCATCGCGCCGAAGACGTAGAGGAAGAGCATGTTCCCGAGCAGGTGCAGCCAGCTGCCGTGGACGAAGAGCGCGGTCAGCGGGGTGAGCAGCGCGCGCGGCTCGCCGCTCGTCAGCTCGGCCGGGAGGACCCCCCAGCGGTGGAAGTACGTGCTCTGCGCCGCGAGGAGCGCGTCCCCGCCGCCGTACACCGGATTGAGGCCCGAGGCCGGGCCGATCAGGAAGGTCACCGTGCAGACGGCGATCAGGCCGTAGGTCACCCTGGGGCCGCTCCGGGCACCCCGCCACGCGCCGAGGGCCGCTGCCCGCCAGTCGATCATGGACAGATCATGGCGTACCAGGGTCGACCTGGACAGAGCGCCTCGCCGGGGCGCGCGACGGCCGCCCCCGAGCCGGGCTCCACCCGCGCAGCGTGGACCCCCGAGGCCGTAGGGTGACGAGCAGTACCACCGCAGTTCGACGGCGCACCGCGGCTCCCGCATCCCGCACATGAAAGAGGACGGCCCGATGACGACGGTTCCCCTGCCGACCGCCGAGACCCGCTGGCGCTGCACACTCTGCGGCAACCTGACCCGGTTCGACGTGACGCGCTCCTCCAAGGTCGTCGAGTACGTCCATCTGGACCTCGCCGGGGAGCCGAAGGTGGAGGAGCGCGAGGTGGTCAGTGAGACCATCGAGTCGGTCCGCTGCCGGTGGTGCAACGCGGTGGACCAGATCGAGCTGGTGGACAGGCCCGGCACCGCTTCCTGACGGAGCGGTGCGAACGACATAGGGGTGACGGATCGTGGAGCAGCCCGCGCACGGTGACGAGCCGGCCGGCGCGGCAGGTGACGCCGCCGAGGCGCTCGACCGGCCGTTGCCGGAAGGCGTACGGCGCCGGGTCGTCGCGATCGTCTCGGACGCCTTCGGCGGGCTGACCGTCGCGGAGCTGCCCGGTCCGCTGCGGCAGTACGCCCGCTTCACCCCCACCCGTCGCGCCAAGTTCGCCGGCAACGCCATGGCCGCCGCCCTGGAGAGCGACCCGCTCTTCCGGCAGCGGATCGGCGAGCGCTTCAGGGAGGCGCAGCCGGAGCTGGCCGGGACCGTCGAGTCGGGGGCGCCGCCCGCCGCCGCCGACCCCGTCGACATCGCCGCGGCCGCCTACGTGCTGCGGCCCGCCGGCTGGGTCAAGCTGGTCGCCGCCGCCGGCGAGGAGGTCCAGCGGGCCGACGCCGAGCGGGCCGACGAGGCCGGGCGCCGCGAACTGGAGCGGCTGCGCGAGGAGGTCGCCGCGGCCAAGGAGCGCGGCCGGGGCGAGACCGAGCAGTTGCGCCACGATCTGGAGGCGGCCCGCAAGGAAGCCGAATCGCTTCACCGCAAGCTGCGCAGCGCCCAGAGCGATGTGAAGCGGGGCGAGGCGGCCCTGCGCCGCACCCAGGCCGAGATCGATTCCGTCAGGGCGGAGGCCGCCGCCCAGGTCTCCTCCGCCGAGAGCGAGAGCCGCCGGCTCAAGGCCCGGCTCGCCGAGGTCGAGGCCGCCCTGGAGGCCAGCCGCCGGTCCGCCCGCGAGGGGCGCTCGGTGGAGGACATGCGGCTGCGGCTGCTGCTCGACACGGTCCTGGACGCGGCCCAGGGGCTGCGCCGCGAGCTGGCGCTGCCACCCGTCTCCGTCCACCCGGCGGACACCGTGGACGCGGTCGAGCCCGGCCGGATGTCGCCGAAGGACATCGCCGCCCGCGCCCTGTCCGAGACCGACCCGGCGCTGCTCGACCAGCTCCTCGCGCTGCCGCAGGCCCATCTGGTCGTGGACGGCTACAACGTCACCAAGACCGGCTATCCGACCATGCCGCTGGAGAAGCAGCGGCTGCGGCTGCTCGGCGGGCTCTCCGCGCTGGCGGCCCGCTCGGGCGCCGAGGTCACCTGTGTCTTCGACGGGGCGGAGCTGGCGGCCCCCGTGCTGCTGGCACCACCGCGCGGGGTGCGGGTGCTGTTCTCCAAGCCGGGCGTCACCGCCGACGAGTTGATCCGGCAGCTGGTCCGGGCCGAGCCGCCGGGCCGGCCGGTCGTGGTCGTCTCCACCGACCGCGAGGTCGCCGACGGGGTCGCCAAGTCCGGCGCCCGCCCGGTCGCGTCCGCCTTGTTGCTGAAGCGGCTTTCGCGCCCCTCGTGACGCATGGCAACTCCTGGCCGTATTGCCCGAATTCTGGGGGGCGCACGGTCAAGTGCTCATCACTGCCTGTGCGATGTGTGTAAATAAAGTGCCGGGTGGGCGAGATTTTGCCCGTGAGGATTTGAACTGATCACAACTTGGTCACTAGGGTCAGGCCTCGAACCTTCGCGCGGTTGATCATCCATCGGGGATGTCAGCGGAGGAACCGCCTGCCGCAGCCTGGTCGGGCGGCTCGAGGAAGAAGGAGCTCGCCTTCGTGGCGTCCCACCGTCGTCCCAAGCAGCCGAGCCGCGCCCGCGTGACCGTGCTCACCGTGACCGCCGCGGCAGCTGTCGCGTTCACCGCCCAGACCGGCGCCCAGGCGGCTCCGAAGCCGAAGATCGACGAAGTGAAGTCGAAGGTCGACGACCTGCACCACGAGGCCGAGGAGGCCACGGAGCAGTACAACCTGGCCGAAGAGCGCCGCGGCAAGCTCCAGAAGGAGATCGGCGCCCTCCAGGACAAGGTCGCCCGCGGGCAGCAGGAGCTCAACACCCTGCGCGACAACATCGGTTCCGTCGCCAGCGCGCAGTACCGCTCCGGTGGCATCGACCCGGCGGTCCAGCTCTTCCTCTCCTCCGACCCGGACACCTACCTCGACAAGGCGTCCGCGATCGACCAGCTCGGCGCCAAGCAGGCCGACGTGCTCCAGTCGATCCAGGCCAAGCAGCGCACTCTCGCCCAGCAGCGCGCCGAGGCGACGACGAAGCTCGCCGACCTCGAGGACGTCCGCAAGACCCTCGGCGAGAAGAAGAAGAAGTTCCAGGGCAAGCTCGCCGAGGCGCAGAAGCTGCTCAACACCCTGACCGCCGCCGAGCGCGCCAAGATGCGCCAGGAGGAGGCCCAGCGCTCCAGCCGGGCCGCCGGTGACCGCCTCGAACTCGGCAACGAGGTCCCCGCCTCCCAGCGCGGCGGTGCCGCCCTCAACGCCGCCGCCACCCAGCTCGGCAAGCCGTACCAGTCCGGCGCCGAGGGCCCCGGCGCGTACGACTGCTCCGGGCTGACCCAGTGGGCCTACGCCCAGGCCGGCGTGAGCCTCACCCGCACCACCTACACCCAGCAGAACGACGGCGTGAAGATCGGCCGCAGCCAGCTCAAGCCGGGCGACCTGGTCTTCTTCAACGGCCTGTCGCACGTGGGCCTGTACGCGGGCAACAACACCATCCTGCACGCCCCCAAGCCGGGCGCCGTGGTCCGTTACGAGTCCATGGACTACATGGGCACCTTCCAGTTCGGCGTGCGCATCTGACGCCTCCGGCCCGTCGGGCGGCTCCCGCCGCCTGACGCCCGATCGGGTGGTTCGTCGCGCCCCTGCCTGACCTGACGCCCCGCCGGTGACCTGTGGTCTCCGGCGGGGCGTCACTTTGTGTGCCCGGCGCCTTCGTTGGACGCGCGGTGATCTCCGGCTACTGTCTGCCGCGCCAGTCCGGGCACAGCTGAACGGAGCGCGATACGTGGCGTCCCATCGACGACCCGCCAGGGTCACCGTCCTGACCGCCGCCGCGGCCACCGCGGCGACGGCCTTCGGCGCCGTCCCCGCGAGCGCCGACCCGAGCGGCACCGCCGAGTCCACCAAGGCCACGGTCGACCGGCTCTACGAGGAGGCCGAACGGGCCACCGAGGGCTACAACAAGGCCGACGAGCGGGCCGACGCCCTGCGCAGGACGCTCTCCCAGGCCCAGGACAGCGTCGCGCGCGGCCAGGAGCGCATCAACCGCATGCGCGGCGCCCTCGGTTCGGTCGCCGGAGCCCAGTACCGCTCCGGCGGCATCGACCCCGCCCTCGCCCTCCTGCTCTCCGCCGACCCCGACTCCTACCTCGACCGGGCCTCGGTCCTCGACCGGGTCGCCTCCCGCCAGGGCGTCGCGCTCGGCCTGCTCCGGGACGAACTGCGCGCCTCCACCCAGAAGCGGAGCGAGGCGCGACGGCTCCTCACCGAGCTGGAGCGCAGCAGGACCCAGGTCGCCGGGCACAAGCGCACGGTCGAGCGGAAGCTCGCCGAGGCCCGCCGGCTGCTGGCCTCCCTCACCGCGGAGGAGCGCGAGTCCTTCGACAGCGACGCCCGCGCCTCCCGCTCCGGCCGGGACGAGCTGCCGCCGCTCGCCGGCCTGGCGCCGGGCTCCTCACGGGCCGCCGCCGCCGTCCTCGCCGCCCGCAGCGCGATCGGCCGGCCCTACGTCTGGGGCGCGACCGGCCCCTCCGGCTTCGACTGCTCGGGCCTCATGGTCTGGTCGTACCGGCAGGCCGGGATCAGCCTGCCCCGGACCTCCTCGGCGCAGCGGTACGCCGGACGGCAGGTGCCGCTCTCGCAGGCGCAGCCGGGCGACCTGGTGACGTACCGCAGCGACGCCAGCCACGTCGGCATCTACGCCGGGAACGGCCAGGTGATCCACGCTCCCTACCCCGGGGCGCGGGTGCGCTACGACCCGGTCGGGATGATGTCGCACGTCACGGTGACCCGGGTCTGACCGTACGCCCGCCGTTCGCGTGCCCGTACGATCGAGGGCGTGGCACGGCAGGGGCGGAGGACGCGGGGGGATCGCCCCACAGCGGGCGGGGCGCGCGGCGCCGCCTGCCTGCTGACCGCGTTGCTCGCCCTCGGCGGGTGCGCCGCCCCCGGGCCCGCCGACCCGGCGCCCCGGGAGATCCAGGGCCTGCTCGACCGCCAGGCGCGGGCGCTGCTCGCCCGGGACGAGGCCGCCTACACCGTCGGACTCGACCCCTCGCTCGCCCCGGCCGCCCTGCGGGAGTTCGACCACCTCGCCGAGGTGCCGCTCGGCTCCTGGAACTACCGGGTCACCGACGTGGACCGGGCGGACGGCGGCCGGGCGACGGTCCGCGCGGAGCTGCGCTACCAGGTCCGCGGCTACGACCCCGGGCCCGTCACGACCGAGCGCCTCCTGGAACTGACCCGGCGGCACGGCCGGTGGTACGTCAGCGCCGACCGGCCCGGCGAGAAGACCGCCGTCCAGCAGCTGTGGCAGCAGGGCGAGGTGGAGGCGGTACGGGGACGGCACAGCCTCGTCCTCGGCGTCGGGCAGCCGGAGGAGCGCCTGCGGGCGATCGCGGCCGCGGCGGACGAAGCGGTGCCCGCGGTCTCGGCTGCCTGGCCGTCGGCCTGGGCGGGCCGGGTGGTCGTCCTCGTCCCGTCCTCCCTGGACGCGATGGGCGGCCTGCTCGGGGCGCCGGGGGCCTCCTACCGGGGCATCGCGGCCGTCACCACCGGCGAGGTCCGCGGCGGCCCCGATTCCCCCGCCGACCGCGTGATCGTCAACCCCGAGGCGTACGGGGCGCTCGGCGCCTTCGGCCGGCAGATCGTGCTCACCCACGAGACGACGCACGTGGCCACCCGGGCCGCGACCTCGCCCGCCACCCCGGTCTGGCTCTCCGAGGGCTTCGCCGACTGGGTGGCCTACCGCGGCACCGGCCGCTCCGCCGCCCAGGCCGCCCCGGAGCTGCACCGCGCGGTCGCCGCGGGCGACCTCCCGGCGACGCTCCCCGACGACCGGGCCTTCGCCTTCGGCGCCGACGGGGAGGCGCTGGCACGGGCGTACGAGGGCGGCTGGCTGGCGTGCGCCCTGATCGCCGAGCGGTGGGGCGAGCGGAGACTGACCGACTTCTACCGCGCGGTGGGCGCCCACCCCTCCCGCGAGGGCGCGGTGGAGAAGGCCCTGCACGACGTCCTCGGCACGACGCCCGACGCGTTCACCGCCGCCTGGCGCCGCCATCTGTCCGAGCGGCTGGCCTGAGACCCGGGGGGACGCGGAGGTCTCGTACGGCTCCGGTTCGGTTTCAGGGGGCCGACAGGGCCTTCGCCCGGTCCGCGCGCACCGGCGCCGCCGGGGTCCGCTCGCGCGGCTCGGTCACCGTCTGGCGCCACAGGACGCGGCAGGCGGAGACGGAGGCGGCGACCAGCAGCCCGTTCCGTACCAGCAGCAGGGTGAGGCCCAGCGGGTCGCTGTCGGTCACGTGCGAGAACCAGACGGGGAACTCCAGCTGCGTCACCGCCGTCGCCCACAGGACCAGGACCGCGGGCCGCCGCATCCGGCTCGCGCGGTAGACCAGGCAGACGGCCGCGAGCCCGACCAGCCAGATCATGTACTGCGGGCTGATCACCCGGCTCGTGGTGGTGAACAGCAGCACCGCCACGAACGCCGCGTCCGCCGGGGTCGTGGTGGAGAAGGCGCGGGCCCGGAACCGCCACAGCAGCAGCCAGGCGAAGACGGCGACCGCCAGCGCCATCGCGGCCGTGGAGACGGCGGCGACGCCCGGGCCGAGGAACTCGATCGAGCCGTAGTTCATCCGCGGCTCGCCCTCCCAGCCGACGTGCCGCGCCACGTGGAAGACGAGCGCGCCGAGCGACTCGACCTCCGTACCCCGGTCCCGCTGGTAGCCGAGGAAGGCCAGCGCACCCGGCGCCGCGAGGGTGCACAGCAGCAGCACACCGGCCGCCGCGCCCGCCGCCGTCGACCAGGAGCGCAGGGTGGCCCGGCCGCGCGGGGTGCCCGCGAGGAGCAGCGCCGGCCAGACCTTCACCACGGCCCCGAAGCCGGCCAGCGCGCCCAGGACCCCGGGGCGCCGGGGCGCCGCGAGCAGGGCGGCGACGGCGACGGCGGTGACCATCAGGTCGTACCGGGCGAACGCGGTCGGGCCGAGCAGGGGGACACCGGCGATCCAGATCCAGGCGCCGCGCGGGGTACGGCCGGGGCGCCTGCCCGTGTACAGCAGCAGGCCCAGGACGACCGCGTCACAGAGGAGGGCGAGGACGAAGAAGGCGGAGGAGTAGCCGAGGAACGGCAGCAGCGCGGGGGAGAGGACCGCGAGGGCGGCACCCGGCGGGTACTGCCAGCTGACGTCGTCCAGCGGGTACGTGCCCGTCCGCAGGACCTCGTACCAGCCCTGGTAGATGTGCTCGATGTCGCTGGTGACGTCGGGGCCCGGCATCACCAGCACCTTGAAGACGCACAGCAGCAGTACCGCCCTCGTCACTGCCCACACCGCCAGCGGAAGCCTGAGCTCCGCGCCGTCGGCCGCGCGCCCGCGCAGCGCGCCCAGTACGCCCGTCATCCCTGCCTCGTCCTCGTCCTGTCGGTCCGCTGTCGCGGAGGTGCTGCCGGGCGGCGGCGCGGCCACGGTAGATTCGGCCACGATGCACAAGACCTTGATCGTAACCAACGACTTCCCGCCCCGCCCCGGCGGAATTCAGGCGTTCCTGCACAACATGGCGCTGCGCCTGGATCCCGAGCGGATCGTGGTCTACGCCTCCACGTGGAAGCGCGGCCGCGAGGGGACCGAGGCGACCGCCGCGTTCGACGCGGAACAGCCTTTCACGGTCGTACGCGACCGCACCACCATGCTCCTGCCGACCCCCCGCGTCACCGCCCGGGCGACCGCCCTGCTGCGCGAGCACGGCTGCGAGTCGGTCTGGTTCGGGGCGGCCGCGCCGCTCGGTCTGATGGCGCCCGCGCTGCGGCGGGCCGGCGCGCGGCGCCTGGTGGCCACCACGCACGGGCACGAGGCGGGATGGGCGCAGCTGCCCGCCTCCCGGCAGCTGCTGCGGCGGATCGGCGAGCACACGGACACGATCACCTACCTCGGCGAGTACACCCGCTCGCGGATCGCCTCGGCGCTCACGCCGGCGGCGGCCGGGCGGATGACGCAGCTCCCGCCGGGCGTCGACGAGAAGACCTTCCACCCCGGATCCGGCGGCGAGGCGGTACGCGAACGGCTCGGGCTGACCGACCGGCCGGTGGTGGTGTGCGTCTCCCGGCTCGTCCCCCGAAAGGGGCAGGACACGCTGATCAGGGCCCTCCCGGCGATCCTGCGCCGGGTGCCGGACGCGGTGCTCCTGATCGTCGGCGGCGGCCCGTACGAGAACGATCTGCGGCGGCTCGCCGCGACGACCGGCGTGGCCGGTTCCGTACGCTTCACCGGCGCCGTGCCCTGGGCCGAGCTGCCGGCCCACTACGGCGCCGGCGACGTCTTCGCCATGCCCTGTCGGACCCGCCGGGGCGGCCTCGACGTCGAGGGGCTCGGCATCGTCTATCTGGAGGCCTCGGCCACCGGCCTGCCGGTCGTCGCCGGGGACTCGGGCGGCGCCCCGGACGCGGTGCTCGACGGCGAGACCGGCTGGGTGGTGCGCGGCGACTCCCCCGAGGAGTCCGCGGACCGGGTGGCGACCCTGCTGCTCGACCCGGAGCTGCGCGCGCGGATGGGCGAGCGCGGCCGCGCCTGGGTCGAGGAGCGCTGGCGGTGGGACCTGCTGGCCGAGCGGCTGAAGGAGCTGCTCTGACGATGCCCCGACGGCGCCCGCCGGCCCCGGACCGCGACCGGGCGGGCGCCGCCGCTCCCCGGTGTCAGCCGGAGAGCCGGGCGGGTGGCCGTTCCGCTCCCCGGTGTCAGCCGGAGAGCCGGGCGGGCAGGTAGTCGGTCAGCGCGCAGCCGTCCACCAGGAGCTCCTCCTGGCGGTACCCGTCGGGGATCTTGAAGTCCTTCTCGCAGGTGAAGAGGAGGGTGCCCGAGTCCTTGAGCTTCTGGGCCACCCGCTCGTCGCCCGGGACGAGCGCGAAGTCCTGGCCGATGAGGAAACGGCCGCCGCCGCCCTTGGCCGCCGCATCCCGGTTCGCCTTCTGGAACTTCTCCATGTCGGTGACGGTCAGCAGGGTCAGGGTGTCCTCGCGGTCGTCGCCGCAGACCGCGCGCTGGCCTATGCCCCAGGCGGGGTCCTTGGCCTCCTCGTTCATGGAGCCGTCCCCGGAGGCCGCCCGCAGATCGCTGCAGAGCGTGTGTTCGCTGACGATCCGTTCGACGCCCGCCAGGTCGCCCGCCTTCGCCAGGCCGGCGTCCTCTCCCCAGCTGCTGCTGCAGCCCGTGACCGTGACCAGGGCGGTCAGGGCCGCCCCCAGGACGGCGGTGCGCTTGAGCCGCATGAAACCTCTGCTCCTCATGTCTGTCTCTGCCTCGGGTGCCGGTGGCACGGCGGGTCGCCGTGACCGGTGGTGGACGCGGAACACGCTCCGGAACCCGCTCCCGGAACACGCTCTCGGACCGCGCGAACGCCCCCGGCGGCCCGACGCGGGCTGCCAGGGGCGTTCTGGGCGACCGTCAGGCGCGGTAGATCGCCTCGATCTCGTCGGCGAAGTCCTTCGCCACGACGTTCCGCTTCAGCTTCAGCGACGGGGTGATGTGCCCCGCCTCCTCGGTGAACTGGGAGTTCAGGATCCTGAACTTCCGCACCGACTCGGCCTTGGACACCGCCGCGTTGCCGTCGTCCACCGCCCGCTGCACCTCGGCGAGCAGCTCCGCGTCCTCGCGCAGCGTAGCGGCTGTCGAGCCGGACGGCTTGCCGTGGTCGGCGGCCCACCGGCCGAGGAACTCCTCGTCCAGGGTGACCAGCGCGCCGACGAACGGCCGCCCGTCGCCCACCACCATGCACTCCGCGACCAGCGCGTGCGCCCGGATCCGGTCCTCGATGACCGCCGGGGCGACGTTCTTGCCGCCCGCCGTCACCAGGATCTCCTTCTTCCGGCCGGTGATCGCGAGGTAGCCGTCCTCGTCGAGCGTGCCGATGTCACCGGTGTGGAACCAGCCGTCGGCGAGCGCCTCGGCCGTGGCGGCCTCGTTCTTCCAGTAGCCCGAGAAGATGTGCTCGCCGTGCAGGAGCACCTCGCCGTCGTCGGCGATCCGGACCACCGACCCGGGCAGGGGCTGCCCGACCGTGCCGATCTTCTGCCGGTCCCAGGGGTTGAACGCGGTCGCCGCGCACGACTCCGTCAGGCCGTAGCCCTCCAGGACGGTGAAGCCGATGCCCCGGAAGAAGTGGCCGAGCCGCTCGCCCAGCGGCGCGCCGCCCGAGATCGCGTACTCGCCGCGGCCGCCGAGGACCGCGCGCAGCTTGGAGAAGACCAGCTTGTCGAAGATCCGGTGCTTGATCCGCAGACCGAGCGAGGGGCCCTGCGGCGTGCCGATCGCGCGGCTGTACGCGATCGCCGTGTGCGCGGCCTTGTCGAAGATCTTGCCCTTGCCGTCCGCCTGCGCCTTGGCGCGCGCCGAGTTGTAGACCTTCTCGAAGACGCGTGGCACACCGAGGATCAGGGTGGGCCGGAACGCGGCCAGTTCGTCGGTGAGGTTCTTGATGTCCGGCACGGTGCCCAGCTTGATCGGCGCCATCACGGAGGCGACCTCGACCAGACGCCCGAAGACGTGCGCGGCGGGCAGGAAGAGCAGGACCGAGCACTCGCCGGTACGGAACAGCGGCTTGAGCCGCTCCACCACGTTGCCGCACTCGGCGAAGAACGCGCGGTGGGTCAGCACACAGCCCTTGGGGCGGCCCGTGGTGCCCGAGGTGTAGACGATCGTCGCCGGGTCGTCGGCGTGCGCGGACGACATCCGCTCGTCGAGCAGCGCGTCGGAGACCTCCGCGCCGGACGCGGTGAGGCGGGCCACCGCGTCGGCCTCGATCTGCCAGACGCCCTTGAGCTCCGGCAGGCCGGAGCGCACCGACTCCACCGCCGCCTCGTGGGCGGCGGACTCCGCGAGGACCAGCGTGGCCTCCGAGTCGCCGAGGATCCACTGGATCTGCTCCGGCGAGCTGGTCTCGTACACCGGGACGGTCACACCGCCGGCGCTCCAGATCGCGAAATCGAGAAGCACCCATTCGTAACGGGTCCGGGACAGCAGGGCCACCCGGTCACCCGGCTCCACACCGGCGGCGATCAGCCCCTTCGCGACCCCGCGGACCTCGGCGAGGAACTGCTCGGCGGTGACGTCCGTCCAGACGCCGGCCACCTTGCGTCCCATCACGGCGACATCGGGGTGCTGAGAGGCGTTGCGGCGGATGAGATCCGTCAGATTGCCGTCCGTGGGGACCTCGTACAGGGCCGGAAGGCTGAACTCGCGCAAGACTGCTGCTCCTCATCGGGCGCCGGCGCCACGGCTCTGTGTGATGCACCGGTGAAGTCCAAGATCGGGCAGGTGCTCAGTGGGGTGAGCACGACTGGACTGCCCGGACGTTACCCATCAGTACTCGGTTCCCGATAGGGGGGTCAGGTCAGATGTTCCATGCGTCACACATGTATGGCGGTGCTTCGCGCACAGTAGTCCACTCCTTCGCGGACTTGGAAGTAACCGCAGGTCCGACCCCCTAAGGTGGGTCTCATGCCAGGCATGAGAGTCCATGTCGTCAGTGATGTGCACGGGAACACCGGCGCCCTCGCCAAGGCGGGGGAGGGGGCGGACGCCCTCATATGTCTCGGTGACCTCGTGCTCTTCCTCGACTACGCCGACCACAGCCGGGGGATCTTCCCCGACCTCTTCGGCGTCGAGAACGCCGACCTCATCGTCGAACTGCGCACCGCGCGCCGCTTCGACGAGGCCCGCGAGCTGGGCAGACGGCTCTGGGCCGCGCTCGAGGTCGACCGCGACACGGCCATCGAGGCGGCCGTCCGCCGCCAGTACGCCGAGATGTTCGCCGCCTTCCCCACGCCGACCTACGCCACCTACGGCAACGTCGACATCCCGCGCCTGTGGCCCGAGTTCGCCCGCCCCGGGACCACCGTCCTGGACGGCGACCGGATCGAGCTCGGCGGCCTGGTCTTCGGCTTCGTCGGCGGCGGCCTGCGGACACCGATGCGCACGCCGTACGAGATCTCGGACGAGGAGTACGCGGCGAAGGTCGAGGCCCTCGGCGCCGTCGACGTGCTGTGCAGCCACATCCCGCCCGACGTGCCGGAGCTGACCTACGACACGGTCGCGCGCCGCTTCGAGCGCGGCAGCCGCGCCCTCCTCGACGCCATCCGCCGCACCCGGCCCCGCTACGCCCTCTTCGGCCACGTCCACCAGCCGCTGGCGCGGCGGATGCGGATCGGCGCCACGGAATGCGTGAACGTCGGCCACTTCGCCGCGACCGGGAGGCCGTGGGCGCTGGAGTGGTGAAAGCCCGGCCCCGGGGGCGCGATAGCCTTCGGTCGGCACGTTCGTGCCCTTCGACTTCCGCCGGACCGCACAGTGGAGGAACCACCGCGATGGCCGAACACACCAGCTCGAGCATCACCATCGAGGCGGCACCGGCCGACGTCATGGGCGTGATCGCCGACTTCGCCCGCTACCCCGAGTGGACGGGCGAGGTGAAGGAGGCCGAGGTCCTGGCGACCGACCCGGCCGGCCGCGCGGAGAAGGTCCGGCTGCTGCTCGACGCCGGCGCGATCAAGGACGACCACACCCTGGCGTACACCTGGACCGGAGACCACGAGGTCAGCTGGACCCTGGTCAAGTCCCAGATGCTCCGCGCCCTCGACGGCTCCTACCGGCTCGCCCCCGCGAACGGCGGCAAGGGCACCGAGGTGACGTACCAGCTGACGGTCGACGTCAAGATCCCGATGCTCGGCATGATCAAGCGCAAGGCGGAGAAGGTCATCATCGACCGCGCGCTGGCCGGCCTGAAGAAGCGCGTGGAGTCGGGCGCCTGAGCCACCGCCCCCGCAGGCCCCACGGGCCGGCGGCGGAACCGGGCTCCCGACGGGCCCGCCCCCGGCGACCCCGGGGGCCCGGGCGGGCGGCGCACACCGATAACGTCGCCGCATGCGGATCATCCTTGTCACCGGCCCCGGCGGCGCCGGGCGCACCACGGTCGCCTCGGCGACCGCCCTCGCCGAGGCGCGGGCGGGCCGCGGGGTCCTGCTGGTGTCCGAGCGACCCGACGAGGCGCTCGCCGCGGCCGCCCCCGGCGCCCTGCGGATCCTGCGCCCCGACCCGGCCGCCGACTTCCGCCGCGAGTTCCTGGACCTCCAGGCCCGCTCCGCCACCGCCCTCGACCTCCTCGGCGCGGCCCCCCTGGAGGACGCCGAGCTGACCGAACTCCCCGGCAGCCGCCCCTTCGCCCTCCTGCGTGCCCTGCGCGACGCCGCCGCCACGGACCGGGACCTGGTCGTCGTCGACATGCCGCCGCTCCTTGACGCCCTCGCGGTCCTCGCCCTGCCCGAGCAGCTCCGCCGCTATCTGCGCCGCCTCCTGCCCGCCGAACGACAGGCCGCCCGCGCCCTGCGTCCGATGCTCGCCCAGCTGGCCGGCGTCCCCATGCCCGCCCAGTGGCTGTACGAGACCACCGGCCGCTGGGAGGCCGAACTCGCCGCCGTCCAGGCGGTCGTCGACGCCCCGGACACCACCGTCCGCCTCGTCGTCGAGCCCGGCCCGGACGCCCACGACGCCCTGCGCACCGCCCGCCTCGGACTCGCGCTCCACGGCCTCGCCCTCGACGCCGTCGTCGCCAACCGGATGCTCCCCGCCGACTCCGCCGACCCCTGGTTCGCCGCCCTGGCCGCCCGCCGGCGAGAGCACCTGGACCGGCTCCGTACCGGTTACGACGGCACCGTCCACACCCTGCCCCACCTCGGCCGCGACCCCGAGGGCCCCGAGGACCTCGTCACGCTCGCCGTGGCGGAGAAGGCCGGGGACCCGGTCGAGCGGCCCGCCCCCGCGTGGCGGGTCGAGGACCGCCGCGAGGACGACGGCATCCTCGTCTGGCACCTCCCGCTGCCCGGCGCCGTCAAGGAGGAGCTGTCCCTCGTACGCCGAGGGGACGAACTCCTCCTCGCCGCCGGGCCCTTCCGCCGGAACGTCCCGCTGCCGCCCGTCCTGCGCCGCTGCACCGTCTCCGGCGCCGCTCTCGTCGACGGCGACCTGCGGATCCGGTTCACCCCCGACACCGGCCTCTGGCCGAAGACGTCGTAACGGACACCGCTGCGCCCGTGTACCGTCGACGGTAGAAGCCGTAAGGAGTACGCCATGAGCGATTCGGATGCCTGGGCCAAGGCGTGCGCCGAGGACCTGGAGGCCGAGAAGGCCCGCCGCCGCGCCCGCGCCGGCACGGAGCCCGGTTCGGCCGCCGAGGAGTTCCGCAGACTCTTCGACGCCGTCGCCGACAAGGTCTCCGGTCTGCGGGGCCCGCTGGGCGGCATGGCCGCCCAGGGCGCGGTCCAGCACACGGTGCAGCAGATCGTCCACCAGGCGAAGGCCGCCGTCGAGCCCGTCATCGAGCGGAACCCGCAGGTCTTCGACCACCTCGCGGCCGCGGGCAACGAACTGCTCGCCGCGTACCGCTCCGCGGTCGAGAGCCACGAGACGCGCTGGACCCGGGAGGGGGCCGGCCCGTCGCGCGCGGAACAGGGCGACGCGGCCCCCGCCGACCGTCCCGACGACCCGCGCGACGAGGGCCCCGGCACCGGGCAGCACATCGATCTCGACTGAGCGGTCCGACTGAGCGGTAGGGTCGCGCCCCTCGGGTACGGTTGCCCCTAGCGGGGCTCGACCGAAAACTGAGGGACACATGGGACTCACCATCGGCGTCGACATCGGCGGCACGAAGATCGCGGCCGGCGTGGTCGACGAGGAGGGCAACATCCTCGACACGCACAAGGTGCCCACCCCGCCGACCCCCGGAGGCATCGTCGACGCGATCTGCGCCGCTGTGTCCGAGGCCGGCAAGGGTCATCAGATCGAGGCCGTCGGCATCGGTGCGGCGGGTTACGTCGACGACAAGCGCGCCACCGTCCTCTTCGCGCCGAACATCGACTGGCGGCACGAGCCGCTGAAGGACAAGGTCGAGCAGCGGGTCGGCCTGCCGGTCGTCGTCGAGAACGACGCGAACGCGGCGGCCTGGGGCGAGTACCGGTTCGGCGCGGGGCAGGGGCACGACGACGTCATCTGCATCACGCTCGGCACCGGCCTCGGCGGCGGCATCATCATCGGCAACAAGCTCCGCCGCGGACGCTTCGGCGTCGCCGCGGAGTTCGGCCACATCCGGGTCGTCCCCGACGGCCTGCTGTGCGGCTGCGGCAGCCAGGGCTGCTGGGAGCAGTACGCCTCCGGGCGCGCCCTCGTCCGGTACGCCCGGCAGCGCGCGAACGCCACCCCGGAGAACGCCGCCATCCTCCTCGCGCTGGGCGACGGCACCCCGGAGGGCATCGAGGGCAAGCACGTCAGCGCGGCCGCCCGGCAGGGCTGCCCGGTGGCCGTGGACTCCTTCCGCGAGCTGGCCCGCTGGGCGGGCGCGGGCCTGGCCGACCTGGCGTCGCTGTTCGACCCGTCGGCGTTCATCGTCGGCGGCGGTGTGTCGGACGAGGGCGAGCTGGTGCTCGACCCGATCCGGAAGTCCTTCCGGCGCTGGCTGATCGGCGGCCAGTGGCGCCCGCACGCGCAGGTCCTCGCGGCCCAGCTCGGCGGCGAGGCCGGCCTGGTCGGCGCGGCGGACCTCGCCCGCCAGGGCTGACACCGTCCCGTACTCCTCATGACTCCGCCCGCCGTGCCCCTCGGGGTACGGCGGGCGGTTGTCGTATGTTGCTGGGCATGGCGATCAGTGAGCTGCCCAACTCCCGCACCGAAGCGGACGGTTCGGCCGTCGTCCGGGTGCTCTCCTACAACGTCCGTTCCCAGCGGGACGACGAGGACGCCCTCGCCCGGGTCATCCGGGCCTGCGCGCCCGACCTCGTCTTCGTCCAGGAGGCGCCCCGCTTCTTCCGCTGGCGCAAGCACGCGGCCCGGCTCGCCGCCAAATGCGACCTCTATGTGCTGAGCGGGGGCGCCACCGCCGCCGGGCCGCTGCTGATGTGCTCGTTGCGGGCGACCGTGGAACGCACCGAGGACGTGCTGCTGCCGCTCACCCCGGGGCAGCACCGGCGGGGCCTCGCCACGGCGGTCGTACGGTTCGGGGCGGCGCGGGTCGGGCTGATCAGCTGCCATCTGAGCCTGCGCGAGGAGGAGCGGTACGCGCAGGCGGGGATGGTCCTGGACCGGGTGGCGGCCATGGGCGCGCCGCACACGATCGTGGCCGGGGACCTCAACGAGCGCCCGGAGGGCCGGAGCTTCACGCGGCTGGCGAAGGAGCTGCGGGACGGGTGGCAGGTCGCCCCCTGGGGCGGGGAGCGCACCTTCCCGCCGGGCGATCCGTACCAGCGGATCGACGCGATCCTCGCCACCCCGGGGGTCGAGTTCCTCGGCTGCGGTGTCCCGACGGGCCTCCCGGAGGCGGACCTCAGGGCGGCGACGGACCACCTGCCGGTGCTGGCGGCGGTGCGGATCCCGGCGGGCTGAGCACGTGGGGCCGGGCGGCGGTGCGGATCCCGGCGGGCTGAGCAGGCGGGGCCCGGCGGGCTGAGCACGCCGCCCGGGCGCCCGGAAGCGGGTGGGCGCGCCGGTCACGCCACCGCCGGCCCCACCGGGCCTCGGCCCCCGCCCGGGGCTCCGGTCACCGGCCTGTCGAGGGCCGCGCCCCGCTCACACCACCGCGCCGCGGCCCGGGTCGTCGAAGCCGTCCTCGTCGTCGTCGTGCTTCATCCGGGCCACCAGCGTCGCGAAGCCGCCCAGGAAGCCGCCCACGCACAGGGTCGTCATCCACCAGGTCATGTCCCACCCGAGGAGCACCGCCAGCAGCATCAGGACCGGGCCGCCCACCACGCCCAGCCACGCGAACTTCGTCGTCGCGTCGGCCTCCGGCAGCGGCGGCGGCTCCGGCGGGACGAAGTGGCCCTCGCCGTCGTCGTCCTTCGCGGCGCGCTTGCCGGCCTTGCTCCCCGCGGCGGGCTCGCCGTCCCCGGTCTCCTCGGCCGGCTCCTCGGCCGGCTCCTCGTCCGGGTCCGCGAGCCGGTAGTCACGCGGGCCGCCGCCCACGCTCACCCCGGGGGCGAAGACGACCGAGCTGCCGAGAGCCGGTCTCTCCGGCTCCTCGTCCTCGGCCTCGTCCTCGGTGTCGCCTTCGCTCTCGCTCTCGCTCTCCACCGGCTCGGGCAGCGCCAAGTCCTCGACCGACCGGAAGGGCCGCGCGCCAGGCGGATCCGTCGGCTCCTCGCCGTACCCGGCGACGATCGCGGCCCAGGCCGCCTCCTCGTCGATGGGCTGCGGCTCGCGCTCCCCGTCCTGCTGCTCAGCCACCGCTCGTGCTCCCCTTCTCCCCTACGACGTCCGGAGCGAGCCGGCCGACGAACGCCCAGCTCTCCTCGAAGATCCGCTCCGCGTCATGGTCCAACGTCGCCACGTGGTAACTCTGTTCCAGCAGGACCTCGCGGACGTCCGTCGAGGAGACCCGGCTGAGGATGCGGGCCGAGTCCGCCGGCGGCACCACGTGGTCCTGCGGGCTGTGCAGCAGGACGAGCGGCTGGGTGACCTGCGGCAGCTCCGCGTCCACCGTGCGGAAGAACCGGCGCAGCGAGTGCGCCGCGTGCAGCGGCACCTTGTCGTACCCGATCTCGGTGACGCCCTCCTTGGCGATGTCGCTGGCGATGCCGTTCGTCGTGGGGACGAGGTGGCGGACCACCGGCAGCGCGTGCGCGGCGACACCGTGCACCTTGTTGCCGGGGTTGACCAGGACCAGGCCCCGGACCGCGTCCCCGTGCTTCGCCGCGAGCCGCAGGGCCAGCGCCCCGCCCATCGACAGGCCGAAGACGAAGACCCGCTCGCACCGGGCGAGCAGCTCCCGCAGGGCCCGGTCCACCTCCGCGTACCAGTCCTGCCAGGTGGTGAGCTGCATGTCCTCCCAGCGGGTGCCGTGCCCGGGCAGCAGGGGCAGCGACACCGTCAGCCCGCGCTCGGCGAGGTACTCGGCCCAGGGCCGCAGCGACTGCGGGGATCCGGTGAATCCGTGACAGAGAAGGACGCCGACCTCTCCGCCCTCATGGCGGTACGGCTCGGCTCCAGGGAGGACCGGCACCGGGGTCTCCTGTTCGGGGTTCGGCTTCGGGAGGTACGACGAAGCGACGGCAAGAGGGAAGGACTTCACGGTACGCGACCGGACCGACACCGACCAGGTCCGTAGACACGAAGGTGCCCCGCCGTGGGCCGCTCCGGCGCGGGGGCGTGGGACACGGCGGGATATGGTCTGTCCGACGGCACACGGAAGGTACCCGAGTTGATCTACGGCGCAATGAAGTTCTCCATCGGAGGCTCGCTGAAGCTGGCCTTCAGGCCGTGGGTGGAGGGCCTCGAGAACATCCCCGACGAGGGGCCGGCGATCCTCGCGAGCAACCACCTGTCGTTCTCCGACTCCTTCTTCCTCCCCGCCGTGCTCGACCGCAAGGTCACCTTCATCGCCAAGGCCGAGTACTTCACCTCGCCCGGGGTGAAGGGCAAGCTCACCGCCGCCTTCTTCAAGGGCGTCGGCCAGCTGCCGGTGGACCGCTCCGGCGCGCGCGGCGCCGGCGAGGCGGCGATCAAGGCCGGGATCGACGTCATCGAGAAGGGCGGACTCTTCGGGATCTACCCCGAGGGCACCCGCTCGCCCGACGGCCGGCTCTACCGCGGCAAGCCCGGCGGCCTCGCGCGCGTGGCCCTGGCCACCGGCGCGCCCGTCATCCCGGTCGCCATGATCGACACCGAGAAGATCCAGCCGCCGGGCAAGGTCGTCCCCAAGCTGATGCGCCCGGGCATCCGGATCGGCAAGCCGCTGGACTTCAGCCGCTACCACGGCATGGAGGGGGACCGCTTCATCCTGCGCTCGGTGACCGACGAGGTCATGTACGAGATCATGAAGCTGTCCGGCCAGGAGTACGTCGACATCTACGCGACGGCCGCGAAGCGGCAGATCGCCGAAGCCGAGAAGGCCGCCAAGGAAGCCGTCAAGGCCGAGATCGCGGCACGGGAAGAGTCCGGCGCCTGACCCCTGCCGGGGGGCGTCGTGGGGTGGGGGAGATGGCCAAGCGCGAGCGAGTCGTGCGGATGTCGGTCGAGCAGCCGCTGTGGCGGGCGCTCACCGCCTACCGTGTCCTGACCATGGTCTACGCCGTGCTGCTCTTCGTCTTCTCGCGCGACTCCTTCGAGCGGCCCTGGGTGGCCATCGGCTTCCTCACCGTCCTGTGCGTCTGGAACCTGGCCACCCTCCCGAAGGTGGCCAACGCCGCCGGCTGCACCCGGCGCTTCCTGGTCGCCGACCTCACCGTCGCGCTGACCGGCATCCTGCTCACCCCGCTCGCCGACGACCAGGCCCGGACCGTCGACGGCCCCACCCTGCCGTCGATATGGACCGCAGGGGCCGTCCTCGCGTACGCCATCAAGGGCGGCTGGCGCTGGGCGGGCTTCGCCTCCTCGCTGGTCGCCGTCGCCAACATCATCGAGCGCGGCCACCCGAGCCGCGACACCCTGCACAACGTGCTCCTCGTCTGGGTCGCCTCCATCGCCATCGGCTACGTCGTCGAGGTCGCCCGCGCCTCCGAGCGCACCCTCGCCCGCGCCCTGGAGATCGAGGCCGCGACCCGGGAGCGGGAGCGGCTCGCCCGGGACATCCACGACAGCGTGCTCCAGGTCCTGGCGATGGTGCAGCGGCGGGGCACGGCGCTCGGCGGCGAGGCCGCCGAGCTGGGCCGGATGGCCGGGGAGCAGGAGGTCGCCCTGCGCACCCTGGTCGCCGGCGGACTGACCCGGCCGTCCCTGGTCTCCGAGGACGCGTCCGAGGGAGCCGTCGTCCGCTACGTCGACGTCTCCGAGGACGAGGCCGGCACGGCGGCCTCCGCGACCGCCCCGGTCGATCTGCGGTCCCTGCTCGCCCCGCGGGCCGGGGCCCGGGTCACCCTCTCCGACCCGGGCGCCCCCGTCCTGCTCCCCTCGGCCGCCGCCCGCGAACTGGCCGCCGCCGTCGGTGCCGCCCTGGACAATGTCCGGGTCCACGCGGGGGCGGACGCGCGGGCGTGGATCCTGGTCGAGGACTGGCCGGACGAGGTGATCGTGACCGTACGGGACGACGGCCCCGGCATCCCCGAGGGGCGGCTGGCGCAGGCCGAGGGCGAGGGCCGGATGGGCGTGGCCCTGTCCATCCGGGGGAGACTGCGGGACCTGGGCGGTACGGCCGAGCTGATCTCGGTCCCCGGCCAGGGCACGGAAGTGGAACTGAAGGTCCCGCGTCAGCGCGGGAGCCACGGGGGAAGGTGAACGGACAGATGAGCGAGCAGCGGGTGGACGGGTCCTCGACGGCCGGGCCGATCAGGGTGATGGTCGTCGACGACCATCCGATGTGGCGGGACGCGGTCGCGCGCGACCTCGCCGAGGCCGGCCTGGACGTGGTCGCCACGGCCGGCGACGGCGAACAGGCGGTGCGGCGCGCCACGGCGGTGAGCCCGGACGTCCTCGTCCTGGACCTCAACCTGCCGGCGAAGCCCGGCGTCCAGGTCTGCAAGGAGCTGGTCGGCGCCGACCCGGCGCTGCGGGTCCTGGTGCTCTCGGCGAGCGGCGAGCACGCCGACGTCCTGGAGGCGGTCAAGTCCGGCGCCACCGGCTATCTGCTGAAGTCCGCCAGCACGGCCGAGCTGATCGACGCGGTCCGCCGCACCGCCGTCGGCGATCCGGTCTTCACGCCGGGCCTGGCGGGCCTGGTCCTCGGGGAGTACCGCCGGCTCGCCTCCGAGCCGGCCCCCACCGCGGGCGCCGACGAGCCGAAGGCCCCCCAGCTGACCGAACGCGAGACCGAGGTCCTGCGCCTGGTCGCCAAGGGGCTGAGCTACAAGCAGATCGCCGAACGCCTGGTCATCTCGCACCGCACGGTGCAGAACCACGTCCAGAACACCCTCGGCAAGCTCCAGCTGCACAACCGCGTGGAGCTCGTCCGCTACGCCATCGAGCGCGGCCTGGACGACGCCTGAGGATTCCCCCGCCCGTTGCACGGAAGCGGGGGGGGGCTTCCTCGGCTGAGGCACGCGCGCCGCCTCCGGGGACCGTATATTCGCCGAGTACCAGACAAAACCGGCAAACCCCCGGAGGGGCTCCGTGGAGATCCTTGCGTTCGGTGTGCAGGCGGACGAGAAGCCGCTGATCGAGGCGGCCTTCCACGGCCACCACGAGGTCCGCTGCCTGGACGTCTTCCTCACCGAGGACACCGCCCCCCTCGCCGCCGGCCACCCCATCGTCTCCACCAGCGTCAACGCCGACCTCGGCGCCCGGGTGCTGCGGACCCTCGCCGACGGCGGGACCAGGATGATCGCCCAGCGCTCCACCGGCTTCAACAACATCGACCTCGACGTGGCCGAACGCCTGGGCCTCACCGTCGCCCGGGTCTCCTTCTACTCCCCCTACTCCGTCGCCGAGTTCGCCTGGACGCTGGCGATGGCGGTCAACCGGCGGATCGTGCGCGCCTCGAACCGGACCCGCGACTTCGACTTCCGGCTCGACGGGCTCATGGGACGCGATCTGCGCGGCCGCACCGTCGGCGTCCTCGGCACCGGCAAGATCGGCGAGGCGTTCACCCGGATCGCCCACGGCTTCGGCATGCGGCTGCTCGGCTGGGACGTCTCCCCGAACCCGGCCTGCGCCGACCTCGGCATGGCCTACGTCGACAAGGACCGGCTCCTCACCGAGTCCGACGTCGTCAGCCTCCACCTCCCGCTGATGCCGGCCACCCGCCACCTCATCGACGCCGCCGCGCTCAAGGCCATGAAGGACGACGCCATCCTGGTGAACTCCAGCCGCGGCGGCCTCGTCGACACCGAAGCCCTCGTCACCGAACTGCGGGCCGGCCGCTTCACCGGGGTGGGACTCGACGTCTACGAGGCGGAGGCCGGGCTCTTCTTCCTCGACAAGTCCCTGGAGGTCGTCGAGGACGACACCCTGGCCCGCCTGGTGACCTTCCCCAACGTCGTGGTCACCTCCCACCAGGCGTACTACACCGTCGACGCGGTCGGCCAGATCGTCGCCACGACGCTCCGCAACGTCCTTGACTACACCGAGGGCCGGCGCAGCGAGAACGTCCTGGTCCCCGCCGCCCCCTGACCCCGACCTACGACCTAGACCAGCACCCCGGCGAGCAGCGACGCGGTCAGCTCCGCCCCCTCCCTCGTCAGCACCGACTCCGGGTGGAACTGCACGCCCGCGAAGCCCGGCCCGCGCAGCGCGTGCACCTCGCCCGTCTCCGCGTCCCGGCTCACCTCGATCCGGTGCAGCGCCAGCTCGGTCACCGTCCGGTCGTCGCAGCGGGCCGTGAAGCTGTTGTAGAAGCCGACCGTCCGCTCCTGCCCGAAGAGGTCGATCCGCACCTGCGCCCCCTGGAACGGCACCCGCTTGCGGACGATCTCCAGACCCAGCTCGGCCGCGATCAGCTCATGGCCCAGGCAGACGCCCAGCAGACCGTGGCGGTGGTCGCGGACCAGCTCGGCCGTCAGCCCCCGCAGGAACCGCATCTTCGGATCGGCCGTGTCCCCCGGATCGCCGGGCCCGGGGCCGAGGACCACCGGACCCTCGTGCGCGAGGGCCAGCTCCCGCACCCCCGGCTCGTCGTAGCGCGTCACCGAGACGTCGAGCCCGGAGGAGCGCAGCAGGTGGGCGAGCATCGCGGTGAAGGTGTCCTCCGCGTCGATCACCAGGGCGTGGCCGCTCAGCTCCGCCGATCGCACCTGCATCCGCAGCCAGAACGGCGCCAGGTCGGCCCGCCGCGCGTCCAGCGCCGCCCGCACCCGGGGATCGTCGGCGAGCCGCGCCGCCGGCGCCGCCCCGTCGCCGGGCCGCCCCTCCCGTACCCCCAGGGCGGCGAGCACCCCGGCCGCCTTGGCGTGCGTCTCGGCCACCTCGCCCGCCGGATCGGAGTGCCGGACCAGCGTCGCGCCGACCGGCACCCGCAGCCGGCCGCCGGCGGAGATGTCGGCGGTACGGATCAGGATGGGCGAGTCCAGCGTCTGGGCCCCGCTCTCGTCCCGGCCGAGCAGCGCGAGAGCCCCCGCGTAGTACCCGCGGCCCCCCGACTCGTGGCGCTCGATGACCCGGCAGGCGTTCTGCACCGGGGACCCGGTGACGGTCGCCGCGAACATCGTCTCCCGCAGCACCTCCCGCACATCGAGGGAGGAGCGGCCGCGCAGCTCGTACTCCGTATGGGCGAGATGTGCCATCTCCTTGAGCCGGGGCCCGATCACCACCCCGCCCCGGTCGCCGACGGTGCACATCATCTTCAGCTCCTCGTCGACCACCATGGACAGCTCCTCGGTCTCCTTGCGGTCGGCGAGGAAGGCGAGGAGGCCCTCGGGGGTCGGCGCGGTGCCGGACGGATAGCGGTACGTGCCGCTGATCGGGTTCATCACGACGGTGCCCCCGGACATCCGGACGTGCACCTCCGGACTCGCGCCCACCAGCGTCCGCTCCCCGGTGTGGACGACGAACGTCCAGTACGCGCCCCGCTCGCCGGTGAGCAGCCGCCGGAAGAGGGCCAGCGCGTCGGCCCGCCCGAAGCCCGGGATCTCGCCCGTGTAGGTGCGCCGGATGACGAAGTTGGCGCCCTCCCCGGACCCGATCTCCTCGTCGATCACCCGCCGCACGGTGGCGGCGTAGGCCGCGTCCGACACGTCGAACCCGCCGCCCTCCACCCGTACGTCATGGGCCGGCAGCCGCTCCGTCACGGCGGCCAGCGGCAGCTCGTACGCCTCCTCGGCGACCAGCACGGAGAGCGGTGTGCCGTCGTCGCGGACGTCGAAGCCCCGCTCGCGGATCTGCCGGAACGGCACGAGCGCGAGCGTCGGCAGTGGCCCGACCGGCAGGTCGGCGAGTCGTTCCGCCTCGTGCACCGCGCCGATCAGCACCTCGACGGTGTCGTGGTCACGGCCCGGGGTACGGCGGCGCAGCAGCGCGAACGGGGGACAGGAGTCGTCCAGGAGGCGGGAGAGGTCCATCGATGCGTTCCTTCCGTGGAGCGGAGAGGAACGGCCCGGGAAAACAGAGAAGGCCGCCCCTCGGGCGGCCTTCGCGTGTTCGGGTACGCGCAGTCAGTGGGCCGCCGGATGAGCGGTCCACCACCAGTTACGGGTCGTCTGCGCGAACATGGCCGAGATCGTAGCCCATCGGCTCTGTCGTGTCCCTCTCATCCGTCTCAGCAAGCGGTCAGTGGCTTGGACGGCGCCCGCCGCCACGTACTGTGGTGGTGTGACCGTGAACGCTGATTCCCACGCCGTCGCCAAGGCGACCTGGCGAGACCTGCCCGCGGCGCAGCAGCCCGAGTACCCCGATGCCGAGGCTCTGCGCGATGTGATCGCGGACCTCGAGTCGTATCCGCCGCTCGTCTTCGCGGGCGAGTGCGACCAGCTGCGCGCCCGGATGGGAGCCGTCGCCCGTGGCGAGGCGTTCCTGCTCCAGGGCGGCGACTGCGCCGAGGCCTTCGACGCCGTGTCCGCCGAACACATCCGTGCCAAGCTCAAGACGCTGCTCCAGATGAGCGCCGTCCTGACGTACGCGGCCTCCGTGCCCGTCGTCAAGGTCGGCCGCATCGCCGGGCAGTACTCCAAGCCCCGCTCGAAGGGGACCGAGACCCGTGACGGCGTCACGCTGCCGACGTACCGCGGCGACTCCGTCAACGGCTTCGACTTTCACGAGAAGGCCCGCGTCCCGGACCCGGAGCGCCTGAAGCGGATGTACAACGCGTCCGCCTCGACGCTCAACCTGGTGCGCGCCTTCACCACCGGCGGCTACGCCGACCTGCGCCAGGTGCACGCCTGGAACCAGGACTTCGTGAAGTCGTCCCCCTCGGGCCAGCGCTACGAACAGCTGGCGCGCGAGATCGACAACGCGCTGAACTTCATGAAGGCCTGCGGCACCGACCCGGCCGAGTTCAAGGCCGTCGAGTTCTACGCCTCCCACGAGGCGCTGCTGCTCGACTACGAAGGCGCCCTCACCCGCACCGACTCGCGCACGGGCCGGCTGTACGACACCTCCGGCCACATGGTCTGGATCGGTGAGCGCACCCGCCAGCTCGACCACGCGCACATCGAGTTCGCCTCGCGGATCGCCAACCCGATCGGGATCAAGCTCGGCCCGACGACCACCGGCGACGACGCGCTGACGTACATCGACCGCCTGGACCCGGAGCGCGAGCCCGGCCGGCTGACCTTCATCGTCCGCATGGGCGCCGACAAGGTCCGGGACAAGCTCCCGGAGCTGGTCGAGAAGGTCACCGCCTCCGGCGCGACCGTCGCCTGGGTGACCGACCCGATGCACGGCAACACCTTCGAGGCGGCCTCCGGCCACAAGACCCGCCGCTTCGACGACGTGCTCGACGAGGTCAAGGGCTTCTTCGAGGTCCACAAGGCCCTCGGCACGCACCCGGGCGGCATCCACGTCGAGCTCACCGGCGACGACGTCACCGAGTGCGTGGGCGGCGGCGACGAGATCTTCGTCGACGACCTGCACCAGCGCTACGAGACGGCCTGCGACCCGCGGCTCAACCGCAGCCAGTCGCTGGACCTCGCCTTCCTGGTGGCGGAGCTGTACCGCGACTAGCGGTCGCGATCAGTAGGTGTGTTCCTACGACGATGGGGCGCGGGTCCATGTGATCCGCGCCCCACCGTCGTTCACGGGGCTTTTACGCGCCGGGCGTGCCGGGTAAGGTTAGGTTAGCCTTATCGATCTCGGCAGGAGGTGAACCGCGTGTACGTCTGCTCATGCTTCGGTGTCACGGAGAAGCAGGTCAAGGCCCACGCGGACGCGGGCGCCTGCACACCCCGCCAGATCGCCTCCGCCTGCAAGGCCGGGACCGACTGCGGTTCCTGTGTCCGCCGTATCCAGGCCATCCTCGGCCGCGGCAACTGCCCCCGGCGCGAGCTCCTCGACCAGGGCATGCCCGCCCTCGCGACCGACCTGCCGGTCCCGGACGAGCTCTCCGAAGCCGCCTAGACCTAGCTGGGCTGCTCGATCAGCGTCGAGATGTAGAGGGACTCACCGAGGTTCTCGATCAGGTCCAGCTGGGTGTCGAGGTAGTCGATGTGGTGCTCCTCGTCGGCCAGGATCTCCTCGAAGAGGTTCGCCGAGGTGATGTCCCCCTTGGCGCGCATGACCTCGATGCCCCGCTTGAGGCGGTCGATCGCCTCCACCTCCACCTGGCGGTCCGCCTGGAACATCTCGGTGACCGTCTGACCGACCCGGACGTGGAAGAGCCGCTGGTAGTTGGGCAGCCCGTCGAGCATCAGGATGCGCTCGGTGAGCTTGTCCGCGTGCTTCATCTCGTCGATGGACTCTTCGCGGGTGTACTTCGCGAGCTTGGTCCAGCCCTTGTTGTCCTGGATGCGGTAGTGCAGCCAGTACTGGTTGATGGCCGTAAGCTCGCCGGTCAGCTGCTCGTTGAGGAACTCGAGGACCTCGGGGTCGCCCTGCATCGCAGAGGCTCCTTCCACGCATGTCTACGTAATGACTGGGCAGGATGGCCGCATCCTTGCACCACGGATGGGGGGCGTCCAGTAAGTGCAGGCTTAGTGGGAGTTGCCCCGAAAGGCCCCTACCCCGGCGTTCACTGGTCATGACCACCCCTCGCCGTCTGTCACCATGGAGGACATGGGTCAGCCGGAGAGCGGAGTACACCGGGAAGCGGCGCAGTCGGATCTTCCGCCGGGGCAGCGGCTGCAACGCGGCTGGCCGGTTACCCACTACGGCCCCGTGCCCAGGTTCAAGCCCGACCGCTGGGAATTCCGCGTCTTCGGCGCGACCGCCGACGGCGACAAGCGGTGCTGGAACCACGAGGAGTTCTCCGCCCTGCCGTTCTCGACGGTGGTGGCCGATCTGCACTGCGTCACGAAATTCAGCATGCTCGGGGCCGAATGGGGCGGTGTGCCCGCCCGTACGGTCCTGGAGCTCGCCCCGCCGGCCGCCAACGTCACGCACGTCATGGTCTGGGCCGAGTACGGCTTCAGCGCCAACATGCGGCTCTCCGACTTCGCCGCCGAGGGCGCGATCTTCGCCACCCACAAGGACGGGGAGCTGCTCACCGCCGAGCACGGCTTCCCGCTGCGGCTCGTGGTGCCCCATCTGTACGCCTGGAAGGGGCCCAAGTGGGTCCGCGGCGTGGAGTACATGACCGCCGACCGCCGCGGCTTCTGGGAGGAGCGCGGCTACCACAACATCGGCGACCCCTGGACGGAGCAGCGCTACTCCTACCAGGAGGAGCCGGGCGACGGCCCGGAGCTGTAGCCGCCCCGGGTCGCCGAGCCGGGCGGCGGGGTCAGTGGTGGTAGCGGTGGACCACCGCGTGGCCCTTGCCGCGGCCGATCATCCACTTGTTGACGGGTGTGGTGATCAGGAAGGCGACGAGGAAGGCGAAGGCGAGGGCGCCCCAGAAGAGCGCGTCCGACAGATGCGCGTCCATGGCGCCCGGGACCAGCAGCAGGACCCCGTTGTCGACGATCTCCATCACCGTGATGGAGAGGGTGTCGGCGGCGAGCGCGACGCCGATGGCCGCCTTGAGCGAGAGCCCGGCGCGGACGACGGCCCACAGGGTCAGGGAGTAGCCGAAGAGGAAGGCCAGGGCGATGGCGAGCGCCATCGTGGGGGCGTTGCCCCAGCCGAGGGCCGTGCCGATGATCATGCCGAGGACCTCGCCGATGGCGCATCCGGTGAGGCAGTGCAGCGTCGCCTTCACGGCCATCGACCAGGACACCGCGCCGCCGCCGTGGTGCCCGTGGGCCGTGTGGTCTCCGTGGTGGTCGTGAGGGTTCCGGTGGTCCTGCCGGCCGAGGTGGCCGGTGTGCGCTTCGTGCTCCATGACGAGCCCCCAACGTCGGATAGCGGTTCCTGCCTCTCCAGGAACCGTATACCCCCTAGGGGTATTCCTCAACGCGTGGGCGTCAGCCGCGGAGCTTCTTCAGCAGCTCCACGTCCGCCACGTGCCCTTCCTTGCCGCCGGGCGTCTCGATGACCAGCGGCACGCCCTCCGTCTCCGGGTGGCGCATCAGCGCCCGGAACGGCTCCTGGCCGATGTGGCCCGACCCGATGTTCGCGTGCCGGTCCTTGTGCGCCCCGACGACGTCCTTCGAGTCGTTGGCGTGGATCAGCTTCAGTCGGCCCTCGCCGACCGTCTCCACCAGCAGGTCCAGGGTCTGCGTCGCGCCGTGCGGGCCGGTCAGGTCGTGCCCCGCCGCGAAGATGTGGCAGGTGTCCAGGCAGATCCCGAGCCGCGGGTGGTGGTCCAGCGCGTCGAAGTACGGCCCGAAGTCCCACGTACGGGAGCAGAGCGAGGAGCCCTGCCCGGCCGTGGACTCCAGGAGCAGGAAGGGGTCGTCCTCGTGCGTCAGCTCGTCGAGCAGCGGCAGCATCCGCTCCCGCACCTGCGCCAGCGCCTCCTCGCGCGGGCGGCCTCCGGTCGCCGAGCCGGTGTGCACCACCACGCCCTTGGCGCCGATCTCCCGGCCCCGGCGCAGCGAGTGCCGCAGCGACTCCACCGACCTCTCGACCGTCGCCTCGGTGTGCGAGCCGAAGTTGATGAGGTACGGGGCGTGGACCCAGGCCGACATCGACGCGGCCTCGCAGGCGGCGCGGAACCGTTCGTCCTGCGCGGGGTTGCCCACCGGGGTGGCCCAGCCGCGCGGATTGGCGACGAAGACCTGGACGGCCTCGGCGCCCAGCTCGCGGGCGTAGGCCAGGCCGGTCGTGGCGAGGCCGCCGGCCACGGGGACATGGCCGCCGACGGGGTTGCGCATGAGTCTCTACAGTCCCTTGGTCGTGAGCGTGACGGTGGAGCCCTCGGGGGCGGTGGAGCCGCCCTCGACGGACTGGGCGGAGACGGTGTCGCCGAGGAAGGGGAAGGTCTTCTTGACCTCCACCTCGAAGCCGGCGCCCTCCAGCCGCTCGCGCGCGGTGTCGATCTGCTCGCCCATGACGTCGGGCACCTCGATCATCCTCGGCCCCTTGGAGACCGTGAGGGTGATCGTGTCGCCGCGGGCGGCGCGGCTGCCCTCGGCCAGGGACTGGGCGGCGACCGAACCGGCCGGCCGCGGGGAGTCGATCCGCTCGGCCGCGACCTGCACCTTCAGCCCGGCGTTCCGCAGCGTCTGGGTGGCGTCGGCCACGGACTCGCCGGACACGGAGGGAACCTCGATCGGGGCGCCCTTGCTGACGATCAGGGCGACCGCCGAGTCGGGGGAGCGCTCGGTGCCGGGCCCGGGGTCGGAGCCGATCACCGCGGACTGCGGCACGTCCTCGCTGAAGGCCTCCGTGACCACACCGGGGGCCAGGCCCTCCTCGGTCAGCATCCGCTTGGCCTCGGCGAGCGTCCTGCCCTCCAGGCGGGGGACCTTCACGATCTCCGGGCCGCGGGAGAGGGTGAGCGTCACCGTGCCGTTTCCGCGGATGCGCTCGCCCGGGGCCGGGTCCGTGGCCATGACCGTCCCGCGTTCGTAGACCTCGCTGAACGCGCGCCGGGTCTTCCCGACCTCCAGGCCCGCCTTCTCCAGCCGCTGCGTGGCCTGGGCCTCGCTCTGGCCGAGGATGGCGGGGACCCGGGTGAACTGGCCGGAATTGATGTACCAGACGCCGCCGCCGAGCCCGAGGGCCACCAGGACGAGGGCGAGGACGAGCAGGGGACCGCGCGGGCGGGGCAGCCTGCGCGCACCGGACCCCACGCCACCGGCGCCCGCGAAGCCGCCTGCCCGGCGCGAGGGACGCGGTTCCGGCTCGGGCTCCGGGGGCATCGCCAGCCGGCTCGTGTGCTGCGGCACGGCGGTGCGCGGGATCACGCTGGTCCGGTCCTCGGAGCCGTCCTCGCCCGCCCCGTCCGTCTCGGCGCGCGCCCCCGGCGGCACCGCGTCGAGCTGCTCGTCACCGAGGGCCGCCCGGGCCTCCCGGGTCAGGGCGAGCAGCGCGACGGCGTCGTAAGGGCGGATCTCCGGGTTGCGGGCGGTGGCCGCCGTGACCAGCTCGTCCAGCTCGACCGCGAGGCCGGGGACGACGGCCGAGGGGGCCGGGACGTCGGTGTTCAGGTGCCGGTAGAGGACCTGCGCGGGCGTGTCCCCGCCGTGCGGCTTCCCGCCGGTCAGCATCTCGTACAGGACGACACCGCAGGCGTACACGTCGGCGCGGGTGTCGGCGGTGCCGTGCTCGATCTGCTCGGGGGCGAGGTACGAGACCGTGCCGAGGACGGAGCCGGTGGTGTTCGTGGCCGAGCCGACGGCCCGTACGAGACCGAAGTCGGCGACCTTGACCCGGCCGTCGTCCCCGATCAGGACGTTCTCCGGCTTCATGTCCCGGTGGACGAAACCGGCCCGGTGCGCGGCGCCGAGCGCCGCGAGGACGGGCTCCAGGATGTCCAGCGCGGCCCGGGGCTGCAGGGCGCCGCGCTCGCGCAGCACGTCGCGCAGGGTGCAGCCGGCGACGTACTCCATCGCGAGATAGACGTACGCCCCGTCCGCGCCCTGGTCGAAGACCCCGACGACGTTGGGGTGGGAGAGCCGCGCCACGGACTTCGCCTCGCGGATGAACCGCTCGACGAAGGTGGCGTCGGTCGCCAGCGCCGGATGCATCACCTTGAGCGCGAGCACCCGGTCGAGGCGGGTGTCGACGGCCCGGTAGACCGTGGCCATCCCGCCGACGGCGACGCGCGCGTCGACGTGGTAGCGGCCGTCGAGCAGCTGCCCGACGAGAGGGTCCTGAAGGGTCGTGTCCACGGCCCCGAGTTTACGAGTCCCCGCGGACACCCCGTCGCCGCCACCGGCGACTGCAGCGCACCTGTGACGGGACGGGGTGGCCGGGATCACGTCATCGGAACGCGGGACGCTCCGGGTCCAGGGCGGCGCGGCCCTCCGCGGGGGAGGACGCCTCGGCGAAATGGCGGCGGGGGATGCGGCCCGCCCGCCACGCCAGCCGGCCCGCCTCGACCGCGTGCCGCATCGCCGACGCCATGAGCACCGGCTCCTGCGCCCGGGTCACCGCCGACGCCAGCATCACCGCCGCGCACCCCAGCTCCATCGCGAGCGCCGCGTCCGAAGCCGTCCCGGCCCCCGCGTCCAGGATCACCGGCACCCCGGCCCGCTCCGCGATCAGCTGGAAGTTGTGCGGGTTGCGGATCCCGAGCCCGGAGCCGATCGGCGAACCGAGCGGCATGATCGCGGCGCACCCGACGTCCTCCAGCTTCCGCGCGAGGACCGGGTCGTCGTTGGTGTACGGCAGGACCGTGAAGCCGTCGTCCACCAGCGTCTCCGCCGCGTCGAGCAGCTCCACCCCGTCCGGCAGCAGGGTCCGCTCGTCGGCGACGACCTCCAGCTTGACCCAGTCGGTCCCGAGGGCCTCCCGGGCCAGGCGCGCGGTCAGCACCGCCTCGCCCGCCGTGAAGCAGCCCGCCGTGTTCGGCAGGACCCGGATCCCGAGCCGCTCCAGGACGGAGAGGACCGAGCCCCGCACCGTCGGGTCCAGTCGCCGCATGGCGACCGTCGTCAGCTCCGTGCCGCTGGCGACCAGCGAGCGCTCCAGGACGTCCAGGCTGGGCGCCCCGCCCGTGCCCATGATCAGGCGCGAGGAGAACTCCGTACCCGCGAGGACGAAGGTGTCGTCGGACATCGGCTCAGCCTCCCTGGACGGCGGTGAGGACCTCGACCCGGTCGCCGTCGCCGATGACCGTCACGGCCCACCGGCCGCGCGGCACCACGGTCTCGTTGACGGCCGCGGCCACCCCCGAGGGCGCCGCGGTGAGGGTGGCGACCAGGGCGTCGAGCGAGACGGGGCCGGGAAGCGTGCGCGGCTCCCCGTTCACGGACACGTTCAGCACGTTCATGCGGGCTGCTCCAGACGTACGGGAGAGAAGCGGCGGGGAGTGAAGGGGCGGGCCTCGTCCGGGAGCGTGCCGGTGGTCAGCACCTCCGCCATGACGTCGCCGGTGACGGGGGTGAGCAGCACCCCGTTGCGGTAGTGGCCGGTGGCCAGATGGAGCCCCGGCAGGGCGCTCGGCCCGAGCAGCGGCGCGTTGTCCGGGGACCCGGGTCGCAGGCCCGCCCGGGTCTCGGTGAGCGGCAGCTCGGTGATGCCGGGCACCAGCTCGTGCGCGTCGCGCAGCAGTTCGTACACCCCGCCCGCCGTGACGGTGGTGTCCCAGCCCAGCTCCTCGCTCGTCGCCCCGACGACCAGCTCCCCGTTCTCGCGCGGCACCAGATAGACGTGGCTGCCGCGCACCACGGCCCGGACCGTCCGGGAGAGGAACGGCGCGTACGCCGGCGGCACGCTCAGCCGCAGCACCTGCCCCTTGACGGGCCGTACGGGCGGCAGCACCTCCTCCGGTACACCGTCGAGCCGGCCGCTGAGGCTGCCGGCGGCGAGGACGACCTGGTCGGCGCCGAGCTCCGTCCCGTCCGCGAGGACCGCGCCCACGGCCCGGTCGCGCACCACCGTCAGCCGCTCGGCGACGCTCCGGTGGACGACCACCCCGGCCCGCTCGCAGGCGGTGACCAGCGCGGCGGCCAGCCGGCGCGGATCGACCTGGTGGTCGCCGTCGACCCGCAGCCCGCCCCGGACGCCCGGGGCCAGCATCGGCTCCAGACGGCGGCAGTCGCGCCCGCTGAGCCACTCCGATTCCAGACCGCACCGCGTCTGCAGGGCGTGCAGCTCCCGCAGGTGCGCCCGGTCGTCGGCGTCCAGCGCGACGGCGAGCGTTCCGCAGGAGCGGTAGCCGACGTCCTGGCCGGTGGCGTCCCGCAGCTCCGCGACGAAGTCGGGATAGCGGCGCGCGGAGGCGAGGTTGAGGCCGAGCAGGGTCTCCTCGCCGTAGTGGAGTTCGGTGACGGCGGCGAGCATTCCGGCCGCCACCCGCGCCGCCCCGCCCCCGGGCTCCGGATCGACGAGCGCCGTCCGCAGCCCGCGCTGCGCCGCGCGCCAGGCCGTGACGAGGCCGATGATCCCGCCCCCGATGACGAGGACGTCCGAGGAGGTACCGGCGGGTGGTGTCCCGGGGTGCGCGGCGTGCGCGTGCGGTGTCCGGACGTGCGGGGTGCGCGCGGACGGCGCACCGGAGTCCGGGGTGCGCGCGGACGGCGCACCGAGGTGTGGCGTACGTGATGGCATGGGCGTCCAGCCCCTCCCTTCGCCGGCATGACCCGGATCAGGTTCGTACGGTCGGAGGCCGGCCAGCCTCCCTCTCAGCCCGGTGCGTCCGGGCTCCCGCGAGTGCTCTACGTTGACGGTCAGACTAACCCCCGCCCTCGGCGGCCGGTAAGGGAGCCTCCCGCCTCCCCGGGGCGCGGGTGGGAAGAGGCGCCGAGCCGGGCGGACGGCCCCGGCGGGAGGAGC
The DNA here is from genome assembly GCF_042957155.1 of Streptomyces sp. NPDC008121. Lineage (NCBI taxonomy): Bacteria > Bacillati > Actinomycetota > Actinomycetes > Kitasatosporales > Streptomycetaceae > Streptomyces > Streptomyces sp. NPDC008121. The sequence goes on along the minus strand of NZ_JBIBHT010000005.1, from coordinate 348,420 downwards.
CGGCCCGTCGCGGGTGCGACCGCTGCCTTCCTGACGGCACGTCAGCTGCGTAAGGTGATCGGGTGAGCGAGCAGAAGCAGGCACAGCAGCACGTCGTGATCGTGGGCGCCGGGATGGCGGGGGTGCAGACCGCCGTCGCCCTGCGCGAACAGGGCTTCGAAGGCCCCGTCACCCTCATCGGAGCCGAGCCGCACCAGCCCTACGACCGGCCCCCGCTCTCCAAGGCCGTACTCCTGGGCAAGGCCGAGGACTCGGCCTTCGACGTCGACTTCGAAGCACTCGCCATCGAGCTGCGCCTCGGCCTGGAGGTCACCGGCCTGCGCGCCGGCGACCGCGAGATCGACACCGAGGCCGGCCCCGTCCCCTACGACGTCCTGGTCGTCGCCACCGGCGCCCAGCCCGTCACCCTTCCCGGCACCGAGGGCGTGCCCGGGGTCCATCTGCTGCGCACCCTCGACGACGCCGCCCGGCTCAAGCCCGTCCTGGAACGGCGCCACGACATCGTGGTCGTCGGCGCCGGCTGGATCGGCGCCGAGTTCGCCACCGCCGCGCGCGAGGCGGGGTGCGCCGTCACCGTCGTGGAGGCCGCCGACCACCCGCTCGCGGGCGCGCTGCCCGCCGAGGTCGCCGCCCCCATGGCCCGCTGGTACGAGGAGAGCGGCGCCGCTCTCCTCACCCACGCGCGCGTGGACCGCTTCGAGGGCGGCAGCGTCGTCCTCGCCGACGGGCGGCGGCTGCCCGCCGACGCCGTCGTCGTCGGCATCGGCGCCCGCCCCGCCACCGACTGGCTCGCCGGTTCCGGCGTCACCCTCGACGCCGGCGGCTCCCTCACCGCCGACGACCGGCTGCGCACCTCCGTACCCGGCGTGTACGCCGTCGGCGACTGCGCCTCCTTCCCGTCCGCCCGCTACGGCGAGCGGCTCCTGGTCCACCACTGGGACAACGCCCTCCAGGGCCCGCGGACGGTCGCGGCCGACATCATCGGCGAGAACCCCGGGGCCTACGACCCGGTGCCGTACTTCTGGTCCGAGCAGTTCGGCCGCTTCGTGCAGTACGCGGGCCACCACACCACCGCCGACGCGCTCGTCCGCCGCGGCGACCCCGCCGGCGCCTCCTGGTCCGTCCTCTGGCTGCGCGCGGGCGTCCTGGTCGCCCTGCTCGCCGTGGGCCGCCCCCGCGACCTGGCCCAGGGCCGCAAGCTGATCGAGGCGGCCGCCCGCCTCGACCCCGCCCGGGCCACCGACCCGGCCGTCGCCCTGAAGACGGCGGTCCTCTGAGACGTGCTCAGGGCGCCCGGCCGGGGCCGCGCGCCCGTGCCCCCGCCCCGGCCGGGAGCGGACACTCCACGGGGCCCGACTACCGACTGTCAGTCCCAGATGGCAGGCTTGTTCCCGTGACCGAGATTGACGCAAGAATCGATGCTCTCGTCCCCGCCTGGCTCTACCTCCCCGACATCGCGGAAATGCTCGATGTCGAGGTGACGCGCGTGCGGCAGCTGGTCAAGGAGGGCCAGCTCATCGCCGTGCGCCGCGGAGAGAACCGGGCGCTCCAGGTGCCCGCCGCCTTCATCGACGGCGACAAGGTCGTCAAGGGCCTCAGCGGCACCCTGACGCTCCTGAAGGACGACGGCTTCACCGACGAAGAGATGCTGGAGTGGCTCTTCACTCCCGACCCGACCCTGCCGGGCACGCCCGCGCAGGCCCTCAGCGAGAATCGCGGCACGGAGGTGAAGCGCCGCGCCCAGGCGCTCGCCGTCTGACGCACCCACGCCACCACAGGAGGTCCGTGGGGCCGGGCCCGCCCCGGCCCCACGGCACCGCCGCAGCCCACGGGGGGAACCACCCATGTCCACGCCACGCGCGCAGCTCGCCGACGCCCGGCTCTACCTCTGCACGGACGCCCGCAGGCGCCAGGGCGACCTGCCCGCGTTCCTCGACGCCGTGCTCTCCTCCGGCGTGGACATCGTGCAGCTCCGCGACAAGGGCCTGGAGGCCGGCGAGGAGCTGGAGCACCTCGCCGTATTCGCCGACGCCTGCCGCCGCCACGGCACGCTCCTCGCCGTGAACGACCGGGCCGACGTCGCCCACGCCATCGGCTCCGACGTGCTGCACCTCGGCCAGGGAGACCTGCCCGTCCCCGCCGCCCGCGCCATCCTCGGCTGGGAATCCCCCCGGACCGAGTCCGGGGGAGTGCTGATCGGCCGCTCCTGCCACGCCGAGTCCGAGGTCGACGCCGCCGTCGCCGAACCGGGCGTGGACTATTTCTGCACCGGCCCCTGCTGGCCCACCCCCACCAAGCCCGGCCGGTACGCTCCCGGCCTCGGGCTCGTGCGGTACGCCGCCTCCCTGCCCCAGGAGCGCCCCTGGTTCGCCATCGGCGGCATCGACGAGACCACCCTCGACGAGGTCCTGGACGCGGGCGCCCGCCGGATCGTCGTCGTCCGGGCGATCACCGAGGCCGACGACCCCGCCGCGGCGACCGCGCGCCTGGCCAAGCGCGTCCACGAGCGGGCGGCCGGATGACGTCCATCTTTCGGACTCCGCTTCGTCGGCGGAGGTACCCCGTCTAACCTGCCGGTATGGCCCTAGGAACCGCTTCCACCCGCTCGGACCGCGCTCGTACGGTCCGCGACATCCTCGCGTCCGGCAAGCGTTCGTACTCCTTCGAGTTCTTCGCGCCCAGGACGGAGAAGGGCGAGCGAAGCCTCTGGAACGCCCTGCGCAGGATCGAGGCGGTCGCCCCCAGCTTCGTCTCCGTCACCTACGGCGCCGGCGGGTCCACCCGCGGCGGGACGGTCAAGGCCACCCAGAAGATCGCCGCCGACACCGTCCTCACCCCGGTGGCCCATCTCACCGCCGTCGACCACTCGGTCGCCGAGCTGCGCAACGTCCTGGGCCAGTACGCCGACGCCGGGATCCGCAACATGCTCGCCCTGCGCGGCGACCCGCCGGGCGACCCGCTGGGGGAGTGGATCGAGCACCCGGAGGGCGTGCGGTACGCCGCCGACCTGGTCCGGCTGATCAAGGAGTCCGGCGACTTCTGCGTCGGCGTCGCCGCCTTCCCCGAGATGCACCCCCGCTCCACCGACTGGGACACGGACATCCGGCACTTCGTGGACAAGTGCCATGCCGGCGCCGACTACGCCATCACCCAGATGTTCTTCGACCCGGAGAACTACCTCCGGATGCGCGACAGCGTCCAGAAGGCCGGCTGTGAGACGCCGATCATCCCCGAAGTCATGCCCGTTGTGAACGTCAAGACCCTCGACCGGCTGCCCCAGCTGAGCAACGCCGCGTTCCCGGCCGATGTGAAAGAGCGCATCCTCGCCGTCAAGGACGATCCGGCCGCTGTACGCTCCATTGGCATCGAGTTCGCGACGGAGTTCTGCGCGCGTCTGCTCTCCGAGGGTGTCCCCGGACTGCACTTCATCACGCTGAACAACTCCACCGCGACGCTGGAGATCTACGAGAATCTCGGACTGCACGTGCAGTCGTGACCGGCGTACCCGCCCCAGACCCGCGGCGGTGGCCGTAGGAGAGGGGCGGGCATGGGGTGGACGGTCCTCTACATCGCGTTCGGTGTCGTGGCGTTGTGGCTGCTGGGTGAGGTGCTCCTGCAGTACAAGGCGCGGCTGCGCTGGCGCGTCCTGGCGTTCTGCGGCTTCCTCGGCGTCGTCCTCGGCGTCCTGCTGCCCTCGGTCGCCGTGATCATCGCGGGCGCCGTCGCCTTCGCCGTCGGACAGACCTACGTGACGCTCTCCTTCCGCCGCGGCTTCTCCACCGGATGGGCGATCGGCGGCAACCCGGGCGCGAGCCGCCGCCGCAGGTCCACCGCGCCGGCCGAGGCCGCCGGCCCCACCCTGGAGGTCACCGAGGTCGCCTACGAGCCGGCGGCGGCCGAGCCCTCCGCGGCCGAGCGGACCGCGGTGTACGAGCCCCAGCCGATGCCCGACGACACCGGCCAGTACGGCGTCTACGCCGGCGCCTACGACCAGACGGCCGCCCGGTCCGAGGCGGGCCCCGCCTACGGCGGCTACGACCCGTACGCGCCCCACCAGGAGCAGCCGGGCTACGGCCACCAGCCGGGCTACGACCAGCCCGCGTACGAGCAGCCGGGCTACGACTACGGCAGCGGACAGCAGCAGTACGCCGCCTACTCGGACCCGTACATCGGCCCGACGACGGACGGCCAGCAGTACGGCACGTACGACTACGGCACCGGCGGCCAGCAGCCCTACGCCGACCCGTACGCCCCGTCCTACGGCTACGACACGCCGCCCGGCGGAGTCTGGGTGCCGCAGCAGCGCGACGGCGAACAGCCCCCGTACCCGCAGGGCCAGGAACACCACGACTACGGCAACGACCAGCAGTACCGGTACTAGACGGCAGGAGAAAGCCGTCCGCCCCTCACCGTGAGCCGCGGAAGTCGTCGCCCTCCACGATCAGGCCGGCGACCAGCGCCCCCGACATGCCCGCGTGGGCCAGCCCGCCGCCCGGGTGGGACCAGCCTCCGGCGAAGTAGAGGCCCGGCAGCGGCGAGAGGTTGGCGGCGGGCAGGAAGGCGCCCGAGCCGCCCGCAAGGGCCGGACCCGGCACGCCGGCGACGCCCGTCTCGCGCAGGGTGTCGTCCGGGGTGCGGACCTCCCGCCAGAGCAGCCGCTCCCGGAGCCCGGGCACGGCGGCTTCCGCCGCCGTCACCATCGCCTCGCCGACCGCCGTCGCGTCGTACGCCGGGTCGAGGCGCAGCGTCGCCGTGAGGGTGACCGACTCGTGGCCGGCGTCGGGGCGGAGAGACGGATCGTCGGGCCGCAGCACGGTCGTGGTGGGGCGGTCCCCGGAGGCGTGCACGACCGTCCGGTGCGCGGCCCCGGCCTCCCGGGCACCGCGCAGCGCCAGACAGACCGTCACCCGGCCCGTCCCGTCGGCCTGGTGCCCCGGCCCGTCGCCCCCGGCAGCCCGGCCCACCACCCCGTCCCGGTACAGCGCGGGCACGGGCGCGCCCGCGACGACGTGGTCCGCCGCCACGGTCTCGCCGCCGGCCAGCACCACCCCGGCCGCCCGCCCGTCCTTCTCCAGGACCCGGTCCACGCGCGCGTCGAAGACGAAGTCCACCCGCCGCCGCAGACACCGCGCGTACACCGCGTCCGCGAGCGCCCGCAGACCGCCCCGGACGTACCACGTCCCGAACGTCTGCTCCATGTACGGCAGGACGGCGGCCGCGGCCGGGGCGGTGGCCGGATCGAAGCCGTAGGCCCAGGCGTAGGAGTCGAGGAGCGCGGCGAGCCGGGGGTCGCGCAGCTCCCGCGACCCGATCCGCGCGAGCGTCGTCGTGGGGCGGCGCAACAGCCCCGCCTTCGGCGCCGGGTACGGCTCCCGGGCGAGCGCCGCGGTGTCCGCCGTCCGCGGCTCCTCCAGGAGCGGGCGCCGGGTGCGGTCCCAGGCTTCGCGGGCCCGGACCATGAACGCGCCCCAGCGCTCGCCCGCGCCGGCGCCGAGCGCCGCGTCCAGGGCGGCGACCGTCCCCGCGCGGGAGGCGTTGGGGAGGTCGACCAGGGTGCCGTCGGCGAAGACATGGCGACTCGCCGGGTCGACCTGCGTCAGCTCGACGCACTCCTCCAGCGGCTCTTTGCCGGTCTTGACGAACAGATCGCGGTAGACGGCGGGCAGATGGAGCAGCCCCGGCCCCGTGTCGAAGGCGAACCCGTCGCGGGCGAGGCGGCGCACCGCGCCGCCGTAGGTCTCCGTGCGTTCGTACACCGTCACCCGGTGGCCCGCCACGGCCAGCCGCGCGGCCGCCGCCATGGCGCCCATGCCGGCGCCGATCACCACAATCCGTGCCATGTCAGGGACCCTATCCGCCGGGGTGGCGGGGCCGGGCGGCAGCCAGCCGCTTCTCCTCCCGGCGCTGGGCCCGGCGGCGCAGGAAGCGGCGGATGCGGTGGGCGAGGAAGCCCAGTATCACCAGACCGAGGACGAGCAGCACGGCGGCGATGATCGCCGCGGCCTGCGGATTGAAGATCGCGAAGGTGATGATCCCGGCGACGCCGAGGTCCTCCGCGACACTCGCCGCGATGTTGGAGAACGGCTCCGGCGAGGTGTTGATCGCCATCCGCGTCCCGGCCTTGACGACATGGCTGAGCAGGGCGGTGGAGCCGCCCACCGCGCCGGCGGCCAGCTCCGGCAGCGAACCGGACTGCCCGGCGAGCAGCGCGCCGACCACCGCCCCCGCGACCGGGCGGACCACCGTGTGGATGGAGTCCCAGACGGAGTCGACGTACGGGATCTTGTCCGCCACCGCCTCGCACAGGAAGAGCACCCCGGCGGCGATCAGGACGTCGGTGCGCTGCAGCGACGCGGGCACCTCGTCGGTGAGACCGGTCGCGCCGAAGAGGCCGAGCAGCAGGACCACCGCGTACGCGTTGATCCCGCTCGCCCAGCCGCTGGTGAAGACCAGGGGGAGTACGGACACGCACGCGATCGTAGCCAGCGGGCGCCACGCGCGCGTGGGGACCGTGACGCGGCCGTGAGTACCCGTACTCAGGCGCGGAGATGAGTAGCCGCGCGGATGGGCTCCGACCTGCGCGGACGGCAGAGTGGAGACCACGGAAGGGGCGCGGCCCCGCAACCGCGGACACGGGGCTGCGGATCGGGGCCGCGCACCTGCCGTAACGGGGGTGCACGGGGGATGAAAGAAGCGCCGGTCCGGCGAGGCTCGGGGGGATCGAGCCTCATCGGACCGGCGTCTTTCGTCTGCCGTCAGCGGCCGCTCACGCGCCCGTGCAGCAGCCGGGAGAGCGCGCTGTGCACGTCGTCGATCGAGCGCTCCCGCTGGAACGCCTGCCAGTCGAGGGCGGCCACCAGGACCATCCCGACCAGCGCCGCCGCCGTCAGCGGGATGTCGATCTCCTCGCTCAGCTCCCCGCCCTCGACGCCCTCGCGCAGGACGCCCTCCACCACGGCCACCGCCTGCTGACGGACCACCAGCAGGGTCTCGTTCCACGCCCGGTTCGTGCGCCACAGTTCGGCGACGTACAGCTGGGTGAAGGCCGGATAGCGGTCGATGAAGACCAGGCCCGCCCGGATCATCGCGTCGAGCGCGTCGACCCGGCTCCCGCCCCGCTTCTCCGTCTCCTCGGCCGCGTCCCGCAGGGAGGCGGTGAGCAGGCCCACGCCGTGCCTCAGCAGCTCCTCGAAGAGTTCGGTCTTGCTCTTGAAGTTGTAGTACACCGTGCCTTTGGCGACGCCCGCGCGCTCGGCGATCTCGTCCACCGTCGTCGCCGAGAAGCCCTGCTCGGCGATGAGGGTGACGGCGGCCTCGTAGAGCTTCGCGCGCGTGGCCCGGCGTCTGGTGCTGCTGCTGTCCATGGCTCGATTCTCACAGGTGCGGCGGCTGTCGGGGTCCCGGTGTCACAGGGACAGTTCGGGGTGGAGGCGGTCCAGGGTCCACACCTGCTTGCCGCGGGCCGAGAGGGCGGTCAGCGCCAGGGCGCCCACCGTGAACGCGGACAGCACCGCGACCGCCTGCCACACCGGACCGGTCCCGCCGCCCGTGATCAGCCGCCGCAGCGCCTCGACCACGTAGCTCATCGGCAGGAAGGGGTGGATGGCGTTGAAGAAGCCCGGGCTGGTCTGCACGGGGTACGTTCCGCCCGCCGAGGTCAGCTGCAGCATCAGCACCGCGAGGACGAGGATCCGCCCCGCCGCGCCGAAGCGGGCGTTGAGCCACTGGATGATCGCGGCGAAGCAGCAGGTCACCAGGGCGAGGAAGCCGACCGTCCCGGCGGCGCTGGCCATCTGCAGGCCGAGGCCCCAGTGCAGCACCGACATCAGCGCGGCGACCTGGAGCAGCCCGATCGCCGCGACCGGGAGCCAGCCGGCCAGCGCGATCCGCCAGGCCGAGGCACCGGCGGCCAGGGCGCGCCGGTTGAGCGGCTGGATCAGCATGTACGCCACCATCGCGCCGACCCAGAGGGAGAGCGGGATGAAGTACGGGGCGAAACCGGTGCCGTAGTTGGGTGCCTTGTGCATCGACTGGGAGGCGAGCTCGACCGGGTCGGCCATGACCTCCGTACGGCGGTCGCGGTCCTGCTTGTCGTAGTCCGGGATCTTGCCGACGCCGTCGTGGAGACCGGTGGCCAGCTCGCCCGAGCCGTCGACCAGCTTGAACAGGCCGCCGTCGAGTTCACCGGCGCCCTTCTTGAGCTTGCCGACCCCGGTGTCGAGGTTCTTGGAGCCGGTTTTGGCGGTGGTGAGGCCGGTGTGCAGCCGGTCGGCGCCCTTGGCGACCTTCTGGGCCCCGGTGTTGAGCTTGTTGATCTTCGCGACGGCGCCGTCGAGGTCCTCTTCGAGGGTCGGCGCGGCCTTGGCGAGGTCCTCGGCCTGCTTCTGCAGGGTGGCGAGCTGCCCGTCGAGCTTCTTCAGGTCGCCCGCGCTGTCCTTGGTCAGCTCGTGCAGGTCGTCGGCGATCTTCGCCACGTCGTCGGCGGTGACCTTGGCCTCCTTGAGGGCCGGGCACACCTGGGGGTCCGGCAGCGGGTCGTCGACGCACTGCTCGCGGTGGACCTTCTCCAGCTTGTCGTCGGCGAGGTGGGCGGCGCTGCGGGCGAGGGGGGCGCGCCTGACCAGGTCGTCGAGGTCGTGCCGCACCGCCGCGGCGGAGTGCGCCACCAGGCGGGCCGTGTCACCGATCGCCTTGCCGTTGTTCTTCAGGTACGGGCGGACCTGGGCGGCCTTGCCGTTGACCTTGTCGGCGAGGGCCTTTGTGCCGTCCGCGACCTGCCGGGAGCCGGTCTCCAGCTCGCCCGCGCCCTTGTCGAGCTTCTTCAGCCCGGAGGCCAGGTCGCCGCTGCCCTCCTTGGCGGTGATCAGCCCGTCGGCCAGGCTCTTGGAGCCCTTCTTGGCCTTGTCCGCGCCCGCCTTGAGCTGTCCGGCGCCCTTGGCGGCCTTCTCGGTCGCGTCGTGGATGTCGGAGAAGGAGATGAAGATCCGGTCCAGGAAGGAGCGCGAGGACTTGGTGGAGGCCGCGGTGCGGACCTCGGAGAACACCGTCCGGGAGATCTGCCCGACGATGTAGTTGTTGGCGTCGTTCGTACGGACCTTGAGCGCGCCGGTCTCCGGGGCGTCACCGGAGCTGGAGGCGATCCGGGTGCTGAAGTCGGCGGGCATGGTCAGCGAGAGGTAGTACGTGCCGTCCTCCACGCCCGCACGGGCCTCGGCATCGCCGACCTCGTGCCACTCGAAGACCTTGCTCTCGCGCAGGCCCGCCGTGATGTCGTCGCCGGCGTGGACCTTCTTGCCGTCGGCCGTGGCGCCCTCGTCCTCGTTGACGAGCGCGACGGGTATCCGGTCGAGCCTGCTGTAGGGGTCCCAGAAGGACCACAGGTACAGCGCGCCGTAGAGCAGGGGCAGCAGCAGGATCGCGACGAGCGCGGCGCGCGGCAGCTTCCCCCTGCCGAACCGCTTCAGCTCAAGCGCGGCCAGTTTCGGCGAGCGCATCGCCCTCCCCCTCCTCGATGGTGACGGCGTCGCCGTCGGTGGTGGTCTCGGTGTGGGTGCCGCCGGTCGCGCCGCTGCCGGCGGCGGTCCGGTCCGCGGTGGTGGCGTCGTCCGCGTCGGCGGTCCGGTCCTCGGCGGCGATGGCGTCCGTCCGGTCCGCGGTGGTGGTGTCGTCCGCGTCGGCCGTCCGGTCCTCGGCGGCCAGGTCCTGCGGGGTGTCCGTCGCCGGGGTGGCGCGGGGCGCGGTGGTCACCCGCAGGGCGCCCTCGGGGGCCTCGCTGCAGACGGCGAGGACGGTGGTGCCGGCGTCGGCGATCGACCGCAGCAGCGACCAGGCGGCGGCGCGGTCGGCGTCCCGGAGCTTCATGTCGGCGTCGTCCAGGGCGAGCAGCCGGGGCCTGCCGATCAGGGCCAGGGCGACCGAGAGGCGCAGGGCCTCCAGGCGCTCCAGGTCCCGTACGGAGGTCCGCCCGGCCTTCGGCAAGGTGCCCAGGTCGAGCCCGGCGGCCTCCAGGGCCTCCTCGATCCGGGCCCGGGTGGCGGCGGCCCGCTCCCCGCGCGGGCGCAGCAGGGACCGCAGGGAGCCGTCGTACCTGCGCTGGAGCAGGGCGCGCTCCCGCAGGTGCTCGTCGACCGTGAGGGCCGGGTCGAGGTCGCTGACGCCGGGGACCGGGCCGAGCGCGCTGATCCGGCGCACGGCGGCCATCTTGCGGGGCAGCGGGAGCCCGGCGACCTCGGCGTGGCCCTCGTGGGGTTTCATCCGGCCGGTCAGGGCGAGCAGCAGACAGGTGCGACCCGTACCCGAAGGACCTTCGATCGCGACGAGCGAACCCGGCTCCGCCCGGAAGCCGACCTCGCGGAAGACCCAGCCGCGCGGGCCCTTCAGTCCGAACCCGTCCGCGACGACGGCGGCGCCCGACGGCTCCTCCGCATGCGCTTCCACGGATCCACCCCCCTCTTCCCCTTTTGAACTGACTGGTCAGTGCAAAAACTTACCGCTGAACGGAGGTTGAGGCAAAAGCCCAGGTCAGGCCGATTGTCAGTGGTGCCCTGCACGATGGACACATACGGCCACAGCGCCGTCACACGACGACAGGAGGCTCGTCATGGTCAGCTCCTCCGCAGCAGCCGCGCCCCGGCGCCGCCCCGGCGGCACCTCCCGTGCCGAAAGCCACGGGGGAGGCCGCCCCGCCCCCGCGCTGGTCGGCCCGCCGACCGACATCCACCCCGTCCTGCGCCGCGCCACCGCCCCGCCCGCCGCGCTCGACCTGCTGGCCAAGGCCCGCGCCGGGCTCGACGAGGCGGCCTCGTTCGACGCGCCCCACGAGCGGTACGCCACCGCCCACCTCGCCGCCCTGCGCACCGCGGCGGCCGTGCTCGCCGCCCGGGGCAGGCCCGAGGACGATCCGCGCAAGCGGCGGCGCATACGCAGCGCATGGGAGGTGCTGCCCGAGATCGCCCCCGAGCTGGCCGAGTGGAGCGCCCTGTTCGCCTCCGGCGCCGAGCGGCGGGCCAGGGCCGAGGCGGGCATCGCGGGCGCGGCGAGCCGACGGGACGCCGACGATCTGATCCGGGACGCCGGGATGTTCCTGCGACTGGTCGAGCGGCTCCTCGTCCTCCAGCCGGTACTGCCCCGCCAGCCCCGGGGCGACGAGGCCGCGCGGTGATCGGGAGAGACCGTTCGAGGCCATAGGGTGGGAGCGTTCGCCCCTGTCACCGAGGAGTCAGCAGCCGTGTCGGACCCTTCCCCTGTCTTCGGTCGAGAGACGTCGTCGCGGCCGTCGCGCGCCTCCCTGCGTACCGCCGTCGTCTGGGACGTCCTCCAGGACGCCCTCGACCGCCGGGCCAAGGCCGGCGGGAAGACGAGCCTCGACGTCCTCGACACCGGCGGCGGATCCGGCAACTTCGCCGTGCCGGTGGCCCGCCTCGGCCACCGCGTCACCGTCGTCGACCCCAGCCCGAACGCGCTCTTCGCGCTGGAGCGGCGCGTCGCCGAGGCCGGTGTGGCCGACCGCGTCGAGGGCGTCCAAGGGGACATCCGCGGCCTGTTCGACGTCGTCGCCCGCGAGGAGTACGACGTGGTGCTCTGCCACGGCGTCCTCGAGTACGTCGACGACCCGGCCGAGGGCGTACGGAACGCGGTCGCCGCGCTGCGGCCCGGCGGCGCCCTCAGCCTGCTCGCCGCGGGCGTCGGCGGCGCCGTCCTCGCGCGCGCCCTCGCCGGCCACTTCACCGAGGCCCGCACCGCCCTGAGCGACCCCGACGGCCGCTGGGGCGACGGCGACCCGGTGCCCCGGCGCTTCACCGCGGACCAGCTCACCGCGCTGGCCTCCGAGGCCGGTCTGGACGTCGGCGCGGTGCACGGCGTCCGGGTCTTCGCCGACCTGGTCCCCGGGGTCCTGGTCGACACCGAGCCCGGCGCCGCGGAGGCCCTGCTCAAGCTGGAGGCGGCCGCCGCGGAGCTGGCGTCCTTCCACGCCATCGCCACCCAGCTGCACGTCCTGGGCGACAAGCGCGCCTGACACCCGCTCGGCGGTGCGGGCCCCGTCCGGGCGCGGACCGTCGAGCAACCGGCTGATCAGCGACGCAGCCGCACATGGAGTACGCCACAGACCCTCCGGTCCGGGGCTTCGCCCCGTATGATCGGGGGACACCAACCGGCATGACAGGCAGCGCGCAGGGGAATCAACGCCTCAGCAACCGAACCGCATGGCGGCCCGGAATGGCGATTTGGCGTTGAGGGCGGGTTTCACGGGGGCGATTCCCTGCCTATCCTGAAAGGGCCGCATCCCGGTCGCCCCCGCGACCGACGACTAGGAGGACTCCGTGCCGCTCTCGGAGCACGAGCAGCGAATGCTCGAGCAGATGGAGCGAGCGCTGTACGCCGAAGATCCCAAGTTCGCGACAGCGCTCGAGGGAAGCGGACTGCGTACGTACACCCGGCGACGGGTCTACCAGGCAGTCGCCGGCTTCCTGGTGGGTATCGCGCTCCTCATGGCCGGAATGGTCGCTCAGCAGATCTGGATCAGCGTGGTGGGGTTCCTCGTCATGCTGGGCTGCGCGGTCCTGGCCGTCACCGGCTGGCGCAAGGCGCCCAAGCCGGGCGAGCAGCAGCAGCAGGCGGCGGGTGGAGCGGCCGGCGGCCGTCAGGCCCGGCAGCGCCGTTCGATGATGCACCGCATCGAGGAACGGTGGCAGCGCCGCCGAGACGAACAACAGGGCGGCAGCCACTGACGCCCCCTGACCGAGGGCTCTGACCAGCCCCCTCACGCTCCCGAGCCCCGCGGCCCGGCACCCCCAGGTGCCCGCCCCGCGGGGCTCGTCGCGTGCGGCCCCGGGGGGCCTCTGAAACGCGGCCGGCGTAACGGGGCCCCGCCGAACGGGGCCGGCAGCCGGGCCCCCGCCGAACGAAACCGGGCGGCCCCCGCCCGAACCCGCCCGGCAGCCGGGCCTCGGGACCGAACCCGCCCGGGAGGCAGGCCCCGAGACCGAAGCCGGCCAGCAGTCAGAGCCTCGGGACCGAACCCGGCCGGCAGCCGGGCCCCGCCCGGGCCCGGCCGGCCCCCCCCCGCCCCCTCACCCCCGTTGGCGGGCGGCCTTCCGGAGGGTCGTCGTCGCGCGGGCCGTCAGGGCGTGGCGGTGGGCCGACCAGCGGGTCGTCACAGCGGACCAGCGGGAAGAGGCGGTCCAGAGCACCCGGACGGCCGAGCGGGGGGCGAGCAGGGCGCGCAGGCGGGTGCGGCGGGAGGCGGCCGTGTGGAAGCCGGTCCTGATCAGGGCGAGCTCCTCCGGCAGGCCGGCGGCCGGGTGCGGGGCCGGAGCGTAGAGAACCTCCTCCACCGCCCGCGCCACCCGGTGCACCGCGTTCGCCGCCTCGCCCTCCAAGGAGCCCAGGCGGACGATCCGCGCCGCCGTCCGCCGGGGCGTCAGCGACTCGTCCGGCACCACCCCGTGGTCCCAGGCCGTGTCGACGACCTCCCGCCAGACCGCCAGGGTCCGGGCCGCCGCGTCCTCGGCCGTACGGCCCGGGGAACCGAGCCGCCCCGCCCGTACCCGCGTACGCCACAGCAGCGGCGACAGCGGCAGCAGCACCGCGATCGCCACCCCCAGGCACACCAGCAGCACCATCAGCGGATTCGGCCCGCCCCCGTCGGACGCGTCGGCGCCCGCCGCCGCGTCGGGGCCGCACTCGCCCTGCCGGCGCATCTGCGGCGGGCAGCTGTCCTCGGTGCTCGGCACCTCGGAGGGCAGCGCCGAGGCACTGGTCTCCGGTTGCGCCGAGCCCGACGGCGTGTCCGAGGGAGTCTGCGCCCGCGTGTAGTCAGGAGTGGAACCGCGCGACGGCGTCGGCTCGAACCGGATCCACCCGGCCCCCTCGAAGTACAGCTCAGGCCATGCGTGCGCGTCCCGGATCCCCACCGACACCGAGCCGTCGGCCCGCGGCGTGCCGGGCATGAAGCCGACCGCCACCCGCGCCGGGATGCCCAGCGAGCGCGCCATCGCCGCCATCGAGAAGGAGAAGTGGACGCAGAACCCTTCCTTCTGCTTCAGGAAGTGTGAGATCGCCTGCGCCCCCGTCCCCGACTCGACCTCCACGTCGTAGCGGAACCCGCCGTCGCGGGCGAACCAGTCCTGGAGCTTCACCGCCCGCTCGTAGTCGTTGCGCGCGCCGCGGGTCACCGCCAGGGCCGTCGCCTTCACGTCGGCCGGCAGCGAGGCGGGCACCCGGGTGTACTCCGAGCGGAGCCCGGCCGGAGCCGCCGGGGCCGCGGCCAACTGCCCCGGTGTCGGGCGGACGTCCAGGCTCGTCACCGTGTACCGGGCGCCCCGGGTCGTCTGCTTGCCGTCGCCGACGAGCATCCGCCCGGCCGGCTCGTACCGCCAGCGGCCGTCGATCTCGACCTTCGCCGCCGGATACGGCATCGGCAGCCACTTCTGCTCGTACGACGGCGAGGCCACGAAATTGCCGGTGATCTCCGTCGACCGCACCCCGTCGCCGAGCCCGTCCGGCTTCGGCAGCCGCTCGGGCACGTCCTCGATCGGGCGGACCGAGGACTTCCACGACGTGCCGTCGAACTGGTCGAGGGCGACCAGCCGCAGATACATGCCACTGGTGTCGAGCGCGTTGGTCCGATACCGGAGCACCTCGCGGTCCTCGGGCTGGCGGAGGTTGTCCTGGAGCGAGACCAGCGGATTGACCGCCGAGATCGTGCCGCCCTGGCCGCCCGTGCCGGAGCCTTCGCCCGGACCGCCGAGGAACCCGCCGTTCAGCGCCGGGAGCACGGCCGGCACCGCCAGGGCGATGCCCATGGCGACCACGCCGATCCGCCGGCCGGTCCGCACCGGGGCGAGCACCTGCCCGCCGTCGCCGCCGGCCGGCCCGCGGCCGCCCGCGCGCGGCGCGCCGCCGAAGACCCGGCCCCACTGGGAGAGCCGGTCACGCCCCTCGCCCAGCAGGAGCAGCAGATAGCCGCCGGCCGCCAGCAGGAACCACAGCCAGCTCGCGCCGCCGTCGGAGAGCCCCGCGGCGACCGAGTACAGGGCGAGCAGCGGCAGTCCGGCGGGCGCGGCGCTGCGGAAGGTCACCGCGAGGGTGTCGACGAGCAGGCCGACGAGCAGTACGCCGCCGACCACCATCAGCCGGATGCCCTCGGTGTCCGGGGCCGGGATGGCGTACCGGCCGATGTCGGCGGCGCCCGCCTCGAACAGGGTCGTGAAGTGCGCGAAGGCGGCCGGCCCCGGCAGGAACCCGAGCAGCGCGTGTCCGCCCGCGAAGACCAGGGTGAGCGCCAGCAGCGTCACCACCGCCTGGGCCGCGATCGTCAGCGGCCTGGCCAGCGGAACCCGCCGGGTGAGCGCCCCGACGCCGCTCTGCACCGCGAGCAGCACCGCCGCTGTGAAGATCCACGTCGCCGGCTTCACCAGCGGCAGCAGCGCGCCCGCCGCCATCAGCGTGGCGGCGTAGGCGCCGAGCGTCAGCCGCGCGCGACCGCTCATGACCGTCCTCCCCAGATGTCGCCCGCCGGGCCGTCCACCCACATTCCGCCGGCCTGCTGCCACAGCTCGGCGAGCCGCGCGCCCGGCGGCACGGCCAGCGCCGTCCACCCGGCCTCCCGCAGCCGCCGCAGCCGGTCCTCGACCGCGCCGCTCACCGCTCCGCCGGTCAGCCACGTCCCGCTGTCCAGGACGAAGGCGACCGCCGCGCCGCTGCGCTGCCGCATTCGGGCGGCCAGCGCCGCCTGTTCCTCGTCGAGATCGCCGACGAAGGCGACCAGAAGGCCTTCGTTGCCGCCGCGCAGCACGTCGTGGGCGCGTGAGAGACCGGCCCCGTCGGAGTGGTCGACGACGGCGAGGGTGTCCATCATCAGACCGGCCGCCTCGGCCGTGTCCTGCGACGAACCCGCGAACCCCTCCGAACTTTCACCGGGCACCGCGCTGCCGGTGTCCGTCAGCAGCCGCACCGCGAAGCCCCGCTCCAGCATGTGCACCAGGGCGGAGGCCGCGCCCGAGACCGCCCACTCGAAGGCGGAGTCGGGGCCCGCGCCCTGGTAGGCGATCCGGCGGGTGTCGAGCAGCACCGTGCAGCGGGCCCGCTGCGGCTGCTCCTCCCGGCGGACCATCAACTCGCCGTAGCGGGCGGTGGAGCGCCAGTGGACCCGGCGCAGGTCGTCGCCGTGGCGGTAGGCGCGCGGAATGATGTCGTCGTCCCCGGCGAGCGCCAGCGAGCGCTGCCGCCCGTCGCCGTACCCCGCCGCCTCGCCGGCCAGTCTCACCGGCGGCAGCGGTTCGGTGCGGGGGACGACCGTGAGGGTGTCGTACGCGCTGAACGAGCGGGTCAGCTCGCACATGCCGAAGGGGTCGGTCAGCCGGAGCTGGAGCGGTCCCAGCGGGAAGCGGCCGCGCAGGTCCGAGCGGACCCGGTACGACACCTCGCGCCGGCCGCCGGCCTCGACCCGGTCCAGGACGAACCGGGGGCGCGGCCCGAGCATGTACGGGACGTGGTCCTGGAGCATCAGCAGCCCCGTGGGCAGCCGGGAGACGTTCTCCATCCGCAGATGGACCCGGGCCTCGGAGCCGACCGGCACCCGCTGCGGAGAGAGCCGGCGGCTGCCCGCGACCTGGTAGCGGGTGCGGTACAGCACGGCGACGCAGACCAGCGGCAGCACGGCCAGCAGCAGTCCCACGCGCAGCAGGTCGCCCTGCCCGAGCACGAAGGCGCAGACGGCGGCGGCGACTCCGGCGGCAAGGAAGGAGCGGCCGCGGGTGGTGAGACCGCTCAGCGCGGCCCGCGGACCGCCGCGGTCGTCGCCCGCCCGGACGTCCCGGTCGTCACCCCGCTGCCCCTCCGGCGCGGCAGCGGTCGTCATCACAGCTGCCGGACGCCGGGCTGCTGGCCGTAGAGCGGGCCGGCCGGCGGGCCGACGGGCGGGCCGGCGGGCGGCGCGGTGGCCGGGACGGGGGTCCGCTGCAGGATGTCGACGACGACCTGCTCGGACGTCCGGCGGTTCATCTGCGCCTGCGTGGTCGGCAGCAACCGGTGGGCGAGCACCGGCACCGCCAGCGCCTGGAGGTCGTCCGGCAGGACGTACTCCCGGCCGCTGAGCGCGGCGGACGCCTTGGCGGCGCGCAGCAGATGGAGCGTGGCCCGGGGGGAGGCGCCGAGCCGGAGGTCGGGGTGGGTACGAGTCGCGGCGACGATGTCCACGGCGTACCGCCGCACGGAGTCGGCCACGTGCACCCCGCGCACGGCGTCGATCAGCTTCAGGATGTCGTGCGCGTGCGCCACCGGCTGGAGGTCGTCGAGCGGGGAGACCGAGCCGTGGACGTCGAGCATCTTCAGCTCGGCCTCGGGGCTGGGATAGCCGATCGAGACGCGGGCCATGAAGCGGTCGCGCTGGGCCTCGGGGAGGGGATAGGTCCCCTCCATCTCCACCGGGTTCTGGGTGGCGACCACCATGAACGGGCTCGGCAGCTCGTACGTCTGTCCGTCCACCGTGACCTGCCGCTCCTCCAGGGACTCCAGGAGGGCGGACTGGGTTTTCGGCGAGGCGCGGTTGATCTCGTCGCCGATCACGATCTGGGCGAAGATCGCGCCCGGCTTGAACTCGAAGTCACGCCGCTGCTGGTCGAAGATCGACACGCCGGTGATGTCCGAGGGCAGCAGGTCGGGCGTGAACTGGATGCGGCGCACCGAGCAGTCGATGGACCGCGCCAGCGTCTTGGCCAGCATCGTCTTGCCGACGCCGGGGACATCCTCGATCAGAAGATGTCCCTCGGCGAGCAGCACGGTCAGCGAAAGCCGTACGACCTCGGGCTTGCCCTCGATCACACCCTCCACCGACCGGCGGACACGCTCCGCCGTCGTGGTCAGATCAGCGAGGCTCGCTCGATCGTCATAGGTCGTCACCCGGCCCTCCTCGGCCCACTCGCGGGCCGATGCGCGGCCCGCCCCGAAACACGTACACCCGTCCCGGAGGGTTTCCGAAAGGTGTCACACGAGCATTCTTGTTGCCCGTGGCGCCCGGTGTCACTTGCCTGTGGACAAGTGCGAGCGATATGCCGGGGTATGCCGGATTAAGCCGGGTCGATCTCGCGGAGAAGGCCCGTGGTCACGTCGAAGACAAAGCCCCGGACGTCGTCCGTGTGCACCAGGAACGGCGAGGTGCGCACCCGCTGCATCGACTGCCGGACGTCCTGCTCGACATCGCGGAACGCCTCGACGGCCCAGGCCGGGCGCTGGCCGACCTCCATCTCCAGGTCGTGCCGGAACTCCTCGGTCAGCGACTCCAGACCGCAGCCCGTGTGGTGGATCAGCACCACGCTGCGCGTGCCGAGCGCGCGCTGGCTGATCGTGAGGGAGCGGATGACGTCGTCGGTGACCACACCGCCGGCGTTGCGGATGGTGTGGCAGTCGCCCAGTTCGAGACCGAGCGCGGCGTGCAGATCGAGCCGCGCGTCCATGCAGGCGACGACGGCCACGTTCAGCACCGGCCGGGCGTCCATTCCGGGGTCGGTGAAGCGGGCGGCATAGCGTTCGTTGGCCTCGACGAGACGGTCCGTGACCGAGCCACCGGTCCTTATCGCGTCGGCAGAGGCGTGTGCAGAGGTCGACATGACATCGACGGTAGTGGTCACCGGGCGTTCCGGCCCGCTGTGAGAGGGGACAAAGAACGTCAATGAACCTTGTTGTGAGGTAACCCACAGGCATGAGAGGGCCGGGCCCATCAGGGTGATCCGCCCGGATCGACCCGGTCTCCCCGGCCGCCCGTGCGACGCGCCAGCCGGTTGATTGACCGTCGGGGCCCGTGGACTAAAGTGGCGCGAAGTTCACGGAGACATTGAGCGATTTCGGCAATTTCTCCCCCGCGTGTGCGGCGGTAGGGCCCGGTGAGCCGGTGACACGTCCCGGCCGCGCCGGATCTGAGAGGGCGCATTGAGCAACGACCGACACGTCCCGGTGATGCTCCAGCGGTGCCTGGACATGTTGGCCCCGGCCCTCCAGCGCCCCGGCGCGGTGGTGGTCGACTGCACCCTCGGCCTCGGCGGCCACAGCGAGGCGCTCCTCGAGCGGTTCCCCGAGGCGCGGCTCGTCGCCCTCGACCGGGACAAGGAGGCGCTGCGGCTCTCCGGCGAGCGCCTCGCCCTGTTCGGGGAGCGCGCCACGCTGGTCCACGCCGTTTACGACGAACTGCCCGAGGTCCTCGACCGGCTCGGCATCCCGAAGGCCGACGGCATCCTCTTCGACCTGGGCGTCTCCTCCATGCAGCTCGACGAGGCCGACCGCGGCTTCGCCTACGCGCAGGACGCCCCGCTCGACATGCGCATGGACCAGACGACCGGGGTCAGCGCCGCGGAGGTCCTCAACACCTATCCGCCCGGCGAGCTGGTCCGCATCCTGCGCGCGTACGGCGAGGAGAAGCAGGCCAAGCGCATCGTCTCCGCGGTCGTGCGCGAGCGCGAGAAGGAGCCGTTCACCACCAGCGCACGGCTCGTCGAGCTGATCCGCGACTCCCTCCCGCAGGCGGCCAAGCGCACCGGCGGCAACCCCGCCAAGCGCACCTTCCAGGCCCTGCGCATCGAGGTCAACGGCGAGCTGACCGTCCTGGAGGAGGCCATCCCGGCGGCGGTGAAGGCGCTCGCCGTCGGCGGCCGGATCGCCGTCCTGTCGTACCACTCGCTGGAGGACCGGCTGGTCAAGCAGGTCTTCGCGGCGGGCGCGGCGACCACGGCCCCGCCCGGTCTCCCCGTCGTCCCCGAGCGCTACCAGCCGCGCCTGAAGCTCCTCACCCGCGGCGCCGAACTCCCCACGGAGGAGGAGGTCGCCGAGAACCGCCGCGCGGCCCCGGCCCGGCTCCGGGGGGCGGAGCGCATCAGGGAGGACGAGCGGTGACCGACGCACGCCAGGCGAGGGAAAGCGAGCAGCCGTGACGAAGAAGGGGCCGCTCAAAGGGCGCGCCGCGAGGCTCGGGCGGTTCATGCCCTCGGGACCCAGCACCGCCGCCCGCACCCCCTTCGTCCTGCTCGTCGTGCTGCTGCTCGGCGGCGGCCTCATCACGCTGCTGCTCCTCAACTCCTCCCTCAACCAGGGGTCCTTCAAGCTCAGCGAGCTGAAGAAGAAGACCACCGAGCTGACCGACGAGGAGCAGGCACTCCAGCGCGACGTGGACGACTACTCCGCGCCCGACGCGCTGGAGCGGCGGGCCCGGGAGCTCGGCATGGTCCCCGGCGGCAGCCCCGCCTTCCTCGACCCGGACGGCCGGGTCCGCGGCAAGCCGTCGAAGGCGTCCGCACCCCCGCCCGACCCGGAGCCCATGACCGACCCGTGGGCGCCCCTGACCGACCCGGCGGCGCCCACGGCCGCCGCGACGCCCCCGGCCGGCTCCCCGGCCCCGCCGGACGCCGCGACCGCGCCGCAGACCGCCCCCGGGACCGCGCCCCAGGGCACCGCCACCACCCCCGACGGCACGCCCGACACGCCGGACCCGGCGCCGCCGGCGAACGCGCCCGGCACGCAGACCGTGCCGGGCACGCCGCCCGACACGCCCACCCCCTCGCAACCCCGGGCACGGCCCGACACGCCGGGCGCGCCCGGTACCTCCGACGCGCCGCAGACGACCACGCCCGGCGGCCCCGCGCCCGCCCCGACGACCTCCGGCAGGTGACCGCAGTGCCCCCCAAGGAGCCCCCGCGCCGCCCGGTCCCCGGCCCCGCCCGGTCCGCACGCCCCCGGCCCGCCGCCGGCCGCCCGGCCGGACCCGCCCCGCGCCGCGCCCCCCGGCCCCCGGCCCGCCCCAAGGCCCGCACCATCCGGCTCGGCAGCCCCAAGCCGCGGCTGCGGCTCGTCTCCCTCGGACTCACCCTCGTGATGCTGGTGTTCGTCGTCCGGCTCCTCCAGGTGCAGGCCGTCGACGCCTCCGCGTACGCCGCCAAGGCGCAGAAGCACCGCTACCAGGAGTTCACGCTCTCCGCGGACCGCGGCGAGATCACCGACCGGGCCGGCATCGCCCTGGCCGCCAGCGTCGACGCGTACGACATCACCGCCGACCCCAAACTCTTCACCCCCGAAGAGGCCAAGGTCCCCGACGCCCCCGAACAGGCCGCCGCGCTCCTCGCACCGCTCCTCGGCAAGGACCCGGCCGAGCTGGTCAAGAAGCTCCGCACCCCCAAGTCCCGCTACACCCTGCTCGCCCGCAAGCAGACACCGCAGGTCTGGAAGCAGATCAAGGACCTCAAGAAGGTGTACGAGCGGAAGGCCGGCGCGGCCGAGGGCGGCAACGGCGTCAACCTGCTCGGCGGCGTCCTCAGCGAACCCAGCACCAAGCGCGTGTACCCCAACGGCGAACTCGCCGCCGGGATACTGGGGTACGTCAACGCCGAGGGCCGCGGCGCCGGCGGCCTGGAGTCCATGCTCGACAAGGAACTGGCCGGCACGGACGGAAAGATCAGGTTCGCCCAGTCCGGCGGGCGCCGGGTGCCCACCGCCGGCTCCCAGGGCACCCCGGCCGTCCCCGGCTCCGACATCGAGCTGACCATCGACCGGGACATCCAGTGGGCCGCCCAGCAGGCCATCACCGACCAGGTCCGAAAGTCCAAGGCCGACCGCGGCTACGTCATCGTCCAGAACACCAGGACCGGCGAGGTCCTCGCCATGGCCAACGCCCCCGGCTTCGACCCCAACGACCTGTCCGCCGCCAACTCCGCCGCCATGGGCAACGCGGCCCTCCAGGACGCCTACGAACCCGGCTCCACCAGCAAGGTCATGTCCATGGCCGCAGTCCTGGAGGAGGGCGTCGCCACCCCCGGTACCCATGTCGTCGTCCCCAACCGGCTGCACCGGGGCGACCGCCTCTTCAAGGACGACATCGACCACCCCACCTGGCACCTCACCCTCAACGGCGTCCTCGCCAAGTCCAGCAACATCGGCACGATCCTGGCCACCGGCCAGCTCGGCGCCACCCAGCCCGAGGCCAACCGGGTCCTCCACTCGTACCTGCGCAAGTTCGGCATCGGCGCCCCCACCGGACTCGGCTATCCCGGCGAGACCTCCGGGATCCTCGCCAAGCCCCAGGACTGGTCGACCTCGCAGCAGTACACGATCCCCTTCGGCCAGGGCCTGTCGGTCAACGCCATGCAGGCCGCCTCGGTCTTCTCGACCATCGCCAACGGAGGCGTACGGATCGAGCCGACCCTGGTCCGCGGCCTCAAGGGACCCGACGGCCGCTTCACCCCGGCGCCCACGCCCCGGCAGACCCGCGTGGTCAGCGAGAAGACCGCCACGACCGTCGCGCGGATGCTGGAGTCCGTGGTCGGCGACGAGGAGGGCACCGGCACCAAGGCCCGCATCCCCGGCTACCGGGTCGCGGGCAAGACCGGCACCGCCAACCGCGTCGACCCCGAACTCGGCCGCTACAAGGGCTACACCGCCTCGTTCGCGGGCTTCGCGCCCGCCGACGACCCGCAGATCACCGTCTACTGCGCCATCCAGAACCCCACCAAGGGAAGCTACTTCGGCGGCCAGATCTGCGGACCCATCTACAAGAAGGTCATGGAGTTCGCCCTCAAGACACTCCACGTCGCCCCCACGGGCAACGAGCCGGCCCGGATGCCGGTGACCTTCAAGGCCAGTGAGTGACACTCCGGGAGCACCAGTGACGACGATCACCCCCCAGCCAGGGAACCGGAAATCGAACGCCGACGACCCCGAGGCGCGATTTCGCCCCGCACCCGGTACGCCCGGTACGCTCACCGCCGTGCCACACGCTGATCAGTACCGAACCGCCCCGCCCCGTCCGGAGCAGGCCCGCCCGACACCCCTGGGCGACCTGGCCGCCCGGCTCGGCATCGAGGCTCCCGGCTCCGCAGACGTCTCGGGGATCACCCACGACTCACGGGCGGTACGCCCCGGGGACGTCTACGCGGCCCTCCCCGGCGCCCGGCTGCACGGCGCGGACTTCGCCGCGCAGGCAGCCGGACTCGGCGCCGTCGCGATCCTCACCGACCCCTCGGGCGCCGGCCGGGCCGCCGAGACCGGCCTGCCGGTCCTGGTCGTCGACGACCCCCGGGGCCGCATGGGCGAACTCGCCGCCGAGATCTACGGCAGGCCCGGCGCCGACCTCCTGCAGATCGGGATCACCGGCACCTCCGGCAAGACCACCACGGCCTACCTGGTCGAAGGCGGCCTGCGCGAGGCCGGGCGCAGCACCGGCCTCATCGGCACGGTCGAGATGCGGATCGGCGACGAGCGCATCAAGTCCGAGCGCACCACCCCGGAAGCCACCGACCTCCAGGCCCTGTTCGCGGTCATGCGCGAGCGCGGCGTCGACTCGGTCGCCATGGAGGTCTCCAGCCACGCCCTCGTGCTCGGCCGGGTCGACGGCTGCGTCTTCGACGTCGCCGTCTTCAACAACCTCAGCCCCGAGCACATGGAGTTCCACTCCGACATGGAGGACTACTTCGGGGCCAAGGCGCGGCTGTTCACCCCCGAACGCAGCAAACAGGGCGTGGTGAACCACGACGACCCGTACGGCCGGCGGCTCGCCAAGGAGGCGTCCGTCCCGGTCGTCACCTTCTCCGCCGAGGGCGACCCGGACGCCGACTGGCGCGCCGAGAACGTCGAGATCGGCGCGACCGGCTCCACCTTCACCGTCGTCGGCCCGCGGGGCGAGCGCGTCTCCGCGGCCGCCCCGCTGCCCGGCCCGTTCAACGTCGCCAACACCCTCGCCGCGATCGTCACCCTCGCCGTGGCCGGGCTGGACCCGCAGACCGCCGCCGACGGTGTGGCCGCCGTCCCCGGCGTCCCCGGCCGCCTGGAGCGCGTCGACGCCGGACAGCCCTACCTCGCCGTGGTCGACTACGCCCACAAGACGGACGCCGTCGAATCGGTCCTGCGCTCCCTGCGCAAGGTCACCGAGGGCAGCATCCACATCGTCCTCGGCTGCGGCGGGGACCGGGACGTCACCAAGCGGGGCCCGATGGGCGCCGCCGCCGCCCGCCTCGCCGACACCGCCGTACTGACCTCCGACAACCCCCGCTCCGAGGACCCCCTCGCGATCCTCGCCGCGATGCTCGCGGGCGCCGCCGAGGTGCCCGCGCACGAGCGCGGCGACGTGCTGGTCGACGCGGACCGCGCCGCCGCCATCGCCGCGGCCGTGGCCCGCGCCCGGCCGGGCGACACCGTCCTGGTGGCCGGCAAGGGCCATGAGCAGGGCCAGGACATCGCCGGAGTGGTCCGCCCCTTCGACGACCGCCAGGTCCTGCGCGAAGCGGTGGAACGCAGCCTCAAGAACAGTCAGGGATAAGTTGTGATCGCCCTCTCCCTCGCCGAGATCACCACCATCGTCGGCGGGCAGTCGCACGACATACCGGATCCGGACGTCCTCGTCACCGGTCCCGTCGTCATCGACTCCCGCGAGGTGGAGACCGGCAGTCTCTTCGTCGCCTTCCCCGGCGAGCGCGTCGACGGCCACGACTACGCCGAGCGGGCCGTCCAGGCCGGCGCGGCAGCCGTGCTCGCCGCCCGCCCCGTCGGCGTCCCCGCCATCGTCGTGGACGACGTCCAGGCGGCGCTCGGGGCCCTCGCCCGCGCCGTCGTCGAACGCCTCGGCGCCGACGTCGTCGCCCTCACCGGCTCCGCCGGCAAGACCTCCACCAAGGACCTGATCGCCCAGGTCCTGCAACGCCACGCCCCCACCGTCTGGACACCCGGCTCGCTCAACAACGAGATCGGCCTCCCGCTCACCGCGCTGAAGGCCGACGACGGCACCCGGCACCTGGTCCTCGAAATGGGCGCCCGCGGCATCGGGCACATCCGCTACCTCACCGGACTGACCCCGCCGCGCATCGGACTCGTCCTGAACGTGGGCACCGCCCACATCGGCGAGTTCGGCGGCCGCGAGCAGATCGCCCAGGCCAAGGGCGAACTCGTCGAGGCGCTTCCCCCGGCCGACAAGGGCGGCATCGCCGTCCTCAACGCCGACGACCCCCTCGTCCGGGCCATGGCCGAGCGGACCCGGGCCCGTGTGACGCTCTTCGGAGAGGACCGCGAAGCCGACGTACGTGCCGAGAATGTCCGGCTCACAGAGAACGGACAGCCCTCTTTCAGTCTTCACACACCCACCGGGTGCAGTGACGTGACCTTGCGCCTGTACGGTGAGCACCACGTGTCGAACGCGCTCGCCGCGGCCGCCGTCGCGCACGAGCTGGGCATGCCCGTGGAGGAGATCGCCACCGCGCTCTCCGAGGCAGGCACCCTGTCGCGCTGGCGCATGGAGGTCACCGAGCGTCCGGACGGCGTGACGATCGTCAACGACGCCTACAACGCGAACCCCGAGTCCATGCGAGCCGCCCTGCGCGCGCTCGCGGCCATGGGCAGGGCCGCACAGGCCCAGGGGGGCCGTACGTGGGCGGTGCTCGGCAAGATGGCCGAGCTCGGTGACGCATCGCTCGCCGAGCACGACGCGGTCGGACGGCTCGCCGTCCGGCTCAACGTCAGCAAGCTCGTCGCGGTCGGGGACAGGGAAGCGTCCTGGCTGCAACTGGGCGCATATAACGAGGGTTCGTGGGGTGAGGAGTCGGTGCACGTGTCCGACGCGCGGGCGGCGATCGACCTGTTGCGCAGTGAACTGCGTCCGGGAGACGTCGTGCTGGTGAAGGCTTCGAGGTCGGTCGGTCTCGAACAGGTCGCCCTGGCACTGCTCGACCCCGAGGGCGAGGTTGCCGGCCGATGAGGCAGATCCTCTTCGCGGGGGCCATCGGGCTCTTCCTGACCCTGATCGGCACCCCGCTGCTCATCAAGCTGCTCGCCCGCAAGGGGTACGGCCAGTTCATCCGGGACGACGGCCCGCGCGGCCACGCCGGGAAGAAGGGCACGCCCACCATGGGCGGCATCTCCTTCATCCTGGCCACGCTCATCGCGTACGCCCTCGCCAAGGTCATCACCGGCGAACCCGTCTCGTACTCCGGCATCCTGGTCCTCTTCCTGATGGCCGGCATGGGCCTGGTCGGCTTCCTCGACGACTACATCAAGATCGTCAAGCAGCGGTCGCTCGGCCTGCGGGCCAAGGCGAAGATGGCCGGTCAGCTGATCGTCGGCATCGCCTTCGCGGTCCTCGCGCTCCAGTTCTCCGACTCGCGCGACCTCACCCCGGCCTCCACGAAGCTCTCCTTCATCACGGACTTCGGCTGGTCCATCGGACCCGTCCTCTTCGTGGTCTGGGCGCTCTTCATGATCCTGGCCATGTCCAACGGCGTGAACCTGACGGACGGTCTGGACGGCCTGGCCACCGGCGCGTCGGTGATGGTCTTCGGCGCCTACACCTTCATCGGGCTGTGGCAGTTCCAGGAGTCCTGCGCCAACGCGATGGACCTGACCAACCCCAACGCCTGCTTCGAGGTGCGCGACCCGCTCGACCTCGCGGTCGTCGCCTCCGCGCTCATGGGCGCCTGCTTCGGCTTCCTGTGGTGGAACACCTCGCCCGCCAAGATCTTCATGGGCGACACCGGCTCGCTGGCCCTCGGCGGCGCGCTCGCCGGTCTCGCCATCTGCTCCCGCACGGAGCTGCTGATCGCCCTGCTCGGCGGTCTGTTCGTCCTGATCACCATGTCCGTGGTCATCCAGGTCGGCTCGTTCAAGATGACCGGCAAGCGGGTCTTCCGGATGGCGCCGCTCCAGCACCACTTCGAACTCAAGGGCTGGTCCGAGGTCCTGGTCGTGGTCCGGTTCTGGATCATCCAGGGCATGTGCGTGATCGTCGGCCTCGGTCTCTTCTACGCGGGATGGGCATCAGAGAAGTGAGCACCGATCAGCCGGCCGCCGACTGGCGGGGCAAGCACGTCACCGTCGCGGGCCTCGGCGTGAGCGGCATCCCCGCCGCCCGGGCCCTGCACGGCCTCGGCGCGGTCGTCACCGTCGTCAACGACGGCGACGACGAGCGCTCCCGGACCCAGGCCGCCGCCCTGGAGGCCGAGGGGATCACCGTCCGCCTCGGCGACGGAGAGACCCTCCCCGAAGGCACCGAGCTGATCGTCACCGCCCCCGGCTGGCGGCCCGACAAGCCCCTCTTCACGGCCGCCGCCGAGGCGGGCGTGGAGATCTGGGGCGACGTCGAGCTCGCCTGGCGGCTCCGCGGCCCGCACGCGGCCCCCTGGCTCGCGGTCACCGGCACCAACGGCAAGACCACGACCGTCCGGATGCTCGCCTCCATCCTCCAGGCCGCGGGGCTGCGCACCGCCGCCGTCGGCAACATCGGCGTCTCCCTCCTCGACGCCGTGCTCGGCGAGGAGACGTACGACGTCCTCGCCGTCGAACTCTCCAGCTACCAGCTCCACTGGGCGCCCTCGCTGCGCGCCCACTCGGCGGCCGTCCTCAACCTGGCCCCCGACCACCTCGACTGGCACGGCTCCATGCAGGCGTACGCCGCCGACAAGGGGCGGATCTACGAAGGCAACACGGTCGCCTGCGTCTACAACGCCGCCGACCCCGCCACCGAGGACCTGGTCCGCGAGGCCGACGTCGAGGAGGGCTGCCGGGCCATCGGCTTCACCCTCGGCACCCCCGGCCCCTCCCAGCTCGGCGTCGTCGAGGGCATCCTGGTCGACCGCGCCTTCGTCGAGAACCGCCAGAAGCAGGCCCAGGAGCTGGCCGAGGTCTCCGACGTCCGGCCCCCCGCGCCCCACAACATCGCCAACGCGCTCGCCGCGGCCGCCCTGGCCCGCGCCTTCGGGGTCGAACCCAAGGCCGTACGCGACGGACTGCGGGCCTTCCGGCCCGACGCCCACCGCATCGAGCACGTCGAGGACGTCGACTCGGTCGCCTACGTCGACGACTCCAAGGCCACCAACACGCACGCCGCGGAAGCCTCCCTGGCGGCCTACGACCCCATCGTGTGGATCGCCGGCGGCCTCGCCAAAGGCGCGACCTTCGACGACCTCGTGAAGGCCTCCGCGCCCCGGCTGCGCGGCGTCGTGCTGATGGGCGCGGACCGCGCCCTGATCCGCGAAGCCCTGACGCGACACGCCCCCGAGGTCCCGGTCGTGGACCTCGACCGGACCGACACTGGGGCGATGGCCGCCGCGGTCCGGGAGGCGGCCCGGCTCGCCCGCCCGGGTGACACGGTCCTGCTGGCCCCGGCCTGCGCCTCGATGGACATGTTCACCGACTACAACAAGCGCGGCGAGGCCTTCGCGGACGCGGTCCGCGCCCTCGCCGCCACCGGGCGCGCCTGACCTGACCAGCCACCAGGTCCGGCCGCGCCGGGCACGACCGGAGGGGACAGCGCCCATGCCGAGCCGAACCGCCGGACCACGTCGGCCGTCCGCCGCGCGCGCCACGGGCCGCGCCCCCGCCCCGCCGCGGAAACCGGGCGGCGGCGGGATCCGGCGCGCCTACGAGCGGGCCCGCCGCGCCTGGGACCGCCCCCTGACCGCGTACTACGTGATCCTCGGCGCCGGACTGCTCATCACCACCCTCGGGCTCGTGATGGTCTACTCCGCGTCGATGATCACCGCGCTGCGCTACGAACTCGCGCCCTCCTACTTCTTCGGCAAGCAGTTCCTGGCCGCGCTCATCGGCGCGGGGCTGCTCTTCCTGGCCTCCCGGATGCCGGTCAAACTGCACCGCGCGCTCGCCTACCCGCTCATCGTCGGCACCGTCTTCCTGATGGCGCTCGTCCAGATCCCGGGGATAGGGCACGCGGTCAACGGCAACCAGAACTGGATCTATCTGGGCGGACCGTTTCAGCTCCAGCCCAGCGAGTTCGGCAAACTGGCGCTGATCCTGTGGGGCGCGGACCTCCTCGCCCGCAAACAGGACATGCGTCTGCTGACCCAGTGGAAGCACATCCTCGTGCCCCTGGTCCCCGGCGCCTTCCTGCTGCTCGGGCTGATCATGCTCGGCGGCGACATGGGCACCGCGATCATTCTCACGGCGATCCTCTTCGGCCTGCTGTGGACCGCCGGCGCGCCCACCCGGCTCTTCGCCGGCGTCCTCGCGGTCGCCGCCGCCATCGGGCTGCTCTTCATCAAGACCAGCCCCAACCGGATGCGGCGGTTCGCCTGCATCGGAGCCAGCGAGCCCGGCGGCGAAGGGGACCCGTGCTGGCAGGCGGCGCACGGGATCTATGCTCTGGCGTCGGGCGGATGGTTCGGATCCGGCCTGGGTGCCAGTGTGGAAAAATGGGGTCAACTACCCGAAGCACACACGGACTTCATCTTCGCCGTCACCGGTGAGGAACTGGGTCTGGCGGGGACGCTGTCGGTACTCGCCCTGTTCGCGGCTCTAGGCTATGCGGGTATCCGCGTGGCCGGACGCACGGAGGACCCCTTCGTGAGGTACGCCGCGGGAGGTGTGACCACCTGGATCACGGCGCAGGCCGTGATCAACATCGGTGCGGTGCTCGGCCTGCTGCCGATCGCCGGAGTCCCCCTCCCGCTGTTCTCCTACGGAGGGTCCGCCCTGCTGCCGACCATGTTCGCCGTCGGACTGCTGATCGCCTTCGCGCGACAGGAGCCCGCCGCGAAAGCGGCCCTGGCCATGCGCCGCCCCGGATGGGGCAAGCGGGCCGGGGTGAGATGGAAGTCGATGCGACGGCGCGTCAAGAAGCGTCCGTCCGGAGAGCGGTGAATTTCGGTGCATGTCGTACTCGCCGGTGGGGGGACCGCCGGCCACATCGAGCCCGCGCTCGCCCTCGCGGACGCCCTGCGGAGGCAGGACCCGAGCGTGGGAATCACGGCGCTCGGCACGGAGAAGGGCCTGGAGACCCGGCTCGTGCCCGAGCGGGGCTACGAGTTGGCGCTCATCCCCGCCGTCCCGCTGCCGCGCAAGCCCACCCCTGAGCTGATCACCGTCCCCGGACGGCTGCGCGGCACGATCAAGGCGGCCGAGCAGATCCTGGAGCGGACCAAGGCGGACTGCGTGGTCGGCTTCGGCGGCTACGTGGCGCTGCCCGGCTACCTCGCCGCCAAGCGCCTCGGCGTGCCGATCGTCGTCCACGAGGCCAACGCCCGGCCGGGCCTGGCCAACAAGATCGGTTCGCGGTACGCGGCCGGCGTCGCCGTGGCCACCCCGGACTCCAAGCTGCGCAACGCCCGCTACATCGGCATTCCGCTGCGGCACACCATCGCCACGCTGGACCGGGCCCGGGTCCGCCCCGAGGCGCGCGCCGCCTTCGGGCTCGACCCGAACCTGCCGACCCTGCTGGTCTCGGGCGGTTCCCAGGGCGCGCGGCGGCTCAACGAGGTCGTCCAGCAGATCGCCCCGGTGCTCCAGCGCTCGGGCATCCAGATCCTGCACGCGGTCGGCCCGAAGAACGAACTGCCGCGCGTCGACAACATGCCCGGAATGCCGCCGTACGTACCGGTACCGTATGTGGACCGGATGGATCTCGCGTACGCCGCGGCCGACATGATGCTCTGCCGCGCGGGCGCGATGACCGTCGCCGAACTCTCCGCCGTCGGGCTGCCCGCCGCCTACGTCCCGCTGCCCATCGGCAACGGTGAACAGCGGCTCAACGCCCAGCCGGTGGTCAAGGCGGGCGGCGGGCTCCTCGTCGACGACGCGGAGCTGACGCCGCAGTGGGTCCAGGGCAACGTCCTGCCGGTCCTGGCCGATCCGCACCGGCTGTACGAGATGTCCCGCGCCGCCGCCGAGTTCGGCCGCCGGGACGCCGACGACCTGCTGGTCGCCATGGTCCACGAGGCGATCGCCGCCCGCCGGCAGGGCTGACCGCGGGCGGACGGGCCGCGGGCCCGCATCCGGCCCGCCCGGAGGCGGGCCGAGCCCAGGAGAACCGACGGAAGGCAGGGGACGCCAGGTGGCAGCCGGGTCGACGACCGCCGAGAAGAGCGGTCCGAGCAGGCCGAAGAGGTCGTCGGAGCGGCCGCCCCGGGCGAGCGGCCGGGAGCGCGGGCCGGGGCGGTTCCCGCTCCCCGGTCGCGGGCTGATGATCGCACTGGCGTCGCTCGCCCTCGTGGCGGGCGGCGTCTGGGTCCTCTACGGCTCCTCCTGGCTGCGCGTCGAGCGGGTGACGACCACCGGCACCGAGGTCCTGACCCCGCGTGAGGTGGAGGCGGTCGCCGCCGTACCCGTCGGATCGCCCCTGGTCTCCGTCGACACGGACGGGATCGAGGCGCGGCTCCGCCGGGAACTGCCCCGCATCGACAGCGTCGAGGTCGAGCGCTCCTGGCCGCATGGAATCGGTCTGAAAGTGACGGAACGGAAGCCGGTTCTGCTGGTGGAAAAGGGCGGAAAGTTCACTGAAGTGGACGCCACCGGAACCCGTTTCGCCACGGTCGACAAGGCGCCCGCCGGCGTACCGGAACTCGTCCTCGACACCGCCTCCTCGCCGAGCCTGCGACGGTTCGACGCGGACCGCCTTCTGCTGGCGGCGGTAGGCGTGACGGGCGAACTCCCCGGAAAAATCGCCGCGGACACTCGTGTCGTGAAGGTCGCCTCGTACGACTCCATCACTCTGGAGCTCGGCGGCGGCCGGACGGTCTTCTGGGGCAGCGGTGAGGACGGCGCCGTCAAGGCGCGGGTTCTCACCGCGCTGATGAAAGCGACACCCAAAGCGGGGCACTTCGATGTAAGCGCCCCCACCGCGCCCGCCTCGTCCGCCAGTTGACGCGCATCACCGCTGGCCAGCACCCTGGTTGGCCAGCGCTACGGGTGATCACATAGGGTGAAAAGAAAAACGGGAGGTTCGGCGTGTTCGTTGAACGTGCGCCACTTGTCGACTTAGTGTCCTGTTCGGAAGAGTCCAGCGAACAGAGACACTGGTAACCCTAAACTTCAACGTTAGGGTTTGGGTCGGCGTTTCGGACCGTCCCATCGGCATCCGTCGTCGCAGCGCGACTACCACCGCGAAGCGGCGACACGTAACTCGAGGCGAGAGGCCTTCGACGTGGCAGCACCGCAGAACTACCTCGCAGTCATCAAGGTCATCGGTGTCGGCGGCGGTGGTGTCAATGCCATCAACCGAATGATCGAGGTCGGTCTCAAGGGCGTCGAGTTCATCGCCATCAACACGGACGCACAAGCCCTGTTGATGAGCGACGCCGACGTCAAGCTCGACGTCGGTCGTGAACTCACCCGTGGCCTCGGCGCCGGGGCGAACCCGGCAGTCGGTCGCAAGGCGGCAGAGGACCACCGTGAGGAGATCGAGGAGGTCCTCAAGGGGGCCGACATGGTCTTCGTCACCGCCGGCGAAGGTGGCGGCACCGGCACCGGCGGCGCACCCGTCGTGGCCAACATCGCGCGCTCGCTCGGCGCCCTGACGATCGGTGTGGTCACCCGGCCGTTCACCTTCGAGGGACGCCGCCGGGCCAACCAGGCGGAGGACGGCATCGCCGAACTCCGCGAAGAGGTCGACACCCTCATCGTCATCCCGAACGACCGGCTGCTCTCGATCTCGGACCGCCAGGTATCCGTCCTCGACGCCTTCAAGTCGGCCGACCAGGTGCTGCTGAGCGGTGTGCAGGGCATCACCGACCTCATCACCACCCCCGGTCTGATCAACCTCGACTTCGCCGACGTCAAGTCGGTCATGTCCGAGGCCGGCTCGGCCCTCATGGGCATCGGCTCCGCCCGCGGCGACGACCGCGCGGTCGCGGCGGCCGAGATGGCGATCTCCTCGCCGCTCCTGGAGGCGTCCATCGACGGCGCCCGCGGTGTGCTGCTCTCCATCTCCGGCGGCTCGGACCTCGGTCTCTTCGAGATCAACGAGGCCGCGCAGCTGGTGAGCGAGGCCGCCCACCCCGAGGCCAACATCATCTTCGGCGCCGTCATCGACGACGCCCTGGGCGACGAGGTGCGGGTCACGGTCATCGCGGCCGGCTTCGACGGCGGCCAGCCGCCGACCCGCCGGGACAACATCCTCAGCTCGTCCTCGGCCAAGCGCGAGGAGCCGGCCCCGGCGCCCCGCTCCACCGAGCGCCCGCTCGGCGGCCTGGGCACGGTCACCCCGCGGGACGAGCCGGCCGCTCCGGCCGAGCAGCCCGCGCCGGCGGTCAACGAGACCCCGCTGGCCCCGGTCGCCCCGCCGGCGGTCCCGCCGGCCCGCCCCTACCCGGACACGCAGGCCGAAGAGCTGGATGTCCCGGACTTCCTGAAGTGATAGACCGGCTCGAGCCCGTGAACGGCGCGCACTTCGCTTTCACCGACAGGTGGGGCGGGGTGAGCGCCGTTCCGTACGAGGAGCTCAACCTCGGCGGCGCGGTCGGGGACGACCCCGAAGCCGTACGGACCAACCGGGCGCGGGCGGCCGGCGCCCTCGGTCTCGACCCGGGGCAGGTCGTCTGGATGAACCAGGTCCACGGCGCCGAGGTCGCGGTGGTCGACGGACCGTGGGGGGAGCGCCCCGTACCCGAGGTCGACGCGCTCGTCACCACCCGCCGCGGACTCGCCCTCGCCGTCCTCACCGCCGACTGCACGCCGGTCCTGCTGGCCGACCCGGTCGCCGGGGTGGCGGCCGCGGCCCACGCCGGACGGCCCGGGATGGTCGCCGGGGTCGTCCCGGCCGCGGTACGGGCCATGATCGAACTCGGTGCCGACCCCTCCCGGATCGCCGCCCGCACCGGCCCCGCCGTCTGCGGGCGGTGCTACGAAGTGCCCGCCGCGATGCGGGACGAGGTCGCCGCGGTCGAACCGGCCGCCCGGGCGGAGACCAGCTGGGGAACCCCGGCCGTCGACGTCACCGCCGGGGTCCACGCCCAGCTGGAGCGGCTGGGCATCCGGGACCTGCGGGACGCCGGGGTCTGCACCCGGGAATCGGGCGACCACTACTCGTACCGCCGCGATCGCACCACGGGGCGACTCGCGGGATATGTCTGGTTGGACTGAGAGAGACATGACGGGCATGACGGGCCGCAAGGCCGAACTCGCGCAGAACCTGGCGCGGGTGGAGGAACGTATCGCCGCCGCGTGCGCGGCCGCCGGGCGCAGGCGGGAGGACGTGACCCTCATCGTGGTCACCAAGACCTACCCCGCGAGCGACGTGCGACACCTGCACGAACTCGGGGTCCGGCACGTCGCCGAGAACCGGGACCAGGACGCCGCCCCCAAGGCCGAAGCCTGCGCGGATCTCGACCTGAGCTGGCACTTCGTCGGCCAGTTGCAGACCAACAAGGTCCGTTCCGTGACGAGTTACGCCGATGTCGTGCAGTCCGTCGACCGGTTGAAGCTCGTCACCGCCCTCTCGACGGCGGCCGGGAAGTCCGGGCGCGAGCTCGGCTGTCTCGTCCAGGTCGCGCTCGACGCCGAGTCGGGGGAGCGGGGGGAGCGGGGCGGTGTGGCGCCGGACGGCATCGAGGAGTTGGCCGCCGCCGTGGACGCGGCACCCGGACTGCGGCTCGACGGACTGATGACGGTCGCACCGCTCGCCGGTCCTTACGCCGGCCGGCAACGCGCCGCGTTCGACCGCCTGATGGATTTGTCGACTGCCCTGCGCACGACCCGTCCGGCTGCGAACATGGTGTCCGCGGGGATGAGTGCGGACCTCGAAGAGGCCGTGGCGGCCGGAGCGACACATGTGCGCATCGGTACGGCGGTACTGGGTGTCCGCCCCAGGCTCGGGTAACGTCGCGAAGCAAGTCGGACCACAGCAGAAAATATGGTCATTCCCGCCGATGGCGGGCAGGCCGCGTGGATCGCGGGCACTTGGTGACGAGGCCGATCCACCACAGAGCGGAGGACTCAGAGAATGGCCGGCGCGATGCGCAAGATGGCGGTCTACCTCGGCCTCGTGGAGGACGATGGGTACGACGGCCGGGGATTCGACCCCGACGACGACTTCGAACCCGAGCTGGAGCCGGAGCCCGAGCGGGACCGGCGCCACCACCAGCCCCCGCGCCAGGTGGAGCGGGAGGAACCGGTACGAGTGGTGCAGCAGGCCTCGCCCCGTGAGCCGGTCGCGCACGCTGCCCCGCTTTCCGCCGAAAGCGGACGTCCGGCGCGTATTGCCCCCGTGGCATCCATCACACCCGAACGCCCGAGCCTGGAGAAGAACGCACCGGTGATCATGCCCAAGGTCGTGTCCGAGCGGGAGCCCTACCGCATCACCACGCTGCACCCGCGGACCTACAACGAGGCCCGTACCATCGGGGAACACTTCCGCGAGGGCACCCCTGTGATCATGAATCTCACCGAGATGGACGACACGGACGCGAAGCGACTTGTCGACTTTGCCGCCGGACTCGTCTTCGGGCTCCATGGCAGCATTGAGCGCGTGACGCAGAAGGTGTTCCTGTTGTCGCCTGCTAACGTCGATGTCACGGCGGAGGACAAGGCCCGCATCGCTGAGGGCGGATTCTTCAACCAGAGCTGAGAACCACAGGACCGGAACGGCCCGGCCGAGAGGCCGGTCAAGCGAGAGCACGAGCCAGGGGAGAGGGAAGCGCGGGATGGGCGTCGCACTACAAGTGGTCTACATCGCTCTGATGTGCTTCCTCATCGTGCTGATCTTCCGACTGGTCATGGACTACGTCTTCCAGTTCGCGCGCGCGTGGGCACCCGGTAAGGCGATGGTGGTCGTTCTCGAGGCCACCTACACTGTCACCGATCCACCGCTCAAGCTTCTGCGGCGGTTCATTCCGCCGCTGCGTCTCGGGGGCGTGGCACTCGACCTGTCCTTCTTCGTTCTGATGATCATCGTCTATATCCTCATCTCCGTCGTGAGCAGCTTCGCGAGGTGAATGTGGACGATACGGTCTTGCCGACTGCCGACGACTACGTAGAGGTGAAGAAGAGATGCCGCTGAGCCCCGAGGACGTGCGGAACAAGCAGTTCACAACCGTCCGGCTTCGAGAAGGCTATGACGAGGACGAGGTCGATGCCTTCCTCGACGAGGTCGAAGCCGAACTGACCCGCTTGCTCCGCGAGAACGAGGACCTGCGCGCCAAGCTGGCCGCCGCGACGCGTGCCGCCGCGCAGAACCAGCAGCAGGGCATGCGCAAGCCCCCGGAGCAGCAGGATCGTCCCGTCGGTCCCGGCGCCCCGGTGCCCGCCGCCATATCCGGACCGCCGGTTCAGCAGCAGCCCCCGCAGATGGGTCCGCCGCAGCTGCCGTCCGGTGCCCCGCAGCTCCCCGCCGGTCCCGGTGGGCACGGCCCCGGCCCGATGCAGGGCGGCCCCATGGGCGGCCCGGGCCAGATGCAGGGCGGCCCCATGCAGGGCGGTCAGATGCAGGGCGGCCCCATGCAGGGTGGCCAGATGCAGGGCGGCCCGATGGGTCAGCCGATGGGCGGCCCCATGGGTCACCCGCAGCAGCAGATGCAGCAGCAGATGCCGCAGCCGGGGCAGGGTCCTGGTGGGGACAGCGCCGCGCGCGTGCTCTCGCTGGCCCAGCAGACGGCCGACCAGGCGATCGCGGAGGCCCGTTCC
Organism: Streptomyces sp. NPDC008121; assembly: GCF_042957155.1. Taxonomy (NCBI): domain Bacteria; kingdom Bacillati; phylum Actinomycetota; class Actinomycetes; order Kitasatosporales; family Streptomycetaceae; genus Streptomyces; species Streptomyces sp. NPDC008121. The sequence continues at coordinate 312,054 of NZ_JBIBHT010000005.1, read as the reverse complement.
GAGGCCAACAAGATCGTCGGCGAGGCGCGCTCGCGCGCCGAGGGCCTGGAGCGGGACGCCCGCGCCAAGGCGGACGCGCTGGAGCGGGACGCGCAGGAGAAGCACCGTGTCGCGATGGGCTCGCTGGAGTCCGCGCGCGCGACGCTGGAGCGCAAGGTCGAGGACCTGCGCGGCTTCGAGCGCGAGTACCGCACGCGGCTGAAGTCCTACCTCGAGTCGCAGCTGCGTCAGCTGGAGACCCAGGCCGACGACTCGCTGGCTCCGCCGCGGACGCCGGCGACCGCCTCGCTGCCGCCGTCGCCCTCGATGGCCTCGGCGGGCGCGAGCGCCCCGTCCTACGGGAATGGCACGATGGGCGGTGGACCGTCGATGGGCGGTGCGCCTTCCTACGGCGGCCAGCAGCAGATGTCCCCGGCGATGACCCAGCCGATGGCACCGGTCCGGCCGCAGGCGCCGCAGCCGATGCAGCAGGCGCCGGCGCCGATGCGCGGCTTCCTGATCGACGAGGACGACAACTGACGGCGGCGGGTCGCGCGATGAGCGCGTAGCCGTCGGCAGGCTGAGGGCCGGGCCCCTGGGAAACCAGGGGCCCGGCCCTTTTGCCGTGGGCGGGGTGGGGGCGGGATGGGGCGGGGCCGGGTGGGCGGTGCGGGCCGGGGGGCGCCTGCGGCGGGCTCCTTCCCCACCCCGCCCCTTCCCGAACTGGGGCTGCGCCCCAGACCCCCGGGGCCTGCGCCCCAGACCCCGGGGGCTGTGCCCGGGGACATGGGGCTGTGCCCCGGACCCTGGGGGCTGTGCCCCGACCCTGGGGGCTGTGCCCCGGACCCTGGGGGCTGTGCCCCGGACCCCGGGGGCTGTGCCCCGGACCCCGGGGGCTGTGCCCGGGAACATGGGGCCTGCGCCTAGAGCCCCTGGGGCTGTGCCCGAGCCCCCGGGGCTGCGCCCCAGACCCCCGGTGCTGCGCGCCCGGGACCGCCCGAGCTGTGCCGACCCTCGGGGCTGCGCCCCGGACCCCTGGGGCTGTGCCCCGGCCCCCGGTGCTGCGCGCCCGGGACCGCCCGGGCTTCGCCCCGGACTCGGGCTTCGCCCCGGACCCGGCCTTCGCCCCGGCCCCCGGGCCCCCCGCACGCCAAAGGCCCGGCACCCTCAGGTGCCGGGCCCTAGGTCGTTGTAGTTACGCCTTGCGGAGGCGGAAGGTCAGGGCGAGGGGCTCGTCCGTGAAGGGGGGGCCGTAGGTGGGGTCCGCGGGGGTGGGGGCGAAGTCTGTGGCGAGGACCTCGTCGGCGATCAGGGACGCGTGGGCCGTCAGGGCCTCCGTGGTCTCCGGGGAGTCCGAGGACCAGCGCAGGGCGATCCGGTCCGCCACGTCCAGGCCGCTGTTCTTGCGGGCCTCCTGGATCAGGCGGATCGCGTCACGGGCCAGGCCCGCCCGCCGGAGCTCCGGGGTGATCTCCAGGTCCAGGGCCACCGTCGCGCCCGCGTCCGAGGCGACCGACCAGCCCTCCCGCGGGGTCTCCGTGATGATGACCTCCTCCGGGGAGAGTGTGATGTCCTCGCCGTTCACCGACAGGACCGCCTCGCCGGAGCGCAGGGCCACCGAGAGCGCCGCCGCGTCCGCCGCGGCGACCGCCTTGGCCACGTCCTGGACGCCCTTGCCGAAGCGCTTGCCGAGCGCCCGGAAGTTCGCCTTCGCCGTCGTGTCGACCAGCGAGCCGCCGACCTCGGACAGGGACGCCAGCGAGGAGACGTTCAGCTCCTCGGTGATCTGCGCCCGCAGCTCCGGCGACAGCGCGGAGAAGCCCGTCGCGGCCACCAGCGCCCGGGACAGCGGCTGGCGCGTCTTCACGCCCGACTCCGCCCGCGTCGCCCGGCCCAGCTCCACCAGACGGCGGACCAGCAGCATCTGACGCGACAGCTCCGGGTCGACGGCGGAGGTGTCGGCCTCCGGCCAGGTCGCCAGGTGGACCGACTCGGGGGCGTCCGGCGTCACCGGGACCACCATGTCCTGCCAGACCCGCTCGGTGATGAACGGCGTCAGCGGCGCCATCAGACGGGTGACGGTCTCCACGACGTCGTGGAGGGTCCGCAGGGCCGCCTTGTCGCCCTGCCAGAACCGGCGCCGGGAACGCCGTACGTACCAGTTCGACAGGTCGTCGACGAACGCCGAGATCAGCTTGCCGGCGCGCTGGGTGTCGTACGCCTCCATCGCCTCGGTGACCTCGCCGACCAGCGTGTGCAGCTCGGAGAGCAGCCACTGGTCGAGGACCGGGCGGTCGGCGGGGGCCGGGTCCGCGGCGGACGGGGCCCAGCCGGCGGTGCGGGCGTACAGCGCCTGGAAGGCGACCGTGTTCCAGTACGTCAGGAGGGTCTTGCGGACGACCTCCTGGATCGTGCCGTGGCCGACCCGGCGGGCCGCCCACGGGGAGCCGCCGGCCGCCATGAACCAGCGGACCGCGTCCGCGCCGTGCTGGTCCATCAGGGGGATCGGCTGGAGGATGTTGCCCAGGTGCTTGGACATCTTGCGGCCGTCCTCGGCGAGGATGTGGCCGAGGCAGACCACGTTCTCGTACGAGGACTTGTCGAAGACGAGCGTGCCGACCGCCATCAGCGTGTAGAACCACCCACGCGTCTGGTCGATCGCCTCGGAGATGAACTGCGCCGGGAAGCGGCTCTCGAACAGCTCCTTGTTCTTGTACGGGTAACCCCACTGGGCGAACGGCATCGAGCCGGAGTCGTACCAGGCGTCGATCACCTCCGGCACGCGCGTGGCCGTCTTCCCGCAGCCCTCGGCCGGGCAGGTGAAGGTGACGTCGTCGATGTACGGACGGTGCGGGTCCAGCTCCGACTGGTCGGTGCCGGTCAGCGCGGTCAGCTCGGCGCGCGAGCCCACGCACGTGAGGTGGTCGTCCTCGCAGCGCCAGATCGGCAGCGGGGTGCCCCAGTAGCGGCTGCGGGAGAGCGCCCAGTCGATGTTGTTGTTCAGCCAGTCGCCGAACCGGCCGTGCTTGACCGAGTCGGGGAACCAGTTCGTATTCTCGTTCTCCTGGAGGAGACGGTCCTTGACGGCGGTCGTACGGATGTACCAGGACGGCTGCGCGTAGTAGAGCAGCGCCGTGTGGCAGCGCCAGCAGTGGGGGTAGCTGTGCTCGTACGGGACGTGCCGGAAGAGCAGTCCCCGCGCGTCCAGGTCGGCGGTCAGCGCCTCGTCGGCCTTCTTGAAGAAGACGCCGCCGACCAGCGGCACGTCCTCCTCGAAGGTGCCGTCGGGGCGGACCGGGTTCACGACCGGCAGGTCGTAGGCGCGGCAGACCTTGAGGTCGTCCTCGCCGAATGCGGGGGACTGGTGGACCAGACCCGTACCGTCCTCGGTCGTGACGTACTCCGCGTTGACCACGTAGTGGGCCTCGGCCGGGAAGTCCACGAGGGAGAAGGGACGCTCGTACGTCCACCGCTCCATCTCGGCGCCGGTGAAGGACTCGCCGGTGGTCACCCAGCCCTCGCCGAGCGCCTTCTCCAGCAGCGGCTGGGCGACGACGAGCCGCTCGTCGCCGTTGGACGCCACGACGTAGGTGACCTCGGGGTGGGCGGCGACCGCCGTGTTGGAGACCAGGGTCCAGGGGGTCGTCGTCCACACCAGGAGCGCCGCCTGGCCGGCGAGCGGTCCGGAGGTCAGCGGGAAGCGGACGAAGACCGAGGGGTCGACGACCGTCTCGTACCCCTGCGCCAGCTCGTGGTCGGACAGGCCGGTGCCGCAGCGCGGGCACCAGGGGGCGACGCGGTGGTCCTGGGTGAGCAGCCCCTTGTCGAAGATCTGCTTGAGCGACCACCAGACGGACTCGATGTACTCGGGGTCCATCGTGCGGTACGCGTCGTCCAGGTCGACCCAGTAACCCATCCGGGTCGTCAGCTCGGCGAAGGCGTCGGTGTGCCGGGTCACGGACTCGCGGCACTTGTCGTTGAACGCGGCGATGCCGTACGACTCGATGTCCTTCTTGCCCGAGAAGCCCAGCTCCTTCTCGACGGCCAGCTCGACCGGCAGGCCGTGGCAGTCCCAGCCGGCCTTGCGGGCCACGTGGTAGCCGCGCATGGTCCGGAAGCGGGGGAAGACGTCCTTGAAGACGCGGGCCTCGATGTGGTGGGCGCCGGGCATGCCGTTGGCGGTGGGCGGGCCTTCGTAGAACACCCACTCGGGGCGGCCCTCGGACTGCTCCAGGGTCTTGGCGAAGACCTTGCTCTCGCGCCAGAAATCGAGCACGGCGTGCTCGAGCGCGGGCAGGTCGACCTGGGCGGGCACCTGGCGGTACTGCGACATCGATCTTCCTCCGGCGGACTGTCTCGTTTCCGTCCGGAGGGACGAGAGCGCCGTCGTGCGCGGCTCCCGCGGTACCACCCTCCTTGGCCCCGGGCGTGCGCCCGCGGCCCCCTCATTGGGGTCGCGATGCCGGGTCTACTGGCCGGGGACGGGTCCACGGCGTTCTTCCGGCGGCTCCGGGGTGATGCTTCACATCGGGCTCGCCCCCGGGCTCTCACCGTCCCCGGGTCGCTCATGGCTGCGTACGACGCTACTTGTCCCCATCCAAGCCTTTCGCTGCGGCCAGTGTACGGGCCCGGGGGCGGCGCGGCCGACCGGTTTGCCGTGACCCGAATGGCCACACGGGGTGCCGTGGAGTTCGACCGCCGCCATCCGGGGGAGGGGGCGACGGGATTACCGGGCGGGGAGCTGGGCACAACGGATGCAGGTTCGCCATGCCGGAGGCATGGGCGGAGGGAGAACGGCGGCGTGCCCCGTTGCCGCGGGCCTTGGGCCGATTTATCGTCCCAGCACGATTCGCGAGCAAGATCACAAAATGTGAAGGGGCCGCGACATGGTGGCGAAGAAGACCGCCGCGAAGCAGACCTCGACCGCCGGCGCCGCCGGTGCGGACGGGTCGGCCAAGGGCGTGACCGGCAAGAAGTCGACGGTCGCGAAGAAGGCGGACACGGCGGCCCCGGCACGCAAGACCACGGCCGGGACCACGGGCGCGACCAGGTCCGGCGCGGCGTCCGCCTCCACGTCCACGGCGAAGGCCGCTAAGAAGGCGTCCCCCGCTCCGGCGCGGAAGACGGCGGCCGGGAAGACCGCCGCCGCGAAGGCCCCGGCGAAGAAGGCCCCGGCGAAGAAGGCTTCGCCGGAGAAGGCTCCGGCGAAGGAGGCGGCAGCCAGGAAGGCGGCCGCGAAGAAGACGACGGCCACCCGGGCCGCGGACGGGGCAACGGCAGCCGCCGGTAAGGCGTCCCCGAAGAAGAGCGCCAAGAGCACGAAGAGCGAGGGGCCCACGCGGACCGCCAGAAAGGCCGCGAAGAAGATCGCGGAGGTGGTCGCGGACAAGGTCACGAAGAAGACCCCGAAGAAGGACCCGGAAAAGGCCCCGGCGAAGGCCCCGGCGAAGGTCCCGAAGAAGGACTCGAAGCAGGGGCCGGAGAAGGCCCCGGGGAAGGGCGCGGCCAAGGTCACGGCCAAGGTCGCGAAGAAGCAGGTCCCGGCGAAGAAGACCGCCGCCCGTAAGTCACCGGCCGAGAAGACGGCCGCCGAGACAGCCCCGGCCGAGCAGGCCGCGGTCATGACGAAGGCCGCGTCCGCGGCGCAGGTGGAAGAGACAGGAGCCAGCACGGTGGCAGCGAAGAAGACCGCGGGTGGAGTCATCACGACGGCCGAGGACGAGGCCGCGGTGCCGGCCCCGGCCCGCGCCGGCGACCTCGCCGTACGCCCCGGAGAGGACCCCTGGACGCCCGAAGAGGTCGCCGAGGCCCGCGAGGGACTGGAGAGCGAGGTGCTCAGACTCCGTACCGAGCTGCTCCACTCCCAGCAGGAGCTGACCGGGCTGATGCGGGACTCCGGGGACGGCGCCGGCGACGACCAGGCCGACACCGGCACCAAGAACATCACCCGCGAGCACGAGCTGGCGCTGGCCGCCAACGCCCGCGAGATGCTGGAGCAGACCGAGCACGCCCTGGAGCGGCTCGACGCGGGCACGTACGGCCTCTGCGAGGTCTGCGGCAAGCCGATCGGAAAGGCGCGCATGCAGGCGTTCCCGAGGGCGACGCTCTGTGTCGAGGACAAGCAGAAGCAGGAGCGCCGGGGCTGACCTCCGCGTACCCGGGTGCCGTACCCTCGTGGGCAGTCAGGCACCTAGGTTGAGGGACTCACGTGGCAGAGGCGGAGCGCATCATCGGTACGCCGGATTCAGCAGGGGCCGAGGAGGCCGCGGCACCGGAGGAGCGGCCGAAGGGCAAGCGCAGGATCGTCGCGCTGTTCGTGGTCGCGCTGGTCGCCTACCTCCTCGACCTCGGCAGCAAGATGCTCGTGGTCGCCAAGCTGGAGGGCCACGCGCCGATCGAGGTGGTCGGCGATCTGCTGCAGTTCCACGCGATCCGCAACCCGGGCGCGGCGTTCGGCATGGGCGAGGCCTTCACGATCCTCTTCACCTGCATCGCGGCCGCGGTGATCCTGGTGATCATCCGGCTGGCGCGCAAGCTCTACAGCCTGCCGTGGGCGCTCGCGCTCGGCCTGCTGCTCGGCGGCGCGCTGGGCAACCTCACCGACCGGATCTTCCGGTCGCCCGGCGTCTTCAAGGGCGCGGTCGTGGACTTCATCGCGCCCGCGCACTTCGCCGTCTTCAACCTCGCCGACTCGGCGATCGTCTGCGGCGGCATCCTGATCGTCATCCTCTCGTTCCGAGGTCTGGACCCGGACGGGACCGTCCACAAGGACTGACCGCAGAACCGGGGGCCGTCCGCACAAGGCATACTCGACGGGTGAGTACGAGTCCCGAGATCCGCACGCTGCCCGTTCCCGACGGCCTGGAGGGCGAGCGCGTCGACGCCGCCATCGCCCGTATGTTCGGGTTTTCCCGTACCAAGGCCGCCGAGCTGGCCGCCTCCGGGAAGGTCCAGGTCGACGGCTCCGTCGTCGGCAAGTCCGAGCGGGTCAGCGGTGGCGCGTGGCTCGAGGTCGAGATGCCCGGGGCGCCCGCGCCCGTGCAGATCGTGGCCGAGCCCGTGGAGGGAATGGAGATCATCCACGACGACGACGACATCGTCGTGATCATGAAGCCGGTCGGCGTGGCCGCCCATCCCAGCCCCGGCTGGACCGGCACCACCGTCATCGGCGGCCTCGCCGCCGCCGGGTACCGCATCTCCACCTCCGGCGCCGCCGAGCGCCAGGGGATCGTGCACCGGCTCGACGTCGGCACGTCCGGGCTGATGGTGGTCGCCAAGTCCGAGCGGGCGTACACCCTGCTCAAGGCGCAGTTCAAGGAGCGGGTCGTCGACAAGCGCTACCACGCGCTCGTGCAGGGCCACCCCGACCCGATGAGCGGCACCATCGACGCGCCGATCGGCCGCCACCCCAACCACGACTACAAATGGGCCGTGACCGCCGAGGGCAAGCCGTCGGTGACCCACTACGACCTGATCGAGGCGTTCCGGGCGGCCTCGCTGCTCGACATCAAGCTCGAGACCGGCCGCACGCACCAGATCCGGGTGCACATGTCGGCCCACCGCCACCCCTGCGTCGGCGACCTCACCTACGGCGCGGACCCCACCATGGCCAAGCGCCTCGGCCTGACCCGGCAGTGGCTGCACGCGGTGCGGCTCGGCTTCGAGCACCCCTCGGACGGCCGCTGGGTCGAGTTCGAGAGCACCTACCCGGAGGACCTCCGGGCCGCCCTGGAGAAGATCGCGGCGGAGAGCGCGTGAGCGTCGGATACACCGTCCGCGAGGCCCTCGGACCCGAGGACCGCGAGGCCTGCTTCGCGGTGCGCAGGGAGGTCTTCGTCGGCGAGCAGAACGTCCCGGCGGAGATCGAGTACGACACGTACGACGAGACGGCCGTGCACGTCCTCGCCGTCCGGGAAGACGGCCTGCCGCTGGGCACCGGCCGCCTGCTGTACGGAGCGGACGCGGTCGGCAAGACCGGCGGCGACGCGACCGTGGGCTCCCTCGGGCGGCTCGCCGTCTCCAAGGCGGCGCGCGGCCTCGGCGTCGGCGCGGCGCTGGTCCGGGCGATCGAGGACGCGGCGCGCGAGCGCGGCCTGAGCGCCGTCGACCTGCACGCCCAGACCCACGCCCTCGGCTTCTACGAACGGCTCGGCTACGCCGCGTACGGCCCCGAGTTCCCGGACGCGGGCATCCCGCACCGGGCCATGCGCCGCGTCCTCCAGGGCGACGTCTGACCGACCGGGCCCGGGGCGCTTGACCGACGGCGCCCGGGCGGCCGGTCCCGGGGCGTTTCGGCGGGGGTGCGGCGATCGGGGGTGCGGCGACCGGGGGCGTGAGCGGCCGCGGGCCGTGTGAGCGGCGCCGCACGTCGGTTTGTCCGGATCCGTGCCCGGGCGTGGCAGGGTTGGAGCCCGATCATCGACCGCGCCGCGAGGCCGGAAGGGCGCACCCGTGGACCAATTGGCCCTGCTGTTCCTGTTGTTGCTCGGGGCTCTGCTCACCGTGCCGCTCGGGGAGCGGCTCGGGCTGCCGGCCCCGGTCCTCATGACCCTGATCGGGATCGTCCTCGCCTTCGTACCGTTCGTACCGAACGTCGAGATCCCGCCCGACTACATCCTTCCGCTCGTCCTCCCGCCGCTGCTCTACGCCTCGGTGCAGCGCACCTCCTGGCGGCAGTTCGCCGCCAACCGGCGGCCCATCTTCCTGCTCGCCGTCGCGCTGGTCTTCGTCACCACGGCCGCCGTCGCCGCCGTGGCCGACGCGCTCGTCCCCGCGCTGCCCCTCGCCGCCGCCGTCGCCCTCGGCGCGCTCGTCGCACCGCCCGACCCGGTCGCCGCGACCGCCGTCGCCGGCTCGCTCGGGCTGCCCCGCCGCCTCGTCTCCATCCTGGAGGGCGAGGGACTCTTCAACGACGTCACCGCGATCGTGCTCTACCACGTCGCCATCGGCGCGGCCGTCAGCGGAACGTTCTCCTGGCCGGGCGCCGGCGCCGAGCTGGTCCTCTCCGCCGTGGTGGCCATCGCCGTCGGCCTGGCCCTCGGCTGGCTCGCCAACAGGCTCATCGGCGTCCTCGGCGAGGCCACCCTGCAGACCGGCCTCACCCTGCTGGTGCCCTTCGTCGCCTACGTCCTCGCCGAGGAGCTGCACGGCTCCGGCGTCCTGGCCGTCCTCGTCGTCGCCCTCTTCCTCGCCGAGCACGCCGTCGACGCCGACGACGTGATGGGCAGGCTCGCCGGGCAGACGTTCTGGCAGATCGTCGACACCCTCGTCACCGGGATCGCCTTCGGGCTGATCGGCCTCGAACTCCACCACGTCTTCGGCACCGCCGACGCCCGGATCGGCGAGATGCTCGGCTGGGGCGCCGTCGTGGTCGCCGTGGTCGTCGGCGTCCGCCTGGTGTGGCTGCTGCCCGCCACCTGGCTGGCGAAGAAGCTCCACTCCTTCCGGGACTACGACGAGGAGATCCCGGTGAGCTGGCGCGAGACGGTCGTCATGTGGTGGTCCGGGATGCGCGGGGTGGCCTCCGTGGCGCTGGCGCTCGCCATCCCGCTGCGGACGGACGACGGAGCGCCGTTCCCCGGCCGGGAGGAGATCATCTTCATCGCCTTCTGTGTGATCATCGCCACCCTCGTCGTCCAGGGCCTCACCCTGCCCTGGCTGGTCAAGCGGCTCGGCGTGCGCGCCGACGCGGACGCCGAGCGGGCCCTCGAACGCGAGCTGGCCACGCGCGCGGCGAAGGCGGCCAAGCGCCGGCTGAGGGAGATCCAGGACGTGGAGGAGCTGCCCGAGGAGGTGCAGGAGCGGCTGCTGCGCGGGGCGTTCGACATCGGCGCGCGGATCAGCCCGGACATGCTGGACGAGGAGCGGCGGGCGGCCTTCGCCGAGCGGGCCGAGCGGGTCAAGCTGGTGCAGCGCCTCCAGCGGGAGATGATGTCGGCCGCCCGGCACGAGGTGCTGTCGGCGCGCAGCGAGCCGGGCGCCGATCCCGAGGTGGTGGACCGGGTGCTGCGCCACCTGGACGTCCGCAGCATGCGCTGACCGGGGCGGGCGCCGGGTCCGTGGCCGTGGGGCGAGGGCAGGCGATGGGGCGGGGCGGTCTCCCGAAGGACCGTGCCCCGCCCCGGCCGGCCGTTCAGCCGTCCCTTGCCGGCCGCTCAGCCGCGCCCGGTGCGGACCGGTTCGTCGGCGCCCTTCTGGTACGCGTCCGCGTTGTTGCTGTGCACCTCCGAGGGCCGCGGCGGCGGAGCGTCCTGGCGCCGTCCGTTCCGCGGCGCAGGGACGGCGTCGGCCACCGATACCCGGGGCAGGGCGTGCGGGTGCTCCTCGGTCAGCCAGGCGAGGAGCTGCTCCCGTACGGTGCACCGGACGGTCCACACGTCGTCCGCGTCCTTCGCCGTCACCACGGCCCGAACCTGGATGGTGCTGGGGGTGGTGTCCGTCACGGCGAGGCTCCAGTCGCGGCCGTCCCAGGCCGGGCTCTCCGCCAGGATCTCCTTGAGCTTGTCGCGCATGGCCGGCACCGGGGCGCTGTGGTCCAGGTGGAAGAAGACCGTGCCGGTCATCTGGGCGCCGCCGCGGGACCAGTTCTCGAAGGGCTTGCTGGTGAAGTACGACACGGGCATCGTGATCCGGCGCTCGTCCCAGGTCCGCACCGCGAGGAAGGTCAGCGTGACCTCCTCCACGACGCCCCACTCGCCGTCCACCACCACCGTGTCACCGATCCGGACCATGTCGCCGAAGGCGATCTGGAAGCCGGCGAAGAGGTTGCCGAGCGTGCTCTGGGCGGCGATGCCCGCCACGATGCCGATGATGCCGGCGGAGGCCAGCATCGACGTGCCGATCGTGCGCAGGGCCGGGAAGGTCAGCAGCATGGCCGCCACGGCGACGACGGCCACGACCGCGGTCACGATCCGCATGATCAGGGTGACCTGGGTGCGGACCCGGCGGACCCGGGCCGCGTCGCGGCTGGTGGAGGCGTACCGCGCGAAGGTCGACTCGACGACGGCCGACGCGATCATGGTGACCAGCCAGGCGCCGGCGCCGATCAGGATCAGGGACAGGACCTGGCCGATCCCCGCCTCGTGCTCCTGGACGGGGTCCCATCGGGTCTCCCGGTAGGTGCCGCGCAGGACGGCCGTCAGCATCACGGCCTGGAGCGGCACCCGGCAGCGCCGGAGCAGCCCCCACAGGGGAGTGTCCGGGTGCCGTACGTCGGCTCGGCGGAGCAGCAGGTCGGCCAGCCAGACGACGAGCAGTGTGAGCAGGACCGATCCTCCGAGGACCAGCAAGAGGCGCACCAGGTTCTCCCTCTCCTCCGTGGGTTTCCGAGGCGTCGACGTGTCTCGGGCTCGACGGGCCCGGCTGGCAGGATGGAACGCATGGACATCATGCTTTTCCATTCGGCCTACGGTCTGCGCCCCGCTGTGGAGGCCGCGGCCGAGCGGCTCAGGGCCGCCGGGCACCAGGTTCGCGTGCCCGACCTCTTCGAGGGCCAAACCGCCGAGTCCGTACAGGAGGGGACGGAGCTCAAGGACAAGATCGGCAAGGAGGAGCTGCTGAAGCGCGCGGTCCTCGCCGCGGCGCCGTACTCGGACCGGGGTCTGGTCTACGCCGGCTTCTCCTTCGGGGCATCGGTCGCGCAGACCCTCGCGCTGGGCGACGACAAGGCGCGCGGGCTGCTGATGCTCCACGGCACCTCGGACATCGCGCCGAACGCGGCCGTCGACGACCTGCCCGTCCAGCTCCACCTGGCCGACCCCGACCCGTTCGAGCCGCACGACTGGCTGACGTCGTGGTACCTGACGATGCGCCGGATCGGGGCGGACGTGGAGGTCTACCGCTACCCGGGCGCCGGGCACCTCTATACCGATCCGGAGCTGCCGGACTTCGACGAGGCGGCCGCCGAGCGGACCTGGTCGGTCGCCCTGGCCTTCCTCGACGGCCTCGCGGACGGCTGAAGGGCGCGGCGGGGGGCTCTCCCGCCGCGCCCTCGTCGGCGCGTCTCCTCGGCACGCTCACCTCGGCGCGCGCCGACCCTCACAGAGGTCAGCCGGCGCGGTACGCCGTCCAGGCGTTGGTCATCCGCGTGACCTGGCCCGCGGTGAACTGGTACATGCAGGCGTCGTACGTGTAGTCCATGAAGTTGTGGATCGGGTCCGCGCCCGTCTTGGACGCGCAGCTGTCGCGGCCGGTCGGGCACTCGTAGGCCGGGCTCTTCTCGGCCGGGGTGTCGCTCACCGAGTCGCCGGCGCCGTTGCAGCCGCCCTGGAACGTGTGGTAGAGCCCCAGCCAGTGGCCGACCTCGTGGGTGGCGGTGTCGCCCTGGTTGTAGTTGGCGGCGGAGCCGCCCGGCAGCGAGGAATCGAGGACGACGACGCCGTCCATGGACGGGCTGGAGGCGTACGAGGACGGGAAGGTCGCCCAGCCGAGCAGGCCGCCGCTGAGCTTGGCGGTGTAGAAGTTCAGCGCGCCCGCGCCGCCCTTGCGGAGGGTCTGCTTCATCTGCCGCTCGGCGGTGGAGCCCGAGGCGAGGTTGTACCAGGACGCGTTGTCCGTGTAGTCGGTCGAGGCGAGGGTGAACCGGAAGTTGGAGTTCACGTTGCCGGTGCCCTGGCCGCCGTAGGCCGCGTTCAGGACCGACATCTGCTTGCCGATGTCGGTGGCGGTGAGCTTGCCCGTGGTGCCGCTGTGGATGACGTGGAAGTAGACGGGGATGTCCACGACGGCGGCGGTCGCCCGCATGCCCTGCGAACGGGCCGACTCCAGTCTCTTCTTCAGGTCGGCGTCCATGGCCTTGGCCTGGGCGGCGGAGACCTCGTTGGGCTCCGCGGCGTGGGCGGTGGCGCCGCGGGACTTACGGGCGCTGGAGAGGGCGTCCGTACCGTCCGCGCAGTCCTCGGCGGAGAGGGAGGCGGCGGAGGTGGTGGGGGTGGGGGCCGCCGAGGGGGCGGAGAGGGGAGCGAGGGCCAGGGTTCCGGCCATCACGGCGGTGCCGAGCATGCGACGGGACATACGCGGCGATATACGCACAAGAGCACGCACAGGTGTCTCCTCGTGGGGGTTGTGGAGAGGCAATTCCTCGCCACCGCGGGGAGATTACGGGTCCCTGTCAGACGTTGTTGAGCATTGATCAAGCCCAATCATCCGTGCGGCAAATCGGGGCATCGGGAAGAAAGACTTTCGTCGTTTCCGCAGTTTGAGACGGCGACGTAACGAAAGAGACGACAGAGGCGGGTGGTGTGTCCGGATTCGATCACCCGAACGCACCACCCGCCGTAGCGATGTGAGCTTCTGTTAACAGGAGGGATCATGGCTGAAAATCAGCCATGAAGTCATCTCATCAGACCGGCTGGTACACCCGCTCGACACGCTGCGTTCCGTTCCGCGTCCGGTACGACCGTGCCCAGGAGGCCGTCGCGTCCGGCCGCGCCTTGTCGGAGACCGTGTAGTAGTCCATCTGCGAGCGCTCGGCGGTCACGTCGAGCACGCCGTAGCCGTGGTGGTCCATGTCCACCCACTTGACATGGCGGTTGGCGGCCTTGATCGCCCCCGCCGCCACCACGGAGACCGTGCCGGGCGCCACATGGAGCAGGTCGTCGATGTTGTCCGAGGTGACCGAGGTGACCACGAACTCCGTCGCGGCCGACGTGGAGAGCGGGTACGTCGCCGCCTTCACCGGCACGTCGTTGGCCCACGCCATGTGGATGTCACCGGTCAGGAAGACCGTGTTCCGGATCGACCGCCCGGTCAGATGGGCCAGCAGCTCCTTGCGGTCGTCCGTGTAGCCGTCCCACTGGTCGACGTTGACCGCGAGCCCTTCCTTCGGCAGGCCGAGCAGCTCGGCCAGCGGGCCGAGGAGATGGGCCGGAACGGAACCGAAGGCGACGGGCGAGATCATCACCGAGGTGCCGACCAGCTTCCAGGTGGCGTCCGAACCCGCCAGCCCGGCCTTCAGCCAGTCCAGTTGGGCGCGGCCGGTGAGCGTGCGCTCCGGGTCGTCGACCGAGCCGCTGCCGATCGAGGCCTGCTGGGAGCGGAACGAGCGCAGGTCGAGCAGGTGCAGGTCGGCCAGCTTGCCGAAGCGCAGGCGCCGGTAGACCGTGCCCTCCGTGGAGGCCCGGACCGGCATCCACTCGAAGTACGCCTGCTTCGCGGCGGCCACCCGGGCCGCCCACTCGCCCTCGGCGCCCGGCGTGTGGTTCTCCGCGCCGCCGGCCCAGGCGTCGTTGGCGACCTCGTGGTCGTCCCAGATCGCGATCACCGGGTGGGCGGCGTGCAGGGCCTGGAGGTCGGGGTCCGTCTTGTACGTCGCGTGCCGGGTGCGGTAGTCCGCCAGCGAGACGATCTCGTGCTTCGGCTCGTGGTGCCGTACGGAGGAGGCGGCGTCCGGGTAGGCGCCGGCCGCGTACTCGTAGATGTAGTCGCCGAGGTGCAGGACCGCGTCCAGGTCCGCGCGGGCCGCGAGGTGGCGGTACGCGGAAAAGTAGCCGGACTCCCAGTTGGCGCAGGAGACCACGCCGAAGCGGACCCCGTCCGTGGAGGCGTCGGCGGGGGCGGTGGTGCGCGTCCGGCCGACCGTGGAGACGGTCTCGCCGGCCGTGAACCGGAACCAGTAGGTGGTCGCCGGGCGCAGACCCCGGACGTCCGCCTTGACCGTGTGGTCGGAGGCGGCCCGGGCGGTGGTGGTGCCCCGGGCCACGGTCCGCCCGAAGGCCCGGTCCTCGGCGACCTCCCAGCCGACCGTGACATCGGGGCCCTTGAAGGAGCCGGGGACGGCGTCGGGGGAGGGGGTCACACGGGTCCAGAGCAGGACGCCGTCGGGCAGGGGGTCGCCGGAGGCGACGCCGTGGAGGAAGACAGGGGCCTCGGAGGCCGCGAGCGCGGGGGAGGCGGTGCCCACCAGCGCCGGTGCGGCGACGGCCGTGACGGCGGCGGCTTTCACGACCGTACGGCGGGTGGGGGCGGAGGATATGAAACGACTGGTCACGGGCAGTCAGATTACTGACCGGTACGACGAACAGGCAGGCGAAAACCGGAAAGTTCGCCTGCCTGTCGGCTGGTTGTCGTGCACGCGAGGAGAAGACCGCCCCGGAAGCCGCCGTAACGGGGGACGGGCTTCTCCTCCGCGTGGCTAGCCCTTCAGCGCGGGGGTCAGCGCCGCGTTGAACTCGTCGACCGTCAGCGGCGGGTTCTTGCCGCCCTCGACGGTCAGCGTCTTGCCGTCCATCTTCAGCGTCGGGGTGCCCGTGACCCCGCTCGCGTCGAACGCCGCCGACATCTTCATCGCCCAGGCGTCGAAGGTGCCGTCCTCCACGTTCTTCTTGAACTGGGCGTTGCCCTTCAGGGCCGGCACCGAGTCGGCGATCTCCAGGAGGTAGGAGTCCTTGGCGAACTTGTCCTGGGTCTCCTCCGGGTGGAACTTCGTGGAGTAGAGCGCCGCCTTGAACTTCATGAACGCCTCGGGGCTCACGTCGAGCGCCGCCCCCAGGGCCGACAGGGCGTTCTTCGAGCCCTCGCCAGAAGCGGCGTTGTCGATGAACGTCGCGCCTATGTACTTGATCTTGTACTTGCCGTCCGTGACGTCCTTGTCGACCGTCGGGCCGACCTGCTGCTCGAACGTCGCGCAGACCGGGCAGCGCGAGTCCTCGTAGAGCTCCAGCGTCTTGGTCGCCTCCGGCTTGCCGATGACGACGGTCGTGCCGTTCGTGCCCTCGGTGTTCTTGGGCGCGGTGATGTTCGTGGCCTTCGCCGCCGCCTCCCACTCGCCGGGCTTGTTGGACTGCACGACGATGTAGCCGGCGCCGCCGGCGACGGCCAGCACGCCGACCGCCGTCAGAGCCACGACCACCTGGCGGCGGGTCTTCTCCTTCTTCGCCTGGCGCTCGCGCTCGACGCGGAGCCGCTCGCGGGCGGCTGCCTTGTTGGCCTGGCTGTTGCGTGAACTCATGATCGTGATCTCCGTGGGAGGTGAAAGAGGAACGGGACGGACGTGCTCAGGCGAGTGCGAAGCCCGACCACGGCGGTCCACGCCGTCCCACGGAGTGCACGAGCAGCCGGGTGCGCGAGCGGCGCGGCGCCGGCGCACGGCCCCCGCCGGGTCCCGGAGCCGGGCGGGCCGCGCCGCCCAGCGCCGCCACCAGGAGCAGCGGCCGGAACGCGAAGGCCGCCACCGCCCGGACGATCCCGGCCAGCGCCCGCTCGCCGTGCCGCAGCCAGGCGGCCGCGAACAGACCCACCGACACGTGCGCGACGAGCAGCAGCCACGGCAGCGCGGGGTGCGGCGAGTGCAGCACGGCGGCCAGGCTCCCGCTCTCGGGGGCAGCCACCCCCGGCAGCGGGGTGCCCACGGCGCCGCCGCAGAGCACGTCCACGCCCACCGCCCGCAGCGAACCGGCGACCGGCCCGCCGGCGGGGCCGTAACAGAGCGTCTGGCCCGCGGTGAAGACCGTGTCGGCCGCCAGCTCCAGCGGGACCAGCAGCCCGGCGATCGGCCCGAAGCCGCGCTCGCGGCCCGCCAGCGCGTACGCCACGGCGAAGACGCCGGCCGCGAGCAGACCGACGGTCAGCAGCGGCAGCGGGACCCGGGACAGCAGCACGTGCGAGCCGGCGGACAGCGTCACGACCAGTGCCGTGAAGAGCGCCGCCCGCAGCCCCCTGAGCCGCGTCCCTGATATGTCCATAGCCTGGAGAGTGTGCCATGCCCTTCCGTAAGAGCCTCCTAAGGGCTCCCTGTGAAAGGGCTCAGAGGCCCGGGATCCGGCCGTTGCGGAAGAGGTCGACGAAGATCTGGTGGTCGGCACGCGCGCGTGCGCCGTACCCGTGGGCGAAGTCCACCAGCAGCTCCGCGAAGCCGTCCTCGTCGGCCGCGATCGCCGCGTCGATGGCCCGCTCCGTGGAGAACGGCACCAGCGAGTGGCCGCTGGAGTCGTCCGCCGCCGCGTGCATCGTCGCCGTCGCCCGGCCGAGGTCGGCGACGGTCGCCGCGATCTCCTCCAGGTCGTCGATGTCCGACCAGTCCAGGTCCACCGCGTACGGCGAGACCTCCGCGACCAGCTGCCCCGAACCGTCCAGCTCCGTCCAGCCCAGCCACGGGTCGGCGTGCGCCTGCAGCGCCCGCTGCGAGATCACCGTGCGGTGCCCCTCGTGCTGGAAGTACTCCCGGACCGCCGCGTCCGTGACATGGCGCGAAACCGCCGGTGTCTGCGCCTGCTTCATATAGATCACGACGTCGTTCTCGAGCGCGTCGCTGTTGCCCTCCAGCAGGATGTTGTACGAGGGGAGACCGGCCGAGCCGATCCCGATCCCGCGCCGCCCCACCACGTCCTTGACCCGGTACGAGTCGGGCCGCGCCAGGCTCGACTCCGGCAGGGTCTCCAGATAGCCGTCGAAGGCGGCCAGGACCTTGTAGCGGGAGGCGGCGTCCAGCTCGACGGCGCCCGCCCCCGAGGAGAAGCGGCGCTCGAAGTCGCGGATCTCGGTCATCGAGTCCAGCAGCCCGAACCTGGTCATGCCGCGGGCGTCCCGCAGGACGTCCAGGAGCGCCCCCTCGGCCGTGTCGAGGGTGAACGGCGGCACCTCGTCGTCCATGGCGCCGGTCGCCAGGGCGCGGATCCGCTCCCGGTAGGCGGCGGCGTAGATCCGCACCAGCTCGGTGATCTGCTCGTCGCTGAGCGCCTTGGCGTAGCCGATCAGCGCAAGCGAGGCGGAGAGCCGCTTGAGGTCCCAGGTGAAGGGGCCGACGTACGCCTCGTCGAAGTCGTTGACGTTGAAGATCAGCCGGCCCGTGGCGTCCATGTACGTGCCGAAGTTCTCCGCGTGCAGATCGCCGTGGATCCACACCCGGCCGGTCCGCTCGTCCACGTACGGACCGCCGTGCCGCTCCTCCTCCAGGTCGGCGTAGAACAGGCTCGCGGTGCCGCGGTAGAACGCGAAGGCGGAGCCGGCCATCTTCCGGAACTTGACCCGGAAGGCGGCCGGGTCGGCGGCGAGGAGCTCACCGAAGGCGGTGTCGAAGACGGCGAGGATCTGCTCACCGCGCTGGGCTTCGGTGAGCTGGGGGACCGACATCGAGGGTGCCTCCTGGTGCAAGACTGTTCGGACAAACGGGACAGGTGTTCCCTGTCTCTCAACGCGCGACGGTACCCCCGAGTGCCCGCCCGCCCGCCACCCCTCGGCGAGCGGCTCGGCCCCCGCGGTATCCCGCCGATGTCAGTCCGGAGAAGTAGACTTCCACGCTGTTCCCCCAAAGCGGGGGTCCGGGGGTCGCGCCCCCTGAAAGACCGCAGCCCGGAGGCTCCCCACCGTGACCAAGCCGCCCTTCACGCACCTCCACGTCCACACCCAGTACTCCCTGCTGGACGGTGCCGCGCGGCTCAAGGACATGTTCGACGCGTGCAACGAGATGGGCATGACCCATATCGCCATGTCGGACCACGGCAACCTCCACGGGGCCTACGACTTCTTCCACACCGCGAAGAAGGCCGGCGTGACGCCGATCATCGGCATCGAGGCGTACGTCGCCCCCGAGTCCCGGCGGAACAAGCGGAAGGTCCTGTGGGGCCAGCCGCACCAGAAGCGGGACGACGTCTCCGGCTCCGGCGGCTACACCCACAAGACGATCTGGGCGGCGAACGCCACCGGACTGCACAACCTCTTCAAGCTCTCCTCCGACGCCTATGCGGAGGGCTGGCTCCAGAAGTGGCCCCGGATGGACAAGGAGACCATCTCCCAGTGGTCCGAGGGCCTCATCGCCTCCACCGGCTGCCCCTCCGGCGAGCTGCAGACCCGGCTGCGCCTCGGCCAGTTCGACGAGGCCCTGAAATCGGCCTCCGAGTACCAGGACATCTTCGGCAAGGAGCGGTACTTCCTGGAGCTGATGGATCACGGCATCGAGATCGAGCGCCGGGTCCGCGACGGGCTCCTGGAGATCGGCAAGAAGCTCGGCATCCCGCCGCTGGTCACCAACGACTCGCACTACACCTACGCGCACGAGGCCACCGCCCACGACGCGCTGCTGTGCATCCAGACCGGCAAGAACCTCTCCGACCCGGACCGCTTCAAGTTCGACGGCACCGGCTATTACCTCAAGTCCACGGACGAGATGTACGCCGTCGACTCCTCGGACGCCTGGCAGGAGGGCTGCCGCAACACCCTCCTCGTCGCCGAGCAGGTCTCCACCGACGGCATGTTCGTCGAGAAGAACCTCATGCCGAAGTTCGACATCCCCGAGGGCTACACCGAGGTCTCCTGGTTCCGCGAGGAGACCATGCGCGGCATGCACCGCCGCTTCCCGGACGGCATCCCGGACGACCGCATGAAGCAGGTCGAGTACGAGATGGACACCATCATCTCGATGGGCTTCCCCGGCTACTTCCTCGTCGTCGCCGACTTCATCATGTGGGCGAAGAAGCAGGGCATCGCCGTCGGCCCCGGCCGTGGCTCCGCGGCCGGCTCGATCGTCGCGTACGCCATGGGCATCACCGACCTCGACCCGATTCCGCACGGACTGATCTTCGAGCGCTTCCTCAACCCCGAGCGCGTCTCGATGCCCGATGTCGACATCGACTTCGACGAGCGTCGGCGCGTCGAGGTGATCCGGTACGTGACGGAGAAGTACGGCTCCGACAAGGTCGCCATGATCGGCACGTACGGCAAGATCAAGGCGAAGAACGCCATCAAGGACTCGGCCCGTGTCCTCGGCTATCCGTACGCCATGGGCGACCGGCTCACCAAGGCGATGCCCGCCGACGTCCTCGGCAAGGGCATCGACCTCAACGGCATCACCGACCCCTCGCACCCGCGCTACAGCGAGGCGGGCGAGATCCGGGCGATGTACGAGAACGAGCCCGACGTGAAGAAGGTCATCGACACCGCCAAGGGCGTGGAGGGCCTCGTCCGGCAGATGGGTGTGCACGCGGCCGGCGTGATCATGTCCAGCGAGCCGATCGTCGACCACGCCCCGATCTGGGTGCGGCACACCGACGGCGTCACCATCACGCAGTGGGACTACCCCCAGTGCGAGTCGCTCGGCCTGCTGAAGATGGACTTCCTGGGCCTGCGGAACCTGACCATCATGGACGACGCCGTCAAGATGGTGAAGGCCAACAAGGGGCTCGACCTCGACCTCCTCGCCCTGCCGCTGGACGACCCGAAGACCTTCGAACTGCTCCAGCGCGGTGACACCCTCGGCGTCTTCCAGTTCGACGGCGGCCCCATGCGCTCGCTGCTGCGGCTGATGAAGCCCGACAACTTCGAAGACATCTCCGCCGTGTCCGCCCTGTACCGGCCGGGCCCGATGGGCATGAACTCGCACACGAACTACGCCCTGCGCAAGAACAAGCAGCAGGAGATCACCCCGATCCACCCCGAGCTGGAGAAGCCGCTCGAAGAGGTGCTCGCGGTCACCTACGGCCTGATCGTCTACCAGGAGCAGGTGCAGAAGGCCGCCCAGATCATCGCCGGGTACTCCCTCGGCGAGGCCGACATCCTCCGCCGCGTGATGGGCAAGAAGAAGCCCGAGGAGCTGGCGAAGAACTTCGTCCTCTTCCAGAAGGGCGCCCGGGAGAAGGGCTACAGCGACGAGGCCATCCAGGCCCTGTGGGACGTCCTGGTCCCCTTCGCCGGCTACGCCTTCAACAAGGCGCACTCCGCCGCGTACGGCCTGGTCTCCTACTGGACGGCGTACCTCAAGGCCAACTACCCGGCCGAGTACATGGCCGGTCTGCTGACCTCGGTCAAGGACGACAAGGACAAGTCCGCGGTCTATCTGAACGAGTGCCGCCGCATGGGCATCAAGGTGCTGCCGCCGAACGTCAACGAGTCCGAGTCGAACTTCGCCGCCCAGGGCGACGACGTGATCCTCTTCGGTCTCTCCGCCGTCCGCAACGTCGGCACCAACGTCGTCGAGTCGATCATCAAGTCGCGCAAGGCCAAGGGGAAGTACTCCACGTTCCCCGACTTCCTCGACAAGGTCGAGGCGGTCGTCTGCAACAAGCGGACCATCGAGTCGCTGATCAAGGCCGGCGCCTTCGACGAGATGGGCCACACCCGCAAGGGCCTGGTCGCCCACCACGAGCCGATGATCGACAACGTGGTCGCGGTCAAGCGCAAGGAGGCCGAGGGACAGTTCGACCTCTTCGGCGGCATGGGCGACGACGCCGGTGACGAGCCCGGCTTCGGCCTCGACGTCGAGTTCTCCGACGTCGAGTGGGAGAAGTCCTACCTCCTCGCCCAGGAGCGCGAGATGCTCGGCCTCTACGTCTCCGACCACCCGCTCTTCGGCCTGGAGCACGTCCTCTCCGACAAGACGGACGCCGGGATCTCCCAGCTGACCGGCGGCGAGCACGGCGACGGCGCGGTCGTCACCATCGGCGGCATCATCTCCGGCCTCCAGCGCAAGATGACCAAGCAGGGCAACGCCTGGGCCATCGCCACCGTCGAGGACCTGGCCGGCTCCATCGAGTGCATGTTCTTCCCGGCCACCTACCAGCTGGTCTCCACCCAGCTCGTCGAGGACACCGTCGTCTTCGTCAAGGGCCGCCTCGACAAGCGCGAGGACATCCCGCGGCTCGTCGCCATGGAGCTGATGGTCCCCGACCTGTCGAACGCCGGGACCAACGCCCCCGTCATCCTCACCATCCCCACGGTGAAGGTCACCCCGCCCATGATCAGCAGGCTCGGCGAGATCCTCGGCCACCACAAGGGCAACACCGAGGTGCGGATCAAGCTCCAGGGCCCGCGGAAGACCACCGTGCTCCGGCTCGACCGGCACCGGGTCCAGCCCGACCCCGCGCTCTTCGGCGACCTGAAGGTGCTGCTCGGCCCGTCCTGCCTGGCCGGATAAGGCCCGCGGCCACGCGGAAGGGGCGCGCCCGTCGTCACGGGCGCGCCCCTTGCCGCGTACCGGCGCGGAAGATCAGTTGTGGCCGAAGCGCTTCTGCCGGCCCTTGCGGGCCATGTCGCCCGGCGTGACCTGGGCGGCGCGCTGCTCGGCCTGCGACTCCATCGCCGACTGCTGCGCCTGCTGGGTGCCGCGCTCGGCCGGCGACTGCTTCTGCGAACGGTTCTGGTTCTTGTTCTTGGCCATGGTGATGCCTCCTCGGGGGAATCTCGGGGCCAGGACCGCTGCCAGACTCACATACGGCACGAACCGCCGCACTTTGGATCATTACGGACGGTGAGGGCACCCGGCGGGCCGGATCCGCCACGCCGATGATCCAGTTCCGGCCGTCAACCTCCCGGCCGTCGGGCAGACTCGAAGGAAATCCGAAGCAACTTCCGATCCCGAGGTTCCCGAAAGAGGGTGGAACACGTGGACCGCTGCGTCGTTCTGGTGGACGCCGGCTATCTGCTGGGCGCCGCCGCGAGCCTTCTCGCCGGGGAACCGGCCCGCTCCCGGATCACCGTCGACCACGCCGCCCTGATCCAGGGCCTGCGGGACCGGGCCGAGGCCGACACCGAACAGCCCCTGCTCCGCATCTACTGGTTCGACGGCGCACCCGACCGCGTCCCCCAGCCCGAGCACCGCCGGCTGCGCGTGATGCCCCGGGTGACCGTCCGGCTGGGCGCCCTGACCCGCAGCGACGGCCGCTGGGCCCAGAAGGGCGTCGACGCGGCCATGCACGCCGAGCTCACCGAACTGGCCAGAAACCGCGCCTGCTCCGACGTGGTCCTGGTCACCGGCGACGGCGACCTCCTGCCCGGCCTCATGTCCGCCAAGGAGCACGGCGTCGCCGTGCACCTCTGGGCCGTCCAGGCCGCCGACGGCGACTACAACCAGTCCGAGGACCTCGTCGCCGAAGCCGACGAACGCCGGGTCCTCGACCGCGCCTGGATCACCCGCGCCGTCCGCGCCAAGGACCTCACCGGTATCTGCGCGCCCCCACCGGTCCCGCGCCCCGAGATCGCCGCCATCCTCTCCGCCCCGCTGCCCGAGTCGGCGCTCGCCGCCTCCGCCGAACGGGCCGCCGAGGCCGCCGAGGCCTCCCGCGGACAGAACGGAACGCCCGCCCCCGCGCCCGCCGCCCCCTCCTCGAACGGATCGGCGCCCGGCGTCCCCGCCCCCGCCACCGGCAAGGCCGGCGTCCCCACGCCCAAGGACCTCGCCGGACTGCGAGGACCTGGGACCCCCGCCCACCCCCACGCGCACCACGCCCACGTCCACCCGGCCAACGCCACCCTGCGCTGGTCCTCCGACAAGGGGTGGATCGAGCGCCCCGGCGGCCCCCTCGGCGAACCGGCCGAGACCGCCTCGCTGCCCACCCTCGCCCAGCTCACCAGCGCCGAGCAGCGCTGGGCCGACCGCGAGGAGGACATCACCACCGTCGGCGGCGACCCGTTCGAGGTGGGGCAGGTCTTCGCCCGCCGCTGGATGGAACGGCTCCCCGAGCAGAGCCACGTCCAGCGGCTCTCCACGATGTATCCGCGCATCCCGCACCGCATCGACGGCGAACTCCTCCGGTACGCGGCACGGTTCGGCCTCCTCGCCCACAAGGACGACCAGATCGACGAGCACGACCGCTATGCCATCCGGGCCGGGTTCTGGCGCGAGATCGACGTCCGGGCCGCCGCGGAACACGCCCCCGCGGGGGAGTAGGGCCGCGGACCCCGTAGGCTCATCCCTCGTGAGTACGGTGTGCGTGGTGCGGGATCTGGTCAAGACGTACCCCGCCGCGCGCGGCAGGCGGGGGACCCCCGCGACGCCCGAGGTGCGCGCCACCGACGGCATCAGCCTGGATGTGGGCGGCGGCGAGATCTTCGGCCTGCTCGGACCCAACGGCGCCGGCAAGTCCACCCTCGTCCGCCAGCTGACCGGTCTGATGCGCCCCGACTCCGGTTCGGTCGAGCTGCTCGGCCACGACCTCGTCCGCCACCCGGAACGCGCCGCGCGGCTGCTCGCCTATCTCGGCCAGGAGTCCACCGCGCTCGACGAGCTGACGGTCGCCCTCGCCGCCGAGACCACCGGCCGGCTGCGCGGACTGACCGCCCGGGACGCGCGCGCCGCCCGCGACGCCGTCCTGGAGGAGCTCGGCCTCGGCGAGCTGGCCGGGCGGCCCCTGAAGAAGCTCTCCGGCGGGCAGCGGCGGCTCGCCTGCGTCGCCGCCGCCCTGATCGGGCAGCGGCCGGTCCTCGTCCTCGACGAGCCGACCACCGGCATGGACCCGGTCGCCCGCCGGGCCGTCTGGGCCGCCGTCGACCGGCGCCGCGCCGAACACGGCACGACGGTGCTGCTCGTCACCCACAACGTCATCGAGGCCGAGACCGTCCTGGACCGGGTCGCCGTCCTCGAACGCGGCCGGGTCATCGCCTGCGACACCCCGGCCGGGCTCAAGGAGCGCGTCGCGGGCGAGGTGCGGGTCGATCTGGTCTGGCGCGAGCGCGCCCCGCTGGACGTCCCCGAGGTGGCCGCGCTGCGGACCTCCGCGCAGGAGTCCGGCAGGCGCTGGACCCTGCGGCTCGCACCGGACGAGGCCCGGGCGGCGGTCGCCGCCGTCACCGGCGGGGCGGCCTTCGCGGCGCTGGACGACTTCACGCTGGCGACGCCGAGCCTGGAGGACGTCTATCTGGCGCTGGGCGGCGAGACCAAGGGGCTGGTGAAGGCGTGAACCCGTACGCGCGGCCGGCCGCGCGGTCGTACCCGAGGTGGTGCGCGGAGTCGTACGAGATGTCGTGGAACCGGACGGTCAGGAGCAGTACGCAGTGAGCATCGTGCCCGCCGAGGTCCTGTCGACCGGTGCGCCGGCGGCCCGGAGCCGTGACGGCGGCGAGGGCGAAGGCGCCGCGCCGCTCGCGCCGCGCGCCCGGCTGCTGCCGGCCCTCGCGGCCGTGTACCGCGCGCAGCTCTCGCGCGCCCGGGTCTCCCGTATCCCGCTGCTCTTCGTGGCGACCTTCCAGTCCGTCGGGATCATGGTCCTGATGCGGGGGGTCGTCGACGGCGGGGAGGAGGCGCGGGCGGTGGTGGCCGGTTCGTCCGTCCTCGTCGTCGCCTTCGTCGCGCTGAACCTGCTCGCCCAGTACTTCGGCCAGCTGCGGGCCGGCGGCGGGCTCGACCACTACGCCACGTTGCCGGTGCCGCCGGCCGCCGTGGTCCTCGGCGCGGCGGGCGCGTACGCCTCCTTCACCGTGCCCGGGACGGTGGTGACCGCCGTCATCGGCTCCGTGCTGTTCGGGCTGCCGCTCGCGCACCTGTGGATCCTGGCGGCCGTCGTGCCGCTGGCCGGGGCGGCGCTCGCCGGGCTCGGGGCGGCGCTCGGACTGCTCGCGCCACGCCAGGAACTGGCGACGCTCCTCGGACAGCTGGGCATGTCGGCGGCGCTACTGCTCGGCGTGCTCCCGGCCGACCGGCTGCCGGAGCCGATCGGCTGGGCCCGGGACCTGCTGCCCTCGACGTACGGGGTGGAGGCGCTGGCCCGGACCTTCGGCCCGCACCCGGACTGGGCGGCCGTCGGGCTGGACCTCGCGGTGTGCGGGGCGGTGGGCGTGGCGTCGCTGGCGGTGGCGACATGGGCGTACCGGCGGGCGGCGGTCCGCTGAGGCGGGGCGCGCGGGCACCTGGCACGATGGCGGGGTGACCGCACCTCTGACACCGCCTCACCAGCCTCCGCACGACGCCCACGCCTGGCCCTCGCCCTACCCCGCGTCGCCGGTGGCGGACGACGTCCCGAGCTCGGGAACGGAACTGCGACAGGCGGCCGTGGTGGCCGCCGTGTCCACGGTCCTCGGAGCGGCCCTGGGGCCGCTGTGGCTGTGGCTGGCGCCGAGGGTGCCGTTGGTCTCGGACGGCAAGGCGGTCTTCCTGCGCGACAGCGAGGGGGAGGCGGCGATCGGCGCGGACGGCACGTTCGTGCTCCTGGCGCTGGCCTTCGGGGCGGTCGCGGCGCTGCTGGTCTTCCTCTTCCACCGGCACGGCGGGGTGGCGCTGATCCTCGGCATGACCGTCGGGGGCGTGCTGGGGTCGCTGCTCGGCTGGGGGGTGGGGACGTACCTCGGGCCCTCGCACGACGTGGTGGCCCATGCCAAGGCGGTGGGGCCGAACGTGGTGTTCGACGCGCCGCTGAAGCTGGAGATGTGGCAGGGGGCGATCCTCGCGTGGCCGCTGGCCGCGCTCCTGGTCCACCTGGGTCTGACGGCCCTCTTCGGTCCGCGCGACCCGGAGCAGGAGTGGCCGGTGCCGCCCGTCCAGCCCACCACTCCGCCGGCCGCGGAGAACTGACCTCGGGCGGGGGCAGCGAGCGCCGGGCCCGGGCCCGGCGCGGTCGTTCCTACGCGCGGCCGATCGGGGCCAGCACCGCCGATGTCAGGGCGGCCAGATCGGTGGGGGAGAGCTCGACCTCCAGGCCGCGGCGCCCCGCAGAGATGCAGATCGTCGGGTGGCCGGAGGCGGAGGCGTCGAGGACCGTCCGCAGGCGCTTGCGCTGCCCCAGCGGAGAGATGCCGCCCCGGACGTAGCCGGTGGTCCGCTCGGCGGCCGCCGGGTCGGCCATCGCCGCGCGCTTGCCGCCGACCGCCGAGGCGAGGGCCTTGAGGTCCAGTTGGCCGGCGACCGGGACGACCGCGACCGTCAGCTCGCCGTCCACGTCCGCGACCAGGGTCTTGAAGACGCGGTCGGGCGAGACGCCCAGCGCCTCCGCCGCCTCCTCGCCGTATGAGGCCGAGGCGGGGTCGTGGTCGTAGGCGTGCAGGGTGAACGCGGTCCCGGCGGCCGCCAGCGCCACCGTCGCGGGCGTGCCGCCTCCCTGCTTCCTCTGCTTCTTCGCCACCGGGCTCCTCCGTCAGTTCGGGCTCGTCGGCGCCCGCGTCAGATCCACCGCCGGCAGCGACGGCAGGTGCCGCAGCACCGCCGTCTCCGCCCGCAGCAGCGTCAGCTCCTCACGCAGCCGGGTCGCCGTGTCCGGCGCCTGCAGCAGCCGCTGCTTCGCCGGGGTGTCGAGCACCGCGGCGGCCGCGACCAGATACGACACCACCGACGGATCGTCCGGCAGCTCACTGGTGGTCAGGGAACGCTCCCGGGCGCCGGCCAGCCGCTTCTGGTAGCTCCGGAACGCCCGCAGGACGCCCTCGGCGAGCGTGCCCGCCTCGTCGCCCTGCTCCTCGGGGATGTCCTCGACCTCCGCCACCAGGAAGGGCCCGCTCGCGTCGACCGACAGCAGCTTCACCCGGGTCGTGCCGGTCGCCATCACCTCGAAGCTGCCGTCGGCCCGCTCCCGGATCGTCGCCGCGTCGGCCACGCAGCCGACCCGGTGGAACGCCTGGATCGGGTCGGAGCCGAAGCCCGCGGCGGGCCCCTTCTCCGGCTGCGCCGTCGGGTCGGGCATGCCCGGAGCGGTGCGCGCGACCTCCCGGCCGTCGCGGATCGCCACGACGGCGAAGCGGCGCGGCTCCGACTCGTCGGTCTTGAGCAGCTCGCGCATCATGGCGCGATAACGCTCCTCGAAGACGTTCAGGGGCAGCACGAGGCCCGGGAACAGCACCGCGTTGAGCGGGAAGAGAGGCAGGCGAGCGGTGGTCACAGCGGTCAAGCGTAATGGCCGCGCGGCCCGCCTCGACCGGCCCGTCCCCGTCCGGCTTCCCGCAGCGGCGTCGCGCGGGCCACTTCGACCCGTACCGCGTCCCGTGCCGCCAGGAAACGGGCGAGCGGATCCTCGCCCACCAGCGTCCACGGAAACGACGTCGCACAGGGGCCCAGACGCCGGAACTCCTCCAGCGCCTCGTCCCACCGCCCGCGCCTGACCAGCACGTACACAAGCAGGTTGCGGACCTCGGCGGGCCAGGGGTCGCCGGCCGGGTACACCGCGGAGAGGGCGGCGGCCCGGTCGGCGGCCGCGTCGATCCGGTCCTCGTGCGGGTGCCCGGTGCCGAGGAGCAGCTCCGCGAAGGCGGCGCGAACCGGCAGCGCCTGGATCAGGGAGCCGGGCAGGGCGTCCTCCGCGGCCTGCTCGGCGAAGTCGAAGCACTCGCGGTGCGAGCCGTGCCGCTGGGCCGAGAGGTACTTGAGCGCGGCGACATGGCAGCCGTAGTGGTGCGGCGAGCGGCGGACGGCCTGTTCCCACAGCGGCTCGAAGTCCGTGTGCGGGGCGTGCGTGCCCCGGGCGTGGTCCAGGGCGAGGCGCCACGGCACGGGGTCGCGCGGCGCGGCCACGGCGGCCGCGTCGATCAGCGGGCCCAGCTCGCGCAGTCGCTCGGCGCGGGCGGGCGACTCCCAGGCCCGGCGCACCTCGAGCTGCGCCTTGACGAGCAGCGCGTCGGGGTCGTGGGGCGCGGCGGCCAGCCACCGGCCCAGCCACTCGTCGCGGCCGTAGGCGAAAGTGGCCAGCCGGGCGACGTAGCGGTCGCGGTTCTCCCACTCGGCGGCCTCCCGGGTGGCGGCCAGGAGCCGGGCCGCCGGCGCGGGGTCCGCCAGGGCGGCGGCGACCAGGGCCGGCGCGAGCCGACCGTCCGGCGCGTCGAGCAGCACGTCGTCGTCCGGCGGCAGGACGGCGGCGAGCCGCGGCGCGTGCCGGACGAGTCGGGCGGTGCCGATCAGGGCGCGGAGCAATGACATGGTGCCGCCATTGAAAACCGCAGGTGAGGACGGCGCCAGTGGGGAGCTGTGAAGCTTTGGTAGCGGCGGGAAAGTTGTCCTGAGCAAGGTCAAGACAGAGTAAAGAAAGAGGTGAGCCTGGTCGGGATCCGTGCCGCGCGCCCCCAGGAACGGTCACGACCCCCACACGTCCCCGCGATGACCCGCGCCCCTCCCGTCGCCCCTTCCGCCCCCGCCTCGTCTCCCACACCGGCCCTGCCGTCTATCCCCGTCGCAGCAGCCTCGACGCCCCCGCCGCCACCGTCGTCGCCAGCACCCATCCGAGGAGGATCAGGACCGTCGCCACCCACTGCCAGAGGCCCTCCAGCCGCCAGTAGCCGTCCTGGCCGAGATTGATCACCGGCAGCAGCAGGTCCAGGGCGTACAGCGTGGCGTTCCACCGGGGGGACTCCTCCGCCTTCAGCGGCACCGGGTCGTAGCGGGAGAACGCGATCGCCCCCGCCGCCCAGAGCACCGCCATCCACAGCGCCGCCCGGCCCGGGCGGTAGCCGTACGCCACCGTCCAGTCCTGGAGATAGCCCCAGAGCTTCCCCGCCACCGGCAGCGTCTCCCGGCGCCGCCGCTGTTTGGCGAGGAGGACCGCCCGGGCGTCGGCGTCCTCGCCGCTGTTGCGCAGGACCGTCGCCAGCCGTTCGTACGGCTCCGGGGCGTACTCCGGGGTCGCCGCCGCCACCCATTCGAGCCGCCGCGCCAGCGGGAAGTGGCCGTACGGCACCAGGTTCTCGTAGACGAAGCCGCCCATCGCGAGACCGCCGGGCCCCGGCCAGCTGGTCGACAGGTCGATCAGGGTCACGATCTTGGCGCCGTTGAGCACCACCCGCCCCTCCTCGGGGCGCTCGCCGTTGAACCGCAGCTCCGGCGTGACGATCCGGCGCAGCGACACCTCCTCCCGCCGCGCGCCGTTCAGCACGAAGCGGGCGTAGTGCAGGTCCACGGCGTCGCCGAACCGCCCGTCGTCGAGCCGCACCCCGCCGTGGCACTCGACGGGCTTGCGCCGCGCCCCCTGCACCGGGGTGTAGCCGATGCCGTACGGCGGGGTCGCCGAGGCGTTCCCCGTCGATTCGTACACCCACGCGGCGTTCAGATAGAGCGAGCGCTCCACCGTCAGCTGCGGGGCGTTCAGCGCGCGCCGCTCCTGCGCGCCGCGCAGCACGCTGCCCCGCAGGCTCAGCGACACGCCGACCTTCGCCCCGCGCAGGCTCAGCTCGCCGTACGCCTCGATCAGCTCCGCCTGGAGGTCCTGCGCCACCACCAGACCGTCCGCGGTGATCGCCCGCCCGCGCCGGTCCGGCCACACCTGGATCTGGTTGATCAGCAGGTCCGTGCCGATCTGCGCGTCCGTGAGCCGGATGCCCCGCTCCACCCGGCAGCGCGGCAGATGGAGATCGCCCTGGGTGTGCAGCCGCGCCGCCTCCAGGCGGGGTATCGCGCACTCCACCATCCGCAGCGTGCCGAAGTGCGCCTCCGGGAGGACGATCTCCTCGTCGAACCGGCAGCGGTTCATCTCGACGTACGGGCCGATCGTCCCGCCCGCGAGATTGAGCGCCCCCGATATCCGCACCCCGCGCAGCTTCAGCGCCGCCACCCGCCCCGACCGGGCCGGCGGCCCGTCGAGCAGCAGCAGCGCCACCACCTCGGCGCGCACCGTGCGCTCCTCCCCCCAGGGAAGCGGCCCGAACGGATCGTCCAGCGCCGGATCCCCCTCGCTCATGTCACAGGCCCTGCCGACCCGGAACCCCCACCACATGGACCGCTCCGGGCCCGTGAGGCCATCCGGCATACCGTCCTCGCGCGGCTCGGTCACTGCCGCCCCCTCGCTTTCCACGAATCCGCATCCCCGGATTCGTACAGCCGTTCTTCCCGCTGAGTGACGGACTGAACGCTAACGGTCAGCTGTGGCGACAAGACGCCACTGTGGCTCGTATCAGCCAGTGATACGGACGTCCGACGCTTGTGGGGCGTCTGAGAGAATTGACCCGTGATCTCTCGAATCGATCTGCGCGACGACACCCTCCCCGAGGGTGGCGCGCTGCGCGACCTGCTGCCCCGTGCCGAGTTCGACGTGGAAGCCGCCCTGGAGAAGGTGCGGCCCATCTGCGAGGACGTACGGCATCACGGCGCGGCCGCGGTGATCGACTACGGCGAGAAGTTCGACGGCGTCCGCGTCGACGGCCTGCGCGTCCCCGCCGAGACGATCTCCCGCGCCCTCGACGAGCTGGACCCGGCCGTCCGGGCCGCCCTGGAGGAGTCCATCCGCCGGGCCAGGATCGTCCACCGCGAGCAGCGCCGCACCACCCACACCACCCAGGTCGTGCCCGGCGGCACGGTCACCGAGAAGTGGGTCCCGGTCGAGCGCGTCGGGCTCTACGTCCCCGGCGGCCGCTCCGTCTACCCCTCCTCCGTCGTCATGAATGTCGTCCCCGCGCAGGAGGCCGGCGTCGAGGGCATCGCGATCGCCTCGCCGCCCCAGAAGGAGTTCGGCGGCCTGCCCCACCCGACGATCCTCGCCGCCTGCGCGCTCCTCGGCGTCGACGAGGTGTACGCCGCCGGCGGCGCGCAGGCCATCGCGATGTTCGCGTACGGCACCGAAGGCACCGACGACACGCCCGGCTGCGCCCCCGTCAACCTGGTCACCGGCCCCGGCAACATCTACGTCGCCGCCGCCAAGCGCCTCCTCAAGGGCCGCATCGGCATCGACGCCGAGGCGGGACCGACCGAGATCGCCATCCTCGCCGACTCCACCGCCGACCCCGTCCACGTCGCCGCCGACCTCATCAGCCAGGCCGAGCACGACCCGATGGCCGCCGCCGTCCTCGTCACCGACTCCGAGGAACTGGCCGCCGCCACCGAGACCGAGCTGAAGACCCAGGTCGCCGCCTCCAAGCACATCGACGACCGGATCGTCCCGGCCCTCGCCGGCAAGCAGTCCGCGATCGTCCTCGTCCGCGACCTGGAGGACGGCCTGAAGGTCGTCGACGCCTACGGCGCCGAGCACCTGGAGATCCAGACCGCCGACGCCGCCGCCCGCGCCGACCGCGTCCGCAACGCCGGCGCGATCTTCGTCGGCCCCTGGGCCCCGGTCTCCCTCGGCGACTACTGCGCCGGCTCCAATCACGTCCTGCCCACCGGCGGCTGCGCCTGCCACTCCTCGGGCCTCTCCGTGCAGTCCTTCCTGCGCGGCATCCACGTCGTGGACTACACCCGCGACGCACTCGCCGAGGTCACCCACCACGTGGTCACCCTCGCCGAGGCCGAGGACCTGCCCGCCCACGGCGCCGCGCTCAAGGCCCGGTTCGGATGGAAGGTGCCCCAGGCATGACCGCCCCCGGCATCGGCATCGACGACCTCCCCATCCGCGACGAACTGCGCGGCAAGACGCCGTACGGCGCGCCGCAGCTCGACGTCCCCGTCCAGCTCAACACCAACGAGAACCCCTACCCGCTGCCCGAGCCCCTGGTGGCCCGGATCGCGGAGCGGGTCGCCGAGGCCGCCCGCGGCCTCAACCGCTACCCCGACCGGGACGCGATCGAGCTCCGCACCGAGCTGGCCCGCTACCTCACCCGTACCGGAAAGCACCCGGTCGGCGTCGAGAACGTCTGGGCCGCCAACGGCTCCAACGAGGTCCTCCAGCAGCTGCTCCAGACCTTCGGCGGCCCCGGCCGTACGGCCATCGGCTTCGAACCCTCGTACTCCATGCACGCGCTCATCGCGCGCGGCACCGGCACCGGCTGGATCTCCGGCCCCCGCGACGAGGACTTCACCATCGACGTCGCCGCCGCGGCGGACGCCATCGAGCGACACCGCCCCGACGTCGTCTTCATCACCTCGCCCAACAACCCCACCGGCACCGCCGTGGCGGCGGAGACCGTGGAGACGCTGTACGAGGCGACCCAGGCCGCCAAGCCCTCCCTCGTGGTGATCGACGAGGCGTACGTCGAGTTCAGCCACCGGGACTCCCTCCTGCCGCTGATCGAGGGCCGGCCGAACCTGGTCGTCTCCCGCACCATGTCCAAGGCCTTCGGCGCCGCCGGACTGCGCCTCGGCTACCTCGCCGCCCACCGCGCCGTGGTCGATGCCGTCCAGCTGGTGCGCCTGCCGTACCACCTCTCCGCCGTCACCCAGGCCACCGCCCTGGCCGCCCTGGAGCACACCGATACGCTCCTCGGGTACGTCGAACAGCTCAAGGCCGAGCGGGACCGCCTGGTCACCGAACTGCGGGCCATCGGCTTCGACGTCACCGAATCCGACGCCAACTTCGTCCAGTTCGGCCGCTTCGACGGGGCCGAAGGCTCCCATGAGGCCTGGAAGAAGATCCTCGACCAGGGCGTCCTGGTCCGGGACAACGGCGTACCCGGCCGGCTGCGGGTCACCGCCGGCACCCCCGAAGAGAACGACGCGTTCCTCGATGCGGTGCGCGCTTTGAAGAAGGAGCAGAGTTCATGAGCCGCGTAGGACGGGTCGAACGCACCACCAAGGAAACCTCCGTCGTCGTCGAGATAGACCTCGACGGCACGGGCAAGGTCGACGTCGCCACCGGCGTCGGCTTCTACGACCACATGCTCGACCAGCTCGGCCGCCACGGCCTCTTCGACCTCACGGTCAAGACCGACGGCGACCTGCACATCGACTCGCACCACACCATCGAGGACACCGCCCTCGCGCTCGGCGCCGCCTTCAAGCAGGCCCTCGGCGACAAGGTCGGCATCTACCGCTTCGGCAACTGCACCGTCCCGCTGGACGAGTCGCTCGCCCAGGTGACCGTGGACCTCTCCGGCCGCCCCTACCTCGTGCACACCGAGCCCGAGAACATGGCGCCGATGATCGGCTCCTACGACACCACGATGACCCGGCACATCTTCGAGTCCTTCGTCGCGCAGGCCCAGATCGCGCTGCACATCCACGTGCCGTACGGCCGCAACGCCCACCACATCGTGGAGTGCCAGTTCAAGGCGCTCGCCCGGGCCCTGCGCTACGCCTCCGAGCGCGACCCGCGCGCGGCCGGCATCCTTCCGTCCACGAAGGGCGCCCTGTAACTCCATGACCGGCCTCTCCACCGTCCTCATCGTCGTCGGGCTCTTCCTCGCCGGCGGCGTGTACTCCTTCGCCAAGCAGGGACTGCCCAAGGGCGTGATCGCCGTCCTCGCCATCGCCTCCGTGATGTGCCTGGTCGCCGGCGTCCTGCGGATCCAGGGAATCTGGGAATAAGCGGCATGAGCACCACGAGCACCCCCAAGAAGGTCGTCGTCTTCGACTACGGCTTCGGCAACGTCCGCTCCGCCGAGCGGGCCCTGGCCCATGTCGGCGCCGACGTCGAGATCACCCGCGACTACGACCGTGCGATGAACGCCGACGGACTCCTCGTCCCCGGCGTCGGAGCCTTCTCCGCCTGCATGAAGGGCCTCAAGGAGGCCCGCGGCGAGTGGATCGTCGACCGCCGGCTCGCCGGCGGCCGCCCCGTCATGGGCATCTGCGTCGGCATGCAGATCCTCTTCAACCGTGGCATCGAGCACGGCGTGGAGACCGAGGGCCTCGACGAATGGCCCGGTACGGTCGAGCCCCTGAACGCCCCGGTCGTGCCCCACATGGGCTGGAACACGGTCGACGCGCCCGAGGGCAGCGAGCTGTTCTCCGGCCTCGACGCCGACGCCCGGTTCTACTTCGTGCACTCCTACGCGGTGCGCGAGTGGAGCCTGGAGATCGGCAACCCCAACATGCGCGCCCCCAAGGTCACCTGGGCCACCCACGGCGAGCCGTTCGTCGCCGCCGTCGAGAACGGCGCCCTGTGGGCGACCCAGTTCCACCCCGAGAAGTCCGGCGACGCCGGCGCCCAGCTCCTCACCAACTGGATCGAGACCCTCTGATCATGGCTCAGAAGCTTGAACTCCTCCCCGCCGTCGACGTCCGCGACGGCCAGGCCGTCCGCCTCGTGCACGGCGAGTCCGGTACGGAGACCTCCTACGGCTCCCCGCTGGAGGCCGCCCTCGCCTGGCAGCGCTCCGGCGCCGAGTGGCTGCACCTGGTCGACCTGGACGCCGCCTTCGGCACCGGCGACAACCGCGAGCTGATCGCCGAGGTCGCCCGGGCCATGGACATCAAGGTCGAGCTCTCCGGCGGCATCCGCGACGACGCCTCGCTCGCCGCGGCGCTCGCCACCGGCTGCACCCGCGTCAACCTCGGCACCGCCGCCCTGGAGACCCCCGAGTGGGTCGCCAAGGTCATCGCCGAGCACGGCGACAAGATCGCCGTCGGCCTCGACGTCCGCGGCACCACCCTGCGCGGCCGCGGCTGGACCCGCGACGGCGGCGACCTCTACGAGACGCTGGCCCGCCTCGACTCCGAGGGCTGCGCCCGCTACGTCGTCACCGACATCGCCAAGGACGGCACCCTTCAGGGCCCCAACCTGGAGCTGCTGAAGAACGTCTGCGCCGCCACGGACAAGCCCGTCGTCGCCTCCGGAGGCGTCTCCTCCCTGGACGACCTGCGGGCCCTGTCCGGGCTCGTCCCGCTGGGCGTCGAGGGCGCGATCGTCGGCAAGGCGCTGTACGCCAAGGCGTTCACCCTGGAGGAGGCGCTGGAGGCGGTGGCTTCCGCATGACCGACGGCGTGAAGAAGGTCGTCACCGGCGCTCCCTGGGAGGAGCAGTTCGGCTACTCCCGCGCGGTGGAGCTGCCGAACGGCCTGGTCCTCGTCTCCGGCTGCACGTCCGTGGTCGGCGGCCAGATCGCCGGCGGAGGCCCGTACGAGCAGGCGATCAACTCCTTCCGCGTGGCCTTCGACGCGCTGGGGAAGCTCGGTCTGGGCCCGGAGCACGTCGTACGGACCCGGATGTACCTCACCCACGCCCGGGACGTCGACGAGGTCGGCCGCGCCCACAAGGAGCTGTTCGACGCGGTCCGCCCGGCGGCCTCGATGATCATCGTCTCCGGTTTCGTGGACCCGAGCCTGGTCGTCGAGGTCGAGGTCGAGGCGTACCGCCCCGAGGGTCAGGGCGGTGCGGCCGCATGAGCCTCGCCGTACGCGTGATCCCCTGCCTGGACGTGGACAACGGCCGGGTCGTGAAGGGCGTCAACTTCCAGAACCTGCGGGACGCGGGCGACCCCGTCGAGATGGCGAAGCTGTACGACGCCGAGGGCGCGGACGAGCTGACCTTCCTCGACATTACCGCCTCCTCGGGCAACCGTGAGACGACCTACGACGTGGTGCGCCGCACCGCCGAGCAGGTCTTCATCCCGCTGACGGTGGGCGGCGGCGTCCGGGCGGCCGACGACGTCGACAGGCTGCTGCGGGCCGGGGCGGACAAGGTGGGCGTCAACACGGCGGCCATCGCCCGCCCGGAGCTGATCCAGGAGATCGCGGAGCGCTTCGGCCGCCAGGTCCTGGTCCTCTCGGTCGACGCCCGGCGCACCCCCGCCGGCACGTTCGAGGTCACCACCCACGGCGGCCGCCGGGGCACCGGCATCGACGCCGTCGAGTGGGCGCACCGGGCCGCCGAACTGGGCGCGGGCGAGATCCTGCTCAACTCCATGGACGCGGACGGCACCAAGGACGGCTACGACACCGAGATGATCGCCGCGGTCCGCAAGCACGTCACCGTCCCGGTGATCGCGAGCGGCGGCGCGGGCCGGCTCGCCGACTTCCCGCCGGCCGTCGCGGCGGGCGCGGACGCGGTCCTCGCGGCCTCCGTCTTCCACTTCGGCGACCTGCGGATCTCGCAGGTGAAGGACACCCTCCGAGAGGCGGGCCACCCGGTCCGCTGAGCAGCGCCAGGAGAAAGGCCCCCGTCCGGGGGCCTTTTTCGTGGCCCGATCGGCAGGATTATTTGTGCAATTTATGTTGTGCAAGATTCCTTTCGCATCTACGGTCGTGTCCATGACCTCGCAGGAGAACCGCCGCATCACCGATCTCGGCACCCTCAAGGCGCTCTCGCACCCCCTGCGGATGCGCCTCTACCGCGCCCTCTTCGTCGCCCGCACCGCCACCGCGTCCCAACTCGCCGAGCAGGTCGACGAGGCGGTCTCCCTCGTCAGCTACCACCTGCGCAAACTGGCCGAGCACGACCTCATCGAGGAGGCTCGCGGTCACTCCGACGACGGCCGCGAACGCTGGTGGCAGCCCAGCTCGGACGGCCTCTCCATCCGTGACGAGGACGTCCGGGGCACGCCCGAACTGGTCGCCGCGAGCGACGCCCTCGGCCGCACGATCAACGAGCAGCGCGTCGCGCTCCACCGCCGCTTCCTCGACGAACGGCTGACCTGGTCGGACGCGTGGCGCTCGGCGTCCGTCAGCTCCGAGTGGCTGCCCCGGCTGACCGCGGCCGAACTCGCCGCGCTCGGCAAGGAGCTCGACGCGCTGCTCAAGAAGTACGACACGGCGGCCCGCGCCGCCGAGCAGGCCGGGGACACCGAGGGCCGCGAGAACGTCGCCGTCCACCTCCAGGGCTTCCCCTACCGGTCATGACGGCGCTCACCGAAACCGCGGCCGCCGCCCGCCCCGCACACCGCGACCCGAACGTCCTGCGCTGGCTCGGCGGGTACTCCGCCTCCGCCCTGGGCGACAGCATCTACTACCTCGCCCTCTCCTGGACCGCCGTCCGCGGGGGCACACCCGCCCAGGCCGGGCTGGTCATGGCCGTCAGCGCCGTCCCGCGCGCCCTGCTCATGCTCGGCGGGGGAGTCGTCGCCGACCGCTTCGGGCCCCGCCGGGTCGTCCTGCTCTCCGACACGGTCCGCTGCCTCGTCGTCCTCGCCGTCGCCGCCGTCCTGCTCCTCAGCAGCCCGGCCCTGTGGGTGCTCGCCGCCGTCGCCCTGGTCTTCGGCACGGTCGACGCCCTCTTCCTGCCCGCCGTCGGCGCCCTGCCGCCCCGGATCGCCGCCCGCGACCAGCTCGCCCGCGTCCAGGGCATGCGCGGCCTCGCCCAGCGCGCCGCGCTCGTCCTCGGGGCCCCGCTCGGCGGCCTCGCCGTCGCCCTCGGCGGCCCGGCCGCCGCGTTCGGGGTCGCCGGACTCCTCTTCGCGGCCTCGCTGCCGCTGCTCCTCGCGCTGCGGATCACCCCGCTGCCGGGCGGCGCGCCGGCCAAGGACCGCGCGGCCCTGCGCGACCTCGCGGACGGCCTGCGCTATCTGCGCGGGCACCGGGTCCTCGGGCCGCTGGTGATCGTCGTCGCGCTCAGCGACCTCGGCTTCGTCGGCCCCCTCAACGTCGGCCTCGCTCTCCTCGCCGACGCGCGGGGCTGGGGCGCCTCCGGCATCGGCTGGGTCCTCGCCGGATTCGGCACGGGAGCGGCCGGCGCGTCCCTGCTGCTGACCGTGCGGGGCCGCATACCGCGCGCGGGGGCCGTTCTGGGCTGGACGATCGCCCTCGGCTCGACCTGCCTGGGCGCCCTCGCGTACGTCCCCGACCTGCCGGTCGCCGTGGCCCTCGCGCTCTGCGTGGGGCTGCTCGCGGGGGTCAGCGGCGCGCTGTGCGGCGCGCTCACGCAGACCGAGTGCGACCCCGCGTACCTCGGCCGGGTGACAGCGGTGACCGGTTTCGTCAGCCTGGGCCTCGCCCCGCTGAGCTACCCCCTGACGGGCGCGGCCGTCGGCCTGTGGGGCCTCGGCCCGGTGTTCGTGGCGAGCGCCGCGTTCTGCACCCTGGGCGGCGCGTACGGCCTGTCCGTCACGGCCCTGCGCCGCGCGGAGCTCCCCGGCGGGAGCTCCCGGGACGCCCTCTAGGGCGTGTTTTACGCCCCCAGCCCCGCCCTGCGGGCGGACGACGCTACTTTCGAAACACGCCCTAGATCCCCAGCTGCTTCGCCTGCTGCAGCCGCTCCACCGCGTCCTGCTCGCCGTCGATCTCCACCTTCGCCGCGTCCTGCCGGCCGAAGAGGAACATCGTCAGCTCACCCGGCTCCCCGGAGACCGTCACCACCGGCGTGCCGCGGTGCGCCACCGCCGTCTGGCCGTTCGGGCGGCGCAGCACCAGGCCGACCGGCGCCTTGCGGCCGAGCAGGCGCGCCCCCTTCTCCAGACGGGCCCACAGCACGTCCGAGAAGACCGGGTCCAGCTCGCGCGGCGACCAGTCGGGCTGGGCGCGGCGGACGTCCTCCGCGTGGACGTAGAACTCGACCGTGTTCGCCCCCTCGTCCACCTGCTTGATGGTGAACGGCGACATCTTCGGCGGACCCGTCCGGATGAGCTGGACCAGCTCCTCGTACGGCTTGTCCGCGAATTCGGCCTGCACCCGGTCGAGCCGCCCCTTCAGCAGCGGTACGACCGATCCGGCCGCCGCGTCCGGCCGGCGCTCGCGCACCACCACGTGCGCCGCGAGGTCCGTGGTCAGCCACCCCTCGCAGAGCGTCGGGGCCTCGGGCCCGGCCGCCTCCAACAGATCGGCGAGGAGAAGTCGTTCACGCTTGGCATGGGTCGACATGCCCGCCAGCGTACGGCGCCCGCCGCTGTTCCGCCCAGTGGACGCCTTTCCGGGCGAACGCGCCGGTCACGGCAGAATGGCCCCATGAGCAGCAATCTCGACCCGGCCCTCGCCGCCCGCCTCAAGCGCAGCGCGGACGGTCTCCTCCCCGCCATCGCCCAGCAGTACGACACCGGGGAGGTGCTGATGCTCGGCTGGATGGACGACGAGGCCCTCCACCGCACCCTCACCACCGGCCGCTGCACCTACTGGTCGCGCAGCCGCCAGGAGTACTGGGTCAAGGGCGACACATCCGGCCACGTCCAGCACGTCAAGTCCGTCGCCCTCGACTGCGACGCCGACACCGTCCTGGTCAAGGTCGACCAGGTCGGCGCCGCCTGCCACACGGGCGCCCGCACCTGTTTCGACGCCGACGTGCTCCCGCTCTCCCAGTAAGGTCAGCCGCCATGGACCTCGAGACCTTCCGCAAGCTGGCGGCCGACCGCCGCGTGATCCCTGTCAGCCGCCGGCTCCTCGCGGACGGCGACACCCCGGTCGGGCTCTACCGCAAGCTCGCCGCCGAACGCCCCGGCACCTACCTCCTCGAGTCCGCCGAGAACGGCCGCTCCTGGTCCCGCTACTCCTTCGTCGGCGTCCGCAGCGGCGCCACCCTCACCGTCCGCGACGGCCAGGCGCACTGGCTCGGCACCCCGCCCGTCGGCGTCCCCACCGACGGCGACCCCCTCCAGGCCCTGCGCGCCACCGTCGAGGCCCTGCACACACCCCGCGACCTCGCCTCCGGCATGCCGCCCTTCACCGGCGGCATGGTCGGCTACCTAGGCTACGACATCGTCCGGCGCCTGGAGAAGATCGGCGAGCACGGCCGCGACGACCTGCGCCTCCCGGAGCTGACCATGCTCCTCACCAGCGACCTCGCCGTCCTCGACCACTGGGACGGCACCGTCCTGCTGATCGCCAACGCCATCAACCACAACGACCTGGAGACCGGCGTCGACGAGGCGTACGCGGACGCCGTCGCCCGCCTCGACGCGATGGAGGCCGACCTGGCCCGCCCGGTCGCCACCGTCCCCGCCGCGCTCCCCGCCTCCGAGCTGCCCGCGTACTCCGCCCTCTGGGGCGGCCCCGCCTACCAGGACGCCGTCGAGGACATCAAGGAGCGCATCCGGGCCGGCGAAGCCTTCCAGGTCGTGCCCTCGCAGCGCTTCGAGACGCCCTGCGGCGCCTCCGCGCTCGATGTCTACCGCGTGCTGCGCGCCACCAACCCCTCCCCGTACATGTACCTCTTCCGCTTCGAGAACGGCTTCGACGTCGTCGGCTCGTCGCCCGAGGCCCTGGTCAAGGTCGAGGACGGGCAGGCGATGCTCCACCCCATCGCCGGCACCCGGCACCGCGGCGCGACCCCCCAGGAGGACCACGACCTCGCCGACGAGCTGCTCGCCGACCCCAAGGAGCGCGCCGAGCACCTGATGCTCGTCGACCTCGGCCGCAACGACCTCGGACGGGTCTGCGAGCCGGGCTCCGTCGAGGTCGTCGACTTCATGTCGATCGAGCGGTACTCGCACGTCATGCACATCGTCTCGACCGTCACCGGACGGGTCGCCCGGGGCCGGACCGCCTTCGACGTCCTCACCGCCTGCTTCCCGGCCGGCACGCTGTCCGGCGCCCCCAAGCCGCGCGCCATGCAGATCATCGAGGAGCTGGAGCCGTCGCGGCGCGGACTGTACGGCGGGTGTGTCGGCTATCTCGACTTCGCCGGGGACGCCGACACCGCCATCGCCATCCGCACCGCCCTGCTCCGCGACGGCACCGCGTACGTGCAGGCCGGAGCCGGTGTCGTCGCCGATTC
Organism: Streptomyces sp. NPDC008121; assembly: GCF_042957155.1. Lineage (NCBI taxonomy): Bacteria > Bacillati > Actinomycetota > Actinomycetes > Kitasatosporales > Streptomycetaceae > Streptomyces > Streptomyces sp. NPDC008121. The sequence continues at coordinate 271,243 of NZ_JBIBHT010000005.1, read as the reverse complement.
CGACCCGGTCGGCGAGGACGACGAATGCCGCAACAAGGCGGCCGCCGTACTCCGCGCGGTGCACACCGCCAACCGGATGAACGCCGCGCCGGGCGCGTAAGGGATAGTGGGGTACGTGAGTGCTGTACCCGTACCCCAGCCCCGAGCCGCCCGCGCGAGCGGCACGGCCGCCGCGCCCGGCGGCCGCCGCAGCCTTGCCGCGGCTCTCCTGCTCGGCGCCCTCGGAGCCACCGTCGTCCTGCTCTCCTCGGGTCAGATCTGGGCCGAGGGAACCGCGGCGGTCGGCGGCGGCACCGTGCCCGTCGAGGCCGACGGCGGCGCCGTCACCGGCGTCCCGACGGCCCTCGCCATCGTGGGACTCGCCGCGCTGGTCGCCGTCTTCGCCGTCCGCCGCACCGGCCGCACCCTCGTCTCCGGGCTCCTCGCCCTCAGCGGGGCAGGCGCGGCGCTGGCCGCGCTCCTGGGCGCCTCCGACAGCGACGCCCTGGACGCGGAGGCCGCCCGCATCAGCGGCGACACGGCCGCCTCGGTGGCCGGTCTGACCCACACCGCGTGGCCGTACGTCGCCGCCGCCGGCGCGCTCCTGATCCTGCTCGCCGGGCTCCTCGCCCTGCGCTACGGCAAGAGCTGGCCCGCGATGGGCGGCCGCTACGAACGCGAGGCCGGCCCCCGGGGCGCCCGCCCGGCCCGCGGCCCCGCCCGGCCCGGCGCCGCGAGCGCCGCCGGCGACCCCGACCGGCCGGAGGACCTGTGGAAGGCCCTGGACCGCGGCGAGGACCCGACGCGCGAGAGCTGAGCGCGACGCGTGATCCTTGCGGCACCCCGATTCATCGCCGCGCCCCTGTGTGCGGGACAATGACCGTGAGTGTCCGCGCACGCGTGACCTCACCACTGAGCCACCACCGAGCAACAGCAACGAGGAGCAACTCATGGCGGGCAGCGCCCACGGACACACCCCGGCCGCCTGGACCGGTGTCATCATCTCCTTCATCGGCTTCTGCATCGCCGGGGTCTTCATGGTGGCGGCCAACGTGGCCGGCTTCTGGGCCGGGATCGCCGTCATCGCCGTCGGCGGTGTCGTCGGCCTCGCCATGAAGGCCGCGGGCCTCGGCATGCCGAAGGAGTCGGAGCACGTCGCCGCCGCCCGTGCGGCGGCGTCCGAGAAGGCGCGCGTCTGACCCACGACCTGCCGGAAGGCGCGGTCCGGCCATGCCGGGCTGCGCCTTCTCGCGTCAGGGGCGAGAATCACCGCGTGGAAGCGAAGCCGACGGCCCCCGCCGTGACCGACGAAGCAGCCCCGCCGACGCCTCCGGCACCGCCCGAGCAGCGGCCGGGAGGGGACGCCCGGGCACCTCGGGAACCCGCGGACGGGCCGACCGGCCCGAAGGACCACCCCCACACCCACGGGGACGCGCCCACCGCCTCCGCGGGCCATCGATCCGGGGACGGCCCCGGCGCGCCGTACCGGGACGCCCACGGCACGTACACGGACACGTACACGGACACGCCAGGGCAGGCGTACGGGATCCCCGGCCCTGACGCCGGGCCCTGGGCCGCCCACGGCGCCACAGAGGCCTCAGGAGGCCCCTCAGGCCTCCCCCTCGCACCCCGGTCACTCGGTCGGCGACTGCTCACCCCCGTGGGCGCGCTCGGCGCGGTCGCCGCCGCCTTCGCCTACGTCGGGACCGTCGACCCCAACGAACCCGGGCACTACCCCGTCTGCCCCCTCCTGCGCTTCACCGGCCTGTACTGCCCCGGCTGCGGCGGCCTGCGCAGCGCCCACGCGTTCGTCCACGGCGAGTTCGGCACCGCCCTGGGCGCCAACGCCCTCGCCGTCGTCGGCTACGGCCTGTTCGCGGTCGTCATGGCCGTATGGCTGATTCGCGCCGTCCGCGGGCTGCCGAGCCGCTTCGTGATCTCCCCGGCCCTGTGGTGGGCGATCGGCGCCGTCCTGGCCGCCTTCACCCTCGTACGGAACCTGCCGTTCGGCGCCGCGCTCGCCCCGTGAAGTCCCAGCACGTGGGACGCACCTCCACCGGATGCGGGCCTCGCGCCCCGCTGCGGATACCATCGACATGGCTGAACCTGGTTCATCTTCACCACCGTCACCATCACCCTCCCGGAAGGGGGCCTCTCGCGTGAGTGTGCTCGACGAGATCATCGAAGGCGTGCGCGCCGACCTCGCAGAGCGGCAGGCGCGGGTCTCCCTCGAGGAGCTCAAGGAGCGCGCCGCCAAGGCGCCGCAGGCCAAGGACGGCGTCGCCGCACTGCGCGGCGAAGGCGTCACCGTGATCTGCGAGGTCAAGCGCTCCAGCCCCTCCAAGGGCGCGCTCGCCGCGATCGCCGACCCGGCCGGCCTCGCCGCCGACTACGAAGCGGGCGGCGCGGCCGTCATCTCCGTGCTCACCGAGGAGCGCCGCTTCGGCGGCTCGCTCGCCGACCTGGAAGCCGTACGCGCCCGGGTCGACATCCCGGTCCTGCGCAAGGACTTCATCGTCACGGCCTACCAGCTGTGGGAGGCCCGGGCCTACGGCGCCGACCTCGCGCTCCTGATCGTCGCCGCCCTCGAGCAGGAGGCCCTCGTCTCCCTGATCGAGCGCGCCGAGTCCATCGGCCTGACGCCGCTGGTCGAGGTCCACGACGAGGACGAGGTCGAGCGCGCCGTCGACGCGGGCGCCCGGATCATCGGCGTCAACGCCCGGAACCTCAAGACGCTCAAGGTCGACCGCTCCACCTTCGACCGCGTCGCCCCGGAGATCCCGGCCGGCATCGTCAAGATCGCCGAGTCCGGCGTCCGCGGCCCGCACGACCTCATCGCCTACGCCAACGCCGGCGCCGACGCCGTCCTGGTCGGCGAGTCGCTCGTGACCGGCCGCGACCCCAAGGCCGCCGTCGCCGACCTGGTCGCCGCCGGCGCCCACCCGGCCCTGCGCCACGGCCGGAGCTGACCCGCCCGTGACCCGCCGCCACGACACGCCGCACGCTCCGGGCCCCGCCGCCCGGTGCGCGGTCGGCGTGCCGTCGGCGCCCGGCCGCCGCGGCAGGCTCCGTACCGCCGCCGCGCCCGTCCACGCCCCGCTCGCCCGCGGCTGCCGCCCGCGCGGCTGCCGCGCGCCCGCCCGCCGCGTCCACGGCCGCCGGGTGCGGTACGTCATCGGCGACGAGCCCGGCCAGGTCAACGGCATGCGATGGCCCACGCGCCCCGCGCGCACCACCACGACCACCGTCTGACACCCCTGCGGCCCCCGTAGGGGGCGAGTGCGACGGCGGCCCCGGGTGCGCGCCCCACGTGATCACCAGACCGCACGTCACACGGGGCGACCGCCCCGCGAGGAGCAGACGCATGTCCAGCGAGTTCTTCATCCCGGACCCCGAGGGTCAGGTCCCCACCGCCGAGGGCTACTTCGGCGCCTACGGCGGCAAGTTCATCCCGGAGGCCCTCGTCGCCGCCGTGGACGAGGTCGCCGTCGAGTACGACAAGGCGAAGGCCGACCCCGAGTTCGCCCGCGAGCTCAACGACCTCATGGTCCACTACACCGGCCGCCCCAGCTCCCTCACCGAGGTGCCCCGGTTCGCCGGGCACGCCGGCGGCGCCCGGATCTTCCTCAAGCGCGAGGACCTCAACCACACCGGCTCGCACAAGATCAACAACGTTCTGGGCCAGGCGCTGCTCACCAAGCGCATGGGCAAGACCCGCGTCATCGCCGAGACCGGCGCCGGCCAGCACGGCGTCGCCACCGCCACCGCCTGCGCCCTCTTCGGGCTCGAGTGCACCATCTACATGGGCGAGATCGACACCCAGCGCCAGGCGCTGAACGTCGCGCGCATGCGGATGCTCGGCGCCGAGGTCGTCGCGGTGAAGTCCGGCAGCCGCACCCTGAAGGACGCCATCAACGAGGCCTTCCGCGACTGGGTCGCCAACGTCGACCGCACCCACTACCTCTTCGGCACGGTCGCAGGACCCCACCCCTTCCCCGCCATGGTCCGCGACTTCCACCGCGTCATCGGCGTCGAGGCCCGCCGCCAGATCCTGGAGCGCGCCGGACGACTGCCCGACGCGGCCGTCGCCTGCGTCGGCGGCGGCTCCAACGCCATCGGCCTCTTCCACGCCTTCATCCCCGACACCGGCGTCCGTCTGATCGGCTGCGAGCCGGCCGGCCACGGCGTCGAGTCCGGCGAGCACGCCGCCACCCTCACCGCCGGCGAGCCCGGCATCCTCCACGGCTCCCGGTCGTACGTCCTCCAGGACGACGAGGGCCAGATCACCGAGCCGTACTCCATCTCGGCCGGCCTGGACTACCCCGGCATCGGCCCGGAGCACTCGTACCTCAAGGACACCGGCCGCGGCGAGTACCGCGCCGTCACCGACGACGAGGCCATGCAGGCCCTGCGGCTGCTCTCCCGCACCGAGGGCATCATCCCGGCCATCGAGTCCGCACACGCGCTGGCCGGCGCGCTCCAGGTCGGCAAGGAGCTGGGCGAGGACGGCCTGATCGTCGTCAACCTCTCCGGGCGCGGTGACAAGGACATGGACACGGCCGCCCGCTACTTCGGGCTGTACGACACGAACGCGGCCCCGGTCGAGGCCGACGCCGCCGCCGAGGACGGCGCGGGCGAGATCCGGAGGGACACCAAGTGAGCGGGAACATCCAGCTGCTCGGCGACACGCTGGCCGAGGCCAAGGCCGAGAACCGTGCCGCCCTCATCGCCTACCTCCCGGCCGGGTTCCCGACCGTGGACGGCGGCATCGCGGCCGTCAAAGCCGTCTTCGACGGCGGCGCCGACATCGTCGAGGTGGGCCTGCCCCACAGCGACCCGGTCCTGGACGGCCCGGTCATCCAGACCGCCGACGACATCGCCCTGCGCGGCGGCGTCCGGATCGCCGACGTCATGCGGACCGTCCGCGAGGCCCACGACGCCACCGGCAAGCCGGTGCTCGTCATGACGTACTGGAACCCCATCGACCGCTACGGCGTCGAGCGCTTCACCGAGGAGCTGGCCGCGGCAGGCGGCGCGGGCTGCATCCTGCCCGACCTGCCGGTCCAGGAGTCGGCCACCTGGCGCGAGCACGCCGACAAGCACGGTCTCGCCACCGTCTTCGTCGTCGCGCCGAGCAGCAAGGACGAGCGGCTGGCGACCATCACGGCCGCCGGTTCCGGCTTCGTCTACGCCGCCTCGCTCATGGGCGTCACCGGCACCCGCGCCTCGGTCGGCGAGCAGGCCGCCGACCTCGTCCGCCGCACCCGCGCCGCCGGCGAGCTGCCGGTCTGCGTCGGGCTCGGCGTCTCCAACGCCGAGCAGGCCAAGGAGGTCGCGACCTTCGCCGACGGCGTCATCGTCGGGTCCGCGTTCGTCAAGCGCCTGCTCGACGCCGAGGACGAGGCCGCCGGACTCGCCGCCGTAAGGGAACTGGCGGGCGAACTCGCCGAGGGCGTGCGCCGCACTTCGTAACCCGTATGGGTGGACCTGGGACCGGGGAGGCGCGGACGTGCCTCCCCGGTTCGTTGCTGTGGGCGTGAGCGAGAAGAACCGAGACGGTAAGCAGAGCGCGCGGGAGCGCCTCAAGGAGCAGCGCGACCGCGACAAGGCGCGCGCGAAGCAGCGGCGGGTCCTCATCGTGTCGGCGGCGGTGGTCGGAGTCCTCGGCCTCGCCGCGGTCGCCGGGGTCATCGCCGCCAACACCGGCGGCAAGGACAGCGGCTCGGACAAGGCGGGCCCCGTCGTCGCGCCCACCGGCGCCATCGGCGACGACACCCCGGCCATCCCCACGGGCCGCCCGGACGCCCCGGCGACGCTCACGATCTGGGAGGACTTCCGCTGCCCGGCGTGCGCGTCCTTCGAGAACGCCTTCCGGGACACCATCCACGAGCTGGAGGCGTCCGGCGCCCTCAAGACCGAGTACCACCTGGCCACCATCATCGACGGCAACATGGGCGGCAGCGGCTCCCTGCGCGCGGCGAACGCCGCCGCCTGCGCCCAGGACGCCGGGAAGTTCACGGCGTACCACGACCTGCTCTACGTCAACCAGCCGCCGGAGACGGACGACGCCTTCGCCGACAACGCCAAGCTGCTCGAACTGGCCGCCAAGGTGCCGGGACTCGACACCCCCGCGTTCCGCAGCTGCGTCGAGGACGGCACCCACGACAGCTGGGTCGGGAAGTCGAACACCGCCTTCAAGAACAGCGACTTCCGCGGCACCCCGACGGTGCTCCTCGACGGCGAATCGATCTTCCCGACGAAGGGGAACGAGCAGATCTCCCCGGAGAACCTGAAGAAGTGGGTCGCCGAGGCCGGCAAGGGCAAGAAGCCCGGCACGGCATCCCCGACGGCCGGCGGCTGACGACCGGCCGGCGGCGGTAGTTACGCATACGTTGCCGGGCGGGCTGCCGTCCCGCCCGCCCGGCAGGGTAGCGTCGGTCCTGCCATGGACCTTGCCTACATTCCCAGCCCGTCGACCGGTGTGATCAACCTCGGACCGGTTCCGCTGCGCGGCTATGCCTTCTGCATCATCATCGGTGTCTTCGTTGCCGTCTGGTACGGCAACAAGCGCTGGATCGCCCGGGGCGGCAAAGCCGGCACCGTGGCCGACATCGCCGTCTGGGCGGTGCCCTTCGGCCTCGTCGGCGGCCGGCTCTACCACGTGATCACCGACTACCAGCTGTACTTCAGCGAGGGTGAGAACTGGGTCGACGCCTTCAAGATCTGGGAAGGCGGCCTCGGGATCTGGGGCGCCATCGCGCTCGGCGCGGTGGGCGCCTGGATCGGCTGCCGCCGCCGGGGCATCCCGCTGCCGGCCTACGCGGACGCCATCGCCCCCGGCATCGCCCTGGCCCAGGCCATCGGCCGCTGGGGCAACTGGTTCAACCAGGAGCTGTACGGCAAGCCGACCGACCTGCCGTGGGCCCTGAAGATCAGCGCCGGCGCGAACCGCGAGGCCGGGCTGTACCACCCGACCTTCCTGTACGAGTCGCTGTGGTGCATCGGCGTCGCGCTGCTCGTCGTCTGGGCCGACCGCCGCTTCAAGCTGGGCCACGGGCGGGCCTTCGCCCTCTACGTCGCCGCGTACTGCGCGGGCCGCGGGTGGATCGAGTACATGCGCGTCGACGAGGCGCACCACGTCCTCGGCCTGCGGCTGAACGTCTGGACCGCGATCGTCGTCTTCGTCCTCGCCGTCGCCTACATCGTGATCTCGTCGCGGGTCCGCCCCGGGCGGGAGGAGACCGTGGAGCCCGAGGCGAAGGGCGACAAGGCGTCCGGGACCGCGAAGGACACCGCGGACCCCGACGGCTCCGAGTCCTCCGCGGACGCGAAGGACGGCGACGCCGAGGGCATCGGGACCTCGGCGACCGGGGACGCCACCGGGAACGACGCCGCGACCGGCTCCGACGCCGGGGCCGGGGAGGCCGCGGCGGGCGAGTCCGCCAAGGACGGTGCCGACCACGGGGCGGGAGCGGCCGGCAAGAGCTGACCGCCGGCACGACACGCACAGGGCCGCCCGGCACCGGAAGGCCCCTGCCCCTGCCGTCCGGGCCGGGGGTCTTCGTGTCCGGGGCCCGCCGGTCACGCCCTCGCCGCCAGGGCCAGGACGCGGCGGGCGCCGGTGACCACGGCCGCGTCGACGAAGCGGCCGTCCGGGAGGGCCAGGGCACCCTCCTCCGTCTCCGCCGCCTTGACGACCTCCTCGGCGGCGGCGACCTCGTCGGGCGTCGGGAGGTACGCCTGCTCGATGACGGCGAGCTGGCGCGGGTGGATCGCCGCCCGGCCGAGGAAGCCGAGGGCGCGGCCCCGGGCGCAGTCGGCGGCCAACGTGTCCAGGTCGTGGATGTCGGGGTGCACGGACTGGGCCGGGGGCGGGAGGGCGGCCGCGCGGGCGGCGACCACGACGCGGCCGCGCGGCCAGTCGAGACCGCTGTCGTGGCGCAGCCCCAGGTCGGCGCGGAGGTCCGCCTCGCCGAGGGCGATGCCGTGGACGGCCGGGTGGGCCGAGGCGATGGCGTAGGCGTGCTCGACGGCCAGCGCGCTCTCCAGGAGCGGGAAGAGCGGAACGCCGGGGGCCGCTTCGGCGATCCGGTGGATGTCAGTGGCGTGTGTCACCTTGGGAACACGGAAACCGCCGAGGCCGGGGAGGGAGGCCAGCGGAGCGATGTCCCGTGGGGTGTGGATGCGGACATGGATCGGTACGGGATGGGGGTCGGAGAGCAGATCGACGGTGGCGGCCAGGGCGTATGCCCTGCGGTCCGGGGCCACCGCGTCCTCCAGATCGACGATGACCACGTCGGCGCCGGAGGCCAGGGCCTTGCGGACGACGGCGGGGCGGTCGCCGGGGGCGTACAGCCAGGTGAGGGGGAGGGTCATACGGCCCCCTCGGCGCGCAGCGCGCTGATCTCGGCGGGGGAGAGGCCCAGCTCCGCGAGCACGTCGGCGGTGTCGGCGCCGTGCGGCCGGCCGGCCCAGCGGATCGCGCCGGGGGTGTCGGAGAGCCGGAAGAGGACGTTCTGCATGCGGATCGGGCCCAGCTCGGGGTCGGGCACCTCGGTGACGGTGTCCAGGGCGCGGTACTGCGGATCGGCCATCACGTCCCGGATGTCGTAGACGGGCGCGATCGCCGCCTCGGCCTTCTCGAAGGCGGTCATGGCCTCCTCACGCGTGTGGCGGGCGATCCAGGTGCCGACGGCGTCGTCCAGGACGTCCGCGTGGTCGGCGCGGCCGGCGCCGTCGGCGAACCACGGCTCGTCGATCAGTTCAGGGCGGCCCACCAGGCGCAGGACGCGCTCGGCGATCGACTGGGCGGAGGTCGAGACGGCGACCCAGGAGCCGTCGGAGGTGCGGTAGGTGTTGCGGGGGGCGTTGTTGCGGGAGCGGTTGCCGGTGCGCGGCTGGACATAGCCGAGCTGGTCGTACCAGAGGGGGTGCGGTCCGATGACGGAGAGGATCGGTTCGATGATCGCCATGTCGACGACCTGGCCACGGCCGGTGGCCGTCCTGGCCGTGATCGCGGTCATCACCGCGTACGCCGTCGCGAGGGCGGCGATCGAGTCGGCGAGGCCGAAGGGGGGAAGGGTGGGCGGGCCGTCCGGCTCGCCGGTGATGGAGGCGAAGCCGCTCATCGCCTCGGCGAGGGTCCCGAAGCCGGGGCGGTGGGAGTACGGGCCGAACTGCCCGAAGCCGGTGACGCGGGTCAGGACCAGGCTGGGGTTGACGGCAGACAGCTCCTCCCAGCCCAGACCCCAGCGTTCCAGGGTGCCGGGGCGGAAGTTCTCCACGATCACGTCGGCGTCGGCGGCCAGGCGCAGCAGGGTGTCCCGGCCGCCGGGGGCGGACAGGTCGAGGGTCATGGTCCGCTTGTTGCGGCCGAGGACCTTCCACCACAGGCCGACCCCGTCCTTGGCCGGACCGTGGCCACGGGACGGATCGGGCTTGCGCGGGTGCTCGATCTTCACGACGTCGGCGCCGAAGTCGCCGAGCATCATCGCGGCCAGGGGCCCGGCGAAGAGGGTGGCGAGATCGAGGACGCGCAGACCGTGGAGGGGGGCGGCCCGCTCGGGGGAGGGCGGCGAGGGCCTCATACGGCGTCGACCTCCCGTCCGCTGAGGGAGCCGTGGGCGGTGTCGATCTCGGAGCGGTACGGCATCGAGGAGGAGGCGCCCTCGCGCTGGACGGAGAGCGCGGCGGCGGTCGACGCCCAGGCCAGCGCCTCGGGGACGGGGCGGCCCTCGCCGAGGGCGACCGCGAGCGCGCCGACGAAGGTGTCGCCGGCGGCGGTGGTGTCCACGGCCCGGACGCGGGGGGCGGGGACGGTGACCGGTTCGCCGCCCCGGGCGAGGTAGAGGCTGCCGGCGGAGCCGAGGGTGATGACGACCTCGGGCACGTCCCGGAGCAGCGCCGCGGCGGCGGCGTGCGGGTCGGCGATGCCGGTGAGCGCGGCGGCCTCGTGCTCGTTGGGCACCAAGAGGTCGGTGACGGCGAGGAGTTCGGACGGGAGGGGCTGGGCGGGGGCGGGCGTGAGGACGGTGCGGACGCCGAGGCGGCGGGCGGTGGCGGCGCCCTCGGTGACGACGGAGAGGGGGAGTTCGAGCTGGAGGAGGAGGGTGTCGGCGGTGGCGATCAGGGCCTCGTCGCCGTGGTCGAGGGAGGTCACGGTGCCGTTGGCGCCGGGGACGACGACGATCGCGTTGCCGCCCTCGTCGTCGACGACGATGTGGGCCGTGCCCGAGGGGCCCTCGGAGGTGCGCAGCAGGTCGGTCTCGACCCCGGCCCCCTCCAGCGCGGCCCGGAGGCGGGTGCCGAAGTCGTCGGCGCCGACCGCCCCGATGATCGCCACCTCGGCGCCGGCCCGGGCGGCGGCGACGGCCTGGTTGGCGCCCTTGCCGCCGGGGATGGTGCGGAACTCCCGGCCGGTGACGGTCTCTCCGCGTGCGGGGGCCCGGGACACGAAGGCGACGAGGTCCATGTTGGTGCTGCCGAGCACCACGATGCCGGTCATGGGTGTACTGCCTCCAGGAGTGTCAGTTCGGCCAGGGTGTCGAAGCCGATGCCGTCGAAGGACGGGACCGAGGTCGACAGTCGGTTCTTGAGGGGGGAGGTCCAGCGGTCGGGCAGCCGGTCGGGGTGGCCGGCGAGGAGGCCGGCGACCGATCCGGCGGTGGCGCCGTTGGAGTCGGTGTCCCAGCCGCCGGAGACCGCCGCGCAGACAGAGCGGGAGAAGTCGCCGTCCGCGTGGGTGAGCGCGGCGGCGAGCAGGGCGGCGTTGGGGACGGCATGGACCCAGTGATACCCGCCGAGGACGGAGTGGAGCCGGTCCACGACGGCATCGAAGTCCTCGGTCGTGCGCGCGGCGTCGATGCCGAGGCGGACGGCCTCGGCCAGGCGGGAGCGGGGAGGGATCACGGTGAGGCCGGAGGCCAGCGCCCGGTGGACGTCGGCGGTGCCGGTCGCGGCGGTGGCGAGGACGGCGGCGACGAACATGGCGCCGTAGACGCCGTTGGCGGTGTGGGTGAGCGCCGCGTCCCGGTGCGCCTGCGCGGCGGCGGCGACCGGGTCACCCGGGTGGGTCCAGCCGTGGACGTCCGCCCGGATCTGGGCGCCGATCCACTCGCGGAAGGGGTTGCGGCGGACGGCGGTGAGCGGGGGTTCGACACCGTCGAGGAGATTGCGGTAGGCGACGCGCTCGGCCGTGAAGGTGCGGCCGGCGGGCAGTTCGTCCAGCCAGAGGCGGGCGACGTCGGCGGTGGTGAAGTCGCGGCCGTACCGCTGGAGGAGCAGCAGATCGAGGAGGGGGTAGTTGAGGTCGTCGTCCTCGGGCATGCCGTCGATGTTCTCGGCGAGCGAGGTGGGTGCGGAACGGCGGTTCCAGGGGTGGGCGGCGAGCAGCTCGGGCGGCACGCCCTTGGCGGTGAACCACGAGGAGAGGGGCCAGTTGCCGGTGGCGCGGGCGAGGGCGCGGATGGCGGGGAGGGGCAGCTTCTCGACGGGCTTGCCGAGCAGACACCCAGCGGCGCGCCCGAGCCAGGCGGCGTGCAGCCGGTCCCGAAGGGAGGAGGACGGCCCCGGGGCCGCCGCAGGAGCCGGAGCCGGAGCCGGAGCCGGGGCCGGGGCCGGGCCGGGCTCCGGCGGCGGGGAGGCGCCGGGCGCGCTCGCGGCGGCCTGGATGGCGCCGAGCGAGGTGGGTTCCAGCGGCGCCAGGGGGGAGGGCAGGGCGGCCAGTTCGTCGAGGAGGCGTTCCGCCAGCGGGCGGAGGTCGGGGCGCGGGGTCGGGGACGCGCCCGCCAGGGGAGGCGCCGGCCGGCCGCCCGCCGCCTGCCAGCGAGCGGCGACCGCGGAGGCGTCGCGGCCGTCCTCCGCCGCCTGGCGCAGTTCGTGGCCGACCAGGTCCTCCGGCTGCACCCAGGTCACGCGGAGGTTCATCGGTCCGCGCTCGTCAGGGCCGCGTACGCCGACTCGTGCGCCCGGCGGCGGGCGGTGTCCCGCTCGAACACCTCCCGTGCGACCGTGCTCAGCGCCGCGGCCGGGGCGTGCAGGTCCAGCCGGCTCGCCTCGGCGACCTGCTTCGACCAGTCGGAGGGGACGGCGGCCTCGCCGCGCAGCGCGCCCACGATCGCCCCCGCCATCGTCGCGATCGAGTCGCAGTCACGGCCGTAGTTGACCGAGCCCAGGACCGTACGCCGGTAGTCGCCCTCGCCCACCAGCAGCATCCCCAGGGCGACGGGCAGCTCCTCGATCGCGTGCAGCCGCGAGGGCCGGCGGGCGCCCAGGGAGGGGGCGCGGTAGTCCGGGCCCACCGAGTCGAACGGTGCCACCGCCGCCCGCAGCGGCTCCAGCGCCGACTCGAAGTCCGTGTGCCGGGCGGCCACTTCGGCGACGGCCTCGATCGCCGCGCGGGTGCCGTCCTTCGCCAGGCGGAGCGCCGTGTCCACCACCGACCCGGGCGTGGCGGACGGCACGCAGGCGGCGGCCACCGCCGCGGCGAACACCCCCGCCGCCTCCCTGCCGTACGAGGACTGGTGCGCGCCCGCGACGTCCAGCGCCTCGGCGTACGCGGCCTCCGGGTTCGCCGCGTTGACCAGGCCCACCGGCGCCATGTACATCGCCGCACCGCAGTTGACGATGTTGCCGTTGCCGGCCTCGCGCGGGTCGGCGTGGCCGTAGTGCAGACGGGTCACGATCCACTTCTCGGCGAGGAAGATCCGCTGGAGGGGGAGGGCTTCGGCCTCCAGCTCCGGGATCCAGACGGGACGCGCCGTGAGTTCGGGTACCAGATGGTCCGCCACGGCGTACGCGTCGAGGTGGTCGCGCACCGTCTCGTACACCCTGATGAGGGCGTGGGTCATCAAGGTGTCGTCGGTGACGTGCCCGTCGCCCTTGTGGTACGGCGCGATGGGGCGGGCCGTGCGCCAGGAGTCGCCGTTCCAGGGGCCGACGATGCCGGTGATCCGGCCGCCGTGGCGTTCCAGGATCTGGGTCGGGGTGTAGCCCTCGACGGGGCCGCCGAGGGCGTCGCCCACGGCGGCGCCGACGAGGCTGCCGGTGATCCGGTCATCCAGTGTGGGGGTCATGTCGGAATTGTCCACCCGGTGTGGCCGGTTCCGTGTCTCCCAGCCGCTCGGCGAGTTCGACCAGGTCCGTGCCCGCGAGGCGGGGCAGGGCGCAGCCCGCGAGGGTGCGGCAGGCGTCGCGCCAGGTGGCGGGGACGGAGTCGCCGCCCCCGAGCGCCCCGGTGAGCGCGCCGGCCAGTGCGGGAGCGGAGTCGGCGACGCGGGAGAGGCAGGCGGCGGCGGGGACGGCCGCGGCCGTCCGGCCGCGCGCGGCGAGCGCCAGGGCGAGGGCGACGGGGACGGTCTCGGCGGCGGCGATGCCGTAGCTGTAGACGTGGTCGACGATCTGGTGCTCCAGGAGGGGGACCAATTCGAAGGCGTCGGCCGCGTCCTGGGCCATCTTCACGGCCTGCCGGGCGTTGCGCCCGATCTCGGTGGCGGGCGGGAGCTGGGCGAGCGCGGCCGCCACGGCGTCGTCGACGGTCGCCCCGCCGAGGGCCGCGGCGACGGCCGCCGCCATCGCGCGGGCGCCGTGGACGCCGTCGCCGTCCTGGGTGTACCGGGCGTCGAACTCGGCGAGTTCGGCCGCGGCGACCGGGTTGCCCGGGTGGACGACGGCCAGCACGACGGCGCGGACGCAGGCGGCGTCGTCGAAGTAGTGGGGGTTGTCGTGGCCGGTGGCGGGCGGGCGCAGACCGGTGGCGAGATTGCCGAGACCGGCGCGGACCGAGATCCGGGCGCGCAGGGGCAGTACGGCGGACTCCACCTCGGGGGCGCGGTCGGCGGCGGCGGCGACCTGGCCGGCGAGCGAGTTCCAGGCCAGGTCGACGGCGGCCCGGAGGCGGCGCTCGGGGGCGAGGGAGGAGAAGAGGGGGCCCGCGGCGGCGAGGACGGCCTCGGCGGTGAAGACGGCCCATTCGGCGTCGTCGGAAGGGCCGAGACGCAGCGGCTCGGGCGGCTGGTTCAGGGCGATGGGGACGGGCAGGGTGGTGGTGGCGTTCTGCTCGGCGAACGTGTCGAGTTCGCGGGTGAGCCGGCGGGTCCACTCCGGCATCCGGGCGGCCCGGTGCCGCGCCGCGGGCCACCCGGCGGCGTCCCCCGCGGCGAGCCCGAGGAGCAGCCCCTCGACCCGTGAGACGGAGACCCGCGGGGCCCGGACGCCTGCCTCGCCTGCCCGCCCGGCCCGGACATCCGGCCCGCGGCCCGGTCCGGTCAGGACACCCGCCTCGGTCGTCGGCTGGACCCGGAGCTCCGGGGTGGTAGCCGGTCCGGTCAGGACACCCGCCTCGCCCGCCAGGACGCCTGCCTCGCCGGTCAGGACACCCGCACCCGCCTCGACCGCCTCGACCGCCCCGGCGGGCCGGGTGCCCGGGTCCGGGCCGTCCTCCGGGGCGCGGGGGGCTCCGGACCGGGCCGCGGTGTCCGGGGGCGGGTGCGGGGGCCAGGTGTCGGCCGGGAGGTCGTCGGCGGGGTGATCGTCCGTGGTCGGGGCGGCGCCGGAGCCCCAGGTGCGGTGGGTGGAATCCGTCGTGGTCATGCGGCGTCCTCCTCGTCCGTCGTCAGCAGGTCCGCGATGTCCAGGACGTGGTAGCCCCGCATCGACGGCAGACAGCTCCCCTTCACCGGGCCGATCACGGACCCCCACTCCTCCGGGATCGCCGACGCGCCCGCCGCCGCCCCGGCCAGGGCGCCCGCGACCGCCGCCGTGGTGTCGGCGTCGCGGCCCATGTTGACCGCGGTCAGCACGGCCGTACGGAAGTCGCCCCGCGCCGCCGCGAAGGCGCCGAAGGCGAGGGCGACGGCCTCGGGGGCCAGGTCCGTCCACGGGTAGCCGCCGATGACGACCGCGGAGCGGACCGTGCGCTCCCGGGTCAGGGGATCGGGTTGGATCCGCTGCGCCGCCACCACCGCGCGCCGCATCGAGCGGGCCGTCCAGGAGTCCATCGGGATCACCGAGAGCGCGGCCGCGATGACCGAGGTCACCGACGCGCCCGCCATCGCCGCGGAGACGCCGGCCGCGACCGCCTGGCCGCCGTAGATCCCCTCGCCGTCGTGGCTGACGGTGCCGTCGATGGCGACCAGCCGGGCCGCCTCCGCGGGGCGGCCCGCCGCGAACACCCCGAAGGGGGCCGCCCGCATGGCGAGCCCGTCCGACCAGGCGTGGCGGTGCTGGGCCGAGATGGGGGCGGCGAGCCCCCGCCGCAGGTTCTCCAGGGTGCCCCGCTCGCTGAACCCGGCACCCCGGAAGGGCCCCTCGTCCAGATCGGCGATCCAGTGGTGCCAGGCCCGCTCCACGTGCCGGACGGTAAGGGCCGAGCCGTGCCGGGCGAGCAGCAGTCCGGAGAAGATCGCGTACTCCGTGTCGTCGGTGCCGGCCGGCCGGTCCGTCACGAAACCCTCGATCCGGCCCCAGCGGCGGCGGATCTCCGAGGGACGCAGATTCTCGGCGGGCGCCCCGAGCGCGTCGCCGACCGCGAGGCCGAGCAGCGCCCCTCGGGCGCGCTCGCGCGTGTCACGGGTCGTCGTCCCCGTCTCGGTCCCCATCTCGGTCCCCTTTCGCGGTTCCTGGATCTGTGCCACCGCGGGGGCCCGAAGAGTGCGCGGAATCGTTTCTGTCACCCGCCTGAACCCCGTCACCAAGATCAGGTACGCCTTACTAAGTACGGCCTGCCTTGCTGGCGCGCCCCTTACATCGAGCGTAGTTTCGAGGGTGTTGAGGGGAGGCGGGGTCCGCCCGACCCGCCGGAACGACAGGGGAGAAGCATGTCCATCATCGAGACCGAGGCACCACTTCACGAGGCCCACCGCGACAACCACACGCACCGCGACGTGAACGGCGGATGGCTCCGCCCCGCGGTGTTCGGCGCGATGGACGGACTCGTCTCCAACCTGGCCCTGATGACCGGTGTCGCCGGCGGCGCGGTCTCCCAGCAGACCATCGTCATCACCGGCCTCGCCGGACTGGCGGCCGGCGCCTTCTCCATGGCGGCGGGCGAGTACACCTCCGTCGCCTCCCAGCGCGAGCTGGTCCAGGCCGAGCTGGACGTCGAACGCCGGCAGCTGCGCAAGCACCCCGTCGACGAGATGGAGGAGCTGGCCGCGCTCTACGTCTCCCGGGGCGTCGAGCCCGCGCTCGCCCGCGAGGTGGCGATGCAGCTCTCCCGCGACCCCGAGCAGGCGCTCGAGATCCACGCCCGCGAGGAGCTGGGCATCGACCCCGACGACCTGCCGTCGCCGATGGTCGCCGCCGTGTCGTCGTTCGGTTCGTTCGCGCTCGGCGCCCTGCTCCCCGTCCTGCCGTACCTGCTCGGGGCGACCGCGCTCTGGCCCGCCGTGCTGCTCGCCCTCGTCGGGCTCTTCGGCTGCGGCGCGCTGGTGGCCCGCGTCACGGCCCGCAGCTGGTGGTTCAGCGGGCTGCGCCAGCTCGTCCTCGGCGGAGCCGCCGCGGCCCTGACGTACGGACTCGGCATGCTCTTCGGGGCCGCGCTCTGACGCCACGGCCCGCCAGAACCGCTCCCACCTGCGCGTTCACCCCAGGAAGGCCCTCGCCCTGCGGCGGGGGCCTTCTCCGTGCATGCTTGCTGTGACGTATATCCCCTGGGCCAATCCGCCGGACCAGTGAGACACTATGCACAGCGCGACATATCTAGCCGTTACTCATCGGTTTCGAACACGAAACCGCCGGGCATGAGGCGTAAGCGCCGCGGGCAACGAAGCCCGCTCCGCGACGGGTCGTCGAACCCAGACGAACACCCCGAGACCGACCTGTCCTTCGGTGAACCCACGCCACCGCTCCGTGTCAGCGGTGTCCGCATGCTGGAATGTGCTATCCGCTTCCCGAGAAGCCAGCCATCATGTAACCTGCACGAAATTTCGCGGAGGGCCAACGTCGTCCCTCGGCTGCTGCATATGCCACGACGACGACGGGAGAGCCGATGCGTTCCGACGCCTGGTCGCCCATGGACGGTCGCCCCGCTCCGCAGGGGATGTACGACCCCCGTAACGAACACGACGCCTGTGGTGTCGGGTTCGTGGCCACCCTCACCGGTGTAGCCAGTCACGCACTGGTCGAGCAGGCGCTGACCGTACTGCGCAACCTCGAGCACCGCGGCGCCACCGGCTCCGAGCCCGACTCCGGAGACGGCGCGGGCATCCTGCTCCAGGTCCCGGACGCCTTCCTGCGCGAGGTCACCGACTTCGAGCTGCCCGCCGCCGGCGCCTACGCCGTCGGCATCGCCTTCCTCCCTGCCGACGGCTCCGCACAGGCCGTCTCGCAGATCGAGACGATCGCGTCCGAAGAGGGCCTGGACGTCCTCGGCTGGCGCGAGGTCCCCGTCACCCCCGAGCTGCTCGGCGCCTCCGCCCGCTCCACCATGCCCGTCTTCCGCCAGCTCTTCGTCGCCGACGGCCACAGCACGGACATCGCGCTGGACCGCAAGGCGTTCGTCCTGCGCAAGCGCGCCGAGCGCGAGGCCGGGACCTACTTCCCCTCGCTCTCCGCCCGCACCATCGTCTACAAGGGCATGCTGACCACCGGCCAGCTCGAGCCCTTCTTCCCGGACCTGTCGGACCGCCGCTGCGCCACCGCTGTGGCCCTGGTCCACTCCCGGTTCTCCACCAACACCTTCCCGAGCTGGCCGCTGGCCCACCCGTACCGCTTCGTCGCGCACAACGGCGAGATCAACACGGTCAAGGGCAACCGCAACTGGATGGTGGCCCGCGAGTCCCAGCTCGCCTCCGACCTCTTCGGCGAGGGCAAGCTCGACCGCATCTTCCCGGTCTGCACCCCGGACGCCTCCGACTCCGCCTCCTTCGACGAGGTCCTGGAGCTGCTCCACCTCGGCGGCCGCTCCCTGCCGCACAGCGTCCTGATGATGGTCCCCGAGGCGTGGGAGAACCACGACTCCATGGACCCGGCCCGGCGCGCCTTCTACCAGTACCACTCCACGATGATGGAGCCCTGGGACGGCCCGGCCTGCGTCACCTTCACCGACGGCGTCCAGGTCGGCGCGGTCCTCGACCGCAACGGTCTGCGCCCCGGCCGCTACTGGGTCACCGACGAGGGCCTCGTCGTCCTCTCCTCCGAGGTCGGCGTCCTCGACATCGACCCCGCCAAGGTCGTCCGCAAGGGCCGCCTGCAGCCCGGCAAGATGTTCCTCGTCGACACCGCCGAGCACCGGATCATCGAGGACGACGAGATCAAGGCCGGCCTCGCCGCCGAGCACCCGTACGCCGAATGGCTGGAGACCGGCGAGATCGAGCTCGAGGACCTCCCCGAGCGCGAGCACATCGTCCACACCCACGCCTCGGTCACCCGCCGCCAGCAGACCTTCGGCTACACCGAGGAAGAGCTCCGCATCATCCTCGCCCCGATGGCCCGCACCGGCGGCGAGCCGCTCGGCTCCATGGGCACGGACTCCCCGATCGCGGCCCTCTCCGAGCGCCCCCGGCTGCTCTTCGACTACTTCACCCAGCTCTTCGCGCAGGTCACCAACCCGCCGCTGGACGCCATCCGAGAGGAGCTGGTGACGAGCCTGCTCTCCTCGCTCGGCCCGCAGGGCAACCTGCTGGAGCCGACCTCGGCCTCCTGTCGCAGCGTCACGCTCCCCTTCCCGGTGATCGACAACGACGAGCTGGCCAAGCTCATCCACATCAACGCCGACGGCGACATGCCCGGCATGAAGGCCGCGACCCTCTCCGGCCTGTACCGGGTCTCCGGCGGCGGCGACGCGCTCGCCGCCCGCATCGAGGAGATCTGCGCCGAGACCGACGCGGCGATCGAGGGCGGCGCCCACCTGCTCGTCCTCTCCGACCGGCACTCCGACGCCGAGCACGCGCCGATCCCGTCGCTGCTGCTCACCGCGGCCGTCCACCACCACCTCATCCGCACCAAGCGGCGCACCCAGGTGGGCCTGCTGGTCGAGGCCGGCGACGTCCGCGAGGTCCACCACGTGGCCCTCCTCATCGGCTACGGCGCCGCCGCCGTCAACCCCTACCTCGCGATGGAATCCGTCGAGGACCTGGTCCGCGCCGGCACCTTCATCGAGGGCCTGGAGCCCGAGCAGGCCATCCGCAACCTGATCTACGCCCTCGGCAAGGGCGTCCTGAAGGTCATGTCCAAGATGGGCATCTCGACCGTCGCCTCCTACCGCGGCGCCCAGGTCTTCGAGGCCGTCGGCCTCGACACCGCCTTCGTCGAGAAGTACTTCAACGGCACCGCCACCAAGATCGGCGGCGCCGGCCTCGACGTCGTCGCCAAGGAGGTCGCCGCCCGCCACGCCAAGGCGTACCCCGCCTCCGGCGTCCCCTCCGCGCACCGCGCGCTGGAGATCGGCGGCGAGTACCAGTGGCGCCGCGAGGGCGAGCCGCACCTCTTCGACCCCGAGACCGTCTTCCGCCTGCAGCACGCCACGCGCAACAAGCGGTACGACATCTTCAAGAAGTACACGGACCGGGTCAACGAGCAGTCCGAGCGCCTGATGACGCTCCGCGGCCTGTTCGGCCTCACCGCCGACCGCCCCTCGATCCCGATCGAGGAGGTCGAGCCGGCGAGCGAGATCGTCAAGCGGTTCTCCACCGGCGCCATGTCCTACGGCTCCATCTCCCGCGAGGCGCACGAGACCCTCGCCATCGCCATGAACCAGCTGGGCGGCAAGTCCAACACCGGTGAGGGCGGCGAGGACCCGGAGCGCCTGTACGACCCGGCGCGCCGCTCCTCCATCAAGCAGGTCGCCTCCGGCCGCTTCGGCGTCACCAGCGAGTACCTGGTCAACGCCGACGACATCCAGATCAAGATGGCGCAGGGCGCCAAGCCCGGCGAGGGCGGCCAGCTGCCCGGCCACAAGGTCTACCCGTGGGTCGCCAAGACGCGTCACTCGACGCCCGGCGTCGGCCTCATCTCACCGCCGCCGCACCACGACATCTACTCCATCGAAGACCTGGCCCAGCTGATCCACGACCTGAAGAACGCGAACCCGCAGGCGCGGATCCACGTGAAGCTGGTCTCCGAGGTCGGTGTCGGCACGGTCGCCGCGGGCGTCTCCAAGGCCCACGCGGACGTCGTCCTCATCTCCGGCCACGACGGCGGCACGGGCGCCTCCCCGCTCACCTCGCTCAAGCACGCGGGCGGACCCTGGGAGCTCGGCCTCGCCGAGACCCAGCAGACCCTGCTGCTCAACGGCCTGCGCGACCGGATCGTCGTCCAGACCGACGGCCAGCTCAAGACCGGCCGGGACGTGGTCATCGCCGCGCTCCTCGGCGCCGAGGAGTTCGGTTTCGCCACCGCGCCGCTCGTCGTCTCCGGCTGCGTCATGATGCGCGTCTGCCACCTGGACACTTGCCCGGTCGGCATCGCCACCCAGAACCCGGTCCTGCGGGACCGCTTCTCCGGCAAGGCCGAGTACGTCGTCAACTTCTTCGAGTTCATCGCCGAAGAGGTCCGCGAACTCCTCGCCGAGCTGGGCTTCCGTACCCTCGAAGAGGCCGTCGGCCACGCCGAGCTGCTCGACACCAGCCGCGCCGTCACGCACTGGAAGGCGCAGGGCCTCGACCTGGCCCCGCTCTTCCACGTGCCCGAGCTGCCCGATGGCGCGGTCCGCCACGCCCAGGTCGCGCAGGACCACGGTCTGGAGAAGGCCCTCGACAACGAGCTGATCGAGCTCGCCGCCGAGGCGCTGGGCGCCCGCTCCGCCGAGGAGGCGCAGCCCGTCCGGGCGCAGGTCGCCATCCGCAACATCAACCGCACGGTCGGCACCATGCTCGGCCACGAGGTGACGAAGAAGTTCGGCGGCGCCGGCCTGCCCGCCGACACCATCGACATCACCTTCACCGGCTCCGCCGGCCAGTCGTTCGGCGCCTTCCTGCCGAGCGGAGTCACGCTCCGCCTGGAGGGCGACGCCAACGACTACGTCGGCAAGGGCCTCTCCGGCGGCCGCGTCGTCGTCCGCCCGGACCGCGGCGCCGACCACCTGGCCGAGTACTCCACCATCGCCGGCAACACCATCGCCTACGGCGCCACCGGCGGCGAGCTGTTCCTGCGCGGCCGCACCGGCGAGCGCTTCTGCGTCCGCAACTCCGGCGCGCTGGTCGTCTCGGAGGGCGTGGGCGACCACGGCTGCGAGTACATGACCGGCGGCACCGCGGTCGTCCTCGGCGAGACGGGCCGCAACTTCGCGGCCGGCATGTCGGGCGGCGTCGCGTACGTCGTCGACCTCGACCGGGACAACGTCAACTCCGGCAACCTGGCGGCCGTGGAGACCCTGTCGGACACCGACAAGGAGTGGCTGCACGACGTCGTGCGCCGCCACCAGGAGGAGACGGGCTCGACCGTCGCCGAGAAGCTCCTCGCCGACTGGTCCGTGAACGTGGACCGCTTCAGCAAGATCATCCCCACCACGTACAAGGCAGTGCTCGCCGCCAAGGACGCCGCTGAGCTCGCCGGTCTCTCCGAGTCCGAGACCACCGAGAAGATGATGGAGGCGGCGACCCATGGCTGACCCCAAGGGCTTCCTGACCACCGGACGCGAGGTCGCCAAGACCCGCCCGGTGGGCGAGCGAGTCAAGGACTTCAACGAGGTCTACGTCCCCGGCTCCCTGCTGCCGATCATCAGCAAGCAGGCCGGCCGCTGCATGGACTGCGGCATCCCGTTCTGCCACAACGGCTGCCCGCTCGGGAACCTGATCCCCGAGTGGAACGACTACGCCTACCGCGAGGACTGGACCCAGGCCTCCGAGCGGCTGCACGCCACCAACAACTTCCCGGAGTTCACCGGCCGCCTGTGCCCGGCTCCGTGCGAGGCCGCGTGCGTGCTCGGCATCAACCAGCCGGCCGTCACCATCAAGAACGTCGAAGTCTCCATCATCGACAAGGCGTGGGACGGCAACGACGTCAAGCCGCAGGCGCCCGAGCGCCTCTCCGGCAAGACCGTCGCCGTGATCGGCTCGGGCCCGGCGGGCCTCGCCGCCGCCCAGCAGCTGACCCGGGCCGGCCACACGGTCGCCGTCTTCGAACGCGCCGACCGCATCGGCGGACTGCTGCGCTACGGCATCCCCGAGTTCAAGATGGAGAAGCGGCACATCAACCGCCGCATCGAGCAGATGCGCGCGGAGGGCACCAAGTTCCGCACCGGCGTCGAGATCGGCCGCGACATCACCGCGACCGACCTGCGCAAGCGGTACGACGCCGTGGTCATCGCCGCCGGTGCCACCACCGCCCGCGACCTGCCGGTCCCCGGCCGGGAGCTGGCCGGCATCCACCAGGCGATGGAGTACCTGCCGCTCGCCAACAAGGTCGTCGAGGGCGACTTCGTGGCTCCGCCGATCACGGCCGAGGGCAAGCACGTCGTGGTCATCGGCGGCGGCGACACCGGCGCGGACTGCGTGGGCACCGCCCACCGCCAGGGCGCGGCCTCGGTCACCCAGCTGGAGATCATGCCGCGTCCGGGCGAGGAGCGGGCGGCCGGCCAGCCGTGGCCGACGTTCCCCATGCTCTACAAGGTCACCTCGGCGCACGAGGAGGGCGGCGAGCGGGTCTACTCCGTCTCCACCACCCACTTCGAGGGCGACGAGGACGGCAACGTCCAGTTCCTGCACCTGGTCGAGGTCGAGTTCATCGAGGGTAAGCTGACCCAGAAGCCGGGCACGGAGCGCAAGATCCCCGCCCAGCTGGTGACGCTTGCGATGGGCTTCACGGGCACGGACGTCGAGAACGGCATGGTCTCGCAGTTCGGCCTGGAGCTCGACGAGCGCGGCAACGTCGCACGGGACGCGGACTTCGCCACCAACGTCGGTGGTGTGTTCGTGGCCGGTGACGCGGGCCGCGGTCAGTCGCTGATCGTCTGGGCGATCGCCGAGGGCCGCTCGGCGGCGCGCGGAGTCGACCGCTTCCTCACGGGCGCGAGCGACCTCCCGGCCCCGATCCGCCCCACGGACCGGGCCCTGACGGTCTGATCCGGCACCACCCCTGAGACGTCCCGTACAACGACGTGCGGAACTGAGCGCGGCGCCTTCCCGAATGTCCCCGACCGGACGACTGGGCGGGCGCCGCGGCGCGTGCGGGGCGAGGACGGCGTCGTGGAGAGGCCCGGACGACTGGGCGGGCGCCGCGGCGCGTGCGGAAGCGTTTCGGGCCGGGCCGGGGCGCGCCGCGGCGCGTGCGGGGCGGTGTTGTGGAAAGCCCCTCCGGCCGGGTGGTATCCGGTCAGGTGCTGCTGGGGGCGATCCAGGTGGTCAGTGAGGCCGCCGCCACCGCCAGGACGCCCAGCAGGCCCATCCAGCGGGCCCAGTCCGTCATCCGCCGGACCGAGCGGGCGCGGTCCCGTTCGTAGCGGAGGATCTGGACCGCGCCGAGCGGCCGGGTCGCGCCCGGACGCTCGTGGACGGCGGAGACCATCATCCACGAGGCCACGATCAGCAGCAGGAACGCCCCGGCGAGCAGCCCGATCACCGACCACTTCGGCCCGGGCGACAGCTTGCTCAGGTTCTCCTGCCCCTTGAGCACGAAGATCACCGTGAGCAGTCCGGTGAGCGTCGCGAGGAAGTTCCGGTACCCCTCCGCCTGCTGCAGCGCCGCCCGCAACTGCTCCGGCGGGGTCGCCATCGCCCCGGCCCGCGCCTCCGCGTCGCGGAGCTCCTTCGCCGTGAACTCGCTCACCGGGGGAGCCCCTGCGGCGGGAAGGCGATCCAGAACCCGGCGCCGCAGCCCGACTCCACCGCGGCCGGCCGGTTCACGTGCCAGGACGTGCACACGCACTGCGTGTACCACGGGCCGTCGTCGTCATCGGGCCGGTTCCGGCGGCTGAACGGCCCCTTGGACGCGACGTACTGCCCGTACGGCCAGACCTTGGTCATCGGACACCCGCAGGCGGGGCACTCGCCGGTCGCCTCGTACCGTCCCTCGCCGTCGGGGCGGTACTCCCACAGGAAGTGGGTCGAGGCGGCGGTGGGCGGCAGATCGCGGTCGCGGTACGGGACGGTGGAGCTCATGGGCGCGGGCCTCCGGGCGTGGGCAGCTCAAGGGCGAACAGGCGGGCGTAGCGGCGGAGCCGGGAGAGGACCTCGTCCTCCGACGAATCCGTCTCCTCGGCGCAGAGCGCGAGGTGATCCGGGTCGACGGGCCCCTCGAGCGCGGGCGCCCGGCCGGTCAACTGGCGGGTGAGGAGGACGACGTCCTGCCAGTCCGGCGTGATCTCCCGCTCGGCCTCGTCGGGCGCGGGCGTCCGGACGTCGAGCCCCAGACACCGGAACGGCGCGTACCGGTCGTACACCCGCCCCAGCGACCACCCGAACCGCCCGGCCACGAGCACGAGCTCCAGCGGCCCGAGCAGACCGGGCCCGAGGAGCCCGGGGTCGAACGCGGCCAGGTCGAAGAAGTCGGGGACGAAGCCTTCGAGGACTTCGGCGTCGGGGCCGGTGAAGGGGCCGGGGAGAGCGGGGCCGCCGACGCAGCGGAAGGCGGAGACGCGGCGGATGGCGTCGCCGAGGGGGGCGCGGAGGGTTTCGGCGTACGCCAGGAGGTCCGGGGCGGACAGCCGCGTCCGCCACCCGGGGGGCTCGGACGGGCTCTGGTTGGTCAGCCGAGTGACCTCCCAGACCGAGGGGGCCAGTGAGTGGGCCTGCTCGGGCAGTTCGGGCAGCTCCAGCGGGAGGAGGACCACCGATCGGAGCAGTCCGGCGACGATCTCCCCCAGGGTGGTCCTGCGCTGGGCGGCGAGCTCCACCAGCAGGGCGAAGTCGGGGCTGCCGTGGTCGAGGTCCCAGCGGCTCATGTCGAGGAACCACAACGGATAGGCCAGTTCCAGCAGGTCGACGAGGGTCGGGGTGAGGGCGGCGAACTGGGCGACGGCCGCGTCCAGATGCCCGACACCACTCGGGGACAGCACGCCGCAGGCCGCCAGCATGGTGAGGTCGTTCCACAGCTCGTCGGGGGTGGGGCGCTGGTCCTGCTGATATGCCGCCCGGATCAATCGCCAGGGGCCGTATCCGACTTCTGTTTCCGTGTTTCCGCGCGGCCCCGTGCGGATCACGGTGTGCACCCAGGACGGCGCGGTCCAGGACGCGCACTGCGGAGGGACGGCGGGAGCGGACACACCCGTGGCCGGGGCGAGGCGGTCGATGGTCTCCGCCACCTTTCCCAGGGGCAGGTCGCCCCCGGCGCTCCGCTCCAGCAACTGGACCATATGCAAGCGGCCCGAGGCGAGCCAAGGACGGCCACTGGCCGTGTCCATGGACAGCAGCCGTTGCTCGTCACCGGTCAGTGTGCGGTGGTCAAGGGTTTCCTCCGCCGTACCGGGACTCCAGGTGAACCCCAGAGGGGCCAGCGTCTTCAGTTGCTCGTATAGCTTGCGTCGCTGCTGAGGCACGGGCACCAACATCATCAGATCGACGGGGTGCACTTCACCGTCCCGCCAGATCCAGTCATCGCCGGAGAGCCCGAGTTCGCCCCCGTACAGCGGGGAGAGGGCGGCGGCGAGGAGCGTGGCTTCCGTGGTGGTGACTTTCATGTCGAGGCCGGCGGAGCGCAGACCGGCGAAATCGGGCACAGGAACCCCCAAATGGGCCAGACGCTGGATATCGGCCAAGGCCTGCGACGGGGGGATGCCGTGACGAGCGGCGACGGCGAGCAAGGGGGCGTGCGCGGCGGGACGCCCGCTTTTGCTCGTCCTAGCGTCCTCCGCCTTTTGGTAGGCGAGACAGAGATCGACCGTGAGCATGGTGGGCAGAGGCAGATCACGGAGGCGTCGGACGTCCTCCACCGCTGGAACGTCGACACCGGCGATGGCGTAGCGGCGCAGGGCTCTGACCGTCTCCGCCAGAGGTATGCCGGCGAGCGCCGCGGCTCTCAGCGGAGCGACCCACGTACCGTCGGGAAGACCTTTCAGGAAGAGCAGCGCATCCAGTCCCTCGGGGGCGGGGTAGCCGTCGGCGGCGGGCGGCTTCTCCGTCCGGGCCACCAGACCGAGGACGGATCGGCGCCAGCGTCGCAGCAGCGCGCTTTCGAAGGTTCCGTGGCCGGGTGTCGGGTTGAAGGTGGAGGTGCGGCGGAGGACCGGTCCGTCCAGGGGGAGCACGCCGGTCTCGCGGAGCGGCAGACGAGTGGACGCGAGGCTGTACTCGTTGCGCTGCGCGTGGAGCACACCCACCGCATCCGCCGGAAGCGCATCGACCAGACCGACGGCGAGCCGGGGTTCCCTCTCGGCCAGATCCCACAGCCATCGCAGCGAGACCTCGCCGACACCGCCGACCGCTTCCGCCAACGTCGCGAACAGCTCCTCGTCCACCCGCTCCTCGTCGTACGACAGCAGCGAGTTCCGGTCCACACTCGGCACCGGGTGGTGGCGCTCCCGCAGGTTGAAGACGTAGCCGTCGACCCGCGGCGCGTGCGCCACCACCACCCCGTCCAGCAGCAACTGCCCCCGCCCCTGGACGATCCAGCCGTCCGTCCCCGCCTTCACCGGGTCGGCCGGCCAGTCCTCCGTGGCCCGGAGCTTCCCGGGGTGCCAGATCTCGGAGTCGATCTCGTTCCCCTCCCGGTCCAGCTCGACCGCCGTCACCTTGTGGTCGCTCACCCACAGCAGCGACCGCAGGGTCTCCACCAGTGACGGCGGGGCCTCGTCGTCCTGGCTCAGATAGAGGCGGACGAGCGTGCCGCCGCGCTCCGGGGCGGCCGTGGTCGGGGTGATCTGGAGGAGGCCCGAGCCGGACTGGATGGTGGCCTGGAGCGGGGCCTCGGTGCGGGACGGGAGGCCGTGGAGGTCGACGGTGCTCGTGGTGACCACGACCTCCTCGGCCAGCATGAAGTAGCTGAACACGCCGATGCCGAAACGGCTGTTGAAGGGCGTCGGGTCGATGCCGGCGCGGCGCCAGTTGCGGCGCTCCTGGACGAAGTCGGGGTCCTGTTCGTAGCGCTTGCCCGCCCGGGCGAACATCGAGGTCAGCTTCTTGCGGCTCATGCCGGTGCCCGTGTCCAGGCACTCGATGTACGGCCGGTCCTCCGCGTCGTACCCCTGGACGAAGGTGATCTCCGGCGCCCGTTCCGTGGGCGGGCACCGGTCCCGGCGTCGGCCGTACGCGACCCGGAGCTGCCGGTGGCGGCAGGCGTCGAGGGCGTTCTGGTACAGCTCGCGGACGGCCAGCATCTTGTCGCCGTACAGCTGTGTGCCCATCAGCAGCGGGCGGATCTCGTCCTCGGCGAGCCGGAAGCGCTCCAGCGGCTGGGTGTAGCGGTCGTCGAGCGGCCTGAGGAACTCGGTGGTCACCTGGTGCGGGACACCGCGCAGCAGGTCGGGCGCCGCTCTGCGGTCGTCCTTCCAGCTCTGGTGGAGGGCGCGGACGGAGGCGTCGGCGGTGCCGGCCAGCTCCTCCATGGCGGCGTGCAGCGCCGGGTGCGGGCAGGGCAGGTCGACGGCGAGGGCGTACTCCTCGCCGGGCTCCGGAGACCCGTCCCTGCCGACGGTGTCCAGGTCGAAGTCGGCCATCGCGTCGACGACGTCGGCGGGGACGAGGGCGCGGTGGGCGCCGAGGTGGTCGACCAGGACGCTGGACATGCGGCGCGGGTCCGCGGCGAGCAGCGCGGACAGCCACAGGAGGTACGCCAGGTCCCGGCCGCGCCAGGTGTTGCCCCGTACCGCACGGTCGTCGGTCCAGCGCGGGTCCGAGGTGTCGTTGATGCGGGGGCTGCTGCCGGGGGCGACCGTCATGTGGGGCAGCACATGGCGGATCTGCCGGTCGACGCGCTGCCGGGTCTGGTCGGTGGGGACGTGCGGGGCGCCGTCGGCCCCCGCGGCGACCGCCGCGACGACCATGTCGAGGAGGTGGTCGACGGCGCCGTAGTCCCCCGTCCGGTCCCAGAGCCGGTCCCAGTCGGCGATGAAACGGTGCCGCAGCCAGTGGTCGGCGGCGGTGGCGGCCTCGGAGAGCCTGCGCTGCCTCAGCGTCTCGGCCGCCAGGCCGACCTGCGAGTGCGCCCGGCAGACGTCCCGGGCCGCGTCGCACACCCACTGGTCGTGCGGAGTGGTCGCCTTCCGGCCGCGGTCGCCCTCGCGGCGGTCGAGCCGGTCCGGGCGGAGCGCCGCCAGCTCGCTGAGGGCGACGGCGACGACGCCCTCGTGCATCAGCGGCGCGGCGAGCAGCGCCGCCGTCTCGGCGGGGGAGAGCCGCTCGGACCCGGTCAGGGCGGCCTGCTCGACGAGCCGCCCGAGCACGCGGACGACCCGTATCGGGTATTCGGGGTCGTTCCAGGGCGTGGCGAGCGGCGAGTCCGTGCCGATACGGCTCCGGGAAACCTCGCTCGCCAGCTCGCCCAGCCGGTCCTTCACCCGCTCGTGCGCGGCGCTGTCGCCGGCGGTGTGGTTCCAGAGGACGGAGCCGGAGACGACCTCGGTCCAGCGGAGGGTCTCCTGGGAGCCCCGGCACAGCCAGGACGCCGCGGCCTCGTCCTCACGCCCCTTGGGGACCTGGACCTCGACGGTCGGCGGCGGTTCGGTGAGGTGGGCGGTGAGCCGGTCCACCCGGGCCCGGACGAAGGCGACGACCTCACCGAAGGTCTGGGGCGGGTGGTTCGGCGAGAGCGCCTCGGAGAGCGCGAGGCCGAAGTAACTCCCCTTCTCCGGATCGGCGTAGGCCGGCTGGCCGCGTCCGCTGCTGCGCAGCCAGATCACGTCGTCGAAGCCCTCGCCGACCAGGACCGTGCGCTCCCGCTGCGGGGCCGGCCCCGGGACGTCGGTCCGGCAGGTGTCCAGGCAGACCACCACCCGTACTCCCGCGGGCACCTCGTCCAGCAGGTCGTCGGGGGTCGTCTCGATCAGCGTCCTGGTGAGCAGGGAGCCGTCCGCGCGCGGCTTGGCGTCGGCGGGCAGCAGATAGTCCCGGCCGTTGACGGAGACGCCGTGGCAGGAGAGGTAGACGAAGGCGGTGTCGCCCGGCGCGCAGGACCGCAGGAACTCGTCCATGGCCTGCACGATCGAGTTCCGCGTGGGATCGCTCCGCTCGTCCAGGGGGTGGGCGGGGTGCAGGGCGTCCACGGAGTAGCCGGAGCCGGCCAGCGCCGCGCCCACCAGCTGGACGTCCCGGTCGACGCAGTCCAGGGGCCGGTAACGCTCCGAGAGCAGCGGATCCCTGCTCAGGTACGGGGTCTCACGGACGCCGATCAGCAGGGCCCGCCGCCGGCCGGCCGCCCGTCCGCCGGCCGCGTCCACGGCACCGCCCGTCGTCGCGATCACACGCTCCCCCTCGTCACACCGCCACCCCAAGGCCCATGATTCCAGATCCTGTTACTCCCGGTGGCGGTCCGTCGCAAGAGGGCGTCCGCCATCACGTACGCTCGGCGTTCCGTATGCCGTACGCCGTGCCCGTGCCGGACGGGGGGATCCGTACCGCGTGCGGGACGAGGGAGGGGAGCGTCCGTGGCGCTGAGCCTGAGCAAGGTCGAGGAGTCCGCACCCGCGCTGGTGAGTCTGTACAAGACCGCCGGGGTGTCCCTGCGCAAGCACGGGATGAGCGGGCAGCGCGTCGCCGTCTATCTGGTGCTGGACTACTCCGGCTCGATGAAGCCCTACTACCGGGACGGCAGCGTCCAGGCCCTGGCCGACCGGGTGCTGGGGCTCTCGGCGCACCT
The DNA here is from genome assembly GCF_042957155.1 of Streptomyces sp. NPDC008121. Lineage (NCBI taxonomy): Bacteria > Bacillati > Actinomycetota > Actinomycetes > Kitasatosporales > Streptomycetaceae > Streptomyces > Streptomyces sp. NPDC008121. The sequence continues at coordinate 241,600 of NZ_JBIBHT010000005.1, read as the reverse complement.
GGACGACGACGGGCGGGTGCCGGTGGTCTTCTTCTCCACCGACATCGACGCCGAGACCGACATCGCGCTCGCCGACCACCAGGGCCGGGTCGACCGGATCGTCGCCGGCCTCGGCCACATGGGCAAGACGAGCTACCACCTGGCCATGGACGCGGTGATCGACCACTACCTCGACAGCGGCGCCACCGCCCCCGCCCTCGTCGTCTTCCAGACCGACGGCGGGCCGATCAACAAGCTCGCCGCCGAGCGCTATCTGTGCAAGGCGGCGAAGCTGCCGATCTTCTGGCAGTTCATCGGCTTCGGCGACCCGGGCAGCCGGCAGTTCGAGTTCCTGCGCAGACTGGACGAGTTGCCGGTGCCGGAGAAGCGGCCCGTCGACAACGCCGGGTTCTTCCACGCGGGGAAGGACCCGCGCCGGGTCCCGGACGCGGAGCTGTACGACCGGCTCGTGGCCGATTTCCCCGCGTGGCTGTCGGCCGCCAGGGCACAGGCCATCGTGCGCGCCTGACGCGGAGCGCGGGCGCGCCGCCGCCCGGCCGTGACGCCCGCCCCCGCCGAAAACCACTCGCACGCGCGCGTGGACGCGCAGGAGAGTGTCCCCATGAGCTCCCTGGTGCGACATGTGACGATCGACAGTTCCGACGCCTACGCCCTGGCCACGTTCTGGGCCGCGGTGCTCGACTCCCGGGTGTCCGACGAGGACCGGCCGGGCGACGAGGAGGCGCTGGTGGAGACGCCGGGCGCCGGCGTCCTCTTCGTGACGGTGCCCGAAGGGAAGACGGTGAAGAACCGGGTCCACTTCGACCTCCAGCCGCAGGACCGCACCCGCGACGAAGAGGTCGAACGGCTGATCGCGCTGGGCGCCACGCTGGTCGAAGACCACCGGCGCCCCGACGGGAAGGGCTGGGTGACGCTCGCCGACCCGGAGGGCAACGAGTTCTGCGTCGAACGCTCCGCCGCCGAGCGCGAGAAGTAGGCCGTGCCCGCTCGGGGCTCTCACGGAAAACCGGACAGCGGCTGTCGGGTATCCGGTGTTTCCTTGGCCCATGCGAAACCTGGGGAACAGTGAGCCGTCCGCCGCGCCGACCTGGTCGGCCTTCGCCGCCGCCGAGCCCGAACTCGCCGCGACCGTACGGGAGCGATTCGGCCGGTACACCCATCACGTCCTGGCGACCGTGCGGAAGGACGGCTCGCCCCGGCTCACCGGCCTGGAGGTGAACTTCCGTCTCGGCGAGCTCTGGCTGGCGATGATGCCGAACTCGCGCAAGGCACTGGACCTGCGGCGGGACCCGCGCTGCTCGCTCCTGGCAAACCCGGGCGCCGCCGCCGACATGGACGGCGGCGACGTCCGGATCTCCGGGCGGGCGGTCGAGGTCACCGACCCGGAGACCGTCGAGCGGTTCGCCCGGGAGGTGGGGGCCCCGCTGCCGTTCCACCTCTTCCTGATGGAGCCGGCCGAGGTGGTGCGGACGACCGTCGAGGACGACGAGCTGGTGGTGCGGACCTGGTCACCGGGCCGGACGGTACGGACGATCCGGCGCGGCAACGACGACAGCGCACCGCGCCAGGACCCCTGACCGCCACCCGGGCACCCGGTCGCCGGGCCATCCGGCCATCCGGCCATCCGGTCGCCCGGTCGCCGGGCCATCCGGCCATCCGGCCATCCGGTCGCCCGGTCGCGCGGGCCATCCGGCCATCCGGCCATCCGGCCGTCAGGTGGCGTCGAGCACTAGGGCCCGGCACCAGGACGGGGTGCCCCAGGCGTCCCGGAGGGGGCGGGCCTTGCGGAGCCAGAGGGAGAGGTCCGGCTCCTCGGTGTAGCCGACGGCGCCGTGGAGCTGCAGGGCGGTCCGTGCGGCGGCGTACGCCGCCTCGCCCGCGGCGACCTTCGCCGCCGCCAGATCGGCGGCCTTGAAGGTGACCGCCGCTCCGTGGACCAGAGGCCGGGCGAACTCCAGGCCGATCAGGGTGTCCGCCAGCCGGTGCTTGACCGCCTGGAAGGACCCGATCGCCGTGCCGAACTGGGTGCGCTGCTTCGCGTACGCCACCGTCCGGTCGAGCAGCGCGAGCCCCAGCCCCAGGGACTGGGCGGCCGTCGCGAGCATCGCCCACCGCGCGGCGTACCCGGCCGCGGCGACCACCGGCGGGCCGGCGGCCAGCAGCTCCCCGCCCGGGGCGGGGAGCGCGAGCCGCCGCGCCGGATCGGCGGACGCGCGCACCGGCCCGTGCCCGGGCGCGATCCGCAGCTCGTCCCCGACGACGACGCAGGTCAGCGCGGCGGTATCGGCGTCGAGCGCGTAGGGCGTGTGAGGCACCAGCCCGCCCGGCCCGTTCCCGTGCCGATCCGCCCCGCCCCCGCCCCTCTCCGCCCCCTCCCCGTGCCGATCCGCCCCACCCCTGCCTCTCTCACGCCCGCCCCTGCCCCTCGCCGCCCCGTCCCCGTCATCCCCGCCCGCCGCGCCCCCGCTCGGCCCCGGGGCCGCCCAGGTCGTCGGCGTCTCGCCCGCCGTCAGTCCCGGGAGCAGGCGCTTCGCCGGGGCCGGCTCGCCCCGGCGGGCCAGTTCGGCCAGGAGGGCCGCCGTCGCGACCGTCTCCACCAGGGGGCCGGGGACCGCGTGGTGGCCCAGCTCCACGAAGGCCAGGGCCAGTTCGACGGGGAGCGGTCCCACCCCCTCGTACGCCTCCGGGACCGGCAGCGCGAAGACGCCCGCCTCCGCGATCCGGGCCCACACCGCACGCCCCGGCGCCGGATCGCCCGCGCCCCACGCCCGTATCGCCGCCGGAGTGTCCGCGGCCGTCAGCATCGCGTCCAGCGAGCGCGTGAAGGCGCGCTGCTCCGCGGTCGGCAGGAACCCCATCAGCGGCGGCCCTTCGGCAGGCCGAGCAGCCGCTCGGCGATGATGTCCCGCTGGATCTCGTTCGTCCCGGCGTAGATCGGGCCGGCCAGGGAGAAGACGTATCCCTCGCTCCACTCGCCGTCCGCCCGCTCGCCCTCCGCCCCGAGCAGGTCGAGCGCCGTCTCGTGCAGCGCCAGGTCGTACTCCGACCAGAAGACCTTGTTGAGGCTGGACTCCGCCCCGGTCGTCCCGCCCGCCGCGAACCGCGCGGCCCCGGCCGCCGTGAACAGCTGGTACGCCCGTGCCCCGATCACCGCGTCCGCCACCCGGTCCCGCGCCGCCGGGTCCTCGCCGGTGGCCCGCCAGAGCCGTACGAGACGGTCCGCGGCGGCCAGGAAGCGGCCGGGGGAGCGGAGCGTGAGCCCGCGTTCGTCGCCGGTCGTGGACATCGCGATCCGCCACCCCTGGCCGGGCTCCCCGATCACGTCCTCGTCGGGCACGAAGACCTCGTCGAGGAAGAGTTCGGCGAAGGCCGGCTTCCCGTCGAGCCGCCCGACGGGCCGGACCGTCACGCCCGGCGCCCGCAGGTCGAACATCAGGTACGTCAGCCCCCGGTGCGGCCGGCCGGCCGCCGGATCGCTGCGGAAGAGGCCGAAGGCCCGGTCGGCGAAAGCCGCCCGCGAGGACCACGCCTTCTGCCCCGACAGCAGCCAGCCGTCCCGCGTGCGGACCGCGCGCGAGGTCAGCGAGGCGAGGTCGGAGCCCGCCTCCGGTTCGGACCAGGCCTGCGCCCAGACCGTCTCGCCGGTCGCCATCGCCGGCAGGACACGGGCCCGCTGCTCCTCGGTGGCGTGGTCGAAGAGGGTGGGGGCGAGCAGGCTGATGCCGTTCTGCGAGACCCGTCCGGGCGCCCCGGCCGCGTAGTACTCCTCCTCGAAGGCCAGCCATCGGAAGATGTCCGCGCCCCGCCCGCCGTACCGCTCGGGCCAGGACACCACCGACCAGCGGTCGGCGGCCAGCTCCGCCTCCCAGGCGCGGTGGGCCGCGAAACCCTCCTCCGTCTCCAGGGACGGCAGCGGCTCGTCGGGGACGTGGGCGCGCAGCCAGGAGCGCGCCTCGGCGCGGAAGTCCTCCTCCTGGGCGGTGGGCGTCAGATCCATCCGGCCATCCTTCCCTAACAAGTGTTTGGTAGGTTAACGTACGGCCATGAGCGGTGCCATGCACAGCGTCGAGGAGTTCCGCGCCGAGGCACGGGACTGGCTGGAGACCCACCTCGGTGGCGCGTTCGCCGGCCTGCGGGGGCTCGGCGGGCCGGGCAGGGAGCACGAGGCCTTCGCCGAACGGCTCGCCTGGGAACGGCACCTGGCCGCCCACGGCTGGACCTGCGTCGGCTGGCCGAAGGAGCACGGCGGGCGCGGCGCGGGCATCGAGGAGCAGATCGCCTTCCACGAGGAGTACGCCCTCGCCGACGCCCCCGCCCGCGTCAACCACATCGGCGAACAGCTCCTCGGCCCCACGCTCCTCGCCTACGGCACCCCAGAGCAGAAGGACCGCTTCCTCCCGCCCATCCGGGCCGTCGAGGAGCTCTGGTGCCAGGGGTACAGCGAACCGGACGCCGGCTCCGACCTCGCGGCCGTCCGCACCCGCGCCGTCCGCGACGGCGACGGCTGGGCGGTGCACGGCCAGAAGATCTGGACCTCCCTCGCCCACGAGGCCCAGTGGTGTTTCGTCCTCGCCCGCACCGAGCCCGGCTCACGCCGCCACGCCGGGCTCTCCTACCTCCTCGTCCCCCTGGACCAGCCCGGCGTCGAGATACGGCCCATCACCCAGCTCACCGGCACCGGCGAGTTCAACGAGGTCTTCTTCGACGGGGCCCGCACCGCCGCCGACCACGTCGTCGGCGCCCCCGGCGACGGCTGGCGGATCGCCATGGCCACCCTCGGCTTCGAGCGCGGCGTCTCCACCCTCGGCCAGCAGGTCGGCTTCCGGCGCGAACTCGAGGCCGTCGTCGCGCTCGCCCGGCGCACCGGAGCCCTCGCCGACCCCCTCGTCCGCGACCGCGTCGCCCGCGCCTGGACCGGACTCCAGGCCATGCGCGCCAACGCCCTGCGCGGGACCGAACCCTCCATGGCCAAGCTCTACTGGTCGCACTGGCACCGCGACCTCGGCGAACTGGCCATGGACCTGCGCGGCGCCGACGCCACCGTCCTGCCCGGCGCGCCCTACGAACTCGACGCCTGGCAGCGGCTGTTCCTCTTCTCCCGCGCCGACACCGTCTACGCCGGATCGAGCGAGATCCAGCGGAACATCATCGCCGAGCGGGTGCTCGGCCTCCCCAAGGAGCCGCGCCCATGACCCCGCCGCCCCCCGCCTACCTCCCGGGCCACGGCCTGCTCACCGGCCGTACCGCCGTCATCACCGCCGCCGCCGGAGCCGGCATCGGCGGCGCCACCGCCCGCAGGTTCCTGGAGGAGGGGGCCACGGTCCTCCTCAGCGACGCCCACACCCGCCGCCTGAAGGAGACCGGCGCCGCCCTCGCCGCCGAGTTCGGCGCCGACCACGTCGACACGGTTCCCTGCGACGTCACCGACGAGAGCCAGGTCCAGCGGCTCTTCGACACCGCCGTCCGGCTCCACGGCGCCCTCGACGTCGTCGTCGGCAACGCCGGCCTCGGCGGCACCGCGGAGCTCGTCGACATGACCGACGAGCAGTGGACCCGCGTCCTCGACGTCACCCTGAACGGCACCTTCCGCTGCACCCGGGCCGCCCTGCGCCGCTTCAGGGACACCGGCACCCCCGGCGTGATCGTCCACAACGCCTCCGTCGTCGGCTGGCGCGCCCAGGCGGGCCAGGCCCACTACGCCGCCGCCAAGGCCGGCGTCATGGCGCTGACCCGCTGCGCCGCGGTGGAGGCGGCCGCCTACGGCGTCCGCGTCAACGCCGTCGCGCCCTCGCTCGCGATGCACCCGCACCTGGTCAAGGTCACCTCGGCGGAACTCCTCGACGAGCTGACCGCCCGCGAGGCCTTCGGCCGCCACGCCGAACCGTGGGAGGTCGCCAACGTCATCGTCTTCCTCGCCAGCGGCTACTCCTCCTACATGACCGGCGAGACCGTCTCGGTCAGCAGCCAGCACCCGTAGGACGAGAATGGGGACGTGCCGACGAACCAGCCAAGCAGCAAGCCGAACAGCGCGACCGACGCCAAGCCGCCCGGCCGGCGGAAGACCCCGGTGACCCCCTCGCCCGAGCGCCGCCGCGAACTCCTCGACACCGCCGCCGAGGTCTTCGCCGCCCAGGGCTACAACGCCACCACCGTCCGCAAGATCGCCGACGCCGCCGGCATGCTCGCCGGCAGCCTCTACTACCACTTCGATTCCAAGGAATCGATGCTCGACGAGATCCTCTCCACCTTCCTGACCGAGCTGTGGGAGGGGTACGACACCGTCCTCGCCGCCGGCCTCGGCCCCCGGGAGACCATCGAGGCCCTCGTCACCGAGTCCTTCCGCGAGATCGACCGGCACCGCGCCGCCGTCGCCATCTACCAGAAGGAGTCCCGGCACCTCACCGACCTGCCCCGCTTCCACTACCTCTCCGCGTCGCAGCAGAAGTTCGAGAAGGCGTGGCTCGGCACCCTGGAACGCGGTGTGGAGACCCGGGCCTTCCGCGCCGACCTCGACATCCGGCTCACCTACCGGTTCGTGCGCGACACCGTCTGGGTCGCCGCGTCCTGGTACCGCCCCGGGGGCCTGCACAGCCCCGAGGAGATCGCCCGCCAGTACCTGTCGATGGTCCTGGACGGTATCGCCGTACGCACCTGACCCCGCGAAGGAGCAGCCATGCCCGAGGCCTACATCGTCGAAGCGGTCCGCACCCCGGTGGGCCGCCGCAGGGGCGGACTCGCCGCCGTCCATCCGGCGGACCTCGGCGCCCACGTCCTCAAGGCCCTCGTCGCGCGCTCCGGGGTCGACCCGGCCGCCGTCGACGACGTGGTCTTCGGCTGCCTGGACACCGTCGGCCCCCAGGCCGGCGACATCGCCCGTACGGCCTGGCTGGCGGCCGGCCTCCCCGAGGAGGTCCCCGGCGTCACCGTCGACCGCCAGTGCGGCTCCTCCCAGCAGGCCGTCCACTTCGCCGCCCAGGGCGTCCTCTCCGGCACCCAGGACCTGGTCGTCGCCGGCGGCACCCAGAACATGTCCATGATCCCCATCGCCTTCGCCTCCCGGCAGGCCGCCGAACCGCTCGGCCTCACCGACGGCCCCTACGCCGGCTCCGAGGGCTGGCGCGCCCGCTACGCCGACGCGCCCGTCAACCAGTTCCACGGCGCCGAACTGATCGCCGCCAAGTGGGGCATCACCCGGCGTGACCAGGAGGAATTCGCCCTGCGCTCGCACCGGCGGGCGCTGCGCGCCATCGACGAGGGACGCTTCGCGCGGGAGACCGTGCCCTACGGCGACGTGACCGTCGACGAGGGCCCGCGCCGCGACACCGGCCCGGAGAAGATGGCCGCCCTCGCGCCGGTCGTCGAGGGCGGCACCATCACCGCCGCCTGCTCCTCCCAGGTCTCCGACGGCGCCGCGGCCATGCTGCTGGCGAGCGAGCGCGCCGTCCGCGAACACGGGCTGACCCCCCGCGCCCGCGTCCACCACCTCTCGGTGCGCGGCGAGGACCCCATCCGGATGCTGTCCGCCCCCATCCCGGCCACCGCCCACGCCCTGAAGAAGACCGGCATGACGATCGACGCCATCGACCTCGTCGAGATCAACGAGGCCTTCGCCCCGGTCGTCCTGGCCTGGCTGAAGGAGACCGGCGCCGACCCCGACCGGGTGAACGTCAACGGCGGCGCGATCGCCCTCGGCCATCCGCTGGGGGCCACCGGAGTGAAGCTGATGACCACCCTCCTCCACGAACTGGAGCGCACCGGGGGCCGGTTCGGCCTCCAGACCATGTGCGAAGGCGGCGGCCAGGCGAACGTGACGATCATCGAACGGCTCTGACGCGCAGGTCCGCGGATGTGACGCTCGTCGCTGTCCCGCCCGTCCGGGCGGGACGGCGTGCTAGTGTCTTCCCGTTGCTAGTTTTGGTACCCATGAACTTTATGTGCGCCTGACGGGAATGTTCCTTCAGGCGCAATTTTGTTTTCCGGACTCTCCGGGATGGGGACCCTACCTATTCAGGAGATTCACATGGCTACTGGAACCGTGAAGTGGTTCAACTCGGAAAAGGGCTTCGGCTTCATCGAGCAGGACGGCGGCGGCGCCGACGTCTTCGCCCACTACTCCAACATCGCGACCTCCGGCTTCCGTGAGCTGCAGGAAGGCCAGAAGGTCACCTTCGACGTCACGCAGGGCCAGAAGGGCCCGCAGGCGGAGAACATCCTCCCCGCCTGATTGCCGTAACGCGTTTCTCGCAGCCGGGGCCCGCACCGCGCAGGTGCGGGTCCCGGCTCGTGCTGTGCTCAGGCCCAGGAAGGCATTTCCGTATGACTCGCTCCGAAAAGCGGCCCCGCCGGGCCGCGGACTCCACCTCCGGAACCCCGTCCGGAAATGCCTCGGGCCGCCCCGCGCGCGGTTCCGGCGGCCGTAACACCTCCGCCGGCTCCGGCGGCTCCGGCCCGCGCCGCGGCTCCGGCGCCCCCAAGGGCAAGGGCGGCGCCTCGCGCGGCCGTGGCCCGGCCACGCCCCCGCCTCCGCGCGAGTTCACCCTGCCGGAGACGCTGACGCCCGCCCTGCCCTCCGTCGAGTCCTTCGACGCCCTCGACATGCCCCCGGCGCTCGTCAAGACGCTCGCCGCACAGGGCGTGACCGAGCCCTTCCCGATCCAGGGCGCCACCCTGCCGAACTCGCTCGCCGGCCGGGACATCCTCGGCCGCGGCCGCACCGGCTCCGGCAAGACCCTCGCCTTCGGCCTCGCCCTGCTCGCCCGCACCGCGGGCCGCCGCGCCGAGCCCAAGGCCCCGCTCGCCATGGTCCTGGTGCCCACCCGTGAGCTCGCCCAGCAGGTGACCGACGCCCTCGCGCCGTACGCCACCTCCGTGCAGCTCCGCCTCGCGACGGTCGTCGGCGGACTCTCCATCACCAAGCAGGCCAACTCCCTGCGCCGTGGTGCCGAGGTCCTCGTCGCCACCCCCGGCCGGCTCAAGGACCTCATCGAGCGCGGCGACTGCCGGCTCGACCAGGTCTCCATCACCGTCCTCGACGAGGCCGACCAGATGGCCGACATGGGCTTCATGCCGCAGGTCGTCGCCCTGCTCAAGCAGGTCGAGCCGGACGGTCAGCGGATGCTGTTCTCGGCCACCCTCGACCAGAACATCGACCGCCTGGTCAAGATGTTCCTCACCGACCCCGTCGTGCACTCCGTCGACCCGTCCGCGGGCGCGGTGACGACGATGGAGCACCACCTGCTCTACGTCGCCGACGAGACCGACAAGAAGGCCGTCACCACCAGGATCGCGGCCCGCGACGGCCGCACGATCCTCTTCCTGGACACCAAGCGGGCCGTGGACCGGCTGGTCAAGCGGCTCCTCGCCAGCGGCGTGCGCGCCTCGGGCCTGCACGGCGGGCGCTCCCAGCCGCAGCGCAACCGCACCCTGGACCAGTTCAAGAACGGCCTGGTCACCGTGTTGGTCGCGACCAACGTGGCGGCCCGCGGCATCCACGTCGACGACCTCGACCTGGTCGTCAACGTCGACCCGCCGATCGACCACAAGGACTACCTGCACCGCGGCGGCCGCACCGCCCGGGCCGGCGAGTCCGGCAGCGTCGTCACCCTGGTCCTGCCCGAGCAGAAGCGCGACATGAGCCGGCTGATGTCCAACGCCGGCATCAGCCCGCGCACCGCGCAGATCAAGTCCAGCGACGAGGAGCTGACCCGCCTCACCGGCGCCCGCGAGCCCTCCGGCATACCGGTCGTCATCGAGGTCCCGCAGCCCACCCCGCCGGCCGCTGCCCGCGGCGGCGCCTCCCGCTCCGGCGCTCCCCGCGCCGGCGGCCAGCGCTCCCGCCGCGGTGGCGGCGGCGGTGGCGGCACCGGCGGCCGTACGCGTACGGCCTCGGCGGGCCGCACCGGCGCGGGCGCTCCGGCCTCCCGCACCCGCACGGCCGGCGGCGGCCGCCGGGGCGCCGCGCAGTAGATGTCTCCCCGGGCCCGGAGCGCCGCCGCCTCAGGCGCGCTCCCGGCCCGGCCGGGGCACCCCCGCCGCCCCCGGCGGGGAGTTCAGTCCGGTGAGGGCAGGCCGCGGAGGACGTCCTCGGCCTCGGCCATCACCCTGCGGACCAGCTCCGCGCAGCTCGGCAGGTCCTCGATCACGCCCGCGACCTGCCCGGACGCCATGATCCCGAGGTCCGTACGGCCCTCCACCATGGACGCCCGCAGCAGCATCGGGGTGTTCGCGGCCAGCAGTACCTGGCTCCACGACAGGTCCTTGCCGTGCCGCATCGCGAGCCCGTCGCGGACCATCCGCGGCCACGACAGGCCCGACATCCGCCGGAAGCCCGCCGCCCGCCGTACCGCCTGCGCCAACGCCCGCAGCCGCCCCGCGCGTTCGAGCGCGGCGACCATCTCCGTACGGAGCATCCGGTGCGGCAGCCCGTCCACGGCCGTGGTGACGGTGACGTCCTTGACCGTAGCCGCCAGATACCGCGCCTTCACCGCGTCGGGCACGGTCGAGTCCGAGGTCAGCAGGAACCGCGTCCCCATCGCGATCCCCGCCGCCCCGTAGGAGAGCGCGGCGACCAGACCGCGCCCGTCGTGGAAGCCGCCGGCCGCGATCACCGGGATGCCGACCGCGTCCACCACCTGCGGCAGCAGCACGCCGGTCGCCACCTCGCCCGTGTGACCGCCGCCCTCCCCGCCCTGCACGATCACCGCGTCCGCGCCCCACGCGGCGACCTTCTCGGCGTGCCGCCGGGCGCCGATCGACGGGATCACCACCACGCCCGCGTCCTTCAGCCCCGCGATCAGCTCGCGCGACGGGGCGAGCGCGAAGGAGGCGACCCGCACCCCCTCGTCGACGAGGATCCGCACCCGTTCCCCGGCGTCGGCCGCGTCCGCGCGCAGATTCACCCCGAAGGGCCGGTCGGTACGGGACTTCACCTCGCGGACCGCGGCGCGCAGCTCGTCGAGGGTCATCGTGGCCGACGCGAGGATGCCCAGCGCGCCCGCGTTCGCCGAGGCCGAGACGAGCCGCGGCCCGGCGACCCAGCCCATCCCGGTCTGGACGATCGGGTGCCGGACCCCGGTCAGCCGGGTCAGCGCGGTCTCCATCAGGCCCTGACCTCACGGTCGCGCAGCCCGGCCGGGTCGATCTCCTCGCGGATCAGCCGCAGCTCCTCGGCGGTCGGGTCGCGGGTGTACGGCACCTCGTCGCCGATCACCAGCTCGAAGCCGGTGGCCGCCCTGACCTGGTCCACGGTCACGCCCGGGTGGAGGGAGGCGAGCCGCATCGCCCGGCCGGGCGTCTCGAAGTCGAGGACGGCGAGGTCCGTGACGACCCGGGGGATCCGGTGGAACCGGCCGGCCCCGGCCGCCGCCGCACGGTCGTAGCCGACGCCGCAGACCATGTCGACGCGCTCGACGAAGACCCGGGGCGAATGCCGCGGGATCCAGTAACTCACCGGGTTGTTCAGGGTGTTGACGGGCGCGCCCCGCACACCGAGGAGCTGGCGGGTGGGCCGCGACCAGTCGCCGACACAGGAGATGTTCTGGTTGCCGTACCGGTCGATCTGGCTCGCGCCCATCATCACGTGCCGCTTTCCGCCGGTGACCAGGGTGAGGTGGCGGCGGTACGGCAGCCAGCCCTCCACCTCCCCGTCGGGGCCGACGAGCATCGCCTCGCCGTCGGTGACCAGCAGGTCGGGGGCGAAGGACCGGCGGGCGAGCCGGGCGCCGACGGAGGAGACGGGGGCCATGGCGGCGGCGAGGACCTCGCCGTTGTCGCGCCAGGCCTCCGCGCAGGCGACGACGCAGTACTCGGCGCGGGTGGCGGTGGTGGGGGTCACTGCTGCTCCTCGTGCCAGGCGCGGACCGCCTGCTGGTAGTCGTCCTCGCTCTTCCCGGAGAGGAAGCGCGCCGCGAACACGGGCCAGGGAGTGGTCGCGTACAGCTTCTGGAAGGGCTCGTCGCGGGCGTAGTCGGGCGCGCAGGAGGTGAAGTGGGCGCCGTTCGGGGTCTCGACGACACCGGTGACGCTGTGGCGGCCGACGAGGAGGGTCTGCGGGACGGCGCCGGCGAAGCCGTCCACGATCTCCTCGCAGGAGACGTACGCGCTGTCGGCGGCCTCGCAGAACAGGTCGTCGAAGTAGGGATCGGGGCCGAGGTACCGGGCGTTGCCGAGCCGGTCGGCGCGGTTGAGGTGGACCAGGGCCGCGTCCATCCGCAGGGCGGGCACGGCGACGAACTCCTCGAACGCGCCGTCGTCGCCGGCGTAGGGGGAGCGGACCGTGCGCAGTTCGGGGTTGACCGTCATCACGTCCGAGCCGAGACCGGCCCGGACGGGCAGGAACGGCAGCCGGTTGGCGGCCGCGTGCAGACCCCACATGAACATCGCCTCGTCCAGCTCCGTCAGCCGGAGGGCGCCGGACTCGCGGGCGGCCCGGAAGTGCGGTTCGAGGGGGATGGAGTCGAGGGTCGCGAACGGCGCGACGAGCCTGCGGATCCGGCCGGCCGCGGCGAGGAGGCCCACGTCGGGACCGCCGCAGGAGATCACCGTGAGATCGGTGATCTCGGACCGGAGCAACGCCCTGACCAGGGCCATCGGCTTGCGCCGGGAGCCCCAGCCGCCGATCCCGAGGGTCATGCCGCTGCGCAGCCGGCCCACCACCTCCTCGGGGGTCATCGTCTTGTCGGTCATGACGCCTCCTCGCCCGTCCGGGGCGTTCCGAAGGTGTCGCGGACCCGGTCCGCGACACCGCTGAGGTTCGCCTCGAAGGTGAAGCCCTGCTCGAAGCGGTAGCTGCGGTGGACGTCCACCGGGTCGATGCCGTTGAGGGCCGCCTTGGCGAGCCGGATCAGGGAGCCGTCCTTGGCGGCGATCTCCCGCGCCAGGCCGAGCGCGGCGTCCAGGAGGCCGGCGCGCGGGACGACCCGCCAGACCGAGCCGTGGGCGTGGAGTTCGGCCGCGGTGACGGTGCGGGAGGTGTAGTACAGCGCCCGCATCAGGTGCTGCGGGACGAGCCGGGCGAGGTGCGTGGCGGCGCCTAGCGCGCCCCGGTCCAGCTCGGGCAGGCCGAAGGTGGCGTCCTCGGAGGCGACGATCGCGTCCGCGTTGCCGACGAGCCCGATGCCGCCGCCCAGGCAGAAGCCGCCCACGGCCGCGACGACCGGCACCTCGCAGCCGTACACCGCCGCGAAGGCCTCGGCGCAGCCGTGGTTGGCGCCGAGGAGCGCCGTGTGCCGGCCGCTGCCGTGCTCGCGCCGCATCTCCTTGATGTCGACGCCCGCGTTGAAGCCGCGGCCCTCGGCGGCCAGGACCACGCAGCGGATCCCGGGGTCGCGGCCGGCCGTGCGGACCGCGTCGGCCAGCTCGTACCAGCCCCGCACAGGGAGGGCGTTGACGGGCGGGAAGTCGACGGTGACGACGGCGACGCCCTTGTCGGGGCGTGAGGTGGAGACACCCATGAGCGGATCAGCTACCTTTCCACCAAACGTTTGTTAGGTGACCGTGCTGAGGAAGGTAGCAGCCGATGGAGCTGGACGGGAGGGTCGCCGTCGTCACCGGCGGCACGCGCGGGGTGGGGGCCGGGATCGCCCGCGCCTTTCTGCGCGCCGGGGCGCGGGTCGTCGTCTGCGCCCGCCGGCCACCGGACGCGCCGGTGGAGGACGGCGGCCGGGCGGCCGCGTTCGCCCCGCTCGACCTGCGGGACCCGGCGGCGGTCGCCGGCTTCTTCCCCGCCGTCGCCGAGCGGTACGGACGGCTCGACGTCCTGGTCAACAACGCGGGGGGAACGCCGTACCGGCTGCTCGACGGCGACGGCGACGGCGGCGGAGGCGGTGGCGGCGCTGAGGGCGGTGGCGGCGGTGGTGGCGGTGAGGGCGGCCGCGCCGCGGGCGAGGCGGCGCGCCACGCGCGGGTCCTCGCGCTCAACCTGACGGCGCCGCTGACCGCCACCCTCGCCGCGTACGGATCCCTGCGCGCGGCCCGCGGCTCGGTCGTCATGATCGGCAGTGTCAGCGGGACCCGGCCGTCACCGGGCACGGCCGCCTACGGCGCCGCGAAGGCCGGCCTGGAGCACCTGGCCCGCTCGATGGCGGTGGAGTGGGCCCCGCACGTCCGGGTCAACACCCTCGTCCTCGGCATGGTCCGCACCGAACTGTCCCATCTGCACTACGGCGACGAGGCCGGGATCGCGGCCGTCGGCGCGACGGTCCCGCTGGGCCGCCTCGCCGAGCCCTCGGACGTCGGCGAGGCCGCCGTCTTCCTCGCCTCCGAACGCGCCGCGTACGTCTCGGGGGCCTCACTGCTGGTGCACGGGGGCGGGGAGCGGCCCGCCTTCCTGGATGCCGCGAACGTCAACAAGGGAAGCGGGGAGAGCCGAGATGGCCGCTAGGGGCATGTGCGAGGGACGGGTCGTGATCGTGACCGGCGGAGGACGGGGGCTGGGCCGCGCCCACGCCCTCGCCTTCGCGGCGGAGGGCGCGAAGGTCGTCGTCAACGACCTGGGGGTGGCGCTCGACGGCGCCCCGGGGGAGGGATCCGCGGCCGGGTCGCCGGCCCGGCGGGTCGTCGAGGAGATCCGGGCGGCCGGTGGCGACGCCGTGGCCCACGGCGGGGACATCGCCACGGAGGAGGGCGCGGCCTCGCTGATCGCCACCGCGCTGGACGCGTACGGACGGCTCGACACCCTCGTCAACAACGCCGGGTTCCTGCGTGACCGGATGCTCGTCAACCTCGGCGAGGACGACTGGGACGCCGTCATGCGGGTGCATCTGAAGGGCCACTTCCTGCCGCTGCGGCAGGCCGCCGCCCACTGGCGGGCCGAGGCCAAGGCGGGCCGCGCGGTCGCCGCACGGGTCGTCAACACGACCTCGGGCGCGGGGCTGCTGGGGAGCGTGGGGCAGGGGAACTACGCGGCGGCGAAGGCGGGGATCGTCGGCCTGACGCTGGTCGCGGCGGCGGAGACGGGCCGGTACGGGGTCCACGTCAACGCCGTCGCCCCGGCGGCCAGGACCCGGATGACCGAACAGGCCTTCGCGGACCTGGCGGGCGTCCCGGAGGACGTCTCCCCGCTGGTCGTCTGGCTGGGCTCGGCCGCCTCGGCCGGCGTGACCGGCCGGGTCTTCGAGGCGGAGGCCGGCCGCATCACCGTCATGGAGGGCTGGCGCCCGGGCCCGACGGCGGACAAGGGCGCACGCTGGACCCCCGCCGAGGCCGGGGAGACGGCCCTGAAGCTCCTGGGGGAGGCGGAGCCGCCGGGGGCGGTGTACGGGGTGTAGGGCGAGGGGGCGTGTACGGGGCGGGGGGGGGCGGGTGGTGCGGGGCGGGGGTGTGGGCGTACCCCCCGGGCGGGCGGACCGCACCCGACCCGCGAACTCGGCTCGGGAGAGGCCGCGTCGCGGGCCGGGCGGGGTGGGGCGGGCCGGGTGGTGCAGGTCGCGGGGCCGGGGCCGGTGGCGGCGCGGCCCCGGTGCGGACCTGGCTGGGGGTCCCGGTCGTGGGGACTCGGCCGTCGGGGTCGCGCCCGCGGTCAGCGGCACCGGGGCCCCGTCCACTCCAGCCGGTTCCTTACGTGCCGGTCCGGACGGACTCCGGCGCGGTGAGGGCCGTCTCGCGGGCCCGGCGGCGTGAATCCGGCCGGGGGACCGCGCCCGCGGTCAGCGGCACCAGGGTCACCGTCCATTCCAGCCGGTTCCTGACGTGCCGGTCCGGACGGGCTCCCCTGCGCCGAGCGGCGTCCCGCGAGCCGGGCGCGCGGCCGGTCCGGACGGACTCCGGCGCGGCGAGGGCCGTCTCGCGGGCCCGGCCGGGGGACCGCGCCCGCGGTCAGCGGCACCAGGGCCACCGTGAACTCCAGCCGGTTCCTGACGTGCCGGTCCGGACGGGCTCCCGTGCGCCGAGCGGCGTCCCGCGAGCCGGGCGCGCGCCGGTCCGGACGGGCTCCCGTGCGCCGAGCGGCGTCCCGCGAGCTCGGCGCGCGTCGGTCCGGACGGACTCCGGCGCGATGAGGGCCGTCTCGCGGGCCCGGCGGCGCGGACCCGGCCAGGGGGGACCGCGCCCGCGGTTAGCAGGATCGGGGCCCCGTCCACTCCAGCCCAATTCCTGACGCGCTCATCCCGCACGGCGAAGGCCGTCCCGCGGACCCGGCGGCGCGAATCCGGCCGGGGGGCCGGGCTCGCGGTCAGCGGCATCGGGGGCTCGTCCACTCCAGCCGGTTTCTGACGCGCTCGTCCCGGACGAACTCCAGTGCGGCGAGGGCCGTCTCGCGGGCCGTGCCGTCCCGTGCGCCGTCCGCGAGGAGGGCGGCCAGGGCCTCGGTCGCGCGCGGGTCCTGACGCATCGCCAGGCCGCGGGCCGCCTCCGCGACCACGTCCGGGTCGGCGTCGCCCAGCCGGGCCGCCAGCGCCTCCCGCAGGGCGGGCGTGTCCCCGGGCACCTCCGCGAGGGCCAGCGTCGCCCAGTCCCGTACGCGGGAGTCGTGGTCCCGGCTCAGCGCGAGGAGGATGTCGAGCGCCGGCGCGTGCCCGGCCGGTACGAGCCCGGTGAGCGCGGTCGCGAGCGCCCGTCGCACCTCGGCGTCGGGATGCGCGGCGAACGCCGACAACTCCGCCAGCCCCTTCGGCTCCCCGCCCGGCCCCGCCGCGTCCGCCGTGGGTGAGGCGACCCGCCCGAGCGCCGTGACCACGGCCAGCGCGGGCTCCCGCCCGCCGCGCCCGGCCGGGTCGGCGGGGGCCACGGGGTCCGCCGTGTCCGCCGTGGGTGAGGCGACCCACCCGGGCGCGGTGTCCGAGGCCGGGGTCCGGCCAGCGGCCCCCACCCCCGTAGGTGAGGCGACCTGCCCGGGCGCGGTGTCCGAGGCCGGGGTCCGGCCAGCGGCCCCCACCCCCGCGGGTGAGGCGACCCGCCCGGGCGCGGTGTCCCAAGCCGGGGTCCCGCCAGCGGCCCCCACCCCCTTCGCCGTCTCCGCCGCCAGGCGGCACAGGACGGCGAGGGACGGGGCCGTGAAGCCCTCCAGGGATCCCAGGACGGAGGCGCCGAGAGCGCGCCGCAGGCCGTCGTCGGCCGCGCACCACGCCGCGGCCGCGCGGAAGGTCTCCTCGTCGCCGCGCCCGGCCAGCGCCGCCACCGCCTCGGTCCAGTCGTCGAGTTCGGGGTCCTCGCACCGCAGGGCCCGCGCGGCCAGTTCCTCGGGCGGTACGCGGATCCCGAGCGCGGTCTCCAGGAGGGTGGCGATCGCCGCGTGGCCGGTCTGCTGTTCGTTGCCGCTGCCCGGCGTGCCGTCCGGGCGCAGCAGGTCGACGACGACGGTGATCCCGCCGTCCTCCCGTACGCGGCGGACGACGGCTTCGTACGGCTGGGAGCCGTACGCGTCGAGCAGCCCGCGCAGCACGGCCCCCGCGACGTCCACGCCGATCCAGCGGCGCGCCTCGTGGAGCGCGTCCTCCCGGGCGGCCGCGCCGTGGTCGAGGAGCGCCCGCACGCTCGACGTGGATCCGCGGCGGGCGGCCGCCACGAGCGGCGGCAGCCCGTCGGGTCCGGGCCGGTCCGGGTCCGCGCCGTGCTCCAGGAGGACCCGGACGGTCTCGGCGTGGCCGAGCCGCACGGCCCACGCCATGGCCGTGAAGCCGTACGCCTCCTCCTGGTCGGGGCGCGCCCCGGCGGCGAGGAGCGCCCGCGCCACCTCGGCGTGTCCGCCGCAGGCCGCCGCGCACAGGGCCAGGTCCCCGCCCTCCGCCCCACCGCCCCGCGCGGGATCGGCCCCGGCGGCGAGCAGCACCCGGACGATCCCCGGCTCGTCGGCCAGCGCGGCCCGGTACAGCGCGGTCTCCCCGTCCTGGTCGGCCTCGGCCGGCTCCCCGCTCCGCAACGCCCGTACGACGGCGTCGACATCACCGTCGTGGATCCCTTCGAACAACGTGCTCATCCACCGACCCTCACCCGGGCCGGCCGAACGACGCAAATAATTACGTCCCGCACCCCCGGGGCCCCGGCGTGTCGCGCGGCCGGGGCCCGCCACGCCGTGGCCCGTAAGCGGGCCGCCGGGCCGTCCGAGGCCCCGCGCTGTCAGGACGCGCAGGCGAGGACGGTCCCGCACACGCGGCACCTCGCCCGGAGCCGGCGCCCGGCCGGCACCCGGAGCCGCTGCCAGCAGACGGGGCAGGCGAAGGCGACCCGCATCGACCCGCCCGTGCCCTCGAAGGCGTACGACGCGCCCGCGCCCGCCGTGCCGTGGCGCCGCTCCAGGGCGTAGCGGTGCCGCGCCGCCCAGCCGGCCGCCTCCAGCGGCGGCCGCCGTCCGTCCCGGGCGGCCCGTTCCCGGCCCCGCGTCCACGCCTCGTACCCCGCGACGCTGGTGAACCAGGGCGAGGGGTCCTCGCCGAAGACCTCCGCGCGCTTGGCGAGGACGTAGCCGAATTCCTCCGGCGTCAGGTATCCCAGCTTCTGGCTCGACACCGCGTCCTCCCGGAAGGCGTCGAGCAGCAGCCACCCGGCGCCCAGGTAGGTGGTGACGACGTCGGTGAGGATCTCGTTCTCGGCGGGGTCGGGGAAGCCCAGGTCGAGGCGGTGCAGGAGCACATGGGTGATCTCGTGGGCCAGCGCCGCCCCGACGTCCCTGCGGTGCCGCCGGAAGCGGTCGTTCAGCTCGATGAAGTACTCCGGCCCGGCCGCCAGCTCGACGCTCGCGGCGTGCTCCATCGCGCGGAAGCTGACGACCATCCGCGCCCGGGGCAGTCCCGGCAGTCCCAGGTGCCGTACCAGCGCCGCGGCGACCCGCTGGGCCCCCGTATGGAGCTCGTCGTCCTCCCCGAATGCCACGTCCGTCGGGGCGACGCTCGTGGCGTACCGCCTTACTCCGTCCGCTGACAGTCGGCGGTACAACGCGGTGATCGCGGCGCGGACCGTGTCGAGATGCGGAAACCCGTGGACGACTTCGTTACCGTTCGGCACGCCGGACCCCCTTTCTCCCACTCTACGGGGCCCCGGGCTTCGTTCGCCTGGCCGAAAACAGGTGCTTGTGGCCCCCACGACGCCTTGTCCATAATCCGGACCACGCCTTGACGGGCTCATGCCATCAAGGCTCAACCCCCCATGAAAGGCAGACACTTGCAGAAGAACAGGATCGTCCGCGCGCTTCAGAGAATCGCCGCCGCCGGTGCCGTCGTCCTCGCCGCCGTCAGCCTCCAGCCCAGCACCGCCTCCGCCGCGCCGGCGCCCGTCGTCGGCGGCACCCGCGCCGCCCAGGGCGAGTTCCCCTGGATGGTCAGGCTCTCCATGGGCTGTGGCGGCTCGATGCTGACCCCGCAGATCGTGCTCACCGCCGCCCACTGTGTGAACGGCTCCGGCAACAACACCAGCATCACCGCCACCGCCGGAGTCGTGGACCTGCAGAGCAGCAGCGCCGTCAAGGTCCGGTCGACCAAGGTCCTCCAGGCCCCCGGCTACAACGGCAAGGGCAAGGACTGGGCCCTGATCAAGCTCGCCTCGCCGATCACCTCGGTGCCCACGCTCAAGATCGCCGAGACGACCGCGTACAACAGCGGCACCTTCACGGTCGCCGGCTGGGGCGCCACCCGCGAGGGCGGCGCGCAGCAGCGGTACCTGCGCAAGGCGACGGTCCCGTTCGTCTCGGACGCCTCCTGCCAGTCGGCGTACGGCAGTGACCTGGTGCCCGGCGAGGAGATCTGCGCCGGGTTCAACCAGGGCGGCGTGGACACCTGCCAGGGTGACTCGGGCGGCCCGATGTTCCGCCGCGACAACGCCGGCGCTTGGATCCAGGTCGGCATCGTGAGCTGGGGCGAGGGCTGCGCACGGCCCGGCTACCCCGGCGTCTACACCGAGGTGTCGACGTTCGCCGCCGCCATCAAGTCCGCCGCGGCCACCCTCTGACGCGTCGTCCCCCGACGCCTCATCGGCATGACCCGTACGCCCGGGGGCTGGGCCCGCCCCCGGGCGTACGCGCGCCGT
The DNA here is from genome assembly GCF_042957155.1 of Streptomyces sp. NPDC008121. Lineage (NCBI taxonomy): Bacteria > Bacillati > Actinomycetota > Actinomycetes > Kitasatosporales > Streptomycetaceae > Streptomyces > Streptomyces sp. NPDC008121. The sequence continues at coordinate 221,647 of NZ_JBIBHT010000005.1, read as the reverse complement.
GGCGCCCGCGCCGGCCCGTGACACCCGGACCGCGGCCCCCGGACCCCAGGCCTCCGCGCCCCGGGCCGTGCCCGGAGCCCCGGCCTCCGCGCCGCCTCCGCCCGCTACGCCAGCTCCACCCGGGGCGCGGGACCGCCGCCCTCCAGCTCCAGCATCCACACCTCGTTGGCGCCCTCCCGCAGCACCGGCCCGGGGGTGTACAGCGAGTCCTGCGGGCCGATGTTCCAGTACCGGCCCAGGCAGAAGCCGTTGACCCAGACGAATCCGCGCCCCCAGCCCGGCAGCGACAGCGCCGCGTCACCCGCCGGCCCGGCCACCTCCACCACCGCCCGGTAGAGCCCGGGCCCCACCCCGGCCCCGCCACCCGAACCCGCCCCGCCCGTCGCGACGCCGGCCGCCCTCTCTGCCCCGCCACCCGAACCCGCCCCGCCCGGCCCCGCCCCGGCCGCCGCGACCCCGGCGGCCCCCTCCGCCCCGCCCCCGGTCACCGGCCGGAACGGCACCTTCCCGACCGCCGGCGCGTCGAAGGCGTCGAGCCGCAGCCCCCGCGCCCGCACCCCGTGCACGTACTGCCGCTCGTGCCGCACCCCGCCCGTGATCCCCTTGGACTCCGCCTGGCGCGGCCCGTAGTTCACCCGGCCCAGCGACTCCACCCACAGCTCCACCACCGCCGGCCCGGCCACCGGCTCCGCGAGCTCCGCGTCCTCCGCCGTCAGGACCCCCGCCCGCGCCCCGTCCACGTACACCACCGCCCGGTCGCGCAACCCGGTGACGGACAGGGGATACGGCTGCCGGGGACCGGGGATCTCCAGGCGGTAGCGGACCAGCCCCCGGTCCACCCCCAGCTCCTCGAAGGACGGCGGCAGCGGACCGCTCCACTCCGCGTCGCCGAGGACCTCCAGGACCTCCGGCAGCGGCGCCCACTCGACCGGGGCCGAGCCCGCCGGGCCCGCGATCCGCCGCGGCGGCTCCGGAACCTCCGGCAGCGGCTCCCGCGCGAACGCCGCGAGCACCTCGCGGAACCGCCAGTACTTCTCCGTCGGCAGCCCCGCCTCGTCCACCGGCGCGTCGTAGTCGTACGAGGTCACCGTCGGCCGCAGCTCCCCCTCGTGCAGCACGCCGGCCCGGTTCGCCCCCGCCCAGCCCGCGAAGTTCGTCCCCCCGTGCGCCATGTACAGATTGACCGACGCCCCGCACTCCAGGATCTCCCGCAACACCACCGCCGCGTCCCCGGCGTCCCGGACGGAACGCTCCGTACCCCAGTGGTCGAACCAGCCGCACCAGAACTCCATGCACATCAGCGGCCCCGACGGCCGGTGCCGCCGCAGCGCCGCGAACGCCTCCCGCGCCCCCGAGCCGAAGTTCGCCGTGGCGAGGACGCCCGGCACCGAACCGCCGGTCAGCATGTGGTCCTCGGGCCCGTCCGAGGTGAACAGCGGCACGCTCACCCCCAGCCCCCGCAGCAGCTCCGCCACATGGCGCAGATAGCCCTGGTCGGAGCCGTAGCTCCCGTACTCGTTCTCCACCTGCACCAGCACCACCGGGCCGCCCCGGTCGATCTGCCGCTCCACCACCTGCGGGAGCAGCACCCCGAACCAGCGGTCCACATGCGCCAGGTACGCGGCGTCCTCGGTCCGCACCCGCCGCCCCAGCCGGCCCGTCAGCCAGTGCGGGAACCCGCCGTTCTCCCACTCGGCGCAGATGTACGGGCCCGGCCGCACGATCGCCCACAGACCGGCCCGCTCCACCGCGTCCAGGAAGCGGCCGAGCGCCGCCACGTCCCCGTACCGGCCCGGCTCCGCCTCGTACAGATTCCACGGAACGTACGTCTCGACGCAGTTGAGCCCCATCGCGCGGAGCATCCCCAGCCGGTGCTCCCACTGCCCCTCGTGCACCCGGAAGTAGTGCAGCGCCCCCGACAGCAGCCGGACCGGCCGCCCGTCCAGGAGGAAATCCTCGTCACCCACAGCGAACGTGCTCATGCCCTCACCCTCGCCCTCTGGCGGCGGACGGGTCCATGGACAAAGATCGTCGCTGATTGGACGCAAGGAGAGCCGGCCCGGGCGGGGGAGAAGGGCGCCGGCCGCGGAGACGTCAGAGGGAGGCGTGGGCCCGATGTACCACACCTGGATGCGCTACTTCACGCCCAGCCCGGTCCACCACCGCCTCGGGCTCGTCTGCCTCGGCGTCGGCCTGCAGCACGGCGCCCTCCCCACCGTCGGCCCGCGCACCCTCGACCACCACGTCGCCGTCGTCGTCAGCGCGGGCAGCGGCTGGTACCTCGGCACCGACGGCCGCCGCACCACCGTCACCGCGCCCGCCCTGATCTGGCTCACCCCCGGCGTGCCCCACCACTACTCCGCCGACCCCGGAACCGGCTGGGACGAGTCCTTCGTCGACTTCGCCGGACCCGCCACCGCCACCTACACCGAACTCGGCTACATCGAGCCCGACCGGCCCGTGGTCCCGCTCTCCGACGCCGCCGCGGCCCGGGCCGCCATCGGCCGCATCGTCCGCGCGGCACGACACGGCAACCCCCTCCTGGAGGTCGAGACCGGTGCCGCCGTCCACGAACTCCTCGTCGCCCTGCGCCGCTCCCGCGCCGACACCAACGCCGACGGCGACCCCGTCCTCACCGCCCTCGCCCGCGACGCCTTCCGGCCCCTGTCCGTCGCCGAGCACGCCGCCCGGCACGGCATGACGCCCACCGAACTGCGCACCGCCGTCCGCCGGGCCGCCGGATGCAGCCCCAAGGACTACCTCCTCTCCCTGCGCCTCGGCCGCGCCAAGGAGCTCCTCGCCGCCACCGACCTGCCCGTCGCCGCGGTCGCCCGCCGCGTCGGCTACGACGACCCGGCCTACTTCTCCCGGCTCTTCACCCGCCGGGTCGGCACCGCCCCCGTCCGCTTCCGCGAACAGCAGGGCAGGACCGTGCCGGGCGGCTGGAGCAACCGCGTCCCGGATCCCGACCACCCACCGACGATCGGCTCCCGGTCGGTCTAAGCTCGCTGCTCATGAGCGAGATCGACGAGACCGTACGAGCGGAACTGAACCGGCTGCGCGAGAGCATCGACAACATCGACGCGGCGGTCGTCCACATGCTCGCCGAGCGCTTCAAGTGCACCCAGCAGGTCGGCGTCCTCAAGGCCGAGCACCAGCTGCCGCCCGCCGACCCGGACCGCGAGGCCCGCCAGATCACCCGGCTGCGCGAGCTGGCCGAGAACGCGAAACTGGACCCGGCGTTCGCCGAGAAGCTGTTGAACTTCATCATCGCGGAGGTCATCCGCCACCACGAGACCATCGCTGACGGCACGCGCTGATGGGCCTCGTCACGGTCTTCACGCTGGGCGGGACGATCTCCGCACGAGGCGGCACCGCGACGCGGATGACGGGCACGGAGGTCCTGGCAGGCCTGGGACTCGCCGACACGACCGGTACGGCGGATACGGCGGGTGCGGCGATCCCCGCCTCCGGTACGGCCAGTACGGGCAGCCCCGCCTCCGGCACCCCGGCGGGTGCGGCGAGCACCGCCTCCGGTACGGCGAGTGCGGCGATCCCCGCCTCCGGTACGGCCAGTACGGGCAGCCCCGCCTCCAGCACCCCGGCCGGTACGGCGAGCCCCGCCTCCGGTACGGCCGGCGGGCCCGACGTCCGGCTGCGCGACTTCCGCCGCCTCCCCAGCTCCTCCCTCTCCTTCGACGACCTCGCCGCCCTCGCCGACGAGGTGCGCCGCACCGTGGCGGAGGGCTCCGGGGTCGTCGTGGTCCAGGGCACCGACACCTTGGAGGAGACCGCGTTCCTCCTCGACCTGCTGTGCCCGACCAGCGAACCGGTCGTCGTCACCGGAGCCATGCGCCGGCCCGACCTCCCCGGCGCCGACGGCCCCGCCAACCTCGCGGCGGCGATCGCCGCGGCCGCCGACCCGGCCTGCCGTGACCTCGGCGTCCTCGTCGTGTTCGCCGACGAGATCCACGCCGCCCGGCACGTCCGCAAGACCCACACCACCTCCGTGGCCACCTTCGCCTCGCCGGGCGCCGGCCCCCTCGGCTCCGTCGTCGAGGGCGAACCCCGGATCCTGCTCCGGCCCGCGGTCCCCTTGGCGCCCTGCCCCCTGCGGCTCGACCCGGAGGTACGGGTCGCCCTCGTCACCCTCTCCCTCGGGGACCGCGGCGAACTCCTCGACGGCCTGGAGAACCGCTTCGACGGCCTGGTCCTGGCCGCCTTCGGAGCCGGACACGTCCCGACCCGGCTGGTCGAGCCCCTGGAGCGGCTCGCTGCCCGCATCCCCGTCGTCCTCGCCTCCCGCACGGGCGCCGGCCACACCCTCACCCACACCTACCGCGGCCCCGGCTCCGAACACGACGTCCTCAGCCGCGGCCTCATCCCGGCCGGCCCCCTGGACCCCGCCAAGGCCCGCCTCCTGCTGCACGCCCTCCTCTCCAGCGGCGCCACGGGACCGGCGGGCTACGACCGCCCCCGCATCACCGCCGCCTTCACCCACCTCACCGGCACCGGCCTGGCCTGACACCCGCCACCCCGGGCCCCCGCCGCCCCCCTCACGGGTACCCGGACCCCCCTCCCCGCGCCCGCGCCCATCAGGCAGCATGGCCCCATGTCCGTACTGACGCGCGACGAAGCGCAGACCCGTGCCCAGCTCCTCGACGTCCAGCACTACGCGGTCGAGCTCGACCTCACCACCGGAGACGACACCTTCGCCTCCGCGACCGTGATCCGGTTCACCACCCGCACCACCGGGGACACCTTCGTCGAGCTGAAGCCCGAGACCCTGCACTCCGCCACGCTCGACGGCACCCCCCTCGACCCCACCGCACTCACCGGCAACCGCCTCCCCCTCACCGGCCTCACCGCCGGCGAGCACGAGCTCCGGATCGAGGCCGCGATGCGGTACTCCCGCACCGGCGAGGGCATGCACCGCTTCACGGACCCCACCGACGGCGCCACGTACGTCTACACCCAGCTCTTCATGGAGGACGTCCAGCGCGTCTTCCCCGCCTTCGACCAGCCCGACCTCAAAGCCGTCTTCGAGATGACCGTCCGCGCCCCCGAAGACTGGACCGTCCTCTCCAACGGCATCACCGAGCAGCAGCCCGACGGCCGCTGGACCGCCGCCCCCACCCCCCTCCTCTCCACCTACCTCGTCTGCGTCGCCGCCGGACCCTGGCACTCCGTACGCACCGAACACGCCGGCCTGCCCTTCGGCATCCACTGCCGCCGCTCCCTCGCCCCCCACCTCGACGCCGACGCCGACGAGATCCTCGACGTCACCAAGGCCTGCTTCGACCGCTTCCACACGATGTTCGAGGAGCCGTACCCCTTCGACTCCTACGACCAGGCCTTCGTCCCCGAGTTCAACGCCTCCGCCATGGAGAACCCCGGACTCGTCACCTTCTCCGACGAATTCGTCTACCGCTCCGCCGTCACCGACACCGAACGCCAGACCCGCGCCATGGTCATCGCCCACGAGATGGCCCACATGTGGTTCGGCGACCTCGTCACCCTGCGCTGGTGGGACGACATCTGGCTCAACGAGTCCTTCGCCGAGTACATGGGCTACCAGACCATCAACGACGCCACCCGCCGCTTCCCCGACACCTGGGTCGACTTCGCCGTCTCCCGCAAGGCCTGGGGGTACGACGCCGACCAGCGGCCCTCCACCCACCCCGTCGCCCCCGACCCGGCCGCCGTCCCCGACACCGCCTCCGCCCTCCTCAACTTCGACGGCATCTCCTACGCCAAGGGCGCCTCCGCCCTCCGCCAGCTCGTCACCTGGATGGGAGAGAAGGACTTCCTCGCCGGCATCAACGTCCACTTCGCACGCCACAAGTTCGGCAACGCCACCCTCGCCGACTTCATCGACAACCTCGCCACCGCGACCGACCGCGACGTGCACGGCTGGGCCGAACGATGGCTGCGCACCACCGGCGTCGACACCCTCACCCCCGAACTCGGCCGCGAGGACACCCGCACCACCCTCACCATCCGCCGCGAAGGAAACCGCCCCCACCGCGTCACCGTCGGCGTCTACGACCGCGACCTCATCGACGGCCGACGCCTCGTCCTGCGCGAACGCATCGAACTCGACATCACCGACACCCCGGCCGACGAGCCCGTCGAACTCCCCGGCCCCCGCCCCGCGCTCGTCGTCCTCAACGACGGCGACCTCACCTACGCCAAGATCCGCCTCGACCCGGACTCACTGGAGACCGCCCTGCGCGGCCTCTCCGGCATCCCCGACGCCCTCACCCGCGCCCTCGTCTGGAACACCCTCCGCGACATGGTCCGCGACGGCGAACTCGCCCCCGACGACTACCTGCACACCGCCCACGCCCACCTCCCCGAGGAGACCGACCTCGCCATCGTGCAGGGCGTCCTCGCCTTCGCCCGGAACCAGATCGCCGACCGGTACGTCCCCGCCGACCAACGCCCCGCCGCGCTCGCCCTCCTCACGTCCCTCGCCCGCGACCTCATCCGCCGCACCGAGGACGGCTCCGCCCCCGGACTGCGCCTCACCGCCGTCCGCACCTTCATCAGCAGCGCCACCCAGCCCGACACCATCGCCGCCTGGCTCACGGAAGGCACCGTCCCCGGCGGCCCCGAGACCGACCCGGAGCTCCGCTGGCGGATCCTCGCCCGGCTCGCCGTCCTCGGCGCCGTCGACGAGACCGCCCTCGACAAGGAACTGGCGCGCGACCCCAGCGCCACCGGCCAGGAAGGCGCCGCCCGCTGCCGCGCCGCCCTGCCCACCGCGGAAGCGAAGGCCGCCGCCTGGTCCCGCCTCTTCGACTCGGACGACCTCTCCAACTACCTCTTCGCCGCCACCGCACAAGGCTTCTGGCAGCCCGAACAAGCCGAACTGCTGCAGGAATACGTCCCCCGCTTCTACCCCGCCGCCACCGCCCTCGGTGCCCGCCGCGGCCCCGCCATCGCCGAGGCCGCCGGCCGCCACGCCTTCCCGGCCTACGCCATCGACCCGGACGCCCTCGCCCTCGGCCACACCCACCTCACGACCGCGGACCCGACGCCCGCCCTCCACCGCAAGCTCGTCGACCAGCTCGACGACCTCGCCCGCGCCCTGCGGGCCCGCACCCTCTGACACCCCACCCCGGGCCGCCCGCACCTCCGGCGGCCCGGGCCCCGACGGCCCAGCCCGCTCCCCCCGCGGCCGGCCACCGGCACCCCGCGTCCCCCGTTCGGGTTGCGTCCCACGGCTCGCCGGACAAATCCGTGAAACCCCCGGCAAGCTCGTGCCATGCGTGCCGCGCCCTCCCCGACGATCCCGCCCCTGGCCGGAGGCGAGACCGGCCCCGACGCCCTGCGCCCCCTCCTCGACACCGTCCTCGACGCCCTGCGCGAAGGAGCCGCCGCCCGCGGCGGACCACTGCCCGCCGGAGGACCCGCCGCGGTCACCGCACGACTCCGCGAAGCCCTCGGAGAAACCCTCCCCGACACCGGCACCGACCCCCGCGAAGCGCTCCACACCCTCACCCGCGCTCTCACCGAAGGCGCCGCGGACCCCGCCCACCCCCACTGCGCCGCCCACCTCCACACCCCACCCCTCGCGCTCGCCGCCGCCGCCGACCTCGCCGCCTCCGCGCTCAACCCCTCCATGGACTCCTGGGACCAGGCCCCCGCCGCCTCCGCCCTGGAACACCTCGTCACCCAAGCCCTCGCCGCCGAGGTCTACCCCCACGCCCCCCACCCCGACGCCCTCGTCACCACCGGCGGCACCGAGTCCAACCAGCTCGCCCTCCTCCTCGCCCGCGAACGCCACGGCCCCGCCCGCGCCGTCCAGACCGTCGTCGCCGCAGCCGCCCACCACTCCTTCCACCGCGCCGCCTGGCTCCTCGGCCTCCCCGAACCCGTCACCATCCCCAGCCCCACCGGCACCCTCGACCCCGTCGCCCTGGACGAGGCCCTCACCCACCTCCACGGCCCCCTCCTGGTCGCCGCCACCGCCGGCACCACCGACACCGGCCGCATCGACCCCCTCCCCGAGATCGCCGACCTCTGCCGGACCCACGGCGCCGACCTCCACATCGACGCCGCCTACGGAGGCCCCGCCCTCCTCAGCGCCACCCACCGGCCCCTCCTCGCCGGCATCGACCGCGCCCACACCGTCACCCTCGACCTGCACAAACTCGGCTGGCTGCCCGCCGCCGCCGGCATCCTCGCCGTCCGCGACACCGCCGACCTCACCCCCCTCGCCCACACCACCGACTACCTCAACGCCGACGACGACACCGAAGCCGGCCTGCCCGACCTCCTCGGCCGCTCCCCCCGCACCACCCGCCGCCCCGACGTCCTCAAGATCGCCGTCGCCCTCCGCGCCCTCGGCCGCACCGGCCTCGGCGACCTCGTCGACCGATGCGCCACCCTCGCCCGACACCTCGCCGACCTCGTCGACAAGAACCCCGCCCTCGAACTCTACGAACGCCCCACCCTCACCACCGTCCTCTTCCGCCCCCGGCACGCCCCCGACAGCCACATCGCCGCGATCCGCCGCACCCTCCTCACCCAAGGCCGCGCCGTCCTCGGCCGCGCCCGCGCCGACGACAGACTCTGGCTCAAGGCCACCCTCCTCAACCCCCACACCACCCCCGACGACCTCGACACCCTCATCACCCTCGTGGAAGGCAGTACCGACCGATGACCGGCAACACCCCACAGACCGACCTCGACCACCCCCACGATCTCGTCGGCATCGGCATCGGCCCCTTCAACCTCTCCCTCGCCGCACTCGCCCACGGCGTCCCCGGCGGACTCCAGACCGCCTTCTTCGACCAGAACCCCGCATTCCACTGGCACCCCGGCCTCCTCATCGACGGCGCCACCCTCCAAGTCCCCTTCCTCGCCGACCTCGTCACCCTCGCCGACCCCGCAAGCCCCTGGTCCTTCCTCAACTACCTCCGCACCCGCGAACGGCTCTTCCCCTTCTACTTCGCCGAGAAATTCCACATCCAGCGCGCCGAATACGACGCCTACTGCCGCTGGGTCAGCACCCACCTCCCCGACCTCCACTTCGGCCACCAAGTCGACGCCGTCCGCTGGAACCCGGAACGCTCCCTCTTCGAAATCGACTTCACCCAACTCGACCCCGACGGCGAAGCCGAAGCGCTCGGCCGCGCCCACGCCCGGCACATCGTCCTCGGCGTCGGCACCGAGCCCTACATCCCCGACCCCCTCAAACCACTCGCCGACGCCCCCGGCGTCCCCGTCATCCACTCCGCCCACTACCTCGACCACCGCCAGCAACTCCTCGCCGCCGACCACGTCACCGTCATCGGCTCCGGCCAGTCCGGCGCCGAGATCTTCCTCGACCTCCTCCGCGCCCGCCCCACCGGCGCCGAGAAAATCCACTGGCTCGCCCGCACCGAAGCCTTCGCACCGATGGAGTACTCCAAGCTCGGCCTGGAACACTTCACCCCCGACTACACCCGCTACTTCCACGGCCTGCCCGAACCCGTACGCAACGACCTCGTCCCCCGCCAATGGCAACTCCACAAAGGCATCGACACCGACACCATCGCCGCCATCCACGACGAGCTCTACCGCCGCACCCTCCACGGCGGCTGGCCCGACGCCGTCCTCACCCCCGGCGTCCGCGTCCGCACCGCCGGCCGAGTCGCCACCACCAAAGTGGAACTCCACCTGGAACACACCCAGCAGGCCACCCGCACCCGCCTCACCACCGACGCCGTCGTCCTCGCCACCGGCTACCGCGAACGCCCCGTCGACCGCATGCTGGCCGGACTCGACCCCTACCTCCGCCACGACTCCGCAGGCCGAGCCCGCATCGACAACACCTATCGCCTCGTCCTCGACGCATCCGTCACCGGCTCCGTCTACGTCCAGAACGCCGAAACCCACACCCACGGCGTCGGCGCCCCCGACCTCGGCCTCGCCGCCTGGCGCAGCGCCACCATCCTCAACACCCTCACCGGCACCGAGCCCTACCCCCTGCCGCACCGCACCGCCTTCACCAGCTTCGGCCTGGAACGCCGAGAGGCGCCACGCATCCCGGCCCAAAGCCAGAAGCTGACGCCCCTCACCCAACTGACATGAACCACCCGGACGGTCGATCCCCCCAGGTGTTTCCCAAGACGCCCTAGAACACGGCAACCCCGTCCCGCGTCAGCCTCCAACCCACCGAGGCGAACTCCCCCGGATCGACCGTCCCCTTCGCCTTCACCCACTGAATGATCGTGTTGCGAATCTCATCCGAATTCGCCCACACCTGCCGCGCCCCCGCCACATGCGGAAACGCCCCACCCCCACTCGCGCGATAATTGTTCACCGCCAACACGAACCGCGCGGCCGGATCGACCGGCCGCCCCTCGAACGCCAGACCCACGACCCGCGAACCCGCCGGCTTGGCGATGTCGATCTCGTACGACAACCCGTACACCGCGTCGTAGTTGTAATCCGGAATGCCCCCCGCGTTCGTCAACTTCGCCGTGTCCACCGGCACCCCCGCCGGAGTCTGCACGTAATACCGCGCCGAGAACTCCAGATAGTCCCGCACCTGCGCCCCCGTCAACACCCGCGCCTCCAGCGTGTTCTCGAACGGATACAGCCCCGCCGCATCCTTGATCGTGACCTGACCCGCCGGAATCGCCGCCGTCCGGGAGAAGCACGACGCCTGCGACAACACCGGCAGCCCGGCGAACTCCCCACCCGCCAGCGCCGCCCTCACCGTCTCCGCCTGCACATGGTTGATCAGGTCGATGATCGGCTCGTCCTTCCACGGCGCGTCGGCCGTCGCCATCGCCGCCGTGGACGTACCGATGACCTGATTGACGTACGCCACCACCTTCCGGTGCTCGTCCACCAGCAACCCGGTGATCTTCGGGTCCTCCTCCACCGTGTTGGAGTTCAGGACCTGCGCCGCGACCTTCTCCACCGTCCAACGACCCCGGCTCCAGACCAGGTCGAAGTCGAACAACGTCAGCCGCTGCCCCCACTTCAAAGGCTCGGACAGCACCACATCCCGACCCGTCTCCTTGTTCCGCACCCGGTACTCCGGAATCTCCGTATGCGCGTGCCCGACGAGGATCGCGTCGATCCCCGGCACCTGCTCGGCCACCAGACCCGCCGCGTTCTCCACATACGGAAGCTGATCACCGTACGAGGACGTACCACTGGAACCACTGTGCGCCGACACCACCACCACATCCGCACCCATCGACCGCAGCCGCGGCACCCACTTCGCCGCCTGCTCCTCAAGCCCCGGGAACACCATCTTCCCCGTGACATTCGCCTTGTCCCAGATCGCGATCCCCGGATTCGTCAGACCCAGCACCGCCACCCTCACATCCCGCCCGTGCGGCGTCCGCAACCGGTGCATGCTGAACGGCGGGAACGCCGGCCGCAGCGTCTTCGCATCCAACGCATTCGCACCGAGCAGCGGAAAATCACACTGCTCCTCGAACTTCCGCAACACCGGAATGCCGTAATTGAACTCGTGATTACCCAACGCGGCGGCGTCGTACCCGATCGCATTCATCGCCTGGGCCATCGGATGGACCGGCCCACGCCGCGCGGTGATCGGGTCCACCTTGGCGTAGTAATACGAAAGCTGCGTCCCCTGGATCGTGTCCCCGGCATCGATGAGCAGCGTGTTCCGCCGCCCCTTCGCCCTCCGCACCTGCTCCACGAGCGTCGAGATCTTCGCCAGGCCCACGTCATTGCGCGCCTTGTCGTCGAACTCCCTGTCCGTGAAGTAGTCCCAGTTGAAGACGTTCCCGTGCAGATCGGTCGTCCCCATCACCGTGAAGGAGTACCGCTTCGCCGGCCTCGGCGGACGGCCATGCGCCTCCGCGGGGACGGCGACCCCGGCGGTCACAGCGGCTCCCGCCCCGACGACGACGGAGCTCTCCAGGAAGGTCCGGCGATTCAACGGCATGTGTCTCTCCTTGGTCCAGTGGCGCACAACGCGCGTAGATTCTGGCCCAGACGCCACTCCCGCAACAGGCTTTGCGGGTCACGGAGTGGGAAAGTGTTCGACACCGCGCCCCCCAACACCCCCCACCGACCCAGGAGCCCGCCATGACAACCGACACCCCCACCCCCGCCGCACCCCACGTATCCGTCCGCGGCGAAGCCCACCTCGACGTGGAACCCGAGATCGCCCGCATCGACATCACCCTCACCGCCCGGGACACCGACCGCGCCACCACCCTCGACCGACTCACCCACCGCAACGCCCACATCCTCGACCTCACCCGGTCTTACGGCGAAGCCGTCGAAAAGCTCGAGACCGGCGCCTTCTCCATCGCCCCCGAAACAGCCAGACACGGCCGAGGCGACCGCATCCGCGCCTACCAAGGCCGAGTCCGCCTGACCGCCGAACTGAACGACTTCACCGCCCTCGGCGAACTGACCACCCGCCTCGCCGACCAAGAGGCCACCCGCATCGACGGCCCCTGGTGGGCCCTCCGCCCCGATTCCCCCGCCTACGCGGAAGCCCGCCGACTCGCCGTACACGACGCAGTCCAACGAGCCCGCGCCTACAGCACCGCCCTCGGCACCACCCTCGCCGCCCTCCTCGAACTCTCCGACACCGGACTCCTCCCGCCCCCCACCACCCTCCGCGGCAACCGCATGGCCTTTGCCGCCGCGACCGCCGACGAACCCACCGACGAACCCACACCCCTCGACCTCGAACCCCGACGACAGACCGTCACCGCCGACGTCACCGCCCGCTTCACCATGCACCCGCCCACCCTCTGACCCCCCGCCCCCACCCCACACCTGCTCATCGGAGCACACCCCCGCACATATTCAAGACTTGTCAATAACCTTTCATGCAAAGGTTGTTGAACAGCCATGCCACGCCCCTGCTCTACCCATCGGTAAGCCCTAGGCTCACACCATGCGCCGAGCGAAAATCGTTTGCACCCTGGGCCCCGCCACCGACTCATACGACCAGATCAAGGCACTGGTCGAAGCCGGAATGGACGTCGCCCGCCTCAACCTCAGCCACGGCACCTACGCCGAACACGAGGAGCGCTACCAGCGCGTCCGCAAAGCCTCCGACGAAACCGGCCGCAGCATCGGCGTCCTCGCCGACCTTCAAGGCCCGAAGATTCGCCTCGGCCGCTTCCGCGAAGGCCCCGTACTCCTTGAACGCGGCGACGACTTCACCATCACCGTCGAACCCACCGAAGGCGACCGCCACCTCTGCGGCACCACCTACGACGGACTCGCCACCGACGTCACCACCGGCGAACGCATCCTCGTCGACGACGGCCGCGTCACCCTCGAAGTCACCTCCGTCGACGGCCCCCGCGTCCACACCCGCGTCGTCGAAGGAGGCATGGTCTCCGACCACAAGGGCCTCAACCTCCCCGGAGTCGCCGTCTCCGTCCCCGCCCTCTCCGAAAAAGACATCGACGACCTCCGCTGGGCCCTGCGCACCGGCGCCGACGTCATCGCCCTCTCCTTCGTCCGCAGCGGCCGCGACATCGACGACGTCCACCGCATCATGGACGAAGAAGGCCGCCGCCTCCCCGTCATCGCCAAGATCGAAAAGCCCCAGGCCGTCGAGAACATCGACGACATCGTCGCCGCCTTCGACGGCATCATGGTCGCCCGCGGCGACCTCGGCGTCGAAATGCCCCTGGAACAAGTCCCCATCGTCCAAAAGCGCGCCGTCAAACTCGCCAAGCGCAACGCCAAACCCGTCATCGTCGCCACCCAGATGCTCGACTCGATGATCGACAACTCCCGACCCACCCGCGCCGAAGCCAGCGACGTCGCCAACGCCGTCATCGACGGCACCGACGCCGTCATGCTCTCCGGCGAGACCAGCGTCGGCAAATACCCCGTCGAAACCGTCAAGACCATGAGCCGCATCGTCGAAGCCGCCGAAGAGGATGTCCTCGCCAAGGGCCTGCCCCCACTGACCGACCGCAACAAACCCCGCACCCAGGGCGGCGCCGTCGCCCGCGCCGCCGCCGAAATGGGCGACTTCCTCGGCGCCAAATTCCTCGTCGCCTTCACCCAGTCCGGCGACACGGTCAAACGCCTCTCCCGCTACCGCTCCCCGATCCCCCTCCTGGCCTTCACCCCCGACCCGGCCACCCGCTCCCAGCTCAACCTCACCTGGGGCGTCGAGACCTTCCTCGGCCCGCACGTCGACTCCACGGACGCGATGGTCGCCCAGGTCGACGAGGAACTGCTGCGCATCGGCCGCTGCCGCAAGGGCGACATCGTCGTCATCACCGCGGGCTCCCCGCCCGGAATGGCCGGCTCCACCAACCTGGTCCGCGTCCACCACATCGGCGACCCCCTCACGAACTGAGGGGAGCGGGTCAGGACTTGGGCCCGACGTGCAGATCCATGAGGGCGACGGAGGCTTTGCGGGCGACGGAGATGTTGTACGGCTTCCCGTTCCGGGTGCAGTGCGTCCAGTCGACACTGAGCTTGTCCAGCGTGTCGGTGTAGAGCTGCCGGATGTCATCCGAGACATTGGTGAACCAGTACCGTGGGTACTCGTACCGCTTGCGCTCACCGTTCACGAGGCGCGTCGCCCAGTTCATGGTCCGGCAGCCGTCGGAGTGGACCAGGCCACGGACGAATTCCCAGGGGTGCGCGTCGACGATCGCCTGCTGCCAGCCTTCCAAGGCGATCTTGCGCTCATGCTTCTTGCCGGGTCCGTGTTGGGGGAACATGCACGTCCAGTGCTTTGTGTACGACTTCACCTCGGCGCATCCCTGCCTGATCCGTCGGGCCACCCTCGGCGCGGCCATCACTCTGCGCATCGCCGATTCGGCGGCGTCGATCAGTGCCGGCCAGGAGGCGGCGCAGAAGATCGACAGGTGGTGTTGACGGGGCTTCGAGATGATGTGGCCGTCGCCCAGGTAGAGCCCCAGGAGATAGGCGTAGGCCGGCGCGTCGAGCGACCGGTCCGTACACAGGGGACAGTCTGTGGGGCGTTCGAAGCGGACGCCGCTCCTCCGGCGTTCCTCCGAGAGCCACCAACCGACTGTGCCGCGCGGCACGTTGAGGCGCTCTGCCACCGCCCGGTTGGTCAGCCCTTGATGCAGGAGTGCGAGCGCTTCGTCGCGAATCGAAGAATTGTGCTGATTCATATCGGCAGCTTGGTCGGATCGCGACTCGCAGAAAATGGAATCGAAGAAACGTTCACCGTGACGAGTGAAGATCATCGAACCCTTGCGATTCCTTGGAATCGAAGGGGAAGTGCCCCGGGTGGGATTCGAACCCACGCTGTATGGTGTTTGAGACCATCGCCTCTTCCGCTGGGCTACCGGGGCCCCTTCGAAACGAAGGTCAGTGGCAACCTGCTGTGTCTCAAACATACAGGACCTAGGTAGGCTCCTGTAGCAGTACCGCCCCGCAACGAGGAGCCCCCGTGACCGCCCCCGAGTCGCCCCAGCCCGCCGCCGACGATGCTGATGCGTCGCACGTCCCGCCGCTGACGACCCGTGTCGTCATCGCCGAGGACGAGGCCCTCATCCGCCTCGACCTCAAGGAGATGCTCGAAGAAGAGGGCTACACGGTCGTCGGCGAGGCCGGCGACGGCGCCCGGGCCGTCGAGCTGGCCCGGGAGCACCGGCCCGATCTGGTGATCCTGGACGTGAAGATGCCCGTCCTGGACGGCATCTCGGCCGCCGAGAAGATCGCGGGGGAGTCCATCGCCCCGGTCCTCATGCTCACGGCCTTCTCGCAGCGCGACCTGGTGGAGCGGGCGAGGGACGCCGGGGCGATGGCGTACCTCGTGAAGCCGTTCAGCAAGAGTGACGTGGTGCCGGCGATCGAGATGGCGGTTTCCCGGTTCGCCGAGCTGCGGGCGCTGGAGAAGGAGGTCGCCGACCTCTCCCAGCGGCTGGAGACGCGGAAGCTGGTGGACCGGGCGAAGAGCATTCTGCAGACGCAGTACGGGCTGTCCGAGCCGGCGGCGTTCCGGTGGATCCAGAAGACGTCGATGGATCGCCGGATGTCGATGCAGCAGGTCGCGGAGGCGGTCATCGAGGACGCCGAGGAGAAGAAGGCGGCCAAGGGCCAGCAGGGCCAGCAGTAAGGCAGTCGTACCGTACGTACGCGAGAAGGCCCGCCCCACATCGTCGTGGGGCGGGCCTTCCGTTTGGGTGGAGCGGGGTGGCGGCTACTCCTCGCCGAGGTAGGTCTTGCGGACCTCGTCGTCGTGGAGCAGGTCCTGGCCGGTGCCGGAGAGCTTGATCGAGCCGACCTCCAGGACGTAGCCGTAGTCCGCCAGGGAGAGGGCGGCCTGCGCGTTCTGTTCGATGAGGAGGATCGTCATGCCCTCGGCCTTGAGGGTGGCGATGGTCTCCATGATCTTCTGCATCATGATGGGGGAGAGGCCCATGGAGGGCTCGTCCAGCATGAGCAGCTTGGGCTGGGACATGAGTGCCCGGCCCATGGCCAGCATCTGCTGCTCGCCGCCGGAGAGGGTGCCGGCGGCCTGCTTGCGACGTTCGCCCAGGATGGGGAAGAGGTCGTAGGCGCGCTGGACGTCCCGTTCGATGCCGTCCTTGTCCTTGCGGAGGAAGGCACCGAGCTGGAGGTTCTCGGCGATGGTGAGCTTGGGGAAGATGTGGCGGCCCTCGGGGGAGTGGGCCATGCCGAGCGAGACGACCTTGTGGGCCGGGATGCCGTTGAGGACCTGGCCGTCGAAGGTGATCTTGCCGCTGGCGGGTTTGATCAGCCCGGAGAGGGTGCGCAGGGTGGTGGTCTTGCCGGCGCCGTTGGTGCCGATGAGGGTGACGACCTGACCGGCTTCGACGGAGAAGGAGATGCCCTTGACGGCCTCGATCTTGCCGTAGGCGACCCTGAGGTCCTCGACCTCGAGAAGTGCGGTCACTTGGAGTCTCCTTCGGTGGTGCTGTCCGCGTCCTTGGTCGCGGGTGCCTCGGGGGCGGCCTTGTCGGCGGCGGCCTTGGCCTTCGGCGGCTCCGGGGTCTCCGGGGCTTCCGGGGTCTCGGGCGCCGTCGGAGCGGCGGGGGCCTCCGGGGCCGTGGGGGCCTCGTCGGCCTCCGTGGCCTCGGCGTCCGCCGCCTCGGCCTCGGCCTCCGCGTGCGCCTCGGCCGCCTCGACTTCGGCGACCTCGTCCGCGCCGGGGGCGCCCTCGAACGGCGTGCCCAGGTACGCGGCCACGACGCGCTCGTCGCCCTGGACGACCTCGGAGGTGCCTTCGACGAGCTTCTCGCCCTGGACGAGGACGGCCACCCGGTCGCACAGGTTGAAGATGAACTTCATGTCGTGCTCGATGACGAGGACGGCGATGCCCTTGTCGCGGATGGCGAAGACGAGTTCCTCGGTGGTGCGGGTCTCGTTCTGGTTCATGCCCGCCGTGGGCTCGTCGAGCAGGAGCAGGCCGGGGTCGCTGGCCAGTGCGCGGGCGATTTCCAGCTTGCGCTGCTCGCCGTAGGGGAGGTTGCGGGCGAGGTGTTCGGCCTTGTGCTGGAGGCCGATGAACTCGAGGAGTTCCATGGCCCGTTCGCGGGAGGCGGTCTCGGCCTTCTTGAAGCCGGGTCCGCGCAGGAGGGCGGACCAGAGGCCTTCCTTGGTGCGGGTGTGGCGTCCGACGAGGACGTTTTCCAGGACCGTCATGTTGGAGAAGAGACGGATGTTCTGGAAGGTGCGGGCGATGCCGGCTTTGGTGACCAGGTGCGGCTTGGGCGGCAGCACGGTCCCCTTGTAGCTGACCGTTCCCTCGGTGGGGACGTACAGGCCGGTGAGGCAGTTGAAGAAGGTGGTCTTGCCGGCGCCGTTGGGGCCGATGAGACCGACGATCTCGCCTTCGCGGACGGTCAGGTCGACGTTGCGGACGGCGGTGAGTCCGCCGAAGCGCATGGTGACACCGCTGGCGTCGAGGACCGTGGCGGCGGTGGAGGCCGCTGCCGTGTTCTCCGTGGTGGTGGTCGTCGTCATGGCGTTCACGCACCCGCCTTCGAGGTTCCGACGATCGGGTCGGCCGGGGGCCGCTGTTCCGGTACGTCGAGCTTGTCGGCGCTCTCCTCGTGCTCGTGGTATTCGAGCTGGGCGCGCCGGTTGGGGATGAGGCCCTCGGGGCGGAAGCGCATCAGCAGGATGAGCGCGAGGCCGAACGCGAGGAGCTGGTAGTCCTTGAGGAAGGCCAGCTTCTCGGGGATGAGGAAGAGCAGTGCGGCGCCGAGGAGCGGGCCGCGGATGGTGCCCATGCCGCCGAGGATGACGGCCGCGAGGAGGAACGCGGAGTTCGGGGCGACGGGGCCGGCGAACACGTACATCTCGGGGAGGACGGTGCCCTGGAAGTGGGCCTGGACGGTGCCGGCGACGCCGGCGAGGGTGGCGCCGAGGGCGAAGGCGATGAGCTTGACGCGGAAGCCGTTGATGCCCATGGCGGTGGCGGCGGTCTCGTCTTCGCGGATGGCGACCCAGGCGCGGCCGATGCGGGAGTCCTGTGCCCGGCTGAAGACCAGGACGACGAAGACCATGACGAGGAGCATCAGCAGGTAGTAGTTGGCGTACGAGCCGAGTTCCACGCCGAGGATGGTGTGGGTCTCGCCGAAGTCGTAGCCGAAGATGTTCAGCGCCGGGATGTTCGGGATGCCGTTGGGGCCGTTGGTGATCTGCGGTCCGTTGTCGCCGTCCATGTTGTTGACGGTGATGCGGAAGATCTCACCGAAGCCGAGCGTCACGATGGCGAGGTAGTCACCGTGGAGCCGGAGGGTCGGGGCGCCGATGATGACGCCGAAGATCAGCGAGGCGATGGCGCCGATGATCATGGCGACCCAGAACGGGAGCTGGATGTCGAACGCGGAGGCGGTCGATCCGGAGACGAGGGCGGCCGTGTAGGCGCCGACGCCGAGGAAGGCGACGTAACCGAGGTCGAGCAGGCCTGCCAGGCCGACGACGACGTTGAGGCCGAGGGCGACGGTGGCGAAGATCAGGATCTGCACCGCGATGACGGTGAAGGTGTCCGTGGCCTGGGTGAAGGGGAAGACGGCCGCGGCGGCGAAGGCCGCGACGGCGGCGATCTGCTTGTTCTTCGAGGCGATCGCCGAGAGGCGGCCCATGAGGCCGGATTTGTTGAACGCGCCGGCGGCGAGGCCTGCGAGGAGCAGGTAGCCGATGAACAGTTCGGGGTACTCGGTGGAGATGCCGTAGGTGACGGCGTACATGCCGAGGGCGAACGCGACGACGATGATCAGGATTTCGGCCCAGGAGGGGATCTCCTGGGGTTTCGCCGGCTTGCGGGAGTCGTCCTTGAGGGAGAAGGCCGCGAGCGGGATGAGGACGGCGACGAAGGCGACGTAGGCGCCGGGCTCCCAGTGGGCGAGGCCGCCGAGCTGCACGGCGATCGCGATCACGGTGTACCAGGTGGTGCCGAGTGCCGCGAGGGCGAGGAACTGCAGCGCCTTGGTGGAGCCGGCGGGGGTGAGCCAGCGCAGGCCCTTGATGCCGAGTCCGGAGAGGGCGAACAGCGTGAGGAGCAGGCCGCCGACGAGGGTGAGGACCTGGAGGCCGCCGGGGTAGCCGGAGACCGTGAGGTTGCCGGGGAATTCGGTGGTGTAGGTCCAGGCGAGGAAGGTGCTGGCGACGGTGGCGAGGCCACCGGCGGCGACGATCCAGTGGAGGAGGCCGGGGGTCTGGGGGGCCTCGGTCTTCTCGGGGGTGCCGGAGACGTCGGGGGTCTTGGTGAGGTCGGTCGTCATCGCGATCACGCCCTGTCCGCGACGCGCTGTCCGAGCAGACCTTGTGGTCTGAAGAGCAGCACGAGGATGAGGAGGGAGAAGACCCAGATGTCCTTCCAGGCGCCGCCGCCGAACTGTGCCATCCCGGGGATGTGCTCGACGTAGGCGATGGAGAGGGTTTCCGCGACGCCGAGGACGACGCCGCCGATCATGGCGCCGTAGATGTTGCCGATGCCTCCGAGGACGGCGGCCGTGAAGGCCTTGAGGCCCAGGAGGAAGCCCATCTCGAAGCGGATCTGGCCCTTGTCGAGGCCTTCGGCGACCGCGGCGACGGCGGCGAAGGCCGCGCCGATGGCGAAGGCCATCACGATGATGCGGTCGGTGTTGATGCCCATCAGCTTCGCGGTGTCCGGGTCCTGCGCCGTGGCTTGCATGGCGCGTCCGCTGCGGCTCTTCGAGACGAAGAGGCCGAGGGCGAGCATGCAGGCGGGGGCGGCGACGAGGACGAACGCGTCGGCGCGGGAGATCGCGAGATTGTTGAAGATCTCGAAGCTGCCTCCCTTGAATTCGGGGAAGCTGACCGGGCTCTTGGCGTTGGGGTAGAAGCCCCAGACGAGCTGCTGGAGCACGATCGACAGACCGATCGCCGTGATGAGCGGGGCGAGGCGGGGGGCGCCGCGCAGGGGCCGGTAGGCGAAGCGTTCGGCGGCGGTGGCGACGGCCACGGAGACCACCGCGCCGCCTATGAGCATCACGGGTATCGCGATCACGAGGGCGGTGCCCTCGGGGAGGATCGTGTAGGCCGTGAGGGCGCCGAAGCCCCCGATCATGAAGATCTCGCCGTGGGCGAAGTTGATGAGCTGGACGATGCCGTAGACCATCGTGTATCCGATGGCGATGAGGCCGTAAAGGGCCCCCAGGGCAAGGCCGTCGGCCAGCTGTTGCGGCAGTTCGTTCACCGCAGGGCCTCCGATGAGCGTGTCGGATATGACACCGCGCGAGGGCGCTGTTTGCGCCCTCGCGCGGCTTGGTTCAGGTGGTGCGTGTGCGGGGCTGTGCGGTGGGTCAGTCCTTGAAGGTCTCGGACTTGACGTCGGCCCAGGCGCCGTTCTTGACCTGGTAGACGGTGAGCTGCTTGTTGGTGGTGTCGCCGTACTGGTCGAAGGAGACCTTGCCGGTCACGCCTTCGAAGGAGACCTTGGACATGGCCTCGGTGACCTTGGCGCGGGCGTCGTCGGGCAGCTTGCCGTCGTTGTCGGCGACGACGGCCTTGACGGCCTGGATGATGGACCAGGCGGCGTCGTAGGAGTAGCCGCCGTAGGCCGCGTACGGGTCCTTGTAGCCGGCCGCGTTGTAGTCGGCGATGAACTTCTTGGCGGTCGGGAGCTTCTCGACGGGGAAGCCGACCGAGGTCGCGAGGTCACCGTCGTTGGCTTCGCCGGAGGCCTTGATGAACTGCGGGTCGTAGATGCCGTCGCCGCCCATGGTGGGGATCTTGGCGCCGGCCTTCTTGACCTGGTCGGAGAGGAGACCGCCCTCGGGGTACTGGCCGCCGAAGTAGACGGAGTCGGCGCCCGAGGCCTTGATCTTGTTGGCGGTGGAGGAGAAGTCGGTCTCCTTCACGGTGACGGAGTCGGTGCCGGCGACGGTGCCGCCGAGGCGCTTGAACTCGTCGGAGAAGATCGCGGCGAGACCGGCGCCGTAGGTCTGCTTGTCGTTGACGACGAAGACCTTCTTCTTGCCGGCGTCCTTGAAGAGGTAGTTGGCCGCGAACTTGCCCTGGACGACGTCCGTGGTGGCGGTGCGGAAGTACGTCTTGAAGGGGCGCTTGAACTCGCCCGAGCCCCACTTGTCGCCCTGGGAGAGGGACGGGTTGGTGTTGGCCGGGGAGACCTGGGTCAGGTTGGCCTTGTCGAAGTCCGCCTGCATGGACTGCGAGACGCCGGAGTTCAGGGGGCCGACGACGCCGAGGACGTCCTTGATGCCGACCAGTTTGGTGGCGTTGGCCTTGCCGGTGGCCGGGACGGCCTGGTCGTCGAGGGCTTCGATCTTGAAGGTGACGCCCGGGACCTCGTTGTTCTTGTTGGCGGTCTGCACCGCCAGGTCCACGGAGTTCTTGATGCCCTGGCCCAGCGCGGAGAGCGAGCCCGTCAGGGGTGCGTCGACGCCGATGACGACGGTGGTGCCGCCCTTGGCGTTGGAGTCGCTTCCGCCCTTGTCGTCGCGCGAGCCACAGGCGGTGAGGGTCAGTGCTCCCGTGGTGATCACGGTGGTGAGGATGAGCAAGGAACGGTGTCGCACGATGAATCCTTTCCCTGGCGCGGCCCCCTCGACTGAGGCGGTGCCGTGAAGCTGTGGCAAGAGGTGCCGTTGTTGAGTGCCGGGCCGTACGGGGATGACTGGGTATGCAGGGCCGTGCAGTGTGGCGCCCGGCGGCGCGGTGACTGGCGGTGACTCTAAGCGCAGGTGGGGGAGGTGGGGAGCGGCGAGGTCAGGATGTGACTGTCTTGTTATCGCGAGGGGGAGAGGAGGTGCGCACGCGGGGGGCAAAACGGGACGTAACGGTCAGCTATGGGGTGTTCACATAGTGAGAACGCGCAGTTCCGTTAAGGTGCTTGAGCGGATCTTGGTCCTGTCGGGCCGGGCGCGCGAGTGTCCGCATAGCGGACAAGCCCTCAAATCCCAGCGGACGGAACGCTGAGCACCACGCGCGGCCGCGACATTGCGCGAGTGTTACGCAGTGTTACGAGGTAGCGGGTTCGGGTGTGCCCCGCGTCGTCGGGGGCGGTCGCCAGTTCTCCGAACCACCGGTCGCGCCGTTCGCCGACGCGCACCGTCTTCGGGTCTCCCGGTCGACCGCGTCGAAGGCGGCCTCGCGGCCCTCCGCGCGCTCCCGGGCGCGGGCGAGCGCCAGCACGTCGTCGTGGATCGCCAACTGCTCGTTGGACAGCCCCTTCTGCTCCCAGTCGAGTCCTGCCCAGGCGCTGCCCCGGAGGGCCTCCTCGACTCAGTACGCGACGAGGTCGACGCAGAGGTCCACCGGCGTGCGGGCGCTCGGGGGTGCCGGCTCCCGTGCGCAGGCCGGTGCGGCGGCCAGAACGCCGAAGGCCAGGACCGCGCGGAGGGCGGTCCTGGCCGGGGCGTGCGGCGAGAGCGCCATGGGCGCCACGCTAGGCGATGCTCGCCATGCGCACAACGTGCTTGCGGGACAGGCAAGTTGAGAGGGCGGACGCGGGGGGTCCGGTGGGCGTCCGGGGTGCGTGCGGGTGTGCGCGGGGCGCCGTCGGCGCGCGGGGCCGGGTCAGGCCGACGGGCTCTTTCCCGCCTCCGGGACGTTGCCCGCGTCCTTGGCGGTGACCTCGCGCAGCAGGCAGGTCAGCCGCGCGGTGCAGACCCGCTTGTCCTGCTCGTCCGTGATCACGATCTCGTACGTGGCCGTGGAGCGCCCGCGGTGGACCGGGGTGGCGACGCCCGTCACCAGGCCGCTGCGGGCCCCTCGGTGGTGCGTGCAGTTCAGGTCCACGCCCACCGCGATCTTGGAGACCCCGCCGTGCAGCATGGAGCCGATCGAGCCCAGCGTCTCGGCCAGCACCGCCGAGGCGCCGCCGTGCAGCAGCCCGTACGGCTGGGTGTTGCCCTCGACCGGCATCGTCCCGACGACCTTCTCGGCCGAGGCCTCGACGATCTGCACGCCCATCCGGTTGCCGAGGTGCCCGGCCGAGAACAGTGCCGGCAGGTCGACCCCGAGCGAGGCGTACTCGTCGATGACCTCCTGCGGGAACTTCACATGCTGCTGCTCGCCCATCGGCCCGGCTCCGTTCGTCGTCGTACGTCGTCAGTGTGGTGCGACCGGCGCCGCCACGCGGCGGCCCCGGCTGCCTGAGCAAACGCTTAGGCGGTGGGTGATTGTTCCAGACGCACGACGACCGACTTGCTCGCGGGTGTGTTGCTGACGTCCGCGGTGGACTCCAGCGGCACCAGGACGTTCGTCTCGGGGTAGTACGCGGCCGCGCAGCCGCGGGCCGTCGGATAGTGCACCACCCGGAAGCCGGGCGCCCGGCGCTCGCTGCCGTCCGTCCACTCGCTGACCAGGTCCGTGTAGGCCCCGTCGGCCAGGCCCAGCTCCGCCGCGTCCAGCGGATGCACCAGGACGACCCGGCGCCCGCCCTTGATCCCGCGGTAGCGGTCGTCCAGGCCGTAGATCGTGGTGTTGTACTGGTCGTGCGACCGCAGGGTCTGCAGCAGCAGCCGGCCCTCCGGCACCTTCGGGTACTCGACGGGCGCGGCGGTGAAGTTGGCCTTGCCGGTGGCCGTGGGGAAGCGGCGCTCGTCGCGCGGGGCGTGCGGCAGCGCGAAGCCCCCGGGGTTCGCCGCGAGCCGGGCGTTGAAGTCCTCGAAGCCGGGCACCACGCGCGCGATCCGGTCACGGATCGTGGCGTAGTCCCGCTCGAACTCCTCCCACGGGGTCGCCGAGGCCGCGCCGAGGACCGCCCGCGCCATTCGGGCCACGATCGCCGGCTCCGAGAGCAGATGGGGGCTCGCCGGCGGCAGGTTGCCGCGCGAGGCGTGCACCAGGCTCATCGAGTCCTCCACCGTCACGAACTGCTTGCCGCCGCGCTGCACGTCCTTGTCGGTGCGCCCGAGGGTCGGCAGGATCAGCGCCCGCCGGCCGGTCACCGCGTGTGAGCGGTTCAGCTTGGTCGAGACGTGGACGGTCAGCCGGGCGCGGCGCATGGCCGCCTCGGTGACCTCCGTGTCGGGGGTGGCGCCGACGAAGTTGCCGCCCATGGCGAAGAAGACCTTCGCCTCGCCGTCCCGGAGCGCCTGGATCGAGCGGACCACGTCGAAGCCGTGGTGGCGCGGCGAGACGATCCCGAACTCCTTGTCCAGGGCGTCGAGGAAGGCGGGCGCCGGGCGCTCGAAGATGCCCATCGTGCGGTCGCCCTGCACGTTGGAGTGGCCGCGGACCGGGCAGACCCCGGCGCCCGGCCGGCCGATCGCGCCGCGCAGCAGCAGGAGGTTGACCACCTCGCGGATGGTCGGCACGGAGTGCTTGTGCTGGGTGAGCCCCATCGCCCAGCAGACGATGGTCCGCTCCGACGCGAGGACCATCTCCAGGGCCCGCTCGATCTCGTCCCGGCCCAGCCCCGTCGCGGCCAGCGTCTCGTCCCAGTCGGCCGCGCGGGCGGCCGCGGCGAACTCCTCGTATCCGTGGGTGTGTTCCCGTACGAACTCCTCGTCGACCGCGCCCTCCGTCTCCACGATCAGCTTGTTGAGGAGGCGGAAGAGGGCCTGGTCGCCGCCGATGCGGATCTGCAGGAAGAGGTCGTTGAGCGCGGCGCCCTTGAGGAGTCCTGCCGGTGTCTGCGGGTTCTTGAACTTCTCCAGGCCCGCCTCGGGCAGCGGATTCACCGAGATGATCTTCGCGCCGGCCGCCTTCGCCTTCTCCAGGGCGGAGAGCATCCGGGGGTGGTTCGTGCCCGGGTTCTGCCCGGCGACCACGATCAGGTCGGCCTGGTGGAGATCCTCCAGGGAGACGCTGCCCTTGCCGATCCCGATGGTCTCGTTCAGCGCCGAACCGGACGACTCGTGGCACATGTTGGAGCAGTCCGGCAGATTGTTCGTACCGAACTCGCGGGCGAAGAGCTGCAACAGGAACGCGGCCTCGTTGCTGGTCCGGCCCGAGGTGTAGAAGAGCGCCTCGTCGGGCGAGGAGAGCGCGCCCAGCTCCTCGGCGATGATCGCGAAGGCCCGCTCCCAGGACACCGCCTCGTACCGGTCCGCGCCCTCGGGGAGATACATCGGCTCGGTGATCCGGCCCTGCTGCCCCAGCCAGTAGCCGCTGCGGGCGGCCAGGTCCGCCAGCGGATGCGCGGCGAAGAAGTCCGGCGTCACCCGGCGCAGCGTCGCCTCCTCGGCGACCGCCTTCGCGCCGTTCTCGCAGAACTCCGCCACATGCCGCTTGTCACCCTCTGGCCAGGCGCAGCCCGGGCAGTCGAACCCGTCCTTCTGGTTGACCTTGAGCAGGGTCCGGGCCGTGCGCCGCACGCCCATCTGCGCCTGGGCCACCCTGAGCGTGTGCGCCACGGCCGGCAGCCCGGCGGCCGCGTGCTGCGGCGGCGCGACCTGCGGTGCGTCCTGGACCGGATCGCCTGCGGGCGGCTTGCTGACCATCGCGCTCTCCCTTGAGCGGAAACCTGGGTGTACGTCTCCGATCCTGTCACGGACCACTGACAGAGCCCCCCGGTACGGGCGCGCCGGGCCTCCCGGACGCGGACCGGGCGCCGGGCGGGACCGAGCGGCGGCCGCCCGCCCGGACCGGGCGTGGGCGGGATTGTCAGCGGTCCGTGGCAGGATCGTGTACGTGGCCGAGACAGCATCGAAGAAGACCCAAGACAACCGTCCCCGCCTGCTCCTCATGGACGGGCACTCGCTGGCGTACCGGGCGTTCTTCGCACTGCCCGCGGAGAACTTCACGACCGCGAGCGGACAGACGACGAACGCGATCTACGGCTTCGCGTCGATGCTGGCGAACACGCTGCGCGACGAGGCGCCCACGCACTTCGCGGTGGCGTTCGACGTCTCCCGCAAGACGTGGCGCTCGGCCGACTTCCCGGAGTACAAGGCGAACCGCTCGACGACCCCGGACGAGTTCAAGGGGCAGGTCGAGCTGATCGGCGAGCTGCTCGACACGATGAACGCCGAGCGGTTCGCGGTGGACGGCTTCGAGGCCGACGACGTCATCGCCACCCTCGCCACCCAGGCCGAGGCGGCCGGGTTCGATGTCCTGATCGTCACCGGCGACCGCGACTCCTTCCAGCTGGTCACCGACCACGTGACCGTGCTGTACCCCACCAAGGGCGTCTCCGAGCTGACCCGCTTCACCCCGGAGAAGGTCCAGGAGAAGTACGGCCTGACCCCCTCGCAGTACCCCGACTTCGCCGCGCTGCGCGGAGACCCGTCCGACAACCTCCCGGGCATCCCCGGTGTCGGCGAGAAGACCGCCACGAAGTGGATCAACCAGTTCGGTTCCTTCGCCGAGCTGGTCGAGCGCGCCGACGAGGTCAAGGGCAAGGTCGGCCAGGCCCTGCGCGACCACCTGGAGTCGGTCAAGCTCAACCGCCACCTGACTGAGCTGGTCCGGGACGTCGAGCTGCCCCGCACCGTCGCGGAGCTGGAGCGCGCGCCGTACGACCGGACCGCGCTCAAGGGCTTCCTGGAGGTCCTGGAGATCCGCAATCCCAGCCTGCGGGAGCGGCTCCTCGCGGTCGACCCGGGCGCGGCCGAGGAGGAGGCCCCGGCTCCCGCGGCCGGCGTCGAGCTGGACGGCACGGTCCTGGGCACCGGCGAGCTGGCCGGCTGGCTGGAGGAGCACGGCGGCCGGCCGCTCGGCGTCGCCACCGTCGCCACCTGGGCCCTGGGCGTGGGGAACGTCAGCGAGGTCGCCCTGGCGGCCGCCGACGGCGCGGCGGCCTGGTTCGACACCACCCGGCTCGACGAGGCCGACGAGCGGGCCTTCACGGCCTGGCTCGGCGACGCCGCCCGCCCGAAGGTGATGCACAACGCCAAGGACGCGCTGCGGGTTTTCCCCGAGCACGGCTGGCACATCGAGGGCATCACGATGGACACCGCGCTCGCCGCCTATCTCGTCAAGCCCGGCCGCCGCTCCTTCGCCCTGGACGCGCTCTCCGTCGAGTACCTCCACCGCGAGCTGGCCCCCGCGGCCGCCGACGGGCAGCTGGCCTTCGGCGCCGACGAGCACGCCGAGGCGGACGCCCTGATGGCCCAGGCTCGCGCCGTCCTCGACCTCGGCGAGGCGTTCGGCGGCAGGCTGGGCGAGGTCGGTGCCACCGAGCTGCTCCACGACGTGGAACTGCCCACGTCCCTGCTCCTCGCCCGGATGGAGCGGCACGGCATCGCCGCCGACCGCGCCCATCTGGAGGCGATGGAGCAGCAGTTCGCCGGCGCGGTGCAGCAGGCGGTGAAGGAGGCGCACGCCTCCGTGGGGCACGAGTTCAACCTCGGCTCGCCCAAGCAGCTCCAGGAGGTCTTCTTCGGCGAGCTGAACCTCCCGAAGACGAAGAAGACCAAGACCGGCTACACCACGGACGCCGACGCGCTGGCCTGGCTGGCTGGCCAGACCGAGCACGAGCTGCCGGTGATCATGCTCCGCCACCGCGAGCAGGCCCGCCTGCGGTCCACGGTCGAGGGCCTGATCAAGACCATCGCCGCCGACGGCCGGATCCATACCACGTTCAGCCAGACGGTGGCCGCGACCGGTCGCCTCTCCTCCACCGAGCCGAACCTGCAGAACGTGCCGGTCCGCACCGACGAGGGCCGGGCCATCCGCCACGGCTTCGTCGTCGGTGAGGGCTTCGAGGCGCTGATGACCGCCGACTACAGCCAGATCGAGCTGCGGGTGATGGCCCACCTCTCCGAGGACGAGGGCCTGATCGAGGCGTTCACCTCGGGCGAGGACCTGCACACCACGGTCGCCTCGCAGGTCTTCGGCGTCGAGAGGTCCGCCGTCGACGCGGAGATGCGGCGCAAGATCAAGGCCATGTCCTACGGCCTGGCGTACGGCCTGTCGGCGTTCGGGCTCTCCCAGCAGCTGAACATCGAGGCGGGCGAGGCGCGCGCGCTGATGGACACGTACTTCGAGCGCTTCGGCGGAGTGCGCGACTATCTGCGCCGGGTCGTCGACGAGGCCCGCGCCACCGGCTACACCGAGACGATGCTCGGCCGTCGGCGGTACCTCCCGGACCTGAACAGCGACAACCGCCAGCGCCGTGAGGCCGCCGAGCGGATGGCGCTGAACGCCCCGATCCAGGGCACGGCGGCGGACATCGTGAAGGTCGCCATGCTGAACGTCGACCGGTCCCTGCGGGAAGCCGGTCTCGCCTCCCGCATGCTCCTTCAGGTCCACGACGAAATCGTGGTGGAGCTCGCCCCCGGCGAGCGCGAGCGGGTCGAGACGCTGGTCCGCCGTGAGATGGCGGGGGCGGTCTCCCTCCGCGCCCCGCTCGACGTCTCGGTCGGCGTCGGCCCGGACTGGGAGTCGGCGGCCCACTGACGCCACCGCGGGAGCCGGCGCCCTCCGGGTGACCGGCTCCCGCCTCGCAGATTCCCGCCCGGCCCGATTCCCGCCCGGCATTCCGTCCGGCCCGATTCCCGCTCGGGTGGTTTCAGCCTGGCCCCGCGTCCGTCCGGTCAGGTTTCCGCCCGGCAGATTTCAGCCTGGCCCCGTTTCCTCCCGGTCAGGTGTCCGCCTGGTCAGGCCCCGCGATCGGCGGTCCCCTCGGGGGAGCGCACTGGCTCGGGCTCCCGCGCCGCCGGCCGGGCCGGCCCGGATGCCGCCCGCAGCCTCATCACCGCCGCGTATACCACCAGGCCGAGGGCGAGCCCCGCGCCGCCGCCGAAGCAGGCGGTCGGAATGATGTCCAGCGGCGTCTCGACGCGGCCCCAGTAGGCGTACCAGCGCAGGCAGCGGTGCACGATCCCGGCGAGGACGCATCCGCCGATCAGGGCGGCCGCCAGCCACCGGCCGCGCCGGTCGAGCACCGGGACCCCCGGGATCGGCGTCGGCGTCGTGAACTCCTCGCGTGGCGTGCGCACCGCGCGCACCGCGAACCACACCAGCAGCACCAGCGCCAAGGCCGAACTGCCGTACTGCGTGTACGTGTAGACCGGGAAGCCGGCCACGACCTCCCCGAGGAACGGGATCGCGCGGGTGCCCCAGCGGTCGATGTGGGTGAAGGAGTCCCACACCACGTGGGTCGACGCCCCCAGGGCCGCGGACACGTAGAACCACGCGGCCAGCGGCACCGGTCGGCGGCCCCGCCACGGCCGGCCCCGCACGAAGGCGTACACCCCCGCCCGGCGGCCGGCCGGCAGCAGGGCCATGAGCGGCTCGCGCACCATCAGCCAGACCGCGACCAGCAGGGCGGCGATCAGTACATCGGCGGTCAGGATCCCCAGCGGCCCGTGGGTGATGTCCCCGAACTCCATCGCCTCCGGGACCGCCGTGGCCGCGAAATAGGTCATGTCGGGCGCGAACGACCCCGCCACGAGCGCCGACGCCACCAGCCGGCCACGCCCCGCCCCGTCTCTTCGGATCCCGGGCAGGACGGCGGCGGCATGACTCAAGGTGAACGGCATCGATCTCCCCCTTCGACGGTCCGCACAGTATGCGGGAGTGATTTCGTCGGACGCGGGGGCGGCCAAGTGGTGACGAAAGCGTGAAACACGGTCAGGCCCCGGTGCCCGGAGACCCGGAGTTGTCATAGGGTCTCCTGAGTCCACGCGCGGGGAGCGCGAGTACTCAAGGGGGAGGGACCATACGCATGGCAGCGCAACTCGGCCGTCGGCTGCGCAGGGGAGCCACCAGCGGGGCCGTGGTGGCCGCTGCGGTCGCGGCGCTGGCCGCTTCGCAGGCACCCGGCATGGCACCGCCCCCCACCGACAACGCGAGCGGCGAGTCGATCGGCACCGGAGGCGCGACCACGCCCCCCGACGACTCGGCCACCGGCCAGTCGCCGTACTACACCGACCTCCCGCCGCTCAACACCCCGAACAAGCCCGGCACTTCCGTCGACCTGCCGATCGTCACCGGCCCGGCCGAGGCCGGCATACCCGCGACCGTGCTGGCCGCGTACAAGCGCGCGGAGGAGTCCATACGCTCCAGCGACGCCGCGTGCCACCTGCCGTGGCAGCTGCTCGCCGGAATCGGCAAGGTCGAGTCCGGTCAGGCCCGAGGCGGCCGGGTGGACGCCAACGGCACCACGCTCTCGCCGATCCTCGGCCCCCAGCTCAACGGCGCCGGGTTCGCCAACATCTCGGACACCGACAACGGCGCGTACGACGGCGACACGAGCCACGACCGCGCGGTCGGCCCCATGCAGTTCATCCCCTCCACGTGGGCCACCTGGGGCCAGGACGCCAACGGCGACGGCCGCAAGGACCCCAACAACATCTACGACGCCGCCCAGGCGGCCGGTCTCTACCTCTGCGCCAACAACCGCGACCTCGCGGTGAAGGCCGACCTGGACCGCGCGATCCTCAGCTACAACCGGTCGACCGAGTACCTCCACACGGTGCTCTCCTGGTTCGAGTACTACAAGCGCGGCACCCACCAGGTCCCCGACGGCACGGGCGTGCTGCCGAACGACCGCAGCGACAGCACTTCCGGCGGCACGACGCCGGCGCGGGTGACGCCGACGAAGCCCGCGACGCCCTCGCCCTCCCCGTCCCCGTCGAAGCCGCCGGTCACCCCGAAGCCGACCCCGACGCCGGGCACCAAGCCGACCACCCCGCCCCCCACTCCGCCGGCGACGGTCCGGGTGGTGCGCATCAAGGACGCCGGCACCGGCACGCTGACGGCGACCGCCGGCGGCGTCTTCACCGGCCGGCCCACCGTCGTCGCGCTCGATTCGGCGGGCAAGCCGGTCGCCGGGCTCGACGTCCGCTTCGAGATCACCGGCACCACCGGCGCCAACTTCGGCGGTGTGGTCAAGAGCGTCACGCTCAGGACGAACTCCACCGGCACGGCGGTCACCCCGCTCCTGCGGGCGGGCGAGCAGCTGGGCACGTTCACCGTGCGGGCCACGGTCGTGGGCCGGACCCTCGCGGCCGTCGCGTTCGACGCCACCGTCACCGCCCGCCAGGCCGACACCCTGGTCCGCAGCGACGCCAAGGAGCTGACCGCGACCACCGGCGAGCGGTTCGCCGACCGGGTGCTCGTCAAGGCCACCCTCGACGGCGCCCCCGCGGCTTCGGTCGCCCTCACCGCCACCATGGTCGCCTCGGCGACCGACACCGAGCCGGCCGGCAAGGGCCCCCACTTCAAGGACGCGAACGGCGCCCCCGTGCGGACGCTCACCGGCCTGAAGACGGACGAGAACGGTCTGCTGACCCTCCCGGACCTCTACGCGGACGGTGAGGCGGGCACCTTCCTGCTCCGCCTGACCGCGCCCGGCGGCGGCACCGTCCTCGTCGAGCTCAAGGTGACAGCCCCGGCCCCGGAGCCCGCCCCGTCCCCGTCGACCTCACCCGACGGCACGCCGCAGCCGAAGCCCAGCTCCACCTCCTGACCGCACGGACCCCGTCCGCACGCACGTCCCGACGCCGCCCCTCCGCCCACCCCGGGCGCAGGGGCGGCGCCGTGTCCGGTGGCGTGGGCGGGGTGTTCCCGTGTTCTGAGTGCAACGTGTTCTCATCTCGCGGCCGCGTTGCTACGGTGCCCCAGCCCT
Organism: Streptomyces sp. NPDC008121; assembly: GCF_042957155.1. Classification (NCBI taxonomy): domain Bacteria; kingdom Bacillati; phylum Actinomycetota; class Actinomycetes; order Kitasatosporales; family Streptomycetaceae; genus Streptomyces; species Streptomyces sp. NPDC008121. The sequence continues at coordinate 189,720 of NZ_JBIBHT010000005.1, read as the reverse complement.
GACGCCGCATCAGTTCGAGCACCGGGAGGCCGACCATGCGCGCCCTCGTCGCCGCAGCCCTCGGGCTGGTCCCCGTCCTCCTCCTCATCCTGCTCCTCGCGGTGGTCGAGGTGCCGCCCGACGGCCCCACCTCCCCCCGCCCCCTCCTCACCGCCGACCCCGGCCCCAAGAAGTAGGAGAGGAGCCCTTCCATGCGCCGCCGAGCGAGCCTCGTCCTGCTCTCCTTCGCCGTCTTCCTCGTCGCGATGGCCCCCACCCTGCGGTGGTACGCCTTCCCCCGGCTGGCCAAGATCCCGCCGAACCAGTACCAGGAGACCGTCCTGGAGGCGAAGCCGGCCACCCTCCTCAACTACTCCACGCTCAAGGCCGAGAAGATCGAGAAGATCACGATCATCCAGACCCTCAAGGGCAACGTGGAGGAGTCGAAGAAGATCGAGCGCGACGCCGGCCGGGACGTGGTCGTCTGGGACTCGCTCTCCTACATCACCGGACCGGACGGCGCCATGGTGTCCCGGATCCCCGAGCGGTACATCTTCGACGCCCACACCCAGGACCCGGTGCACGCCACCGGCGAGATGGTCGACGGCGACCCCGTCCGGCGCGAAGGCATCGAGTTCAAATGGCCCTTCCTCACCGAGAAGCGGGACTACCAGTACTTCGACGCCCAGACCCGCACCTCGGCCCCCATCCACTACCGGGGCACCCGTACCTTCCGCGGCCTGGAGGTCTACTACTTCGAGCAGACCATCCCCTGGACCAAGGTCCCCATGCCCAAGACCATGCCGGTCAAGGGCATCACCCCCGAGATCCTCGCCGACTCAGGCCTCACTCGCTGGTACACCACCCAGCGCATGTTCTGGGTCGACCCGGTCACCGGAGCCCCCGTTAACGGCGAGGAGATCCACAAGGAGGAGCTCCGCAACGCCCGGGCGCTGATGGGACAGGACACCGTCACGGTCTTCGAGGGCCATGTGAAGATGCGCGAGGACTACATCACCGCCATCGTCGAGCTGGTCGAGTCCAACCGCCTCATGGTCCTGCTGCTCGTCTCCTACCTCCCGTGGACCTTCGTCGTCCTGGGCCTCGCCCTCTTCGCCCTCGCCCTCTGGCTCGAGGCCCGCTCCCGCCGCCCGCACGCCGGACCCGCCCCCGCGCCGCCGGCCGTCACCGCTCCCGTCTGAGCCGGGCGCTGGTGTGCCGGGTCGGCGCCGCCGCCCCCGGGTCCTCCGGCCACGGATGCTTCGGATAGCGGCCGCGCAGCTCCGCCCGCACCGCGCGGTACCCCTCCTTCCAGAACGAGGCCAGATCGGCGGTGACCGCCGCCGGACGTCCCGCGGGGGAGAGGAGATGGACCAGGACCGGAACCCCCGCCACCCGGGGCGTCTCGGCGAGCCCGAACATCTCCTGCACCTTCACCGCCAGCACCGGCTGCTCACCGGCGTAGTCGACGCGTATCCGCGAACCGCTCGGCACCTCGATCCGCTCGGGCGCCAGCTCGTCCAGCCGGGCCGCCTCGCCCGTCGCCCACGGCAGCAGCCGCGTCAGCCCCTGACCGGCGTCGATCCGCCCGAGATCGGCCCGCCGGCGCGCCCGGGACAGCTCGGGCTCCAGCCACTCCTCCGCCCGGTCCAGAAGCGCCCCGTCCGCGACGTCCGGCCACGGCTCGCCCCGCACCCGGTGGAGGAAACCGAGCCGCCCGCGCAGCTCCTCCGACTCCCGGTTCCACCGCAGCAGCCCCAGCCCCTCCCGCCGCAGACCGTCGAGGAGCGCCGCCCGCACCGCCCCGGGGGCGGCCCGGTCCCTGAGCGGGCGCGCCGTCAGCTCGACGGCCCCCAGCCGGGACACCGACCGCGCGACCACGTCCCCCTCCTCCCACCGGACCTCCTCACCGGAGGTGAGCAGGTGCCCGGCGGCCGCCCGCGCCACGTCCTCGTCGACCACCGCCGCCAGCCGCACCCGCGCCGTGGCGTTCTGCGCCGTCCGGTCCGCGACGGCGACGGCCAGCCAGGGGGCCGTCCGCAGCCCCGACCCCGCCGCGAGCTCCGCGCCCGTCCCCGACACCATCAGGAACCCGCTGCCCTGCCGCGCCCGGGCCATCCGCTCGGGGAACGCCAGCGCCGTCACCCACCCGGCCGCCGCATCGTCCCCGACCCCGCCGGGGACCCGCTGGCTTTCCCCACCCGGACCGTCCGACCCGGCCGGACCGTCCGCCCTGCCCGGACCGTCCGCCGCGCCCGGGCCCCCCGCCCCGCCCGGGCCCCCCGCCGCGTCGGCCGACCGCTCCAGGCGCCGCGCCTCCGCCTTCCAACGCGCCCCGTACCCGTCGCCGCCCCGACGGGCCGTCCGCCAGGCCGCCGCCAGATCGTCGCCGTACTCCCGGGGAGGCTCCTCGCTCAGCAGCGCCACCACCTCGGCCGCCCGCCTGCGACCGACCACGGGGGCACCGTCCAGGAGGGCCCGTGCCAGCCGGGGGTGCACCCCGGGCCGGGACATCCGTACACCCCGATCCGTCGCGTGCCCCTCCTCGTCCACCGCGCCGATCGCCGTCAGCACGGAACGGGCGGCCGCCATCGCGCCGGCGGGCGGAGCGTCCAGGAGGGCGAGCCCGGCCGCCGACGGATCGCCCCAGCAGGCCGTGCGCAAGGCGAACGAGGCCAGATCCGCTATCTCGATCTCGGGGGAGGGGAAACGGGACCGGCGCCCGTCGTCCGCCTCCGCCCAGCACCGGTACACGACCCCGAAGGCCTCCCGGCCGGCGCGGCCCGCGCGCTGCGTCGCCCCCGCGATCGAGACCGGCACCGTGGTGAGCGACCCGAGTCCCCGGGCGTGGTCCGTTCGCGGCTCCCGCGCCAGGCCGGAGTCGACGACGATCCGTACCCCCGGCACGGTCAGGCTGGACTCCGCCACCGAGGTCGCGAGGATCACCCGGCGCCGCCCACCGGGCTCGGTCCCGCGGAGCACCGCGTCCTGCACCGCCGCCGGGGCCCGCCCGTGTAGCTGGAGCACCTCGGCGTCGAGGTCCGCCAGCATCCCCGCCGTCCGGGCGATCTCTCCCGTGCCGGGAAGGAAGCAGAGAACGTCGCCTTCGTGGTGCGCGCACGCCTGCCGGACCGTCGCCGCCACATGGCGCAGGAGAGCGGCATCCACCCAGGTGCCATGGGAGGGCCGGACGCCGGCCGGCGGCGCGGCGAACCGGACGGCATGGCCGTGCCCCTCTCCCTTCGCCCACACGATCGGGGCAGGACCGGAACCGTCGAGGACGGTGAGGAGCTCCGCCCACGCCTCGGCGTCGCTGGTCGCCGAAGCCGCGATCAGACCCAGCTCCGGCCGCAGCGTCGCCCGGACGTCGACCAGGAAGGCCATCGCCGTGTCGGCGTCCAGGTGGCGCTCATGGCACTCGTCGAGCAGCACGACGTCCACCCCGGACAGTTCGGGATCCCGCTGGAGCCGCTGGAGCAGGACGCCCGTCGTCACCACCTCGACCCGGGTGGCCGGCCCGGCCCGGCGTTCGCCCCGGACGGAGAAGCCGACGGCCTCGCCGACCTCCTGTCCGAGGAGCCACGCCATCCGCCGGGCCGCCGCCCGCACCGCCATCCTGCGCGGTTCGGCCACCAGCACCCGCCGCCGCGGCCCGTCCCCTATGAGCCCGGCCAGCGCCAGCGGCACCAGCGTCGTCTTGCCCGTGCCGGGAGGCGCGAACAGCACCGCCGTGCCGCGCTCGTCGAGCGCGCTCAGCAGCTCGGGGACGGCATGGCGGACGGGGAGTCGGTCGAGTGCGTCGTTTCGGATCACGCACTCAGTCTCGTACGTCGCCGCCGACGGCGGGCGCGGCTGTCCACAGGGCCTGTCTGTTCATATGACCAGTCAGGGCCGCCGGCACCCCCGCCCGGCCGGCTCGCCACGCCCGCTGCCCAGCCCGGGCCGGTGGGACGACGAACGTCAGTCCCGCTCGCAGACGAAGATCGCCGTCCCCGGGATCAGGTTGCCCCTCAGCGGGGACCAGCCGCCCCACTCCTGGTCGTTCCACGCCGGCCACTCCGGCTCGACCAGGTCCACCAGGCGGAAGCCGCCCGCCACCACGTCCCGCACCCGGTCCCCGATCGTCCGGTGGTGCTCCACATAAACGGCCCGACCCTCGTCGTCCTGCTCGACATAGGGAGTGCGGTCGAAGTAGGAGGCCGCGACGGACAGGCCCTCGGGCCCCGGCTCGTCCGGGAAGGCCCAGCGGATCGGGTGGGTCACCGAGAACACCCACCGCCCGCCGGGACGCAGCACCCGGCGCACCTCGCGGAAGACCCGTACCGGATCCGACACGAAGGGGACCGCGCCGTACGCCGAGCACGCCAGGTCGAAGGAGCCGTCCCGGAACGGCAGCGCGCCGGCGTCCGCCTCGACCAGCGGCACGTCCGCGCCGATCCGCAGGGCGTGCTGCAGCTGGCGGTGAGAGAGGTCCAGCGCGACCGCCCGGGCGCCCTGCCGCGCCAGCCAGCGCGAGCACTGCGCCGCGCCCGCGCCGATCTCTAGTACATCCCGGCCCTTCAGCGACCCGGCCGGCCCCAGCAGCGCCGCCTCGGCCTCGTCGAGCCCCTCGGGCCCCCAGACGAACCGGTCGTCCCCGAGGAACGCCCCGTGATCGTTCTGGTACTCGTCGGCGTTCCTGTCCCACCAGCCGCGACTCGCCCGGCTGCTCTCCGCGTCCCCGGCGTCACGCCGGGTGGCCTCCGGCTCGAAGCCGTCCTCGTCCCGCGGTCCGTACTCTTGGTTCATCTCGCCCGTCGATGTAGTTTGCGCTCAGCGCGGCTGCGGCCCCCGTGGCCAGGACGGCCGTGGGTGGCCTGAGTTGTGCCGGTTATGCGGCGATCCGCCCCGGGTGCGCGCTTCGCGCATTGACCCTGTCCGGCTGCTTCCGTATGCTAAAGGTTGCGCTGCGGGCCTGCGCGCCTCAGACGGAGCAGGCCGCGCTCGTACCTGTTGTATGTCCCCTCGGTTTTCGAGGCGCCTACCGTTCGCGGATCGGCGCTTCATTGGCTGTCCGGCTTCTTGGTGCGATACGGGCTCACGGCGTAGCAGTACCTACGACTTTCTGTCCGTAACCGGAGCCCTTTCCCACATGACGAGCAGCACCGAGACCACCGCCACCACCCCGCAGGTTGCGGTCAACGACATCGGTAACGAGGAAGCCTTCCTCGCCGCGATCGACGAGACGATCAAGTACTTCAACGACGGCGACATCGTCGACGGCGTCATCGTGAAGGTCGACCGGGACGAGGTCCTGCTCGACATCGGTTACAAGACCGAAGGTGTCATCCCGAGCCGCGAGCTCTCGATCAAGCACGACGTCGACCCGAACGAGGTCGTCAAGGTCGGCGACGAGATCGAAGCCCTTGTTCTCCAGAAGGAGGACAAGGAAGGCCGCCTGATCCTCTCGAAGAAGCGTGCCCAGTACGAGCGCGCCTGGGGCACCATCGAGAAGATCAAGGAAGAGGACGGCATCGTCACCGGTACCGTCATCGAGGTCGTCAAGGGTGGTCTCATCCTCGACATCGGCCTCCGCGGCTTCCTCCCGGCCTCCCTGGTCGAGATGCGCCGCGTCCGCGACCTCCAGCCCTACGTGGGCAAGGAGCTCGAGGCGAAGATCATCGAGCTGGACAAGAACCGCAACAACGTGGTCCTGTCCCGCCGCGCCTGGCTCGAGCAGACCCAGTCGGAGGTCCGCCAGACCTTCCTCACGACCCTCCAGAAGGGTCAGGTCCGCTCCGGCGTCGTGTCCTCGATCGTCAACTTCGGTGCCTTCGTGGACCTGGGTGGCGTCGACGGCCTGGTGCACGTCTCCGAGCTGTCCTGGAAGCACATCGACCACCCCTCCGAGGTTGTCGAGGTCGGCCAGGAGGTCACCGTCGAGGTTCTCGACGTGGACATGGACCGCGAGCGTGTCTCCCTGTCGCTGAAGGCGACGCAGGAGGACCCGTGGCAGCAGTTCGCCCGGACGCACCAGATCGGCCAGGTCGTTCCCGGCAAGGTCACCAAGCTGGTTCCGTTCGGTGCGTTCGTCCGCGTGGACGAGGGCATCGAGGGTCTGGTCCACATCTCCGAGCTGGCCGAGCGCCACGTGGAGATCCCGGAGCAGGTCGTCCAGGTCAACGACGAGATCTTCGTCAAGGTCATCGACATCGACCTCGAGCGTCGTCGCATCAGCCTCTCGCTGAAGCAGGCCAACGAGTCCTTCGGTGCCGACCCGGCCTCGGTCGAGTTCGACCCGACCCTGTACGGCATGGCCGCGTCCTACGACGACCAGGGCAACTACATCTACCCCGAGGGCTTCGACCCCGAGACCAACGACTGGCTCGAGGGCTACGAGACCCAGCGTGAGGCCTGGGAGACCCAGTACGCCGAGGCGCAGCAGCGCTTCGAGCAGCACCAGGCTCAGGTCATCAAGTCCCGCGAGGCCGACGAGGCCGCCGCTGCCGAGGGTGGCACCGCCGCTCCGGCCGGTGCCCCGGCGGGCGTCTCGGGTGGCTCCTACTCCTCGGAGTCGGACGACACCTCCGGCGCCCTGGCGTCGGACGAGGCCCTTGCGGCCCTGCGCGAGAAGCTGGCCGGCGGCCAGAGCTGAACGCTCTGACCACCAGCTGACAGGCTGAACCGACAAGGCCCGTTCCCCTTCGGGGGAGCGGGCCTTGTGGCGTTTCACGGTCTGGGGCGTCCTGGGGCGTCGCGGATCGGTCGGTTCGCGGCCGTCAGGGGGTGACGGGGATGTTCGTCAGCCCCTTCCCTCCGGTCACCGTGTTCGAGCCGTAGACCGTCGTCCGGCAGGAGGTGCTCTGGTTGGTGACGTTGATCGCCAACTGCTTGGGGCCGGTCGCCCCCGTCAGATCCGAACGGTTGCCCCGGAAGACCGTCCCGCAGCCCCAGCCGCTCTGCTGCGTGTGGGTCTCGTAGCCGTTGTCGGTGGTGTGGCGGCCGGTGTTGTTCTCGACCAGCACGTCGTTGCCCTTCACATCGACCCAGGAGTCGTCGAAGTGGGCGCCGGTGAGACCCCGGCCGTCGAAGGTGTTGCCGGTGATCCTGGCGCCGGTGGTGCCCTCCTTGATGTCGACGGCCTCTCCGCCGACATCCGGGCCGATGGTGTTGCCGATGATCTGCGCGTGGTCGCTCTTGTCGGAGAGGTTGTTGGCGGAGCCGACGTAGACCCCCTCGCCCATGCCGCGCCCGTCGTTGCCCGTGTCGTAGATCCGGGAGTTCCTGATGACGCCGTTCCTGCTCGACGCGCGGAAGTGCACGCCCTCCATGTCGAGGCCGTGCACGGTCACCCCGTCGATGATCACGCCGTTCGCCGCGTCGGTCATGATCCCCTTCTGGCCGCCGGTCACGGTCAGCCCCGTGACGGTCCAGTACGAGGCACCGTTGAGGTGCAGCCCGTAGCCGCCGCCGGCGGTGAGCACCGCGCGCGAGGACCCGGTGAGGGTGATCCGTGCGGTCGAGGTCCCGGGGGTGGTGGCCTTGAAGTTCCCGGTGTACGTCCCGTCGGCGAGCCGGATCGTGTCGCCGGGCCTGGCGTTGCCGAGCGCCGTCTTCAGCTGTGCGGCGGTGGAGACGTCGATGGTGGCGGCGGTGGCCGGAGGGGCGAGGAGAGGGACGGCGAGCAGGGCGGGGAGCAGGGGGAGGAGCAGCGTTCGGGTGCGCATGGGGGTGCCTTCCCGTGGATGCGTGGGGTGCGTGGAGTCGCGGAAACGGTCGCCCGGGACAGGGTTCTCGTATGTGTACGACGAACGGCTGGCTGAACGCGGTGCTGCATCGTGACGGTAGGGATGGTCCATGGGCATGTCAAGGTCTGGACCAGGGGTCCGGTTGGGGGTGGGGGATCGGAGATCGAAACACCCGCCGCGGGGGAATGGCGCCGCTCCGGAAGGTGTTTTCCTGAAGAACGCGAGGAGGAGCGGTAATCGTGCTTGATCCCCAGGCTTTGTACGAGTGGGACCAGAAGGGCTTGGCCGTGGTGGACATGGCCCTGGCGCAGGAGTCGGCCGGGCTGGTCATGCTGTACCACTTCGACGGGTACATCGACGCGGGTGAGACCGGTGAGCAGATCGTCGAGGGTCTGCTCGACACGCTTCCGCATCAGCTGGTCGCCCGTTTCGACCACGACCGCCTTGTGGACTACCGCGCTCGGCGACCGCTGCTCACCTTCCGCCGCGACCGCTGGACCGCGTACGAGACGCCGTCCATCGAGGTCCGCCTGGTGCAGGACGCCACCGGCGCGCCCTTCCTGGTGCTCTCCGGCCCCGAACCGGACGTGGAGTGGGAGCGGTTCGCCGCCGCCGTCCGCCAGATCGTGGAGCGCCTCGGGGTGCGGCTCGCGGTCAATTTCCACGGCATTCCGATGGGGGTTCCGCACACCCGCCCCGTCGGCCTCACCCCGCACGGCAGCCGTACCGACCTCGTGCCGGGCCACCGCAGTCCCTTCGACGAGGCCCAGGTGCCCGGCAGCGCCGAGGCGCTCATCGAGTACCGGCTGTCGGAATCCGGCCACGACACCCTCGGCATCGCCGCCCACGTCCCGCACTACGTGGCCCGCGCCTCCTACCCCGATGCCGCGCTGACCGCCCTGGAGGCCGTCACGGCCGCCACCGGGCTCGTCCTGCCCGGGGTGGCCCACGCGCTGCGCACGGAGGCCCGGCGGACCCAGACCGAGATCGACCGCCAGATCGGCGAGGGCGACGACGAGCTGGTGTCCCTGGTCCAGGGCCTGGAGCACCAGTACGACGCCATGGCGGGCGCGGAGACCCGCGGCAGCCTGGTCGCCGAGCCGGTCGACCTGCCCTCGGCCGACGAGATCGGCCGCGAGTTCGAGCGCTTCCTCGCGGAGCGCGAGGGCGACGCGTAGGGGGGCCGCCGTCCTTCCGCGACAGCGGAATCCGGCCCCCGCCGGGCAGGGGCCGACCCGGGGTCCTAAGCTGCCGCTCATGCTGAAGGTGGGCCTGACCGGCGGTATCGGCGCCGGCAAGAGTGAAGTGTCGCGGCTGTTCGTCTCGTACGGCGCCGTGCTGATCGACGCCGACCGGATCGCCCGCGAGGTCGTCGAGCCCGGGACCCCCGGCCTCGCGGCCGTCGTGGAGACGTTCGGCCCCGGGATCCTCACGGACGAGGGCACCCTGGACCGGCCGAAGCTGGGGTCGATCGTCTTCGCCGACTCCGACCGGCTGGCCGCCCTCAACGCCATCGTCCACCCGCTCGTCGGGGCCCGCTCCGCAGAGCTGGAGGGGGAGGCAGGACCGGATGACGTGGTCGTCCACGATGTCCCCCTCCTCACCGAGAACGGGCTCGCCCCGCTGTACGACCTCGTCGTGGTCGTGGACGCGTCCCCCGAGACCCAGCTCGACCGGCTCGTACGCCTGCGAGGCATGGCCGAGCCCGAGGCGCGGGCCCGGATGTCCGCCCAGGCCACCCGTGCCCAGCGGCGGGCCGTCGCGGATCTCATCATCGACAACGACGGCCCGCTGGAGGCGCTCGAACCGCAGGTCCGGAAGGTCTGGGCCGAACTCGTCCGGCGAGCCGCGGCCGACGAACACTAGGCCCGGGTTCGAAAGTCCGCCCGGCCGGGCCCGGCAAGGGGTGTGCGGCCGGCCGCAGGGGGCCGGGACCGATCGGTGGCGGCCCCGGGTGGGTAAGGATCGCGCGAGGCGCGGCGGTCGGATCGTCATGCGATACGGAATACCGCCGCCGTGCCCGATGTTGAACCGCCGGAGCAAGGGGAAGGATGTCACCGTGGCCGAGAGGAACCCGGAAACCCACGTCATCGACTTTCGCGCCGCCGAGCAGCTGCTCGCCGCGCGCGACCCCCGCGGTGCCGTGAAGCTGCTCGACTCGGTGATCGCCGCCCATCCCGAGAACACCGCCGCGCGCCTGTTGCGGGCCCGTGCCTTCTTCGCCGCCGCGCAACTGCGGCCCGCGGAGCTCGAATTCGAACTGGTCCTGGAGCGGGAGCCCGACAACGCCTTCGCGCACTTCGCGCTGGCCCGCACCTTCCAGCGCTCGGGCCGCCCCGACCAGGCCACCCGTCACTTCCGGCTCGCGGCCGCCCTCGACCCGAAGCCGGAGTACCTCCAGGCCGCCCGCTTCGGCACCGAGGACTGAGCGCGGCGGCCCTGCCCCTCTCCCCGCGGTACGCGCCGGGTTGCCCGGTCAGCGCCGCGTGTCGCCGTGGTCACGGCGCGGAGCGCTCCGCGGCCGCGGGCCGCCGTGATCCGGTTCGTACGGCGGGACGTCGCGCCCCGGCTGCCAGTGCGGGCCCTGCCGGATATGGCGTACGACCATCACCAGGTCGATGAGGACCACCAGAAAGAGCACCCCGCAGGCGACGGCCCATCCGGGCCGCCCGACCAGGGCGAACGCCGCCGTTCCGAAGCCCGCCCAGAGCAGACCCCACAGGCTCAGCCAGAACCGCATCCGCAGCGGACTGCGCGCGGTCGACGGCTCACTTCCGGTGCGCATGACGGTCGCACCTCCCGTCGAGAGGCGGTACGTCTACTGACGGTCTACCCGCCACAGGCTCCTGTGAACGGGCCGGGGCGGGAGAGGCCGGGCGGGCCGCACGCGAGGGCCGGGCGGCCCCTCGTACGTCGTTCGTTCACTCGTACGAGCGATATCCGGTCTCATGCGCCCGTCGGGGGAACGCCGGTCCGCGGCGCCCCGTTCTCCGGGCATGAGGGGACCGATGCGTGAAGGACATCAAGGAACGGGAGCCGGGGCGATCACCCCGGACGGATGTGCCGTCGAGCTGTACCGCCGGCTCGCGGTCGGGAACGAACCGGACGTGATCGCGGCGGCCGTGCCGCACGGCGCGACCCTGCTCGAACTGGGCTGCGGAGCGGGGCGGGTGACGAGCCCGCTCGTCGAACGGGGCTTCGCGGTCACCGCGGTCGACGAGTCGGCGGAGATGCTGGACGCCGTCCGCGAGCGGGTGCCGGGGGTGGAGACCGCGCTCGGCCCCATCGAGGCGCTGGACCTCGGCAGACGGTTCGACGTGGTGATGCTCGCGTCGTACCTCGTCCACACGGCCGATCACGGTGTGCGGCAGGCGCTCCTGGAGACCTGCAGACGCCACGTGAAGGACGACGGGTGTGTGCTGATCCAGCGCGAGGGCGAGAACTGGCACCGCGAAGTCCCGCGCGAGCGGACCGACGCCGCCGGCTGCACGGTACGGATCGTGTCGGCCCGGCCGGTCGGCGACGGCGTCAACTCGGTCCTGGCCGAGTACCTCTTCCCGGACGCCCGCTGGACCCAGACGTTCCTGTCCCGACCGCTCGCCGCGGAGGACTTCGAGCGGTATCTGGGCGAGGCCGGACTCGTCGTCGACGCGACCCTGACGGACGACGGCACATGGGTGCGGGCGCGCCCCAAGTCGCCTTGAGGAAACAGTGATTCGGACGCCGGGAGAGCGATGAGTTCCCGGCGTCCGGACCGTCTACCTCTGTGACAGCGCACGCGAGAGCGGACGCGACGCCGACACGAGGAGACGCACCATGACCACCACCCCGACCGCCGCCGCCACCGCGACCACGGACGCCGCCACGACCCCCGACACCCACGCGGTCCGACGCCCCGGACGCCGCCTCGACCTCACCGTGCGAGCGCTGCAGATCCTTCTCGCGCTCGCCTTCGCCATCCCCAGCGCCGCGCCGAAGCTCGTCGGACACTGGTCCGCCGCCGAGTCCTTCGACGCCATCGGCTGGGGCGACTGGCTGATGTACACGGTCGGCGCGCTGGAACTGGCCGGAGCGATCGCGCTGGTGATCCCGATCCTGTCGAGCGCCTCGGCGATCGCGCTCACGGGCCTGATGGCCGGGGCGTTCGTCACGCAGCTGACCGTCTTCGACGGCGAGTACGCGCTGACGCCGCTCCTCTTCGCCGTGCCCCTCGTCGCGATCGCCTGGACGCGCCGCCGGCACAACGCGGAACTGCTCGCCCTGGTCCTCCGCCGCCGCGCCTGAGGCGGGCGGCCCGGCGGACCCGCCGGGCCATGCCTAGTGGACGAGGCTGTAGCTCCGCCAGGGCAGGGCGCCGGGGACGATCGAGTCCCCCGAGCGGGAGGCGACGTAGACGCCGTTCCCGCCCCGGCAGCGGGGCGTCGTGTACATGATGATGTCGACGAGCGAGCGGTTCTCGATCCTCGTCGCACCGGCCGGCGCGAGCCGGTGACAGCCCTTGACCGAGGGGCTCGTCACGGAGACCACGACCTCGTTCGAGGTCTCGTACGTGATCGTCCCGACCGCCGAGCGGCCGAGGCCGGAGCAGCCCGCGACGGCGAGAGTCAGGAGCGCGGCCCCGGCGGCGGTGCCGAGACGCCGGTGAACGGACATGGCGGATCCTCGTCTGTCGGGCGAAGGCGGCAGACCCGGTCCGCAGCCTGTTCCACGTCACCATGCCCCCTGTCGGAGCGGCTGTCACACGCTGTTGGGCCGCCCGGGCGAAGCGGCGGGGGAGGTCGTTGTCAGACCCCACCCGTAAGGTCGGAAGTCCAGTCGGAATCCGAGCCGGAACGGGAGGTGACCAGCGCCGTGACCCACACCCTGCACACGTACGCCGCCGTCTTCCTCCCGGCCGCCCTGCCCCGCGAGGGCCGCGTCGCCTTCTGGGCGCCCGACGGCGGCGCCCTGCCCGACCTCCCGGCCCCGGAGCCGTCCGGGGCGTCCCCGGCGGGCTCGCTCACCGTCGTGCGCCGCCACGGCGCCGGTGCCCGCGGACGCACGGTGCCCGCCCTGATCCTGCCCGTCGCCGAGGCGCTGCCCCATCTGGTCGCGGCCCGACGGCACCCGGGCGCCCACCCGGCCACCGCCTGCTGGGGCGCCGCCGCTCTGCACGCCCTGCACCTCACGGCGCGGGGTCGGCTGCTGCCCGGTCTGACCGCCGACGACCTCGACGCCTGGCGGGCGGGGCCGCTGGACGCCGACGACATCGCCCATCTGCGGGCGGTCGCCGCCGCCATGCCGTACGAAGCCCACGCCGTGCCCGTCCCCGGCCGCGGCCCGCTCCGGGTACCCGAGCCCGAGGCGCTGGTGCGGGCCTTCCTCGACGCCGTCGCCGACACCCTGCCTCGCACCCCCGCCGCGGCCCACGCGGCGGGTGCGCCGTTCGCCGCGCGCGAGCCCCAGCACCTGCCCCGCGCGCGGGCCTGGGCGGCCGAGGCGGCGGCCGGCATGGACGCCGACGTCCGCGTCTCCCTCCGCCTCGACCTCGCGGGGTACGAACTGTTCGACATCGCCGAGGAAGGCGGCGACGAACGGCACGCCGCAGCGGCCCTCCTCCAGGTGCACAGCCTCGCCGACCCGACCCTCGTCATCGACGCCGCCGCACTCTGGGAGGGTGAGGGCGACGAGCACTTCGGCCCGCGCGCCCGGATCGACGCCCTCCTCGCCGTGCGCCGGGCGGCCCGCGTCTGGACACCGCTCGGCAGGCTCTTGGAGCGCGACGTGCCCGACGTGCTTGCGCTGACCGAGGACGAGCTGTACGAACTTCTCGGCCCCGCGGCCGCCCGCCTCGCCGATGCCGGCGTCGCCGTCCACTGGCCCCGCGAGCTGGCCCGCTCGCTCAGCGCCGCCGCCGTCGTCCGGCCGGCGATGTCCGCCCCCGGCTCCGCCACCGACGGCACGGCCTTCTTCGACAGCGAGGAACTCCTCCGCTTCAACTGGCAGCTCGCCCTGGACGGCGACCCGCTCAGCGAGCGCGAGATGGACGCCCTGGCCGAATCCCACCGGCCCATCGTGCGCCTGCGCGACCAGTGGGTCGTCGTCGACCCCGACCTCGTCCGCAAGGCCCGCAAGCGGGAACTCGGTCTGCTGGAGCCCGTCGACGCCCTCGCCGTCGCCCTCAGCGGCACCGCGGAGGTGGACGGCGAGACCGTCCCCGCCGTCCCCGTCGGCGCGCTCGCGACCCTGCGGGACCGGCTCACCGCCGGCCCCGAGGCCGCCGACCCGCCCCCGGGGCTCGACGCCACCCTGCGCGACTACCAGCTGCGGGGCCTGGCCTGGCTCGACCTGATGACCTCGCTCGGCCTCGGCGGCTGCCTCGCCGACGACATGGGCCTCGGCAAGACCGTCACCCTGATCGCCCTCCACCTGCGCCGGGCCCGCCGCGCGCCCACCCTCGTCGTCTGTCCCGCCTCCCTGCTCGGCAACTGGCAGCGGGAGGTCGAGCGGTTCGCCCCCGGGGTGCCGGTGCGCCGCTTTCACGGCGCCGACCGCTCCCTGGACGGCGTCGACGGCGGCTTCGTCCTCACCACCTACGGCACCCTGCGTACCAGCGCCGCCCATCTCGCCGAGCACGACTGGGGCATGGTCGTCGCCGACGAGGCCCAGCACGTGAAGAACCCGTTCTCCGCGACCGCCAAGGCCCTGCGCACGATTCCCTCACCGGCCAGGGTCGCCCTCACCGGCACCCCCGTGGAGAACAACCTCTCCGAGCTGTGGGCCCTCCTCGACTGGACCACCCCCGGACTCCTCGGCCCCCTCAAGGCCTTCCGCTCCCGCCACGCCCGCGCCGTGGAGAACAGCGAGGAGATCGAGAACGACGAGGCCGTCGAGCGGCTCGCCCGACTGGTCCGGCCCTTCCTGCTGCGCCGCCGCAAGTCCGACCCGGGCATCGTCCCCGAGCTGCCGCCCAAGACCGAGTCCGACCACCCCGTTCCCCTCACCCGCGAGCAGGCCTCGCTCTACGAAGCGGTGGTACGGGAGACGATGGCCCGGATCGAGGAGGCCGAGGGGATCGCGCGCCGCGGACTCGTCATGAAGCTCCTCACCTCCCTCAAGCAGATCTGCAACCACCCCGCGCAGTACCTCAAGGAGCAGAGCCCGAAGGGCGGCGGCACGGCCCGGCTCGCCGGCCGGTCGGGAAAGCTCGCCCTGCTCGACGAACTCCTCGACACGATCCTCACCGAGGACGGCTCCGTCCTGGTCTTCACCCAGTACGTCTCCATGGCCCGGCTCCTCGCCGACCACCTGGCCGCCCGCGCGATCCCGGCCCAGCTGCTGCACGGCGGAACGCCCGTCGCCGAACGCGAGCGGATGGTCGACCGCTTCCAGTCCGGCGAGGTGCCCGTCTTCCTCCTCTCCCTGAAGGCCGCGGGCACCGGACTCAACCTGACCAGGGCCGGTCATGTCGTCCACTTCGACCGCTGGTGGAACCCGGCGGTCGAGGAGCAGGCCACCGACCGGGCGTACCGCATCGGACAGACCCAGCCGGTCCAGGTCCACCGGCTCATCGCCGAAGGCACCGTCGAGGACCGCATCGCCGAGATGCTCCGCGCCAAGCAGGCCCTCGCCGACGCCGTCCTCGGCTCCGGCGAGGCGGCCCTGACCGAACTGACCGACCGTGAACTGGCGGACCTGGTCTCGCTGAGGAGGCCGTCATGACTCCCCGTCCGGCCCCGGGCGGCCGCCCCGGTCTCCCGCGCCACGACGACCGTCGTCGTACGTTCCCCCAGCTCGCCCCCCGGGAGGCACCGGACGGTCGGTTCGCCGCCACCTGGTGGGGCAACGCCTGGGTGGACGCCCTGGAGGACACCGCCCTCGACGCGGCGCGCCTCGCCCGCGGTCAGGCGTACGCGCGGCGCGGACATGTCGACGCCATCACGGTCACCCCGGGCCGGGTCGTCGCCTACGTCCACGGCAGCCGACCCCGCCCGTACCGCTCGGAGATCCGGCTGCGCACCCTCGGCGACGACGACTGGGAGCGGTTCCTCGACAAGGCGGCCGCCCGGCCGGACCACATCGCCGCCCTGCTCGACAAGGACGTCCCGCACGCCCTGGAGGCCGTCACCGGTCTGCTGCCCGCCCCCGGCGACCTGATCCCCGACTGCTCCTGCCCCGACGACGGCTTCCCCTGCAAGCACGCCGCCGCCCTCTGCTACCAAGCAGCGCGCCTGCTCGACGAGGACCCCTTCGTCCTCTTCCTGATGCGCGGCCGCGGCGAACAGGAGATTCTCGCCGCCCTGACCCGGCGTAACGCGGCCCGCTCCGCCGCCGAGACCAGCGCCGCCGCGCCCGCCCTGGCGACCGTCCCCGCCCGCGCGGTCCTCGCCCCGACCGCCGACGACACCGTGCCCCGGCCGCTGCCGCCGCTGCCCCCGCCGCTGCCCGCCCCCGCACAGCCGGGCCGCCCGCCCGTCCACCCGCCGGACCCGGACGCCCCCGACCCCCTCGCGCTCGACCTGCTCGCCTCGGAGGCCGCCGTCCGCGCCCACGCGTTCCTGATGACGGGCCACGACCCCGTCGCCGCCCTCACCCCCTGGCAGGACGCCGTCCGGCTCGCCGCCGCGCACCCCGGCTCCGGGCTCACCGCGTCGACCCGGGCGCTCTACCGCGACCTGGCGTACGCGCTCGACCGGACCCCCACCGACCTGGCGCGCGCGGTCGCCGCCTGGCGCCAGGGCGGACTAGCCGGCCTCCTGGTCCTCGAGGAGCCCTGGGACCCGCCCGCCGGCCCCTTCGACCGGGCCCGCCCCGCCCTGCTCGCCGCCGACCAGCCCGCCTTCCGGCCCTGGCGGAACCGCCTGTCGACGCGCTCCCTCCAGCTCCGTTTCGGCCGGGACGGGCTCTGGTACGGCTACGAATCGGACGCCGACCGCGAGGACTGGTGGCCCCGCGGCACCCCCGACCCCGACCCGGTCGGCGCCCTGACCGACCTGCTGGGCCAGTGACGCCGGGCGCACCGGCGGCCCGGTCCGACCGCACCCGGCGAGGGTGGGCCCGGGCCCCCTCCGCAGGTCAGGGAGAAGCACAGGGGGAAGCGGCCAGGAAGGCTGCCCACGAACGTTCGAGTCATACCCACTCGAAGGAGTGAAAGAGCCCTTCGGCCTGATCCGAGCGGGGTGGAATCGCGTTAATTGCGGTACGGGCGAATGCTCGTCTACACCTCCGGAAGGCAGGAACCATGAGGCAGATTCGCCGTAGTGGACTGGCCACACTGATGGTCACGGGTGGCGCGCTCGCGCTCTCCGCCGGCGCCGCGCACGCCGACTCCGGTGCCCAGGGCGCCGCGGTCGGTTCGCCGGGCGCGGTCTCCGGCAACACCGTGCAGCTGCCGGTGCACGCCCCCGTCAACGTCTGCGGCAACACCGTCAACGTCGTCGGACTGCTCAACCCCTCGTTCGGCAACAGCTGCGCGAACCACGACGGCCCGACCGGCGGCCAGGGCTCCAGCGACCGTGGCGGCGAGGGCGGGAAGCACAAGGACCTGCCCGCCACCCCGCGCGGCGGCAGCGCGTCCAGCGGCAACGGCGGGGGAGCCACGGCCGAGGGCGTCGCCGCCAACTCGCCCGGCGTCCTCTCCGGCAACGGCATCCAGCTGCCGGTCGACCTGCCGGTGAACGTCAGCGGCAACTCCGTCAACGTCGTCGGCATCGGCAACCCGGCCTTCGGGAACACCTCGGTCAACGGCCCCTCGAATCCGGAGGGCCCGGGCGTGGAGCCGAAGCCGACGGAGCCCCGGAACATTCCGCCGCTGCCCAGCACGGACACCGACGAGCCGGCCCCGGCCCCCGCGCCGCGGACCAGCTCCGTCTCGCTGGCCAGCACGGGCTCGGACCTGGTCGGTTACGCCGCCCCGGCGAGCGCCGCCCTGCTGCTCGGTGGCGCGCTGCTCTACCGCCGCTCCCGCCGCGCGGGCACGGACGTCTGAGGACGGGACAGACTTCCCGCCCCGCGCCCGGCAGGTCCGGCCGCCGGACCGGCCCCCGGCCAGACCGACCGGCCCGGGCGCACCGGCGGGCGGACCGAGGGGACAGGGACCGTCGCCACGATCCGTAGGACGGTCCTGAACCCTCACGCACGACGCCAGGCCCGGAGCACCGCCTCGATGGCGGGCGCGACCCTCGCCCGGGCCTGGTGGCGGGGAACGCCCCGCATGAGCAGCGCGTCGTACGCGGTGTCGACATGCCGTACGGACGCCCGCACCGCGGCCGTGACCGCGTCCCGGTCCAGCGCCCGCCCCGCCGCCGTGCGCCCCACCCGGCCGCTGCCCTTCTGCGAGGCGTGGGCCGCGATCTCCGCGGCCCGTTCCCCGGGGCAGCGCGGGAACAGCCGCAGGATCTCGGCCTCCAGCTCCGCCGTGACCCGCGCGTCCCGCTCCGCACGCCGGACCGCGTCCCTCGCCCGCCGACGCGCCCTCGCCTCCGCGTCCGCCAGGCAGGCCTCCTCGGCCCGCGCCAGCGCGTCCGCCTCGACGAGCAGCCCCTGACGTTCGTACCGGGTCCGGCGCCGGTTGTGCCGTACCACCACCGCCCACAGCGCACTGCCCTCGCGGGCCCGCCGGGTGAGCGCCGTGTCACCGCGCCCGAGGAAGACCAGATGCCCGAGGTCGGCGCAGTCGAGGCAGACCGGGGCGTGGAATTCGACGATCATCCGTCGCAGCGGCCCCTGTTGGCACTCGGAGCAGCGCCGGCGCTTGAGGGGCTCGACGACGACGGGGGCGACCAGATCCATGTCGGGCTCCTCAGCGGCAGTGCGTGGCCACCACGCCCGGCAGGGTGCCGACCACGGCGATCAGGGCCGTCTCCATGACAGGTCGCTCCTCGGAAGCTCAACTGGCCTGATAAATCGTTCGATTCGCAGTCGGTCGCACGGTTAGGGTCCGTGACGTGGCAACGAAACTCAATCAGATCATCGCAGTGGAGAAGGGCGTCAAGTCCCGGGCGCACCAGGACCTGACGGCGGCGCACCACGGGCTGCAGAAGCCCGCGCTGCTCGCCGGCATCTCCCGGACGTACCAGGCGAAGGACGAGGAGGGCGAGCAGCTTCCGCCGGAGTCCACGCTGGTGCAGGTGAAGGCGGAGGACGTGCTGCGCGACACCGCGCGGGCGCTCACCCGGCTGTTCGATGTGACCGCCACCAAGGACTGGGCCAACTGCGAGGCGCGCGCCGACATCACGGTCGACGGGCGCGTCCTGGTGGGCCGGGTGCCCGTCGCGTACCTGCTCTTCCTGGAGAAGCAGCTGACGGACATCAACACCTTCGTGCGCAAGCTGCCCGTCCTGGACGCCGCCGAGTCCTGGGTGCAGGACCCGTCGACCGACGCGTGGAAGACCGAGGTCGTCCGCACTGTCCGGACGAAGAAGGTCCCGCGCAACCACGTCAAGGCGGAGGCGACGGAGAAGCACCCGGCGCAGGTCGAGGTGTACTACGAGGACATCCCGGTCGGGTACTGGAGCACGGTGAAGTTCTCCGGGGCGCTGCCGGCCCGCAGGGTGAACGAACTCCTGGAGCGGGTCGAGAAGCTCCAGCAGGCGGTCAAGTTCGCCCGCGAGGAGGCGAACGGCGCCGAGGTCACCGACCAGCGGGTCGGCGACGCCGTCTTCGGCTACCTCTTCGGGTAGCCGGGACGGACCACAGACTCCCCGGCCACAGAACACGGCCGGGGCGCGCGAGGAGCGCGAAGCTGAAGATGAGGCTTGTCGTGAATCCGCGGCCCTCCTGACGAGGGCCGTGATCAGACTCAGACTATTGCTCCAGACTCAGCATGCGCCGCTCATCGCCGGATCGACCGGGCCCGGGCCCTGGTGCGTCGAAATGCCAGTTCGAATCTGGTCCGCCGAGCTCCGATCGGCGGTGGTCCAATGGCAGGACGCGACGCAATGACGACTGACCCGGGTCCTCAAGCGTGCCGGCGTGTGATGTGAGCGGCATCGACAGGGTCCGGGGGCAGGCTACGCCCTCGGACCCGCTCCCGTTTCCGGGCGCGGGCCCCGCTCCGGCCGCCTACTGGCGGTAGCCGCTCAGGAAGCGGCCGATGCGGCTGATCGCCGCGTCCAGGTCGTCGGCGTACGGCAGGGTCAGGATGCGGAAGTGATCCGGACGCGGCCAGTTGAAGCCGGTGCCCTGGACGACCTGGATCTTCTCGCGCAGCAGCAGGTCGAGGACGAACTTCTCGTCGTCGTGGATCCGGTGCACCTTCGGGTCGAGACGCGGGAAGGCGTAGAGCGCGCCCTTCGGCTTCACGCAGGACACCCCCGGGATCTCGTTCAGCTTCTCCCACGCCGTGTCGCGCTGTTCGAGCAGCCTGCCGCCGGGGCCGGTCAGCTCCCGGATCGACTGCCGTCCGCCGAGCGCGGCCTGGATGGCGTACTGCGCGGGGGCGTTGGGGCACAGCCGCATGGAGGCCAGCATCATCAGGCCCTCCAGATAGCTCTTCGCGTGCTGCCGAGGGCCGCTGACGACCAGCCAGCCGGAGCGGAAGCCGGCGACACGGTACGTCTTGGAGAGCCCGGAGAAGGTGAGGACGACGAGGTCGGGGGCGAGGGCGGCGGCGGTGTGGTGGACGGCGTCGTCGTAGACGATCTGGTCGTAGATCTCGTCGGCGAAGACCATCAGCTGGTGGCGGCGGGCGAGGTCGAGGACGCCCTCGACGATCTCGCGCGGATACACGGCGCCGGTGGGGTTGTTGGGGTTGATGAGCACGACCGCCTTGGTGCGGTCGGTGATCTTCGCGGCCATGTCGTCGAGGTCCGGGTACCAGTCGGCCGACTCGTCGCAGAGGTAGTGCACCGCCTTGCCGCCCGCGAGGGTGGTCACCGCCGTCCACAGGGGGAAGTCGGGGGCGGGGATCAGCACCTCGTCGCCGTCCTCCAGGAGCGCCTGGACGGCCATGGAGACCAGCTCCGAGACGCCGTTGCCGAGGAAGACGTCGTCCACGTCGACGTCGGGCAGGCCGAGGGCCTGGTAGCGCTGGGCGACGGCGCGGCGGGCGGAGAGGATCCCGCGGGAATCGGTGTAGCCGTGGGCCTTCGGGAGCATCCGGATCATGTCCTGGACGATCTCCTCCGGAGCCTCGAAGCCGAAGAGCGCCGGGTTGCCGGTGTTGAGCCGCAGGACGCTGTGGCCCGCCTCCTCCAGGGCGTTGGCGTGCTCGATGACCGGTCCGCGGATCTCGTAACAGACCTCGCTCAACTTGCTCGACTGCCGGAACTCCATGTGACGACCTCCCCAGAGTGCTGATGCTTGGTTTTACCAAGTTCGAGCTTGGAAAGTCCAACAACTTGTCTAGACTGCGTCGCATGCCACGTCGCCGAAGCTATGACCAGTACTGCGCCGCCGCCCGTGCCCTCGACGCCGTCGGTGACCGGTGGACGCTGCTGATCGTCCGTGAACTCCTCGCGGGGCCGCGCCGCTACACCGACCTGCACGCCGATCTCCCCGGCGTCAGTACGGACATGCTCGCCGGGCGCCTCAAGGAGATGGAGGGCGCCGGACTCGTCACCCGCCGCCGTCTGCCGCCTCCCGTCGCGGCCCACGTGTACGAACTCACCGACCGGGGCAGCGCCTTGCTGCCGGTCCTGCGGGCCCTGGCCGAGTGGGGAGCCCCCGCACTGGACGAGCCGCGGCCGACCGATGCCGTACGGGCGCACTGGTTCGCGATCCCCCTGCTGAGTGCCCTCCAGGACCGGGGCGCGGGGGTGGTGCAGGTGACCCTCGACGAGGGGCCGTTCCACGTGCGGACCGGGGAGGACGCGAGCGTGGAGTACGGCGACGGCCCGGCGGAGGGCGCCGTCGCGCACCTGCGGACCGACCTGGCGACCTGCCGGGCCCTCGCGGCCGGGGAACTGACGCTGGCGGACGCGGTCGTGGCGGGCCGGGCCGCGGTGGACGAACCGTCACCATGAGCTCCGTGCGATGGGAACCGATCACCTGGGAACGGCTGGCCGACGCTCTGGCCGAACACCTCGACGGGACCACCCCCGGCGGCGGTGGCGACCGGCTCACGGTGGGCATCGACGGCGCTCCCGCCGCGCCCACCGGAGACACCGCCGCATCGATCGCCACCGCGCTGCGGTTGCGGGGCCGCTCCGTGCTGGTGGTGGGCACCGGCGGGTTCCTGCGGCCGGCGTCGCTGCGGTACGAGTACGGCAAGCGGGACGCCGACGCGTACTACAGCGGCTGGTTCGACACGGGAGCGCTGTGGCGCGAGGTCTTCGGGCCGCTGGAGGCCGGCGGCAGCGGACGGGTGCTCCCCGATCTGTGGGACCCGGCCACCGACCGGGCGACCCGCAGCCCCTACGTCACCCTGCCGCCCGGAGGGGTACTGCTGCTGCACGGCCCCTTCCTGCTCGGGCACTGGTTCCCCTTCGACCTGACCGTGCACCTGCGCCTGTCCGCGGCCGCCCTCGCGCGCCGCAGCGAGGAACGCTGGACCCTGCCCGCCTTCGCACGCTACGAGCAGGAGGTGGGCCCCGCGGACGCAGCCGACGTCGTCGTCCGCACCGACGACCCGCGCCACCCCGCCTGGACGGGCCTCCCGGCATAAGCCGTGTCCGGGAACGCCTGTTCCCGGCTCCCGAGCCACAGCCGCCCCACGGGGTCAGGGGCCCGCGGGGCGCCCGCCCACCGAGACCACCGCCCGGGCGCCCGCACGGCATCCGGCCTCCGCCGCCTTCGCCGCGTCCGCGCCCGAGAGCCGTGCCGCGAGGAAGGCCCCGGTGAAGGCGTCTCCCGCGCCCGTGGAGTCCACCGGCCGCGCCGCCGGCGCCGCGACCCGCGCCGTCACCGCCCCCGACTCGGCGACGAGAGCGCCCTGCGCGCCCGACGTGACCGCCACCAGCGGAAAGGCGCGGCTCAACGCCACCGCGGCCTCGGCCGGCCCGGGGCACCCGGTCAGCAGCCGGGCCTCGTCGGCGTTGGGGAACAGCATGTCCACGCCCGCCGCCTCCCTCAGGAAGCGGTCCGTCCCCAGCTCCGCCAGGAACCCCGCCGACGCCGGGTCCACGCTCACCGTGACCCCCGCCTCCCGCGCGTCGCGCAGCGCCCGCCGCACGGCCGCCCGGCTCGGCTCGGAGAAGAAGAGATACCCGGACAGATGGAGATGGGCGGCCCCGTCGAGGAACGCGGGCGACCAGTCGTCGGGCGACAGCCGCAGGGCCGCCCCGCTGTCGGTCAGGAACGTGCGCTCGGCGCTCGCGTCGACCAGCGCTATCACCGTGGCCGTGGCGGCCTCCGCGTCCCTGACCAGCAGCGGGCGCACACCCGCCGACACCAGCGCCCGCTCGTGCCAGTCGGCCGCGTCGGTCCCGACCCGCCCGAGCAGCCGTACGTCCGCGCAGCCCGCGCGCGCCGCCCAGCAGGCGACATTGGCGCCCGCCCCGCCCGGAAGCGTGCGGATCCGGGCCGCCGTGTCGGTCGCGGCCGCGAGGGGAGCACCGTGCCGGGCGACCACGTCGGTGACCACGTCCCCGACGACCAGCAGGCCCCTCACGCGCCCGCTTCGGCGTACGCCGTCGCGATCCGGGCGGCCAGCCGGACGTTCCCGCGCACGGCCGCGAGGTTGGCCT
Organism: Streptomyces sp. NPDC008121; assembly: GCF_042957155.1. Taxonomy (NCBI): domain Bacteria; kingdom Bacillati; phylum Actinomycetota; class Actinomycetes; order Kitasatosporales; family Streptomycetaceae; genus Streptomyces; species Streptomyces sp. NPDC008121. Next base: position 166,409 of record NZ_JBIBHT010000005.1, on the reverse strand, counting down.
CCAGGGACGCCCCGCCCGTGTGCACCGTCAGGTACTCGAGCAGGAACGGCGTCACCGCCTGCCCCGTGATCCCCTTCGCCCGTGCCTCGGCGAGGCCCCCCGCCAGCACCCGGTCGTGCAGGGCGGGATCCAACTGGTCCTCCACCGGCACCGGATGGGCCACGATCAGCGCGGCGGACGGCTCGCCCAGCGCGTCCTGGGCCCGTATCACCCCCGCCACCTCACCCGGCGTCCGCAGCGTCCAGTCCACCGGCTCGCCCGAGGAGGCCAGATAGAAGCCGGGGAAGTGCTCCGTGCCGTACCCGACGACCGTCACGCCCAGGGTCTCCAGACGCTGGAGCGTCGCCGGGACGTCGAGGATCGACTTGACGCCGGCGCAGACCACCGCGATCCCCACCCGCGAGAGCAGCCGCAGATCGGCCGACTCGTCCTGTGTCTCGCTCCACTCCCGGTGCACGCCCCCGAGCCCGCCGGTCGCGAAGACGCGTATGCCCGCGGAGTGCGCCAGCCAGGCGGTGCCGGAGACGGTCGTCGCCCCGGTCGCCCCGGTCGCCAGGGCCGGCGCCAGATCGCGGTGCCCCAGCTTCCGCACCTCCGGGTCCTCCGCGATCCGGGTCAACCCCTCCTCGTCCAGGCCGACTCGGGCCACGCCGTCGATCACGGCGATGGTGGCGGGCACGGCTCCGCCCTCGCGCACCAACGCCTCCAACTCCCGCGCCACGGCGAAATTCCGCGGCCGCGGCAGGCCGTGGGCGATGATCGTGGACTCGAGCGCGACGACGGGACGGCCCTCGTGGAGCGCTTCCCGTACCTCTTCGGACACGTGTGTGGACATGTCCCATCTCTGGCGCGGCGGCGACCCCGTCAAACCTCGGTGGCGGCCCTCAGCCACAGCCCGGCAGCGGCGGCAGCCGGCCGGCGTCCACCACCTGGATCACCGACCGGGAGCCGCGCGCCTTGGCGTCGCCCACGGTGTACGCGACGGCCAGCGAGCCGCCCCCGGCCTGCGCGTATCCGTACGCGGGAGTGATCCGCGCGTACGCGCCCGCGGCCAGGTCCAGTGCGTAGGAGGTCTCCGGGGTGCGCCAGGTGACCAGGCGGCCGCCGATCCGGAGCTGGTCCATGCCGTCGACGGCCGGTGACCCGCTCACCACGGCCACCGGCTCCGGATCTCCCGTACGCCACACCATGAGCCGGGGCTCGCTCTCGCCCGCCACCCAGGCCCAGGTGCGGCCGTCGGAGACGACGGACCGGATGTCGCGGAGCGCGGCGAGGGGAGCGGGCAGGGCGGCCGGGCGGCCGTCCTTCAGGGAGACGGCGGCCAGCCGGGTTCCGGAACCGGCCGCCTCGCGCCACACCAGCAGCTCGCCGGCGGCGAACGGCGTGTCCGGCACGCCCGTCCGCAGAGGGCGCGGGGCCCCGCCCGCCGCCGCGGCCGCGTACACGGTGGCCTTTCCGCCGCCCACGCCCTGCGCCCAGTGGACCGTGCCGCCGAGGAGGACGGGCCGGGGAAGAGGGCCCGGGCGGTCGGCGCGGGCCACGCGCCTCGCCTTGCCGGTGCCGGCGTCCCAGACGTACAGGCTCCACGGGCTGTCGAGGGTCCGCCCCTCCAGGACGGCGAACGCCGCCCACCGGACGCCGTCGAAGTCGGCGGCGAGCAGCTGGTGTTCGACGGGGTCGGCGAAGGCGAGGAGGGTGCGGGGCGCCGCGCCGTGCCGGACCAGGACGGCGCGCCGCTGCCCGGCGCCGGTGAGCTGGACGGCGGTCCAGCCCGGCCCGGCGTCGGAGAGGACCGCCCGCTCGGCGGCCGGGGCGCGCAGCTCGCCCGCGCCGAAGGCGGCGCGCCAGGCGGCGGGCAGCCCCACCTCGCAGGCGGCGGCGGGAACGGCCGCCCGTGCCGTCGGCCGCCCGGGCGGGGGAGCGGTGGGCCGGGGAAGCGCGGACGGGGTCCGTCCGCGATCCGGTACGGGGGCGGGGGCGGGCCCCGCCGGCGAGCATCCCGTCACCAGGACGCCCGCCGACAGGAGGCCCGCCAGCAGCAGGGCCGGAGGCGCCGTGCGGCCCCTACCAGACGTACCCACGGCCGCCCATGATGGTGGTGAGGGTGTCGGAGGAGATGCGCGCCGACCTGGGCACCGTCCCGGCCCACGAGATCACGCTCGTGCTCACCCCGCCGACCGGGTCCAGGTAGTTGACCTGGGCGGCCTCGGTGTCGGTGTCGTAGCCGTCGATCGCCACCCAGTGGAAGATCTCGACGTTCGGGTGCCCGACGAGGTGGGGGCCGCCCGGCACCTCCCACGCGTTGCCGGCGACGGCGTAGTCGTTGTCGGTGTCGAAGGCGATGTGCTGCCGGAAGTTCGCCTTGTCGGTGGCGGTCGGCGTGTAGGGCAGCGCCTTGGGGACGTACCCGGCGCCGGGCAGCCGGTGGTTGAGCGCGTCCGCCATCGGGTAGCCGGTCGGGGCCGCGACGTTGATGTCGATGCCGTACCAGGCGGTGCCGCTGGTGGTGGTCCGCAGGAGGGTGGCCGCGTCCTGCTGCGAGCGGCCCGCGACCCCGTCGTGGGCGGACTGGGCGATCACGAGGGTGGCCGGGCCGCACCAGTAGGAAGTGCGCTGCGGCTGGTGGAGGCCGCCGGACAGTTTGAAGCCGGCGCGCGTGCTCCCCGGCCGGGTCCCGGTCCAGGCCCGCCCCCAGGACCTCTCGTACGCTCTCGCCTCCGCCTCCGCCTGCTTGGCGGCGCTCAGTCTCCACTGGTCGGGGGTGAGGTACTGCGGGCCGAGGGTGTCGTGCGCCTCCTTGTACGCGGCGCCCGGGGCCTCGGGGTGCTCGGCGCTCTGGGGGGTCGCCGGGGCGGCGGGGGCGGGCAGGGCGGTGTCCGGCGCCGGGTCGGCGGCGGCCCGGGGCACGGCGAAGGCGGAGGGAGCGGTCGCGGCCGCCGCGGTCGCGAGGAGCGCGGCGGCGGTCAGGGCGAGGCTGCGGTGGAGGAAGGTGGAGGCCGGCATCGGCACTCTCCTGTCAGAGGTGGGGGGAGCCTGACGGAAGGAAGGGCGGAAGCGGGGGCGGGGGGACGCCACGGGATCGCACGGGTGCCGCCCGTCGCCGGTCGGCGGGCCCCGGCTACAGTCACCGCCCATGACGACACATGATCACCCCTCTTTCGCCGTTCACATCGCCGACACGGACTTGGAGCCCGAGCCGCTCGATCCCGGCCAGATCGTCTCGGGTACGCCCGAGGTGACCGGCAAGGTCCTGTGGGAGTCCGCGGACGGCAAGCAGGTGCGGGGCATCTGGCAGATCACGCCCGGGGTGGTGACGGACACGGAGGCCAATGAACTCTTCGTCGTGGTCAGCGGACGCGCCACCGTCGCCGTCGAGGGCGGGGACGTCCTGGAGATCGGGGCGGGGGACGCCTGCGTGCTGCGCGAGGGGGACCGGACCACCTGGACGGTCCACGAGACGCTGCGCAAGGCGTACCACATCAGCCTCTGAGCCCGCGGAGGAGAGGGATTCCGGGAGGAGAAGGATCCGGGAGGGGCGCCAGGGGCCTCAGGCGCTTCGGGCCCCGGCGGTCTCAGGCGCCCCCCGGCCCCCCGGCGGCCTCAGGCGCCCCGGGCCCGGTGGCTTCAGGCCTTCAGGGCCCCCGGCCGGACCGCTCCCCGTACCGCCAGGGCGGCCATCGGCAGCAGCAGACACGCCCCCACCACGTTCAGCCAGCCGTAGCCGGCCTGCGCGACGATCAGGCCCGCCACCAGGCCGCCGATGCCCGCCGCCGTGTTCATGGTGGCGTCGGACAGGCCCTGGACCGCCGCCCTGGCCGCCTGGGGCACCGAGTCCGTCAGCAGCGCCGACCCCGAGACCAGCCCTGCCGACCAGCCGAGGCCCAGCACGAAGAGGCCCAGGGCGGTCTGTCCGTGGCTCGCCCCCGCCGTACCGGCCAGCAGCGCGGCCACCGCCAGCAGGCCGACCGCGAGGCCGATCACCGTCAGCCGTCCCAGCCGGTCCGAGAGCCAGCCCATCACCGGCGAGAAGGCGTACATGCCGGCGATGTGGACGCTGATCACGAGACCGATCAGCTGGATGCCCGCCCCGTGGTGGCTCAGCGCCACCGGGGTCATCGACATGATCGAGACCATGGCGGTGTGCGAGGCGGCCACGGTCACCAGGGCGAGACGGGCCCGGGTCGACGCCCGCACGGCCCGCATCCCCGCCTTGAGGGAGCGGCCGGCGGCCGCCTCACCGTCCTCGGGACCGGCCAGGGCGCGGGCGGTGAGCAGCGGGTCGGGGCGGAGCAGCAGCGCGACCATGACCGCGGCGACGAGGAACACCCCGGCCGCCCAGACGAACGGGCCGGCCGTCGCCGGGATGCCGAACCCAGAGACGCTCTCCCCGGCCGGCGCCGCGACGTTCGGGCCGAGGACGGCGCCGATGGTGGTCGCCCACACCACCGTGGAGATGGCGCGGCCCCGGCGGTCCGCCTCCGCGAGGTCGGCGGCGGCGAACCGGGCCGCGAGGTTGGCCGAGGACCCGGCGCCGAAGCCGACCAGGCCCACCAGGAGCAGCGGGAAGCTGTCGAGGACCGCGCCGAGGACCACGACGCCGGCGCCGAGGGCGCCCATCAGGTAGGCGAACACCAGTCCTGACCGGCGGCCCCGGGAGGCCATGAGGGCGGCGAGCGGCATGGCGAGCAGGGCGGGGCCGGCCACGGTCGCCGTGGAGGCCAGACCGGACAGGGCCTCCGTGCCGCTGACGTCCTTGGCGAGCACCGCGGCGAGGGCGACACCGATGGCGATGCCGAGTCCGCCGAGGATCTGGCTGGCGATCAGGACGGCCTGGATCCGTCGGCGCAGGGCCGTCAGCTCGGGGCCTGCCGGGACGGGTATGGGCCGGGGCGGGACGGCTGCGGTGGCGTCAGGGGCGCCGGGTGTCTCGGTCACTTACGGGAGTGTGCCAGCCGGGCGGCGCCAGGGGAACGCCGTACACCCCGGGGCCTGGCCCTGGGGGTCCGGCCCCCTCGCCTCCCGGTGCCTGGCCCCGGGAAGTCCAGCCTCCGCACCCCGGCATCCCCCGGCCCCGCCGGTCCGGCACCCCACGGCGCCCGGCCCCCTCGCCTCCCGGTGCCTGGCCCCTGGAAGTCCAGCCGCCGCACCCCCGCAGCCCCCGGGGCCGCCGGTCCGGCACCCCGCGCCCCCCGCCCCCTCAGAACAGCGGCTCCGGCAGGACCCCCTCCAGGGCGAGCAGTCTCCGTTTCGTCTCCAGGCCGCCACCGAAGCCGCCGAGGCCGCCGTCGCTCTCCACCACCCGGTGGCACGGCACGACGAGCGGCAGCGGATTGGAGCCCATCGCCGCCCCGACCGCCTGGGCCGCGCCCGGCTGCCCCACCCGCTTCGCCAGGTCTCCGTACCCCACCACCGTCCCGTACGGCACCGAGTCCGCCAGCGCGCGCAGCACCTGCCGGTTGAATCCGGCCGTCAGCGTCCAGTCCAGCGGTATGTCGAAGCGGTGCAGATCACCGGAGAAGTACTCCGCGAGCCGGCGTATAGGCTCGGCGAGCCGGCCCGTGCCGCTCTCCACCGGAGCGGCTCCCAGCTGCCCGGCGAGCCGGTCGAGCGCCCGCTCCCGCACCGTCTCGTCGGCATGGAAGACCACGCTCACCAGGCCGCGATCGGTCGCGGCCAGCAACAGCGGGCCGATGGAGCCTTCGACGACCGCCCATTCCACCGTGGTGTCCATGCCGCCCACGGTACGACCCGGCACTGACAACACGGTCGGGCATCACGCCGGCCCCACGCGTACCAATTCCCGGACCGCGTGGTCGTGTGGCCGCCCGCGCGCCATAATCTCGCCCCGTAGTACTACTCAGCGGTACCGACTGTTTTCGGACGACGTTGCGCCACGGGTGGAGGACTCACGCTCATGCAGGGCACGGTCGACGGATTCAGCTACGGCCTGGTCACGCCGGTGGCCGCCTACCTCATGGCCTGCCTCGGCGGCGCCCTCGGGCTGCGCTGCACCACCAGATCGCTGCGCAACCGGGAGAGCTTCAAGGCCGGCTGGCTGGTCCTGGGCGCCACCTCGATCGGCACCGGCATCTGGACGATGCACTTCATCGCCATGATGGGCTTCTCGGTCCGGCAGGTCCCCATCGGCTACGACCGGCCGCTGACCTTCGCCAGTCTCGGCGTCGCCGTCCTCATGGTCGGCATCGGCATCTTCATCGTCGGGTACCGCGGCGCCACGCGCCTCACCCTGGTCACCGGCGGCACGATCACCGGCCTCGGCATCGCCACCATGCACTACCTCGGCATGGCGGGCATGCGGCTCCACGGGCGCATCGAGTACGACACCCCCACCGTCGCCCTCTCCGTGGTCATCGCGGTCGTGGCGGCCACCGCCGCCCTCTGGGCCGCCGTCTCGGTGCACGGCTTCCTGGCCAGCCTGGGGGCCAGCATGGTGATGGGCCTCGCGGTCAGCGGCATGCATTACACCGCCATGGCGGCGGTCCACGTCAACCTGTACGCCGAGGGCACCTCGCCGGTCGTCGGCGACTCCGCCACCTCCCTGCTGCTGCCGATGCTGATCGGCCCCGGGGTCTTCCTCCTCCTGGCGGCGGTCGTCGTGATGTTCGACCCGCTGCTCGTCATGGGGGAGCCGGACTGGCAGCGCCCCGCCTCCCAGGGCGGCCCCCGGCCCGGCGTGCCCGCGCCGCGCCGCCCGGCCGCCTACGGCGAGCCCGCCAACTGGGCGGCCAAGCCGCCGTCGGGCCGGGGGGCGCGCCGGGGCGGCCGCGGCGGCACCCAGCGCGGCGTCCACCGCTCCCAGGACTGGTGACCGGGCCGCCGTCGCCCGGCCCGCGCCCCGTTCACCGCCCGACTGTCAGTGGGGGGTCGTACGGTGGTTGCATGCGGCCCGTTTCCCAGATCGAACGTACGGTGGCGCCTTTCGAGGTCGTCAGTCCCTACCAGCCCAGCGGCGACCAGCCGACGGCCATCGCCGACCTCGACCGGCGCGTCCGGGCCGGCGAGAAGGACGTCGTCCTGCTCGGTGCCACCGGCACCGGCAAGTCCGCGACCACCGCCTGGATGATCGAGAAGCTCCAGCGCCCCACGCTGGTGATGGCGCCGAACAAGACGCTGGCCGCCCAGCTGGCGAACGAGTTCCGCGAGCTCCTGCCGAACAACGCCGTCGAGTACTTCGTCTCGTACTACGACTACTACCAGCCCGAGGCGTACGTTCCGCAGTCGGACACCTACATCGAGAAGGACTCCTCGATCAACGAGGAGGTCGAACGGCTGCGCCACTCCGCGACGAACTCGCTGCTCACCCGCCGTGACGTCATCGTGGTCGCCTCCGTCTCCTGCATCTACGGCCTCGGTACGCCCCAGGAGTACGTCGACCGGATGGTTTCGCTCAAGGTGGGCGAGGAGATCGACCGGGACCAGCTGCTGCGCCGCTTCGTCGACATCCAGTACGCGCGCAACGACCTGGCGTTCACCCGCGGCACCTTCCGCGTCCGCGGCGACACCATCGAGATCTTCCCGGTCTACGAAGAGCTCGCCGTCCGCATCGAGATGTTCGGCGACGAGATCGAGGCCCTCTCCACGCTCCACCCGCTCACCGGCGAGGTCATCAGCGACGACCGCGAGCTGTACGTCTTCCCCGCCAGCCACTATGTGGCGGGTCCCGAGCGCATGGAGAAGGCGATCAACGGCATCGAGCGGGAGCTCGAGACCCGCCTCGCCGAGCTCGACAAGCAGGGCAAGATGCTGGAATCCCAGCGCCTGCGCATGCGCACCACGTACGACATCGAGATGATGCGCCAGATCGGCTCCTGCTCCGGCATCGAGAACTATTCGATGCACTTCGACGACCGCGAGCCGGGCTCCGCGCCCAACACCCTCCTCGACTACTTCCCCGAGGACTTCCTGCTCGTCATCGACGAGTCGCACGTCACCGTGCCGCAGATCGGCGCCATGTACGAGGGCGACGCCTCCCGCAAGCGGACCCTGGTCGACCACGGCTTCCGGCTCCCCTCGGCGCTCGACAACCGCCCGCTGAAGTGGGAGGAGTTCCAGGAGCGGATCGGCCAGACGGTCTACCTCTCCGCCACCCCCGGGGCGTACGAATTGTCGCGCGGCGACGGTTTCGTCGAGCAGATCATCCGCCCCACCGGCCTGGTCGACCCCGAGGTCGTCGTCAAGCCCACCGAGGGCCAGATCGACGACCTGGTCCACGAGATCCGGCTGCGCACCGAGAGGGACGAGCGCGTCCTCGTCACCACCCTCACCAAGAAGATGTCCGAGGACCTCACCGACTACTTCCTGGAGCTGGGCATCCAGGTCCGCTACCTCCACAGCGACGTCGACACCCTGCGCCGTATCGAGCTGCTGCGCGAGCTGCGGGCGGGTGAGTACGACGTCCTGGTCGGCATCAACCTGCTCCGGGAGGGCCTCGACCTGCCCGAGGTCTCCCTCGTCGCCATCCTCGACGCCGACAAGCAGGGCTTCCTGCGCTCGGGCACCTCCCTGATCCAGACCATCGGCCGCGCGGCGCGCAACGTCTCGGGCCAGGTCCACATGTACGCGGACACGATCACGCCCGCGATGGAGAAGGCCATCGACGAGACCAACCGGCGCCGCGAGAAGCAGATCGCGTACAACACCGCCCACGGCATCGACCCCCAGCCACTGCGCAAGAAGATCAACGACATCGTCGCCACGATCGCGCGCGAGGAGGTCGACACCGAGCAGCTGCTGGGCACCGGGTACCGCCAGGGCAAGGACGGCAAGAGCGCCAAGGCCCCCGTGCCCTCCCTCGCCGCCCACAGCGTCAAGGGCAAGGGCAAGGGCGGAAAGGCCGGTTCCACCCTCGAGCTGGGCGACCGGCCGGCCACCGAACTGGCGTCGATCATCGAGGAGATGACCGACCGGATGCGCGCCGCCGCGGCGGAGCTGCAGTTCGAGGTGGCGGCCCGGCTCCGTGACGAAGTAGGAGAGCTGAAGAAGGAGTTGCGCCAGATGAAGGAGGCGGGTCTCGCCTGACAGCGCCGCGCCCCGGACGCCGTCCGGTGTGTTGCAAGACCGACACAAAACCGGACGGCGGCTGCTGCGCCGTCCGCCCCCCTGCGTAGGGTGCTGCCAACCGCACGCACAGCAGAGACGGCCGCGGGGATCGCAACGAGAGGGGACAGCGCGTGACGGTCAACATGACCAAGGGTCAGGCCATCAGCCTGGAGAAGCAGGGCGGGGGCGCCCTTACCTCGGTACGGATGGGGCTCGGCTGGCAGGCGGCTCCGCGCCGCGGACTGTTCGGCTCGCGCACCCGGGAGGTCGACCTGGACGCCTCCGCGGTGCTCTTCGCGGACAAGCAGCCGGTGGACGTGGTCTTCTTCCGCCATCTGGTCAGCGACGACGGCTCGGTCCGTCACACCGGTGACAACCTGGTCGGGGGCGCCGGTCAGGGCGGCGACGACGAGTCGATCCTGGTCGACCTGCAGCGCGTCCCCGTCCACATCGACCAGATCGTCTTCACCGTGAACTCCTTCACCGGTCAGACGTTCCAGGAGGTCCAGAACGCCTTCTGCCGGATCGTCGACGAGACCAACGGCCAGGAGCTCGCGCGCTACACCCTGGACGGCGGCGGCCAGTACACCGCGCAGATCATGGCGAAGGTGCACCGGGCCGGCTCCGGCTGGCAGATGACCGCCCTGGGCAACCCGGCCAACGGCCGGACGTTCCAGGACCTGATGCCCGCGATCCTGCCGCATCTGTAGACGGCACCCGCAGGCGAACCCACAGCTCCCGGAGGCAGCAGGCCGCCGGGAGCTGTCCCACATGATCCACACGGAAAGACGCTGAGGGGACAGAGTCGATGACGGCCGAGCTGGTCCGCGGGCAGAACCACCCCCTGCCCCACACCCGACTGGAGGTCCGGGTGTCGGCCGGGCATCCGGTCGTCGCCGGAGCCACCCTCGGCGACGAGGGGGGCAGGGTGGCCGGCGTCGAGTGGATCGCCCATCCGGGATCGCCCTCGCTGCCCGGCATCGAGGTCTCGCAGCAGGCCGCCGCCGACCACCGCCTCGCCGTCGACCTCGAAGCGCTGCCGCACTCCGTCCATCGGGTCTCGGTCCTCCTGGCGCTGCCCGTCGGCGTCGGCGGGCCGTCCTGTTTCGGCGCCGTCGCCGCCCCCTTCGTGGCCGTCACCGGCCTCGACGGCGTCGAGATCGCCAGCTTCACCCTCACCGGCCTCGACCGGGAGTCCGCCGTCGTCGCCCTGGAGCTGTACCGCCGCCAGGGAGGCTGGAAGGTCCGCGCCGTCGGCCAGGGGTACGAAGGCGGCCTCGCGGCCATGCTCGGCGACCAGGGCGTGGAGCGGCCCGCGGAGCTCGCGGCGACCGTCCTGGACGCCGTCGCCCGGGGCATGGCCCGTTCCGTCTCCGCCCCGCCGCCGCGCGTCCCCGACACCGAGCGGGTACGCCACTCCTCGCCCGTGGCGGCCTCCGACGCGGCTCCGACGCTGCCGGTGACGCCCCCGCCGGCCACCACGCCCGCCCTGCCCGCCGACGCGCCCGTCACGCCCCCGGCCCCCGCCTCGGCCGCGGCCTCCGGCGCCCCGACCCCCGGCGGGGGCATCAGTTACGCCCACCCCCGCCGCCAGGCGGCCGCCCCCCAGCCTCAGCCGGCCCAGGCCCCGCCCGTTCCCGTCGCCGGGGACGCCTCCGGGTGGTCCATGGAGGAGCGGCTCTACAACCAGGTGTGGGGCATGTTCGAGGACCTCGCCCGCAGCACCGCCGCGTACCGCAGCGCCTGCGACTTCGCCGAGTCCCGCCTCGACCAGGAGCTCGACCGGGCCCTGTCCGACCCCCGCAGCCGGATCGGCGGTGCCGGGGACGCCGCCCGCGAGGCGGCCCGCTCCCGGCACGACGAGCTGACCGCCCGCGCCCAGGAGGCCCTGGACCGGGACCTCGACCAGCTGGCGGCGGAGGCCGAGGTCGTCGAACCTGCCCTGCCCACCGCCTTCGCTCGCTGGGACAACCCCGTCTGGCACGCCTACCGCGTCCCCATGGAGGTCCCGATGGCCGTGCGCCTGGGCGACCTCCACCTTCCCGAGCGCACCGGGCTGCGGATCCCCATGCTGGTCCGCCTCCCGCTGGAGCGCGGACTGTGGGTGGACAGCGGCCGCGGCCACTCCGAGGCGGCGAACCTGCTCGACGAGACGGAGCTGCGCCGCCTCGCGCTGGACACCGCCGTCGCGCACGCCGCCCGGCTGCTGGCCGTGTATCCCTCCGGCGAGTTCACCGTCCATGTCATCGACCCGGCCGGCGCGGGCGCCGCGTCCCTCGCCCCGCTCGCCGAGGCGGGGGTCCTCGCGAGCCCTCCGGCCGCCGGGGCCGCCGGGGTCGGCGCCGTCCTGGCCCGGCTCACCGAACGGGTCGACCTGGTCCAGATGGCCGTGCGGGCCGGTGCCCCCGACGCGCTGCCGCCCGGCGTGGACATCGCCGAGCAGCTGCTGATCGTCCACGACTTCCCGCACGGCTTCGACGACCGGGCGGTCACCCAGCTCCGCTACCTCGCCGACGAGGGCCCGTCCGTCGGCGTCCACCTGATGATGGTGGCGGACCGGGAGGAGGCCTCGGCGTACGGCCCCGTCCTCGATCCGTTGTGGCGCTCCCTGCTCCGGATCACCCCGGTGGCCGACGACCACCTCGCCGACCCGTGGGTCGGTCACGCGTGGACGTACGAGCCGCCGCGCATCCCGGACGGGAGCCATGTGCTCCGTACGGTCCTGGCACAGGTCGCCGAGGCCCGTCGCCAAGGGGGCCGCTGACCTGCCTCCTTGGGCTCTCTTTACCCTCTCCTTTACCTTTTCTTGGGTCTTCGGGTAGTCTTCATGGCGCGGAGGGGAGTACTCCCCATGTGCGGCGTTCCCGTCAATACGGACAGATCGTGAGCGGTCTGATCCCGGGGCGTCGGCCCGGCCCGTCACGGACGGTCCCGGGTGGAAGAGACCTCCGGCAGCGACGACGCTGATCAGTAGCCGTACGACGCCGGAGGCGCAGTGGACGTTTCAATGACTCTCTGGGTGCTGACCATTCTCGGTCTCACCGCCCTGATCGGTATCGACTTCCTCATCGGGCGCAAGCCCCATGACGTGTCGATCAAGGAAGCCGGAATCTGGACGATCGTCTGGATCGTCCTGGCCGCGCTCTTCGGCCTCGGCCTGTTGTTCTTCGGCAACAGCCAGGCGTCGGGCGAGTTCTTCGCCGGCTTCATCACCGAGAAGTCGCTCAGTGTCGACAACCTCTTCGTCTTCGTCCTGATCATGGCGAAGTTCTCGGTGCCCTCCCACCTCCAGCAGCGCGTGCTGCTCGTGGGTGTGCTGATCGCCCTGGTGCTCCGCGCGATCTTCATTGCCGCCGGCGCCACGATCATCGCCAGCTTCTCCTGGGTCTTCTACATCTTCGGCGCGTTCCTGATCTACACCGCCTGGAAGCTCATCCAGGAGGCCCGCGCCGACGAGGACGAGGACGAGTGGGAGGAGAACCGCCTCCTCAAGTCCGTCGAGAAGCGGTTCGGCGTCGCGGACAAGTACCACGGCACCAAGCTCTTCATCCAGGTCAACGGCAAGCGGGTGCTGACGCCGCTGATGGTCGTCATGCTGGCCATCGGCACCACCGACATCCTCTTCGCCCTCGACTCGATCCCCGCGATCTTCGGCCTGACCCAGGACCCGTACATCGTCTTCACCGCCAACGCCTTCGCCCTGATGGGTCTGCGACAGCTGTACTTCCTGATCGGCGGCCTGCTGAAGAAGCTGGTCCACCTCAGCTACGGCCTGTCGGTGATCCTCGGCTTCATCGGCGTGAAGCTGGTGCTGCACGCACTGCACGAATCCGGGGTGCACGTCCCCGAGATCTCCATCCCGTTCTCGCTCGCCGTCATCTGCGGCGTCCTGGTCATCACCACGATCACCAGCCTGATCGCCTCCAAGAAGCAGGCGCAGCGCGAGGCGGCCGAGGCCGGCGAGGCCGAGAAGGACAGCGTCGAGGCCTGACCGTCCCGACGGCGCGACACGCGCCGGTATCGAACAACACCGCGGCCGGCGCGGGCGGTACACCACCGCCCGCGCCGGCCGCGGCGCGTCTCCGCCCCCGGGGAGCCCCGGCGCCGGGGGAGGCCCCTCAGGGCCCGCTCCCTCATCCGGCCTGATCCAGACGAAAGGCCCTAGACCCGCGCCAGCTCTGGGGCCTCCTCGCGGGCCGGCAGTGTCTCCGGCAGCAGCGCAAAGCAGCCCAGACTCACCAGCGCCACCACCGTCAGATAGACCGCCACGCCCCACGGCGTGCCCGCGCCGGTCGAGACGGCCGTCGCCACGATGGGCGTCAGCGCCCCGCCGAGGACCCCGGCGAGGTTGTAGCCGACCGCCGCGCCCGTGCACCGCACCCGCGGCTCGTACAGCTCCGGGAGGTACGCGGCGACCACCGCGAACATCGTGATGAACGCCAGCAGCGCGCCCGTGAAGCCGAGGAACATCAGTACCGGTCGGCCGGTGTGCAGCAGGGCCACCATCGGGAACATCCAGAGCGCCGAGGCGGCGCAGCCCACCAGGCAGAGCGGCCGACGGCCGTGCCGGTCACCGAGGATCGCCACGAACGGCGTCACCACGCCGCTGATCGCCACCGCCCCCATGACGCAGACCAGCATCACCGTGCGGTCGATCCCCAGCCGCTCGGTGCCGTACGCCAGGGCCCAGGTCGACACCGTGTAGAAGACCGCGTACCCCACGGCGAGCGCGCCGGCGGTCAGCAGCACCAGACGCCAGTGATCGCGCGCCACCTCCGCCAGAGGCGCGTTCGCCCGCTTTCCGGCCGCGCTCAGCGCCTCGAACTGCGGTGTCTCCGCCAGCGAGGAGCGCAGCAGCAGACCGCCCGCCGCGAGCAGCCCGGCCGCCCAGAACGGCACCCGCCACCCCCACTCGCGGAACTGCGCGTCGGTCAGCCCGGCGGAGAGCGCCAGCATCACGCCGTTGGCCAGCAGGAACCCCACCGGGGGGCCGATCTGCGGAAAGCTCGACCACAGGGCGCGCCGCCCGGCGGGCGCGTGCTCGGCCGTCAGCAGCACCGCCCCGCCCCACTCGCCGCCGAGCCCGAGCCCCTGCAGGAACCGCAGGGCGAGGAGGAGGACGGGGGCGGTGATGCCGAGGGTCGCGTACGTGGGGACACAGCCGACGGCGACCGTGGCGCAGCCGGTCAGCACCAGGGAGGCGAACATGACCGGTCGCCGTCCGTAGCGGTCGCCGATGTGGCCGAAGAGGGCGGAGCCGAGCGGGCGGGCGACGAAGCCCACGGCGAAGGTGCCGAAGGCGGCCAGGGTCCCGGCGAGCGGGGAGAAGGTCGGGAAGAACAGCGGGCCGAGGACGAGCGCGGCGGCCGTTCCGTAGACGAAGAAGTCGAAGAACTCGATGGCCGTGCCGACGAGGGAGGCGGCGGCGAGCCGCGCCATGGAGGGAGCGGACGGCGGACGCGGAGAGTGACTGTCGTGCATGCCGCGCCAACTACCCGTCGACGGGGAGGGTTACGGGGGCGCGTGGGAGCGCACGACCCGAGGCCGTGCGCCCGGGCCGGGAGCGGCCGCTACCAGCCGCGCTCGTGCCACGTGTCGAGATGCGGCCGCTCGTCGCCGAGGGTGGTGTCCTTGCCGTGCCCGGGGTAGACCCAGGTCTCGTCGGGCAGGGCGTCGAAGAGCTTGGTCCGGACGTCGTGGAGGAGGCTGGCGAAGGCCTCCGGGTCCTTCCAGGTGTTCCCCACGCCGCCGGGGAAGAGGCAGTCGCCGGTGAAGACGTGCGGGTGGCCGTGCGGGTCGTCGTAGACCAGGGCGATCGAGCCGGGGGTGTGACCGACCAGGTGCCGTGCGGTCAGCTCGACCCGGCCCACCCGGATCGTGTCGCCGTCCTCGACGCGCACCTCGGTCGGGACCGGGATCCCGTCGGCGTCGTACGCGCCGGCGTACGTCCGCGCGCCGGTTGCGGCGACCACCGCGGCGAGGGCCTGCCAGTGGTCGCCGTGCTGGTGGGTGGTGACGACGGAGGCGATGCCGTCGTCACCGATCAGCGTCAGCAGCGTCTCGGCGTCGTTGGCCGCGTCGATCAGCAGCTGCTCGCCGGTCGCCCGGCAGCGCAGCAGATAGGCGTTGTTGTCCATCGGGCCCACCGCGACCTTGGAGATCATCAGGTCCGACAGCTCGTGCACGTCCGCAGGTCCGCCGACCTTCACCGCTCCGCTGTACGTCATGGGTGCCAGCCTAGGGCCTTTCGGGCCGCTCCTGCCGGGGTCGTGACAAGACACCCCCCGGGCGCCGGGCGCCGACGCTGAGGGTCACAACGCCGGCAGCTGCGGGAGCGGACCGCCCTCCACCTTGAGGGCCGAGCCGTCGCGGCGTCCGGCGAGCCAGCCGAGCAGCTCCGGCGCGGGCCCGGACACGGTCACCGGGCCGCCGGACGCCCCGCCGCCGGTCGTCCACTCCCGGCCGCTCTCGGCCCGGACGCCGGTCGGCGGCACGTCCCGGTGCCCGCGGAACCGCTCCGTCAGGAAGTCGATCTCCCGCTGGACGAACTCCTCCGGCAGGTCCTCCAGCTCGTAGCCGGTCCCGAGGTCGACGTGGTGCAGGGCGACCTCCACCCAGCGGCGGAAGGGGATCCGCGCGGCGCGGTCGGTGACGCCGTTGCGGAGCTCCACGGTCCGCTCCCAGTCGGCGGGCTCGGCGCCCAGGGCGTCGAACCGCGCGGCGGTCGCGCGGATGTCGGCGAGCTGCGCGTCGAGGGGGCGGGCGGCGTCCCGCTCGATGTCGGCGTCGCGTGCCTCGGCGGAGACGTACATGGGCCGGCCCTGGAGGACGTTCACCAGAGCGTCGGCGTTGCGGGCGAGGTGGGCGAGGACATGGCCGCGGCTCCAGCCGGGAAGCCGTGACGGCAGGGCCACCGCCGCGTTGTCCCATGCGGCGGCCGCGGTGAGGAGTCGGTCGGTCGCCTGGCGTACAGAGTCCAGGTCACGTACGTGGTCGATCATGGCGCCGACCCTAGCGCCGCCACTCGTTCGGGTGAAGCGGTCGGTGCACGGCCGGAAATCGAATGTGCGTGCTATAGGCTCGCAGGAAGCATCCGGCATCCTTGGTTGTTGGGTATGCAGGCACACATTCAGGCACATCGGACATCCTGTGACCCCCCTCCCTGTGCCTCCGCTCTCTCAAGAAAGGTGCGGACCGGCGTGGCCGACCGTCTCATCGTTCGTGGCGCTCGCGAGCACAATCTGAAAAACGTCTCGCTCGACCTCCCGCGTGACTCCCTCATCGTCTTCACCGGGCTCTCCGGGTCGGGCAAGTCCTCCCTCGCGTTCGACACGATCTTCGCCGAGGGACAGCGCCGGTACGTCGAGTCGCTCTCGTCGTACGCCCGGCAGTTCCTCGGCCAGATGGACAAGCCGGACGTCGACTTCATCGAGGGTCTCTCGCCCGCCGTCTCCATCGACCAGAAGTCGACCTCGCGCAACCCGCGCTCGACGGTCGGCACCATCACGGAGGTCTACGACTACCTCCGGCTGCTCTTCGCGCGCATCGGCAAGCCGCACTGTCCCGAGTGCCGCCGGCCGATCTCGCGGCAGTCGCCGCAGGCCATCGTCGACAGGGTCCTGGAGCTGCCCGAGGGCAGCCGCTTCCAGGTCCTCTCGCCCCTCGTGCGCGAGCGCAAGGGCGAGTTCGTCGACCTCTTCGCCGACCTCCAGACCAAGGGCTACAGCCGGGCCCGCGTCGACGGCGTGACCGTACAGCTGAGCGAACCGCCGACGCTGAAGAAGCAGGAAAAGCACACGATCGAGGTAGTCGTCGACCGCCTCACCGTCAAGGAAGGCGCCAAGCGTCGGCTCACCGACTCCGTCGAGACCGCGCTCGGTCTCTCCGGCGGCATGGTCGTGCTCGACTTCGTCGACCTCGCCGAGGACGACCCCGAGCGCGAGCGGATGTACTCGGAGCACCTCTACTGCCCGTACGACGACCTCTCCTTCGAGGAGCTGGAGCCGCGCTCCTTCTCCTTCAACTCGCCCTTCGGTGCCTGCCCCGACTGCACGGGCATCGGCACCCGCATGGAGGTCGACCCCGAGCTGATCGTCCCGGACCCGGACAAGTCCCTCGACGAGGGCGCCATCCACCCCTGGTCCCACGGCCACACCAGGGAGTACTTCGGCCGGCTCATCGGCGGACTCTCCCAGGCGCTCGGCTTCCGTACGGACATCGCGTACGCCGGACTCCCGCAGCGGGCCAAGAAGGCCCTGATGCACGGCCACAAGACCCAGGTCGAGGTCCGCTACCGCAACCGCTACGGACGGGAGCGGGCGTACACCACCCCCGCCTTCGAAGGCGCCGTCTCCTTCGTCAAGCGGCGCCACAGCGAGGCCGAGAGCGACTCCAGCCGCGAGCGCTTCGAGGGCTACATGCGCGAGGTGCCGTGCCCCACCTGCGAGGGCACCCGCCTCAAGCCGATCGTCCTCGCCGTCACGGTCATGGAGCGCTCCATCGCCGAGGTCTCGGCGATGTCGATCAGCGACTGCGCCGACTTCCTCGGCCGCCTGAAGCTCAACGCCCGCGACAAGAAGATCGCCGAGCGGGTCCTGAAGGAGGTCAACGAACGACTGCGCTTCCTCGTCGACGTCGGCCTGGACTATCTCTCCCTCAACCGCGCGGCCGGCACGCTCTCCGGCGGCGAGGCCCAGCGCATCCGGCTCGCCACCCAGATCGGCTCCGGCCTCGTCGGCGTGCTCTACGTCCTCGACGAGCCGTCCATCGGCCTGCACCAGCGGGACAACCACCGGCTCATCGAGACCCTGGTCCGCCTGCGGGACATGGGCAACACCCTCATCGTCGTGGAGCACGACGAGGACACGATCAAGGTCGCCGACTGGGTCGTCGACATCGGTCCCGGTGCCGGCGAGCACGGCGGCAAGGTCGTCCACTCCGGGCCCCTCGCCGAGCTGCTCGCCAACGAGGAGTCGATGACCGGGCAGTACCTCTCCGGCCGCCGGGCCATCGGGACGCCGGACATCCGCCGCCCCGTCGACCCCTCGCGCCGGCTCACCGTGCACGGCGCCCGGGAGAACAACCTCCAGGACATCGACGTCTCCTTCCCCCTGGGCGTCCTCACGGCCGTCACCGGCGTCTCCGGCTCCGGCAAGTCAACCCTGGTCAACGACATCCTCTACACCCACCTGGCGCGCGAGCTGAACGGCGCCAAGTCGGTCCCCGGGCGCCACACGCGCGTGGAGGGCGACGACCTCGTCGACAAGGTCGTCCACGTCGACCAGTCGCCGATCGGCCGCACCCCGCGGTCGAACCCGGCGACCTACACCGGCGTCTTCGACCACGTCCGGCGGCTCTTCGCCGAGACGATGGAGGCGAAGGTCCGCGGCTATCTGCCCGGCCGGTTCTCCTTCAACGTCAAGGGCGGCCGCTGCGAGAACTGCTCCGGCGACGGCACCATCAAGATCGAGATGAACTTCCTCCCGGACGTCTACGTCCCGTGCGAGGTCTGCCACGGCGCCCGGTACAACCGGGAGACCCTGGAGGTCCACTACAAGGGCAAGTCCATCGCCGAGGTCCTGGACATGCCGATCGAGGAGGCGCTGGACTTCTTCGAGGCCGTCCCGACGATCGCCCGCCACCTGCGCACGCTCCACGAGGTGGGGCTCGGATACGTCCGCCTCGGACAGTCCGCGCCGACCCTCTCCGGCGGCGAGGCGCAGCGCGTCAAGCTCGCCTCCGAACTCCAGAAGCGCTCGACGGGCCGCACGGTCTACGTCCTGGACGAGCCGACGACGGGTCTGCACTTCGAGGACATCTCGAAGCTGATCAAGGTCCTGTCCGGCCTGGTCGACAAGGGCAACTCCGTGATCGTCATCGAGCACAACCTCGATGTCATCAAGACCGCGGACTGGGTCGTCGACATGGGCCCCGAAGGCGGCAGCGGCGGCGGACTCGTGGTCGCCGAGGGCACCCCGGAGGAGGTCGCGTCGGTCCCCGCGAGCCACACGGGCAAGTTCCTCCGCGAGATCCTCGGCGCGGACCGGATCAGCGACGCGGCCATCCCGGCCGCCCGCCGCGGCTCCGGGACGGTGAAGAAGACGGCCGCCAAGAAGACGACGGCCAAGGCGCCCGCCAAGAAGACGGCCGCACCGGCGGCGAAGAAGACCGCCGCGAAGAAGACGGTGACCCGCGCCCGCAAGGCGTGAGCCCGGGGCCGTGGCGCGGGGGACAGCCGCGCCACGGCCTCAGCCGAGTTCGCGCGCGTACGGAGGCTCCGCCCCCGCGCGCGTGCAGGTCAGCGCCGCCGCCCGCGCCGCGTACGCCAGAAGGTCGCTCCAGGCCCCGGCGTCCAGCGTCCCGACAGGACGGTCCGCCAGGCCGTGCAGCAGCGCCGCGTTCACCGTGTCGCCCGCGCCGATCGTGTCCACGACCGGCATCCGGACCGACGGCACCGACACCTCGTACGACGGCGTGAAGACCGTCAGACCCTCCGCGCCCCGGGTCAGGACCACCGCCGACGGGCCCCGGGCCAGCCACTCCGCCGGAGTGCCGCCCAGCCAGGACGCGTCCTCCTCCGAGAGCTTCAGCAGGGAGACGTACGGCAGCCAGCCCGCGAAGCGCTCCCGGTAGGCCGCCGCGTCCGGGATCAGCCCGGCCCGGACGTTCGGGTCGAGGAGCGTGAAGGCGCCCCGGCGCGACTCGCGCCGCAGCAGCGCCTCGTAGGCGCTCGCCCCCGGTTCCAGAGCCAGCGAACAGGTGCCGAAGGCGAGCGCCCGCACCCCCGCCGGCAGGGACGGGGGAAGGGCGAAGAGGCGGTCCGCCGTGCCCTCGACGTAGAAGCCGTACCGGGCCGAACCGTCCGCACCCAGGGTCGCGACCGCCAGGGTCGTCGGTTCGGGCCCGCGCTGGACGAGGACGTCGGAGACCCCCGCCGCCCGCAGCCCCGCCACCAGGGCCTCGCCGAAGGCGTCCGTGGAGACCCGCGAGCAGAACGCCACCTCCGCGCCGAGCCGCCCCAGCGCCACGGCCGTGTTGTACGGGCCGCCGCCGGGTCTGGGCACCAGCGGGTCCAGCGGAGAGGGCGGGGCGGCGGCCCCGTCCGGGACCAGGTCGATCAGGGACTCACCGGCGACGACGATCACGCCGTGAACGTAACCCATGCCCGGGGCGGGCACAGCCCCGCCGGCCCGGCCGCTCCCGGCGGACGCCCGGGCCGGGCGCTCCCGGCGGACGCCCGGCCCGGGCGGGGGACGCTCGGAGCGCGCCGGTATCGTCGGGTCGGTCACGTCATGCCCCGATCCGACCGTGGAGCGCTCATGTCCGGCCAGTCCACCCGCCGCACCGTACTGAAAGGCGCCGCCCTCGCCGGTGCCGCCGGGCTGGGTGTCGCCGCCTGCTCCACCGAGTCCAAGCTCGGCCACGCCCAGGTCCCGACCCCGACCGCCCCGGTCGACCTCGGTGCCCCGGACGAGGTGCCCGTCGGCGGCGCCAAGCTCTACCGCGAGCAGCGGGTCCTGGTGAGCTGCCCGGCCCAGGGGCAGTACAAGGCGTTCAGCGCCCAGTGCACCCACGCCGGCTGCGTCCTGGACAAGATCGAGGACAACGAGGGCAACTGCCCCTGCCACGGCAGCCGCTTCGACGTCACCACCGGCAAGGCCCTCCGGGGTCCGGCGACCGTCCCGCTCCCCGAGGTCCCCGTCCGGGTCGTCGGCGGCAAGCTGGTGGCGGGCCCGGAGGCGTAGCACCCGGGGGCGCGGCATGACTGGCCCGGCCCGCTCCCGATCACGCTCGACGCTCCTCGTCGGCGCCGGTTGCCCGGGTCCCCCCGCGGGGGCGCGTCGGGGCGGTCGGAGGACCGGGACGGACACCCGGAGTGTCAGTTCCCGCCAGTAGGGTGGGGAACATGGCCGACCCCTCCAGCTACCGCCCCAAGCCGGGACAGATCCCCGACTCGCCCGGGGTCTACAAATTCCGCGACGAGCACCGCCGGGTGATCTACGTCGGCAAGGCGAAGTCCCTGCGCCAGCGGCTGGCCAACTACTTCCAGCCGCTGGCGAGCCTGCACCCGCGCACGGCCACGATGGTCACCACGGCCGCCTCCGTGGAGTGGACCGTCGTCTCCACCGAGGTCGAGGCGCTGCAGCTGGAGTACTCCTGGATCAAGGAGTTCGACCCCCGGTTCAACGTCAAGTACCGGGACGACAAGAGCTATCCGTATCTCGCGGTGACCCTCAACGAGGAGTTCCCGCGGGTCCAGGTCATGCGCGGCCACAAGAAGAAGGGCGTGCGCTATTTCGGGCCGTACGCGCACGCGTGGGCCATCCGCGAGACCGTCGACCTGATGCTCCGCGTCTTCCCCGTCCGCACGTGCTCCGCCGGCGTCTTCCGGAACGCCGCCTCCGCCGGACGCCCCTGCCTCCTGGGCTACATCGGCAAGTGCTCCGCCCCCTGCGTGGGCCGGATCGCCCCGGACGAGCACCGGGAACTGGCGGAGGAGTTCAGCGACTTCATGGCCGGCCGCACCGGCACGTACATCCGCCGCCTGGAGAAGCAGATGACGGCGGCGGCCGAGGAGATGGAGTACGAGCGGGCGGCCCGGCTCCGCGACGACATAGAGGCCCTGCGGCGGGCCATGGAGAAGAACGCCGTCGTCCTCGCCGACGCCACCGACGCCGACCTGATCGCGCTCGCGGAGGACGAGCTGGAGGCCGCCGTCCAGATCTTCCACGTCCGCGGCGGACGCGTGCGCGGCCAGCGCGGCTGGGTCACGGACAAGGTCGAGGCCGTGTCGACGGCCGGGCTCGTCGAGCACGCCATCCAGCAGCTGTACGGCGAGGAGAGTGGCGACGCGGTCCCCAAGGAGGTGCTCGTCCCGGCCCTCCCCGAGGACCTGGAGGCGGTCGGGCAGTGGCTCTCCGGACGCCGGGGCTCGGCGGTCTCGCTGCGGATCCCGCAGCGCGGCGACAAGAAGGACCTGATGGAGACGGTCGCGCGCAACGCCCAGCACGCCCTCGTGCTGCACAAGACCAAGCGCGCCAGCGACCTGACCACGCGCTCCCGGGCCCTGGAGGAGATCGCCGAGGCCCTGGAGCTGGACTCGGCGCCGCTGCGGATCGAG
Organism: Streptomyces sp. NPDC008121; assembly: GCF_042957155.1. Taxonomy (NCBI): domain Bacteria; kingdom Bacillati; phylum Actinomycetota; class Actinomycetes; order Kitasatosporales; family Streptomycetaceae; genus Streptomyces; species Streptomyces sp. NPDC008121. The sequence continues at coordinate 144,229 of NZ_JBIBHT010000005.1, read as the reverse complement.
TGCTTCGACATCTCGCACCTCCAGGGCGACGACGTCGTGGCGTCCATGGTCGTCTTCGAGGACGGCCTGCCGCGCAAGAGCGAGTACCGCCGCTTCCAGATCAAGGGCTTCGAGGGCCAGGACGACGTCCGCTCGATGCACGAGGTGATCAGCCGCCGCTTCAAGCGCTACCTCGCCGAGAAGGAGCGGACGGGGGAGTGGGGCCCGGAGGGCGTCGACGACACCGAGGCGGCGGAGGCCGCGGCCGCGGGGGTCGACGGCGCGGCGAACGGCTCGGTGAACGGCTTCGTCGACGGGACGGCCCCGGGCGGGTCCGCGCCGGCCGGCTCGGTCCCGTACGCCGTCACGGACGGCGGCACGCCCCCCGGCGGCGGCTTCGCCCGTTCCGGCGAGGTCCCCGCCGACGACGGGCGGCCCAAGCGCTTCGCGTACCCGCCGCAGCTCGTCGTGGTCGACGGCGGGCAGCCGCAGGTGGCGGCCGCCCGGCGCGCCCTCGACGAGCTGGGCATCGACGACATCGCCGTCTGCGGCCTCGCCAAGCGCCTGGAGGAGGTCTGGCTGCCCGGCGACGACGACCCGGTCGTGCTGCCCCGCTCCAGCGAGGGTCTGTACCTCCTTCAGCGGGTACGTGACACGGCTCACGACTTCGCCATCCGCTATCAGCGCTCCAAGCGGAACAAGCGCATCAGGACGGGGCCCCTGGACGCCGTGCCCGGCCTCGGCGACACGCGCAAACAGGCGCTGATCAAGCATTTCGGCTCGGTGAAGCGGCTCCGGCAGGCGACAATCGAGCAGATCTGCGAGGTCCCCGGCATGGGCCGCAAGACCGCCGAGGCCGTCGCCGTGGCCCTCGCCCAGGCGGCTCCGGCCGCACCGGCCGTGAACACGGCAACAGGAGAGATCATGGAAGACGACGGGGGCAGCACCGCATGACCGCGCACGACCCGCAGGACCAGCACGAGCAGCACCGGCACGCAGAGCGCGCCGAGCGTGAAGAGCACGAACGGCATCAGCGAGAAGACGGAGCAGGACACATGAGTACGGGCACGGAGGCCAACGGCGACACCGCCGCCGACGCGGCCATCCCCGAGCTGGTGATCATCTCCGGCATGTCCGGCGCCGGCCGGTCCACCGCGGCGAAGTGCCTCGAGGACCTCGGCTGGTTCGTCGTGGACAACCTGCCGCCCGCGCTGATCCCCACCATGGTGGAGCTCGGCGCCCGCTCCCAGGGCAACGTCGCCCGGATCGCCGTCGTCGTCGACGTCCGCGGCCGGCAGTTCTTCGACGCCCTGCGGGAGTCCCTGGCCGCCCTCGACGCCCAGCAGGTCACCCGCCGGATCGTCTTCCTGGAGTCCTCCGACGAGGCCCTGGTCAGGCGTTTCGAGTCGGTCCGCAGGCCGCACCCGCTGCAGGGCGACGGCCGGATCACGGACGGCATCGCCGCCGAGCGGGACCTGCTGCGCGAGCTGCGCGGCGACGCCGACCTGGTGATCGACACCTCCAGCCTCAACGTCCACGAGCTGCGCGCCAAGATGGACGCCCAGTTCGCCGGCGACGAGGAGCCGGAGCTGCGGGCCACGGTCATGTCCTTCGGGTTCAAGTACGGGCTGCCCGTCGACGCCGACCTCGTCGTCGACATGCGGTTCCTGCCCAACCCGCACTGGGTCCCCGAGCTGCGGCCCTTCACCGGCCTCAACGAGGAGGTGTCGGCGTACGTCTTCAACCAGCCCGGCGCCAAGGAGTTCCTCGACCGCTACACCGAGCTGCTCCAGCTGATCGCCGCGGGCTACCGCCGCGAGGGCAAGCGGTACGTGACCATCGCCGTCGGCTGCACCGGGGGCAAGCACCGCTCCGTCGCCACGTCCGAGAAGCTCGCCGCCCGTCTCGCCGCGGAAGGGGTCGAGACCGTCGTCGTCCACCGGGACATGGGGCGCGAGTGAAGCCGTACCGCCGGCGTACGTCCACCCTTTCGGTGCGTACGCTCCGCAGGCGCGGCGCCCAGCCCAAGGTCGTCGCGCTGGGCGGCGGCATGGGCCTGTCGGCCTCCCTCGCCGCCCTGCGCCGGATCACCGGTGACCTCACCGCCGTGGTCACCGTCGCCGACGACGGCGGTTCCAGCGGCCGGCTCCGGGAGGAGCTGGGCGTGCTCCCGCCCGGGGACCTGCGCAAGGCGCTCGCCGCGCTGTGCGGCGACGACGACTGGGGCCAGACCTGGGCCCGGGTCATCCAGCACCGCTTCGAGTCCAAGGGCGACCTGCACGAGCACGCGGTCGGCAACCTGCTGATCGTGGCCCTCTGGGAGCAGCTCGGCGACCACGTGCAGGCCCTGGACCTGGTGGGCAGGCTGCTCGGCGCGCACGGCCGGGTGCTGCCCATGTCCGCCGTGCCGCTGGAGCTCCAGGCGCTGGTCAAGGGGCACGACCCGGCGCGCCCGGACGACGTGGACACCGTCCGCGGCCAGGCGACGGTGGCGCTCACCCCCGGCGAGGTGCAGTCCGTGCACCTCCTCCCGCACGACCCGCCGGCCGTGCCCGAGGCCGTCGCCGCGGTCCTCGACGCGGACTGGGTGGTCCTGGGCCCCGGCTCCTGGTTCTCCTCGGTGATCCCGCACCTGCTCGTGCCCGAGCTGCTCGACGCCCTGGTCGTGACCAAGGCCCGGCGTGTCCTCTCGCTCAACCTCGCACCGCAGCCCGGAGAAACCGAGGGGTTCTCTCCGCAGCGTCATTTGGAGGTTTTGGGACGACACGCCCCTAAACTCGCCCTGGACGTGGTGCTGGCCGACGAGGCCGCCGTGCCCGACCGCGAGTCCCTGTCCGACGCCGCCAAGCGGCTCGGCGCCGCGGTCGAGCTGGCGCCGGTCGCCCGGGCCGACGGTCTCCCGAAGCACGACCCGGAGCTGTTGGCCGCCGCGTACGACCGTATTTTTCGGATGCATGGAAGGATCGGCCCATGGCGATGACGGCAGCGGTGAAGGACGAGATCTCCCGGCTTCCCGTCACCCGGACCTGCTGCAGGAAGGCAGAGGTCTCGTCGATCCTGCGGTTCGCCGGCGGTCTGCACCTGGTGAGCGGGCGGATCGTGATCGAGGCGGAGCTGGACACGGCCATGGCCGCGCGGCGCCTCAAGCGGGACATCCTGGAGATCTTCGGCCACAGCTCCGAGCTGATCGTGATGGCTCCCGGCGGGCTGCGGCGCGGCTCCCGGTACGTCGTCCGGGTGGTGGCGGGCGGCGACCAGCTGGCCCGGCAGACCGGTCTGGTCGACGGCCGCGGCCGGCCGATCCGCGGGCTGCCCCCGCAGGTCGTCTCCGGCGCCACCTGCGACGCCGAGGCCGCCTGGCGCGGCGCCTTCCTCGCCCACGGCTCCCTCACGGAGCCGGGCAGGTCCTCCTCCCTGGAGGTCACCTGCCCGGGCCCGGAGGCCGCCCTGGCCCTGGTGGGTGCCGCCCGCAGGCTCTCGATCGCCGCGAAGGCGCGTGAGGTGCGCGGGGTGGACCGGGTCGTCGTCCGGGACGGTGACGCCATCGGCGCCCTGCTGACCCGGCTCGGCGCGCACGAGTCGGTGCTGGCCTGGGAGGAGCGGCGGATGCGCCGCGAGGTCCGCGCCACCGCCAACCGACTGGCCAACTTCGACGACGCCAACCTGCGCCGCTCGGCCCGTGCGGCGGTCGCCGCCGGCGCCCGCGTCCAGCGGGCCCTGGAGATCCTCGGCGAGGAGGTGCCCGAGCACCTCGCCGCCGCCGGCCGGCTGCGCATGGAGCACAAGCAGGCCTCCCTGGAGGAGCTGGGCGCCCTCGCCGACCCGCCGCTGACCAAGGACGCCGTCGCGGGCCGGATCCGCCGCCTGCTCGCCATGGCCGACAAGCGGGCCCAGGACCTGGGCATCCCGGGAACCGAGTCCAACCTGTCGGAAGAGCTGGACGACAGCCTCGTCGGCTGAGCCCCGTTCGGCCCAACACCCCGCTGCCGGTGCCTTTCTGAGGCACCGGCAGCTTTCGTGGGCGCGCCGGAGGCGTCCTTGACATGATCAAGGACTGTCATGAGCCTGTCGTCTGTTCACCTTCGTGGCAGACAACAGCAAGGGGGGCTCATGAGACGCAGAGCGAGATCGATCCTCGCCGCGGCTTCACTGCTGATCGCGGGTCTGGCGACGGCACCCGTCGCCGGAGCGGCACCACAGGACGCCGACGGCGGCGACGCCCTCTCGGTATGGCGTGCGGAGGTCAGCCGGGCACAGGTCCCGCTGCTCCTCGAAGCCGGCACCGACGCGCACGAACTCACCGAGCAGGTGCCCGAGAAGGGCTCCGCCACCCTGGAGCTCCACCTCACCGACCGGCAGGCGGCCGGGCTCCGCGGCAAGGGCGTCGAGCTGGCCGAGCACACGCTCTCCGCCCAGGCCGCCCGGCGCGTCGCCGGCGCCGGGGACGGCGTCTTCCGCCCGTACGGCGGAGCCGGCGGACTGAAGCAGGAGATCCTCGCCACGGCCCGGGCCCACCCCGGCCTGACCAAGGTCGTCTCCATCGGGAAGACCGTCGGGGGCCAGGACATCCTCGCCCTCAAGATCAGCAAGGGCGCCCGCGCGATCCGGGACGGATCCCGGCCCGCCACCCTCTACGCCTCCAACCAGCACGCTCGCGAGTGGATCACCACCGAGATGACCCGGCGGCTGATGCATCACTACCTCGACGGCTACGGCAAGGACGCCCGGCTCACCCGGGTCGTCGACACCACCGAGCTGTGGTTCGTCCTCTCCGCCAACCCGGACGGCTACGACCACACCCACGCCGACCCGGCGAACCGCCAGTGGCGCAAGAACCTCCGCGACAACGACGGCGACGGGAAGATCGGCCCGGACGACGGCGTCGACCTCAACCGCAACTTCGCCTACAAGTGGGGTTACGACAACGAGGGCTCGTCGCCCGACCCGGCCGACGAGACCTTCCGCGGCCCCCGCCCCATGTCCGAGCCGGAGACCCGGGCCCTCGACGCCTTCCAGCGGCGCATCGGCTTCCAGTACGGCATCAACTACCACTCCGCCGCCCAGCTGCTGCTGTACGGCGTGGGCTGGCAGGTCGCCACCGACACCCCGGACGACGTGGCCCTCAAGGCGCTCGCCGGCACCCCGGAGAAGTCCGCCGTGCCCGGCTACCGCCCCCAGGTCTCCTCCGAGCTCTACACCACCAACGGCGAGGCCGACGGACACGCGGCCAACGTCAATGGCATGCAGATGTTCACCCCGGAGATGTCGACTTGTGCCACCGCCTCCCGCGTCGACCCCGCCGACGCCTGGGAACCCGCCGACTGCGCCTCCGTCTTCACCTTCCCCGACGACGAGAAGCTGATCCAGGCGGAGTTCGCCAAGAACGTGCCCTTCGCCGTCGCCGTCGCCGAGAGCGCGGCCCGGCCCGACCGGCCCGTCTCCGTCACCGGTCTCGACGCCCCCGACTTCACCCCGCAGCCCTTCGCCACCTCCTACGCCCGCGGCGGCGACCAGGAGGTGTCCGTCACCGCCCGCAAGAGCCTGCGCGGCAAGGAGCTCAGGTACCGCGTCAACGGCGGCCGCGTCCACAGCGAGCGGCTGGAGGCGTGGAAGGGCGGCGAGACCTACGGCGGCGAGGACAACCTCTACTTCGACCGGTACCGGGCCGAGGTGGAGGACGCCGAGCCGGGCGACACGGTCGAGGTCTGGTTCACCGCCCGTACCCGCGAGGGCAGAGCGGCCTCCTCCACCCCGTTCACGTACACCGTCGCCGAGCGGCCGCGCGGCGACGTCCTCGTCCTCGCCGAGGAGGGCGGCACGACCGCCGCACGGCACACCGCCGCCTACGTGAAGGCGCTCGCCGACAGCGGCCGCAAGGCCGCCGTCTGGGACGTCGCCACCCAGGGCGTCCCGGACCCGCTCGGCGTCCTGAGCCACTTCCGGACCGTCGTCTGGTACACCGGCGCCGAGCAGCCCTCCGGGCCGGTCATGCTGGCCGTCCGCGACTACCTCAACGAGGGCGGCAAGCTGCTCAACGCCGGCGAGAAGTCCGGCGGCCTCGTCGACATCGGCCGCGCCGACTCCAACGACTTCGCCCAGTACTACCTCGGCGCCTACCACCGGGCCGGCCTGAAGAACCCGCCCGGCTTCGCCGGAGCCGGCGGCTTCGCGGGCGCCTCGGCGACCCTCGGCGCCGCCGCCGGCAACCCGCTGGACAACGCCGGCGCGTACACCGTCACCTCGGACACCCTGCCCCCGCGGCAGTTCCCCGACTTCGGCAGCAGCGCCTCCGCCGGTGACTACCCGGGCGTCCGCACCCCATTCGAGCCGTACGAGGGCGCGTACTTCGCCGCCGTACGCCACGCCGACGACACCTGGAGCCGCCTCACCCGCACCGTCGACCTCACCGCGGTGCCCGCCGCGGCGAAGCCGAGCCTCTCCTTCCAGGTCAGCTACGACACCGAGCCCGGCTACGACAACCTCGTCGTCGAGGCGCACACCGCCGGCCAGGACGACTGGACCACGCTCCCCGACGCCAACGGCGGCACCTCCACCGCCGCCCCCGCCGACTGCGGCGAGGGCTACTACGTCCAGGGCCACCCCTTCCTCGCCCGCTACCTGACGGTCGGCGAGGACGGCTGCGCCACCACCGGCACCACCGGCTCCTGGAACGCCTTCACCGGCCCCTCCCACGGCTGGCGGCAGGCCTCGATCGACCTCAGCGCCTACGCGGGCCGGACGGTCGAGCTGTCGATCTCGTACATCTCGGACCCCGGCACCGGAGAGATGGGCGCCTTCGTCGACGACACCAAGCTCGTCGTCGGCTCCACGGCGACCGACGCCGAGGGCTTCGAGACCGCGCTCGGCGACTGGTCCGTACCGGGACCGCCGGCCGGCAGCCCCGGGAACGGCAGCGACTGGACCCGCTCCACCGGGATGTTCCACTCCCAGGCCGCCGTCACCACGCGTGACACCGTCCTCCTCGGTTTCGGCCTGGAGCACGTCACGCGCGCGGACCAGCGCAGCGCACTGATCCGGAAGGCGCTCCGCGCGGTGCACGGCTGAGCGACCACCCGCCCTTTTGATCACAGTCAGTGATCGGGATGAAAGCCGCACCGTGGCTCGAACCCGCCGGTAGTTACGGGCCACGGTGCTTTCCCAGGGGTTTCCAGCCGCACACGATGTCACTCTCAGCCGATGGGAGAGGTAGGGTCGTAAGCGGTCGGGGACATCCCTAAAAGAATCTCGCCGGCGTCGAAACCGGCGTACCTAACGAGGAGATCGGTTCGTGACGATCCGCGTAGGCATCAACGGCTTTGGCCGCATCGGTCGCAACTACTTCCGCGCGCTCCTTGAGCAGGGTGCCGACATCGAGATCGTGGCTGTCAACGACCTGGGTGACACCGCGACCACTGCTCACCTGCTGAAGTACGACACGATCCTGGGACGCCTCAAGGCCGAGGTCACCCACACCGCCGACACCATCACCGTCGACGGCCACACCATCAAGGTGCTCTCCGAGCGCAACCCGGCCGACATCCCCTGGGGCGACCTGGGCGTCGACATCGTCATCGAGTCGACCGGCATCTTCACCAAGAAGGCCGACGCCGAGAAGCACATCGCCGGTGGCGCCAAGAAGGTCCTCATCTCGGCTCCGGCCAAGGACGAGGACATCACCATCGTGATGGGCGTCAACCAGGACAAGTACGACGCGGCCAACCACCACGTCATCTCCAACGCCTCCTGCACCACCAACTGCGTGGCGCCGATGGCCAAGGTCCTCGACGAGAACTTCGGCATCGTCAAGGGCCTGATGACGACGGTCCACGCGTACACCAACGACCAGCGCATCCTGGACTTCCCGCACTCCGACCTGCGTCGCGCCCGCGCCGCCGCGGAGAACATCATCCCCACCACGACCGGTGCCGCCAAGGCCACCGCCCTGGTCCTCCCGCAGCTCAAGGGCAAGCTGGACGGCATCGCCATGCGCGTCCCGGTCCCGACCGGCTCGGCCACCGACCTCGTCGTGACCCTGCAGCGCGAGGTCACCAAGGACGAGGTCAACGCCGCCTTCAAGAAGGCGTCCGAGGACGGCGACCTCAAGGGCATCCTCTACTACACCGAGGACCCGATCGTGTCGTCGGACATCGTCAGCGACCCGGCCTCCTGCACCTTCGACTCCTCCCTGACCATGGTCCAGGAGGGGACCTCGGTGAAGATCCTCGGCTGGTACGACAACGAGTGGGGCTACTCCAACCGTCTCGTCGACCTCACCGTCTTCGTCGGCGGTCAGCTCTAAGCCTCAGGGCAGGCACCCCTTGATGTGAGCGCAGGGCTCGGACAGCGTAACGTCGCGCTGTACGAGCCCTGTCTCGTGTGCTCCACCGCGTTCCAAGGAGTCAGGACAAGATGAAGACGATCGACGAGCTTCTCGCCGAAGGCGTCGCCGGCAAGCGGGTATTCGTCCGCGCCGACCTCAACGTGCCCCTGGACGGCACCACCATCACCGACGACGGCCGGATCCGCGCCGTCCTCCCCACGGTCAAGGCGCTCGCCGACGCAGGTGCCCGTGTCGTGGTCGCCTCGCACCTGGGCCGCCCGAAGGGCGCCCCGGACCCGGCGTTCTCCCTCGCCCCCGCCGCCGCGCGGCTGGGCGAACTGCTCGGCGCCGACGTGGCCTTCGCGACGGACACGGTCGGCGACTCCGCCACCGCCACCGTCGCGGGCCTCGCCGACGGCCGGGTCGCCGTGCTGGAGAACCTCCGCTTCAACGCCGGCGAGACCTCCAAGGACGACGCCGAGCGCGGCGCGTTCGCGGACCGGCTGGCCACGCTCGCCGACCTGTACGTCGGCGACGGCTTCGGCGCCGTGCACCGCAAGCACGCCTCGGTCTTCGACCTCCCGGCCCGCCTGCCGCACGCCGCCGGCTACCTCATCGCCACCGAGGTCGGCGTCCTGAAGAAGCTGACCTCCGACGTCAAGCGCCCGTACGTCGTCGTCCTGGGCGGCGCCAAGGTCTCCGACAAGCTGGCCGTCATCGACGAGCTGCTCGGCAAGGCCGACCGCCTGCTGATCGGCGGCGGCATGGCGTACACCTTCCTCTACGCCAAGGGCTACGAGGTCGGCATCTCCCTGCTCCAGAAGGACCAGGTGGACGTCGTCAAGGAGTACATGAAGCGCGCCGAGGCGAACGGCGTCGAGCTGGTCCTCCCCGTCGACATCCTGGCCGCCGGCGAGTTCCCGGACCTGAAGACGAAGGCCCCGGCGGACTTCGTCACCGTCGACGCGGACAAGATCCCGGCCGACAAGGAGGGCCTCGACATCGGCCCGAAGACGCGCGAACTGTACGCGTCGAAGATCGCCGACGCCGAGACCGTCTTCTGGAACGGCCCGGTGGGCGTCTTCGAGCACCCGGACTACGCCGGCGGTACCGCCGCCGTCGCGAAGGCCCTGGTCGACAGCAGCGCGTACACCGTCGTGGGCGGTGGCGACAGCGCCGCCGCCGTCCGGACCCTGGGCTTCGACGAGAACGCCTTCGGCCACATTTCCACCGGTGGTGGCGCCAGCCTCGAATACCTCGAGGGCAAGACGCTCCCCGGCCTCGCCGCTCTGGAGGACTGAGAAAAAGTGAGTTCGCGTACCCCGCTGATGGCGGGCAACTGGAAGATGAACCTCAACCACCTCGAGGCCATCGCGCACGTCCAGAAGCTCGCCTTCGCCCTCACCGACAAGGACTACGACGCCGTCGAGGTCGCGGTGCTGGTGCCCTTCACCGACCTGCGGTCCGTGCAGACCCTGATCGACGGCGACAAGCTCAAGATCAAGTACGGCGCCCAGGACCTGTCGGCGCACGAGTCCGGTGCCTACACCGGCGAGATCTCCGGCGCGATGCTGTCCAAGCTGAAGTGCGCCTACGTCGCCGTGGGCCACTCCGAGCGCCGCCAGTACCACGCCGAGTCGGACGAGGTCTGCAACGCCAAGGTGAAGGCCGCCTACCAGCACGGCCTGACCCCGATCCTCTGCGTCGGCGAGGGCCTGGACGTCCGCAAGGCCGGCGAGCAGGTCCCGTACACCCTGAAGCAGCTCGACGGCGGTCTGCAGGACGTCTCGGCCGAGCAGGCCGAGTCCATCGTGATCGCCTACGAGCCGGTGTGGGCCATCGGCACCGGCGAGGTGGCCACCCCGGAGGACGCCCAGGAGGTCTGCGGCGCGATCCGCGGCCGTCTCGCGGAGCTGTACTCGCAGGAGCTGGCCGACAAGGTCCGCATCCAGTACGGCGGCTCGGTCAAGGCCGGGAACGTCGCCGCGATCATGGCGCAGCCGGACGTGGACGGCGCCCTCGTGGGCGGCGCCGCACTGGACGCCGAGGAGTTCGTGAGGATCGTCCGCTTCCGCGACCAGTGAGTATGCGGTAGCGGCGATCCGTCGTACCCTTGCGGGGGCCGACCAGGCTGTGTGAGCCTGTCGGCCCCCGTCGTTCGTACTTTTCCCGAATTGCCAGGAAGTAGGGTCCAGCCGTGGTTATGGGGTTCTCGATCGCCCTGATCGTCTTCAGCGGGCTGCTGATGCTGCTCGTGCTGATGCACAAGGGAAAGGGCGGCGGCCTCTCCGACATGTTCGGTGGAGGTATGCAGTCCTCCGTCGGCGGATCCTCCGTCGCCGAGCGCAACCTGGACCGGATCACCGTGGTGGTCGGTCTGCTCTGGTTCGCGTGCATTATCGTACTTGCACTTCTGATGAAGGTGAACGGCTGAGCGTCCGTTCCGGCGTGGCGGAGTTCTGTGTAACTCCAATCACTGGACGCGCGTTGGGCCTTACGTAGACTGGGGCATCTTCGAGCACCATCACGCAGGGAGTTACGACCGTGGCAAGTGGCAACGCGATCCGGGGAAGCCGGGTCGGAGCGGGGCCGATGGGGGAGGCCGAGCGCGGCGAGTCGGCGCCGCGCCTCCGCATCTCCTTCTGGTGCTCGAACGGGCACGAGACGCAGCCGAGCTTCGCCAGTGACGCGCAGGTTCCGGAGACGTGGGACTGCCCGCGCTGCGGTTTCCCGGCCGGTCAGGACCGGGACAACCCGCCGGACCCGCCGCGCACCGAGCCGTACAAGACGCATCTCGCGTACGTGCGCGAGCGGCGCAGCGACGCCGACGGCGAGGCGATCCTCGCCGAGGCGCTCGCCAAACTGCGCGGCGAGATCTGATCCCGGCGTGAAGGTGTGACGAACGGGCCCTGCCCGCGAACCGAGTTCGCGGGCAGGGCCCGTTTCGCATGTCCGCACGCCCGCGCGCGGGCCGCCGTCAACGGTGCTTGTCCGCGATGTGCGCGGTGAGCGCCATCGACGCCGTCGACCGCTGGTAGGTCAGCTGCGCCACGCGCGCGTAGAGGCAGTCCAGGATCAGCAGCACCGAATGCCGCGTCCCGAAACCGCCGCGCCGGAAGCCGGTCTCCGCCGAGGTCGAGGTCAGATGGATTCCGGCGGCCCGGGCGACGGGGGAGCGCGGATCGCCGGTCACCGCCAGGGTGGTGGCGCCGCGCTCCGCCGCCAGCCGCAGCGGGGCGAGCACCTCGCGGGTGGCGCCGGAGTGCGAGAGCGCCACGACCGCGTCGGCGGGCGTCAGCAGGGCGGCCGAGGTCTCCGCCGCGTGCACCTCGGTCCAGCCCCGGGCGTCGCAGCCGATGCCGAAGAGCCGCGCCTGGGTCTCCTGGGCCACGACCCCGGAGGCACCGACGCCGTACACGTCGATACGGCGTGCCGTCGCCAGGGCCCGGGCCGCGCGGTCGAGGGTGTCGAGGTCCAGCCGCTCGGCGGTCCGGCGCAGCGCCTGCTGATCGGCCCGGGCGACGGCCGCGACGACCTGGTCGAGCGGGTCGTCGGGGCCGATGTCGGGGCCGAGCGGGCGCGTCTGCCCGCCGCGGTCCTCCTCGCCCTGCTCCTGGGCGAGGGCCAGCAGCAGCCGCTGGTACGAGTCGAGGCCGAGGGCCCGGCAGAACCGGGTCACCGTGGCCTGGGACGTACCGGTGCGGCGGCCCAGCTCGGCGGCGGAGACGCCCGCGACCCGCGCCGGATCGTCGAGCACCCAGGCGCCGACCTTGCGCAGGGAACCGGACATCCGGGGAAGTTCGGAACGGATCAGCGCGGTGATCACGGGGGCCTCACTCCTGCCCGGGCGGGTCGGGGGTCTTGTCGAGGCGTGAATCTATCAACCACCATGCGGGCTGATGAACGAATCCGGGATTCAGACGGGGGCCGGCGGCCCTGCGGCCGACGGGCCGGGCCGGCCGGTGGTCGTCGGCGTCGACGCCGGCGGTACGCGGACGCGGGCGCGGCTCGCCGACGCGGCGACCGGGGAGAGCCTCGGGGAGGGGGCGGGCGGCCCGGGCAACGCGCTGAGCGTTCCGCGCGCGGCCCTGGTCGGAAACCTGGCGGCGGCCCTGGGCACCGCCGTGCCGGAGGGGCGGCGCGGCGCGGTCCTCGCCGTCGTGGCCGGCTTCGCGGGCGGCGGACCGGGCGGCGGCCACGACAACGCCCGCTCGGCGCTGGCCGAGGCGCTGGCCGCGACCGGGATCGTCCCGGGACGCGTCGAGGTCTTCGGGGACGCGGACATCGCCTTCGCCTCGGGGCCCGGCACGCCGGCGGACGGACTCGTCCTGATCGCCGGGACGGGCGCCGCCGCCGCGCGGGTGGAGCGCCGCCGGGCGGTGCTGACCGTGGACGGCGACGGCTGGCTGCTCGGTGACGGGGGCAGCGGCTTCTGGCTGGGGCGCGAGGCGCTGCGGGCCGTGCTGCGCTCCCTCGACGGCCGCGGCCCTGCCACCGCCCTCGCCGGGCCGGTGGGGGAGCTGTGCGGCGGGCTGAGCAAGGAGGACATCGTCGGGTACGGGTACGCAGGGCACCCGGTCCGCCTCGCCGCGCCGAGCCCCCTGGTGGCCGATGCCGAGCGGGCCGGGGACGCGGTGGCCGGGGAGCTGCTCGACCGGGCGGCGGAGGAACTGGCGGCCACCGTCTGCGCGTTGGCGCCCCGCCCGGGCGAGCCGCTGGTGGTGACGGGTGGTCTGCTCGGCCCCGGCGGCCCGCTGCTGCCCCGGCTCACCGCCCATGTGGCCCGGTCGGGCCTGGCCCCCCGCCCTGCTCCGGACGGCCTCACGGGCGCGGTGTCCCTGGCCCGGCTTCCGTACCGGTAGCGGCCGTCACGGCCCCGGCCGCCGGGTCGGGCCTGAACCCCGCGCCCCGCCCGCGGCCGTCGGGGCGCCCGTCGGGCGGGCGCTCTTGACGGGCTCGGCCGTCGCTGGTTCATTGATTCGGATCGCTCTCCAGAAATAGGTTCAACGAACCAGCGGAGGTCCGCTCATGCCACAACCGCCCCTCGGTGCCGCCCTCTTCGCCGAGTACGCCCGGGACGCCGTCGAGCGTGCCGTCACCGCCAACGAGAAGACCGTCCCCGCCGCCGCCCGGCTCCTCGCCGACTGCGTCGCCGCCGACGGAGTGGTCCACGCCTTCGGCACCGGGCACTCCCAGGCGGCCGCCCTGGAGATCGCCGGCCGCGCCGGGGGCCTCGTCCCCACCAGCCGTCTCTCCCTCGCCGACCTCGTCCTGCGCGGCGGAGAGGACCCGGCGGTGCTCGCCGACCCGCTCCTGGAACGCTCCCCGGGCCTCGCCGAACGCCTCTACGCCCTGGCCACGCCCCGCCCCCAGGACCTCTTCGTCATCATCTCGAACTCCGGTGTGAACAACGCGATCGTCGACCTGGCGCTGAAGGTCACCGCGGCCGGTCACCGGCTGGTCGCCCTCACCTCCCTGGAACACACCCACGCCGTTCCCGCCCTGCACGCCGGCGGCCACCGGCTCGCCGACCTCGCCGACGTCGTCCTCGACAATCGCGCCCCCACCGGCGACGCCGTGCTGCCGCTGCCCGACGGCGGCGGGCTCTGCGGCATCTCCACCCTCACCTCCTCCCTCCTCGTGCAGATGGTGGTCGCCGAGGCGGTCGCCCTGCTGCTCGCCGAGGGCCACCGGCCGCCGGTCTACGTCTCGGCCAACCTGCCGGGCGGCCACGAGCGCAACGCGGCCCTGGAGGCCCACTACGCGGGCCGCCTCCATCGCGGCGGCCACTGACGCGCCGTTGCCCCCCAGCTCCCCGCACTCCGGCGGCCGCTGACGCCCCGGCACCCGACGCCACCGCCCGTTCACGGCGCCGTCGCGTCGTCGGCACCGGCGATCAATTAGGTTGGGAAGGCAGCGGGGCAACAGGCAGTGAGAGAAGAAGTGGGCGATGTCCGAGATGAAGACCGAAGGCCGCGTGCGGCTCAACCAGACGCCGGAGTGGGCCGCCCTCGGCAAGCACCGTGAGCAGTGGGGCGAGACCCATCTGCGCGACCTGTTCGCGGACCACCCCGACCGGGGCACCGGCTACACCCTGCGGGTCGGCGACCTGTACCTGGACTACTCCAAGCACCTGGTGACCGACGAGACGCTGGCGCTGCTGCGCGAGCTGGCCGCCGCGACCGGCGTCGCCGAGCTGCGCGACGCCATGTTCCGCGGCGAGAAGATCAACACCACCGAGGACCGGGCGGTGCTGCACACCGCGCTGCGCGCCCCGCGCGACGCGGTCGTCGAGGTCGACGGAGAGAACGTCGTCCCCGCGGTGCACGCCGTCCTGGACAGGATGGGCGCCTTCGCCGACAAGGTCCGCGCGGGGGAGTGGACCGGCCACACCAGCAAGCCGATCAAGAACATCGTGAACATCGGCATCGGCGGCTCCGACCTCGGCCCCGCCATGGCCTACGAGGTCCTGCGCGCCTACACCCGGCGGGACCTGACGGTCCGTTTCGTCTCCAACGTCGACGGCGCCGACCTCCACGAGGCCGTCCGCGACCTCGACCCGGCCGAGACGCTCTTCATCGTCGCCTCGAAGACCTTCACCACCATCGAGACGATCACCAACGCCACCTCCGCCCGGACCTGGCTCCTCACCGGACTCGGGGCCGGCCAGGAGGCCGTCGCCCGCCACTTCGTGGCGCTGTCGACCAACGCCGAGAAGGTCGAGGAGTTCGGCATCGACACGGCGAACATGTTCGAGTTCTGGGACTGGGTCGGCGGCCGCTACTCCTACGACTCGGCCATCGGCCTCTCGCTGATGATCGCCATCGGCCCGGACCGCTTCCGCGAGATGCTCGACGGCTTCCACCTCGTCGACGAGCACTTCCGTACGGCCCCCGCCGAGGAGAACGCGCCGCTGCTCCTCGGGCTGCTCGGCGTCTGGTACGGCGCCTTCTTCGACGCCCAGTCGCACGCCGTCCTGCCGTACTCGCACTACCTCTCGAAGTTCACCGCCTACCTCCAGCAGCTCGACATGGAGTCCAACGGCAAGTCCGTCGACCGTGACGGCGTCCCCGTCGACTGGCAGACCGGCCCCGTCGTCTGGGGCACCCCCGGCACCAACGGGCAGCACGCCTACTACCAGTTGATCCACCAGGGCACCAAGGTCATCCCGGCGGACTTCATCGGCTTCGCCGAGCCCGTCGCCGACCTGCCGCCGGGTCTTGTCCCGCAGCACGACCTGCTGATGGCCAACTTCTTCGCCCAGACCCAGGCGCTCGCCTTCGGCAAGACCCCGGAGGAGGTCCGGGCCGAGGGCGTGGCCGAGGAGCTGGTCCCGCACAAGACCTTCCGGGGCAACCACCCCACGACCACCATCCTGGCCAAGGAGCTCACTCCCTCCGTCCTCGGCCAGCTCATCGCCCTCTACGAACACAAGGTGTTCGTCCAGGGCGCCGTCTGGAACATCGACTCCTTCGACCAGTGGGGCGTCGAGCTCGGCAAGGTCCTCGCCAAGAAGATCGAGCCGGTCCTGACCCGGGGCGAGGGCGGCGACCGGCTCGACGGCTCGACCGCCGCACTCGTCGACACCTACCGCACCCTGCGCGGACGCGGCTGATCCGATGACCAGGGGGGAGAACGCGGTGGGGACCGAGGTGCGGCTGCGACCGCCGGACAACACGCTGAACGAACGGGCCGTCACCTGGTGGCGGACCCAGTGGCTGGTGACGACCGCCGTCCCGGTGCTCGTCCTCGGCGTCCTCGGCGCCTTCCTCGCCCCCGCGCGGTTCGCGCTGCTGCTCGCCGCCGCGGCCACGGCCGCGGCGGGCCTGGCCTGCACCGCGTTCTTCCCCGCCTGGTGGTTCCGGGTGCACCGCTGGGAGGTGACGGAGGACGCCGTCTACGTCCGTACGGGAGCCATCTGGCAGGAGTGGCGGATCGCCCCGATGTCCCGGATCCAGACCGTCGACACCATACGGGGACCGCTGGAACAGGCCTTCAGGCTCGCCACGGTGACCGTGACGACCGCGTCCTCCAAGGGCGCGGTCCGGATCCAGGGCCTGGACCACGAACTCGCCGCCGACCTCGCCCGGCGGCTGACCCGCATCACCCAGGCCACGCCCGGGGACGCGACATGACACCGGCCGAGGAGTGGCGGCGCCTGGACCGCCGTACGGTCCTGGTCACCGCCGCCGTCCTCGCAGGCGTCGCCGGCGGGGCCGGGCTGCCCGTCGCGCTCGGCCTCGCCGGCTCCCTGCCGCTGTGGCAGGCCGTCGCCTGGGTCCTCGCCGGAGCCCTTCTGCTCGTCGGTGCGGGCTCCGCCGTCGACTACGTCCGCTGGCGCCGCACCCGCTACCGCATCGGGGCGGAGCCGAGCGAGACGGGGGCGCCCCCGGCCGAAGGCTGGGGGAGGGTCGAACTTCACACCGGACTCCTGCTGGTCAAACGCCGCTCGCTGGCCCGCGAACGCATCCGCAGCGTCGACCTCACCGCCCATCCGCTGCAGCGCGTGCTCGGCCTCGTCAAGGTCCGCATCGGCACCGGCGAGAACAGCGGCGGAGGCGAGTCCACCCTCGAACTCGACCCGGTCAGCAGGGCGGAGGGGGAGCGGCTGCGCCGCGAACTCCTCGACCGGCAGGTCCCCGACGCGCAGGATGCCCGGCACGACGGCGCGCTCGCCGCCCTCGACCCGAGCTGGATCCGCTACGCCCCCGTCTCCTTCGTCGCCCCGCTCCTCGGCGGAGCCGCGGCCGGAGCCGTGATGCAGGTCAGCCAGTGGTTCGGCGCCCAGGGCGCGGTCATCGACTGGGTGGGCGACCGCTTCCGGGACACACCGGTCGTCTGGATGATCGTCGTCCTGGTGCTGCTGGCCACCCTCGCCGGAATCGTCGGCGCACTCGGTCTCTGGGTCGAGATGTGGTGGAACTACCGACTGGAGCGCGAGCCCGGCGGCACCCTGCGGGTGCGCCGCGGACTGCTCACCGCCCGCTCGGTCTCGATCGAGGAACGGCGGCTGCGCGGCGTGGAACTCGTCGAGCCGCTGGGCGTACGGCTCTGCCGCGCCGCCCGCGTCGACGCCGTCGCCACCGGCCTCACCCACGACGACGAGGACAAGCACGGCGACCACAAGACCCTGCTGCCCCCGGCCCCCCGGGCCGTCGCGGACCGGGTCGCCGCCCAGGTCCTGGGCGAACCCGCGGCGCCCACCGGCGCCCCGCTCGTCGCCCACCCCCGCGCCGCCCGCGGCCGGCGGCTGCGCTGGGCCCTGTGGGCCGCTCTCGCCCCGGTCGTGGTCCTCGCGGTCCTGGGCGCCTTCCTGACTCCCGTCCTGTTCCACGTCGCGGCGGCCTGCGCGGTCGTCCTGGTCCCGACCGGCGTCCTCTTCGCCCTCGACGCCTACCGCGGCCTCGGGCACGGGATCACGGACGGCTATCTCGTCACCCGGTCCGGCACCGTCCGGCGCGCCACGGTCGCGCTCCAGCGCGACGGGGTCATCGGCTGGACCGTCAAGCAGTCCGTCTTCCAGCGCCGCGCGGGGGTCCTGACGCTGACCGCCAC
The DNA here is from genome assembly GCF_042957155.1 of Streptomyces sp. NPDC008121. Lineage (NCBI taxonomy): Bacteria > Bacillati > Actinomycetota > Actinomycetes > Kitasatosporales > Streptomycetaceae > Streptomyces > Streptomyces sp. NPDC008121. The sequence continues at coordinate 126,375 of NZ_JBIBHT010000005.1, read as the reverse complement.
CACGGCGGCCGGCGCCGGGGCGTACGACATCCTCGACGCCGACGAGAGCGAGGGCCTCGCCTTCGCGGCGGCGGCGGTGCCCGGACTCCTCGCGCCCTTCCTGGAACCCGTACCGACGCCGAAGGCCCGGCCCACCCACGGGTGAACCGGGCCTTCACGCCCGTCCGACGCGCCGTCCGTCAGGCCGACGCCGACGGGTACAGATCACGCGGCAGCTCCGAGGCCGCCGCGGCGTCGAGCAGCCAGAGCGTCCGCGACCGGCCGTACGCCCCGGCCGCCGGCGCCTGGATCTCGCCGGCGCCCGACAGCGCCATCGCCGCCGCCTTCGCCTTGTCCTCGCCCGCCGCCAGCAGCCAGACCTCGCGCGCCGCCCGGATCGCCGGAAGGGTCAGCGAGACCCGGGTCGGCGGCGGCTTCGGCGCGCCGTGCACCCCGACCACCGTCCGCTCGGTCTCGCGGACCGCCGGAAGCTCCGGGAAGAGCGAGGCCACATGGGTGTCGGGCCCGACGCCCAGCATCAGCACGTCGAACGACGGCACCGCGGCATGGTCCTCGGGACCGGCCGCGGCGGCCAGTTCGGTGGCGTAGGCGGCGGCCGCCGCCTCCACGTCGTCACCGTACGGACCGTCCGAGGCCGGCATGGCGTGCACCCGCGCCGGGTCCAGCGGCACGCTGTCGAGCAGCGCCGCACGGGCCTGGGTGACGTTCCGCTCCGGGTCGCCCTCGGGCAGGAACCGCTCGTCGCCCCACCACAGGTCGAGCCGCGACCAGTCGACCGCGTCCCGGGCCGGAGCCGCGCCGAGCGCCGCGAGGAGCCCGTTGCCGTTGCGGCCCCCGGTGAGGACCACGGACGCCGAGCCGCGCGCGGCCTGGGCGTCCACGATCCGCGTGATCAGCCGGGCCGCGGCCGCCTGGGCCATCAGCTCCTTGTCGCGGTGGACGACGAGCTGCGGAACCCTCACTTGGACGCCGCCTTCCTCGCCGCGGGCTTCTTCGCCGACGAGGGAGCGGGGTCGGTGGCCGCCGCCGCTTCGGCCGGCTCGGGAGCCGTCGGGGCGACGTTCTCCTCCAGCCGGTGGACGCCGTACCGCAGCGCCGAGGCGTAGGTGTCGTCCGGGTCGAGCCGCCGCAGCTCCTCCGCGATCAGCTCCGCCGTCTCACGGCGCTTCAGCGCCACGGCACGGTCCGGCTGCCCCTCGATGGAGAGCGTCGCCAGCGAGCCGTCCGGCCGGTCGAGGACGATCGGCCCGCAGGTGGACTCCATCCGGACGGAGGTGAGCCCGGGACCGGACGACTTGGCCCGCCGTACCGGCACCTTCAGCCGGTCCGCCAGCCACATGGCGAGCAGTTCGACGCTCGGGTTGAACTCCTCGCCCTCCACCTCGGCCGAGGTGACCTCGCACACGACCTGGTCGAGCGCGGCGGCCAGCATCGAACGCCAGGGGGTGATCCGGGTCCACGACAGGTCCGTGTCCCCCGGGGTGTACCGCTCCGCGCGGCCGGTCAGCTCGCGGATCGGCTGCTCGCACGCGTAGGTGTCCGTCACCCGCCGCTGGGCGAGCGCGCCCAGCGGGTCGTTCGCCGGGTCGGCCGGGGCGTTGACCGGCCACCAGACGACCACGGGGGCGTCGGGCAGCAGCAGCGGAAGGACCACCGACTGGGCGTGGTCGACGACCTCGCCGTACAGCCGCAGGACGACCGTCTCGCCGGTGCTGGCGTCGGCGCCGAGGCGGACCTCGGCGTCGAGCCGCGCCTTCGCCCGGTCACGCGGCGAACGCGAGACCCGCTTGATGACCACCAGCGTCCGCGAGGGGTGCTCGCGGGACGCGTCGTTGGCGGCCTTCAGGGCGTCGTAGGCGTTCTCCTCGTCGGTGACGATGACGAGGGTGAGCACCATGCCGACGGCCGGCGTGCCGATGGCCCGCCGTCCGAGCACCAGCGCCTTGTTGATCTTGCTGGACGTGGTGTCCGTCAGGTCCGTCTTCATGGCCTGCGCCAGCTCCGTCCGTCTCGTGCGAGCATGTCGTCCGCCTCGACCGGACCCCAGGTCCCGGACTGGTACTGCGCGGGCTTGCCGTGCTTGTCCCAGTACTGCTCGATCGGGTCGAGGATCTTCCAGGACAGCTCGACCTCCTCGACCCGCGGGAAGAGGTTCGAGTCGCCGAGCAGCACGTCAAGGAGGAGCCGCTCGTACGCCTCGGGGCTGGACTCCGTGAAGGACTCGCCGTAGGCGAAGTCCATCGACACGTCCCGGACCTCCATCGAGGTGCCGGGCACCTTGGAGCCGAAGCGCATCGTCACGCCCTCGTCCGGCTGCACCCGGATGACCAGGGCGTTCTGGCCCAGCTCCTCCGTCGCGGTGGAGTCGAAGGGGGAGTGCGGGGCGCGCTGGAAGACGACCGCGATCTCGGTGACGCGGCGGCCGAGCCGCTTGCCGGTACGGAGGTAGAAGGGGACGCCCGCCCAGCGGCGGTTGTCGATCTCCAGCTTGACCGCGGCGAAGGTGTCGGTCTTCGACTTGGGGTCGATCCCGTCCTCCTGCAGATAGCCGACGGCCTTGGCGCCGCCCTGCCATCCGGCGGCGTACTGGCCGCGCACGGTCGAGGCGCCCAGGTCCTTGGGCAGCTTGACCGCGCCGAGCACCTTGGTCTTCTCGGCCGCGAGCGCGTCCGCGTCGAAGGAGGCGGGCTCCTCCATCGCGGTCAGCGCGAGCAGCTGGAGGAGGTGGTTCTGGATGACGTCCCGGGCGGCGCCGATGCCGTCGTAGTAGCCGGCCCGGCCGCCGATGCCGATGTCCTCGGCCATGGTGATCTGCACGTGGTCGACGTACGACCGGTTCCAGATCGGCTCGAAGAGGGTGTTGGCGAAGCGGAGCGCCAGGATGTTCTGGACGGTCTCCTTGCCGAGGTAGTGGTCGATCCGGAAGACCTCGTTGGGCGGGAAGACCTCGTGGACGACCTCGTTCAGCTCCTTGGCGGAGGCGAGGTCGTGGCCGAAGGGCTTCTCGATGACCGCGCGGCGCCAGGAGCCGTTCTTCTGGTCGGCCAGGCCGTGCTTCTTCAGCTGCTGGACGACCTTGGGGAAGAACTTCGGCGGCACGGAGAGGTAGAAGGCGAAGTTGCCGCCGGTGCCCTGCGCCTTGTCCAGCTCCTCGATGGTGGACTTCAGCTGCTCGAAGGCGTCGTCGTCGTCGAAGTCTCCCTGGACGAAGCGCATCCCCTGGATCAGCTGCTGCCACACCTCCTCGCGGAACGGGGTGCGGGCGTGCTGCTCGACGGCGTCGTGGACCTCCTGTGCGAAGTCCTCGTCCTGCCACTCGCGGCGGGCGAAGCCGATGAGCGCGAAGCCCGGCGGCAGCAGGCCGCGGTTGGCCAGGTCATAGACGGCGGGCATCAGCTTTTTCCGGGACAAATCGCCCGTGACGCCGAAGATCACCAGACCCGACGGCCCCGCGATGCGCGGGAGCCGTCGGTCTGCGGCGTCACGGAGCGGGTTGGCTCCGTGGACAGCGCTCAAGGTGGTTACGCCTCCGAAGGTGCGAGGCGCTGGAGCTCCGCCTCGGTCGACTTGAGCAGGTCGTTCCAGGCCGCCTCGAACTTCTCGACGCCCTCGTCCTCCAGCAGCTGCACGACGTCGTCGTACGAGATGCCGAGCTTCGCGACGGCGTCCAGCTCGGCGCGCGCCTGCTGGTAGGTGCCCCGCACGGTGTCACCGGAGACCTCGCCGTGGTCGGCGGTCGCCTCCAGGGTCGCCTCGGGCATGGTGTTGACGGTGCCGGGGGCGACCAGGTCCACCACGTACAGGGTGTCCTTGTACGCCGGGTCCTTCACGCCGGTCGACGCCCACAGCGGACGCTGCTTGTTGCCCTGCGCCTTGTCCAGCGCCGCCCAGCGCTCAGATGAGAAGACCTCTTCGTACGCCTCGTACGCGAGACGGGCGTTCGCGAGGGCCGCCTTGCCCTTCAGAGCCTTGGCCTCGTCCGTGCCGACCGAGTCCAGGCGCTTGTCGATCTCCGTGTCCACGCGGGACACGAAGAAGGACGCCACCGAGTGGATCTTGGACAGGTCCAGGCCGCGCTCCTTGGCCTTCTCCAGACCGGCCAGGTAGGCGTCCATGACCTTGCGGTAGCGCTCCAGCGAGAAGATCAGCGTCACGTTGACGCTGATGCCGAGGCCGATGACCTCGGTGATCGCCGGCAGACCCGCCTCGGTGGCCGGGATCTTGATGAGCGTGTTGGGCCGGTCGACCAGCCAGGCCAGCTGCTTGGCCTCGGCGACGGTGGCCGTCGTGTTGTGGGCCAGCCGCGGGTCCACCTCGATGGAGACCCGGCCGTCCTGGCCGTCGGTCGCGTCGAAGACCGGACGCAGGATGTCGGCGGCGTCACGCACGTCCGCCGTCGTGATCATGCGGATGGCCTCTTCGACGGTGACCCGGCGCGCGGCGAGGTCGGTCAGCTGCTGGTCGTAGCCGTGACCCTCCGAGATGGCCTTCTGGAAGATCGACGGGTTGGTGGTGACACCGACCACGTGCTGCTGGTCGATCAGCTCGGCCAGGTTGCCGGACGTGATCCGCTGACGCGAGAGGTCGTCCAGCCAGATCGCGACGCCTTCGTCGGAGAGGCGCTTGAGAGCGTCTGTCATGAGAGTTGCATCTCCATTAGTCGTACGTATGGGCGTCAGCGCGAGGCGGCGGCGAGAGATTCCCGCGCCGCGGCGGCGACGGCCTCGGGGGTGAACCCGAACTCGCGGAAGAGGACCTTGGCGTCCGCCGACGCACCGAAGTGCTCCAGCGAGACGATCCGGCCTGCGTCACCGACGTACTTGTGCCAGGTGAGACCGATGCCGGCCTCGACGGCCACCCGGGCCCTGACCGACGGCGGCAGAACGGCGTCCTTGTACCCCTGGTCCTGCTCCTCGAACCACTCCACCGAGGGCATCGAGACCACTCGGGTCGGCACGCCCTCGGCCTGGAGCTGCTCGCGGGCCTCGACGGCCAGGTGCACCTCGGAGCCGGTGGCGATCAGCACGACCTGCGGCTCTGTGTTCTGCCCGGAGGGCCCTTCGGCCTCGAAGAGCACGTACCCGCCCTTGGCGGTGTCCTCGTTCGGCGCGTACGTCGGCACGCCTTGGCGGGTCAGCGCCAGACCGTGCGGGGCGCCCTTGCCGAACTCGCGGGTGTGCCGCTTGACGATCTCCCGCCAGGCGATCGCGGTCTCGTTGGCGTCCGCCGGGCGCACGACGTTCAGACCCGGGATGGCGCGCAGCGAGGCCAGGTGCTCCACCGGCTGGTGCGTCGGGCCGTCCTCGCCCAGACCGATCGAGTCATGCGTCCACACGTACGTCACCGGCAGGTGCATCAGCGCGGACAGGCGCACGGCGTTGCGCATGTAGTCGGAGAACACCAGGAAGGTGCCGCCGTAGATCCGCGTGTTGCCGTGCAGCGCGATGCCGTTCATCTCCGCGGCCATGGAGTGCTCGCGGATGCCGAAGTGGATCGTGCGGCCGTACGGGTCGGCCTCCGGCAGCGGGTTGCCCTCGGGCAGGAACGAGGAGGTCTTGTCGATCGTGGTGTTGTTCGAACCCGCGAGGTCGGCCGAGCCGCCCCACAGCTCCGGGATCACCGCGCCGAGCGCCTGCAGGACCTTGCCGGAGGCGGCACGGGTGGCCACGCCCTTGCCGGCCTCGAACACCGGGAGCTTCGACTCCCAGCCCTCGGGCAGCTCGTTGGCCTGCATCCGGTCGAACAGGGCGGCCCGCTCGGGGTTGGCCGTACGCCACTCGGCGAGCGACTTCTCCCAGGCGCCCCGGGCCTCGCGGCCGCGGTCGCCGAGCGCGCGCGTGTGGCCGATGACGGCGTCGGAGACCTCGAAGCTCTGCTGCGGGTCGAAGCCGAGGACGCGCTTGGTGGCCGCGACCTCCTCGTCGCCCAGCGCCGAGCCGTGCGCGGCCTCGGTGTTCTGCGCGTTCGGGGCCGGCCAGGCGATGATCGAGCGCATCGCGATGAACGACGGGCGCTCGGTCTCGGCCTCGGCGGCCTTGATGGCGGCGTAGAGGCCGGCCGGGTCCAGGTCGCCGTCGGCCTTCGGCTCGACGCGCTGGACGTGCCAGCCGTAGGCCTCGTACCGCTTCATCGTGTCCTCGGACACGGCCGTCTCGGTGTCGCCCTCGATCGAGATGTGGTTGTCGTCCCACAGCAGGATCAGATTGCCGAGCTTCTGGTGACCGGCCATCGAGGACGCCTCGGCGGAGATGCCCTCCTGGAGGCAGCCGTCACCCGCGACGACGTACACGTGGTGGTCGAAGGGGGAGGTGCCGGGGGCCGCCTCCGGGTCGAACAGGCCGCGCTCGTAGCGGGCGGCCATCGCCATGCCCACGGCGTTGGCGACACCCTGGCCCAGCGGGCCGGTCGTCGTCTCCACGCCCCGGGTGTGGCCGTACTCCGGGTGGCCCGGAGTCTTCGAGCCCCAGGTGCGGAACGCCTTCAGGTCGTCCAGCTCGAGACCGAAACCGCCCAGGTACAGCTGGGTGTAGAGGGTCAGGGACGAGTGCCCGGCGGACAGCACGAACCGGTCGCGGCCCACCCACTCCGGGTCCGCCGGATCGTGGCGCATCACCCGCTGGAAGAGCGTGTACGCGACGGGGGCCAGGCTCATGGCCGTACCAGGATGGCCGTTGCCGACCTTCTGTACGGCGTCCGCGGCCAGGATGCGGGCGGTGTCCACGGCCCGCTGGTCCAATTCGGTCCACTCGAGGTCTGTGGTGGTCGGCTTAGTGCTCACCCTGAGTCAGGGCTCCTCTCCACATGTCTGCATAAGCCGGTGACTGAGGGTGTACCGGCGTTGTCGAGCCTACCCCCGACACAACGTCCATCTTTTCGAGTGCATGTCCCTCAAATGAGCGGACACTTCAAGACTGAGGGCGACTCTGTCACTTCGCCTCCCGAGGGACGTCCGATCCGTGGGACGCAGCGCCGGAACGCCCCGGAACGAGCCCCCTCAACACGAGCCCACCCCGGAGAAGATCGGCGTATGGGCAACGTCTAGAGTGGCGTGGTACGCGCAAGTCTTCACCCCGTCTTCACTGGGGAGCTTGCTGGGAAATTCTCTGTCAGGGGTGTGCGTGACGGCCGTCGAGTCCCGACCCGCAGGGGTCGTCTTGACTCCCAGCCCGGGGGGCCATCGGCCGTTCGGGGCCCGCGTCAAGGCGTTCGTGGCGCTGACCAAGCCGCGGATCATCGAGCTGCTGCTCATCACCACCGTCCCGGTGATGTTCCTCGCCGAGCAGGGCGTGCCCGACCTGTGGCTGGTGCTCGCCACCTGCTTCGGCGGCTATCTGTCGGCGGGCGGCGCCAACGCGCTGAACATGTACATCGACCGCGACATCGACGCGCTGATGGACCGCACCTCGCAGCGCCCGCTGGTCACCGGCATGGTCTCGCCGCGCGAGGGCCTGGTCTTCGGCCTCACCCTCGCCGTCGTCTCCACCCTCTGGTTCGGCCTCCTGGTCAACTGGCTCTCCGCCGCCCTCTCGCTCGGCGCGCTCCTCTTCTACGTCGTCGTCTACACGATGATCCTCAAGCGCCGCACCGCGCAGAACATCGTCTGGGGCGGCATCGCCGGCTGTCTGCCGGTGCTCATCGGCTGGTCGGCCGTCACCGACTCGATGTCCTGGGCCGCGGTCATCCTCTTCCTCGTCATCTTCTTCTGGACGCCGCCGCACTACTGGCCGCTGTCGATGAAGGTGAAGGACGACTACGCCCGCGCGGGCGTGCCGATGCTGCCGGTCCTCGCGTCCAACAAGGTCGTCGCCAGGCAGATCGTCGCCTACAGCTGGGTCATGGTCGCCGTCTCGCTGCTGCTGACGCCGCTCGGCTACACCGGCTGGTTCTACACGTCGGTGGCGCTGCTCACCGGTGGCTGGTGGCTCTGGGAGGCGCACGGTCTCCTGAACCGCGCCAAGTCGGGCGCGACCGGCGCGAAGCTCAAGGAGATGCGCCTCTTCCACTGGTCGATCACCTATGTCTCGCTGCTCTTCGTGGCGGTCGCGGTGGACCCCTTCCTGCGGTAGCGGAACCGGAACCTCCAGGCTCGTGCGGACGGCCGGGGCGCGTGGGACACCCCACACGCCCCGGCCGTCGCCACTGGATCTACCCCTCGGTAGCATCCTGCACATGGCAGACACCAAGCAGGCAGAGCGCAAGGCGGCCAAGCTCGCCAAGCAGATCCGGGCGTTCTCCGAGAAGCACGGCGGCGCCGAGGGGCAGCTGGCCTACATCGGCCAGACCGGCACCCGGATCGTCCTCGTCGGCGAGGACGGCGGCTGGGGGGACCTCGTGGCGCCCTCGTACCCCGTCGCCCAGCAGGCCGCCGAGAAGGCCGGACTGACCCTCCACGACGAGTTCGACGGCGAGTTCGCCGCCAAGGTCGTGACCGGCCCCTACGAGTGGACCCGGATGGCGGGCATCCAGATCGGCGGCCCGTCCAACAGGTGAGCGGCTTCGCTCACCTGTCACGGAGGCAACAACCTCGCGCGGGGCTCACCCGTTAGGACGTGTGGAAGCACGTCCACACAGGGAGCCCCCGCATGATCGAGACTCCGAGCCTGGTGGACCAGCACTGCCACGGCGTGCTCCGCACGGAGCTCGGCCTCGGCACCTTCGAGGCCCAGCTGGGCACCGCCGCGCCCGGCACCACCTTCTTCGACACCCAGACCGGCTTCGCGGTACGCCGCTGGTGCCCGCCCCTGCTCGGCCTGGAGCCCCACTGCACGCCGGCCCGCTATCTGGCCCGCCGCCGCGAACTGGGTGTCCTGGAGACCGGCCGGCGGCTGCTGCGCGCCTCCGGCATCACCACCTATCTGGTGGACACCGGGCGGCCGGCGGATCTGACGGGGCCCGCCGAGATCGCCGCCGCGGGCGACGCCGACGCCCATGAGGTCGTCCGGCTGGAGCCGCTGGCCGAACAGGTCGCCGACACCTCCGGGACCGTCGACGCGCTCCTCGCCAACCTCGCGGAGGCGGTGCACGGCGCCGCGGCGACCGCCGTCGCCTTCAGCTCGGCCGACGCTGTCCGCGGGGGGCTCGCGCACGTCCCCGACCCGCCCGGGCCCGGCGAGGTGCGCGGGGCGGCGGGCCGCTGGCTGGCCCGGCGCGGGGCCGGGGGCCGGCTGACCGACCCGGTGCTGCTGCGCCATCTGCTCTGGATCGCCATCGGCGCCGGACGCCCGCTCCAGCTGCACGTGGGGGGCGAGGACCCGGCAGGACTCGCCGGCTTCGCGACCGCCACCAGCGGCCTCGGCGCCGACCTGGTGCTGCTGGACGGCTATCCGTACCACCGTCAGGCGGCGCGGCTCAGCCGGGCCTTCCCGCACGTGTACGCCGACCTCGGGCCGGTCGTCACCCGGACCGGGGCGCGGGCGGCCGCCGTCCTCGCCGAACTCCTGGAGCTGGCGCCCTTCGGCAAGCTCCTCTTCTCCAGCGGCGCGCGGGCCCTGCCCGAACTCCACGTGGTCGCCGCGAGCGTCTTCCGGGCGGCGCTCGCGCGCGTGCTCGGCGAGTGGGTCGGCGACGGCTCCTGGTCCCGTACGGACGCGCAGCGGGTCGCCACGATGATCGCGGCGGGCAACGCGCGGCGCGTCTACCGCCTGGACGCGGTGCCGGCCGTGCGGCCGGGCCCCGGCGCCGGGCTCTCGCGCCTCGCCCTGCGGTGAACGGCGAGCCGGGCTTACACGGCGGTGAGTGCCGCGTCGGTCCTGGCCGGGGTCTCCGGGCCGGTCAGCGGGCGCTCGCGCAGGCTCAGGGCCAGGCGCAGGACCGCGATCCACATCAGCGCGGAGCCGAGCATGTGCGCGCCGACCAGGACCTCGGGGACGCCGGTGAAGTACTGGAGATAGCCGATCCCGCCCTGGGCGAGCAGCACGATCAGCAGGGCGCGGGCGCGCGCACGGATGTCGTCGGGGGCGTCGACCACCCGCAGCACCAGCCACATCGCGAGGGCGAGGGCGCAGACCAGCCAGGCGCCGATGGCGTGCAGATGGGCGGCGGCGGTCCAGTCCCACGGCATGCGCGGGACGTCACTGCTGTCACCCGCGTGCTTGCCCGAGCCCGTGACGCCCGTGCCGAGCACGATGAGGAGGACCGAGGTCGCGATGATCGCCCAGGAGAGCTTGCGCACCGGGCCGGGGACGCGCGGCCGGGGCGGCGTGTCGCCCTCGCCGGTGCGGTGCCAGGTGATCACGGCGACGGTCAGGAGCGCGTTGGCGGCGATGAAGTGACCGGCGACGGTCCACGGGTTGAGCCCCATCCACACGGTGATGCCGCCCAGGACCGCGTTGCTCGCGACGATCCAGAACTGCGCCCACCCGAGCCGGGTCAGCCCGCGCCGCCACGGCTTGGTGGACCGCGCGGCGATGATGGCCCAGCCGACGGCGGCCGACAGGACGTACGTCAGCATGCGGTTGCCGAACTCGATCACCCCGCGGTAGCCCTGCTCGGGCGTCACGATGAGGCTGTCGTCGGTGCACTTGGGCCACGTGTCGCAGCCGAGGCCGGAGCCGGTCAGCCGGACGGCGCCGCCCGTGACGATGATGAGGACGCTCATCACGACGGCGGAGAGCGCGGCGCGCCGGAGGGTCCGGGGGGACGGGGTCCAGCGCCTGGCGATGTGGGCGAGGGGGGTCAACACGGGCCCTATCGTAGACGGGGCTTGTGCACGCGTTCACGAGGGGTGCGTTACGGGTGAAGTCACCCCGGAACGTCACCCTCCGGCTACTCCCAGCGGAAAAACCTCGCCGCCGCGCCGAGCCCGAGGACCGCCCACACGGTGAGCGTCAGCGCCTGTCCCCACGGCATCGGGGCGCCGCCCTGGAGCACGTCCCGCAGGCCGTCGGAGAGCGCCGAGATCGGCAGCAGCTCCAGGACCGAGCGGGCCGCGTCGGGGAACTTCTCCAGCGGCACGATCACCCCGCCGCCCACCAGCAGCAGCAGGAAGACCAGGTTGGCCGCGGCCAGGGTCGCCTCCGCCTTCAGCGTTCCGGCCATCAGCAGGCCGAGACCCGAGAAGGCGGCCGTGCCGAGGAGGAGCAGCAGGGCCACGGCGAGGGGGTTGCCCTGAGGGGACCAGCCGAGGCCCAGTGCGATCGCCGTCAGGAGCGCGATCTGGAGGATCTCGGTGAGCAGCACCGAGAGCGTCTTGGCGGTCATCAGCGCCCAGCGGGGGAGCGGGGAGGCCCCGAGCCGCTTGAGCACGCCGTACCGGCGCTCGAAGCCGGTCGCGATCGCCTGGCCGGTGAAGGCGGTGGACATCACGGCCAGCGCCAGGACGCCCGGCGCGAGGAAGTCGACGGCCTCGGTGGCGCCCGTGTCGACGATGTCGACCGTGGAGAAGAGCACCAGCAGCAGCGAGGGGATGATCACCGTCAGCAGCAGCTGCTCGCCGTTGCGCAGCAGCATCCGGGTCTCCAGCGCCGTCTGCGCCGCGATCATCCGGCCGACCGGGGCCGCGCCGGGCCTCGGCGTGAAGGTGCCCGTGCCCGTGTCCTTACCGGTGCTCATCCGCGCAGCTCCTTGCCGGTCAGTTCGAGGAAGACGTCCTCGAGCGTGTGGCGCTCCACCGAGATGCCCTCCGGCATGACGCCGTGCCGGGCGCACCAGGTGGTGACGGTGGCGAGCAGTTGGGGGCCCACCTCGCCGCTGATCCGGTACGTCCCCGGGACCGGCTCGGCGGCGGCCGAGCCGTCGGGCAGGGCCTTGAGCAGCGAGCCGAGGTCCAGGCCCGGGCGGCCGGTGAAGCGCAGGGTGTTCTCGGCGCCGCCCCGGCACAGCTCCTCGGGGCTGCCCTGGGCCGCGACCTTGCCGGCGTCGATGATGGCGACGTCGTCGGCGAGGGTCTCGGCCTCGTTCATGAAGTGGGTGGTCAGGACGACCGTGGCGCCGTCGGCGCGCAGCTCGCGCACCAGCTCCCAGGTGGCGTGGCGGGCCTGGGGGTCGAGTCCGGCGGTCGGCTCGTCGAGGAAGACCAGCTCGGGGCGGCCGACGACGGCCAGGGCGAGCGCGAGGCGCTGCTGCTGGCCGCCGGAGAGCCGGCGGTAGGTGGTCCGGCCGCAGGAGCCGAGCCCGAGGCGCTCGATCAGGGCGTCCACGTCCAGGGGGTGGGCGTGCAGCCTGGCCATGTGGCGGAGCATCTCGTCGGCGCGGGCGCCGGAGTAGACGCCGCCCGACTGGAGCATCACGCCGATCCGGGGGCGGAGCGCGGCCGCGTCGGCGACCGGGTCGAGGCCGAGCACGCGGACGGTGCCGGCGTCGGGCCTGCGGTAGCCCTCGCAGCTCTCGACGGTGGTGGTCTTCCCGGCCCCGTTCGGGCCCAGGACGGCGGTCACGGTGCCCGCCCGGACGTCGAGGTCGAGGCCGTCGACGGCGGTCTTGTTCCCGTACCGCTTGACCAGGCCCCGGACCTGGACGACGGACTCGTTCTTCATGCCCGGAAGTCTAGAGAGCCGTCCGGTCGCTCCGGTCGGCGGGGAGAACCGGCCGCCGCGGCGGCGCGGGAATGGCCGAAAACATGGGGCGAAAGCCGTGCCGTCGAGCACGCTCCTCCTTCACGATCAGGTGTTCGTGCGAACAGATGTCGCACCTTTCGTGAAGGAGAGTCCGTGCGTCTGGCCCGATCGCACCGCCGTGACCGGTGGCGAACCCTCGCCGCGCTCACCACCGCCGCCCTCGTGCTCCCCCTGGCGCTGGCCGCCGCCCCCGCGCAGGCCGACACCGCCACGATCGACCTGACCGGTCTCGTGACCGGCGCCACCGGCGCCGAGGCGGGCGCCGTCGTCACCGCCTCCCCGTCCGGCGCCACCGCGACCACCGGCGCCGACGGCCGCTACACCCTGCGCCTTCCGGCCGCCGGAGCATATGAGCTAGCTGTCGCCCCCGCGCACCGCTGCGCCTCTCCCGCGACCGTCGCGGTCGAGGTCGGCGCGACCGGCGGCGCCGAGGACGTCGCGCTGGCGCCCCGTACCGACACCTTCGGCACCGCCTGCTCGGTCACGACCGCCGCCGAGTTCCCGGCCGGGACCGAACGGCTCCGCCTCACCGACCGCGCCTCCGGCACGGCGTCCTTCGCGCTGCCGTTCCCCGTGCCCTTCTACGGCCGCGCGTACCGCTCGCTGACCGCCTCCGTCGACGGCACGCTCTCCTTCGCACCGCCCGGAGGAGGGTCGGCCGACGGCACGCTCCACGCCTTCGGGGACGACCTCGCCGTCGACGGCCGGTCGGGCGTCTACTGGGCCGCCACCGGCACCGCCCCGCACCGGCGGATCGTCGTCGAATGGCGGAACGTGCGGATCGCCGGCCCGTCACACGGCGAGCGGATCTCCTTCGCCGCCGTGATCGGCGAGGACGGCACCGCCGCCCTGCACTACCGGGACCTCTCCGGGACCGGACGGGAGAACGGCTCGTCCGCCACGATCGGCGCCGAGAGCCACACCGGGGAGGGCGCCCTGATCTACTCGCGGGACGAGGGCACCCTGCGCGACGGGACGGTGATCGCCCTCCGCCAGACGAGGACCGCCGTGATCCTCGGCCGGGTCACCGACGCCAACGACCTGCTCCCGGTCGCCGGCGCCCGGGTCGCGGCCCTCAGCGGGGGCGTGGGGCCGTCCGGCTCCACCGGCGCCGACGGGGCCTATCTGTTCCAGGTGCCGGCGTCCTGGCAGGACTACGACGTCGTCCTCGACGCGCCGTCCTACGGGGGCGACCGGATCCCGGTCACCGCCGTGCCCGGCAGCGTCCGTCTGGTCGACGGCGAGCTGGGCACCGGCCGCGTCACCGCCGACACGCGGTCCCTGACGGTCGAGGCCCCGGCGGACTCGCGACGCGCCCGGACGCTCACCCTGATCAACGAGGGCGGCATCCCCACGGCGTACACGGCGGCCGAGAAGGACGGGCAGGGCTGGCTCACCGTCTCCCCGGCCTCCGGCGGCCTGGAAGGTGCCGGACAGGAGCCCTACGACCGGGCGGCCGTCACGGTCACCGTCGACACGACCGGCGCCGCCCCCGGCACCGTGCTGCGAGGCACCGTGCGGGTCCGTTCGGAGAGCGGGCGCCGGCCCGTGATCGACATCCCGGTGAAGGTGATCGTGCGAGGTCACGGGGGCACCGAAGGGGCCGCCCAGGGCCGCTGAGGCCGCAGCGAACGACGGTGGCCGCGCCCTCCCGGGGCGCGGCCGCCGGCCCTTCTGGAGATCATTTTCGCAGGTCAGGTAAGCCTTACCTGCGTGATGCACGGCACCGTCCCCTTGATCCGCGTCGCTTGTCACTCGCGAAGGAATTACGCAACAATGGCGTTGTGAAAAACGTCGGAGAGGCTCCCCTGGAGGAACTCGCGACCGGTGAGCGATCGACTCGCAACCGGATCGCGCGGTCCATCCTGGACCACGGGCCCTCGACGGTCGCCGACCTCGCGCAGCGCCTGCGCCTCACCCAGGCGGCCGTGCGCCGCCATCTCGACTCGCTCGTCGCCGAGAACGTCGTCGAGGCCCGCGAGAAGCGCGTCTACGGGGCCCGCACCCGCGGCCGCCCCGCGAAGGTCTTCGCGCTGACCGACTGCGGCCGGGACGCCTTCGACCAGTCGTACGACGCGCTGGCCGTGGACGCCCTACGGTGGATCGAGAAGAACGCCGGGGGCGAGGCGGCCGTGGCCGCCTTCGCCCGCGACCGGCTGGAGGCCCAGGCGGAGACGTACCGCGAGGCCGTCGAGTCGGCGGAGCCGGCGCAGCGCACCGAGGCTCTGGCCAAGGCGCTGAGCGCCGACGGGTACGCTGCCACTGCGCGGAACGCGCCGGTCGGCGAGCAGCTCTGCCAGCACCACTGCCCGGTCGCCCACGTCGCCGAGCAGTACCCCCAGCTGTGCGAGGCGGAGACGGAGATCTTCTCCCGCCTCTTGGGAACGCACGTCCAGCGCCTGGCCACCATCGCCCACGGCGACGGCGTCTGCACCACGTTCATCCCGCACAGCACCCCACAGACCACCCCATCATCAGCATCCGCAAGTACGGCCGGGAGGAACCCCGCATGACCACCGAGATCAGCCACCCCGAGCTCGAGGGCCTGGGTCGGTACGAGTACGGCTGGGCCGACTCGGACGCGGCCGGTGCCACCGCCAAGCGCGGTCTCTCCGAGGCCGTCGTCCGCGACATCTCCGAGAAGAAGAACGAGCCGGAGTGGATGCTGAAGCTGCGGCTGAAGGGTCTGCGCCTCTTCGACAAGAAGCCCATGCCGAGCTGGGGCTCCGACCTGTCGGGCATCGACTTCGACAACATCAAGTACTTCGTGCGCTCCACCGAGAAGCAGGCCGCTTCCTGGGAGGAACTGCCCGAGGACATCAAGAACACGTACGACAAGCTCGGCATCCCGGAGGCGGAGAAGCAGCGCCTCGTCGCCGGTGTCGCGGCCCAGTACGAGTCCGAGGTCGTCTACCACCAGATCCGTGAGGACCTGGAGGAGCAGGGCGTCATCTTCGTCGACACCGACACCGCGCTGAAGGAGCACGAGGAGCTCTTCCGCGAGTACTTCGGCACGGTCATCCCGGTCGGCGACAACAAGTTCGCCTCGCTGAACACGGCCGTGTGGTCCGGCGGATCGTTCATCTACGTGCCGAAGGGCGTGCAGGTCGAGATCCCGCTCCAGGCCTACTTCCGTATCAACACGGAGAACATGGGTCAGTTCGAGCGGACGCTGATCATCGTCGACGAGGACGCCTACGTCCACTACGTCGAGGGCTGCACCGCCCCGATCTACTCCTCCGACTCGCTGCACTCCGCGGTCGTCGAGATCATCGTGAAGAAGGGCGGCCGCTGCCGCTACACGACGATCCAGAACTGGTCGAACAACGTCTACAACCTGGTCACCAAGCGCGCCGTGGCCTACGAGGGCGCGACCATGGAGTGGGTCGACGGCAACATCGGCTCCAAGGTCACCATGAAGTACCCGGCCGTCTACCTGATGGGCGAGCACGCCAAGGGCGAGACCCTCTCCATCGCCTTCGCGGGCGAGGGCCAGCACCAGGACGCCGGCGCCAAGATGGTCCACATGGCACCGAACACCTCCTCCAACATCGTCTCCAAGTCGGTGGCGCGAGGCGGCGGCCGCACCTCCTACCGCGGTCTCATCGAGATCGGCGAAGGCGCCCCCGGCTCCAAGTCGAACGTCCTGTGCGACGCGCTGCTCGTCGACACGATCTCCCGCTCGGACACGTACCCCTACGTGGACGTCCGCGAGGACGACGTCTCCATGGGCCACGAGGCCACCGTCTCCAAGGTCTCCGAGGACCAGCTCTTCTACCTGATGAGCCGCGGCATGACCGAGTTCGAGGCCATGGCGATGATCGTGCGCGGCTTCGTCGAGCCGATCGCCAAGGAGCTCCCCATGGAGTACGCGCTCGAGCTGAACCGGCTGATCGAGCTGCAGATGGAAGGGTCCGTCGGCTGACGCGTCGACGCCCCGCCACCAGCTAGCGGCCCGCCCCACACGGGCGGGCCGAGGATCGAAACGTAGGAAGAGAGCAAGACGACAGCCATGGCTGAGGCTCAGAACATCCCGGCGGGCTCCACCACCGCCGGCTCGATCGCGGTGGCCGCCGAGTCCACCGTCGCCACGCGCATGAGCGCGCCCCCGTCCTTCGACGTCGCGGACTTCCCCGTCCCGCACGGGCGCGAGGAGGAGTGGCGCTTCACCCCGCTGGAGCGCCTGCGCGGTCTGCACGACGGCACCGCCGTCGCCACCGGCGAGGGCGTCAAGGTCGAGATCGAGGCCCCCGAGGGCGTCACCGTGGAGACCGTCGGCCGCGACGACGCGCGGCTCGGCAAGGCGGGCATGCCCGTCGACCGGGTCGCCGCCCAGGCGTACTCCTCCTTCGAGAAGGCCTCGGTCGTCTCGGTCGCCAAGGAGACCGTCCTCACCGAGCCCATCCGGATCGCCGTGCACGGCCAGGGCGGCGTCGCCTTCGGCCACCAGGTGATCGAGCTCGGCGCGTTCGCCGAGGCCGTCGTGGTCATCGACCACAGCGGCGACGCGGTGCTCGCCGCCAACGTCGACTACCTCCTCGGCGACGGCGCCAAGCTCACCGTGGTCTCCGTCCAGGACTGGGACGAGAAGGCCGTCCACGTCGCCCAGCACAACGCCCTGGTCGGCCGCGACGCGAGCTTCAAGTCGGTCATCGTCACCTTCGGCGGCGACGTGGTCCGCCTCCACCCGCGCGTCGCGTACGCCGGCACCGGCGGCGAGGCCGAGCTGTTCGGCCTCTACTTCACCGACGCCGGCCAGCACCAGGAGCACCGCCTCCTCGTCGACCACAACACCCCGCACTGCACCTCCAACGTGGCCTACAAGGGCGCGCTGCAGGGCCAGGACGCGCACGCCGTCTGGATCGGTGACGTCCTCATCCAGGCCAAGGCCGAGGGCACCGACACCTACGAGCTCAACCGGAACCTGGTCCTCACGGACGGCGCCCGGGTCGACTCCGTGCCGAACCTGGAGATCGAGACCGGCGAGATCGCCGGCGCCGGTCACGCCTCGGCCACCGGCCGCTTCGACGACGAGCAGCTCTTCTACCTGATGTCCCGCGGTATCCCGGAGATCGAGGCCCGTCGCCTCGTCGTCCGCGGCTTCTTCGCGGAGCTGGTCCAGCAGATCGGTCTGCCGGACGTCCAGGAGCGCCTCCTCGCCAAGATCGAGGCCGAGCTGGAGGCATCCGTCTGATGCCCTTCGTCCGAGTCTGCGCGCTGAGCGAGCTGGAGAGCGACACCCCCAAGCGGGTCGAGGTCGACGGCACGCCGGTGTCGGTCGTGCAGACCGAGGGCGAGGTGTTCGCGATCAACGACATCTGCTCGCACGCGAACGTCTCCCTCTCGGAGGGCGAGGTCGAGGACTGCGCCATCGAGTGCTGGCTGCACGGCTCCAGCTTCGACCTCCGCACCGGCAAGCCGTCCGGCCTTCCCGCGACGCGCCCCGTCCCCGTATACCCCGTAAAGATCGAAGGGGACGATGTGCTCGTCTCCGTCACCCAGGAGTCCTGAGTCACCCATGGCAACGCTTGAAATCCACGACCTGCACGTCTCCGTCGAGGCCGAGAACGGCCCCCGGGAGATCCTCAAGGGTGTCGACCTGACCATCAAGCAGGGCGAGACCCACGCCGTCATGGGCCCCAACGGCTCCGGCAAGTCGACCCTGGCGTACTCGCTCGCCGGCCACCCGAAGTACACGGTCACCGGCGGCACCGTCACCCTCGACGGCGAGGACGTCCTGGAGATGTCGGTCGACGAGCGCGCCCGCGCCGGCGTCTTCCTGGCCATGCAGTACCCGGTCGAGGTCCCCGGTGTCTCGGTCTCCAACTTCCTGCGCACCTCCGCCACCGCCATCCGCGGCGAGGCCCCCAAGCTGCGTACCTGGGTGAAGGAGGTCAAGTCCGCCATGGAGCAGCTCCAGATGGACCCGGCCTTCGCCGAGCGCAACGTCAACGAGGGCTTCTCCGGCGGTGAGAAGAAGCGCCACGAGATCCTCCAGCTGGAGCTCCTCAAGCCGAAGATCGCGATCCTCGACGAGACCGACTCCGGCCTCGACGTCGACGCCCTGCGCGTCGTCTCCGAGGGCGTCAACCGCGTCCGCGAGAGCGGCGAGGTCGGCACGCTGCTGATCACGCACTACACGCGGATCCTCCGCTACATCAAGCCCGACTTCGTGCACGTCTTCGCGAACGGCCGCATCGCCGAGTCCGGTGGCGCCGAGCTGGCCGACCAGCTGGAGAACGAGGGCTACGACAAGTACGTGAAGGGTGGCGCATCCGCGTGACTTCTGCCCATCAGGGGCTCTCCGGCCTCCTCGACACCGAGGCGATCCGCAAGGACTTCCCGCTCCTGGATCGCGTGGTCCACGACGGCAAGAAGATCGTGTACCTGGACTCCGCGGCGACCTCGCAGAAGCCGCGCCAGGTGCTCGACGCGCTCAACACCTACTACGAGCGCCACAACGCCAATGTCCACCGCGGCGTCTACACGGTCGCCGAGGAGGCGACGGCGCTGTACGAAGGCGCCCGTGACAAGGTCGCGGCGTTCATCAACGCGCCGAGCCGCGACGAGGTGATCTTCACCAAGAACGCCTCCGAGTCGCTCAACCTCGTGGCCAACATGCTGGGCTGGGCCGACGAGCCCTACCGCGTGGACCACGAGACCGAGATCGCCATCACGGAGATGGAGCACCACTCCAACATCGTGCCGTGGCAGCTGCTCTCGCAGCGCACGGGCGCGAAGCTGAAGTGGTTCGGCCTCACCGACGACGGGCGCCTCGACCTGTCGAACATCGAAGAGGTCATCACAGAGAAGACCAAGATCGTCTCGTTCACGCTGGTCTCGAACCTGCTGGGCACGGTCAACCCGGTGGAGACGATCATCCGGCGTGCGCAGGAGGTCGGTGCGCTGGTCTGCATCGACGCCTCGCAGGCCGCCCCGCACATGGTGCTCGACGTGCAGGCGCTGCAGGCCGACTTCGTGGCCTTCACCGGCCACAAGATGGTCGGCCCGACCGGCATCGGCGTGCTGTGGGGACGGCAGGAGCTCCTGGAGGACCTGCCTCCGTTCCTCGGCGGCGGCGAGATGATCGAGACCGTGTCGATGCACTCCTCGACGTACGCGCCGGCCCCGCACAAGTTCGAGGCGGGTACGCCCCCGATCGCCCAGGCCGTCGGCCTCGGCGCGGCCGTGGACTACCTCTCGGCGATCGGCATGGAGAACATCGCGCGCCATGAGCACGCGATCACGGAGTACGCCGTCCGTCGCCTCCTGGAGGTGCCGGACCTGCGGATCATCGGCCCCACCACGGCCGAGGACCGCGGCGCGGCGATCTCGTTCACGCTCGGGGACATCCACCCGCACGACGTGGGCCAGGTCCTGGACGAACAGGGCATCGCGGTCCGGGTCGGCCACCACTGCGCGCGGCCGGTCTGCCTGCGGTACGGAATTCCTGCGACCACGCGGGCGTCGTTCTATCTGTACTCCACCCCCGCCGAGGTCGACGCCTTGGTCGAGGGTCTGGAGCACGTACGGAACTTCTTCGGCTAGGGGATTCTCGTGAAGCTGGATTCGATGTACCAGGACGTCATCCTGGACCACTACAAGCACCCGCACGGGCGCGGTCTTCGGGACGGCGATGCCGAGGTGCACCACGTCAACCCGACGTGCGGCGACGAGATCACGCTCCGGGTGAAGTACGACGGGTCGCGGATCGAGGACGTGTCGTACGAAGGCCAGGGCTGTTCGATCAGCCAGGCCTCGGCCTCCGTGCTCAACGAACTGCTCGTCGGCAAGGAGCTGGCCGAGGCGCAGCGGATCCAGGGCACCTTCCTGGAACTGATGCAGTCCAAGGGCCAGATCGAGCCGGACGACGCGATGGAGGAGATCCTGGAGGACGCGGTCGCGTTCGCCGGGGTCTCCAAGTACCCCGCCCGGGTCAAGTGCGCGCTGCTCAGCTGGATGGCGTGGAAGGACGCGACCGCCCAGGCACTGGGCGACGCGGAGAGGAAGTCGGCATGACCGAGAACGCCGAGGCCACGATGAAGCCGGCCTCCGAGGAAGAGATCCGCGAGGCACTGTACGACGTCGTCGACCCCGAGCTGGGCATCGACGTGGTCAACCTCGGCCTGATCTACGGCATCCACGTGGACGACTCCAACGTCGTCACGCTGGACATGACCCTGACGTCGGCGGCGTGTCCGCTGACCGATGTGATCGAGGACCAGGCGAAGGCCGCCACCGACGGCATCGCCAGCGAACTCAAGATCAACTGGGTCTGGATGCCGCCGTGGGGCCCCGACAAGATCACGGACGACGGCCGGGAGCAGCTGCGCGCGCTCGGCTTCAACGTCTGACGCTTCCGCCGGACATCCGGTGAACGGCCGTGGGGGGCCCCCGCCCGGGGGGGCCCGGCCCGGTCCCCGACCCCGCCCGGGGGGGGGGCCCGCCGGGGGGGGCCCCCCCCCCCCCCCCCCCCCCCCCCCCCCCGAGA
>NZ_JBIBHT010000005.1:0-105320 GCF_042957155.1 Streptomyces sp. NPDC008121 | reverse complement strand
GATCCCGCCCGCGGGCGGGGCGCAGCGCCGCGGGCGGGGCTACAACGAGGGCCGCGCCCCCCGCACACCGGTGCCCGGGCGGGCCCCGCCCGGGCCGGGGGGGCCACGGCCGTTCTCGCATACGCGTCCGGTCGGCGGCCGGCGGCGGAGGAGCCGCCTCCGGCCGGGCCGCGGACCGCGCTTTCAGCTGCCGGGCGCGGGGCTTCCCGCCGCCTGGAGGAGGACCGGCGCCAGGTTCTCCTTGCGGATGCGCTGGTCGACGTAGACGAGGCTGGTGACCAGCGGCGGGAAGACCGAGACGACGATCTGGCCGAGCGTCGAGAGGATCAGTGAGGCCGCGAGGAAGGGAGCCATCTCCGCCAGGACCTCGCCCGGCGACTCCGGGGCCGTCTCGGCGGTGAAGGTCATGGGGCTGGAGAAGAGCTGGGCGAACAGCTGGAAGAAGGAGCCGGCCATCCCCGAGATGAGGCCCGCCACCAGCAGGGCGCCGAAGATCCGCCACCAGGAGCCGTGCACCAGGCGCCAAGAGCGGCGCATCGCCTCCACCGCGCGCTGCTTCTCGAAGACCGCCGCCGACGGGGCCAGGCTCAGCTTCACCCAGAGCCAGGCCGTCAGCGGGAACAGCAGCAGCGCGCCGAGCAGGCCGAGGACCGGCAGCACCCAGGAGGCCGAGCCGGACTCGTTCGCCGTCGCGACGGCCGCCACGATCAGACCGACGAGGGCGGCGCCGAAGAGCGCCATGGGCAGCAGCATGAGCAGCATGGTGAGGAAGACCGTGCCGAGGACCGCCGGCAGGCTCGCCCAGGAGCGTCGCCAGACCGCGCCGAAGGTGGTGGGGCGCCCGAGCACCGCCTCCTGGAGGACGGCGGGGCAGGCCGCGTACACCAGACCGCTCGCGGCGACCATCACGATCATGGCGACGAGCCAGACGCAGACGGCCGCGATCAGCAGGGGCCGTACGTCGTCCCAGGACGGTTCGCGGGCGCCCGAGAGGTCGAGGACGGCGGACAGGTGGTCGCCGACCACCCCGTAGGCGATCCCGACCGCCGCGGCCAGGACCAGCGTCGCCGCGCCGTAGGCCGCCAGCGTCACCCCGAGCAGTTGCTTCCAGTAGCGGCCGAGGGTCGCGAAGGCGCCGGTCAGTATCTCGCTCAGCTTGAGCGGCACGAGGGGTATCACGCCGGGCTTCGGCGGAGGCGGTGGGGGAGGGTAGCCGTAGCCGTACGGTCCCGAGTGATGCGTCATGCGGGACACCGTAGCGGGAGGCCGTGCGTACAGACGTACGGATATATGTGTACGGGTGTCCCTATCCATGTGTACGCTCGTACACATGGGATACGGACTGCTGGCCGGAGCGATCGCGGCGGAGATCGTCGGAACGACGGCCATGAAGTACAGCGAGGGTTTCTCCCGCCTCTGGCCCTCCCTCCTCACCGTCGGCGGCTACCTCCTCGCCTTCGCCCTCCTCGCGCAGACGCTCAAGACGCTGGAGATCGGCACGGCGTACGCGATCTGGTCGGGTGTGGGCACCGCGGCCGTCGCCGCCATCGGCGTCCTCTTCATGAACGAGTCGCTGAGCCTCGCCAAGCTCGCCGGCATCGTGCTGATCGTCGTCGGCGTGGTCGTCCTCAACCTCGGCGGAGCGCACTGATGGCCCGCGCCCGCCGTCACGACCCCGAACGGCGCCGGCGCATCGTCGACGCGGCCCTGCGCGTCGTCGGGCGGCGCGGCATCGCCGGACTCAGCCACCGCACGGTCGCCGCCGAGGCGGACGTACCGCTCGGCTCCACCACCTACCACTTCTCCTCCCTCGACGAACTCCTCGTCGCCGCCCTGCGCCAGGCCAACGAAGGCTTCGGGCGGGCGGTCCGCGAGAGCCCCGGGCTCGCCGACCCCGAGGCCGACCTCGCGCGCGAACTGGCCGCGCTGATGGGCCGCTGGCTCGGCGGCGAACGGACGGGCGTGGAGCTGGAGTACGAGCTGTACCTGGCCGCCCTCCGCCGCCCCGTCCTCCGCCCGGTCGCCGCCGAGTGGACCGAGGCCGTCACCGACGCCCTGTCCCGGCGCACGGACCCCGTCACGGCGCGCGCCCTGGTCGCCCTCATGGACGGCATCTGTCTGCAGGTGCTCCTGACCGACGGGGCGTACGACGAGGCGTACGCGAGCGAGGTGCTGGCACGGGTGCTCGCCCCGGCGCCGGGGCGGACGTCGGGGCGCGGCCGGGCGGAAGGGACGCGCTCGGCGCCGGCGGCCGTGCCGGTGGAACCGCCGAATCGGGCGGTCGCGGCCTCGTCGGATCCGCCGGACGGCTCGACCGACACCTGAGACCGGTTGGCCCGCGCGGGGGCCCGCCCGTTAGGTTTTCCGCATGACCACTGCTCCTCGCACCACCGGCGCCGTCGCCGCCGGCCTCGCCACCCTCGCCGGTGACGGCACCGTTCTCGACACCTGGTTTCCCGCCCCCGAGCTGACCGAGGCCCCCGGCCCCGCCGGCACGGAGCGGCTCACCCCCGACGCCGCGGTCGACGCCCTCGGCGAAGGCGCCGCCAAGGCCATCGGCGTGGACGCCCGCCGGGGCGTCGAGGTGGTCGCCGTCCGCACCGTCATCGCCTCCCTCGACGACAAGCCGCTCGACGCCCACGACGCGTACCTGCGCCTGCACCTGCTCAGCCACCGGCTGGTCAAGCCGCACGGCCAGAACCTCGACGGCGTCTTCGGCGTCCTCGCCAACGTCGCCTGGACCTCGCTCGGCCCGGTCGCCGTCGACGACGTCGAGAAGGTCCGCCTCAACGCGCGCGCCGAGGGCCTCCACCTCCAGGTGACCTCGATCGACAAGTTCCCCCGGATGACCGACTACGTCGCCCCCGCCGGTGTCCGCATCGCCGACGCCGACCGTGTTCGGCTCGGCGCGCACCTCGCCGCCGGCACCACCGTCATGCACGAGGGCTTCGTCAACTTCAACGCCGGCACCCTCGGCACCTCGATGGTCGAGGGCCGGATCTCCGCCGGTGTCGTCGTCGGCGACGGTTCCGACATCGGCGGTGGCGCCTCCACCATGGGCACGCTCTCCGGCGGCGGCAACGTCGTCATCTCCATCGGCGAGCGATGCCTGATCGGCGCCGAGGCGGGCGTCGGCATCGCCCTCGGCGACGAGTGCGTGGTCGAGGCCGGTCTGTACGTCACCGCCGGCACGCGCGTCACGATGCCCGACGGCGAGGTCGTCAAGGCCCGCGACCTGTCCGGCGCCTCGAACATCCTCTTCCGCCGCAACTCGGTGACCGGCGCCGTCGAGGCCCGCCCGAACAACGCGGTCTGGGGCGGACTGAACGACGTGCTCCACAGCCACAACTGACCCGACGTGACCGATGCGGGTGACTCTGCGTTAGCACGGTGGCGCTGATCACAGCGTCACACGAGCAGAAAAGGCGAGGAGTCGACATGAGGACGAGGCCCACCGTCGGCGGACTGATCGGGGTACTGGCCGCCACGGCGGTGCTGGTGCCCGCCACGTCCGCCACGGCGGACGAGACGCACCACCACTCGCACAACGGGCCGCACGTCTCCCTGATCTCCGTCGGGCAGGTCGACGACCCGCTGGAGGACGTCCTGGAACACGCCGCGATCCTCGGCAGCACGTACGTCAAGGACTGACGCCACCCGGCGCCACGCGCACGGCCGCGGCCCGCCGACCGGAAGACGGTCGGCGGGCCGCGGCGCGTCCGGAGCGCTGCGGTGCGGCTACGGGCGGAAGCGCAGCACCTGCGGGTCGTGGTCGCTGTTCTGGTCGGCGAACTCGGCGTTGATGTGCACGCTGTCGTACTCGAAGCGACGGATCCCCGGGCTGGTCAGGATCTGGTCGAGGACCTGGCTGTTGCCCTGGTAGACGTACGAGTAGCGCTCGCCGCGCGGCAGCGACTTCACGGCCGGGTAGAGCGCCCCGCCGTGCGTCAGCGCCTTCGTGGTCTCGGAGAACTCGAAGTCGTTGATGTCGCCGACCACGAGCACGTCGGCCTGCTTCTCGATGGCGAGCACGTCCTTGACGAAGGCGTTCACGGACTGCGCCTGGAGCAGGCGCTTCGCCTCGGAGGAACGGTTCGGCGGCTGGTGGTGCGAGGTCAGGCCCTCGTCGCCGCCCTTCGAACCGAAGTGGTTGGCGATCACGAAGACGGTCCGGCCGCGGAAGGTGAACTCGCCCGCCAGCGGCTTGCGGCTGTTCTCCCACGCGGTGTTCGCCGGGTCGATCCGCCCGGGGGACAGGGTCAGCGCGGCGCGGCCGCGCTCGCCGCGGACGACACCGGTCGCGGCCGTCGCGTCGCCGCCCGAGCGGTCGGTGAAGGAGACCCGCTCCGGGTTGAAGAGGAAGACCTGACGGATGTTGCCGCCGGGCTCGCCGCCGTCCTTGTTGTTCTCCGGGTCGACGGAGCGCCACTCGTACGCCGGGCCACCGGCCGCCGCGATCGCGTCCGTGAACTTCTTCAGCGTCTGTCCGGCGGTGACCGTGCCGTCGTTCGTGGCGCCGTTGTCGTCCTGGATCTCCTCCAGGGCGAGGATGTCGGGCGAGGCCAGGTTGTCCACCACGGCCGCGGCCAGCGCGTCGAACTTCTCCTGCGGGTCGGACGGGTCGAGGTTCTCGACGTTGTACGTCGCCACGGCCAGCTCGTTCCGGTGCTGGCGGTCCGTGGTCTCGCGCTGCAGCCGGCGGTCCACGACCGTGCCCAGGGTGCGCGCGGTCAGGGTGTAGCCGCCGAACTGGTTGAAGTCCAGCGGGCCCTCGGTCCATCCGGCGAGGACGTCGCCGACGTTCGCCTTCGGGAAGGGCTTCTCCGCGATCGGGGTCAGCGACTGGATCTGGAGCCGGCCGGTGTTCTGCGCGGTGTACGAGCCGTAGACGGCGCCGCCGCGGCGGTTGTCGTTCTCCCAGGGCTTCACCGTGATCCACAGCTCGGAGTACGGGTCGGTGGCACCGACCACCCGCGAGGTGCCGACGCGGACGTTGGTGCCCTCCAGGGACTCGTAGTAGTCCAGGGCGTACGCCTTCGGCTGCAGTGGGAGGCCGTTGACGGAGCCGCCGGCGGCCGGGTCGCCCTCGGGGGCGTACGCGTCCGGCACGGACCGGCCGGAGATCGTCACGGGGGCCGGGACGGGGTTGCCGGAGGAGACCACGGTGACCGTCGGCCGGGAGAGCTGGGTGATCGACTGGTTGCCCGAGTTCAGGCCACCGGGGACGTACTCGCCGACGGTGCCGTCCACGCTGACCGCGTCGCCGACCGCGACGGTGGGCACGGAGCTGGTGAAGACGAAGAGGCCCTCACTGGTGGCCGGGTTGCCGTCACCCTGCGGGTCCTGGATCCAGAACCCGCGCGAACCGTAGGTGCGCACGCCGGTGACGACGCCCGTGACACCGGTGACCTGCTTGCCGACGAGCGGCGAGACGCGCGTGGTGCCCTGGACGTCGTGGACGCGGACGCCGGCGGCCGTCGTCGGAGTGGTCTCCGCCGAGGCGGAGGAGCCCGCGAGGAGCCCGGCGGCGAGCGCGGCGGACACGACGGCGGCGACGGCCGCGGATCTCGGTATGGAGGAAGGCATCAAGGAACTCCGGAGCTGCTTGGAGAATCGGTCAATAGATCTACGCGCGTCAATCTCTTGTCTGGGCGCCCCCCTTGTCAAGGGTCGACGGGTGTACGAAGGCTGACGGATCCGTGAACCGGATGACCTCGTCGGAATTGCGTCTACCCTGAAGGCCGTCTCTGACCGACCCGGGCCCCCACCCCCCGCCTAGCTTCGAGGAGAAGACCCTTCATGGCATCGGACCGCCCCACCCTGCCCCCCGTTCAGCTGCACACGGACGCGGAGCTGGCGCGGGACGCCCTGGCCACCCCCCTCCTCGCCCGTGCCGTGCGGCTCGCCCGCTGGGCGGGGCCGGAGAC
Source organism: Streptomyces sp. NPDC008121 (assembly GCF_042957155.1). Lineage (NCBI taxonomy): Bacteria > Bacillati > Actinomycetota > Actinomycetes > Kitasatosporales > Streptomycetaceae > Streptomyces > Streptomyces sp. NPDC008121. Next base: position 99,393 of record NZ_JBIBHT010000005.1, on the reverse strand, counting down.
CCGGGTCGGCGCGGGAGGCGAGCTGATCGACGGGCAGCTGGCCGCGGCCGCCGAGGCGTTGGGCCTGGCGGCGGACGAGGACGGCGCCGCGTACGCGAGCGAGGCGTGGCGGGTCGCGGTCGACACGGGCCTCGTGGAGGTCGAGGACACGGACTTCGACGCCTCCGACGGTGCGCGCGACGCGGCGCGGGAGGGCGACGGAGACGAGGAGTCGGAGGCCGTCGGCACGGTCACGGCCGGCGAGAACCTCGCGCTCCTCACCGGAGGCGGTGCGCCGCGGGACGTGCTCGGCGTCTGGCTCGACGGCCTGGACGTGGTCTTCGCCGACGCTACCGCGCCCGTGATCGACGACCTCGCGGAGGCCATCGACGAGGACGGCGAGATCGACTTCGAGCTGCTCGACTGGAACCCCGAGGAAGAGGCGGAGTTCCTCGAAGGCGTGCTCGGCAACCTCTACCTGCTGACCGTCAGCGAGGCCGGGGCGGGCGACGGACCCGTACCGCTGCCCGCGCTCGCGGCGTCGATGATCGTCCCGGACGACATGGGCGAGCCGACCGACGACGTCCTGGAGCAGGTGTCCGAGGCGATGATGCGGCTCGACGACCAGTTCCGGCTGCTCGAACCGATCGGGCTCGTCGAATACCAGCCGGTCGACGAGGCGCTGATGGCGGAGGAGGGCGAGGAGCCGGCCCCGCCGGTCGACGAGGAGGACGTCACGCGGTACGGGATGGTGCGGCTGACGCCGCTCGGCCTGTACGGCGTCCGGGCGCGGATGCTGGAGGCGGGCGTGGACGCCCCGGCGGTCGGCGACCTGGCCGGCAAGGGCGCGGACGCGCTGCTCGACGGGATCGCGCACTACCCCCTGACGGCGGCCCGTGCCGAGACGGCCGGCTGGCTGGCCGGGCGGGACGCGGTGACGGCGGCGCGCGAACTGCTCGCGGCGGCGCGGGGCGCGGACGCGGGCTCTCCGCTGCGGCGCCTGCACTGCCAGCAGACGCTGGCCCTGGTCGGCGCGGAGGCGGAACCGGCGGTCCGCGAGGTCCTGGACGACGCGGAGCTGGGCGGCCTGGCGCGGGTCTGGCTGGCGGAGCGGGGCGCGGCGGACATTCCGGCGCCGCCGGAGTCGATGATCTTCTGGCTGGCGATCGACACGATCGCGGCGCAGCTGGACTCGGACGGCGACCTGGAGGAACTCCAGGAGCTGGTGGAGAGCCTGACGGGCCGCCACAGCGGCTTCTTCGAGGCGGCCTGGCGGGTGGAACACCCGGCGACGGCGGAGGTCCTGGAGGCTATGGGCCGCCTCCACCGCGACAAGCCCTCGGCGAAGGAGGCCCGCAAGGCCGCCTTCAAGGCCCGGTCCCGCCAGGGGGCGTAAGGGGGCCGCACCAGGGGCGGGGCCTCACGGCCGCTTGGCCTTCGGGCCCGAGCGGGGGCCGGGGCCGGCGCCCCGGGGTGCCGCCCTTGCCGCGCGCCCGGCTCGGCCGCGAGGCGCTGCCCGGGCTCCGTCCGGGCCGCCGACCCCGCCCGGGGGTGCCGTACCGGCGCCGCGCCGGTGCCGGCCGGTCAGGTGCGCAGGTAGGAGGCGCCGTTGAGGTCGAGGATCGTGCCCGAGGACCACTCCGCCTCCGGGGAGGCGAGCCAGAGGACCGCGGCGGCGATCTCGGGCGCCGTGGCCACCCGGCCGAAGGGGCTCTGGGCCAGGATGGAGGGGCCCTCCGGGCCCGTGAGGCGCGGGGCGACGCGTTCCGTCGTGAAGAAGCCAGGGGCCACCGAGGCGACGCCGATGCCGTGCGGGGCCAGGGCGACCGCCAGCGACTGGCCCAGCGCGTGGACCGCCGCCTTCGTCGCGCCGTACGCCGGGTGATCCGGCTCGCCCCGGAACGCCCCGCGGGAACCGATGTTGACGATCCGCCCGCCACCGCCCTGCCCGATCATCCGCCGCGCCGCCAGATGGCTCAGGTTCGCCGTGGCGAGCAGGTTCACGGAGACGTGCCGCTGCCAGATCTCCGCCCACTCCTCGTACGGCGTCTCCACCGGCGGATGCGGCAGGTTCACCGCCGCGTTGTTCACCAGCACGTCGATCCCGCCCAGCGCCTCCGCCGCGGCGGCCTCCACCGCCGCCGCCCCCGCCGGATCCGCCAGATCGCCGCCGACCAGCGCGTGCCCCGTGCCGTCCAGCGAGCCGAGGGTCTCGCGGGCCTCGTCGGCGCGGGTGCCGTAGTGGACGGCGACCCGGTCGCCCTGGGCGGCGAACGCCTGGGCCACGGCGCGGCCGAGCCCCCGCGACGCCCCGCTGACCAGGACCCGTCGACCGGACGCGGGCAGGTTCATGGAAGGTGGCCTCTCTGTTCGACTCTGGTTCGGCCGGCGTGCGTACGCGCACGGGACCGTGCGCCCCGAGATCCGGTGACCTCGGGGAGACGTACGCCGTCCCTCCACCGTAGAGAGTCCGCCGAGCGCTCCGCCGCACCCGTCCGCCGGGCCGCCGACCTGGTCAGTCCCACGGACTGACACCTAACATGTCAACTCATGGACGGACTGCGGCCCGTGGGCCGGACACTGCTGCGTGACCAGGCCTACGAGGCCCTGCGCGATGCCATCGTGCGCGGGGACCTGGCGCCCGGCTCCGTGATCAAGGACGCCGAGCTCGCCGAGCGGCTGGGCTTCTCGCGCGCCCCCGTGCGCGAGGCCCTGGCCCGGCTCGCCGACGAAGGCCTCGTGGAGACCAAGCCCCAGAGCTACACCCGGGTCACCCGACTGGTCAGCCGCGTCGTCCGGGACGCCGCCGCCGTCGTCCGGGTCATGCACGAACTCGCCACCCGCACCGGTGTGCCCCTGCTCGGCCCCGAAGGCATCCGCGCCATGCGCGAGGCCAACGTCCGCTTCGCCGCCGCGGTCCGCTCCGCCGACGTCGAGGCCGCCCTGCGCGCCGACGACGAGCTGCACCAGGTCCTCGTGAGCGCCAGCGGCAACCACGCCGTCGCCGCCACCATCGACCGCTTCACCCCGCTCCTGCGCCGGGTCGAACGACGGCTCTTCGGCGACACGGGAGCCTGCGGCTCGGCCGCCCTCCACGACCGGCTGATCGAGGCCTGCGCGGCGGGGGACACGGAGGAGGCGGTCCGGGTCACGACGGAGATCTGGCGCGCCCTCGAGGAGTTCGCCGACGACGCCGCCGACCTGACGGCCGTACGGAACCGCGTCCCTCAGCCGCACTGACTCCCCTCCGGACGCGCCGCTCCCGCCACCGGCGTCCCGTGCGGACGGTGGGCCGTCCGCACAGGACACCGGCGCGCGGACCGGATCAGAGCGCCTGGGCGGCGGGCTTCACCATGCCGCGGACGGTCCGCGACTTCACGAAGTCGCCCAGCGCCGTCATCTCCCACTCGCCCGAGAACTGCTTGATGAGCTTCGCCATCATCACGCCGGTCTGCGGCTCGGCGGTGGTGAGGTCGAAGCGGACCAGCTCCTCGCCGGTCGCCGCGTCCATCAGCCGGCAGTAGGCCTTGGCGACCTCGGTGAACTTCTGTCCCGAGAAGGAGTTCACTGTGAAGACCAGGCCGGTCGCGTCGGCCGGGAGGCGGCCGAGGTCGACGACGATGACCTCGTCGTCCCCCGCTCCCTCGCCGGTCAGATTGTCACCGGAGTGCTTGATGGAGCCGTTGAGGATGGACAGCTTGCCGAAGTAGCAGCTGTCGAGGTGGTTGCGCTGGGGGCCGTACGCGATCACCGAGGCGTCGAGGTCGATGTCCTTGCCGCGGTACGCCGGCTCCCAGCCGAGGCCCATCTTCACCTGGGAGAGCAGCGGCCGGCCGCCCTTGACCAGGGACACGGTCTGGTTCTTCTGGAGGTTGACCCGGCCCTTGTCCAGGTTGATCTTTCCCGTGGCGGCGGCGGGCGCGGGGGCCGCGGCGGGTGGGGGAGGCGTCGAGGCGGCCACGCGGGGGTCGGCGGGGGCGGCGGGCGCGGCCGCCACGGGGGCGGCCACCGGAGCGGCCGGGGCGAGGGCCGCGGCGGCGGGCGCGGCCGGCTCCTCGTCGACGGAGACGCCGAAGTCGGTGGCGATGCCGGCGAGCCCGTCCGCATAGCCCTGTCCCACGGCCCGCGCCTTCCAGGCGCCGTTGCGCAGATAGATCTCCACGACCACCAGCGCCGTCTCCGTGCCGAGCCGCGGCGGGGTGAACGTGGCGAGGACGCTGCCGTCGTCGGCGTCGCGGATCGTCGCGGTGGGCTCGATGCCCTGGAAGGACTGGCCCGCCGCGTCCGGGCTGGCGGTAACCACGATCTTCTCGATGCCGGCCGGTACCGCTCCGGTGTCGACGACGATCGCGTCCGGCGCCGCGCCGCCGCCGGAGCGGTACGTCACGCCCGGGCCGGCCGGCTGGTTGTAGAAGATGAAGTCGTCGTCCGAGCGCACCTTGCCCTCGGGAGTGAGCAGCAGGCCCGAGACGTCGAGCCGCACCGGTGCGGCGACGTCCACCGCCACGCGCGCGGCGGAGAGAGGGATGTTCGAGCCGGGGGTCATAGCGGTCATGCCAGGGCTAACGAGCGAGACCGCTTTGCCGTTCCCTTACCTTCGCCCCCTTCGGCCACTCTGATGACGGGGGTGGTTCCGGGCGGTGCGTTCGTTGCCGAACTTGTACGCGCCGGTCCAGCGGGCCATCACCAGCTGGGCGTCGCCCGACCCCACCTCGGCGAGGAACTTCTCCGCCCGATCGCCCCGCAGGGTCCCGGCGGCACGGCCGCGGTGGGTGAGCACGACCGTGCCGTCCGCGCGCCGCGCGTAGCTGAATCCGAAAGGCTGAGGCATGACGGGCATCCTGCCGGTCGGGGACCGGTCCGTCATGCGAATATTCTTGCGACTCGTGGGTGGGAGCTCTTTTCGTACGCGGGACGTCGACCAGGCGCGGGTGGAGATCGGCGCGCGGTACTACGCCAACGTCATGGACGTCATCGAGCGGTGGGACCGCCCCTTCGCGGCCCGTTTCGACACCGTCGAGCTGGGTCCCCTGGTCATCGGCGACCTCGCCTGCGGGGCGGACGTGCGGATGCGCTTCGGCGAGCTGGGGGCGTTCCACGTCAACGCTCCGATGGGCGGCGGCATCATGGAGCTGCGGCAGGGCGGCGGCCGGGCTCCGCTGCTCGCGACGGCGGCCGAGGCGGTGGTGCTGGACCCGCTGGGCGACACCGTCCTCGACCGGTGGAGCGGTGACTGCCGGGCGCTCTCCGTGAAGATCGACGCGGCCGCGCTGCGGGACCACCTGGAGCGCCTGACCGGCCGCCCGCCCCGCGGCCGGCTCTCCTTCGCGCCCCGCCTGGACACCTCGCGCGGCCCCGGCCTGGCGTGGGTGCGCTTCGCCCGGCAGGCCGCCCGGGAGGCCCTGCGCGGGGACAGCCTGGCCCACCACGAACTCGTCGCCCTGCCCTTGCAGGAGGCGCTGCTCAACGGGCTGCTGCTGGCGGCCGAGCACCCGTGGCGCGAGGAGCTGGACCGCCCCGGCGAACGGCTGCGGCCCGCCCCCGTCAAGCGCGCGATGGACGCCGTACGGGCGCGCCCCGAACACCCCTTCACCACCACCGAACTGGCCGCCCTGGCCAAGGTGAGCGTCCGCAGGCTCCAGGAGTCCTTCCGGGAGTACGTGGGGATGTCACCGATGGCGTACGTCCGGGAGGTCCGCCTGGACCGGGTCCACGAGGAGCTCAGGAAGGCGGACCCGGGCGAGCGGGGAGTGGGCGAGGTGGCCTGGCGCTGGGGGTTCGCGCACCAGGGGCGGTTCGCGGCGCGGTACCGGGCCCGGTTCGGCGAGACGCCCTCGCAGACACTGCGCGGGTCGGCCTCCTGGAGCGCGTCCGGACCCGACCCGGGCTCGTCGCCCGCCGGACCCGCGGGCCGGTAGGCCCGCGGTCTCGTCCGACCCGTCGCCCCGGGGCCGTCGCCTCCCGCGCCGTCGCCGGCGGCGGGCGCGGCCCGCCCCACAGGTCCGTCGCGTTATCCGGACAGCCGCCGCGCTGCGCGGATCGTGCCGCCCGGGCGGTGGTCCTACAGTGCGGAGGTCGGGTGTGCCACGCATGCCGTGACCCGGGCCCCGGCCGGCGCTCCCCCGCATAGTCCGGCCGGGCCCGTGTATCCGTCTGCTCCGTGCCGCCCGGCGCCGTGCCGGGCGGGCGGGTTCAGTGCGGCCAGCGCGGCGGGTCGGTGCAGAAGTGGCCGCCCAGGTGCGCCTCCGCCGGGTCGTCGTCGGCCGGCAGCCCCCGTTCGGCGATGATCCGCTCCGCGAACGGCTCCGAGTCGTCCCGCGGTGCGTACCCGAGCGCCCGGGCGGAGGAGAGGTCCCACCACAGGCGGGTGTTGGCGGAGGAGCCGTAGACCACCGTGTGACCCACGTCCTCCGCGGTGAGCGCCGCGTGCAGGAGCCGGGCGCAGTCGGGCGGGCTCAGCCATATCGACAGCATCCGTACCGAGGTCGGCTCGGGGAAGCAGGAGCCGATCCGCACCGAGACGGTCTCGATCCCGTGCGCGTCCCAGTAGAACTGCGCCATGTCCTCGCCGAAGGCCTTGGAGAGGCCGTAGAACGTGTCCGGGCGGTGCGGGGTGTCGACCGGGACGAGCGGATCGTCGCCGCGCGGGCGCGGGGTGAAGCCCACCGCGTGGTTGCTCGACGCGAAGACGATCCGGCGCACGCCCTCCTCGCGCGCGGCCTCGTAGAGGTGGTGCAGGCCGGTGACGTTGGCGGCCATGACCTTCTCGAAGGTGGACTCCAGCGAGATCCCGGCGAGATGGACGACGGCGTCGACGCCGCGGACGGCCTCCCGCAGCGCCTTGCGGTCGGCGAGGTCGGCGACGATCGCGTCCGGTGCGCCGTCGACGGGCGCCACGTCGAGCAGCCGCAGGTCGTATCCATGGGCGGGCAGCAGCTCCCGCATGAGGGTGCCGACCCCACCGGCGGCGCCGGTGAGCAGGACGGTGCGGGGTGCGGGCATGCAAGAGATCTCCGTCCGTAGATCGAATTCACAACCATGGACACGCTAAGGAGTGGCTCCAAGGTCGTCAAGAGTCCCTGGACGGGCCGTCAAGAGTCCATTCGGGGGAGGGTGAGTGCCTTGACCCGCGCTCCCTGGCTGCTCTAGCGTGAAAGCGTTCATAAATATGGACTACAATCAGAATTGTGCACGACGGACTTCTCTGGGAGCGCCCGTGACCTCAGCCCCGCTCGCCGACCGGCTCGACGGCCTGCTGTTCTTCCCCGTCACCGCCTTCGGTCCGGACGGCACCGTCGACCTCGACCTCTTCCGCGCCCATGTGCGCGCCGGCGTCGAGGCGGGCGCGGCCGCGGTCTTCGCCTGCTGCGGGACCGGCGAGTTCCACGCCCTCACCCCGGAGGAGTTCCGCGACTGCGTCGCCGCCGCCGTCGAGGAGACCGCGGGCCGCGTCCCCGTCGTGGCCGGCGCCGGCTACGGCACGGCGCTCGCGATCCGGTACGCCCGCCTCGCCGAGGAGGCGGGCGCCGACGGGCTCCTCGCCATGCCCCCGTACCTCGTCGTCGCCGACCAGGCGGGGCTGCTGCGGCACTACACCGCGCTCGCCGCCGCCACCCCGCTCGACGTCATCGTCTACCAGCGCGACAACGCGGTCCTGACCCCCGAGACCGCCGTCGCCCTGGCCCGCGTCGAGGGCGTCATCGGCCTCAAGGACGGCCTCGGGGACCTCGACCTCATGCAGCGGATCGTCAGCGCCGTACGGGCCGAAGGCCTCGGGCTGCTCTACTTCAACGGCCTGCCCACCGCCGAACTCACCGGCCTCGCCTACCGCGGCATCGGCGTCACGCTGTACTCCTCCGCCGTCTTCTGCTTCGCCCCCGACATCGCCCTCGCCTTCCACCGCGCCTTCGCGTCCGGGGACGACGCGACCGTGGAGCGGCTCATCGACGGCTTCTACCGGCCGCTGGTCGAACTCCGCGCCAAGGGGCGGGGATACGCCGTCTCCCTCGTCAAGGCGGCGGTGAGGATGGCGGGTCTGGACGTGGGGGAGGTACGGCCCCCGCTGAGCGAGCCGGCGCCCGAGCACCTGAAGGAGCTGGCCACGATCATCGAGCGCGGGCGCGCGCTGCTGGCGACCGGGGACGGTGGAGCCGGTGGCGCCGACGGGTCCGACGCCCATGGCGAGGGCCGGGACGGCGGCGCGGGCGCCGGGGCCGCGTCGTGAGGGCCGGGACCTTCGTCTACCCCTGGGACGTGGTCGGCGACCCGGCCGCGCCGGCCCTCCTCGCGGACCTTGGCGTCACACAGGTCACCCTCGCCTCCGCCTACCACTCCACGCGCGCGCTCACCCCCCGCCACCCGGCGCACCGGGTCGTCACCGCCGAGCACGCCGCCGTGCTCTACCCCCCGGACCCGGCCCGCTGGTCGGGACGGGCCCCGCGGCCGTACCCGGCGGGGGAGTGGGCGCCGGGCGACGCGTTCGGCGACGCGGCGCGGGCGCTGGCCGAGGCGGGCCTGGAGGTGCACAGCTGGGTCGTCCTCGCCCACAACTCCCGGCTGGGCGCCGAGCGTCCGGACACCTCGGTCGTCAACGCGTACGGCGACCGCTACCCCTGGGCGCCGTGCATCGCCATGCCCGCCGTCCGCGCGTTCCTGGTCGACCTCGCCGCCGAGGCGGCGGTACGGCCGGGGGCGGCCGGCACCGAGCTGGAGTCCTGCGGCTGGTACGGGCTGGCCCACCTCCACGCCCACGACAAGACGGCGGGCGTGCCGCTGGGGGACGCGGAGCAGTACCTGATGTCGCTGTGCTTCTGCCCGTCCTGCCGGCAGGGGTACGGGGCGGAGGGCGTGGACCCGGACGGGCTTGCGGCGGCCGTACGGGCCGCCCTGGAACCGGTCTGGGCCGGGCGGCCCGCGGGACGGCTCGGGACCGCCGACGCCGACGCGGCCCTGTCCTGGCGGATCCGTACCGCGCGCGCCTTCCAGGAGGCCGCGGTGGAGGCGGTCCGGGCGGCCGCCCCGCCCGGCTTCCGCGTCCTGCTCCACGCGGACCCGCGCCCCGACCGCTGCGGCGCCAACGCCGGCACCGACCCGGCCCATGTCCTCGGCCTCGCGGACGGAGTGGTCACCCCGGCCGCCTCGGTCGCCCTCTTCGCCGCCCACGCGGCCCCGGGCTCCGTCCTCGCGGCCAACCTCCCGATCGTCAGGGGCATGGGAGGCTCCCCGGCCACCCTGGCCGCCGACGCGCGGCGCGCGGCCGCCGCCGGAGCGACCGAACTCCGCCTCTACCACGCGGGCCTTGCCTCGGACGCGGACCTCACGGCGGTACGGGCGGCCCTGCGGACGCCGGCCTGAACCACGGCCGGGGCGGGGGGGCGTCGGCGTCAGGCCACCGCCTTCCTCCCGCCGCGGTTCTCGTACCGCAGCGCCGCCCCCGTCAGCACCGCTCCCAGGCCCTCCCACAGGCCCACGCCGAGGAAACCCGCCGGCGCGCGGCCCGTGAGGACGGCCAGGGTGAAGACGGCGCAGGTGAGGAGGCGGAAAGGGACCGTCCAGCGGAAGAAGGGCTTCCAGTCGGCGCAGGCGGCCAGGACGTAGTAGACGCCCATGTTCAGCGCCGCCATCGAGGAGGCGGTCAGGAAGACCAGGGTGTGGTCTCCGTCCGCGCGTCCCGTGCCGGGTATGGGGTCGAAGCCCATGACCGTGAGCAATGTGTCCGGGGAGACGAGACCCACCACCCCCAGGGCCGCGGCGAGCAGCCCGAAGACGGCCATGGTCCAGCCGGACAGGGAACGGGGCAGACGCACGGCGGTCCTCCGCGGAGTCGAATCTATGCTCGGGTCATGAGTGACCTTGCATATCGCGTCGCGGGCCCCGCGGACCAATCGGCGATCGCCGCGCTCGACGACTCGTTCACGACGGAACACGTCTACGAAGTCGCCGCGGGCGCCGTCGGGTTCGGACTCCGCATGGTCGCCGTCGACCCGCCCCTGGCGAAGGTCTTCCCCGAGGACGAACCCGACGCCCCGGACACCGACGACGACGCGCACGAGATCGTGGCCGTCGACGCGGACGGCACGGTCCTGGGCGTCGTCGCCGTCGCCGTCGAGGAGTGGAACCACCGGCTCGTCATCCGCCGGATCACCGTCGAACCCGCGCATCGCGGCCGCGGCATCGGCGGCGAACTGATGCGCCGCGCCCTCGCGTACGGCCGTGACCGGGGGGCCCGTACCGCCTGGCTGGAGGTCACCAGCGTCAACGTCCCGGCGGTACGGGCCTACCGGCGCATGGGATTCCGGCTCTGCGGCCTCGACACCACGCTCTACACCGGCACGCCGTCCGAGGGCGAGACGGCCCTCTTCATGGCCAGGCCCCTCGAAAGGCCTTAGGGCCTTTCGTTTGGATCAGGCCGGATCCGGGAGCGGGGCCCTAGCTGTTCTGTCCCGGGAGGTTGTGGACGGGTGAGCCAGGTCTCGGCTGAGGGAGCTTGAAGGGGGGATCAGCTCTGCGTCTCCCCGCGGCCTCCCACAGCGGCCGCATCGGGTACGACGAGCAGCTTGCCGGTGGTACGCCGAGCCTCCAGATCGCTGTGGGCCTGGGCGGCCTCCGACAAGGCGTAGCGGCCCGTCACGGTGACCTCAAGCGCCTTGGAGCGCACCCACTCGAACACGTCGGCGGCCCGTCGGAGCAGTTCGGACCGATCGGCGATGAAGTGCCCGACGCTCGGCCGGATCAGGGTCAGCGAACCGTCGGCGAGCCGCATCGGATCAAACGGAGGCACGGCACCACTGGCCGCGCCGAAGAGCACGAGATGGCCGCGGGTTCGCAGGCTGGCGAGGCTCGCATCGAAGGTGTGCGCGCCGACGCCGTCGAAGACGACCGGCAGTCCCTGACCGCCGTTGAGCCGCCTCACCTCGGCTGCGAGATCGTCGACCGCGGAGGAAAGGATCACCTCAGCGGCCCCGGCACGCTTCGCCAGCTCGGCCTTCGCCGTGGTCGACGTCGTGCCGATCACCCTGCCGCCGAGATGGGTGATGAGTTGGGTCAAAAGCAGCCCCATCCCACCAGCAGCCGCATGCACGAGCACCGTGTCGCCCCCCTGAACCGGGTAGGCGTCCTTGACGAGATAGTGCGCGGTCATGCCTTGGAGGAGCACGGCGGCGGCTGTCTCGAAGCCGATATCGTCGGGCAGCGGCACCAGCCGGGAGGAGTCCACGACGGCCCGCTCGGCATACGTGCCGGGAATCTCCACCCAACCGACCCGGTCCCCGACGGCGACGTCAGCGACGCCGGGTCCGACTTCGACGACCGTGCCGGCGCCCTCAGCGCCCGGGGTGAAGGGCAGCGGGAGGCTGTACCGGCCTTCGCGGTAGTAGACGTCGAGGAAGTTGACCCCGGATGCGGCGACCTCCACGATCGCCTCGCCCGGACCCGGCCGCGGCTGGTCCACCTCGGCCTCCTGCAGCACCTCGGGACCGCCCACTTCGTACACCTGAATCGCTCGCATGACCCCTCCAAAAACGGCTCGTCCCCCACCAACCCCGTTGCCGGCGATCCGATTCCCGGCAAGCGGACAGCCCGCCGCCCCCGCGCGCCGTCGACGACCACTCCCGCCTCGCCTGCAGCGAGATCCACGCGGACGAGAGGAAGGAGACCGCCACCTCCTTCTGGCCTACACGGAGGTCACCCCAGCGCCGCCTTCATCATCTTCTGCGCCACCGGGGCCGCCAGTCCGTTGCCGCTGACCTCCGAGCGTGCCGCGCCCGAGTCCTCGATCAGGACGGCGACCGCGACCTCCTTGCCGGTGCCCGCGTCCTTGGCGTAGGACGTGAACCAGGCGTACGGCGTCTTGCTGTTGTTCTCGCCGTGCTGCGCGGTGCCCGTCTTGCCGCCGACCTCCGCGCCGTCGATCGCCGCGTTGCCGCCCGTGCCCTTCTCCACCACGGTCACCATGGCGCTCCGCAGCTGCTCCGCGACCGACGAGGAGAGGATCCGCTCGGTCTTCCCGTCCTCGAAGGACTCCAGGGCGTCCCCGTCCGCGTCGGAGACCTCGGAGACCATGTGCGGCGACGCCATGAGTCCATCGTTGGCGATCGCCGCGGACACCATGGCCATCTGCAGCGGGGTGGCCGTCACATCGAACTGGCCGATCCCGGTCAACGCCGTCTGGGCCTTGTCCATGTCGGACGGATACACACTCGGATAGGCGCGCACGGGCACGTCCTGCTCGGTGTCGCGGAAGCCGAACTTCTCCGCCATCGCCTTCACCTTGTCCTGGCCGAGGTCGACGGCCAGCTTGGCGAAGACGTTGTTGCAGGAGTACCGCAGGGCGGTGCGCAGGGTGGCGTTCTCGCAGGGCGCGGAGGCGTTCTCGTTCTTCAGGACGGTCCGGGTGTTCGGCAGCGTGTACGGATCGGGGCTCTCGGTCGGCGTGTCGACCGAGCCGTACAGCCCGTCCTCCAGCGCGGCCGCCGCGACGACCAGCTTGAACGTCGACCCGGGCGGCAGCGGCTGCCGCAGCGCCCGGTTGACCAGCGGCTTGTCCTCGTCGGTGGTCAGCTCCCGCCAGGCGGAGCCGTCGTTCAGGCCCGCGATCTTCGAGGGGTCGTACGACGGGGTGGAGACCAGGCCGAGGATCCGGCCGGTCTTCGGGTCGATGGCGACCGCCGCGCCCTTGTTGTCCCCGAGCGCTTCGTACCCCGCCTTCTGCACGGCCGGGTCGATCGTGGTCAGGACGTCGCCCGGCTCCTGCGCCGAGCCCGTGAGGGCGTCCAGCGGGTTCTTCAGCCGGGTGTCCGTGCCGTCCAGGACGTCGGAGTAGATGCCTTCCAGCTGGGTGGAGCCGTACGCCTGCGAGCTGTAGCCGGTGACGGCCGCGTACAGCTCACCGTCGGTGTAGTCCCGCTTGTACGCGAGGTCGGTGCCCTCCGTCTTCTTCGAACCGGTGACCGGCGAGCCGGCCACGATGATGTTCCCGAGCGGCTGCGCGTACTGCGCCATGATGTTCCGCCGGTTGCTCTTGTCGTCCGCGAGGGCCTTGCCTTCGTACGCCTGTATCCAGGTCGCCCGGCCCAGTAGGGCGAGCACCAGGAGCAGCGCGAAGACCGAGGCGCGCCTGATCGTCTTGTTCATCCCATATGCGGGACGACCGAAGGGGGACCGGACGTTCCGGATGTGTCCGGTTTCTCAGGGAACCTTCATGCGGTCGTCGGGCGTAGGTTCGATTCAGGATCCGGCGTGCGGGCTCACCCCGCTCTGACGAACCCCGATTCGTACGCCTGGATCACCGCCTGCGTCCGGTCCCGGGCGCCGGTCTTCGCCAGGACCGCCGCCACATGGGTCTTCGTCGTCGCCGGGCCGACCCCCATCCGGGCCGCGATCTCCGCGTTCGTCAGGCCCGTCGCCATCAGTCGCAGCACCTCCGACTCACGGTCGGTGAGCCGGGCGGCCCAGGGCGGCGGCGCCGAGGGACCGCGCCGGGCGTGCTCGGCGGCCAGACCCCGTACCGCCGCCGGATAGAGCAGCGAGTCGCCGCGCGCCACCAGGCGTACCGCCCCGACCAGCTCCTCCACCGCCGCCCGCTTCAACAGGAACCCCGCCGCGCCCACCCGCAGCGCGTCGTAGACGTAGGAGTCGTTCTCGAAGGTCGTCACCACCACGACCCGCGGGGGCTCCGCCATCCCCGCGAGGATCTGCTCGGTCGCCCGGATCCCGTCGATCTCCGGCATCCGCACGTCCATCAGCACCACGTCCGGCCGCAGCTCGCGGACGACCGACACCGCCTCGGCGCCGGTCGGCGCCTCGCCGACGACCGTGAGGTCCGGCTCCGCGTCCAGGATGACCCGCAGGGCGGTGCGGACCATCCGCTCGTCGTCGGCGAGGACGATCCGGATCATCGTCCACCCGCCACGGGCAGCCGGACGGCGAGCCGCCACATCCCGTCGGCCGGCCCTGCCTGGGCCGTGCCGCCGAGCAGCCGGGTCCGCTCGGCGATGCCCCGCAGGCCGCGGCCCCCGTCCGGGCGGGCCACCGGCGCGCGGCCGGGCAAGGGGTTCTCCACGGTGATCTCCAGCTCCTCTTCGTGCAGGGCGAGACGCGCGGTCACGCGCGCCCCCTCCGCGTGCCGGGCCGCGTTGGTCAGGCCCTCCTGGACGATCCGGTACGCCTCCCTGGACACCGCCTCCGGTATCCGGTCCAGCGTCCCGGTCACGGTCAGCTCCACCCGCCGTCCCGCCCCCGCGACCAGCGCGTCGAGCGAGCCGAGCCCGGGCCCCGCCGGCTCGCCCTCCTCGTCGCCCCGGCGCAGCAGGCCGAGGACCGCGTCCAGTTCGCCGACCGTCCGCCGGGTGGTCTCCTCGATCGCCGCCAGCGCCTCCCGGACGAACTCCACATCGGAGTCGAGGACCTTGCGGGCGGCGCCCGCCTGGAGCGTGACGGCGCTGAGCGCGTGGCCGACCGAGTCGTGCAGTTCGCGGGCGAGCCGGTTGCTCACCGCCAGCTCGGCGGCGCGCCGTTCGGCCGCCGCGAGACGGTCCACCCGGCTCGGGCCGAGCAGCCGCGGGGCCAGCCGGGCGAGCAGCCCCCCGGCCCCCGCCGCGACGGCGGAGAGCGCCAGGAGCATCAGCAGCCCCAGGGGGACGCCGGCCCAGGCCGCCCAGGCGTGGTCCGCGTTCCCGTAGAGGCTCGCCGCCGAGGCCCGCAGCGAGGCCGAGAACGGCAGGGCGATCAGCGTGAGCGCGAACGGCGGCACGGCGAGGGACGCCCCGCTGACCAGCGCGCCGACGCCGAGGTGCAGCGTGAACCAGGCCGCCGTCCGGGCCTGGTCGGCGCGCCCCCGGGCCGGGCCGTCGGCCAACCGGTGCGCCGGCACCCCGCACAGCGCCTGGACCGCCGCCACCGACATCGGCCGGACCAAGGGGAAGAACGAGGTGGCGGCGGCGATCGGCACGCCGATGGCGTACGCCGCCGCCTGCGCCGTCAGACCGCCCGTGAACGCGGATGCCCCGCCGGCGAGCGGCCCCGCGACCACGGTGCCGACGAGCCAGTACGGCATGAACAGGGCGCCGCCGAGGATGAGATGGATCCACCGTCGTCGCGTCCGCTGCCCGAGCAGGGCGCGGGCCCGGCGGGCTCTCACGCGGCGCGTCGGCGGAGGAAGACGGCCAGACAGCCGGCGAGCAGGAACCCGGTGATCATTTCGCCAGCGTAGGTCACCTCCATCAGGACCGAGTGCGCTTTCTCCTGATCGGTCTCGGGCATCAGCGACACCAGGCTCAGATACGCGCCCCAGCAGCCGAGACCGCCCGTGGCGACCCAGCCGGGACCGAGGACGGCGAGGACCGGGAGCCCGCGGGGCCGTCGGGAGACGAGGAGCAGGACGGCGCCGACGGCGACGGCGGCGAAGAGCACCCGCGTCCACTCCAGGACGGCGACGTCGGAGGTGCGCTGTGCCATGCGGGCCGCCGAGAGGCCGGCCGTGGAGCCGAGCGCCCACCGCACGTGCGGCGCGGCGGAGGCGACGGCGAGCACGGCGGCGGTCACGGCGGCGATCCGCACCGGGGCGCCGGTGGACCGGGCGGGCAGCTCGCCGAGGGTGCCGCGCCAGAGGTGGCCCCACCGGTCGCGCGCGTAGAGGAAGAACAGGGCGCCCAGGGCCGCTCCCTGGACGATGAAGCCTCCGTAGACGACGCCGAAGACCCACTCGTCGAGGAACGGCCGGGCCGGACCGCCGTCGGCCGTACGGTTCCCCGGGCCGGTGAACAGGGCGGTGACCAGCTGCGCGGGGAAGGCGACCATGATCGGGGCGAGCAGTCCGGTCGCCACCCACAGGGGGAAGGCGAGCAGCCAGGCCCGTACGCGCAGGCCCCACGGCTCGGTGAGCAGCCGGGCGAGGACCACGACCAGGGCGTCGGCGACCACGGAGACCGTGTTGGCGACGATCAGCAGCGTCCGGTGGTCGAGGAGCGGGCTCCCGGCCGGGATGCCGATCTCGCTGCCCGCCACCCAAGCGATCTTGAGGGCGATGTAGGGCAGGCCGGCCACCGCGGCGAAGGTCCGCAGGACGCGGCGGGCGGTGCCGGGGCGCGCCCCCCGGGTGGTGCCGGGGCGTGCGGCGGCGGGCCGCGGCGCGGGAGGGAGGGTCCGTGTCATGGCTCTCACGCTTCCGTGCCGGCGGCCGCCGCACCTCCTGCCCGGCGACGATCCGCCTCCGCCGGGCGGGGGAGACGGCCTCGCACCCCGGGGGAGAGCCCCCCGCATCCGGGGGAGACGGCGTCGCGCCCCGGGGAGGCGGCGTCACGCACGGCCCGGGAATTGACCCATGATCTCGGGTGCCGAATGCACCCTGTCATCGGTCACTGTGCGCACTAAAGTGATCTTCATGAACACGCCGCAGACCTTCGCCCCGCTCCTGACCCGCGCCGCCGACGCCGAGACCACCGCCGACCCGAGCAGTGTGATGACCCTCCTCGCCGACTCGGACACCACCGGCGGTCTGCTCACCAGTTACCGCTCGTCCTTCGCGAAGGGGGCCGTCGGCGCCCCGGCGCACTTCCACACCAAGGCGTCGGAGATGTTCTTCGTCCTGGGCGGCTCGCTGCAGGTGCTGGTCGGCGAGGAGCTGAGCGTGCTGGAGGAGGGCGACTTCCTGCTCGTGCCGCCCCACACTCCGCACGCCTTCGCTGCCGCCCCGGGCGCCGAGGCCGACGTGCTCTTCGTCTTCACGCCGGGCATGGCCCGCTTCGACTACCTGCGGCTGCTCGGCCGGGTGATGCGGGGCGAGGCGAGCTTCGAGGAGATCAAGGAGTCCTCCGAGCGCTTCGACAACCACTACGTCGACAGCCCGGTGTGGCAGCGGGCGCTCGCCGAGCGCTGACCGCCGGGCGGGGCGGGGCGCTTCCGGCGCCCCGCCCCGCACCCTCGGGGCCGGCGCCCGTCAGAGCCGGCGGGTCGCCAGCGTCAGCCGGTCGCGGGCGTCGAACAGCGCGTCCTTGATCATCTGCTCGTGCCCCGGGGTCAGCCGCGCCACCGGCACCGAGCAGCTGATCGCGTCCCGCGCCGGGGTCCGGTACGGGATCGCGATGCCGAAGCAGCGCAGCCCGAGGGTGTTCTCCTCGCGGTCCACCGCGTACCCCTGCTCGCGGATGAGGCGCAGCTCCTCGATGAGCTTCTCGCGTTCGGTGACGGTGTGCTCGGTCAGCGCCGGCAGCGTCTCCGGCAGCATCTTGCGGACCTGCTCGTCGCTGTGGGTGGCCAGCAGCGCCTTGCCCAGCGAGGTCGAGTGGGCGGGCAGCCGACGGCCGACGCGGGTGAACGGCCGCAGGTAGTGCTGGGATTGACGGGTCGCCAGGTAGACGACGTTGGTGCCGTCGAGGCGCGCCAGGTGGATGGTCTCGGTGGTGTCGTCGGAGAGCCGGTCCAGGGTGGGCCGGGCGGCGGCCACCACCTCGTCGCCGTCGATGTACGACGTGCCGACCAGCAGGGCGCGGACGCCGATGCCGTACCGCGTGCCGGTCGCGTCGGTCTCCACCCAGCCCAGCTCGACCAGGGTGCGCAGCAGCATGTACAGGCTGGACTTGGGGTAGCCGACCGCCTCCTGGACGGCGGCGAGCGAGTGCATCCCGGGCCGCCCGGCGAAGTACTCCAGCAGCTCCACCGTCCGCACAGCGGACTTGACCTGTGACCCACCCGTGTCGGCCGTCGACATCGCCCTCGCCCCTCTCGTCGCCGCCCCTTGTGGAGACGGCCCGCCCGTCAATAGAGTCCCATTCAGCTACAGGAATCGTGTTCAGAATAGCGAACAGCTCGTGAAGAGGGGCATCTCGGTGGCGGCTGAATCAGTGTGGAGTGTGGACCCCCGGACGGGGAAGCCGCGCGAACAGGTTGCGGTGGAGGCCACAGCGGCGGAGGTCGACGAGGCGGTGCGGGCCGCCCACGCCGCCCGGGGCGCGCTCGCCGACCGTACGGCGCGGGCCGCCCTGCTCCGTACCGCCGCCGACCTCCTCGACGGGGCGGCCGCGCACGTCATCGAGGCGGCCGACGCCGAGACCGCGCTCGGACCGGTCCGGCTCACCGGCGAACTCGCCCGCACCACGGCCCAGTTGCGCTCCTTCGCGGCCGTCGTCGAGGAGGGCGCCTTCCTCGACGTCCGCATCGACCTGCCCGATCCGACGACCACCCCGCCCACGCCCGACCTGCGGCGGTGGAAGATCCCGCTCGGGGTCGTCGCCGTGTACGCGGCGAGCAACTTCCCGCTGGCCTTCTCCGTCCCCGGGGGCGACACCGCCAGCGCGCTCGCGGCCGGCTGCCCCGTGGTGGTCAAGGCCCACCCCGACCACCCGGCCACCTCCGAACTCTGCGCGTCCCTGCTGCGCCGCGCCGCGGCCGCCACCGGGCTGCCGGAGGATGTCGTCGTCCTGGTGCACGGCTTCGACGCCGGCGTGGAGCTGGTCCGCCACCCGCTGGTCGCGGCGGCCGGCTTCACCGGTTCCGTACGGGGCGGGCGGGCGCTCTTCGACGCGGCGGCGGCCCGGCCCGTGCCCATCCCCTTCCACGGCGAGCTCGGCTCCCTCAACCCCGTCGTGGTCACCGACGCGGCGGCCCGGGAGCGGGCCGAGGAGGTCGGGACCGGCCTCGCGGGCTCGATGACCCTCGGCGAGGGCCAGTTCTGCACCAAGCCCGGCTTCGTCCTGGCGCCCGCCGGCGAGGCGGGCGACCGGATCGTCGGAGCGCTCACGGCCGCCGTCAGCGAGACCGAGCCCGGCGTCATGCTCGACCACCGCATGCGGGACGCCTTCGTCGACGGCGTCCGGGAGCGGGCCGGGCTGCCGGGGGTGGCCGCCCCGGTCACCCCGGGCGCCGGCGGGGAGCACACCGTGAGCGCCGGCGTCCTCACCGTCGAGGCGGCGGACCTGCTGAAGGGCGGGCACGAACCGCTCCTGGAGGAGTGCTTCGGCCCCGTCACCGTCGTCGCCCGCTACTCCTCCCGCGAGGAGGTCAGCGAGATCCTGTCCCGGCTGCCCGGCAACCTCACGGCGACCCTGCAGATCGCGACCGACGACGACCCGGACGCCCCCGGCCTGCTCGCCGAGCTCACCCCGCTGGCCGGCCGCGTGCTCGTCAACGGCTGGCCGACGGGCGTGGCGGTCGCGAACGCCCAGCACCACGGCGGACCGTACCCGGCCACCACCTCCACCTCCACCTCGGTCGGTGCCACCGCGATCGAGCGCTGGCTGCGCCCGGTCACCTACCAGTCCACCCCCCAGCACCTGCTCCCCCCGGAGCTCCGCGACGGCAACCCGCTCGGCCTGCCGCGCCACTGACCCGGCCGGGGACGATCGCCGGCGCCGCGGCCCCCTCGCCGGCGCCGGCGAGGGGCGCGCGTGCCGCGGCTCACAGCAGTCCCCGGGGCGGAATGAATCCGGCGGGGCGGGGCGTTCCCGCCTCGGAACACCCCCCATCCCCGCCACCTCCGGAGAGAGCAAGAACATGCGCGTCGAGATCTGGAGCGACATCGCCTGCCCCTGGTGCTACATCGGCAAGGCCCGCTTCGAGAAGGGGCTGGCGGAGTTCGCCCACCGCGACGAGGTCGAGGTGGTGCACCGCTCCTTCGAGCTCGACCCGAACCGTCCGCAGGGCGACACGGCGCCGGTGATCGACATGCTCGCCGCGAAGTACGGCCGTACGCGGGAGGAGGCCCGTGCCATGGAGGCCCACGTCGCCTCCAACGCGCACGCCGAGGGCCTGGACTACCGCACCGAGGGCCGGGACCACGGCAGCACCTTCGACATCCACCGTCTGCTGCACCTGGCCAAGGCGCGCGGCCGGCAGAACGAGCTGCTGGACCTCGCCTACCGCGCCAACTTCGCCGAGGAGCGGTCCGTCTTCGACGCCGGGACGCTGGTGACCCTCGCCGTGGAGGCCGGTCTGGACGAGGCCGAGGCCCGCGCGGTGCTCGCCGACCCGGGCGCGTACGCCGACGAGGTGCGGGCCGACGAGCGGGAAGCGGCCGAGCTGGGGGCGAACGGGGTGCCGTTCTTCGTCCTCGACCGCCGCTACGGCCTCTCCGGCGGCCGGCCCGCCGAGGTCTTCACCCAGGCCCTGGAGCAGGCCTGGCAGGGCCGGGTGCCGCAGCCGGCCGGCGGGCCCGCCGCCGACGCGGCTGCCTGCGACGTCGACGGGACCTGCGACGTATAAGCGACCCTTGGGGATTCCCCTTGATCGCTCGCCGTTGACGGGAGATCGAGGGGGATCCAGGCTGGGGTCATGGATTCCCTGGACCCCCTCGGCGGAGCCGAGTTCGCGCCGAAGCAGACCTATCTGAACACCTCCGCCTGCGCGCTGCTGCCCCGGAGGACCATCGAGGCGATCACCCTGCTCGCCGAGGAGACCGCGGCCGGCCGCCCCGACGGCGCCGGCAGCTTCGACATCGTCGACGAGGCCCGCGCCGCCTTCGCGCGCCTCGCCGCGGTCGGCCCCGACCGGGTCGCCGTCGGCAGCTCGGTCTCCGTCCACGTCGGGATGATCGCCCAGTCGATGCCGGCCGGCGCGGAGATCCTCTTCCCCGAGGGCGACTTCAGCTCCGTCATCACCCCCTTCACCGTGCGCGGCGACCTCAAGACGCGGTTCGTGCCCCTGGAGCGGCTCGCGGAGTCCGTACGGCCCGAGACCGCGCTCGTCGCCTTCTCCTGCGTGCAGTCGGCGGACGGCCGGACCGCCGACCTGGCGGCGATCCGGGCGGCCGCCGCCGCCCACGGCGCCCGTACGCTGCTCGACGCCACCCAGTCGGCCGGCTGGCTGCCGCTGCGGGCCGGGGACTGGGACTACACCGTGTCGGGCGGCTACAAGTACCTGCTCTGCCCGCGCGGGGCGTCCTTCCTCACGGTCACCGAGGAGGCGCAGGACTCGCTCGTGCCGATCCACGCCGGCTGGGTCACCGGCGAGGAGCTGTGGGCCAACAGCTACGGTCCCGTCCGTGAACTGGCCCGTTCCGCCCGCCGGTTCGACGAGCCGGCGGCCTTCCTCTCGTACCATGGCGCCGCCCGTTCGCTGGCGCTGCTCGAGGAGATCGGCATCGAGCGGATCGAGGCGCACAACAAGGCGCTCGGCGCCCGCTTCCGGGACGGGCTCACGGCGCTCGGGCACGCGCCCGTGCCGGACGTCTCCGGGATCGTCGCGGTCCCGGGCCTCGGCGACCGGCAGGCGGCGCTGCGGGAGGCGGGCGTGCTCACCTCCGCCCGGGCGGGGAACCTGCGCGTCTCCTTCCACCTGTACAACGGCGCGGCGGACGCGGACCGCGCCCTGGACGTCATCGCCGGCTGACCCTCCCGGGATCCCGCCGGCCTGCCGGAGCCGCACGCGCGGACGCCCCCGGACGCCAGGCCGTGGCCTGATGTCCGGGGGCGTCCGCGGTGGGGGAGCCGGGGCCCGCGCCCGTCACCGTACGGGTGTGAAGTCCCGCGCGCCGATGAACTCCGGTCGCCGTACCGGCGCGGCGAACGGCTCCACGGCCGTGTTCTCCACGCTGTTGAAGACGATGAAGACGTTGCTGCGCGGGTACGGCGTGATGTTGTCGCCGGAGCCGTGCATGGCGTTGCAGTCGAACCAGGTCGCCGACCCGGCCCGGCCGGTGAAGAGCCGGATGCCGTGCGCGTCCGCCAGGCTCGTCAGCGCCTCGTCGGACGGCGTGCCCGCGTCCTGCATCTGGAGCGAGCGCTTGTAGTTGTCCTTCGGGGTGGCGCCCTCGCAGCCGAGGAACGTCCGGTGCGAGCCCGGCATGATCATCAGGCCGCCGTTGGTGTCGTGGTTCTCGGTCAGCGCGATCGACACCGACACGGTCCGCATCCGCGGCAGGCCGTCCTCGGCGTGCCAGGTCTCGAAGTCCGAGTGCCAGTAGAACCCGGAGGCGCCGAAGCCGGGCTTCACGTTGATCCGCGACTGGTGGACGTACACGTCCGAGCCGAGGATCTCGCGGGCCCTGCCCACCACGCGCTCGTCCCGGACGAGCCGGGCGAAGACCTCGCTGATCCGGTGGACCTCGAAGACCGAGCGGACGGAGCCGGACTGCGGCTCGATGATCGAGCGCTCGTCCTGCCGTACCGCCGGATCGGCGATCAGCCGGTCGAGCTCGGACTTGTAGACGGCTACCTCGTCGTCGGTCAGCAGGTCGGGCTGGGCGAGGAAACCGTCCCGCTCGTACGAGTCCAGGCCCGGGCCGCCACGGCCCCACACCACCGGGTCGCGCCGGGGCGTGAGCACCTCCGAGGCGCCGCGCGTCGGGTAGAGGTCGGTCGACTTCGTGTGGTCGGTCAGTACGTCGGTCATGCTCAGGCCTCCTCCGTGAGCAGGGGGTACACCCCGTTCTCGTCGTGGTCCTCCCGCCCGGTGACGGGCGGGTTGAAGACACATACGCACCGGAAGTCGGTCTTCGGGCGCAGCGTGTGGCGCTCGTGCCCGTCCAGCAGGTACATGGTGCCGGGCTCGATCCAGTGCTTCTCGCCGGTCTCGTCGTCCGTCAGCTCGGCCTCGCCCTCGACGCACAGGACGGCCTCGATGTGGTTGGCGTACCACATGGACGTCTCGGTGCCCGCGTACAGCACGGTCTCGTGGAGCGAGAAGCCGACCTTCTCCTTGGCGAGAACGATCCGCTTGCTCTCCCAGGTACCGGACTTGGACCTGACGTGGCGGTCGGTGTTCTCGATGTCCTTGAACGATCGGACGATCACGGTAGGTGCAACTCCCTTGGATGTACGGGTTGATCAGGCGGTCTCGTGGACCGCGCGGGACAGCGTGCGCAGCCCCTCGTCCAGCTCCTCGGGCGAGATGGTCAGCGGCGGCAGCAGCTTGACGACCTGGCTGTCCGGGCCCGAGGTCTCCAGCAGCAGGCCCAGCTCGAAGGCGCGCGCGCAGACCTTCGAGGCCCGCGTGCGGTCCGCGAACTCCAGGCCCCACACCAGACCGCGGCCGCGGTAGTGGGCGCCGTCGGCGGAGTTCTCCTCGCAGAGGGCGAGGAGCGCCTGCTCGACCTGCTCGCCGCGGGCCATGGTCTGCTTCTCCATCTGGCCGTCGGCCCAGTAGGCGTCCAGCGCGGCCGTGGCGGTGACGAAGGCCGGGTTGTTGCCGCGGAAGGTGCCGTTGTGCTCGCCCGGCTCCCACACGTCGAGCTCCGGGCGGAACAGGCAGAGCGACATCGGCAGGCCGTAGCCGCTGATCGACTTCGACAGCGTCACGATGTCGGGGGTGATGCCGGCCTCCTCGAAGGAGAAGAACGCGCCGGTCCGCCCGCAGCCCATCTGGATGTCGTCGACGATCAACAGCATGTCCTGGCGGCGGCACAGGTCGGCGAGGGCGCGCAGCCACTCGGCGCGGGCGACGTTGATGCCGCCCTCGCCCTGCACGGTCTCCACGATCACGGCGGCGGGCTTGTTCAGACCGGAGCCCTGGTCCTCCAGCAGCCGCTCGAACCAGAGGAAGTCCGGCAGCTGGCCGTCGAGGTAGTTGTCGAACGGCATCGGGGTGCCGTGCACCAGCGGAACACCGGCGCCGGCGCGCTTGAAGGCGTTGCCGGTGACGGCGAGCGAGCCGAGCGACATGCCGTGGAAGGCGTTGGTGAAGGAGACCACGGATTCGCGGCCCTTCACCTTGCGCGCCAGCTTCAGCGCCGACTCCACCGCGTTGGTGCCGGTCGGGCCGGGGAACATCACCTTGTACGGCAGCGAACGCGGCTCGAGCACGACCTTCTGGAAGGTCTCGAGGAAGCTCCGCTTGGCGGTGGTCGCCATATCGAGACCGTGGGTGATCCCGTCGCGTTCCAGATAGTCGATGAGGGCCCGTTTCAGCACGGGATTGTTGTGGCCGTAGTTGAGCGAACCGGCCCCCGCGAAGAAGTCGAGGTAGGTGTGCCCGTCCTCGTCGACGAGGTGGGCGCCCTGGGCCCGGTCGAACACGGTGGGCCAGCCACGGCAGTAGCTGCGCACCTCCGACTCCAGGCTTTCGAAGACGCTGAGTGCGGAGGGCGCGCCGTCATAGGCCGCTCGGCCGAGGGCGGTGGGGATCGGGTGGGCGGGCGGGGTGATGGTCACAGCGATTCTCCTGTGGGCTGGAAGGGGCCGATGCGGTACAGGACTTCGGGCTCGTGGGTGGCGCCGTCGGGGAACAGGCCCCCGTCGAAGAGGACCTCGCGCTCCAGACGGAGCCCGTGCCGCCGGGCGTAGGACGTGAAGAGCCGGTCGGATGCCGTGTTGTCCGGCGTGACGGTCGTCTCCACGGCGTCGGGGGCGATCCGCGCGGTCAGCGCGTCGAGGAGCACCCCGGCGAGGCCCCGGCCCTGGTGTCCGTCACCGACGGCGATCTGCCAGACGACGAGGGTGCCGGGACGGTCCGGCCGCAGGTATCCGGTGACGAAGGCGATCGGCTCCCCGTCGGCGTCGCGTGCGACCAGTGACGTGGCGGCGAAGTCGCGGCACCACAGCAGATAGCTGTACGAGGAGTTCAGGTCCAGTACCTCGGAATCGCGGGCAATGCGCCAGATCGCGGCTCCGTCCTCTACTCGTGGGCTTTCTACGGTCATGGCTGCTTGTGCGGCGGTCATGCTGAGGGAATTTACCCAGCGGAATTCTCGATTGCACCCCCGGAAGGGGTGGGCAAAGTGGCCGGAACATGTTATCCGCGCGAGCGCGAAAGGCGACCGATTTGCCCGTAAATACCCGTACGAAACGGACGCGATGTGGAGTCCGTCACAACATCAACAACGTCCGGAAGTGGTGAGCAAACTCTAGCGTTTGCGCTCGCGGATTCGGGGCAGAAGAAGCCGGAGACCTCAATTGGACGGGAAAGGGAATTCGCTTGCGGAAGGCGCGCCGGTATTTCCCTCGGAAATGCGAAATGCCGCGACCGGGAAGCCGGTCGCGGCATTTCGTGTACGACGGGGGCCCGCCGCGGGGCGGGCCCGGCGGGCCCTAGGGGCTTCCCCCTACCCCCACGCCGCCGCGGCCGCGCGCAGCGCCGCCTCCGGGTCGACCGCCCGGCCCGTCCCGCCGAGCGCGGTGCCCAGCGCCGCCAGTGAGGCCGACACCGCGTCCCGGGTCGCGTCCGCGCCGTAGTGGTTGACCCGGATCATCTCCTTCGCCAGCGCGCCTCCGCCCGCAATCAGCGGCACCGAGGGATCGACGGCCAGCGCCCGGGCCACCAGCTCGGAGGCGTCGACCCCCTCGGGGGAGCGCAGCGTGGTGGCGACCGGGGCCGCGTCCCGCGCCTCGTACACGTACGGCTCCAGGCCCCCGCCCAGCGCCGCCGCACCCGCGCGGGTCGCGGCCGCCGCCGCCGCGTGGCGCGCCATCAGCGTGTCCAGTCCCTCGGCCTCGATCCGCTCCACGCACGCCTCCAGGCCCAGCATCTCCAGCTGCGCCGGCGCGTGCGGCAGGGCCTTGCGCCCGCCGTCGATCCAGCGCTCCTTCCAGTCGAGGAGGGAGAGGTACGAGCGGCGCGGCGCCCGCGGGTTCGCGGCGAACCGCTCCCAGGCCCGCTCGCTGACCGAGACGGCCGACACGCCGGCCGGGCCGCCCATCGCCTTCTGCGCGCCGATGATGCACAGGTCGACGCCCCAGGCGTCGGGCAGCACCGGCTCGGCGCCGATCGACGCCACCGCGTCCAGATAGAACAGTGCGCCGTGCGCCCGCACGACCTCGCCGATCTCCGCGACGGGGTTGGTGTTGCCGGTCGCCGCCTCCGCGTGCACCAGGGACACGAAATCGGTCTCCGGGTGCTCGTCGAGGGCGCGGGCCACCTGCGCGGCCGTCACGGCCGTATGGAAGGGCACGGACAGGTCCACGACGGTGGCGCCGCAGTCCCGCAGCCAGTCGCCGAAGGTCTGGCCGTACGGCCCGGTGACGATGTTCAGGGCGGTCGAACCGGGCCGCGCCCCGCTGCGGATGCAGCCCTCCAGGGGCAGCAGCGCCTCGCCCTGGGTGATCACCACGTCCTGCTCGGTGGAGAGCAGGGCGGCGACCCGCCGCTCGATGGACGCGAAGCGCGCGGCGGTCAGCGGAGGCAGGTCCAGAAACGGGTGTGTCACGGTCACGGCGGTGCCTTCTTCGACTCGGATCGGTGCAGGTGGGGCTCGGCTCAGCGTACCGAGGGGGCGGCCGGGGCCCGGGGCCGCACCGGGGTCCCGGCGGGCCGGGCGAGGAGCCGGCGGAGGGGGCCGGCCGGGTCAGGCGAGGAGCCTCGGGACCGGGCCCGGTGGGCCGGGCGACGAGTCTCGGGAGGGGCTCCCGGCGGGGCACCCGCCCCTCGTACAGTGCAGGCATGAGCGATCACGTGGTGCTGCATGTGAAGGGGCGGGTGCTCGTCGGCCCGGAGGACGTCCGGGACGAGCTGTGGGCGGTCGACGGGCGGATCACCTTCGAGCGCCCCACGGGGCTCCCGGCCGGCGACACGCTGACCGTGACGGGCTGGGCCCTCCCCGGCCTCGTCGACGCGCACTGCCACGTCGGGCTCGACCGGCACGGCCCGGTGGACGAGGCCACCAGCGAGAAGCAGGCCCTCACCGACCGTGACGCGGGAACCCTCCTGATCCGTGACGCCGGATCCCCGTCCGACACACGCTGGATCGACGACCGCGACGACCTCCCGAAGATCATCCGCGCGGGCCGTCACATCGCCAGGACCCGCCGCTACATCCGTGACTACGCCCATGAGATCGAGCCCGCCGACCTGGTGGAGTACGTCGGCCGGGAGGCCCGGCGCGGTGACGGCTGGGTCAAGCTCGTCGGCGACTGGATCGACCGCGAGGCGGGCGACCTGGCCGCCTGCTGGCCGCGCGCCGAGGTCGAGGCGGCGATCGCGGAGGCGCACCGCCTCGGGGCGAGGGTCACGGCGCACTGCTTCGCCGAGGACTCGCTGCGCGACCTGGTCGAGGCGGGCATCGACTGCATCGAGCACGCCACGGGGCTGACCGAGGAGACCATCCCGCTCTTCGCCGAGCGGGGCGTCGCGATCGTCCCCACGCTCGTCAACATCGCCACCTTCCCGCACCTCGCGGACGGCGGCGAGAAGAAGTTCCCGCGCTGGTCGGCGCACATGCGACGCCTGCACGCGAGGCGGTACGACACCGTCCGCTCGGCCTACGACGCGGGCATCCCGGTCTTCGTCGGCACCGACGCGGGCGGCTCGCTGGCCCACGGCCTGGTGGCGGCCGAGGTCGAGGAGCTGGTCAAGGCCGGCATCCCGCCGATCGAGGCCCTCTCGGCGACCGCCTGGGGCGCCAGGTCCTGGCTGGGCCGCCCCTCGCTGGAGGAGGGCGCCCCGGCCGACCTGGTGGTCTTCGACGACGACCCGCGCGCGGACGTCCGCGTCCTGGCGGCACCGCGCCGGGTGATCGTCAACGGCCGGGTCATCGGCTGAGACACGACCGGCGTGACCGGCGGGGTGGTGCGACGGCGCGACCGGCGAGACCGGCGGGATGGTGCGACCGGTGGAACGGCGCGGCGCGCGGTGGCGGTCCGCATGACCCGGGCCGGTCTGGGGGCCCGTCAGGCCGCGCGACCGATTCCCTCCCCGACCCTTAGGTTAGGCTGACCTAAATTCAGGGGATCCAGGGGAGGAGACCGCGGTGGGGCATGGCTGGGAGGGCGTCGTCCTCAAACTGCTGCGCGGCAAGGACTTCACGTTCACCGTGACCGGAGCCGAGCAGGTGACCGAGCACTACCGCCGGGTGCATCTCACGGACGGTGGTCTGCTCGCCGCCGCCGGAGTCCACCCGACGATGTGGGTGCGCCTCTGGTTCGAGGACGCGGGCAAGCCGCACCAGCGCGCCTACACCCTCGTCGACCCCGACCCCCACGCAGGAACGTTCAGCCTGGAGTTCGCCCTCCACGACGGCGCCGCCAGCCGCTGGGCCCGCGACTGCGCCCCCGGCGACACCATCGAGGCCACCCTGCAGGGCACCGGCTTCGCCGCCCCCGAGCCGCGCCCCGGGCGTCTCCTCGTCGTCGGTGACGCCGCCTCGCTGCCCGCCGTCAACTCCCTGCTCGACGCGGTGCCCGGAGTCCCGGCCACCTACTGGTTCGAGACCACCCACGACTCCGACGCGAGCCTGCCGATCCGGCTCGACCCCGACCTGCACGAGGTGCGCCGGGTGCCGCGCGAGCGCGGGGGAGCGGCGCTCGTCGAGCGCGTCAAGGCCGAACTGCCCGCGCTGGCCGGGGACGACCCCTACGTCTGGATCGCCTGCGACACGGCGACGACCCGCGCGCTCGGCACGTACGTACGCAAGGAGCTGGCGCTGCCCAAGGAGCGCGTCCACTCGCTGGGGTACTGGCGCGCCGACTGACCGCCCTGCTGGGGCGCGGTGTTGACGGACCGTTACCTCGGCTCGGCGCGTCTCGTTGAAGGCGACTCTTCCGGGCCGCGCCCACCCGCCTGCCACGCGACGCGCGGGGCAGGCGGGAACGCGTGTGCCGAAAGATTCGAAAACAGGAGCGGAAACCCCCCTTTGGAGTGAACTGACGCCAGGTGTCTGCCGGTTCACTCTCCGTGCGTAAAGATTCCGGTGTCTCGAGTCGTCGACTCCGCGCCGGCCACGTGTCCCCGTGGTGAGCGGCCGGCGACGCCATGTCTCCTGTGGGGGTTCCACCACCTTGAACAGCAACGCCTTCCGCCTGCCCGTACGCCGTACCGCGGCCGCCGCGACCTCCGTCGCCCTGGCCGTCGGCCCCGTGGTCCTCGCGGCCCCCGCGGCGCACGCCACGGGCGGCGAAGGACGCGCCACCGCCGTCGTCCTGCGGACCGGCCTCGACGTCTCCCTGCTCAACAAGACCGTGAACGTGCCGCTGCGCGCCTCCCTCAACGAGGTCCAGGCCCCGGCCAGCGCCGACAAGACGGCGCTCACGGTCACCCTCGACGGCGTCGAGAAGGGCAAGCCGGTCTCCATCCTGCGCGCCGACGTGGCCACCGCCAAGGCGACCGTGGAAGGCGACCGTGCCGAGGGCTACGCCAACATCGCCAAAGCGCGGGTCCACGTCCCCGGCCTGCCGGCGCTCTCCTTGATCGAGGTCCAGAAGGTCACCTCCAAGGCCGTCTGCGAGGCGGGCGCCAAGCCGGTCGCCGAATCCAACGTGCTCGGCCACGTGACGGTCCTCGGCAAGAAGACCACCCTCTCCAGCGGCGGCCGGACGAAGGTCACCGTGCCCGGCGTCGGCGAGGTGACCCTCGACCTGTCGAAGACGTCCACGACCTCGCGCACGGCGGCCGCCACCGCCCTGGAACTGAAGGTCGCCGTCAACCCGCTCAACCTCAACGTGGCCGAGGTCAACGGCGTGCTGACCCTCGCCGAGGCGACCTGCGAGACCCCGAAGAAGACCCCGCCCACCCAGAAGCCGACCCAGGACCCCACGAAGCAGCCCACGAAGGAGCCCGCCGCGCCGCCCACCGACGGCGGCGGCGTCGAGACCCAGAACGGCGGCTCGAACCCGGCCGACCAGAACCTCGCCGAGACCGGCGGCAGCTCCACCACCCCCTACCTGGCGGGCGGCGCCGCACTCCTGCTCGGCCTCGGCGGCAGCGCGCTCGTCCTGGCCCGGATCCGCGCCCGCGGCTGACCGACCCACCCGAGGGGGGCGAGGGGGCAGGGGGGACGCACCGGGGCGTGCGCAGAGGGGAAGCATCGGGGGCGGAACCGGGCGGGGAGGGCGGTGGTGACGACACCGCCCTCCCCGCCCGCACGCGCCCTAGCCGCCCGCCCGCACGCGCCCTAGCCGGCCGCCCGCTCGCGCTCTAGCCGGCCGCCAGCAGCGCCTGGTCCAGCGCCTGCAGGAAACGGTTCGTCGTCGTCCGGTCCCGGACCGCCAGCCGCAGCCAGTTCCGGTCCAGACCCGGGAACGTGTCGCCCCGGCGCACCGCGAACCCCAGCGCCCGCAGCCGCTCCCGCACCGCGTCCGCCCGCTCGATCCGGACCAGCACGAACGGACCCTCCGCCGCCGCCACCGCCCGCACCTCGTCGAACTCCGCGAGACCGGCCAGCAGATGCGCCCGCTCCACCCCCACCCGGTGCGCCGCGTGCTCCGCCTCCGCCAGCGCCAGCCGCGACATGCACGCCTCCGCCGCCACCAGCGCCGGAGTCGACACCGGCCACAAGGGCTGCGCCCGCTCCAGAACCGAGACCGTCTCCGGATCCGCCAGGACGTACCCGACCCGCAGACCCGCGAGCCCCCACGTCTTCGTCAGGCTCCGCAACACGACAAGACCCGGCACATCCGTCCGCCCCGCCAGCGCCTCCCGCTCGCCCGGCACCGCGTCCATGAACGCCTCGTCCACCACCAGCGTCCGCCCCGGCCGCGCCAACGACGCGATCGTCTCCGCCGGATGCAGCACCGACGTCGGATTCGTCGGGTTCCCGATCACCACCAGATCCGCGTCCTTCGGCACCGCCGCCGGATCCAGCCGGAAACCGTCCTCCTCCCGCAGCAGCACCCGGCCCACCTCGTGCCCGGCGTCGCGCAGCGCCGCCTCCGGCTCGGTGAACTGCGGATGCACCACCACCGGCCGCCGCGCCGGCAACGCCCGTGCGAGCAGCACGAACGCCTCCGCCGCACCCGAGGTCAGCAACACCCGCCGGGCCGGCACGTCATGCCGCTCGGCGACCGCCGCCCGCGCCGCCCGCCCGTCCGGATAGACCGCCAGACCCGCCAGCGAGGCCGCGATCCGCTCCCGCAGCCACTCCGGCGGCGTGTTCGTCCGGACATTGACCGCGAGATCGATCAACTTCTCGTCGCGTACCTCCGCGTCACCGTGATGACGCAGATCGTGGGCATCGGAGTGCGTATGCGTATACATGGCCACCGTGGGGGGGTGAGTGGGGGGAGTGCGGAGCTCGGGGACCGGGTCGAACGCCGCCTTCCCAGCGGTGTACCCGTGACCCCGGGGCAACAACCGTGCGGCGGTGGACTCTTCGTTCGCCACGAACGGGAGGGAACGGGCGATCGCACACGTAACGCCCCGCGACTTCCGCTTCGGCACCACGAGTTCGGCCCCCGCGACCCCACCGTCTCCCGCGGCCCCGCCGTCTGCCGCGACCCCGCCGCCTCCCCGGCCCCCGCCGTCTCCCGCGCCCCCGCCGCCTCCCCGGGCCCCGCCGTCTCGAAGGACCCCGTGGGCTCCCTCGGCCCGGGCACCCGCCAGAGCCGCCGCCTCCGCCACGGACGCCGTCCCCGTCGCCGCCCTCGCCACCGACGACGGATGCGGTACCGGTACGGACGCCAGCGTCTCGGCCCCGAACGCCCGCACCGGCACGCCCCACCGCTCCGCCGCGCCCGCGATCCCCGGCTCCCCGGCCCGCGCGTCCAGCGTCGCCAGCGCCACCACGTCGGCGACCGTCAGGCCGGCCTCCCGCAGGGCCGCGTCCAGCAGGGCCAGCACCTCGTCCACCGAGACCCCCGAGCGGGCCCCCACGCCCACCACGACCGCGCCGGTACGGAGGTGCGCGGACGCCGCGCGATCCGATAGCAAGGGCCCATGGCCGTTCTCGTCGCGCTCGGCGCGTTCCTGATGACGCTGTTCGGCGGATGGACGGCCGGCCGCGTCACCGACCGGCGTCACCTGGTCCTCGGCCTCGCCGGCGGACTGATGCTCGGCGTGGTCGGACTCGACCTCCTGCCCGAAGCCCTCGCCGCCGCCGGGACCGAGGTCTTCGGCGTACCGCAGGCCCTGCTCCTCTTCGTCGGCGGTTTCCTCTTCGCCCATGTGGTGGAACGTCTTCTCGCCGTCCGCCAGGCGGCACACGGGGTCGCCCCCGGGGAACGCGTCCCGCAGGTGGGACTCACCGCGGCCGCCGCGATGGTCGCCCACAGTCTCATGGACGGCATCGCGCTCGGCGCCGCCTTCCAGGTCGGAGGCGGCATGGGTGCCACCGTCGCGCTCGCCGTCATCACCCACGACTTCGCCGACGGGTTCAACACGTACACGATCACCAGCCTGTACGGGAACGCCCGCCGCAAGGCGGTCCTGATGCTCGTCGCCGACGCGTGCGCACCGATCGTGGGAGCCGCGTCCACCCTGCTGTTCACCCTTCCGGAGGAACTTCTCGGCAGCTACCTCGGCTTCTTCGGCGGCGCCCTGCTCTACCTCGCGGCCGCCGAGATCCTTCCCGAGGCCCACCACGACCACCCCGCCCTCTCCACCCTGCTCTGCACGGTCGGGGGCGTGGCCTTCATCTGGCTCGTGGTGGGCGTCTCCGGCTGACCTCATGCCACGGGGCCGTTCGCGCAGTGCTCCACGAACCGCACGGCCGCCGCGGGAGCGCCCGCCCAGTGGGTGTGCACATAGCTCGCGTGCACGCCGCCCCGGACGAACCCCTCCACCCGCCGCTCCGGCTGCCGCAGCCCCCAGGCGGGCCGCTCGCCCGCCCCCGGCTCGATCACCGTCCGGTGGAACTCGTGCCCCCGCATCCGCGCCCCGTTCGCCGCCAGCGGGCTGTCGCTGATCGCGACCGCGTCGCGGTAGCCGAGCGTCAGCCGCTCCGACATCCGCGCGTCCGCGTCGAGCACCCCGCACATCGGCTTCCCGTCGAGCGACCGCGCGAGGTACAGCAGCCCGGCGCACTCGGCGGCGACCGGCGCACCGGAACGTGCCAGCTCGGCGACGGCCGCGCGCAGCGGCTCGTTGGCGGACAGCTCGGCGCCGTACATCTCGGGGAATCCGCCCCCGATCACCAGGCCCGAGGTCCCCTCGGGCAGCGCTTCGTCCCGGAGCGGGTCGAAGGTGACGACCTCCGCCCCGGCCGCCCGGAGGAGTTCGGCGTGCTCGGCGTACGAGAACGTGAAGGCGGCGCCCCCGGCCACCGCGACGCGCGGGCGCGCCGCCCCGAAGGAGGGCCGTGCCGCCTCCCCGCCGCTGCCCGCCGGACCGAGCGCGCCTCCACCGCTCCCGGCGGACGCCGGACCCACCGCGCCCTCTCCGCTCCCCGCGGCGGCCGACCGCACCGCCCCCTCGGGGCTCCACACCTCGGCCCGCAGCTCCGGGGCGCTGCGCGCGAGAGCCAGCAGCGCCTCCAGGTCACACCCCAGGCGGACCTGCTCCGCCTGCGCCGCGACCGCCTCCACGGCCTGCGCCTGTCGCTCGGCCACCGGCACCAGGCCCAGGTGGCGCGAGGGGGTCGCGACGGCGGGCGCCCGGCGCAGCACGCCCAGCACCGGCACGCCCGACTCCCCGAGCGCCTCGCGCAGGAGGTGCTCGTGCCGGTCGGTCGCGACCTTGTTCAGGATCACCCCGCCGATCCGCACCTCCGGGTCCCACGACGCGAACCCGTGGACCAGCGCCGCCACCGACCGGGACTGCGACGAGGCGTCCACGACCAGCACCACCGGCGCCTTCAGCAACTTCGCGACCTGCGCGGTCGACGCCAGCTCACCCTGGTCGGCGGCCCCGTCGTACAGGCCCATGACTCCCTCGACGACCGCCAGGTCGCAGCCGCGCGCCCCTTGCGCGAAGAGCGGCGCGACGAGGCCCGTACCGCACATGTACGCGTCGAGGTTGCGGCCCGGGCGGCCCGTGGCCAGCGCGTGGTAGCCGGGGTCGATGTAGTCGGGGCCGACCTTGTGCGGGGAGACGGCCAGACCACGGCCGGCGAAGGCGGCCATCAGACCGGTCGCGACCGTGGTCTTGCCCGCGCCGGAGGACGGCGCGGCGATGACGAGACGTGCTACCACTCGATGCCCCGCTGGCCCTTCTGACCGGCGTCCATCGGGTGCTTCACCTTCGACATGTCGGTGACGAGGTCCGCGAAGTCCACCAGCTCCTGCGGCGCGTTGCGCCCGGTGATCACGACGTGCTGCTGCCCCGGCCGGTCGCGCAGCACCTCGACGACCTCCTTGGTGTCGATCCAGCCCCAGTGCAACAGGTACGCGAACTCGTCGAGGACGTAGAACTTGTACGTCTCCTCGGCGAGGTCCCGCTTGACCTGCTCCCAGCCCTCGCGCGCCTTGTCCTCGTGCGACTGCTCGCCCTCGGCGACCTCGCGCTGGATCCAGGACCAGCCCTCGCCCATCTTGTTCCAGGTGACGGGGCCGCCCTTGCCGGTCTCGCCGAGCGCCTTGAGGGCGTTCTCCTCGCCGACCTTCCACTTGGCGGACTTGACGAACTGGAACACCCCGACCGGCCAGCCCTGGTTCCACGCGCGCAGCGCCATCCCGAAGGCGGCGGTCGACTTCCCCTTGCCGACGCCGGTGTGCACCATCACCAGCGCGCGGTTGCGGCGCTGACGGGTCGTGAGACCGTCGTCGGGAACGACGGTCGGCTGTCCCTGCGGCATTAGGCGGCCTTTCTCGTAGAGCGGCTGACTTGTACGTCCCTGACAAGACCGGCGATCGCGTCCGCCCGCAGCTCGTCCAAGGTCACGGCGGTTCCGCCCAGGGCGCGGGCGAGGTCCCCGGCGAGCCCGAGCCGCACCGGCCCGCTCTCGCAGTCCACGACGACGGAGGCGGTGCCGTCGGCGGCGTGCAGACGCGCGGCGCGGGCGGCCAGCGCCACCGGGTCCCGGCCGCCGCCGGTCGCCCGGCCGTCGGTCACCACGACGAGCAGGGGGCGGCGCGAGGGGTCGCGCAGCCGCTCGACGCGCAGCACGTCGTGAGCCTTCAGCAGACCGGCCGAAAGGGGCGTACGGCCCCCCGTCGGAAGCAGTTCGAGCCGGGCCGCGGCCGCGTCGACCGACGAGGTCGGCGGTAGTGCCACCTCGGCGTCCCGGCCCCGGAAGGTGACCAGGCCGACCTTGTCGCGGCGCTGGTAGGCGTCGAGGAGGAGGGAGAGCACGGCCCCCTTGACGGCGCTCATCCGCTGCCGGGCCGCCATCGACCCGGACGCGTCCACGGCGAAGAGCACCAGATTGCCCTCGCGGCCCTCCCGGGTGGCCTGTCGCAGGTCGTCCCGCCGCACCACCAGACCGGGGCCCGAGCGGCCGCGCGCCTTCTGGTGCGGGGCGGCGGCGTGCACGGTCGCGGTCAGGTGCAGCTTGGTCAGCGCGCCCTGGGGGCGTACGGAGCCGGTCGTCCTGCCGTGTTCGGTACGGGCCCGGGAGCGGCGCCCGGCCGCGCCCTCGCCGAGTCCGGGCACGCTGAGCATCTTCGTACGGAACGGCTCGGCGGCCCGGACGGCGCCGCGCTCGCCGGCGCCCCCGCCGGGCGCGGGCGCGGGCTGCGCCGCCGGCTCGTGCTCGGCCGCCGGTTCGGGTGCGGGGGACGTGCCGGGCTCGGGGCTCCGCTCGGGCTCGCTCGCCGGAGTCCGCTCGTCCGGTCCCGTGCCCTCGGGCCCTCCGGCCTGCGGCGGCACCCCGCCACCGCCCCCGTCGGGCCCGTCGTCCGGGCCTTGGCCGTCGGGGCCCGGGCCCTGCGGGTCCGGGTCCTCGTCCTCGTCCGCGAACCGCTCCAGCGTCTCGTCCAGCTTGTCCTCGTCGAGGCCGGGCGCGTCGAAGGGGTTGCGCCGGCGGCGGTGGGGGAGGGCGAGCAGCGCTGCCTGCCGTACGTCGTCGGAGGTGACGTCGGTCCGGCCCGCCCACGCGGCGAGCGCGGTCGCCGTGCGGGCCATGACGATGTCGGCGCGCATGCCGTCGACCTCGAACGCCGCGCAGGTGGCGGCGATCCGCAGCAGCGCCCCGTCGCCGAGCCGTACCTGGGGGAGGAGCGCCCGCGCGGCGGTGATCCGGTCCCGCAGCGCGCTCTCCTCGTGGTCCCAGCGGGCGGCGAAGGCGGCCGGGTCGTCGTCGAAGGCGAGCCGGCGGCGCACGACCTCGACCCGCTGCTCCGGCTCGCGGGAGGCGGCGACCTCCACGGTCAGCCCGAAGCGGTCCAGCAACTGCGGCCGCAGCTCACCCTCTTCGGGGTTCATGGTGCCGACGAGGAGGAAACGGGCCGCGTGCCGCACGGAGACGCCTTCGCGCTCCACGTACGACGAGCCCATGGCGGCGGCGTCGAGCAGCAGGTCGATCAGGTGGTCGTGGAGGAGGTTGACCTCGTCGACGTAGAGGATCCCGCGGTGGGCGTCCGCGAGGAGCCCCGGCTCGAAGGCCTTCACGCCCTCGGCGAGGGCCCGTTCGATGTCCAGCGCGCCCACCAGCCGGTCCTCGGAGGCGCCGACGGGCAGTTCGACCATCCGGGCGGCCCTGGCCGCGGCGGGCGCGGTCTCGTGCGGCCCGTCCGGGCACCCCGGGTCGGGGGAGGCCGGGTCGCAGCTGAAGCGGCAGCCCGCGACGACCGGCACCTCGGGCAGCAGGTCCGCCAGCGCACGGACGGCCGTGCTCTTGGCGGTGCCCTTCTCGCCGCGTACGAGGACACCGCCCACCGCCGGGCTGACGGCGTTCAGCAGCAACGCCAGCCGCAGGTCGTCCATGCCGACGACGGCGGTGAACGGATACCGGGTGCTCATCGGGCGGTCACTCCTTCAACTCGTGGGGATACGGCGGGTGGGGCGGTCACGGACGGCCGGGCGGTCGCGGACCAACGGGCGGTCGCGGACGGCCGGGCGGTCACGGACCAACGGGCTGTCGCGGACGGCCAGGCGGTCATGACGGCCCACGGGTCCGGGACCGGCCCTCCGGTCGCGGACGGAAGGGTGGCCACGGCGGGCCGGGCGTCCGCGGGCGGCCGGGGGGTCACGGCGCGCCCGGCGGAATGAACGGCAGGCCGGGTGGCGGGCCGTTCTCGATGAGCCGCAGCAGCGCGTCCGTGTCCGCGTGTTCCTCGATCAGGTCGCCGAGCCGGTCGAGCTGCTCCTCGCGCAGGGCGTGGAAGCAGGTGTCGGGGGCGGGGACGAAGCGGCGGCCGGCCGCGGCCGCGACCTCGCGCAGGAACGCCCGGCGGAAGCCGTCGCTCTCCAGCGAGCCGTGCCAGTGGGTGCCCCAGACGGAGCCGACCCGGCAGCCGTCCAGGAACGGCTCGCCACCCTCCACCCGGGCGACGCCGTGGTGGATCTCGTACCCCTCCACCCGCTCGCCGAGCGCCTCGCCGACCGGCCGGGCCAGGGTCTTCTCCGGGGCGAACCGGACGTGGACGGGCAGCAGTCCGAGCCCGTCGACGACGCCCGCCCTCGACTCGACCTCGTCCTCGATGCGGGCGCCGAGGGCCTGGAAGCCGCCACAGATGCCGAGCACCGGCCGGCCCTCGGCGGCGCGCCGCGCCAGCGCGTCGGCCAGGCCGCGCTCCCGGAGCCAGGCCAGCGCCCGGACGGTCCCGCGCGTGCCCGGCACGACGACGAGATCGGCGTCGGCCAGTTCCTCGGCGCGGTCCACGAACCGCACGACCACGCCCGGTTCGGCCGCCAGCGCGTCCACGTCCGTGAAGTTGGACATCAGCGGCACGGCGCACACCGCCACCCGCAGCACGTCCTCGCCGACCGGCGGCGCCACGACCGACTCCCTGACCGCGCCGCGCAGCGAGACCCGCAGCCCGTCCTCCTCGTCGATGCCGAGGCCGTGGGCGTAGGGCAGGACGCCGAAGGTCCGCCGTCCGGTGAGACCGAGCAGCATGTCGAGGCCGGGTTCGAGGAGCGAGACGTCGCCGCGGAACTTGTTCACGAGAAAGCCCGCGATCAGCTCCTGGTCCTCGGGCGCGAGGAGCGCCGTGGTCCCGAAGAACTGGGCGAACACTCCGCCCCGGTCGATGTCGCCGACCACCAGGACCGGCAGCCGCGCGGCCCGCGCGATGCCCATGTTCACGATGTCCGTGCGCCGCAGGTTGATCTCGGCCGGACTGCCCGCCCCCTCGCAGATCACGGCGTCATATGTGCCCCGCAGCTCCTCCAGGCACGCGAGGACCGGCTCGAAGAGCTCCTTCTGCCGTCCCCCGTGGTAGCCGCGCGCGCTCAGCTCGCCGACCGGCTTCCCCATGAGCACGACCTGGCTGGAGCGGTCGCTGCCCGGCTTGAGCAGTACCGGGTTCATCAGCGCGGTGGGCTCCACCCGGGCGGCCTGAGCCTGCATGGCCTGCGCGCGGCCGATCTCCGCGCCCTCCCTCGTCACGAAGGAGTTCAGGGACATGTTCTGGCCCTTGAACGGCGCGACCTTCACCCCCTGACGCACCAGCCAGCGGCATATCCCCGCCGTGACGACGCTCTTGCCCGCGTCGGACGTGGTCCCGGCGACCAGCAGCCCCCCGCCCGTCATCCGTGCCTCCGCTTCCTCTGCCGCGCGCCCGCCAGGGCCCGTCCCGCCACACAGACCGCCAGCGTCAGCCAGGTCACCCGGCGCGACAGCCGTACCGCACGCTCGATGTCCGCCACCTCCACCGCCCGGCCCTCGCCGTTGAGCACGGGCCGGTGCTCCACCCGCCCGCCGTACGACAGCGTCCCGCCCAGCCGTACGCCGAGCGCGCCGGCGAACGCCGCCTCCACCGGGCCCGCGTTGGGGCTCGGGTGGGCGGCCGCGTCGGAGCGCCAGGCCCGCACCGCGCCCCGGGGGTCGCCGCCGGCGACCGTCGCGAGCAGGGCCGTCAGCCGCGCCCCCGGCCAGCCGGCGAGGTCGTCGAGCCGGGCCGAGGCCCAGCCGAAGCGGCGGTACGTCGGGGACTTGTGGCCCACCATCGCGTCCAGGGTGTTGACGGCCCGGAAGCCGACCAGCCCCGGCACGCCCGCGACCGCGCCCCAGACCAGGGCGCCGACGACGGCGTCGGAGGTGTTCTCGGCGACGGACTCCACGACCGCGCGGGCCATCGCGGGGCCGTCCAGGGCCTGCGGATCGCGGCCGCACAGATGCGGCAGCCGCTCGCGGGCCACGTCCAGGTCCCCGGCGGCCAGCGCCCCGCCGACGGCGCGGGCCTCCCGGCCCAGGGTCGTACCGCCGACGACGGCCCAGACGGAGGCGGCGGTCAGGGCGGCGGACGCGGCGGGCCGGTCGCGGACCGTACGGGCGGCGAGGGCGCCGAGCACGGCCGTACCGCCCACGCAGACGGCGGTGTGCAACGCGCCCCAGCCGCGGTGGTCGCGGCGCAGAAGGCTTTCGACGGCGCCGGCGGCCCGGCCGAAGGCGGCGACGGGGTGGCCGCGGCGGGGGTCGCCGAGGAGCAGGTCCGCGGCCAGACCGGCGGCGGCGCCGTACGCGAAGGCGCCCGGGGGCGCGGATACACCGGTGGCTCTGCGGCCAGGCATGGCGCTGTGTCCTCACTCAGGGTCCGCGCCCTGGCTCGACGTGACCGGCGGTGAGAGTTCCTGGCTCCCGGGGTTTCACCCCCGGTCACAGTGGCGGGACCGCGCCGGATTCGCACCGGACTTCCTCTTCTGCCGCCGTATTGGCCCCGAGAGTCCACCACGGGGCGCGAACGGCCGTCAACTCACCCTTGACCTGCGACAGGAGAGTGTGCGAAGCCCCACAGCGACGATGACCGGGCGGG
Source organism: Streptomyces sp. NPDC008121 (assembly GCF_042957155.1). NCBI lineage: Bacteria > Bacillati > Actinomycetota > Actinomycetes > Kitasatosporales > Streptomycetaceae > Streptomyces > Streptomyces sp. NPDC008121. The sequence goes on along the minus strand of NZ_JBIBHT010000005.1, from coordinate 60,052 downwards.
CCGCACCCTTCGGTGCGACCCGCCCGGCGGTGGTGTGGTGAGGCGTCAGACGACGATCAGATAGATGCCGTACGTGACGGCCGCCGCGCAGAGTGCGAAGCAGGCGTACGCGCCGGTGCGCGCGAGGGCGGCGGAGCCGCCCTGGGCGGCGGCCTGCTCCTGCTTGGAGAGGCCGATGATGCCGAGGGTGAACAGGCCCACGAGGGCGACGGTCGCCACGAGGCTGACCCCGAAGACGGAGCCGAGAGCTGCCCAGTCGATCTTCATGTCGTTCGTCCTTACACCGCGGCGGAGGCCGCGGGGGCTGCCGGGTCCGTGGGGGCCGGCGAGGGGATGGTGGTCTTGAGGTCCTCGTCCGCGAAGGCGGCGACGGAGCCGGCCGGCGGCGGGGTGACGGCCGCGATGGCGGTGGTCACGACGCCCGCGGGCTCGTCGGCCAGGTCGTCGTCGGTGACGTTGTGGTGGTCGACCGGCTTGCGGCGCGAGAGCGCCCAGATGACGGCGGAGCCGGCGATCAGCAGGAGCGCGACGACGGCGATGCCCCAGGTGCCCTGCTGGGTGAGGAATTCGGCGCCGGCGGCGACCAGGCCCGCCGCCGGAAGGGTCAGACCCCAGGCGACGAACATCCGGGTCGCGGTCGACCAGCGGACGACACCGCCCTTGCGGCCGAGGCCCGCGCCCATCACGGCACCCGAGCAGGACTGGGTGGTCGAGAGGGAGAAGCCGAGGTTCGAGGAGGCCAGGATGACCGTGGCGGCGCTGGTCTGGGCGGCGAAGCCCTGCTGCGGCCGGAGGTCGGTGAGGCCCTTGCCCATGGTGCGGATGATGCGCCAGCCGCCGAGGTAGGTGCCGAGGGCGATGGCGACACCGGCGGAGACGACGACCCACATCGGGGGGTTGGAGCCGGGGACGAGGACGCCACCGGTGACCAGCGCCAGGGTGATGACACCCATCGTCTTCTGCGCGTCGTTGGTGCCGTGGGCGAGGGAGACGAGACCGGCGGAGGCGATCTGGCCGGCGCGGTAGCCCTTGGCCGTGTGCTTCTCGTCGGTCTTGGCGCCGATCCGGTACGTCAGGCGGGTCGCCACCATCGCGGCGAGACCGGCGACGAGCGGCGCGGCGATCGCGGGGATGAGGACCTTGGTGACGATGGTCGAGCCGTTCACGGCCGACCAGCCTGCCGACATCACGGCCGCGCCGATGAGTCCGCCGAAGAGGGCGTGGGACGAGCTGGACGGGAGGCCGAGCAGCCAGGTCAGCAGGTTCCACAGGATGGCGCCGACGAGCGCCGCGAAGATCACTTCGGTACGAATGCCCTGTTCATTGATGATCCCGCCGGAGATCGTCTTGGCGACCTCCACGGACAGGAACGCGCCGATCAGGTTGAGCACGGCGGACATGGCCACCGCCGTCTTGGGTTTGAGGGCACCGGTCGAGATGGTCGTCGCCATCGCGTTGGCGGTGTCGTGGAAACCGTTCGTGAAATCGAACACGAGAGCTGTCACGACCACAATGGCGAGCAGCAGCGTGATGTGTTCCATTTACCCAGGCAATCGTTTGACGTCAGTGGCGCGTCGAACGTAAGCAACCTGAGTGAACGGAAGATGAACTGGGTCGGGCGCTGTGGTGACCCCATCCGGGGTCAAGGGATTCCGCTTACGGCTCGGGCGGAGCGCGGGTCCACGATGCGGTCGCCCCGCAACCCCGGGTAATCCGGGCGCTTACCGGGCACACGCGACTTCCTTCCCTTCCGTCCCCTACGCCCCGTGTCAGCCCGTGGACCGCGGGTGCGCGATGTCAGCCGTACGAGGGACCCCCCGAAGTGATCCATGTCACTCGTCCGTGGTCGTGCGGGCGCCCCGGGCGCGGCCGGATCTCGCCGGTCCTCGCCGGCCCGCGGACCTCCCGGGTGGCAGCCCGTCGCCCCCGTACCGACACTGAGACCGTGCGCCCGGCTACAGCGACGGCAGCGGCCGTCACCACTCTGATCGGTGTCGGCGCGGCCGCGGTGGCGGTCGGCCGCTACGCGGGCGACGCCGCCCTGAAGGCGGCGTCCGGACGGCCCCTGCCCGGCGATCCACGCCTCACCGTGCACGCCACGGGACCCGGCAGGGTCACCCTCACCCGCAGCCTCGCCTCCCTGCGCCCCGGCACGTACGGCATCGAGGGCACCGACTTCCACGGTTTCGTCGGCCCCGTCCTCGACCGGGTCCCGCACACCCCCGACACCGTCGTCCGCCGGCTCGAACGCGTCGAACTCGGCACCCTCGAACCCGGCGCCCGCGTCCGGCTCACCCCCGAACTGCACGCCGGAACCCCCCGCACCGCCCTCGGCGTCCGCTACGAGGACATCGAGATCCCCGGCGAACTGGGCAGCCTGCCCGGCTGGCTCGTCCCCGGCCCCCGCCCCACCTGGGTGATCGCCGTGCACGGCCTCGGCACCACCCGGCGGCACCCCCTCAACCTCGTCCCCTTCCTCACGCACCGGCAGATCCCCGTCCTGTGCGTCGCCCACCGGGGCGACGAGGGCGCGCCGGCCTCCCCCGACGGCCTCGCCCACCTCGGCCACTCCGCCTGGCGGGACGTCGACGCGGCCATCCGCTACGCCGTCCGCAGGGGCGCCGCCGAGGTCGTGCTGCACGGCTGGGGGACCGGCGCCACCATGGCCCTGCGCGCCGCCGCCGACTCGGGGCTGCGGGACCGGGTCCGCGGCCTCGTCCTCGACTCCCCGGTCCTCGACCCGCAGGCCACGCTGCGCCACCTCGCCGCGGCCCGCCGGATCCCCGGCCCGCTGCTGCCGTTCGCCGTCCACGCCGCCCAGAGCAGGTCCGGGACCCGCGTCGACCGGCTGCCCGAACCCCCGGAACCGGCCTCCCTCCGCGTGCCGACCCTGATCTTCCACGGGCCCGACGACACCCTCGCGCCCTGGGAACCCTCCCTCGAACTGGCCGCCCGGCGCCCCGAACTGGTCTCCCTTCAGACCGTCCGCCAGGCCCCCCACGCCGCCATGTGGAACGCCGACCCGGTCCGCTACGAAGAGGCCCTGCGGCGGTTCCTCACCCCGCTGCTCTGACCCCCGCCGCGCACCGCCGGGCCCGCGCCGCGCACCGGCGCTTTCCGGACACTCCCTGAAGCCCCCAGGGGTCGCTCCGGCACCCCGCATCGCCGCTCCCCGGCACTCCGCACCACCGTGTTTGACGGTGATGGGCCGTCCGATTGGGCTTTCGGGCCGTCAGCGGGAAGACTGCCCCCGTGACGTCTCGAAAGCCTGATGAGCAATTGGCGCGCAACTCCAGACTCCGACTCGTCCGTCCGCGGGCCCTGGCCACCGCCCGACGGGCCGTGACGACGCGGCGCACCCGACCGGCGCCCCGGCCGCCCGAGGGCACTCCGCCCCGCGCGGAACTGGCCCGCCAGGCCCGGATCGTCCTGGCCGACGCCGTACGGATCGCCCGCTGGGCGGCCGTCGACCGCGGCACCGGCACCCCTCCGGCCGGCCTCGAAGCCCCCACCGCGCAGGAACGCGCGGCCGCGGCCCTCCACCTGACGCCCGGGCAGGTGCGCGCCGGGTGGGACCGCGCCCGGCTCGCCGGACTCGTCGAACTCCACGGCGCCACCGCCCGCCCCGGCTGGCGGCTGCACGCCTGGGACCGCGACGACTCCGCCGTGCTCCGCGGCTGGGTCGCCCTCTTCGACGCCTGGTCCCTGGTCCACCCCGCCCCCGAGGACGTGCCGCCCAGCGCCGTCGCCGAGGTCGTCGAGGCCCTGCCCCAGGTGCTCTCCCTCCTCCAGCTCTCGGCCGGACCCGTGCTCGTGCCCGCCCTCCTCGACCTGCTGCGGCAGCGCGTCGAGGAGCTGCGCGAGGAGCGCTGCGAGGTCCCCGCCCAGGGCGCCCCCGACCCGGTCGGCGGCGCGGCCGACCTCACCGACGCGCCCGGCGGCGCGGCCGACGACGACGCGGAGTGCGGCGCCGACGGCCTCTCCGCCCTGCTCGACTGGGCCCTGGACGGCCTCGCCGCCGTCGGCGCCCTCACCCTCGGCGCCGGCCAGGCGACCCTGACACCCCTCGGCAACTGGGCGGTCTGGGTCAAGCTGGAGCAGATCTGCGTCGCCGCCCAGAGCCCGGCCGGCAACATCGAGCAGTCCGCCGAGGACATGCTGCGCGGCTGTGCCCGCCTCACCCCCGGCCCGGCCCGCGACGAATACCGCGCCTGGCTCGCCGCCCGCACCCTCTCCAGCGCCGTCACCGAACTGCTGGCCGTGGCCCGCGGCGAGGACGCCCTGCTGCGCGGTCTCGCCTTCGAGGCGCTCCGCGTCGTGGGGGCTCCCGCCGAGGCCGAGGTCCGCGCCGCCGTCCAGGAGGCCTCGCTCCGCCCGTACGCCCTGCTCTGGCTCGCGGAGTACGACGGCGCCGACCCCGACGACGCCCCGGACGTGCTCACCCGCGAGGAGGCGACCTGGCTCTGGGTGGACACCGCCGCCGCCGTCGCCGACCACGGCGAGAGCGCGCTGCTCGTCCGCCACCTCGACTCCGCCGTCCAGGGGACCGTGCCGGCCCTGCTCGACGAGGTCCGGGCCGTCGGCCACCCCCGCACCGTCCAGGTCCTGGTCGCTCTCGCCGCCGCCCACCCCGACCCGGCCCTGGCCAAGGCGGTCCGCCGCGCGGCCTTCCAGGTCCACACGGGCGGCTCCTGACCCGGACGCACGGCTCCGCTCCGTCACCCCGACGTACGACGTACGACGTCCGACCGGCCGCCGTCCCTAGCCCGCGGCGGCCGCCCCCGGGGTGTACGTCCCGAAGCTCCAGACGTTGCCCTCCGCGTCCCGGGCCATGTAGTCCCGCGAGCCGTAGTCCTGGTCCGTCGGCGGCATCAGGATCTCGACCCCGTGCCGCACGGCCCTCGCGTGGTGTTCGTCCACGTCGTCCACGTGGACGAACACCCCGACCGGCCCCGCGTCGGCCATCAGCTTGTCGAACTCGCTCCCGGTGCCCTTGCTGCCGAGCATCACCATGCCGTTGCCGTACGACAGCTCGGCGTGCATGACCTTGCCGTCCTCGCCCTCGTACACCGCGGTGTCGGTGAAGCCGAACGCCTCCGTGAGCAGCTTGATCGCGCCCTTGGCGTCCTGGTACGCCAGGGTCGGACAAATATGGGGTGCCTCAGCCATTCCGATCACTCCTTCTCGATCGTCCGTCGGAATGTGACCTGGGTCTCAGTCTCCCAGCCGTCGCCGACAATCAGCGGAAGGTGTCGCACCGCGCCATGTCGCCGGTCCGGTAGCCGGTGGAGAACCACTGCTGCCGCTGCGCCGCCGAACCGTGGGTCCAGCTCTCCGGGGTCACCCGGCCCTGGAGCCGCTCCTGGATCCGGTCGTCGCCCACTGCGGCCGCCGCGTCGAGCCCGTCCCGGATGTCCTCGTCCGTCAGCCGGGTCAGCACCGGCCGCCCCGTCTTCTCGTCCGGGGTGGTCGTCGCGTGCCGCGCCCAGACCCCGGCGTAGCAGTCCGCCTGCAGCTCGACCCGTACCGAGTGGGAGCCCGCGCCCTGCCCTCCGTCCCGGGTGCCGGCCAGCGTGCCCATCTGGTTCTGCACGTGGTGTCCGTACTCGTGCGCCACCACGTACGCCTGGGCGAACGGGCCGCGGCGGGCCCCGAAGGCGGTCCGCAGCTCGTCGAAGAAGCCCAGGTCCAGATAGACCTGGCGGTCACCGGGGCAGTAGAACGGCCCGACCGCCGAGGTGGCCGTGCCGCAGGCCGTGCCCACCCGGTCGCCGAAGACCACCGTGCGCGCGTCCCCGTACCGGCCGCCCCGGCGCGCGTACTCCGCGCGCCAGAAGTCCTGCACGCTGTTGACCACGCCCACGATCCGGCAGTCGTCGCGGGTGTTCGCGTCGGCGCCGGTCCGGCAGGCGCGCTCCACCTCGGCCGCCGACGACGAGGTCGGCACGGGCGCCGGATCGCCGGAGGACAGCCCCAGCTGCTCGGGACCCACCCCGAAGAACATACCGATGATCAACGCGATGAACGCGACGATGCCGCCGCCGACGGTGGCCCGGCCGCCGGGGATCCGGCTGCCGCGGACGTCCCGTACCTCCGAGGTGTCCAGGTCGGCGTCGTCGTCGAACTGCATGGGGCACCGCCCTCCGCGTCACCGCCGCGGCAGAGGCCGCCGCCCTGTGCCCGAGTATCGAGCACTCCGTACGGGATCGCTCCTTTTGTCGGGCATGGGCGGGAAGGGGGAGCGGGGCCGTCGGGCGGGCATGGGCGGGAAGGGGGAGCGGGGCCGTCGGGCGGGCGTGGCCGAAAACCAGTTGCAGGGGCCCGTTAGACTGGCCGTATGGCCATTCTCCTCGTGCATTAGCGGCGTCGAACCGCCTTCGAGAGCCCTTCCGCCGTCCATCCCCGCCCTGGAGTCTGTCCGTGATCACCGCTTCCGGCATCGAGCTGCGCGCCGGCGCCCGCATCCTCCTCGAGTCCGCTTCGTTCCGCATCGCCAAGGGCGACCGCATCGGCCTCGTCGGCCGCAACGGCGCGGGCAAGACCACCCTCACCAAGTGCCTCGCCGGCGAGGGCCAGCCCGCCGGCGGCACCATCAGCCGTTCCGGCGAGGTCGGCTACCTCCCGCAGGACCCGCGCACCGGCGACCTCGACGTCCTGGCCCGCGACCGCGTCCTCTCCGCCCGCGGGCTCGACGTCCTGCTGCGCAAGATGCGGCAGAACGAGGAGCGCATCGCGACGGGTGCCGGCGCCACCCGCGAGAAGGCGATGAAGCAGTACGAACGCCAGGAGACCGAGTTCCTCACCAAGGGCGGGTACGCCGCCGAGGCCGAGGCGTCCACCATCGCCGCCGCCCTCGGCCTGCCCGACCGGGTCCTCGGCCAGCCGCTCCACACCCTCTCCGGTGGCCAGCGCCGCCGGATCGAGCTGGCCCGGATCCTCTTCTCGGATGCCGACACCCTGCTCCTCGACGAGCCCACGAACCACCTCGACGCCGACTCGATCGTCTGGCTGCGCGACTACCTCAAGAGCTACCGCGGCGGCTTCATCGTCATCTCCCACGACGTCGAGCTCGTCGAGACCGTCGTGAACAAGGTCTTCTACCTGGACGCCAACCGCTCCGCCATCGACGTCTACAACATGGGCTGGAAGCTCTACCAGCAGCAGCGCGAGGCCGACGAGAAGCGCCGCAGGCGCGAGCGGCAGAACGCCGAGAAGAAGGCCGCGGCCCTCAACTCCCAGGCCGACAAGATGCGCGCCAAGGCCACCAAGACCGTCGCCGCGCAGAACATGGCCAAGCGCGCCGAGCGGCTGCTGTCCGGTCTGGACGCCGTCCGGGTCTCCGACAAGGTCGCCAAGCTCCGCTTCCCGGAGCCCGCGCCCTGCGGCAAGACCCCGCTGACGGCCGAGGGCCTCTCCAAGTCGTACGGCTCCCTCGAGATCTTCACCGATGTGAACCTCGCGATCGACAAGGGCTCGCGCGTCGTCATCCTCGGCCTCAACGGCGCGGGCAAGACCACCCTGCTCCGGCTGCTCGCCGGGGCCGAGCAGCCCGACACCGGCGAGGTCACCCCCGGCCACGGCCTCAAGCTCGGCTACTACGCCCAGGAGCACGAGACGCTCGACCCGGAGCGCACCGTCCTGGAGAACATGCGGTCCTCCGCGCCCGACCTCGACCTCGTCGAGGTGCGCAAGACGCTCGGTTCCTTCCTCTTCTCCGGCGACGACGTCGACAAGCCGGCCGGGGTGCTCTCCGGCGGCGAGAAGACCCGCCTCGCACTCGCGACCCTGGTGGTCTCCTCGGCGAACGTGCTGCTCCTCGACGAGCCGACCAACAACCTCGACCCCGCCAGCCGCGAGGAGATCCTCGGCGCGCTGCGCACCTACAAGGGCGCGGTCGTCCTCGTCACCCACGACGAGGGCGCGGTCGACGCCCTGGAGCCGGAGCGGATCATCCTGCTCCCGGACGGCGTCGAGGACCTGTGGGGCCCCGACTACAAGGACCTCGTGGCACTCGCCTGATCATCTCGGTATGGATCATTCGGCTTATCGGTGATCCTTCATCTGAGTGAGGGCGTCTCATCCTCCGGGCGCGGCCCTGTGCGGAATCCTTCCGTCAGGGTCGCGCCGCGCCCTTTCTCCCGCCGCGCCGCTGACCTGGCCTTTCGCGGCGCAACGCGCTCCCGGGCCGTGATCCCGCCCCTCGGAATGTGTCATTCCGGTCGTGGCGAACCCTTCCCCGTCCGCGAACCTCGTGCCAGAGACCTTGTCGAATGGGTGGCCAGGACGTCCGAGAGGGGTGATCATGAGAAGTCCAGAGCGCACTTCCCATGAGGAGGCACGGGTGGCCGAGACTCTGAAGAAGGGCAGCCGGGTGACCGGCGCCGCGCGCGACAAGCTCGCGGCAGACCTGAAGAAGAAGTACGACTCCGGTGCGAGCATCCGGGCGCTGGCCGAGGAAACGGGCCGCTCCTACGGATTCGTCCACCGGATGCTCAGCGAATCCGGAGTCACGCTGCGTGGACGCGGCGGGGCGACACGGGGCAAGAAGGCGCCCTCGGCCTGACATCGGGGCGCGGCTCGTCCGGTCCACCGTCTTTCGCGGTGGCCACCCGGTCGACCGTGTGGTCGACCGGGTGGTTACTGTGCAGTCACTTAGCTGTGCTGCACCGGAACCGGAGGCGCCCCATGACTTCGCTCGACTCTGTGCTCGTGTTCGACAAGGACGGTGTACGGCTCACCGTCGAGGACGCCGTTGCCACGGTGACCTTGACCAATCCGGCGAAGCGCAACGCTCAGTCTCCCGCTCTGTGGCGGGCGTTGACGGAGGCCGGCCGGTCGTTGCCGGGCAGCGTGCGGCTCGTGGTCCTGCGCGGTGAGGGTGCGTCCTTCTCCGCCGGGCTCGACCGGCAGGCTTTCACGCCCGAGGGCTTCGACGGGGAGCCGTCCTTCCTGGACCTGGCACGCGGGTCGGACGAAGACCTGGACGCGGTCATCGCCGAGTACCAGGAGGCCTTCACCTGGTGGCGCCGCAGCGACATCGTGTCGATCGCGGCCGTCCAGGGGCACGCCATCGGTGCCGGGTTCCAGCTCGCCCTCGCCTGCGACCTGCGGGTCGTCGCCGAGGACGTGCAATTCGCCATGCGCGAGACCAGCCTGGGCCTCGTGCCGGACCTGACCGGCACCCACCCGCTCGTCTCCCTCGTGGGATACGCCCGCGCGCTCGAAATCTGCGCCACCGGCCGTTTCGTCCGCGCCGACGAAGCCGAGCGCATCGGCCTCGCCAACATCGCCGTGCCCGCGTCCGAGCTGGACGACGCCGTACGGGACCTCGGCGCCGCCCTCCTCGCCGCGCCGCGCGACGCCGTCGTCGAGACGAAGGCGCTGCTCCAGGGCGTCTCCGGCCGCTCCTACGAAGACCAGCGCACCGCCGAACGCGCCGCCCAGGCCCGTCGCCTGCGCGACCTCGCGGGCCTCGGCGACTAGGGCCTGTTTTCGAACGTAGCGTCGCCCCGAGCCACCCGCCGGAGCGGGAGCCCGCCCGGGGCCCCGGGCGGAAGCGTGTCCCCGGCGCCTCAGCGGATCTCCGTGATCAGGACCGTGACCGCGGCCGCCTCCGGGGCGGTCGCGGCCACCCGGGCGCGGACCGCCTTCGCCACGTCCAAGGCGCGGTGGCCGGCCGTCACCGCCACCTCCATCCGCAGGCCGTCCTCGGCGCGGTGGACCGGCGAGCCCAGCACGTCCGTGAGCGCGGCCACGCCGTCGACCGCGAGGGCCGCCAGGGCCTCCGGGGCCGAGGCGGCCGGCGAGGTTCGCCCGGGCGGGGGAGTGGCGGGCGGCGAATTCCGCTCGGCGTCCCCGCCCTCCACCAGGTCCGTCACCCGCAGGTCCACCTCCACCACCACCAGCCCCAACGCCGTCTCCGCCGCAGCGAACAGGGCCTCCCGCAGCGCCTGCGCGAGCCCGGGCAGCGGTGTGCTGTCCCTCGCGGCGAACTCCGCCGTGATCCGCAGGGGCCCCGGCGGCAGCCCGCCCGGCGGTACGGGGAACGGCTCCGTCCCGCCCGGCTCCACGAGCCCCACGCGCAAGGTCCCCGGCAGCACGCCCCGTACCGAGGCCGCCGCCGCCAGCAGCACCCCGCGCGCCGCCTCCTCCGTCAGCCACGCGCCGTCCGTCGCCTCCCCGAGCGGCAGCAGCCTGCCCGGACCCAGGCGCTTGCGTACCGGCGCCGCCCAATTCTCAGCCGTCGTCATAGGGCCAGCCTGCCGTATCCACGGCGCAAGACGGGGCATGCGCACTTAATGTGGGCAAGTAACCCCATAACAGCCCGGAAAGGATGAACGGCATGAGTGACACCGCACACTCCGACGACACGTCCATGACCAAGCGCGGCGGCGGAGCCCCCGCCACCCGGGGCCGGACCACCATCGCCGACGGGGTCGTCGAGAAGATCGCCGGCCTCGCGGCCCGCGATGTCGTCGGCGTCCACGCCATGGGAAGCGGACTGTCCCGCACCTTCGGCGCCGTCCGCGACAAGGTTCCCGGCGGCGGTACCAAGTCCGGTGCCACCCGTGGCGTGAAGGCCGAGGTCGGCGAGGTCCAGACCGCTCTCGACCTGGAGATCGTCGTCGACTACGGCGTCTCCATCTCCGATGTGGCCGGCGAGGTCCGCGAGAACGTGATCGCCGCCGTCGAACGCATGACCGGCCTTCAGGTCGTCGAAGTGAACATCGCCGTCAGCGATGTGAAGTTGCCCGAGGACGAGGAAGAGGAGCCGGAGCAGCGGCTTCAGTAGCCGCGGACGCTCGGCGGAATGGGTCGGTGGTCGGACATGAACATGGCTGTGATCGGGATGGTGGCCGGAATGGCCCTTGGCTTCGCCGGATACTTCGGCGGCTTCGGGGCGTTCGTGCTGGTCGCCGCGTTGGGAGCGATCGGTTTCATCGCCGGTCGCCTCCTCGACGGGGACATGGAAGCCCGTGACTTCTTCCACGGTCGTGAACGCGACCGGCGCGGGTGACCGGGAGTGGCAGTGGATGAGCCGGTGGGGGCGGCCGGGCGCGGCGCGACGACGATCGCCGACCGGGTCGTCGCGAAGATCGCCGCGCAGGCGGCCCGGGAGGCGCTCGGGTCCCTCCCGCGGGGCGGCTCGGCGCCGCACGCCTCCGTCGTCGTGCACCGGGACACGGCGCGCGTCTCCGTCAGCCTCGAACTGGGCTACCCCACCGACCTCGGCCGGCAGTGCGGAGAGGTTCGCCGACAGGTGACGCGGCGGGTGCGGGAGCTGGCGGGCCTGGACGTCCCCGACGTGGCCGTCCACGTGGAACGGCTGCATTCCCCGCGCACCGTCCGCGACTCCGGGAAGGGGAACCTGCGATGACCACCGACGCCCGCGCGGACGCGGACGACCGGACCCCGGCGGACGGCGAGGCGCCGCAGGCCGGGCGCGACCGGACGCCCGCCGCCCGCGCGCCCCGCTTCTGGGCCGTACGGCGGATCCCCGCCGCCGTCCTCGCCGCCGTGATCCTCGGCGGCGCGGGACTGCTCCTCTACGACGTCGCGGCGGTCCGCACGGAGCACTCCGCCATGCGGTGGCGGCGCGTCCTCGCCGACGAGCTGGCGACCCGGCCGCTGGACGACACCTGGGTCCGGGTCGGCGCCGCCGTGGCCGCCGTGATCGGCCTCTGGCTCCTCCTGCTCGCGCTCACCCCTGGCCTGCGGGCCGTGCTGCCGATGCGGCGCGACCACGCGGACGTCCGGGCGGGGCTCGACCGGGACGCCGCCGCGCTGGCGCTGCGCGACCGGGCGATGGAGGTCTCCGGCGTGCAGTCCGTGTGGGTGAAGATGGGGCGGCGGAAGGTGGCGGTGCGGGCCGTCTCGCACTTCCGCGCACTGGACGAGGTACGGAGCGACCTGGAGGGCGTGGTGACCAAGGGCATCGACGGACTCGGACTCGCCCACCCGCCGGCGCCGACGGTACGGGTCGCCCGGCCCCCGAAGAAGGGATGAGTCGATGACGGTCGTACTCCGCCGGGTCAACCGGATCGTGCTCGGGCTGGCCGGGCTGGTCCTCCTCGTCCTCGGCGGCGCGGTCCTCGCCGCCGGCTACGGCCTGTCCGTGCCGTCCTGGTGGCCCTGGTCCGGCCCGTCCGACGTCCTGCTCAGCGAGGCCGACCGGCGGCGCTGGGCGGACGAGGGCTGGTGGTGGCCGGTGGTCATCGCCGTCCTGGGGATCGTGGTGCTCCTGGCCCTGTGGTGGCTGATCGCGCAGTTCCGCCGGGCCCGGCTCGCGGAGCTGCTGGTCGACACCGGCGACGGGGAGGGCGCGATGGTGCGGGGCCGGACCCTGGTGGACGTCCTGGAGGCGGACGCCGCCGCGCAGGACGGCGTCGCCCGCGCCCGGATCGCCCTCACCGGCCGCCGCACCGCCCCGCGCGCCCGGATCGCCCTGCTCCTGGAGCCGCACGCCTCCCCGGGCGGGACCCTGACCACGCTGACCGACGACACCCTGGCCCATGCCCGTACCTCGGCGGGGCTGGATTCCCTCCCGGCCGAGGCCCGGCTGCGGGCCGTCAAACACCGGGCCCGCCGCGTCACCTGAGGCTCCTCGACACCGACGGTCCACCGGGGCCCGCGGTCCTCGCGGGCCCCGGGACGCTCCCGCCCCCGCCCGGCTCCGGCTCAGAAGCCGTGCCGGGCGCCGCCGTCCACCGGGACCATCACGCCCGTGACGTACGAGGCGGCCGGCGACAGCAGGAACGCCGCCGTACGGCCGTACTCCTCGGGCGTGCCGTACCGGCGCAGCGGAATCGTCGCCTCGCTCGCCGCCCTCGAGGCGTCCGGATCGCCCGAGAGGGCGTCCAGCGAACGGATCCGGTCCGTGTCGATCCGCCCCGGCAGGACGCCGACGACCCGGATGCCCCGCGGGCCCAGGTCGTTCGCGAGGGACTTGGCGAAGCCGGCGAGACCGGGGCGCAGCCCGTTGGAGATCGTGAGCCCGGGGATCGGCTCGTGGACCGAGCCCGACAGGACGAAGCCGATGACCCCGCCCTCGGTCAGCGTCTCCGCCGCCGTCCGGGCCATCCGCACCGCCCCGAGGAAGACCGTGTCGAACGCCGTCGCCCACTGCTCGTCGGTGTTGTCGGCGGCGAAACCCGGCGCCGGGCCGCCCACGCTGACCAGGATCCCGTCGAACCGGCCGAACCGGGACCGCGCCTCGGCGATCACCCGTTCCGCCGCCTCCGGGTCGGCGTTGTCGGCGACGACGCCCGCCGCCCCCGGCCCCAGCCGGTCCACCGCCTCGGCGACCGTCTTCTCCTCGCGCCCGGTGATCACCACCTTCGCGCCCTCGGCGAGCAGCGCCTCGGCCGAGGCCCGGCCGAGCCCCCGCGTCGCCCCGGTCACCACGTACACACGGTCCTTCAGTCCAAGATCCATGCGGCTATCCTGCCGTGCCCCGCTCGGACGGCGCGACCTCCCCCTCCGAAGGCCGGGCCTCGTCGGAAGGACCGCTCCGGGCCGGCGGGGCCTGCTCCCCGGCAGGGCCGACCCGTGCCCCCGGCGGCGCGACCTCCTCGCCGGGCGGCACGGGCTCCGCCCCGCTCAGCACGAACGCCGTGCCCACCAGACCGACATGGCTGAACGCCTGCGGGAAGTTCCCCAGCTGCCGCCGGGCCACCGGGTCGTACTCCTCCGCCAGCAGCCCCACGTCGTTGCACAGCTCCAGAAGCCGCTCGAACAGCTCCTTCGCCTCCCCCTTCCGCCCGATCAGCCAGAGCGCGTTCGCCAGCCAGAAGGAGCAGGCGAGGAAGGTCCCCTCCCGCCCCGGCAGACCGTCGACGGAGACGCCCTCGGTGTCGTACCGCAGCAGCAGTCCGCCCTGCGTCAGCTCCTTGCGCACCGCGTCCACCGTCCCCACCACCCGGGGGTCGTCCGGCGGGAGGAAGCCGACCTGGGGGATGAGGAGCGTCGCCGCGTCCAGCTCGCGTGAGCCGTAGGACTGGGTGAAGGTGTTGCGCTCGGGGTCGTACCCCTTCTCGCACACCTCCGCGTGGATGGCGTCCCGCATCTCCCGCCACCGCGCGACGTCCCCCGGCAGCGTCGGATCGGACTCCAGCGTGCGGACCGCCCGGTCGGCGCCGACCCAGGCCATCACCTTCGAGTGGACGAAGTGGCGCCGGGGACCGCGCACCTCCCACAGCCCCTCGTCCGGCTCCCGCCAGGTCGACTCCAGGAAGCCGAGCAGGCTCAGCTGGAGGTTCCAGGCGTGCCGCTCGGGCGGGATCCCGGCCTCCCGCGACCGGTGGAGCGAGTCCATGACCTCGCCGTAGACGTCGAGCTGGAACTGGTCCACGGCCGCGTTCCCGATCCGGACCGGCGCCGACTCCGCGTGGCCGCGCAGCCAGGGGAGCGTCATCTCGGGCAGCCGCCGCTCCCCGGCGGGCCCGTACATGATCTGCAGATCGGCCGGGTCGCCCGCCACCGCGCGCAGCAGCCAGTCGCGCCACGCCGCCGCCTCGTCGACATAGCCGGCGGAGAGCAGCACTCCGAGCGTCAGGGTGGAGTCGCGCAGCCAGCAGGAGCGGTAGTCCCAGTTCCGTACGCCCCCGATCTCCTCCGGCAGGGAGGTGGTGGGCGCGGCCACGATGCCGCCCGTCGGGGCGTAGGTCAGCGCCTTGAGGGTGATCAGGGAGCGCATCACCGCGTCGCGGTACGGACCCTCGTAGGTGCACTGGGAGGACCACTCCCGCCACTCCGCCAGGGACTCCTCCAGCGCCTGGAACGGATCGATCAGCGGGGGGCGCGCTTCGTGGGAGGGGTGCCAGGTGAGGACGAACGCGACCTTCTCGCCCTCCTTGACCGTGAACGCCGAGCAGGTGGAGAACTGCTGGCCCCAGGTCTTGACCGGCGGTTCGCTGCGCAGCCACACCGAGTCGGGGCCCGCGATCGCCACCCGGTGGCCGTCGGTGCGCCGTATCCACGGCACCACCGAGCCGTAGTCGAAGCGCAGTTTCAGCACCGAGCTCATCTCCACCGTGCCGCTGACGCCCTCCACGATCCGCATGAGGTCGGGCGACGTGTCGCGCTGCGGCATGAAGTCGACGACCTTGACGGTGCCGGTGCGGGTCTGCCAGTACGTCTCCAGGACGAGCGAGTCGCCGGCGTAGCTCCGGCTCGCGCAGTTCCCCGCCCCCTTGGGCGCGATCCGCCAGTGACCGTTGTCCTCGTCGCCGAGGATCGCGGCGAAGCAGGCGGCCGAGTCGAAGCGCGGCAGGCACAGCCAGTCGATCGACCCGTCGCGTCCGACGAGGGCGGCGGTCTGCAGATCACCGATGAGGGCATAGTCGTCGATACGTTGCGTCACGCTCTGGCGTGTTCCCGAAAGAGGCAACGGTCAATCAGATGTCGGGAGTGGGCTACACCGCAGCCACAGCGGGCTCGGGGGCACCACTGCCACCGTCCGTATCGCGGGCGGCCTCGCGGTCGCGCTTCTCCCGGCGAACCAGGATCACCCAGCCGACCGGTACGCCCGACGCGAAGAGCCACCACTGCACGGCGTACGCCATGTGCGCGCCGATCGAGTCGTGGTCGGGCTCCGGGATCAGCTCGGGGGAGTCGCCGGCCGGTTCGGGCGCCGTCTGCTCCAGGTAGCCGCCCAGTACCTCACGGCCCGTCAGCTCGGCCTGCTGGGCGCTGTTGATCAGCATGACCTGACGGTCCGGCAGCCCGCGCAGGTCCTTGATGCCGCTGGCGCCGGTCGTCTCGTCGGCCTTGAGACGGCCGGTGACGGTGACCTCGCCCTGGGGGGCGGGCGGGACCTCGGGGTAGGCCTTCTGGTCGGGGGCGGCGGGGATCCAGCCGCGGTTGACCAGGACGGTCCGCCCGTCCTGGAGGACCAGCGGGGTCAGTACGAGGACGCCGATCTTCTCGTCGGCGGAGGTCCGGCGGCGGACGACGACCTCGTGCGCGGTGTCGAAGGTGCCGGTGGCGGTGACCGCCCGCCAGTAGTCGGCGCGGGGCACGGTGTGACCGGGGGAGGTGAGCGACTCGACGGGTACGGGCTTCGCCTGGAGGTTGTCCGCGATCAGGGCGTTCTGGGCGACCCGGCGCTCGTGCCGGTGGAACTGCCAGAAACCCAGCTCGATCATCACGGGGATGAGGACGAGGGCGATGAGGGTGAGGATCACCCACTGCCGGGACAACAGGAAGCGGTACACGCCGTCGACGGTACAACGTCGCGGACGGCCCCCTCGCGGCGGGTGCCGGAGGGGGCCGGACGGGCGCGGCGCAGACGGGGACGGCGCGGACCGGGCGGCGGACCCGTGTGATCCGGCCCACGGGAGGCCGCCCGCCTGAGCCCCGGGGGC
Source organism: Streptomyces sp. NPDC008121 (assembly GCF_042957155.1). Lineage (NCBI taxonomy): Bacteria > Bacillati > Actinomycetota > Actinomycetes > Kitasatosporales > Streptomycetaceae > Streptomyces > Streptomyces sp. NPDC008121. Next base: position 43,688 of record NZ_JBIBHT010000005.1, on the reverse strand, counting down.
CGGTCCGCCGCGCACGTCCGCCGCTACTTCTAGACGTGGTCGACGATGCCCACCTTTCCCTCCGCGCGGGCGCAGTGCCCGCCGCAGTACCACTTGCCCTGGACCTCGACGCCCTGGCCGATGATCTGGACCCGGCAGTGCTCGCAGATGGGCGCCATGCGGTGAATGGCGCAGGAGAAGCAGTCGAAGACGTGCACGGCGCCCTGCGCGTGCACCTCGAAGGACATGCCGTAATCGTTTCCGCAGACCTCACAACGTGCCATGCGCCACAGGGTGCTGTCCGGGGCCGGTGATGGCCGGGCGGCACGCCCGGCCGTTCACTCGTCTGCCGGGGCCACGTCCCGCAGCAGCTGGGTGAAGGCGGCCTCGTCGACGATCGGGGTGCCGAAGGCCTTGGCCTTGACCGTCTTGGACGTGGCCGCGTCGGGGTCGTTCGTCACCAGCAGGCTCGTCAGCCGCGAGACGCTCGACGCCACGTGGAGCCCCGCCTCGACCGCGCGGTCCTCCAGGAGCTCCCGGTCGACGGAGGTGTCGCCCGAGAACGCCACCCGCATGCCCTGTTTGAGCAGTTCGCCCGATGCGTACCGCCCGGGGTTCGGGTACGGGCACGGCGGACGCTTGCGTGAGGGGCGCCAGCTGTTCACGCGGTACGACGCCTGGTGGCCGATCCGGGGCGCGACCGGCGTCGCCGCCCACTCCGTCAGCGGCCGGCACTCGAGGAGCGGGAGCCGGACGTTCCGCTCGGCCGCCGTGTGCAGGCTCGGCCGGAACGCCTCGGCCAGCACCCGCGCGTCGTCCAGCGCGTTGTGCGCGCGCTGCTGGACGACGCCGAAGTGCGCGGCGAGCGACTCCAGCTTGTGGTTGGGCAGCGGGAGCGACAGCTCCTTCGACAGGGCGATGGTGCACAGCCGCTGGCGCACGGGCGCGGCGCTCTCGGCGCGGGCGTACTCCCGCGCGATCATCGACCAGTCGAACATGGCGTTGTGCGCGACCAGAACCCGGCCGTCGAGCCGCGCCGCGAACTCGGCGGCGATCTCCGGGAAGAGCGGAGCCCCCGCCAGCACGTCGGTGGTCAGACCGTGGATCCAGACCGGTCCGGGATCGCGCTCCGGGTTGACGAGCGTGTACCAGTGGTCCTCGACATTGCCCTGGGCGTCCAGGCGGTAGACGGCAGCGGACACTATCCGGTCGTCGCGGGCGAGTCCGGTGGTCTCCACGTCGACGACCGCGTACCCCTGTGGGTACGCGGCCGGCCACGTCGGCGCTGTCGTGCGGTCGTCGAGCATGGTCACTGAGAATACGGGCCGCCGCTGACAACGCGGTCCCCGGTGTCCCCTCCCGTGGCCGGAATCCCCCCCGCGGGGATGACGCCGACGGGTCACGGGCGGGCGTGCGCCGGGCAGTTCGGGACCGCGCGCCGAGGCCGACCGGCGGGCCGGGGCCCGTGCGACGCGCCCTCCGCCCGGCGGACCGCGCTCCCAGCGTCGCGCCTCGTGGCCCCGGCTCCGCCTACTCCGTCGTGCCTCGCGGCCCCGACCCCGCTCACCGCGTCGCGCCGTCCGTGGGCTCCGGCGGTCCGCCGGCCGTGCCCAGCAGGCCGTCCACCAGCGCCCGTACGGACGTGGTGAAGAGCCGGTCCGTGTCGACCGGGCGGGCCAGGGCGCGGGCGAGGGCGGGATCCGGGCCCGGCTGCTCGGCGTCCCAGAGGGTCTCCTCGCCCGGGGACTGGACCGGGCCCCGCTCCCGGTTGCGCTCCACCAGGACGTAGCCGACGACCTGGAACTGCACCGCCCGCACCACCTCCGCCGCCCGCGCCCCGCGCAGCCCCGCGGCGTGCACCTCGTGTGCCAGGGCGCGCTGGGCGGGCAGGAACATCCGCTCCGTCAGGCCCCGTTCGTGGACCATCGCCACCAGGTGCGGGCGGTCGCGCAGCTCGCGCCGGAGCGCGCGGGCCACCGAGACGATCCGGGTGGCGGGTGTGCCGCCGCGCGGCGTGATGGCGGCGAGGTCGTCGACGGTCCGCTCGACGAGGGCGTCGAGCAGGGACTCGCGGTTGCCCACGTGCCAGTAGATCGACGTCACGGCGGTGTCCAGCTCCGCGGCGAGCCTGCGCATGGTGAGGGCGTCGGGCCCGTGCCGCTTCACCAGGGCGGCGGCGGCCTCCACCACCTCCTCGCGGGTGAGTGCGCTGCGAGCCAAAGCTCCCCCTTCCGGTGCGTGCACGGCTCTTTACCCTTCTCGCGCGCCGGTGTAACTGTGTTACAGGCCGACACTCCCTGAAGGGTGGTACGTCATGGCACGAGTACGGTACGGGGCGCGCACCGAGGCCGAGATGGCCGCGGTCCGCGCACAGGGCTCCGCGCTCCCCGACATCTGGTCCACCGGGGTGGTGGCCGTCTGGGAGACCGATCCGGACGTGGTCGCGGCCGTGCTGCCGCCGCCGCTCAAGCCCACCGAGCGGCCGCTGGTGCGGGCCACCGTCTCCCGGGTGGAGCTCCCCGGCTACCCCCTCGGCGCAGGCTCGGTCTCCGTCGCCGCCGCCCACGGCGACCAGGAGGGCTGGTATCCGCTGGTCATGCCGATGACCCACGAGCGGGCCCTGACCGGCGGCCGCGAGGTCTTCGGCGAACCGAAGAAGCTGGGCCGGGTCGTCGTCGAGCGCGACGGGCTCGTCGTGCACGCCTCGCTCGGCCGCCACGGCATCGACTTCGTCGAGGTGCGCGGTGCGGTCTCCGGACCGCTTCCGCTGCCCGGACCCGCCGAGAGGACCGACTTCTACTTCAAGTTCCTCCCCGCCGTCGACGGATCGGGCTCCGGCTTCGACGCCGACCCCGTCCTCGTCCACTGCGTCCGGTCCGAGAAGGTCCGACGGCTGGAACAGGTCACCGGTGACGTGGTCCTGCGGGAGTCCATGTACGACCCCGTCGCCGATCTCCCCGTGCGCCGGATCGTCGGGATCACCCTCGGCGAGAAGACCACCGCCCAGAAGGGCAGGGTCGTCGAACGCGTCAGCGCCCAGGCCCTCCTCCCCTACATCCACCAGCGCTACGACGACCCGCGGCAGATCCTCGACGGGCCGCCGGAAGGGAGCGTGTGATGGAGCTGCGCGGGGGTCAGGTCGCCGTCGTCACCGGCGCCGCGAGCGGGATCGGGCTCGCCATGGCCCGCCGCTTCGCCGCCGAGGGCCTCGCCGTCGTCCTCGGCGATGTGGAGGAGGCCGCGCTCGACCGGGCCGCCGAGGAGCTGCGCGCGGACGGGGCGCGGATCCTCGCCCGTACCGTCGACGTCGCCGACGAGGGTTCGGTCCGGTCCTTCGCGGACGCCGCCTACGACACCTTCGGCGCCGTCCACGTGCTCTGCAACAACGCGGGCGTCGGCTCAGGCGCCGAGGGCCGCATGTGGGAGCACGAGCCCAACGACTGGAAGTGGGCCTTCTCCGTCAACGTCTGGGGCGTCTTCCACGGCATCCAGGCCTTCGTCCCGCGCATGATCGCCGGCGGCGAGCCGGGGCACGTCGTCAACACCTCCTCCGGCGACGGCGGGATCGCCCCGCTGCCCACCGCCTCCGTCTACGCCGTCACCAAGGCGGCCGTCGTCACGATGACGGAGTCGCTGTACGCGCACCTGAAGGCGGAGCACGCGCGCGTGGGGGCCTCCGTCCTCTTCCCCGGCCCGCACATGCTGCGCACCGGCCTGTGGGAGTCGCACCGCAACCGCCCCGAGCGGTACGCCAAGGAGCGCCCGCGCCGCACCCCGTACCGCAGCCTCGACCAGTGGGAGGCGGCCATGAAGGAGGCCGGGCACGAGGTCGCCTTCACCGCCGTCGAGGAGGTGGCCGAGCACGTCGTCGACGGCATCCGCGCCGACCGGTTCTGGATGCTGCCGGCGAGCGAGCACAGCGACCGGCAGATCAGGGCGCGTTCGCGGTCGATGCTCGACCGCTCCGACCCGTCGTACCTGGAGAGCTTCATCCTCGACTGAGGGGTGTCCCGTGAGCCATGACGACCCGTATCTGATCATCTCCTCCGACTGCCACGCCGGACTGCCCACCGAGGAGTACCGGCCCTACCTCGACCCCCGCTTCCACCGTGCCTTCGACGACTTCCTCGCCGGGCGCGAGGCCCGCCGCGAGGCCATGACCCGGCTCGGGGTGCGCAACGAGGACTTCGCGAACAAGTGGTTCAGCGACAACGAGGAAGGGCTCCGGGGCGGCTGGGACGCCGCCCAGCGGCTCAAGGAGCTCGACGGCGACGGCGTGGCCGCCGAGGTCGTCTTCCCCGACGCGGACGCCGTCGACAGCCGGACCGCCGCGCCCTTCGGCGTCGGCCTCGGCCTCTCCGGCGACCAGGACCCGGAGCTCGGCATGGCCGGCGCGCAGGCCCACAACCGCTGGCTGGCGGAGTTCGTGGGGCAGAACCCCGCGCGGCACTGCGGGGTGGCGCTGCTGCCGGTCACCGCCGACACCGACAAGGTCGTCGCCGAGATCCACCGGGCCAAGGAGTCCGGGCTCGGCGCGCTGATGATCCCGTCGATGTGGGTGGACAAGGAGCCCTATCACGACCGGCGTTACGACCCCGTGTGGGCGGCCGCGGCCGAGACCGGTATGCCGCTGGTCACCCACTCGGGCGCGGCGCCGCGCGAGGAGTACGGCGACCATCTCGGCATCTACGTCAGCGAGGTGACCTGGTGGCCCGCCAGGCCGCTGTGGTTCCTGCTCTGGTCCGGGGTCTTCGAGCGGCACCCGGGGCTGCGGTTCGGCGTCGCCGAGTCCGGCTGCTGGTGGCTGCCGAACCTGCTGTGGTTCATGGACCGGCTCTATCTGGGCGCCCACGGCGGCAAGAAGCTCTCGCCCTTCGCGGAGCTGCGACGGCCCCCGAGCGAGTACCTCGACCGGCAGGTCTTCGTCTGCGCCACCAACACCAAGCGACGAGAGCTGGCCCAGCGGTACGAGATCGGGGTCGACAACATCCTCTGGGGCTCGGACTTCCCCCACCCGGAGGGGACCTGGCCGGCCACGCGCGCGTGGCTGCGGAACACCTTCCACGACATCCCGGTGGAGGAGACCCGGCGGATGCTGGGTCTCGCGGCGGCGGAGGTCTTCGGATTCGATATCCGAATATTGGATCCGATCGCCCGTCGCATCGGCCCGACCCCGGCTGACCTCGGCCAGCCGGCGGACCAGACGGCGGTGGAGGCCTCCTGGGCCCGTTCCCGCGAGGTCGGCCGCCACTGGCTGACGGACCACGACTTCCCCGCCGTGGGGGTGGGCTGATGGACCGCTACACCGTCATCTCGGCCGACTGCCACGCCGGCGCCGACCTCCTCGACTACAGGCCCTACCTGGAGAAGCGGCACCACGACGACTTCGACGCCTGGGCCGCGAGCTATGTGAACCCGTACGAGGACCTGCTCGCCGACACCGCCGACCGCAACTGGAACTCCCGCCGCCGGCTCGCCGAGCTGGAGGCGGACGGCATCGTCGCCGAGGTCGTCTTCCCGAACACCATCCCGCCGTTCTTCCCGTCCGCCTCCCTGATGGCCCCCGCGCCCACCCGCGAGGAGTACGAGCGGCGCTGGGCGGGACTGCGCGCCCACAACCGCTGGCTGGCCGACTTCTGCGCGGACGCGCCAGGCCGCCGGGCGGGGGTGGCGCAGATCCTGCTCAACGACGTCGACGAGGCGGTACGGGAGATCAGGCGCGCCCGGGAGGCGGGTCTGACGGGCGGCATCCTGCTGCCGGGCACCCCGCCCGGCAGCGGGATCCCGGAGCTCCACTCGGAGTCGTACGACCCGATCTGGGCGGTCTGCGCCGAGCTGGGCGTCCCCGTCAACCACCACGGCGGCTCGGCCTCGCCGCCACTCGGCGACGAGCCGGCCGCGCGGGCCGTCTTCATGGTCGAGACGACCTGGTTCTCCCACCGGGCGCTGTGGCACCTGGTGTTCGGCGGCGCCTTCCGCCGGCACCCGGATCTCCGGCTGGTCCTCACCGAACAGGGCTCGGGCTGGATCCCCGGTGTGGTGGAGATGCTGGACTACTACCACGCCCGCCTGGTGACCGCCGCCTCCCGCACCGCCACCGCCGAGTCCAAGTTCGGCAGGGGACTGGCGGAGGCGACGGGCCGGCGCCCCAGCGAGGTCTGGCGCGACAACTGCTTCGTCGGCGCGAGCTTCATGCGCCCGCACGAGGTGCCGCTGCGCGACCGGATCGGCCTCGACAAGATCATGTGGGGCAGCGACTACCCGCACGACGAGGGCACCGCGCCGTACTCCCGCGAAGGCCTCCGCATCGCCTACGCGGGGCTGCCCCGCGAGGAGGTCGCCGCGATGGTCGGCGGCAACGCGGCCCGGGTCTACGGCTTCGACCTGCCGTTCCTGGACTCCCTGGCAGCCGTCCACGGCCCGACCGTCGCGGAGATCGCCGAACCCCTGAAGGAGATCCCGCCCGGCGCCACCAGCCCGGCGTTCGCCCCGGGCGGGTCGGTCCGCGTCTGGTGAGGGAGGGGGGCCGGGGTGCGGCGCCGGCGGTCGTACGCTGCGCGGTCCCTGTCGGAAGGTGCCAAAGCTTGCTGACAAGTCGTCTCGCATACTTGTCGGTAATCACGTCTAGCCGCGCCCGCCCCGCGCCCCTACCGTCGTCGGCATGCCGAACCTGCCCGATGTCGTGCTGTGGTCGATACCCGCCTTCGTGCTGCTCACCGTCGTGGAGGTGGTCAGCTACCGGCTGCACCCCGACGAGGACGCGGCCGGCTACGAGACCAAGGACGCCGCCACCAGCCTCGGCATGGGCATCGGCAGTCTCGGCTTCGACTTCCTCTGGAAGATCCCGATCGTCGCGATCTACACCGCGGTCTACGAACTGACCCCGCTCCGCGTCCCCGTCCTGTGGTGGACCATCCCGCTGATGCTGCTCGCCCAGGACTTCCTCTACTACTGGCAGCACCGCGGCCACCACGTCATCCGCGTCCTGTGGGCCTGTCACGTCGTGCACCACAGCAGCCGCAAGTTCAACCTCACCACCGCGCTGCGCCAGCCCTGGACCGCCCTGACGTCCTGGCCGTTCTACCTGCCGCTGGTCGCGCTCGGCGTGCACCCGGCCGCCCTCGCCTTCTGCTACTCGGTGAACCTCGTCTACCAGTTCTGGATCCACACCGAGCGCATCGACAGACTGCCCCGGCCCCTCGAGTACGTCCTCAACACGCCCTCCCACCACCGCGTGCACCACGCCTCCCAGGGCGGCTACCTCGACCGGAACTTCGGCGGCATCGTGATCCTCTGGGACCGGGTCTTCGGCTCCTGGGCGGGGGAGACCGAGAAGCCCGTCTTCGGCCTCACCAAGAACATCGAGACCTACAACCCCCTGCGGGTCGCCACCCACGAGTACGCCGCCATCGCCCGCGACGTCCGGGCCGCGACCGGCTGGCGCGAGCGCGCCGGGCGGGTCTTCCGCGGTCCCGGCTGGCAGCCGGCGCCACGGCCCGCCGCCGCCCCGCCCGCCGCCGCCCCGCAGCCCGGGCCCGCGCCGGCCGCCGGGCCCGCGCCGGAGCCGGCCGGATGAGCACGGCTCCGCGCGCCCTGCCGGGCGCCGCCGCCGCTGCCCGGGGCCTGCCGCCCCGCCCCGTACCTGCCGACCACCCGTCCGCGGCCGGGCGTACGGTGAAGGGCGTACCACCGACCGAGAGCAAGGACCGCCCGCCATGCGCGCCACCACCATCCACGCCCCGTTCGACCTGCGCGTGGAGGACGTGCCCGACCCGGTGATCCAGCGGCCCACCGATGTCGTCCTGCGGGTGCTGCGCGCCTGCGTCTGCGGCAGCGACCTGTGGGCCTACCGCGGCGAGTCCGCCCGGCAGCCGGGGCAGCGCATCGGCCACGAGTTCCTCGGCGTCGTCGAGGAAGCCGGCGCCGACGTCACCGGCTTCCGCCCCGGCGACCTCGCCGTCGCCCCCTTCGTCTGGTCCGACGGCTCCTGCGCGTACTGCGTCGAGGGGCTGCACACCTCCTGCCCGCAGGGCGGCTTCTGGGGCTCCGTCGGCTCCGACGGCGGCCAGGGCGAGGCCGTCCGCGTCCCCTTCGCCGACGGCACCCTCGTCGGGCTCCCCGCCGAGGCCGCCTCCGACGACCGCCTGCTCACCGCCCTGCTCGCCCTCTCCGACGTCCTGGGCACCGGACACCACGCCGCCCTCGGCGCGGACGTGCGGCCCGGCTCCACCGTCGCGGTCGTCGGCGACGGCGCCGTCGGCCTGTGCGGTGTCCTCGCCGCCAAGCGGCTGGGCGCCGAGCGGATCATCGCGCTCGGCCGCCACACCGTCCGGACCGACATCGCCCGCGCCTTCGGCGCCACCGATGTCGTCGCCGAGCGGGGCGAGGCCGCCGAGGCCGCCGTACGCGAACTCACCGGCGGCCAGGGCGCCCACGCGGTCATCGAGGCCGTCGGCACCGAACAGTCCATGCGCACCGCCGTCGCGATCACCCGAGACGGCGGCTCCATCGGCTACGTCGGCGTCCCGCACGGCAGCGGCACCGGACTCGACCTCTCCGTCATGTTCGACCGGAACATCGCCCTGCGCGGCGGCGTCGCGCCGGTCCGCGCCTACATCCCCGAACTGCTCCCGGACGTCCTCGCCGGCACCATCGACCCCTCCCCGGTCTTCGACCTGACCGTCGACCTCGAAGGGGTCCCCGGCGGCTACCGGGCCATGGACGAGCGCACCGCCCTCAAGGTCCTCGTCACGCCGTAGCCCCCGGTCAGGACCAGACCGGGGCGTCCGCCCCCGCGGCCCCCGGCGGGCGCGACCAGCCCGCCGGGCCCCCGTCGTACGTCACCGGCGACCGCGCGTGCCGCAGCCGCCCCAGCGGGCCGTCCGTCTCGGTCAGGTACCGCTCGGGGTCGTAGCGGGGGAGCGCGGTCGTCAGCCAGTGCCCGGTCTGCGCCAGCGCCAGGCGGACGAGGCGCGTGCCGCCGCCCTCCCGGTCCTGCTCGGTCAGCGACCGGAGCACCGCGGCCGCGAGGAGGTACCCCGAGCCGTGGTCCAGCGCCTGCGCCGGCAGCGCCCCCGGCCGCTCCGCCGAGCCCTCGGTGACCGCGATCCCCGTCGCCGCCTGCACCAGGCTGTCGAAGCCGCGCCGGTCGCCCCAGGGGCCGTAGTCGCCCCACGCCGACAGGCGGGCGATCACCAGACCGGGCCGGTGGAGGCCGAAGCGGTCCAGGGCGCCGGGGCGGTAGCCGGTGACCAGGACGTCGGCCGCGTCCAGGAGTTCGTCGAAGGTACGGCGGCCGGAGCGGCTCGTCAGATCGAGCGCGGCCGTCCGCTTGCCGATGTCGGTGTCGGCGTGCTGGTCGGGCAGTTCGGGGTTGCCCGGCGGGTCGACGCGCAGCACGTCCGCGCCGAGCAGGGCGAGCGTACGGGTGCCCACCGGCCCGGCGATGACCCGCGTCAGGTCCAGGACCCGCAACGGCCGTCCCCCCGGCCCGGCGAGCGCCCCGCCGAGGGAGGCCGGCCCGCCCGCCGCGGACCCCGCCTCCCCGCCCGCGAACCGCCTCGGGGCCGCGTCGTCGAGCCGTTCGCAGGTCAGCAGCGGCCGCGCCGCCACCTCCCGGCCCTGTGCGTGCCCGGCCCACTCCTCGGGCGTGCGCAGGGCGACCGCGAGGCCCCCGGCCGCGTACACCGCCGTCTCGACCTCCACGGCCGTACGCTCGCCGATCGCCGCCTCCAGGGCCTCCACCGACTCCTCGCGCACCCCCAGCGCCGCGAGCAGCGCCGCCCGGTGGTGCGGATAGTTCGCGTGCGTACGGACCCAGCCGTCGGAGGCCCGCCAGAAGCGGGAGAGCGGGGCGAAGGCGACCGGCGCGCGGCCGTCGATCCGCAGATGACGCTCGCTCACGAAGGCCGTGGCGACGGCCCCGTCGTCCACCCGGACCCGCGTACCCTCCACCCCGGCCCGCGCACCGCCACCCCCCGGGCCCGTACGCGCGCCCCCGGGGCCCGCGCCCTGCCCGCCCAGGCGCTCCACGGCGGCCAGCCCGGCGACGGCGACCGTGGCCCGGGCCAGGTCCATCGCGGGCAGCCGGGCCGGCAACAGCCCCGACGGGCCCTCGTACGTCACCCGGTCGAGGAGGGCGGGATCGCCCCCCAGGACGGCCCAGATCCGTTCCGTGGCATCGCGCACCGTCATGTCCATGCGCGCATGATGGCACGCGGTGCCACGCGAAGGACCGGGACGACGACCGACCGCCCCCGCGCCGAGGGCCCCATGACGAAGGGCCCCATGACGAAGGGCCCCGGTGCGGCGGGCTGCCGCACCAGGGCCCTCACTCCGGACCGGCAAAGGTCCGGCGGTCGTCCTACCGGCGCACGGCGTCAAGGGCGTCGATCAGCCCCGCGCCGTAGAAGCCGTTCTTGTTCTTGCCGCCCTCGCACACCGCGTCGATCGTGCCGTCGCCCTCGATGTCGTAGGGGTTGGTGCAGGCGCGGTCGTCGGCCTGCGCGTACAGCAGGGCCTTGAGCGCCGCCGGGCTCGCGTGCGGGTGGGTCGACTTCAGCAGCGCGAGCACGCCCGCCGCGTGCGGCGAGGCCATGGAGGTGCCCGCCTTGTAGTTGTAGCCGCCTTCGACCGTGGTCGACAGGATGCGGCCGTTGATCGCCGGGGCCTCCGGCGTCTGGTACTCGGTGCGGTCGCCACCGGGCGCCGCGATGTCGACGACCCCCTGGCCGTAGTTGGAGTACGAGGCCTTGAGGTCCTTCGCACCCGTCGCGGAGACCGTGACCACGCCCGGCAGCATCGCCGGGAAGTCGAGGCACTGCTGAGGGTCGACGACCCGCGTCACCGGCGTGGTGTCGTTCGGGCTGGTGGCGTCGGTGAGCTCGTCCGCCGCCAGGTCCATCTTGGAGTTGCCGGCCGCGGCGACGTTGACCGTGCCCTTGCGCTCCGCGTAGCGGGTGGCGCGGGTGACCGCCTCGATCAGTGCCTTCTGGTCGGCGTCGTTCTTGCACGCGAACAGCCACGGGTCGGTGTAGTAGCTGTTGTTGGTGATCTCGACACCGCGCTCGGCCGCCCACATGAAGCCGCAGACCACGGCCTCGGTGTAGAAGAAGCCGTCGGGGGTGGAGACCTTGATGCCGGAGACCTTCACGCCCGGCGCGACACCCGTGATGCCGATGCCGTTCTTGGCGGCGGCGATGGTGCCGGCGACGTGCGTGCCGTGGTCGCTCTCGCCCGGCTGGGGACGCCACGAGCCGGGCGTGGTGTCCGGGGCGCCGGTCACGCAGTTGGCGGACGCGGCGGCGTCGAAGTTCGGCGCCAGGTCCGGGTGGGTGTCGTCGACACCCGTGTCGATGACACCGACCGTGACCTTCTTGCTGCCCGTCGTCCGCTGGTGGGCCTTGTCCGCCTTGATGGCCGGCAGGTCCCACTGCAGGGGCTCCAGCGGGTCCTGCGCGTCGGTGGCGCCGGCCGCCGCGGCGGTGGCCTCGGCGGCGGTGAGCGCCTGGCCGCCCTCGTCGACGGAGGTGTCGGTCTGGACGGAGAGCGGCGCGGTGCGCGTCGAACCGGCCGACACCACGCCCTTGGCCTTGCGGATCGTCTTCGCGAACCCGGGGTTCTGCGAGTGGACGACTATCACGCCTATCTGGTCATAGGAGACGACCACCGTGCCACCGGCCGCGGCGATCGCCTTCTTCACCGAGGCGGCCGTCCAGCGGCCACCCTCGATGTTGACGACGTACGACAGCTTGGGGCCGTCCGTCGCCACGGCGGCCTTCGCCGGGGCATCGCTCAGTTCCGCGGCGGATGCGCCGGACGGAAGGAAGCCGAGCGAGGCCGTGAGCGCGAGACCGACCGGAAGAGCGAGTACTCGACCGCGTCTCGATCCCAGATGAGCCATGGGTTCTCCACATCATCCGTATGTACTGCCCGAACGCCGGTTGCGGGCGGGCAGGTGCATGACGAGTGAAGCTATCGCTGATCAACCCGGCCCTTCAATGAGTTCAGAAGACTTGATGAAGATCCCGGAGAAGAAAATCGTCGGCGGTGAACCGAGTCGCCCCGTCTCCCGTGCCGTTGTGCAGGGGAGGAGCTCCCTCCGCAGCTCCGTCCGAAGCTCCGCGTTCACCCGAGTGAGGCCCCTTTTGTCCATGCCCGACGCACCCGTGTCCCGAGGAGAATCCGTGGCCACCGAAGCACCGCCGCCGCCCCGAGAGGACAGGGACGCCCCGGGCGTCCCCGCCCAGCCCACGACGGAGGCGTTCGTCGCGGTCCAGGAGAGTGCGGAGTTCGGCGAACTGCGCCGCACCTACCGCTCCTTCGCCTTCCCCCTGACCGTCGCCTTCATCGCCTGGTACCTGCTGTACGTGCTGCTCTCCAACTACGCGGGCGGCTTCATGGGGACCAGGCTCTTCGGCAACATCAACGTGGCCCTGGTCCTGGGCCTCGGCCAGTTCCTGACCACCTTCCTCATCGCCTGGTTCTACTCGCGGCACGCGGCCGAACGCCTCGACCCGAAGGCCGAGGCCATCAAGTCCCGTATGGAGGGCGACGCGTGAGCAGCATCCTCGACACCGTCTCGCTGGCGGCCGGCAACGCCACCAGCGAGCACCGGCCGCTGATCATCACCCTCTTCGGCGCGTTCGTCGTCGCCACCCTCGTCATCACCGTCTGGGCCGGCCGGCAGACCAAGAGCGCCGCGGACTTCTACGCCGGCGGCCGCCAGTTCACCGGCTTCCAGAACGGCCTCGCGATCTCCGGCGACTACATGTCCGCCGCGTCCTTCCTCGGCATCGCCGGCGCCATCGCGCTCTACGGCTACGACGGCTTCCTCTACTCGATCGGCTTCCTGGTCGCCTGGCTGGTCGCGCTGCTCCTGGTGGCCGAACCGCTGCGCAACTCGGGCCGGTTCACCATGGGCGACGTCCTGGCCTACCGGATGCGCCAGCGCCCGGTCCGCACCGCCGCCGGCACCTCCACCATCGTCGTCTCGATCTTCTACCTGCTCGCGCAGATGGCCGGCGCCGGTGTGCTCGTCTCGCTGCTCCTCGGCATCACCAGCGACGGCGGCAAGATCGCCATCGTCGCACTGGTCGGCCTCCTGATGATCGTGTACGTCACCATCGGCGGGATGAAGGGCACCACCTGGGTGCAGATGGTCAAGGCCGTCCTGCTGATCGCGGGCACGCTCCTGATCACCTTCCTGATCCTGCTGAAGTTCGGCTTCAACCTCTCCGACCTGCTCGGCGCCGCCGCCACCAACAGCGGCAAGGGCCAGGCGTTCCTGGAGCCCGGCCTCAAGTACGGGGTCAGCGAGATCTCCAAGCTGGACTTCCTCTCGCTCGGCATCGCGCTCGTCCTCGGCACGGCCGGCCTGCCCCACATCCTGATCCGCTTCTACACGGTGCCGACCGCCAAGGCCGCCCGTAAGTCGGTCAACTGGGCCATCGGCATCATCGGCGCCTTCTACCTCATGACGATCGTCCTCGGCTTCGGCGCCGCCGCCCTGCTCAAGAACAGCGACATCATCGCCTCCAACAAGGCGGGCAACACCGCGGCCCCGCTGGCCGCCCTGGAGGTCGGCGGCGGCGCCGGCTCCACCGGCGGCGCGATCCTGCTCGCGGTGATCTCGGCCGTCGCCTTCGCCACCATCCTCGCGGTGGTCGCCGGACTGACCCTGGCCTCCTCGTCGTCCTTCGCGCACGACATCTACGCCAACGTCATCCGGCGCGGCAAGGCCACCGAGAAGGAGGAGGTCCGCGCGGCCCGCTGGGCGACGGTCCTCATCGGTGTCGTCTCGATCGCCCTCGGCGCGCTCGCCCGCGACCTCAACGTCGCCGGCCTGGTCGCCCTGGCCTTCGCCGTCGCCGCCTCCGCCAACCTGCCCACCATCCTCTACAGCCTGTTCTGGAAGCGGTTCACGACTCAGGGCGCGCTCTGGTCGATCTACGGCGGTCTGATCTCCTCGGTCGTCCTGGTGCTCTTCTCGCCGGTCGTCTCCGGCAAGCCCACCTCGATGTTCAAGACCGTGGACTTCTACTGGTTCCCGCTGGAGAACCCCGGCCTGGTCTCCATCCCGCTCGGCTTCCTCCTCGGCTGGCTCGGCTCCCTCCTCTCCAAGGAGGGTCCGGACAAGGGCAAGTACGCGGAACTCGAGGTCAAGTCCCTCACCGGTGTCGGAGCGCACTGATCCGCATACGGTCAGCGATCGGCGGACGGCCGCGTCGTAGAGTTCTACGACGCGGCCGCGCCGGTCCTGGTGACAATCGTCCATGCGCGTTGTCGGTGCGCTCACGTAGGCTCGGGAACGTACGGAACATCCATCGCGACACCAAGGGGAGGGGGCCCACAGTGCTCATCGACACCTACGGCCGGGTCGCCACCGACCTGCGTGTCTCGCTCACGGACCGGTGCAACCTGCGCTGCACGTACTGCATGCCGGAAGAGGGCCTGCAGTGGCTGGCCAAGCCCGACCTCCTCAGTGACGACGAGATCGTCCGGCTGGTCCGTATCGCGGTCACCGACCTGGGCGTCACCGAGGTCCGCTTCACCGGCGGCGAGCCGCTGCTCCGTCCCGGCCTGGTCGGCATCGTCGAGCGGTGCGCCGCCCTCGAGCCGCGCCCCAAGATGTCCTTGACGACCAACGGCATCGGCCTCAAGCGCACGGCCGCCGCCCTGAAGGCGGCCGGCCTGGACCGGGTCAACGTCTCCCTCGACACCCTGCGGCCCGAGGTCTTCAAGGCGCTGACCCGCCGCGACCGCCACCAGGACGTGCTCGACGGCATGGCCGCCGCCCGCGACGCCGGCCTCACCCCCGTCAAGGTCAACGCCGTCCTGATGCCCGGGCTCAACGCCGACGAGGCCCCCGAGCTGCTGGCCTGGGCGGTGGAGAACGCCTACGAAATGCGCTTCATCGAGCAGATGCCGCTCGACGCCCAGCACGGCTGGAAGCGCGACGGCATGATCACCGCCGGGGACATCCTGGAGTCGCTGCGCACCCGCTTCACGCTGACCGCCGAGGGCGACGAGGAGCGCGGATCGGCGCCCGCCGAGCGCTGGGTCGTCGACGGCGGGCCGCACCGGGTCGGCGTCATCGCCTCCGTCACCCGCCCGTTCTGCCGGGCCTGCGACCGGACCCGGCTCACCGCCGACGGCCAGGTGCGCACCTGTCTGTTCGCCACCGAGGAGACCGACCTGCGGGCCGCGCTGCGCTCGGACGCCCCGGACGAGGAGATCGCCCGGATCTGGAAGCTGGCGATGTGGGGCAAGAAGGCCGGTTCGGGCTTGGACGACCCGAGCTTCCTGCAGCCGGACCGCCCGATGTCAGCGATCGGCGGCTGAGCCCCCGGGGTCCGTACCGCCGGGGTTCGTCCCCTCGGGGCCCGTACCGCCCGGGGCGTCGTCCGTGGCGCCGGCCGCCTCCCAGTCGGCGAGCGGCACGACGTCCTTGAGGAAGCCGCGGACACCGAGGAACTGCGAGAGGTGCTCGCGGTGCTCCTCGCAGGCGAGCCAGGTCTTGCGACGCTCCGGCGTGTGCAGCTTCGGGTTGTTCCAGGCCAGCACCCAGACCGCGGCGACACGGCAGCCCTTGGCGGAGCAGATCGGGGTCTCTTCACTCACCGGATTGATCACCGGGACATTGTCCAACAAGGGCGATGCCGGGCAGCCACGGGGGGAGCTGCCCGGCATCGGTCCGTCGCTCCGACGGGGGATGCGGAGCGCGTAGGAAGTATGTCACGGGACATGGGGTGTGGTGCACCGGAACTTCATGATTGATCTGAGCATTTCTTGAGCTTTTCCAGCCCTTTGCTGATCAACTCTGCCCGTACGCGCGATCCGTGGGGGTGCCCTCCGCGCTCGCCGTCGAGCCCTCCGTCGGGCCCCCGGTCGAGGCCCCCGGCGAGCTTCCGGCCGGGCTTTTGGGCGTCGGAAGCTCGGGGCGCGTCGGGGCAGGAGTGAAGGTGGAGGGGAGGGACGGCGCGCGCTCCCGGCCGGCGTTGGCGATCACCACGGAGATGTAGGGGAGCACTGCGCCGAGCACCAGCGCCACGACGGCCACATGCCGTTCGACGTTCCAGAGCGTGGCGGCCGCGATCACGGCCAGCGTCCGTACGGACATCGAGATCACATAGCGCCGCTGGCGGCCGCGTACATCGTCGGCCAGTCCCTGACGGGCGCCGGTGATCCGGAACACCTCGGTTCCGCCACGCTTGCGCATCGCGCTCACCACCCGGCATGTCGCGCCGGACGCTCCCCGGTCCGGACCTCGCCTCCACGGTACGCCCGCGGCTCGGGCCGGAGGAGACCGGGTCACGTATGGACCCGTCCGACATGCGGCGTATGCCCGCCGGGCCGAGACTGGGCCCACATGCGCAGAGTGCGCCGCGTCAGGAGGCGACCATGAGCTGGCTGTGGGCAATCATCGTGGGTCTGGTGCTCGGTCTGATCGCCAAGGCGATCCTGCCGGGCAAGCAGCAGATCCCCCTGTGGCTGACGACCGTTTTCGGGATCCTCGGCAGTGTCCTCGGCAATGCCGTGGCGACCTGGATCGGGGTCAACGACACCAAGGGCATCGACTGGACCCGTCATCTGCTCCAACTCATCGGCGCGGTCGCGGTGGTGGGCGTCGGCGACATGCTGTGGGCCTCGATCAAGGGCAACAGACGACGGGCGTGACACCGCGCTCCCGGAGCGGCGCCGCCTGACGGCTCCGCGACCGGCACGGCGCCGTACGACGACGGCCCGGCACACGCGTCAGGCGTGCACCGGGCCATCGTCGTGTCACCACGGGGCCGTCGTCAGGGCACCGGGGCCGGGCCCGTCAGCTCCCGGCGGCCAGCTCGATCGCCGCCAGGTTCTTCTTGCCCCGGCGCAGCACCAGCCAGCGGCCGTGCAGCAGCTCGTCCGCCGATGCCTCGGCGTCCTCGGCGGTGACCTTGACGTTGTTCACGTAGGCCCCGCCCTCCTTCACCGTCCGGCGCGCGGCCGACTTGCTCGGCGCCAGGCCGACCTCGGTGAAGAGGTCCACGACCTGCCCCAGCTCCGCCACCCGCGCGTGCGGCAGCTCGGAGAGCGCCGCCGCCAGCGTCGCCTCGTCCAGCTCGGCCAGGTCGCCCTGTCCGAAGAGCGCCTTCGAGGCGTTGATCACGGCCGCGCACTGCTCGGCGCCGTGCACCAGCGTCGTCAGCTCCTCGGCGAGCGCCCGCTGCGCGGTCCGCGCCTGCGGCCGCTCCGCGGTGAGCTCCTCCAGCTCCTCCAGCTCCTCACGGGACTTGAAGGAGAGGATCCGCAGGTAGGTGGAGATGTCCCGGTCGTCGACGTTCAGCCAGAACTGGTAGAACGCGTACGGCGTCGTCATCTCGGGGTCCAGCCAGACGGCCCCGCTCTCGGTCTTGCCGAACTTCGTGCCGTCCGCCTTGACCATCAGCGGCGTCGCCAGCGCGTGCACCTCGGCGCCCGGCTCAAGCCGGTGGATCAGGTCGAGCCCCGCCACCAGGTTGCCCCACTGGTCGGAACCGCCCTGCTGCAGCGTGCAGCCGTGCCGCCGGTACAGCTCCAGGAAGTCCATGCCCTGGAGCAGCTGGTAGCTGAACTCGGTGTAGCTGATGCCCTGCTCGGACTCCAGGCGCCGGGCGACGGAGTCCTTGGTCAGCATCTTGTTGACCCGGAAGTGCTTGCCGATGTCCCGCAGGAACTCGATCGCGGACAGGCCCGCGGTCCAGTCCAGGTTGTTCACCATGACCGCGGCGTTCTCCCCCTCGAAGGAGAGGAACGGCTCGATCTGGGTCCGCAGCCGGTGCACCCAGTTCGCGACCGTCTCGGGGTCGTTCAGGGTGCGCTCGGCCGTCGGCCGCGGGTCGCCGATCTGGCCGGTGGCCCCGCCGACCAGCGCCAGCGGCCGGTGACCGGCCTGCTGGAGCCGGCGGACCGTGAGCACCTGGACCAGGTGACCGACGTGGAGACTGGCGGCGGTCGGGTCGAAACCGCAATAGAACGTGACGGGACCGTCCGCGAGAGCCTTGCGCAGTGCGTCCTCGTCGGTGGACTGGGCGAACAGCCCGCGCCACTTCAGCTCGTCGACGATGTCCGTCACGATCTTCGGTCTCCTTGGTTGATGGTCGTCACGCCGTGACTCAGTCTATGGGGGTCAGACACCCTTGCTGACCGAGCTCATGTTGAAGTCCGGCACCCGCAGGGCCGGCATCGCCGCCCTGGTGAACCAGTCGCTCCACTCGCGCGGCAGGGTCTTCTCGGTCCGGCCCGCCTCCGAGGCCCGCGACAGCAGGTCCACCGGCGACTCGTTGAACCGGAAGTTGTTCACCTCGCCGACGACCTCGCCGTTCTCGACCAGGTAGACGCCGTCCCGGGTCAGACCGGTCAGCAGCAGCGTGGCCGGGTCGACCTCGCGGATGTACCAGAGGCAGGTCAGCAGCAGTCCCCGCTCGGTCGAGGCGACCATCTCCTCCAAGGAGCGCTCGCCGCCGCCGTCCAGGATCAGGTTCCCGGCACTCGGTGCCAGCGGCAGCCGGGTGAGCGCCGCCGTGTGCCGGGTGGTGATCAGGCTCTCCAGCCTGCCCTCCCGTACCCAGTCCGTGGCCGCCAGCGGCAGACCGTTGTCGAAGACGGACGAGTCGTCGCCGGAGGAGTGCGCGATGACGAACGGCGCGGACTCCAGACCGGGCTCGTTCGGGTCGCTGCGCAGCGTCAGCGGCAGCGGGGAGAGCTTTTCGCCCAGTCGCGTGCCGCCGCCCGGCTTCGAGAAGACCGTCCGCCCCTCCGCCGCGTCCCGGGCGGCGGAGGACCACAGCTGGTAGATCAGCAGATCGGCCACGGCCGTCGGCGGCAGCAGCGTCTCGTACCGCCCGGCCGGCAGCTCGATCCGCCGCTCCGCCCAGCCGAGCCGCCGCGCCAGGTCGGCGTCGAGCGCCGCCGGGTCGACGTCCTTGAAGTCGCGCGTGGACCGCCCGGCCCACGCCGAGCGCGAGCGGTCCGGGGACTTGGCGTTCAGCTCCAGGGTCCCGTTCGGCTGGTCGTGGCGCAGCCGCAGCCCCGTCGACGTGCCGAGGTAGGTCGAGGTCATCGTGTGGTGGGCGAAGCCGTACAGCTCACGGCCGCCCGCCCGGGCCCGGGCGAAGGCCTCGCCCAGGGCGGGCGCGAAGTCCGTGAAGACCGCCGAGGTCGTCTCGGCCGGCCCGTCCGCGAAGTCCGGGGAGGCGTCGATGCCTTCGATCAGCGGCTGCGCGTCCTCGGCGGGCCCGGCGGCCCGCGCGGCCGCCTCGGCGGCCCGCACCAGCGGCTCCAGATCCTCCGGGGTCACGGCGGAGCGCGAGACGACACCCGAGGCGGTGCCCTGGGAGCCGTCGACCGTCGCGATGACGGTGAGGGTGCGCCCGCGGGTCACGCCGTTGGTGGTCAGCGTGTTGCCCGCCCAGCGTAGATTGGCCGAGGACTCCTCGTCGGCGAGGACGACACACCCGTCGGCGCGGGACAGCTCCAGAGCCCGCTCGACGATCTCGTACGGCTTGCTGACGCGGCTCATCGACCGGCCTCCTGCGTCGTGTTAAGGATGTTGACACCGCGGAACAGGGCGGACGGGCAGCCGTGCGAGACCGCCGCGACCTGGCCCGGCTGTGCCTTGCCGCAGTTGAAGGCGCCGCCCAGGACGTACGTCTGCGGGCCGCCGACCTGCTCCATCGACCCCCAGAAGTCGGTCGTCGTCGCCTGGTACGCGACGTCCCGCAGCTGCCCCGCCAGCCGGCCGTTCTCGATGCGGAAGAAGCGCTGGCCGGTGAACTGGAAGTTGTACCGCTGCATGTCGATCGACCAGGACCGGTCGCCGACCACGTAGATGCCGCGCTCGACGCCGCCGATCAGGTCCTCCGTCGACAGGCCGCCCGGGTCGGGCTGGAGGGAGACGTTCGCCATGCGCTGGACCGGGACGTGCCCGGGGGAGTCGGCGAAGGCGCAACCGTTCGACCGCCCGAGACCCGTCAGCCTCGCGATCCGCCGGTCCAGCTGGTAGCCGACGAGCGTGCCGTCCTTCACCAGGTCCCAGCTCTGCGCCTCGACGCCCTCGTCGTCGTACCCGATCGTCGCGAGCCCGTGCTCGGCGGTGCGGTCACCCGTCACGTTCATGATCGACGAGCCGTACGCCAGCTTCCCCAGCTGGTCGAAGGTGGCGAACGAGGTCCCGGCGTACGCCGCCTCGTAGCCGAGCGCGCGGTCCAGCTCGGTGGCGTGGCCGATCGACTCGTGAATGGTCAGCCAGAGGTTCGACGGGTCGACCACCAGGTCGTACCTCCCCGCCTGCACGCTCGGCGCCCGCATCTTCTCGGCCAGCAGCTCCGGGATCCGCTCCAGCTCCGCGTCCCAGTCCCAGCCGGTGCCGGTGAGGTACTCCCAGCCCCGGCCGGCCGGGGGCGCGATCGTCCGCATCGAGTCGAACTCGCCGGTCGTCTCGTCGACGGCGACGGCGGTGAGCTGCGGATGCAGCCGCACCCGCTGCTGGGTGGTGACCGTGCCCGCCGTATCGGCGTAGAACTTGTTCTCGTGCACGGTCAGCAGCGAGGCATCCACGTGCGCCACGCCCTCCGCCCGCAGCAGCCGCGCGCTCCAGTCGGCGAGCACCGCGCTCTTGTCGGCGTCGGGGATGGTGAAGGGGTCGATCTCGTACGAGGAGATCCACGTCTTCTCCGCGTGAACCGGCTCGTCCGCGAGCTCCACCCGCTCGTCCGAGCCGGCCGCCGCGATGACCTTGGCGGAGAGCTTGGCCATGGCGACCGCCTGCGAGGCGACCTTCGCGGCCCCGTCCATGGTCAGGTCGACCCCGGAGGCGAAGCCCCAGGCCCCGCCGTGCACCACCCGGACCGCGTAGCCGAGGTCCGTGATGTCCGAGGAGCCGGACGGCTTGGCGTCCCGCAGCCGCCAGGAGGCGCTGCGGACCCGCTCGAGGCGGAAGTCGGCGTGCTCGGCGCCGAGTGCGCGGGCGCGGGCGAGCGCGGCGTCGGCGAGCGCGCGCAGCGGCAGCGCCGTGAAAGCCGCGTCGATGGAATGAGGCACGAATGTCTCCTGTCGTGTGACACCGGTCGCCCCGATCATGTCGCGCTTTCGGCCGCGATGCCCAGGCCTTTCTGTAGGGACCCGACAGCGGGGTGCGGACGCCACTGTCAGGGCCCGATTCTTCGCGCAAGGGGCCGGACCGATAGGTTTTCGGCGTACCAGACCGCTATCGAAAGGGTGATCCGTTGAGCCGCTCGGTTCTCGTCACCGGAGGAAACCGGGGCATCGGCCTCGCCATCGCCAGCGCTTTCGCCGAGGCCGGCGACAAGGTCGCGGTCACGTACCGGTCCGGAGAGCCGCCGGCCGGCTTCCTGGCCGTCAAGTGCGACATCACCGACGCCGAGCAGGTGGAGCAGGCGTACAAGGAGATCGAGGAGAAGCACGGTCCGGTGGAGGTGCTGGTGGCCAACGCCGGTGTCACGAAGGACCAGTTGCTGATGCGGATGTCCGAGGAGGACTTCACCTCCGTCCTGGACACCAACCTCACCGGCACGTTCCGGGTCGTCAAGCGCGCCAACCGCGGCATGCTGCGGGCCAAGAAGGGCCGCGTCGTCCTGATCTCCTCGGTCGTCGGGCTCCTCGGCTCGGCCGGACAGGCCAACTACGCCGCCTCCAAGGCCGGCCTGGTCGGTTTCGCCCGTTCCCTCGCCCGAGAGCTCGGCTCGCGCAACATCACGTTCAATGTCGTCGCGCCCGGGTTTGTCGACACCGACATGACCAAGGTGCTCACCGAGGAGCAGCGCAAGGGCATCGTGTCCCAGGTGCCGCTGGGCCGCTACGCGCAGCCCGAGGAGATCGCCGCCACGGTGCGGTTCCTCGCCTCCGACGACGCCTCGTACATCACTGGAGCCGTCATCCCGGTTGACGGCGGATTGGGCATGGGTCACTGATCACCATGAGCGGAATTCTCGAGGGCAAGCGCATCCTGATCACCGGTGTGCTGATGGAGTCCTCCATCGCCTTCCACACCGCGAAGCTGGCCCAGGAGCAGGGCGCGGAGATCATCCTCACCGCCTGGCCGCGGCCGACGCTGACCGAGCGCATCGCCAAGAAGCTGCCGCAGCCCGACAAGGTCAAGGTCCTGGAGCTGGACGTCTCCAACGACGAGCACCTCGCCCGGCTGGAGGGCCAGGTCCGCGAGCACCTCGGTGACCGCCTCGACGGCATCGTCCACTCCATCGGCTTCGCCCCGCAGGACGCGCTCGGCGGCAACTTCCTCAACACGCCGTTCGAGTCCGTGGCCACCGCCATGCACATCTCGGCCTTCTCGCTGAAGTCCCTGACGATGGCGCTGCTGCCGCTGATGAACCAGGGCGGCTCGGTCGTCGGCCTCACCTTCGACGCGCAGTTCGCCTGGCCGCAGTACGACTGGATGGGCCCGGCCAAGGCCGCCCTCGAGGCCACCAACCGCTACATGGCGCGTGACCTGGGCAAGCAGAACATCCGCTGCAACCTGATCTCGGCCGGCCCGCTCGGCTCGATGGCCGCGAAGTCGATCCCCGGCTTCTCCGACCTCGCCGCCGTCTGGGACACCCGCTCCCCGCTCGCGTGGGACCTCACGGACCCGGAGCCGACCGGCCGCGGCGTCGTCGCGCTGCTGTCCGACTGGTTCCCGAAGACCACCGGCGAGATCGTGCACGTCGACGGCGGCCTGCACGCCATCGGTGCCTGACCGGACCTGACACGGCCGGGTGCCCGTCCCTCGGGGGGACGGGCACCCGGCCTTCGTCGTCGGCGGGCCGTAGGCGCCCGTCGCCGTCGGCAAGGGCCGCACCGTCGAACCCCCGGGCCTAGGGCCTCGTCCCCTCCCGAGTCGAAAAGTCCGCCGGATCCCCGCAGACTGGGTCGAAGCGTGACGTTCCGACTACTCCCGGGGAGGAGGTACGGGTATGCGCGCGCCACACCGCGGGGTCGCCGCGTTCGCCTCGGCCGCCGCTCTTCTCGCCGGATTCGCCGTCGCCGCCGAGGTCAGCGCGGCCCCGGCCCCCGCCGACGACCCCGTGCCCGTCGCCGAGCAGCCCGACGACTTCGGCGCCTCCTGCCGTACGGTCGTCCAGGGCTCCCGCGTCACCGCGTACTGCCACAACCCCTACCCCGCCACCGACCGCGTCCGGCTGCACGTCGAGTGCGCCCGCTGGTGGGACGTGGACACCGACAGCGCCCCCGCCGACGTGGCCCCGACCGCCTACGTCCAGGTGACCGGCCGCTGCTGGAAGGAGGTCCGGGCCGCCTGGGTCACCCACCAGCCGGCGACGGAGGCTCCTCCCGGGGCGCGGCGCTCCTGAGGCACATGAAGGGGTAGCCGGCCGCCTCCGTCTCCGCCGTCTCCGCCTCCCCGCCCCGGATCGCCTCCACCAGGCGCGCGTGGTCCATGTGGTGCTCCGGCCGCAGGTCCTGCCCCACGTCGTCCCGCAGCCACGCGCGCAGCACGTGCCCGAGGTCGGCGTAGAGCGCGGTCAGGACGTCGTTGTGCGAGGCGACCACCACCGCGTGGTGGAACGCCGCGTCCGCCGTCACGAAGCGCTCGGCGTCCCCCGACGTCCAGGCCTCCTCCCGCCCCGCCAGCAGCGCGTCCAGCTGCTTCATGTCCCGCTCCGTGCGCCGCAGCGCCGCGAACCGCGCCGCCGCGGACTCCAGGGTCGAGCGCAGCTCCGCGATGTGCCGCGGGTCGGAGTCGGCGAACCGCCGGTGCATGACCCCCGCCAGCTCGCTGGTCGCCACGACATAGGTGCCGGAGCCCTGCCGGATGTCCAGCAGACCGTTGTGCGCGAGCGCGCGGACCGCCTCGCGCACGGTGTTGCGGGCCACGCCCAGCTGCTCGACCAGTTCCGGCTCGGTCGGGATCCGCGACCCCACCGGCCACTCGCCCGAGGTGATCTGGTTCCGCAGCTCGGTGATCACCTGATCGGAGAGCCCGGACCGCCGGGGAGAGCCGAGCGCCATGGTGGACCTTTCGGTTGGTTCCGGATTGGACAATCAATCATCCCATGATTCTATGATGGCCCCATGCCTGACGAGCCGCAGACCCTGAAGACCGCCACGCCCCCGGCCCGCGCCTCCTCACCGGCCACCACGGTGGAGGATTCTTCCGCACCCGCCACCCCGGCCCGCCGGCTCACCGGACTCGTCATCGTCGGGCTCGTCCTTGCGGCGCTCAACCTCCGCCCCGCCATCACCAGCCTCGGCGCCCTCCTCGAAGAGGTCCGCGACGGCCTCCACATGAGTGGCAGCGTCGCCGGCGTCCTCACCTCGGTGCCCCCGCTCTGCTTCGCGGTCTTCGGCATCACCGCCCCGCGCCTCGCCCGCCGCTTCGGCCCCGCCGCCGTCGTCTGCGCCGGCATGGTGGCGATCCTCGCCGGACTCGCCCTGCGCCCCTTCGTGGGCGGCACCGTCGGCTTCCTCGCGGCCAGCGCCCTCGCGCTGATGGGCATCGCCGTCAGCAACGTCCTGATGCCCGTCATCGTCAAGCGGTACTTCCCCGACCGCGTCGGCACCATGACCGGCCTCTACTCCATGGCCCTCGCCCTCGGCACCTCCCTGGCCGCCGCCGCGACCGTGCCCCTGACCGCGGCCATGGGCGGGGGCTGGCGCGCCGGACTCGGCTTCTGGGCGGGCCTCGCCGCGCTCGCCGTCCTGCCCTGGGTCCTGATGCTGCGCGACCGGTCCGAGGGAGGGGCGGCCGCCCCGGCCGCCTCCCTTCCCGCCCGGGAACCGGCCCGCTCCGCCGCGCCGCTCCGGATCACCCGCAGCCGCACCGCCTGGGCCCTCGGCGTCTTCTTCGGCCTCCAGGCCACCGGCGCCTACATCACCATGGGCTGGATGCCCCAGATCTTCCGCGACGCGGGCGTCCCCGCCGGCACCGCCGGCGTGCTCCTCGCCGTCACGATGGTCATGGGCGTCCCCCTCGCCTTCGTCATCCCGCGCCTCGCCGGACGGCTCAGGAACCAGGGCCCGATCGCCGTCGCCCTGGGCCTGTGCGGCCTCGGCGGCTACACCGGTCTGTACCTCGCGCCCGCCGGCGGCGCCTGGGTCTGGGCCGTGCTCCTCGGCGTCTCCAACTGCGCCTTCCCGCTCGCCCTCACGATGATCGGCATGCGCTCGCGCACCGGCGCCGGGGTGGTCCGGCTCTCCGCCTTCGCGCAGAGCGTCGGCTATCTCCTCTCGATCCCCGGGCCGCTCCTCGTGGGCGTCCTCTACCAGCACAGCGGCGGCTGGGGCCTGCCCATCGCCCTGATGGCCGGGCTGATGGTGCCCCAGATGGTCGTCGGTGTCCTCGCCGGCAGGGACCGGATCGTCGAGGACGAGTGCTGAGATGCGAGACTGGCCCCATGCCAGTGCTCGACCCGAACCCCCAGAACGGCCAGAAGAAGCTCCTCATCGTGCTCGGCGCGATGCTGGGCATCACGGTCGTCATCGCCGTCATCGCCTCGATCGCCTCCCCCTGAGCCGCACCCCACGTTCCTCCCCCTGAGCCGCACCCCCGCCCCTCCCGCCCGTCCGTCGACGCGCCGTGAGGCGGGGGAGGGTGGGGTTCGCCCTCCCATCCCCTAGGGGGTTCTTCTCAGGGTGAAGTGGGTGGATCACCGGATGGGCCCGGTCGCCGCCGATCCGTACGTTGGAGCCATCGCAACGGATCACCCTTTCCCCGGAGGCGGCCATGCCGGCCCGTACGCACCCCAGCACCCGGAGCACGTCGCACGGCGTCGACACCCGGCTGCCCTGGTGGGCCCTCGCCCTCCCGGTGGCCGCGTTCCTCGCGCTCTTCGCGCTGATAGCCGGACCGGGAAAGGCGCACGCCGTCGGCTCCGATCCGGCGGTCGGCCACGTCCTGCGGCAGATCCAGCAAACGCTCTCTCTCTGAGTCGGCGTGAGCCGTTTCGTGGGAAGGTGGAGCGCATGAGCGTCGACACACCCCGCAGGATCGTGCTGCTCCGGCACGCGAAGGCCGACTGGCCCCCGGTGTCCGATCACGAGCGTCCGCTCGCCGAGCGCGGCCGCACGGACGCCCCCGTCGCCGGCCGCAAGCTCGCCGACACCGGTATCTCCTTCGATCTGGCCCTCTGCTCGACCGCCGTCCGCACCCGCGAGACCTGGAAGCTGGCCGTGCAGGAGCTGCCCCACCGTCCCCGGACGGTCTATGAGGAGCGGCTGTACGAAGCCTCCCTCGGCGAGCTCATCGCCCTGCTCAACGAGACGCCGGAGGAGGTCGACGACGTCCTCGTCATCGGCCACAACCCCGGGATGCACGCGCTCTCCGACGCCCTCGCGGGCTCGGCCGAGGGGGACGCGCTGACCCGGATGAACCGCGGCGGGTTCCCCACCGCCGCCTTCTCCGTCCTCGGCTTCCAGGGCACCTGGAAGTCCGTCGAGCACGGCGTCGCCACCCTGCTCGACTACTGGGCACCGCACGACTGACCACCGACCCGGCCCCACCGCGCGCGAAAGGCCCGGCCACCGCTGGGTGACCGGGCCTTTCGCCGCGGCGGGTGCGACGGCTCGCGCGGGCGCGCCGTCAGTGCAGCAGCTCCTCGCCGCCGTCCGCCGCCTCGACCTCTTCGCGGGTAATGCCGAGCAGATAGAGGACGGTGTCGAGGAAGGGCACGTTCACCGCCGTGTGCGCGGCCTCCCGCACGACCGGCTTGGCGTTGAACGCCACCCCGAGCCCGGCGGCGTTCAGCATGTCCAGGTCGTTGGCCCCGTCGCCGATGGCCACGGTCTGCGCCAGCGGCACACCCGCCTCGGCGGCGAACCGCCGCAGCAGCCGGGCCTTGCCCGCCCGGTCCACGATCTCGCCCGTCACCCGGCCGGTCAGCTTGCCGTCCACGATCTCCAGGGTGTTGGCCGAGGCGAAGTCCAGGCCCAGCCGCTCCTGGAGATCGTCCGTGACCTGGGTGAAGCCACCGGAGACCACCCCGACCTGATAGCCGAGCCGCTTGAGCGTACGGATCAGGGTGCGGGCGCCCGGCGTGAGCCGCACCTCGGCGCGGACCTTGTCCACCACCGAGACGTCGAGCCCCTCCAGCAGCGCCACCCGTGCGTGCAGCGACTGCTCGAAGTCCAGCTCGCCGCGCATCGCCGCCTCGGTGACCTCGGCGACCTTGTCCTCGCAGCCCGCGTGCGCCGCGAACAGCTCGATGACCTCGTCCTGGATGAGGGTCGAGTCGACGTCCATCACCACCAGCCGCTGGGCGCGGCGCTGCAGCCCCGCCGAGACGACGGCGACGTCCACGCCGATGTGGTGCGAGGCGGGCGCCAGGGCGGTCCGCAGCGGCTCGGGCTCGCACCCCGACACGGCGAACTCCACCGCGGTCACCGGGTACTTCGCGAGACGGAAGATACGGTCGATGTTCCCGCCGGTCTCGGTGATCCTGGCCGCTATGGCGGCCGTCGCCTCGGCGGTCAGCGGGTGCCCCAGCACGGTGACGTGGGACCGGCCGCTGCCGCGCGGACGGTTGTCGCCGGTGCCGGAGATGATCTCGGCCTGCAGCTTCAGCGACTCCGCCCAGCTGTGCACGGTGGCCCGGAGCTCGCCCTGCGAGGCGACGGTCGGCTCGGTCACGAGCGCGCACAGCACGAGGCGCCCGCGGGACACGACCTGCTCGATGTCCACGACGTCGACGGAGTAGGCGGCGAGGGTGTCGAAGAGTCCGGCGGTGATCCCGGGACGGTCCTTCCCGAAGATCTTGACGAGAAGGGTGGGAACGTCTGAGGTCTGCGATGCGCTCATGGTGCTTCCACCGTATCGGGCACGGGGTGCCACCAGCCTCCCCGTCCCGCGTACCGGACACCCGACTGGTCCCGCCCCTGCCACCGTAGCGCCGCGCCGGCCGCCCCGCCTCGCGACCGCTCGCGCCCCGACCCCGCACCCCCCACCCCCGCCGCGCCTCCCATTCGTCACGGCTTGCCCGATTCACGGATGCTCCGTCCGTGCCTCTGCGGGGTCTTCACACCGCCCGACTTTCGGATACGGGACCCGGCCTGAAATAGTTCCCCCCGGATGTTCGCCATCCCTGGACTCCCGACGACGGGGGTTGCATCGGGGGACAAGTAGTGGGGCATGGAGTGCCAGAACTCGTACTGGAATTGAACGGAAGGACCTGGACTCTCGAGCCGTCCAGGTCGTACACCCTCGGCCGCGATCCGCAGGGCGACCTCGTGATCGACGACGCCAGGGTCTCGTGGCGGCACGCCACCATCAGCTGGGGCGGCCGGAGTTGGGTCATCGAGGACCACGGCTCGACCAACGGCACCTTCGTGCAGGGCCAGCGCGTCCACGCGGTGGAGATCGGGCCCGGCTCCGCGGTGCACCTCGGCAACGCGACCGACGGGCCCCGGCTGAATCTCGCCGCGAGCGCCGCGGCCCCGCAGCAGGCCCCGGCCCAGCAGGCGCCGGCGCAGGCCGCCCCTGCCCACCAGGGCGCGGCGCAGGCCGACTGGGCCACCCACCAGGCCCCGCCGCAGCAGCAGGGCTGGCAGCAACAGGCCCCGGCCCAGCCGCACCAGCAGGCCCCGCAACCGCAGTTCCCGCAGCAGCAGGCCGGTCCCGTCGAGCAGTTGGCGCAGAAGGTGCCGGGCCAGGGCGGCGGCAACGCGGGGGCGCAGCCGGTCTACGGCGACCGCAGCCCCACCACGTTCCACCAGCTGTCGCTCGGCCACGTCATGCGGATCGGTCGTGCGCTCGAGAACGAACTGGTCGTCTCCGACCTCCAGGTCTCGCGCCACCACGCCGAGTTCCACGCCACACCCGACGGCCGTTTCGAGATCCGCGACCTCGGCTCCCACAACGGCACGTACGTCAACGGCCAGCCGATCGCCAAGGGCGGCTCCGTCCTCATCGGCCCCAACGACATCGTCGGTGTCGGTCACTCGGCCTTCCGGATGGTCGGCGGCCAACTCGAGGAGTTCGTCGACACCGGCGAGGTCTCCTTCTCGGCCCGCCACCTCACCGTCACGGTCGACGGCGGCAAGCAGATCCTCAAGGACGTCTCCTTCGGCGTCCCCGAGAAGTCGCTGATCGGCGTCATCGGCCCCTCCGGCTCCGGCAAGTCCACCCTGCTCAAGGCGCTGACCGGCTACCGCCCGGCCAACGAGGGTGACGTCCTCTACGACAACCGGAGCCTCTACAAGCAGTTCGCCGAGCTGCGCCAGCGCATCGGTCTGGTCCCGCAGGACGACATCCTGCACAAGGAGCTGACCGTCCAGAAGGCGCTCCGCTACGCCGCCAAGCTCCGCTTCCCCGGCGACACCGCCCCGGCCGAGCGCGAGGCCCGCATCGACGAGGTGCTGCGCGAGCTCAAGCTCGACATCCACAAGGAGAAGAAGGTCACCTCCCTCTCCGGTGGCCAGCGCAAGCGCGTCTCCGTCGCCCTGGAGCTCCTCACCAAGCCGTCGCTGATCTTCCTCGACGAGCCGACCTCCGGCCTCGACCCGGGCATGGACCGTGACGTCATGCAGCTGCTGCGCGGCCTCGCCGACGACGGCCGCACCGTCCTCGTCGTCACCCACTCGGTGGCCGAGCTGGGCCTGTGCGACAAGCTCCTGGTGATGGCCCCCGGCGGCTCGGTGGCCTACTTCGGCCCGCCGGAGGAGGCGCTGAACTTCTTCGGCTACAGCACCTGGGCCGACGTCTTCTCCGCCTTCGAGAACTACCGCGACTACGACTGGGCGGGCCGCTGGAAGGGCTCGCAGCACTACCAGATGTACGCCGCGGACATCGACGCCGTCGCCGCGCAGCCCGTCCAGATGCTGCAGCACGCGGCGACCAGGCCGCCCAAGCCGCAGGGCTGGGGCTCCCAGCTGTGGACCCTGATCCGCCGCTACTCCTCGGTCATCGCCTCCGACAAGGGCTTCCTGGGCCTGATGGTGATCCTGCCGGCCGTCCTCGGCGTGGTCTCGGTCGTCATCCCCGCCGACTTCGGCCTCGCGCCGCCCACGCCGCCGTCCCGCTTCAACGGCGACGCCGGCACGATCATGCTGATCCTCGCGGTCGGCATGTGCTTCTCGGGCGCCGCCAACTCCGTACGAGAGCTGATCAAGGAACGGGTCATCTACGAACGGGAGCGGGCCACCGGCCTGTCCCGCTCGGCGTACCTCATGTCCAAGGTCATCGTCCTGGGCGTGATCACCGCCATCCAGGGCGTGATCATCTGCGGCATCGGCTTCGCCACCCG
Source organism: Streptomyces sp. NPDC008121 (assembly GCF_042957155.1). Lineage (NCBI taxonomy): Bacteria > Bacillati > Actinomycetota > Actinomycetes > Kitasatosporales > Streptomycetaceae > Streptomyces > Streptomyces sp. NPDC008121. The sequence goes on along the minus strand of NZ_JBIBHT010000005.1, from coordinate 13,479 downwards.
CGAGCTGCCCGCGGAGGGCCTGGTCCTCCCGCCGGCCGTCGAGCTGTGCATCACGATCATCGCCCTCGGCTTCACCTCGATGATGTTCGGCCTGGTCATCTCCTCGCTGGTGAAGACCGCCGAGAAGACCATGCCGCTCCTGGTGATGTTCGCGATCGTCCAGGTCGTCTTCACCGGCATCCTCTTCCAGGTGTACGGATCGCCGGGCCTGGAGCAGTTCGCCTGGCTGATGCCCTCCCGCTGGGCCATCGCCGCGGCGGGCTCGACCCTCGACCTCGCCCACCTGATGCCGCCGTGGGACCACAAGAACCCGACCAACCTGGACCCGCTGTGGGACCACACGGTCGCCCAGTGGGGCTTCAACCTCACGGTCCTGCTGCTCATCGGCATCGCCTGCGGCTTCGCGGTGGCGCGTCTGCTGCGCCGCCACGAGCCTGAGGTCATGCGCAAGTAACCGCGTCCGGACGCGCCGAAGGGCGGCACCCCAGCACGGGTGCCGCCCTTTCGGCGTCTGCGCTGCGCCTGGATCAGTAGGCGCTGTTCACGTTGTCCATCGAGCCGTAGCGGTCGGCGGCGTAGTTGCACGCCGCGACGATGTTGGCGACCGGGTCGTACTGGTCGAACTTGGTGCCCGCCACGTGGTAGGTCTTGAAGGTCGGGTAGATGACCTGGAGCAGGCCCTTCGACGGGACACCGTTGATGGCGTTGATGTCCCAGTTGTTGATGGCCCGCGGGTTACCGCTGGACTCCCGCATGATGTTGCGGTGGATGCCCTCGTAGGTGCCCGGGATGTTGTGCTTGTCCATGATGAACAGCGCCTCGCGGATCCAGCCGTCGAGGTTGTTCGCGAAGACGGGGGTGCGGGCGGCGGCACGGCTCGCGGCCGCCTTCTCCGCGGCGCGCTTCTTCGCGGCGGCCTCGGCCTTCGCCTTGGCGGCCTTCGCCTGAGCGTCGGCCTTGACCTTGGCGGCGGCGGCCTTGGCCTTCGCCTCGGCCTCCTGCTTGGCCTTGAGGCCGATGACGTTCTGCTGCTCGGTAAGGCCGGCGTGCAGCGCCTTGGCCTGCGGGCTGTCGGCGTTGTACGCCCAGGCGACCTGCTGCGTGTTCGTCAGGGCCTGCGGCTCGGTCTCCGCGGCGGCGTTGCCGGGAACCAGGGAGAAGCCGATGGCAGCGGCGCTGAGAGCGGCGACGCCGGCGATCGAGATCTTGTGGGTCTTGTTCAGACGACGGTTACCAGGGGTGTTCGCAGACATGCGGAGATACCTCTTCGAATCGCAGGGGGTGTCGCTCAGGCCGGGCGGCGCTGCGCCCTGTTCGGCGGCGACGGCTGCAATTCTTAGCGGCCGCAAAATGCTGTGGCAAAGGTGTGACGTACGACCCCGGGTAGTGGATCAGGGTCCCGTGCACCGCGCACGGATAGCCCCCTGGGGCCGCGTCATACAGCCCATATCCACCCTTTCACCCTCCACTAAAGGTGTTCGTAAGTGACCTGGGTCCTATGCGAGGGCTCACACGGGCCCCCCGCTGAACTCACCACACGTTGCGTCAGCAATGCGCTCGGTGAGGGGGGTCCTCCGGGAGGATGAGGTGGAGGTCCCCGAACTCGTGCCACAGGTACAGCGCCCGCAGCGCCTCCTCGTACGCACGGTGCAGGGCGGCCCTCCCGGCCACCGCCTCCAGCATCAGCAGATGCGAGGCCGCCGGCTCGTGGAGCCCGGTCAGCAGCCCGTCCACCACCCGCACCCCGCGCGCCGGTGTCACCACCAGGTCCGTCCACCCCGCCGCGGCCCGCACCACGCTCCGCGGCCACCCGCCCGGCCCGCCCGCCGCGGCCGACTCCAGCGCCCGTACGGCCGTCGTCCCCACCGCGATGACCCGCCCGCCCGTCGCCCTCGCCTCGTTCACCACCCGCGCCGACGCCTCCGGCACCTCGAAGCGCTCCGGATAGGGCGGCTCGTGCGCCTCGGCCGACGCCACCCCCGTGTGCAGGGTGATCGGCGCGAACCGCACCCCCCTGCAGACCAGCTCCGTCACCAGCCGGGTGGTGAAGGGCCGCCCGGCGCTCGGCATCTCCGCGGACCCCGCGCCGTCGGGGGAGGGGAGCGCGAAGACCGTCTGGTACGCCTCCAGCGGCTGGTCCCGCTCCGTGTACCCGTAGCGGATCGGGCGCCCGTGGCGCGCCAGCAGCTCCGGTACGGGGGCGTCCGCCCGCGCCCACCACAGCCGGCCCGACCCCGGCGCCAGGGGCTCATCGAGAACGAGCCGCGCCCCGTCCGGCAGCCGTACCGCCGCCCCCGGCGGGCCGCCCGCCCGCGCCCGGCTGCTGCCCCGGCCGTCCGGATCCCGCAGCTCCACCGCCCACCGGCCGTCGTCGCCGCGGGTCGAGAAGTGCACGACGACCGGCCGTCCGGCCGGCTCCCCGCCCAGCCGCCCCGACACGGCGGCGGCCAGCGTCGGCGAGGTGTTGACCACCAGCACGTCCCCGGCCCGCAGCCACCCGGGCAGCTCCCGGAAGGCCTGGTGCCACACCTCCGTCCCGCGCGAGACCATCAGCCGTACGTCGTCCCGCCCCCGGCCGGGACCGCGCTGCTCGGCCGGGACCCGCGCCGACCGCTCCTCCGGCACCCTCAGCTCCTCCAGGACGCTCATCCGTCCGCCCCCGCCCGCTCCACCGAAGCCGAAGCCGAACCCGACGCCGACGCCGAGGCGGCCTCCGGCCCCGGAGGCTCCCCGTCCGCCCCCGACCACTCCGCTTCCGACCACTCCGCCGCCGTGTACCGCCCGCTCGCCGGCCGGGCCGCCAGGAGCCGCAGGATCCCCGGCACCACCGTCCCCGGATCCGGCCGCGGACCGTCGTCGCCGGGGACCGCCGCCGCGTACAGCGCCGTCGCCATGTCCCCCGGATCGACCGCCCACACCCGCAGCCCCGGCTCCTCCACCGCCAGCACCCCCGCCAGCAGGTCGAGCGCCGCCTTCGACGCCCCGTACCCGCCCCACGTCTCGTACGCCTCCACCGCCGCGTCCGAGCTGATCACGACCACCGCACCGGCCCCGCTCTCCCGCAGCGAAGGCAACCCCTCCTGTACGAGACCCAGCGCGGCCACCAGATTCGTCTCCAGGGCCACCCGCAGCCCGTCCAGGGACAGGCCCTCCAGCCGCACCAGCGGCTCAGCGCCCAGCGCGCTCGCGTTGTGCACCAGCAGATCGAGTCCTCCGAGACCCCGCGCAGCCGCCACCAGCTCCGCCCGGTGCTCCGCGTCCGTCACATCGCCCGGCCGCGCCACCACCCGCCCCGGCCCGCCCCGCGCCCGGACCGCCCGCGCACCCTCCTCCAGCACCTCCGCCGTCCGCGCGTCCAGGACCAGGTCCCAGCCCTCCTCGGCCAGCCCGGCGGCCAGCGCCAGCCCCAGCCCCTTCGACGCTCCCGTGACGATCGCGACAGGCATGACGTCCATCCCCTCTCGGTACGTTCGACCTCCAGACTCGGACCACGCCCCCGCCCGCCGCCTCCGCCGCGGGCCCCGACCACCCGGGGCACTTCGGCCTAGTCCCGCGGCCCTACCCGATGGCCGTCCCCAGGCCGATACGCACCGTCACACCCCACCGGTACGGTGAAGCCATGAGTCACCGACCCGGCTCCGGCCTCGCCGCCGTGAGCACCGCGCTGCTCGCGATGAGCCGCCATCTGGAGGTCCGCGACGTCCTCAAGACGATCGTCGCCTCCGCGCGCGAGCTGCTCGACGCCGAGTACGCGGCCCTGGGCGTGCCGGACGATCACGGCGGCTTCGCCCAGTTCGTCGTCGACGGGGTGAGCGAGGAGCAGTGGCGCGCCATCGGCCCGCTGCCCCGCCAGCACGGCATCCTCGCCGCCATGCTCCACAAGGCGGAGCCCGAGCGGCTCGCCGACGTCCGCGAGGACGCGCGCTTCGAGGGCTGGCCGTCCGCGCACCCGGAGATGTCCGACTTCCTCGGCCTGCCCATCCAGGACGGCGACGAGACGATCGGCGCCCTCTTCCTCGCCAACAAGCGCTGCCCCCGGCCCAACGGCGGCTGCGGCTTCACGGCACAGGACGAGGAGCTGCTGTCGATCCTCGCCCAGCACGCGGCCATCGCCCTGACCAACGCCCGGCTGTACGAGCGCAGCCGCGAGCTCACCATCGCCGAGGAGCGCTCGCGCCTCGCCCACGAGCTGCACGACGCCGTCAGCCAGAAGCTCTTCTCGCTCCGGCTCACCGCCCAGGCCGCCGCGGCCCTCGTCGACCGCGACCCGGCCCGCGCCAAGGGCGAGCTCCAGCAGGTCGCCTCGCTGGCCGCCGAGGCCGCCGACGAGCTGCGCGCCGCCGTCGTCGAGCTGCGCCCCGCCGCGCTCGACGAGGACGGCCTCGTCCACACCCTCCGGACGCAGATCCAGGTCCTCGACCGGGCCCACACCGCCCGCGTCACCTTCGACAGCACCGGAGTGCGGGCGCTGCCCGCCGCCCAGGAGGAGGCGATGCTCCGGGTCGCCCAGGAGGCCCTGCACAACGCCCTGCGGCACGCCGGTGCCGAGCTGGTCGCCGTCTCCCTGACCCGCCACGGCCAGGGAGCGCTCCTGACCGTCACCGACGACGGGACGGGCTTCGACCCGCGCACGGTCCGCAGGGCCGGCCGCCACCTCGGCCTGGTCTCCATGCGCGACCGGGCCGGCGGCGTCGGCGGCCGGCTCACCGTGACATCGGAGCCCGGCCGGGGCACCACGATCGAGATGGAGGTCCCCGGTGGCTGACACCCACATCCGCGTCCTGCTGGTCGACGACCACCAGGTGGTCCGCCGCGGCCTGCGCACCTTCCTGGAGGTCCAGGACGACATAGAGGTCGTGGGGGAGGCCTCGGACGGTGCCGAGGGCGTCGCGCGCGCCGAGGAGCTGCGCCCCGACGTCGTCCTCATGGACGTGCGGATGCCCGGCATGGACGGTATCGAGGCGCTGCGGAAGCTCCGCGAGCTGGCCAACCCGGCGAAGGTGCTGATCGTCACCAGCTTCACCGAGCAGCGCACGGTCGTCCCGGCCCTCCGCGCGGGCGCCTCGGGATACGTCTACAAGGACGTGGACCCCGACGCCCTGGCCGGCGCCATCCGCTCCGTCCACGCGGGGCACGTCCTGCTCCAGCAGGAGGTCGCCGGAGCGCTCCTCGCCCAGGAGGACGGCCACGGCGGCACCGGCCGCGGCACCACCCTCACCGAGCGGGAGCGCGAGGTGCTCGGCCTGATCGCCGACGGGCGGTCCAACCGGGAGATCGCCCGGGCGCTCGTCCTCTCGGAGAAGACGGTCAAGACGCACGTCTCGAACATCCTGATGAAGCTCGACCTCGCCGACCGCACCCAGGCGGCGCTGTGGGCGGTCCGCCACGGCATGACCTCGTGACCGACGCGTGTGACAGGTGAGACGGAAGAGGCACCTCCGTTCCCCTCTTCATACTGTCGGGTGGATGTCCCCCATTCGGCGCAACCCGACGGGGGCGCCGACGTTCTCCATGGCGTGCCGCGGCGGCCGGCCGCGGCGAATACCAGGAGGATCCTGAAGTGAACAACCTCAAGAAGGCCGCAGCCCTCACCATGGTCGCCGGCGGCATCGTCGCCGCGGGCGCCGGCGCCGCCTCCGCCCACGGCGGTGCGCACGCCCACGGGCAGGCCCTCAACTCCCCGGGCGTCGCCTCCGGCAACCTGGTCCAGGCCCCGGTCCACGTCCCGGTGAACGTCTCCGGCAACACGGTCAACGTCATCGGCCTGCTCAACCCGGCCTTCGGCAACGGCGCCCTCAACGGCTGACGCCCCCCTGACCGAGCCCGGCTCCGGAATACCCCCCCGGAGACCGGGCTTCGTCGTGTCCCACACCCGCCCGTGCCCCCGGGGGACACGCCCCCGGGCCGTCGAACCTCTAGCTCTCCCGCTCCCGCTCCTCCACGTACGCGTTGTAGGCGGCCACCTGCGCCCGCCGGGCCACCCGCTCCACCGGCCGCAACGCCTCCCCCCGCGCCGCCATCTCGGCGGCGCTGACCGCGCCCCCGTGCCCGTGGTCGTACGCCAGGTCGATCAGCAGACCCACTCGCTGGGCCAGCTCCAACACCCGTACCGCCCGCGGCGGATAGCCCGGAGCCAGCACCTCCCGGCCGGCCTCCGCCCGCGCCCGGTACGCGTCACGGGCCGCGTCCGCCACCGGACCCGACCCCGCCACGTCCAGCTTCGTCAGGACCACGGTCGCCTCCCGCAGGGCCTCCGCCAGCTCCCGCTCCGCCTCGCCCAGCGACGGCACGTCCGCCGGCGGCGCCTCCCGCACCGGCAGACAGTGCCAGACCACCTCCACGTGCACGTCGCCTGCGGGACCCGCCTCCGTGACCTCCGGCACCAGCCCGTACGGCGCGCCGAAACCCACCGCCGCCTCCTCCGCCTCCAGCGCCCGCGCGTTGAAGTCCGGCGGTCCGCTCAGCCCCAGCGGATGCCCCGGCGCCGGCAGCGCCACCCGCCACCCGGTCACCCCGAGCCGCCGCAGCCGCCCGAGCGCCAGGGTCAGCCCGACCCGCCCCGCCTCCCCGGGCAGCCCCTCCACGCGGTGCACCGCGTCCTCCCCGACAATCGCCAGCGCCGCGTCGTCCGGCGACACCGATCCGGCCGACAGGGCATTGCCCCAAGCGGCCAGACGTCCTGAGCGTGGTTCCGAAAGCATGCCCCCAGCCTAGGGACTCGGGGTCCGGAGCACGGAACCACCGGACCTAAGGACCGGCCCGCTCCGACAGTGGCGTAGGTTTTCCCTGGACGCCGCGCCCACCGGCGCAAGGCGACGACCCGACTCGACCGCAAGGGGAGACAACGCGCTCATGAGCGATGTACTGGAGCTGGTGGACGTATCCGTGGTCCGCGACGGACGGGCTCTGGTGGACGATGTCTCCTGGTCGGTCAAGGAGGGCGAGCGCTGGGTCATCCTCGGCCCCAACGGCGCCGGCAAGACCACCCTCCTCAACCTCGCCTCCAGCTACCTCTTCCCGAGCACCGGCACCGCACGCGTCCTCGGCGAGCAGCTCGGCGGCGTCGGCACCGACGTCTTCGACCTCCGCCCCCGCATCGGCATGGCCGGCATCGCGATGGCCGAGAAGCTCCCCAAGCGCCAGACCGTCCTGCAGACCGTCCTCACCGCCGCCTACGGCATGACCGCCACCTGGCACGAGGACTACGACGCCGTCGACGAGGACCGCGCCCGCGCCTTCCTCGACCGGCTCGGCATGACCGAGTACCTGGACCGCAGGTTCGGCACCCTCTCCGAGGGCGAGCGCAAGCGCACCCTCATCGCCCGCGCGATGATGACCGACCCGGAGCTCCTCCTCCTCGACGAGCCCGCCGCCGGTCTCGACCTCGGCGGCCGCGAGGACCTGGTCCGCCGTCTCGGCCGCCTCGCCCGCGACCCGTACGCCCCCTCCATGATCATGGTCACCCACCATGTCGAGGAGATCGCCCCGGGCTTCACCCACGTCCTCATGATCCGCCAGGGCAAGGTCCTCGCCGCCGGCCCCATGGAGACCGAGCTCACCTCCCGCAACCTCTCGCTCTGCTTCGGCCTGCCGCTCGTCGTCGAACACCTCGGCGACCGCTACACCGCCCAGGGCCTCCCGCTCAAGTAACCACCCCCACACGCCAGTCGGTCCGTACGGGCGCCGCGTCGCCGCACAGCGTCGCGCCCTGTCCCCGGAGTTGACACCGCCCTACCATGACCATGTGGACATCGACGCGTGGGTCTGGTGGCTGATCGGCGCGGTCGGACTCGGCATTCCGCTGGTCCTGACCGCGATGCCCGAATTCGGCATGTTCTCCGTCGGCGCGATCGCCGGAGCCGTGACCGCCGGTCTCGGCTTCGGCATCGTCGCCCAAGTGGTCGTCTTCGTCGTCGTCTCGGTGGCGCTCCTCGCCGTGGTCCGCCCCATCGCGGCCCGGCACCGCAACGGCCCGCCCCGGCACGCCAGCGGCATCGACGCCCTGAAAGGCCGTCAGGCCGTCGTCACCGAACGGGTCGACGGCAGCGGCGGGCGCATCAAGCTCGCCGGCGAGATCTGGTCCGCCCGCGCACTCGACTCCGGGCTGAGCTTCGAACCGGGGCAGCAGGTCGACGTCGTCGACATCGACGGGGCGACCGCCGTGGTCATGTGACCGAACGTCCCACACGACGGCCCGCCGTCTGGGAAACTCGATCATCGAACTCAACCCGGCAGTGAACCGGCAGCGAAGGGCACGGGGAACACGATGTCAGCAGTCATCATCGTCCTGATCATTCTGGTGGTGCTTGTCTTCATCGCCCTGATCAAGACGATCCAGGTCATCCCGCAGGCGAGCGCCGCGATCGTGGAACGGTTCGGCCGCTACACCCGTACGCTCAACGCCGGCCTGAACATCGTCGTCCCGTTCATCGACTCCATCCGCAACCGCATCGACCTGCGCGAACAGGTCGTCCCCTTCCCGCCCCAGCCGGTGATCACCCAGGACAACCTGGTCGTCAACATCGACACCGTCATCTACTACCAGGTGACCGACGCACGGGCCGCCACCTACGAAGTCGCCAGCTACATCCAGGCGATCGAGCAGCTCACCGTCACCACCCTCCGCAACATCATCGGCGGCATGGACCTGGAGCGGACCCTCACCTCCCGCGAGGAGATCAACGCGGCCCTGCGCGGCGTCCTCGACGAGGCCACCGGCAAGTGGGGCATCCGCGTCAACCGCGTCGAGCTCAAGGCCATCGAGCCGCCGACCTCCATCCAGGACTCGATGGAGAAGCAGATGCGCGCCGACCGCGACAAGCGCGCCGCGATCCTCACCGCCGAGGGCATCCGCCAGTCCCAGATCCTCACCGCCGAGGGCGAGAAGCAGTCCGCGATCCTCCGCGCCGAGGGCGAGGCCAAGGCCGCCGCCCTGCGCGCCGAGGGCGAGGCCCAGGCCGTACGCACGGTCTTCGAGGCCATCCACGCCGGCGACCCGGACCAGAAGCTCCTCTCGTACCAGTACCTCCAGATGCTCCCCAAGATCGCCGAGGGCGACGCCAACAAGCTCTGGATCGTGCCCAGCGAGATCGGCGACGCCCTGAAGGGACTCTCCGGCGCCTTCGGCAACCTCGGCGGCGGGGCCCCCGGCTTCAACACCTCGGGCACCGTCCCGGGCAGCCGCACCGGCTCCGGCGTCGAGCGCCGCGAGGAGCCCCCGGTCGACTGACGCGCACGCCTGATCGTGCATGATCGGTGCGCGCCCCTCGACCCGGCCACGTCCCGGCGGAGAGGGAACCCACCGACCATGTGAGGAGATGGCGTTGTCCCTCTGGGAACTACTGGCGGTCTTCGCCGCCGGTGTGGGCGCCGGCACCATCAACACCATCGTCGGATCGGGAACGCTGATCACGTTCCCGGTCCTGCTCCTCACCGGACTGCCACCCGTCACCGCCACCGTCTCCAACGCCCTCGGCCTCATCCCCGGCTCCATCAGCGGCGCCATCGGCTACCGCGAGGAGCTCAAGGGCCAGCGCCGCAGGATCCTCCGTCTCGGCGCCGTCGCCGCGACCGGCGGCCTCGCCGGCGCCGTCCTCCTGCTGATGCTCCCGCCCGAGGCCTTCGAGACGATCGTCCCGGTCCTGGTCGGCCTGGCCCTGGTCCTCGTCATCCTGCAGCCGCGCCTCTCCAAGGCCGTCCAGGCCCGCCGCGAACGCACCGGCGCCCAGGGCGATCCCGACGGCGGCCCGCTCCTGCTGACCGGACTGCTCCTCGCCAGCGTCTACGGCGGCTACTTCACCGCCGCCCAAGGGATCATCTACCTCTCCCTCATGGGCATGCTCCTCGCCGACACCCTCCAGCGCCTCAACGCCGTCAAGAACGTTCTCGCCGCGATCGTCAACAGCATCGCCGCGCTCTTCTTCCTCTTCGTCGCCACCTTCGACTGGACCGCCGTCCTCCTCATCGCCGTCGGCTCCGCCATCGGCGGCCAGATAGGAGCCAAGGTCGGCCGCCGCCTCCCGCCCCCCGTCCTGCGCGGCTTCATCGTCGTCGTCGGCACCGCCGCGATCGTCCAGCTCCTGCTGCGCTGAACGACGCGGGGCCCGCCCCCGGACGACAGGGCGGGCCCACACACGCACACCTCGGACCACTCAGGCCGCGGTGCTCCCCAGCCAGGCCGGAAGCTCCGACCGCTCACCGGCCCGCATCGCCAGCAGCATCGCGTCGGCCGGCGTCGGCACGAACGGCTCGTGGAGCAGCGGCATCCCCGCCTGCTCCGGAGTCCGGTCCGCTTTGCGGTGATTGTCCTCGGCGCAGGACGCCACCGTGTTCAGCCAGCTGTCCGCACCCCCCTGCGCCCGCGGCACCACATGGTCCACGGTCGTCGCGCGTCTCCCGCAGTACGCGCACCGGTGCTGGTCCCTGACCAGCACACCCCGTCTCGACCACGGAGCCTGTCTTCGGAACGGCACCCGGACATAGCGGCAGAGTCTGATCACCCGGGGGACGGGGATGTCGACGGCGGCGGCACGCATGCGGAGATCGGGATGCTCCTGCTCGACGACGGCCTTGTCCTGTAGGACAAGCACCACCGCACGGTTGAGTGTGACCGTCGACAGCGGCTCGAAGCTCGCGTTCAGTACCAGCGTGTCCCGCACTGTGCCCACCTCCCGTGTGCCGGCCCGGCCCCCTCGCGGAGCTTCGGGCTTGGATCAACTCTGGCCGGGCGCGCCGGGTTGGACAACGCAATATCCGTGCACAACGAAAGATGCCCGCTTCTGATCTCTCCAAGACCAGAAGCGGGCAAACAACAAACGAACCCTCAGCTCTCCGCGGGAGCGGTGTACTCGGCGATCAACTGGGCGCGGCCCAGAGTGTGGAACCGCAGGTTGAAGCCCACGGCGGCCGGCGAGGCGTCCGCGTCCGGACCGAGCTCCTCCGTGTCCACCGCGTACACGGTGAAGACGTAGCGGTGGTTCTCACCGGCCGGGGGAGCGGCCCCGCCGAAGTCACGGGAGCCGTAGTCGTTGCGCACCTGTACGGCGCCCTTCGGCAGCCCCTCGAACGACCGCGAGCCCGCGCCGGCCGGCAGCTCGGTGACCGAGGCCGGGATGTCGAACACCACCCAGTGCCAGAATCCGCTGCCCGTCGGCGCGTCCGGGTCGAAGCAGGTCACGGCGAAGCTCTTCGTCTCCGCCGGGAAGCCCTCCCAGCTCAGCTGGGGCGAGGTGTTCCCCTCGGCGTACACCTGCGCCGCCTTCAGGACCCCGCCCGCCACGATGTCGTCGCTCACCACGGTGAACGCCGGCACCGGCGGATGGAAGTCGTGAGGGAGCGGCGCCCTCTTGCCCTCGGACACGTCTGAACCTCCGTATCGCTCGATGCAGTACGCCGCCGAGCCTAGAGCCAGTTCCGCTTGCCGCCGACGTCGGCGAGCCACTGGTTGAGGTACGCCGCCCAGTCGGTGGTGTGGAAGTCCTCCAGACCCACCTTGAACGCGCGGAACGAGTCGCTGCCCTCGCTGAAGAGACCCGGCTTCTTGTCCATCTCCAGGACGACGTCCATCTCGCGGTCGTCCGCCACGAAGCTGAGCTCGACCTGGTTCAGCCCGCGGTACTGCTGCGGCGGGAAGAACTCGATCTCCTGGTAGAACGGCAGCTTCTGCCGGGTGCCACGGATGTGCCCGCGCTCCATGTCGGCGCTCTTGAAGCGGAAGCCCAGCTGGAGGAAGGCGTCCAGGAGGGCCTGCTGCGCCGGCAGCGGGTGCACGTTGATCGGGTCCAGGTCACCGGAGTCCACCGCGCGGGCGATCTCCAGCTCGGTGGTCACCCCGATGTTCATGCCCCGCAGCTGCTGCCCGGCGATGGCCGTGACGGGCGTCTCCCAGGGGATCTCGAACCCGAACGGGACGACGTGGACCGCGCCCGCCTTCACCTCGAAGGCACCGCCGAGCCGGACCTTGGTGAAGACGATGTCCTGCTTCGTCTCCTGGTCCCCGCCCTCGACCTCGACGCGGGCCTGGAGCCCCACGGACAGCCCCTCGATCTGCTGGTCGACCGAGCCGCCCTGGATCCGCACCTCACCCTGGACGACTCCGCCGGGTACGACGTTCTCCTCGGTGAGCACGGTCTCCACGGACGCCCCACCGGCGCCCAGGCTCGCGAGCAGCTTCTTGAACCCCATGTGCACTCCTTCTTGGTCCTGACCCCTACATACGCGCGACGACCGTAACCGGTTCCCGACCGCTTTCCGGTCCTCCCCAGTACGCTCGGACGCCATGAGCGAGAGCCCCGACCGTACGCCGCTCCCGCGGGAGTTCTTCGACCGCCCCGTCCTGGAGGTCGCCCCCGACCTGCTGGGCCGCACCCTGGTGAGAACGTCGGACACCGGCCGCATGGAGGTCCGCCTGACGGAGGTGGAGGCGTACGCGGGCGAGATCGACCCCGGTTCCCACGCCTTCCGCGGGCGCACGGCCCGCAACGCGGTCATGTTCGGTCCGCCCGGACACGCGTACGTCTATTTCACCTACGGCATGTGGCACTGCCTGAATCTGGTCTGCGGTCCGGAGGGCCGCGCGAGCGGGGTCCTGCTCCGCGCGGGCGAGATCACGGTCGGGGCGGAGGAGGCCCGGAAGCGTCGACGATCGGCCCGATACGACAAGGAACTGGCCAAGGGCCCGGCCCGTCTGGCCACCGCGCTCGACGTCGCCCTCTCCCTGAACGGCACGGACACCTGCGCGGGCCCCGACTCTCCCCTGACCGTCCTCACCGGCACCCCGCCCCCGGCTGACCAGGTACGCAACGGCCCCCGCACGGGAGTGGGCGGCGACGGCGCCCCGCACCCCTGGCGCTTCTGGATCGACGACGACCCGACGGTGAGCCCGTACCGGGCCCATGTGCCCCGGAAGCGGTCCTCTTGACGCGACTTGACCCGGGTGCTGGGGACGCCTAATGTAGTCCGAGCCGCTGGAACCGGGCAGTGCTTGTTCGAGCACCTCGGAGCGGCCATCCAACTACCTACAACGAACCCCGGCGGGGTCGGATTTCGGCATGCCGAAATCTGGTCTCAAGTCTCGATTATGAGTCACCCGGGAATTCGGCTAAAGTAGTGACCACGCCGAAAGGCAAGGCCCCCAATCGGCCACCGGAAACAGAATCCGAACCGGAAACGGAACGGAAAAAGGATCTGGTAAGGTTGGAAACACGAAAGACCGAAGGGAAAAGCCCGGAGGAAAGCCCGAGAGGGTGAGTACGAAGGAAGCGTCCGTTCCTTGAGAACTCAACAGCGTGCCAAAAATCAACGCCAGATTAGTTGATACCCCGTCCATCTTCGGATGGCGAGGTTCCTTTGAAAAGTCCTACCGGCCCGTGTGGCGGGTAGGCGAAACACAGCGAGGACGCTGTGAACGACCGGTCTTATTCCGACCGATCGTTCCGCTCTCGTGGTGTGCACCCGATTACGGGTAAACATTCACGGAGA
>NZ_JBIBHT010000004.1:221235-698088 GCF_042957155.1 Streptomyces sp. NPDC008121 | reverse complement strand
GCTTTCCGGCTTCTTCGGTTTCCCGTTTCGGCCTTCCTGCGTTTCCGACTCTATCAGATCCTTTCGGGCCTGATTCCCAGTCAGCGGGAGTTGTCCTCGCGGCTGTTGGGCCGTTCCGACGAGTGAGAGTTTAGCGGATTCCCTGCCCCCGACGCTAATCGGGGACGTGCGTTCAAACCTTCGAACACGGATTCCTCATTTCGCGAAAACACACGGAAAGCACGACGGCGCGACAAAGCGCCGTCAGCTTCTATGGGTTCTTGCGGGATGGCTGTCCGGGGCCGACCGGGGTCGGTGCTCACGTCGGACAACTCGGAGAACACTACGTACCGGGGAACCTCGTGTCAACCCCCGGCCTGGGGCGTGCCTCTCCCCGGGGCCTGGCACGCGCGGCGGCCCGCTGAGAGGGGGTCAGCCGTTGCCGGAGGCGAGTTCGCGGCTGCGGTCGCGGGCGGCTTCGAGGGCCGCGATGAGGGCGGCGCGGACGCCGTGGTTCTCCAGCTCGCGGATGGCGCTGATGGTGGTGCCGGCCGGGGAGGTCACGGCCTCGCGGAGCTTGACCGGGTGTTCGCCGCTGTCGCGGAGCATCACGGCGGCTCCGATGGCGGCCTGGACGATCAGGTCGTGGGCCTGGGCGCGGGGCAGGCCGAGGAGGATGCCGGCGTCGGTCATCGCCTCGACGAGGAAGTAGAAGTAGGCCGGGCCCGAGCCGGAGAGGGCGGTGGCGGCGTCCTGCTGGGACTCCGGGACGCGCAGGGTCTTGCCGACGCCGCCGAAGATCTCCTCCGCGTGGGCGAGGTGATCGGGGGTGGCGTGGCTGCCGGCCGAGATGACGGACATGCCCTCGTCGACGAGGACGGGGGTGTTCGGCATGACGCGGACGACGGGGGTGCCGGCGGTGAGGCGTTCCTCGATGAACGAGGTGGGGATGCCGGCGGCGGCGCTGATGACCAGGCGGTCGGTGGCGACGTGCGGCGCGAGTTCGTCGAGGAGACGCCCCATGTCCTGCGGCTTCACCGCGAGGATGAGGGTGTCGGCGCGCTTGGCCGCCTCGGCGTTGGTGACCGGCTCGACGCCGTAACGGGAGCGCAGCTCCTCCGCGCGTTCGGAGCGCCGGGCGGTGACGAGGAGGTTGGCGGGACGCCAGCCGGCTCGGATCATGCCGCTGAGGAGCGCTTCACCGATCTTGCCGGTGCCGAGGACTGCGACGGTCTGGGTCATGGCTCTGTTCACCTCGCCGGAGGGGGTTACGTGCCGCCATCCTCGCATCGCGGGGGCCGCGCGGCTCCGGGTGTCCGAGGGGCGGTCACGCCGTGCGGCGGCGGAGGGTGGCGGCCCCGAGGGCGAGGACGAGGAGGGCGCAGCCGGCGACGACCAGGGCGTCCCGTACGAAGACGTCGGTGACGTCCGGGTGGCGGAGGACCTCGTTCATGCCGTCGACGGCGTACGACATGGGCAGGACGTTCGAGAGCGTCTCCAGGACGGGCTGCATCCGGTCGCGGGCGGTGAACAGGCCGCAGAGCAACAGCTGGGGGAAGATCACGGCCGGCATGAACTGGACGGCCTGGAACTCGGAGGCGGCGAAGGCGGAGACGAAGAGGCCCAGGGCGGTGCCGAGGAGGGCGTCGAGGAGGGCGACGAGCAGGAGGAGCCAGGGGGAGCCGACGACGTCGAGGCCGAGGAACCACAGGGCGAGGCCGGTGGCGAGGGCCGACTGGACGACGGCGAGGAGTCCGAACGCCAGGGCGTAGCCGGCGATGAGGTCGGCCTTCCCGAGGGGCATCGCGAGGAGGCGTTCCAGGGTGCCGGAGGTGCGTTCGCGCAGGGTGGCGATCGAGGTCACGAGGAACATCGTGATCAGCGGGAAGATGCCGAGCAGCGAGGCGCCGATGGAGTCGAAGGTGCCGGGGCTGCCGTCGAAGACGTACCGGAGCAGGAAGAGCATCAGGCACGGGACGACGAGCATCAGCGCGATGGAGCGCGGGTCGTGGCGCAGCTGGCGGAGGACGCGGGCGGCGGTGGCGAGGGTGCGGGCGGCATTCATGGCGGAGCTCCTGGGGGCGGGGGCCGACGGGGCGGGCGGTGGCCGGCGTGGGGGCCCGCGGGTGGGCGGCAGGCGCCGGGGATCAGCGCGGTGGGGTCTCGGGGTGGGCGGCGGCGCGGGCGGCGGCGGCGTCGACCAGGCGGAGGAAGGCGTCCTCGACGGTGGCGGTGTCGTTGCGTCGCCGCAGGGCTTCGGGGGTGTCCTCGGCGAGGAGCTCGCCCTCGCGCATGAGGAGCAGGCGGTGACAGCGCTCGGCCTCGTCCATGACGTGCGAGGAGACGAGGATCGTGGCGCCGCGTCGATCGGCGATGCGGTGGAAGAGGGTCCACAGGTCGCGGCGGAGGACCGGGTCGAGGCCGACGGTGGGCTCGTCGAGGACGAGGAGTTCCGGGGTCCCGAGGAGGGCGACGGCGAGGGATACCCGGCTGCGCTGGCCGCCGGAGAGCCGGCCGGCGAGGGCGTCTGCGTGCGAGGCGAGGTCGACGTCGTCGATGGCCCGCGCCACGGCCGTACGGCGTTCCTCGCGGTGGGCGCGGCCGGGGAGGAGGACGGAGGCGAAGTAGTCGAGGTTCTGGGCGACGGTGAGGTCGTCGTACACGGACGGTGCCTGGGTGACGTAGCCGATGCGGGCGCGCAGGGCGGCGTCGCCCGCCGGGCGGCCGAGGACGTCGAGGGTGCCGGTGACGTGGGCCTGGGTGCCGACGACCGCGCGCATGAGGGTGGACTTGCCGCAGCCGGAGGGGCCGAGGAGGCCGGTGATCCGGCCGGGTGGGACGACGAAGTCGATGCCGCGCAGGACGGTGCGCCTGCCTCGGACGACGGTGAGGCCGCGGGCGACGATCGCTCCGGTCACCGGGTGGTTCGAAGCGGTGCCCGGGGCGGAGTTCGTCTCTCGGTCCGCGGCCTGCTCCGGAGCCTGCTCGGAGTAATTCACCATGTGATGAATAATGGGCGTGGAGGGAGAGGGCGTCAAGCACTCGGGCAGGGGCTCGGGCGGGCTACTTCCGCTTCGGCTTCTTGCGGGCCGCCGGGTTGCCCGTGCGGGTGCCGCGCCGCTTCTCGTACCGCGCGCGGGCCGTCTCGTACTCGGTGCGCCGCAGCTTCTCGCCGGGGGCCTCGACGAGGCAACGAAAGGCGTACGCGAGGAGGGAGCCGATGAATCCGATCGCCTTCAGGCTGCGCAGGGAGTCCTCGCGGGCCGGGTCGGCCGGGCGCCGGGCGAAGCCCTCCCAGGTCTTGCGGAAGGCGATGGCGCTGCAGATCGAGAACATGACGATCACCAGGATGTTGACGAAGCCGCCGACGTCGGCGATCTCGAGGCCCTGGTAGCCGAAGCGCAGCACGAGGCAGCCGGCCGCGGCCGCGACGAGTGCCCCGACCGCGAGGCCGGCGCGGCGCAGGCCGTAGTGGCCGGTGTGGTCGACCCACGTCGTGCCGAAGAAACGGATCTCCTCGGGGCGCGGCCCGGCGGGAGTGCCGTCGGCCGCGCTCTCGGCGGTGCCGCGGGGGGTACGGGGGTTCTCGGGCCGGTCGGTGCGGTCGTCGTCGCTCACGGGACCGATTATCCCCGGGTGGGGCGGGGGCGCGTGAGGGCCTGGGCGTGGGGCGGTGCGCGTGGGGCGTTGCCTGTGGGGTGGGCGCCCGGGCCGGGGTGCGTCCGGCCCGGGGGCCGGGGGCCCGGGTGGGTCAGCCGCAGCGGCGGGCGACGTAACCGTCGGTGCCCGTCTTCACGTAGGCGTCGGAGATGAACTCGCCCGAGGCGATGTTGTCCCAGATGTTCGTGGTGCCGTAGGGGCCGGAGATCTGTTCGCCGGGCGTCTGGCAGTAGATCGCCACCCGCACGTCCGGGGCGAGGGTCCGCACGAGCCGGAACTGCGTGCCCGGGCCGGAGCGGACGTTGACCCGGTAGCCGGGGGCGACGGGGTAGCGGGTCACGGTCATGGCGGCGACGCCGTCGAGCTCCGCGGCGGCGGGGGCGACGGTGACGGAGACCGCGGGCGCGGTGCCGTCGAGCTCCGCGACCGTGGGGGTCACCGCGACCGAGACCGCGGGTGCGGCGGGTGCGGTGCCGGTGTCCCCGCCCCTGCCGGTGCCGTCCGTCGCGGAGCCGGTGGCCACCGGCTCCGCGACGGACGTCGGCGCGTGCGGTGCCTCCGCCGTGTCCTTCGCGTCCCGTCCCTGGTTCTTCTCGTCCACGCCCATGGCGTCGTCCTCCCCCGTTGGCGCAAAAGCGCTCCATGACATCCGCGTACCGCCGACGTTCGCGTACCGCGACGCGCAGGCTAGCAAGGCCCCTCGGCCGTCCGGGGGCCATCGACTAGGCTCCGTGGCGTCGCGCACGCGCGCGAACACAACGGGGAACCACACGGGGGTGGGCTATGCCGCCGTTGCGCAGCACCGGCGCGGACCGGGAAGCGGAAGAGCCTGAATACGCCGGTGAGTACCGCCTTCAGGCCTGTCTCGGCGCGGGCGGGATGGGTGTGGTGCACCTCGCCACCTCCGCCTCCGGCCTGCGGCTCGCGGTCAAGGTCGTCCACGGGCAGTACGCGGAGGACCCGGAGTTCAGGGCCCGCTTCCGGCAGGAGGTGGCCGCTGCCCGACGGGTGAGCGGCGCCTTCACCGCGCCCGTCGTGGACGCCGATCCCGATGCCGTGCGCCCCTGGATGGCGACCCTGTACGTCCCCGGCCCCACCCTCGCCGACCAGGTGAAGCGGAACGGTCCCCTGGCCCCCGCCGAGCTGCGCCGCCTGACGGCGGGGCTCGCGGAGGCGCTGCGCGACATCCACCGCGCGGGGGTCGTCCACCGTGACCTCAAGCCGAGCAACGTCCTGCTCACCGACACCGGCCCGAAGGTCATCGACTTCGGCATCTCGCGGCCGGTGGACAGCGATCTGCGGACGGAGACGGGGAAGCTGATCGGCTCGCCGCCGTTCATGGCACCGGAGCAGTTCCAGCGGCCCCGGGAGGTCGGGCCGGCGGCGGACGTCTTCGCCCTCGGGTCGGTCCTGGTGCACGCGGCGACCGGGCACGGCCCGTTCGACTCCGACAGTCCGTATGTGGTCGCGTACCAGGTCGTGCACGACGAACCCGATCTCTCGGGGGTGCCGGGCGAGCTGGCGCCGCTGGTCGCGCGCTGCCTGGCGAAGGAGCCGGCCGAGCGGCCGACCCCCGCCGAGATCATGGCGGCGCTGCTCCCTCCGTCGTACGAGGCGGAGGCGTTCATACCGGCGCAGCGGCGGCCGCTCGTCCTGCCGGAGCCGGTGGCCGGGGCGGGCGCCGGGGCTGGGTCCGGATACGGGTCCGGGTTCGGGGCCTCGTGGGACGCCGATACTCCCGTACGGGTCACCGTGCCGGCGCGGAGGCCTCGCCGGGCCGGGCGGTTCCGGTTGCCGGTGGTGGTGACGGCGCTCGCCGGCCTGGCTGCCGGCGGCCTCTTCGTGGCGTTCGGGACGGGAGCGGACGCCACCGGGCCCGAGCCGCGCCGGGCCGAGGTCGCCACCGCCTTCAGCGGCTGGCAGACCGCACTGCAGAAGGCGGGCGAGCCCACGGCCCCCGCGTGCGCGCACGTCGGCGGCGCGCTGTTCTGCTCGGCGCGCGGGGTCGGCCTGGCGCGGCTCGACCCGCGGACCGGCCGGGTCGCCTGGTCGCACCCGGCCGCCCTCGACGATCCGGTCGCCGGGCCCCTGGCCGCGGGCGGTGTCCTCGGGGTCGTCGCCGCCGACGGCACGCTCCGTACGTACGGCCGCGAGGACGGGGCCGCGCGGTGGGACACGAGCGGTGCCGCCCGCCAGGAGGGAGCCGTTCCGGCCGGTGACACCTTCCTCTTCCCCACGTCGGCCGGGGGCGTCCGGGCCGTCGACAGCGCGACCGGCGCGCAGCGCCGCACGTACGCCCTGCGCGGGTTCACGGCTCCCCGCTTCGGTTCGTACGACCCCGCGACCGGTCTCCTGCCGGTCTTCGAGACGGCGACGGCCGCCGGGAGCGGTACGCGGACCCGCGTCGGGGCGCTGCGGCCGCGTACCGGCGAACTCGTCTGGCAGACGCGGCTGGAGGGGGATCTGGTGCCGGTGGGGATGGGGTCGGGCGGGGCGCTGTTCCTGCGCTCCGCGAACAGCGACTCGCAGATCGACGCGGTCGTACGGTACGAGCCCGGGGCCGCCGGGGCGGCGGGGGCGGTGCGGCGGGTGGCGCTGCCGTTCCGGTTGGACGAGCCCACGATCGCGGTCCGGGGCGACATCGTCTATCTGCTGACTCCGCGGGGGCAGTTGACCGCCCTGGACACGGCCGCGGCGGGCGGGCGGGTCCTGTGGGAGCTGGAGACGGCCGCTGGAAACGTCTCCGCGCCCGTCGTGACCGCCGACGGCGGCCGGCTGTACCTCTCCGCGTCCGACGGCCGCCTCCTCGCCGTCGACACGGCGCGGGGCGCCCTCCTCGGCCAGACGAAGCCCCGCCTGCGCGACGGGCGGCTCGGTTACGCCACGACCGTCCCGGCGCCGGTGGTGACCGGGGACCGGGTCTACGCGACCGCCCCCGACGGGTCGGTCTTCGCGGTGGACGCGCGCGACCCGGGGACGTGGTGAGGGAGTAGGTCCCGCGGCGCGAGTGCCTGACGATGCGGGGGGGGCTCTACGCGGCGTGAGTGGCCGGCTCCCCGGGTGGGTCACCGTGCCCGGCGACCCGCCCGGCGAGCGGGTCGCTCCCCCGAGAGGCCCGGGCCCTGGCGGCGAGCGGGTCGCTCCCCCGAGGCGTCCGGCCCCGAGCGGCGAGGGGGTCGGCGAGAACCTTGGCGGCGTACGTGAGCGGACGGACGAGCCGAAGAAGCCCCCCTTCGCGCCGTACTCGGCGGCACGAAGAGGGGCCGGCGGCTCGGGTCAGCCCAGGCGGGTCACGTCGCGCACCGCGCCCTTGTCGGCGCTGGTTGCCATCGCCGCGTAGGCGCGGAGGGCCGCCGAGACCTTGCGCTGGCGGTTCTTCGGGGCGTAGACGCCGGCCAGGGCCTCGCGGCGGGCCGCCAGGGTCGCGTCGTCGACCAGGAGCTCGATCGCGCGGGTCGGGATGTCGATGCGGATGCGGTCGCCGTCCTCGACCAGGGCGATCGTGCCGCCGGAGGCCGCCTCCGGTGAGGCGTGGCCGATCGACAGGCCCGACGTACCGCCCGAGAAGCGACCGTCCGTGACCAGGGCGCAGGTCTTGCCCAGGCCGCGGCCCTTCAGGAAGGACGTCGGGTAGAGCATCTCCTGCATGCCCGGGCCGCCGCGCGGGCCTTCGTAGCGGATGACGACGACGTCGCCGTCCTTGATCTGCTTGTTGAGGATCTTCTCGACGGCCTCGTCCTGCGACTCGCAGACGACCGCCGGGCCCTCGAACGTCCAGATCGACTCGTCGACACCGGCCGTCTTGACCACGCAGCCGTCGACGGCCAGGTTGCCGCGCAGGACCGCGAGGCCGCCGTCCTTCGAGTAGGCGTGGGCCGCGTCGCGGATGCAGCCGCCGGCCGCGTCCGTGTCGAGGGAGGCCCAGCGCTCGGACTGCGAGAAGGCGGTCGCGGAGCGGACGCAGCCGGGCGCCGCGTGCCACAGCTCGACGGCTTCCTCGGACGGGGAGCCGCCGCGCACGTCCCAGGTCTCAAGCCACTCCTTGATGGAGCGGGAGTGGACGGTGTGGACGTCTTCGTTGAGGAGGCCGGCGCGGTACAGCTCGCCAAGGATGGCGGGGATGCCGCCGGCGCGGTGGACGTCCTCCATGTAGTACGTGCCGCCGGGCGCCACGTTCGGGGCGACCTTCGCCAGGCACGGGACCCGGCGCGAGACCGCGTCCATGTCGGACAGGCCGTAGTCCAGCTCGGCCTCCTGCGCGGCGGCGAGCAGGTGGAGGATCGTGTTGGTCGAGCCGCCCATGGCGATGTCGAGGGCCATGGCGTTCTCGAAGGCCGCGCGGGTCGCGATCGAGCGCGGCAGGACGGAGTCGTCGTCCTCGTCGTAGTAGCGCCGGGTGATGTCGACGACCGTGCGGGCGGCGTTCTCGTACAGCGCCTTGCGGGCCGTGTGGGTGGCGAGGACCGAGCCGTTGCCGGGGAGGGAGAGGCCGATGGCCTCGGTCAGGCAGTTCATCGAGTTGGCGGTGAACATGCCGGAACAGGACCCGCAGGTCGGGCAGGCGTTCTCCTCGATGCGGAGGATGTCCTCGTCCGAGATCTTGTCGTTCACGGCGTCGGAGATCGCGTCGACCAAGTCGAGCGTACGGACCGTGCCGTCGACCAGCGTCGCCTTGCCGGACTCCATCGGACCGCCGGAGACGAAGACCGTCGGGATGTTGAGGCGCAGCGCGGCGTTCAGCATGCCGGGGGTGATCTTGTCGCAGTTGGAGATGCAGATCAGCGCGTCGGCGCAGTGCGCCTCGACCATGTACTCCACGCTGTCCGCGATCAGGTCGCGGGAGGGCAGGGAGTACAGCATGCCGCCGTGGCCCATCGCGATGCCGTCGTCGACGGCGATCGTGTTGAACTCGCGCGGGATGGCCCCGGCGGCCGTGATGGCCTCGGAGACGATCCGGCCGACCGGCTGGAGGTGGGTGTGGCCGGGCACGAACTCGGTGAAGGAGTTGGCGACGGCGATGATCGGCTTCCGGCCGATGTCCGCGCCGGGTACACCGGAGGCGCGCATAAGGGCGCGTGCGCCCGCCATGTTGCGGCCGTGGGTGACAGTGCGGGACCTCAGCTCGGGCATCGTCGCTCGCTCCTCGTGACGGGTGTGCTTGCTTTCGAGCGTACGCCGCCGCTCCAAGATCTGGACAGGCTGTCCGTATGCCGGACCTGGTGTTCAGCTTTCGGGCATCCGTGCGGCGTGAGCCACGGGGGGTGATCCGCGGGTCACGCCTCCGTCAGGTACCGCTGGAGTGTGGGGGCCACCAGGGCCACGATCTCCTCCGGGTCGGCGGAGGCCAGCGGCTCGACCTGGATGACGTACCGCAGGATCGCGATGCCGATCATGTGCGAGGCGGCCAGCTCCGCGCGGAACTTGGGGTCCGGCACTTCCAGGTCGGCGGCCACGCGTTCCAGGAGCCGGCGCAGGACGAAGCCGCGGAGCACCTTCGCCGCCGCCTCGTGGGTGAGGGCGGAGCGGATGATCGCCAGCAGCGGGGCGCGGGTCGCGGGGTTCTCCCAGACACCGATGAAATAGCGGGCGAGGCGCTCCCCGATGCCGTCGAGCGGGCCTCCGAGGACCTGCGGGACGACGAGGGCGGGCTCGAAGGAGATCTCGACGGCGGCCGCGAACAGCTCGTCCTTCGTACCGAAGTAGTGGTGCACCAGCGCCGGGTCGACCCCAGCGGCCTTGGCGATGCCGCGCACGGAGGTCTTGTCGTAGCCGCGCTCGGCGAACTGCGCGCGGGCCGCCTCCATGATCCGCTGCCGGGCCCCCGGTCCGCGGTCCTCCGCGGTACGGGAGGGGCGGCCGCGCCGGCGCGGGGCCGGTGCGGTCATGAGCGGGGGACCCGGCCCGGCTGCGCGGTCGCCGAGGCGAGGTGGAGGCGGGTGAAGGCCAGGGCCTCGGCGAGGTCGGCCTCGCGTTCGGCGGCGGACATCGCCCGGCGGGTGTTGACCTCGACGACGACGTGCCCGTCGAAGCCGATGTGGGCGAGGCGTTCCAGGACCTCCGCGCAGGGCTGGGTGCCGCGGCCGGGGACCAGGTGCTCGTCCTTGGCGGAGCCCCTGCCGTCGGCGAGGTGGACGTGACCGAGCCGGTCGCCCATGCGGTCGACCATGGCGAGGGCGTCGGTGCGGGCGGTCGCGGTGTGCGAGAGGTCGACGGTGAAGTGGCGGTAGTCGTCCTTGGTGACGTCCCACTCGGGGGCGTACGCGAGCATCTCGCGGTCCTTGTAGCGCCAGGGGTACATGTTCTCGACGGCGAACCGGACGTCGGTCTCGTCGGCCATCCGCCAGATGCCGGTGACGAAGTCGCGGGCGTACTGCCGCTGCCAGCGGAACGGCGGGTGGACGACGACGGTGGAGGCGCCGAGCTTCTCTGCGGCCGCCTGGGCGCGCTGGAGCTTGACCCACGGGTCGGTGGACCAGACGCGCTGGGTGATGAGGAGGCAGGGGGCGTGGACGGCGAGGATCGGGACCTCGTGGTAGTCCGAGAGCCGGCGCAGCGCTTCGATGTCCTGGCTGACGGGGTCGGTCCAGACCATGACCTCGACACCGTCGTAGCCGAGGCGTGCGGCGATCTCGAAGGCCGTCGCCGTCGACTCCGGATAGACCGAGGCCGTCGACAGGGCGACCTTCGCATCCGGGACGCGCACCACTGGTTCTGCCACGAAGGACAGGGTACGGGGCGGGCCCGGGCCCCGGGGAGGTGGTTCCGGTCACGTACGGCACCGGGCGGTCGCTCTCCGGAGCGCCGGGCACGCGCGCGTGGCCGGGCTTCTCGGAGGTCCCAGGGGGTCTTCCGGGGGCCCGGGCGGGGCGGGTACGGCGGGGCGGGGCCACGCGCGCGTGGGGGAGGACACACGCCCGGCCGGGTGGAAGGGGCGGTGCGGGGGTGTGGTTCGCCGGGCGGCGCGGGGGTGGTTCCCGGGGCGGTGCGGGGGTGGTTCTCGGGGCGGTGCGGGAGCGGGCGGCGCGCGCCGAGGCGTGTGCGGGCCGGCCTCGCGCCGGGGGCGCGGGGGCGCTCGTACCCCTCCGGCCGCGGGTCCGCCTCGCGCCGGGGCGCGTGTCCGCTCCGTACCCCCTCCGGCCGCGGGTCCGCCCGTCATCCCTCCGGGAGGTGGTCCAGGCGGCGGAGGATCACGCCCTCGCGGAGGGCCCAGGGGCAGATCTCGAGGTCGTCGATGCCGAAGAGGTCCATCGCGGCCTCGGCGACCAGCGCGCCCGCCAGGAGCTGCGGGGCGCGGCCCTCCGAGACGCCGGGGAGGGCCCCGCGTTCCTGGACCGTCATCACGGCGAGCTTGGGGACCCACTCCTCCAGGGACCGGTGGCTGAGGTCCCGCTGGACGTAGAGCCCTTCGCCGGATCCGGGCGCCCCGGCGATCCTGGCCAGCTGCTTGAAGGTCTTGGAGGTGGCGACGACGTGGTCCGGCTTGCCGAAGCGGGTGAACTCGCCGACGGTACGGGCGATCCGGGCCCGGACGTGGCGGCGCAGGGCCTTGACGTCCGCCGTGTCGGCGGGGTCGCCGGGGAGCCAGCCGGCCGTCAGCCGCCCCGCGCCCAGCGGGAGCGAGACCGCCGCGTCCGGCTCCTCGTCTATGCCGTACGCGATCTCCAGGGAGCCGCCGCCGATGTCGAGGAGGAGCAGCTTCCCGGAGGACCAGCCGAACCAGCGGCGGGCGGCGAGGAAGGTGAGGCGCGCCTCCTCCTCGCCGGTGAGGACCTGGAGGTCGACGCCGGTCACCTCCTGGACCCGGGCCAGGACCGCGTCGGCGTTCGTCGCCTCGCGCACCGCGGAGGTCGCGAACGGCAGCACCTCCTCGCAGCCCTTGTCCTCCGCCGCCTGGAGCGCGTCCACGACCGTGGCGATGAGCCGGTCGACCCCGGCGGGCGCGATGGCGCCGTGCTCGTCGAGCAGCTCGGCGAGGCGCAGCTCCGCCTTGTGGGAGTGGGCGGGCAGGGGCCGTGCGCCGTGGTGGGCGTCCACCACCAGCAGGTGCACCGTGTTCGAACCGACGTCGAGGACTCCGAGTCTCATGGGCGGAACGCTACTGCGCCCGCGCGCATACGCTTGTGGTGTGCCCAAGACGAAAAAGGCGAAGCCGGACAAAGCCAGTGGCGGCGACAGCGCCACCACTCCGCTCAAGGCTCGCAAGGCCTCCAAGGAGCCCGCGATCTCCAAGAAGCAGGGCGTCGCGCCCGAACCCGACGAGAAGGGCCTGGACTTCGCGCGGGCCTGGGTGGAGTTTCCCGACCCGGCCGACGACGAGCAGGTCTTCCGCTGCGATCTGACCTGGCTCACCTCGCGGTGGAGCTGCATCTTCGGCAGCGGCTGCCAGGGCATCCAGGCCGGCCGCGCCGACGACGGCTGCTGCACGCTGGGCGCCCACTTCTCCGACGAGGACGACGAGAAGCGGGTCGCCTCGTACGTGGACCGGCTCACGCCCGAGCTGTGGCAGTTCCACGACGTCGGCACCGCGACCGGCTGGACGCAGCTCGACGAGGACGGTGACCGGCAGACCCGGCGCTGGGAGGGGTCCTGCATCTTCCAGAACCGTCCCGGTTTCGCGGGCGGCGCCGGCTGCTCGCTGCACATCCTGGCCCTCCGGGAGGGCAAGGAGCCGCTGGAGACCAAGCCGGACGTCTGCTGGCAGCTGCCGGTGCGGCGTACGTACGACTGGATCGACCGGCCCGACGACACCCGGGTCCTGCAGATCTCGATCGGGGAGTACGACCGTCGTGGCTGGGGCCCGGGCGGGCACGACCTGCACTGGTGGTGCACCTCGGCGACCTCGGCGCACGGGGCCGGGGAGCCGGTGTACGTGACGTACCGGCCCGAGCTGACGGAGCTCATGGGCAAGGAGGCGTACGACGTGCTGGTGGAGCTGTGCGAGGCGCGCCTCGCGTCCCAGCTGCCGCTGGTGGCCCCGCACCCGGCCGACCCCGTGAGCCCGCCGACGCCCGGCGGCCGACCGGTCCAGGACCGGCTGTCCTGAGAGCTCCGGGCTGTCCTGGGAGCGCCCGGCCGTCCTGAGCCCGGCGGGCCTTCCCGCCACGCCCGCCGCCGTCCGGCGGCCGCCGCGCTCTCCGGTCACGAGGGAGGCGGGGACCCCGTGTCGCCCGGGGTTCCCGGGTCGGTGGACGGGGTCGGTTCGCCGGTCGTCGGGGGCGGTTCCTCCGTCGTCGGCGGCGGGCTCGTCGGGTCCGTGGGATCGGTCGTCGGCGGCGGTTCCTCCGTCGTGGGCGGCGGGGTGGTCGGGTCCGTGGTGGGTGGCGGGGTCGTCGGGTCCGTCGTGGGCGGGGGTTCCTCGGTGGTCGGCGGCGGGGTGGTGGCGCCGCGGCCGTGGATGCGGACCACCGCGCCGGAGGGGTTCACGCCGACCCGGGCCGACCAGGCCCCCGAGGGCTCGCGCGCCTGGTCGACGTGGACGCGGACCGTCACGGACTGCCCCGGCCGGAGGGTTCCGGACGCCTGGGAGACGTACAGCCACGGTCCGTCCGTCCACAGGGACCAGTCCACGGACGAGCCGCCGGAGTT
Organism: Streptomyces sp. NPDC008121; assembly: GCF_042957155.1. Taxonomy (NCBI): domain Bacteria; kingdom Bacillati; phylum Actinomycetota; class Actinomycetes; order Kitasatosporales; family Streptomycetaceae; genus Streptomyces; species Streptomyces sp. NPDC008121. The sequence continues at coordinate 684,864 of NZ_JBIBHT010000004.1, read as the reverse complement.
GGTGAGCGTGAGCGTCGTGGTGGCGCCGTTCCCGTGGGCGGAGACGGTGATCCGGCCGGCGGCCGGCTGCCCGGGGAGGGTCGGTCCGGTGGGACCGCCCGGGCTGATCACCTCGACCGAGACGTCGGGCGAGCGGCTGCCCTGGGTGAAGCGCGGGTCGGGGGTGGTGCGGGCGTTGCCGGTGTTCTCGTACCGGTCGTTCGGGGCGCCGTCCAGGCCGCCCGCGTCCTCGGACTCCCGCGCGGTGACCGGCGCTCCGGCCCTGCCCTCCCCCGTCGCGGGGTCGCCGCGGTACGAGGCCCACAGGGCGAGGACGGGGGCGGCGACGACGGCGGCGACGACCGTGGTGGTGACCGCCCGGGCGCGCATCCGGTCGCGTCGGGCCGCGTGGTCCTTGGGGTCCATCGGGAAACCGGTGGGCCCGAAGCGCGGGGCACCGGCACGCGCGCGCGGGATGCCCGCCGCCGCGGACGCCGCGGGCGGGGGCGCCGGGACCAGCGGGAGCCGCGCGGGGGTGTCCGCCGCCGCGCCGGGCCACGGGCCGCCCGCGCCGGCGCGTTCGGCGGCCCGGCGGCAGCGCGGGCAGTCGTCGACGTGGCGGACGAGTTCGGCGCGCAGGGCGGCGGAGAGCAGCACCTGGTGGTCGCCGGTGAGGCGGGCGACGGCGGGGCAGCCGCCGGTCTCGACGACCGCGAGGGCGGCCCTGGTCCGCTCCACCTCGCAGGCGGCGGAGGAGAGCAGTTCGCGCGCGGCGAGCGGGTCGAGGGAGAGCACGGCGGCGACGCCCCGGTGCCCGAGGCCGTGGCGGACGGCGAGCTCCAGGGCCTCGCGCTGCTCGGGGGTCGTACCGGCGGCCTCGGGCCAGGCGAGCAGGGACAGCTCGGCGCGGCGGCGGTGGGCGTCCGTACCGGAAGCGGCTCCGGGGGCCTCGTCGGCGCTCCCCTCCCCGCTCCCGTCCGCGTCCCGGGCCCGTTCCGCGTCCCCTTTCCCGGCGGCGGGGCGGCCGCTGTGCGCGCCGCCCTGGCGCTTGCGGCGCTGCTCGCCGAGGGTGCGCAGGCAGGCCCAGCGGGCGAGCGCGTACAGCCACGCCCGGCGTCCTTCCTCGTCGGAGGGGCAGCGGCCACGGTGGCGTTCGGCGAGGGCGAGGACGTCGCCGAGGACGGCGGTCGCCGCGTCGTGGTCGCAGAGCACGGACAGGCAGTACGTGAACAGGCCGTCGAGACAGGGCTCGTGGACGGGCTCGTCACGGGAGGCGAAGCGACGACCGTGCGTACGGGAACCGGCACGTGCGTCGGCTCCGGCTCCGGCCTTGGCGGCCTGGGCGCCGGACGGTGCGCCGGTCGGGGCGCTCCCGGCGGCGTGGGACGGCGCGCGGCGGTGCGCCCGGTGTGCGCCGGTGGTGTGGGTAGGGGGTTCCAGCCTGCTGCTCGTCACTGGGCGACCGTAGGCAAGGCGGAGCGGCCTCTTCGCACCCCTTGAACACTTTTAATCCTTACGGGTGAAGGTATCCCTCGAAAGGGGACAGGAATCGTTCATTCCGAGGGGTGAGCCGGTGACGGCGTCACTCCCGGGACGCGTTGTCAGTGCGGCCCGCTACGGTTCGGTCCATGGCTGCCCGTACGAAATCCGCCAAGGACAGGCCGTCCTACCGCTGCACCGAGTGCGGCTGGACGACCGCCAAGTGGCTCGGCCGTTGCCCCGAGTGCCAGGCCTGGGGGACGGTCGAGGAGTACGGCGCGCCCGCCGTCCGCACCACCGCCGCCGGCCGTGTCTCGACCGCCGCGCTGCCCATCGGCCAGGTCGACGGCCGGCAGGCCACCGCGCGCTCCACCGGTGTGGACGAGCTGGACCGGGTCCTGGGCGGGGGGCTCGTGCCCGGCGCGGTCGTGCTGCTCGCGGGCGAGCCCGGCGTCGGCAAGTCCACGCTGCTGCTCGACGTCGCCGCGAAGGCCGCGAGCGACGAGCACCGCACGCTGTACGTGACGGGCGAGGAGTCCGCCAGCCAGGTCCGGCTGCGCGCGGACCGGATCAACGCGCTGAGCGACCACCTGTACCTGGCGGCCGAGACCGATCTGTCGGCCGTCCTCGGACATCTCGACGCCGTCAAGCCCTCACTGCTGATCATGGACTCGGTGCAGACGGTGGCCTCCCCGGAGATCGACGGGGCGCCGGGCGGCATGGCGCAGGTCCGTGAGGTCGCCGGGGCGCTGATCCGGGCGTCGAAGGAGCGCGGGATGTCCACGCTCCTGGTCGGCCATGTGACCAAGGACGGCGCCATCGCCGGCCCCCGGCTCCTGGAGCACCTGGTCGACGTCGTGCTCTCCTTCGAGGGCGACCGGCACGCGCGCCTGCGGCTGGTCCGGGGCGTGAAGAACCGGTACGGAGCGACGGACGAGGTCGGCTGCTTCGAGCTGCACGACGAGGGGATCACCGGGCTGGCCGACCCGTCCGGCCTCTTCCTGACCCGCCGCGACACGGCCGTGCCGGGGACCTGTCTGACGGTGACCCTGGAGGGGCGCAGGCCGCTCGTCGCCGAGGTCCAGGCCCTGACGGTGGACTCGCAGATCCCGTCGCCGCGGCGGACGACCTCCGGCCTGGAGACGTCCCGGGTGTCGATGATGCTCGCCGTGCTGGAGCAGCGCGGCCGGATCACCGCGCTCGGCAAGCGTGACATCTATTCGGCGACGGTCGGCGGGGTGAAGCTCTCCGAGCCGGCCGCCGACCTGGCGATCGCCCTCGCCCTGGCCTCCGCCGCCAGCGACACCCCGCTGCCGAAGAACCTGGTCGCCATCGGGGAGGTCGGGCTGGCGGGCGAGGTCCGCCGGGTCACGGGCGTCCAGCGCCGCCTGGCCGAGGCGCACCGGCTCGGCTTCACCCATGCCCTGGTCCCGACGGACCCGGGCAAGGTCCCGGCCGGCATGAAGGTGACGGAGGTCGCGGACATGGGCGACGCGCTGCGGGTCCTGCCGCGAAGCCGCCGCCCGGCCGCGGCGAAGGGCGCGAACGCGGAAGAGGGCTAGGCATGAGCGGGGGAACAGGGCTGGGCGTCGGCGAAGAAGAGGACTGGGCAGGAGGGGGAAGAGGGCTAGGCGTCGGCGAAGAAGCCGGTCAGGACGCGCGGGGAAGAGGGGGAGGAGAGCCAGGACGAGGCCGTCCGGCGGTGTAGCGGAGCGGTCGGCGGGGCAGGCCCCGCACGGGGTCGCGCGGCGCGCGGCAGAGGGGCGTCGGGTCGTGTCGCTAGACTTTGCCCTGGTCTCGCCCATCCGTACGAGCCGGAGGAGTGCAGTGGCAGCCAAGGACGGGGCAGCAGGTCCCGGAAAGTCCGGCGCGGGCTCCGGCGTCGAAGCGCTGATGCGCGCCTCGCTCAGCGCCGTAGCCCCCGGCACCGCCCTGCGCGACGGTCTGGAGCGCATCCTCCGGGGCAACACCGGCGGCCTCCTCGTCCTCGGCATGGACAAGACGGTCGAATCGATGTGCACCGGCGGCTTCGTGCTGGACGTGGAGTTCACCGCGACCCGCCTGCGCGAGCTGTGCAAGCTCGACGGCGCGCTCATCCTCGACAAGGACATCACCAAGATCCTCCGCGCGGGCGTGCAGCTCGTCCCGGACGCCTCCATCCACACCGAGGAGACCGGCACCCGGCACCGCACCGCCGACCGCGTCTCCAAGCAGTGCGGCTTCCCGGTGGTCTCCGTCTCGCAGTCGATGCGCCTGATCGCGCTGTACGTCGACGGTGAGCGCCGGGTCCTGGAGGAGTCGGCCGCGATCCTCTCGCGCGCCAACCAGGCGCTCGCGACCCTGGAGCGGTACAAGCTCCGCCTCGACGAGGTCGCCGGCACGCTCTCCGCCCTGGAAATCGAGGACCTGGTGACCGTCCGCGACGTGACCGCCGTCGCCCAGCGGCTGGAGATGGTCCGCCGGATCGCCACCGAGATCGCCGAGTACGTCGTCGAGCTGGGCACCGACGGCCGGCTGCTCTCGCTCCAGCTCGACGAGCTGATCGCGGGCGTCGAGCCCGAGCGCGAGCTCGTCATCCGCGACTACGTCCCCGAGCCGACGGCCAAGCGGTCCCGTACGGTCTCCGAGGCGCTCACGGAGCTCGACGCGCTCACCCACGCCGAGCTGCTCGAGCTGCCGATCGTGGCGCGGGCGCTGGGGTACAGCGGCTCCCCCGAGACCCTGGACTCCGCCGTCTCGCCGCGCGGCTACCGGCTCCTCGCCAAGGTCCCCCGGCTCCCGGGCGCCATCATCGAGCGGCTGGTCGAGCACTTCGGCGGCCTGCAGAAGCTGCTGGCCGCGAGCGTCGACGACCTGCAGACCGTGGACGGTGTCGGCGAGGCGCGGGCGCGGAGCGTCCGCGAGGGCCTGTCCCGGCTCGCCGAGTCCTCGATCCTCGAACGGTACGTGTAGGGCCCGTCGGCCCCGCGCCCCTCAGCCGGCCGTCGGCAGCCCCGCGCGGTCAGAGGCCCTGGCGGACAGAGCCCTCGCGGACAGGCCCCTCACGGTCAGGCGTCTCGCGGTCGGGGCACTCGCGGTCAGGGCCTCGCGTCAGTCCTTCGCCAGCGTGAACGACGCCGGGAGGACCTTCACGCCCGGCATCGCCGCCTCCACCAGATACGTCCCAGGACCGACAGGTCCCGCGGGGGCCGTCGCGCAGCGCGGGGCGCTCTGGCCGCGGTCCCATTCCACGGTGTGGGTGATCGTGGCGCGGGCCGGGACCCGGAGCAGGACGCCGGTCGCGGGGCGCGGGCAGTCCTGGGAGGACCAGAGCTCGTCGTCCTTGGTGTCGCTGATCGTCAGAACCGCGTTGCGGGGACCGAAGTCGGCCTTGCAGTCGACGGCGGAGGTGTTCCTGGCGACCAGGTGGAAGCGCGGCTTCTCGCCCGGCTCGTAGGAGACCTTGGCGCTCTTGAGCGTCAACTGGAGTGCGCCCGGAGCGCAGTTCGGCAGCGGGGAGTTCGCCGGGATCTGCTGACCCGAACCCGTCCCGGCCCCGCCGTCGCCGCCCGCGCCGTCCGTGTCGCCGTTCTTGCCCACGCCGTCGCCCGTGCCGTCACCGCCGGCGGCCGCGCCCGCGTTCGCCCCGCCCTCGGTGTTCCCGCCGGAGTTCTCGCCGGAGGTGCCGGAGGAGCCGGATCCGCCCGACTCGTCTCGTCCGCCCGGCTGTTGGCTGATCGCGGGACCGGAACCGGAGGGCCCGGGGGTGATCGAGGGCGCGGGGGAAGCGCCGTTGGCGCCGTCGCTCGACCTCTTTCCGCCGCCGCCACCGAAGGTGACGGCCCAGAGGGCGAGCAGCGCGACCAGGGCGATCAGGCACAGCGCGACCGCCCTCCGTCGCCAGTAGATGGAGGAGGGAAGCGGCCCGACCGGATTGCGCAGTGATCCCACGCCACGAACCTTACGAGAGATCGACGCCAACTCCCGCCCCACCCGCCGCCTCAGCGAGAAGTTTTGCCGATGATCACACCCAGCGCGTCGGCGGCCCGTGTGCGCCCCCTCGTCCGCCCCCCTCTTCCTCGGGCGCGGCGTGCTCCCGCGGCCCCCCGAGGAACCGGAGTACCGGCGGCCGGTTAGCGTCCTCGATCATGAGCAACGTCTCCCCTTCCGCGCCCCCGTCCGGCCCGTCCCCCCTGTCGGACCCGACGGTCCTGTCGGCCCTGCCGGCCCCCTCGGACGTCTCGGGCGACCTCTACCTCGACATCCTGGACTTCGCCCACTCCACGCCGCACTGGTTCCAACAGCTCGCGGAGGCATGGACCGAGCTGGGACTGCTGCTGTTCGGCGTGCTGTTCGTGGCCGGCTGGTGGCGGGCGCGGGCCGGGGTGAGCGTCTGGACGGCGCTGGCCCTGCTCGCGCCCCTCGCGACCGCCTTCGGCTACGTGGTGAGCGAGTCGTTCAAGTCGCTGGTGGACGAGGAGCGTCCGTGCCGGACGGTGGTGGGGGCGCCGGCCTCGCTGGTCCCGTGCCCGCCGACCGGCGACTGGTCGTTCCCGAGCAACCACGCGGCGATCGCGGGAGCCGCCGCTGTGGCGCTCGCGCTGTCGTGGCGGGGGCTCGGGCTGCTGACCGTGCCGATGGCGCTGCTGATGGCGTTCTCCCGGGTCTTCGTCGGCGTCCACTACCCCCACGACGTGGCGGTCGGCCTGCTGCTCGGCGGCGCGGTCGCGTACGTCGTCGTCAAGGCGGCGACCCGGCCCGTCCGGTTCCTCGTGGAGAGCGCCCGGACGAGCCGTAACGGCGCGGTGGTGTGGTGCGTGGGGCGCGGACCGCGCCCACACGCCCCCACGCGCCCCGAGGGCGTGCGCCACGGCGCGCACTGAACGTGCCAGGATCGGAGGTGCCATGACTTCCATCGACGCGCCCCTCACCGACGGTTCCCCCACCGACGTTCCCGTCACCGACGCCCGCGTGACCGACGCCTCCGAGACCACCGCCGCCTCCGAGACCGATGCCCCCGGCCCGTCCACCGACGCCCGACCGGCCGCGGCCCGGGCCGCCACCCAAGCCTCCACCCAAGCCGCAGACCAGACCGCCGACCAGGCCGCCGACCAGACCGCCGTCCAAGCCGGGGGCGCAGGCCCGGCCGTCGAGCCCGCCGAGCTGCACGGGCCCGTCCTCGCCTGGTTCGACCGGCACGCCCGCGACCTGCCCTGGCGCCGCCCGGAGGCGGGGGCGTGGGGCGTGATGGTCAGCGAGTTCATGCTCCAGCAGACGCCCGTCGTACGGGTCCTGCCGGTATACGAGCAGTGGCTGGCGCGCTGGCCGCGCCCGGCCGACTTGGCCGCGGAGGCTCCCGGCGAGGCCGTACGCGCCTGGGGCCGGCTCGGTTATCCGCGGCGCGCGCTGCGGCTGCACGCGGCGGCCGTCGCCATAACGGAGCGGCACGGCGGGGACGTGCCGAGCGAGCACGGTCAGCTGCTGGCGCTCCCCGGGATCGGGGAGTACACGGCGGCGGCGGTGGCCTCGTTCGCGTACGGGCAGCGGCACGCGGTCCTCGACACCAACGTCCGCCGGGTGTTCGCCCGGGCGGCGGCCGGGGTCCAGTACCCGCCCAACGCCACGACGGCGGCGGAGCGCAAGCTGGCGCGCGAGCTGCTGCCCCGGGACGAGCCGACGGCGGCCCGCTGGGCGGCCGCCTCCATGGAGCTGGGCGCGCTGGTCTGCACGGCGAAGAACGAGGACTGCGGGCGCTGCCCGATCGCCACGCGGTGCGTCTGGCGCCTCGCGGGCAAGCCGGCGCACGACGGCCCGCCGCGCCGGGGCCAGACGTACGCCGGCACGGACCGCCAGGTCCGGGGCAGGCTGCTGGCCGTCCTGCGGGAGGCGGTGGGCTCCGTGCCGCAGTCCGCCCTGGACACGGTCTGGCACGAACCGGTCCAGCGTGCCCGCGCCCTCGACGGCCTGGTCGCGGACGGTCTGGTCGAACCCCTGGAGAACGGCTTCTACCGCCTCCCTCACTAGGTCATGTCGGGCGGGCCCGCGTGCCGGGCCCGTCTCCGGCGCCCGCCCCCTCCTGTTACACAACCGATGGGCAGCCGTGCGTCCGCCGACGGCTGCCCCGCACAGCCTCGTGACAAGTGCTCCGTAGCGTCGTCGACGTCACACAAACAGGCAGGTCACGGGGTTCGGAGGCGGTTCGGATGGCGCACGGTGAGGTGCTCGACTTCGAGGAGTACGTACGCACTCGGCAGGACGCGCTGCTGCGCAGCGCCCGACGGCTCGTGCCCGACCCGGTCGACGCCCAGGACCTGCTGCAGACCGCGCTCGTCCGGACGTACGGTCGGTGGGACGGGATCGCCGACAAGTCCCTCGCCGACGCCTACCTCCGCCGCGTGATGATCAACACCCGGACCGAGTGGTGGCGCGCCCGCAAGCTCGAAGAGGTCCCCACCGAGCAGCTGCCCGACGCCTCCGTCGACGACGCCACCGAGCAGCACGCCGACCGTGCCCTGCTCATGGACATCCTCAAGGTCCTCGCCCCCAAGCAGCGCAGCGTCGTCGTCCTGCGCCACTGGGAGCAGATGAGCACCGAGGAGACCGCGGCGGCGCTCGGCATGTCGACCGGTACGGTGAAGAGCACGCTCCACCGCGCCCTGGCCCGGCTTCGCCAGGAGCTGGAGAGCCGCGGTGTCGCCGACGCCCGCGCTCTGGAGCGGACGACCGAGCGGAGCACCGAGCGGGCGACGGCACGAGGCAACGAACGGGGGCGGGAGCGGTGCGCGGCCTGAGCGCCAGATCCGACACCCACCAGAACCGCGCGAACCGCGACTCCCGCACGAAGCGCGAGCACCACGAGCATCACGAGCGCCACGGACACTCCGAGCATGCTGAGCACCACGAGCACGCTCAGCCCCACGAGCACGGTCAGCACCACCCGCATCACGACCATCACGAGCCTCACGACCAGCACGAGCAAGGCCCCGCAGGGCACAGGGACCGCGCCGAGCGCGCGGTCCGGGCGGCGAGCACCACGGCACTGGCCGGGCTCGTCGCCGTCGGGCTGTCCCTGACCGCCTGCTCGACCGGTGGCACCGGCTCCCGTGACGAGGGCGCCGCACGGCCGGCCGAGGTGGCCTCGGCGCCGTCGACCGCCTCCCCCTCCGCCTCCCCCGGCCCGCAGTCGGCCAAGCGGGTCGACCCCGTCGCGCTCATCAAGTCCGACCCCAAGATCGGCGAACGGCTCAAGGACGACCTGAAGCCCTGCTCCGCGGACGCGTACCCCGTGGACACCTCGTACGGGAACCTCACCGGCGGAACCTCCCCCGACGTCGTCGTCAACGTGATGACCTGCGGGGACGCCGTCGGTATCGGCACGTACGTGTACCGCGAGGAGAACAACCGGTACAAGAACGTCTTCATGGCCGAGGACGCGGCCGTGTACGCCACGATCGACCGGGGCGACCTGGTCGTCACCAAGCAGGTGTACGCCGAGGGCGACCCGATGACGTACCCCTCGGGCGAGGACGTGATCACGTACCGCTGGTCGGGCAACAGGTTCACCCAGCACGACTGGGTGCACAACGACTACAGCCGCGCGGTCGGCGACGGCGGCATCGACGGCACCGCGCCCAGCCCGTCGAGCGGCGGCTGACCGGCCGGGCAACCTCGCGCGGCCGCCGGACGTCGTGAAGGAAGGACGCGGGCGGGAACCGTGCGCGGGAACGGAAAGGAAAGGGAGAGGCGCGCGATGGCCGAGACCCATGTGCTGTTCGTCGAGGACGACGATGTGATCCGCGAGGCGACGCAGCTCGCGCTGGAGCGGGACGGCTTCACGGTGACCGCCATGCCCGACGGCCTGTCGGGCCTCGACGCGTTCCGGGCCGACCGGCCCGACATCGCGCTGCTCGACGTGATGCTGCCGGGCATGGACGGCGTCAGCCTGTGCCGGCGGATCCGTGACGAGTCGACCGTGCCGGTGATCATGCTGTCGGCGCGGGCCGATTCGATCGACGTCGTCCTCGGCCTGGAGGCCGGCGCCGACGACTACGTCACCAAGCCCTTCGACGGCTCCGTCCTCGTCGCCCGCATCCGCGCCGTGCTCCGCCGCTTCGGCCACGCCGGCGGCCCCGCCGCCGGGGAGGCCGGCCGGGGCGAGGAGGGCGGGGGCGGGGTCCTCGTCTTCGGCGACCTGGAGGTCGACACCGACGGCATGGAGGTCCTCAGGGGCGGCGCCCCGGTGTCGCTGACCCCGACCGAGATGCGGCTGCTGCTGGAGTTCTCCACCGCGCCGGGCACGGTGCTCTCCCGTGACAAGCTCCTGGAGCGGGTGTGGGACTACGGCTGGGGCGGCGACACCCGGGTCGTGGACGTCCATGTCCAGCGGCTGCGCACCAAGATCGGCCAGGACCGGATCGAGACGGTCCGCGGCTTCGGCTACAAGCTCAAGGGATAGAGCGGAACGATGAGGTCCACGCGATGAGGCGGGTCGCCCTGCGTACGGGGGTCCGCTGGAAGATCTCCGTCGCCATCGCCGCCGTGGGGGCGCTCATCGCGGTCACCCTCAGCCTGGTCGTGCACAACTCCGCCCGCGTCTCGATGCTCGACAACGCGCGCGAGGTGCAGATGGAGCGGCTGCTCTTCGCCCAGCGCATGTACGAGAGCTCCAAGCCGAAGGAACCGCGCTTCGGCACCAAGATCAACGATCCGATGCTGCCGCCGCAGCTCGACCAGCTGATGCGGGACAGGCGGCGCGGCACCTTCGTGCAGGAGCACCGCCACGGCGGCCCGCCCGACGTGTGGGCGGCCGTGCCGCTCGCCAATGGGGACGTGCTGTCGCTGCACATCCCGTTCGCCGACCGCAGCGCGGCGATCATGAAGGATCTCGACCGGGCCCTGATCATCGGCTCGGTGTCGGTGGTCGTCGGCGGCTGCGCGCTCGGGGTGCTCATCGGCGGCCAGCTGTCGCGCCGGCTGCGCAAGGCCGCCGCGGCCGCCGGAAGGGTCGCGCAGGGCAACACGGACGTACGGGTGCGCCATGCCATCGGCGGCGTCGTACGCGACGAGACGGACGAGCTGGCCCGGGCGGTCGACGCCCTCACGGACGCGCTCCAGGAGCGGATCGAGGCCGAGCGCCGGGTCACGGCGGACATCGCGCACGAGCTGCGCACCCCGGTGACCGGGCTGCTGACGGCGGCCGAGCTGCTGCCGCCGGGGCGCCCGACCGAGCTGGTACGGGACCGGGCGCAGGCGATGCGGACGCTGGTCGAGGACGTGCTGGAGGTCGCCCGGCTCGACAGCGCGTCGGAGCGGGCCGAGCTCCAGGAGATCGCGCTCGGCGAGTTCGTCGAGCGGCGGGTGCGGGCGCTGGACCCGGCGGTGGTCGTGCACGTGGTCCACGAGTCGTGGGTCAGCACCGATCCGCGGCGCCTGGAGCGGATCCTGGGCAATCTCCTCGCCAACGCGGCCAAGCACGGCAAGCCGACGGTCGAGGTGACGGTCGAGGGCCGGGTGGTACGGGTCCGGGACCACGGCCCCGGCTTCCCCGAGGCGCTGCTGCGCGAGGGCCCGAGCCGGTTCCGTACGGGCGCGAGCGACCGCGCCGGGCAGGGGCACGGGCTCGGGCTGACGATCGCGGCCGGGCAGGCCCGGGTGCTGGGCGCGCGGCTGACGTTTCGCAACGCGGCGCCGGAGGGCACCCCGGAGGGGGCGGGCGGCGCGATCGCGGTGCTCTGGCTCCCGGACCACGCGCCGACGAACACCGGCAGCTTCCCGATGATCAGCTTCCCGGACTGAGGACCGGCACGGCGGACGGCGGACCGGCCAGGCCTGGGGACCGGCCCGGCGGACGGCGAACCGGCACGCCTGAGGACCGGACGACGCGCGGCGGCCCCGGCGAGAACGCCGGGGCCGCCGCGGTCCCGTACAGGTCGGACCGTCAGACCATCAGACCGTCATGTCGTCAGTCCGTCATCCCGTCAGCTCGTCAGCCCGTCTCCGCGACCTTCGGTCCGTCGCCCTCCGCCGCCGCCGGCCGCGGGCGCTCCGGGCCGGCCCCGCGCAGCGCCACCTCCTTGACGAAGAAGGCGAGGACGACGCCGATCACCGCGACCGCCGCTCCGACCAGGAAGGCGGAGTGGGTGCCGGCGGCCACCGCGTACTGGTACGACTCGCGCAGCGCGGCCGGCAGCTTCGCCAGGGAGGCCGCGTCGAGCTGGGCCGACTGCTGGGTCAGCTCCGAGCCGCCGCGCGACGCCATCTCGTCCTGGACCCGGCTCGTGAAGAGCGCGCCCATGATCGCGACGCCGAAGGAGGAGCCGAGGGTCCGGAACAGGGTGGTCGTGGAGGAGGCGACGCCCATGTCCTTCATCTCGACGCTGTTCTGCGCGACGAGCATCGTGATCTGCATCAGGAAGCCCATGCCGGCACCGAGCACCGCCATGTAGATCCCCGAGGTGAGGCGCGAGGTGCCGGTGTCCATCTGGGCGAGCAGGAACAGGCCGAGCACCATGAGCGCCGAACCGATGATCGGAAAGATCTTGTACTTGCCGCTGTTGGTGGTGATCCGGCCGGAGACCAGCGAGACGACCATCATCGACAGCAGCATCGGCAGGAGCAGCAGGCCGGAGTTGGTGGCGGAGGCGCCCTGCACGGACTGCTGGAACAGCGGCAGGAAGAGGACCGCGCCGAACATGACGAAGCCGGTCAGGAAGCCGATCACCGACATGAGGGTGAAGTTGCCGTTGCGGAAGATGTGCAACGGGACGACCGGGTCGCTCGCGCGGGTCTCGGCCCACAGGAACGCGGCGAGGGCGGCGACACCGGCGACCGACAGTCCGACGATGGTGGCGGAGCCCCAGGCGTACTCCGTGCCGCCCCAGGTGGTGACGAGGACGATCGCGGTGATGCCGACGGTCAGCAGTCCGGCGCCGAGGAAGTCGATCCGGGTGGACCGGTCGCGCTCCTTCTTCGGCAGGTGCAGGACGGCGGTGACCATCGCGAGGGCGACGGCGCCCAGCGGCAGGTTGATGTAGAAGGACCAGCGCCAGCCCCAGTGGTCGGTGATGGTGCCGCCGACGAGCGGTCCGCCGATCATGGCGAGGGCCATCACGCCGGCCATCATGCCCTGGTACTTGCCGCGCTCACGGGGCGGGATCAGGTCGCCGATGATCGCCATGACGCCGACCATCAGACCGCCGGCGCCGAGGCCCTGGATCGCCCGGAAGCCGATGAGCTGGCCCATGTCCTGGGCCATGCCGCTGAGCGCCGAGCCGAGCAGGAAGATCACGATCGACAGGAGGAAGGTGCCCTTCCGGCCGAACATGTCGCCGAGCTTGCCCCAGATGGGGGTGGAGGCGGCGGTGGCCAGGGTGTAGGCGGTGACCACCCAGGAGAGGTGTGCCAGACCGCCCAGCTCGCCGACGATCGTCGGCATGGCGGTGCCGATGATCATGTTGTCCAGCATCGCGAGCAGCATCGCGATCATGAGGGCGAGCAGGACCACGCGGACACTGCGCGGCTTCGGGGCTCCGTCGTCCACGGCGGGCGCCTCCGACTGGCCTCCGGGCGTCTTCCCGCTCCCCCCGGGCGACCCGTTGCCCGCGGCCGTGCCGTCGTCCGCCGGTGGTGCGGTCCCCTCCGCCGGTATGTCGGTCTCGGTCCTCGCCATGTTCCCTGCTCCCCGGTTGCGTACGGCCGTCTCGTACGGTCGTTCCCTGTGCTCGCCGGGGGAACTTACTTGCCGCCCGGCTAGTTACTACACTGGGGGACGGTAGACCCGTCACTAGCCGGGCGTCAAGTAAGTAAAAGTCGGTGGGAGCGAGCAGACCATGGCCCGAGGCAACACACGCCAGCGCATTCAGGACGTCGCTCTCGAACTCTTCGCCGAGCAGGGGTACGAGAAGACCTCACTGCGCGAGATCGCGGAGCGGCTCGACGTCACGAAGGCGGCGCTGTACTACCACTTCAAGACCAAGGAAGACATCCTGATCGGGCTCTTCGAGGACCTCACCCGCCCCATGGACGAGCTGATCACCTGGGCGCGGGCGCAGCCGCGCACCCTGGAGACCCGCAAGGAGGCCCTGCGCCGGTACCAGCGGGCGCTGCTGGACGCCGCCCCGCTGTACCGCTTCATGCAGGAGAACCAGGCCACCGTGCGCGAGCTGAGCATCGGCCTCACCTTCAAGGAGCGGATGCTCGAGGTGACGGAGCTGGTGCAGGAGCCGGACTTCGCGATGGCCGACCGGGTCCGCTGCGTCAGCGCGATCTTCACCCTGCACGCCGGCACGTTCTTCCTGCAGAACGTCGAGGGCGACCCCGAGGAGAAGCACGAAGCCGTCCTCGAGGTCGCCCTCGATCTGCTCACTCAGGCGCATCAGGCGCCGTAGGGAGTCGTACGAATCAGATGGTGACGCCGACCGTACGCAGGAACGCGGACGGGTTCAGGGCGGAACCGTAGTTCGGGGTCGTACGGATCTCGAAGTGCAGGTGCGGGCCGGAGGAGTTGCCGGTGTTGCCCGAGAGGGCGATCTTCTGGCCGGCGCCGACCTTCTGGCCGGGGTACACGTTGATCTTCGAGAGGTGCGCGTACTGCGAGTACTTGCCGTTGGCGTGCTTGACGACGATGGCGTTGCCGTACGCCGGGCCGTCACCGCCGCCGTTCGGGCCGGCCTTCACGACGGTGCCGGCGCCGGCGGCCTTGACCGCGGTGCCGACCGGCACGGCGAAGTCCTGGCCGGAGTGCTTGTGGGACCACATGGAGCCGCCCTGGTTGAAGCTGGCGGTCAGGGTGTAGCCGCCGACCGGCTTGACCCAGGCGGCCTTCTTCTTGGCGGCCTTCGGAGCGGCCTTCTTCGCGACGGCCGCCTTGGCGGCCTTCTTGACGGTGGCGGCCTTGGCGGCGGCCTGCGCCTGGGCGTCGGCCTGCGCGGCGACGGCGGCGGACGTACCGGTCGCGGCGACGGACGCGGTGGTGGCCTTGCCCTCGGCGGCGAAGGCGGACCCTGCTCCGGCCACCAGTGACGCCCCCAGGCCCGCGGTGGCGAGAGCAACAGCGGTGACACGGGCGGCGGGGTTCATAACGCGCTTCGACATACGGGGGAAAACCTCCGGGACAGAAAGGGACCCGACGCGAGCGGTGCGCCGGGCGGGCTTGCCACACCTTGGTAACCCGGACGCCCATCCCGGCTCAAACCCCCCATCTACGACATCTCGTCGTAGCGATCTCCTCGGAAGTTCGGGTCTTGACGACCTCGGACACCCCTCTCGAAAAACGGACAAACCTGCCCAAGAGAAGCGGTTTACGCGCACGTCGGACCTGTCCCCAGAGGCCCGGGAGGCCGTATCCCGTACGGTTCGGGACCCCATAGGCCGAAAGTCCCGATGCTCCGCCCCAGAACGTCCCGATTCCACCCTGAACGTCATCACTATTCCGGCTAGTACACCCGAAAACGCCTGTGCGCCTTGTCACGGCGGCCGCCGCCCCATTGCGACCTGGGTCACGCGATCAGGCCCTTGGCGGGCCGTCGCTGACTACGCTGACGGGAGGGGTCGGGAGCACGGCGACGACGGGGGACGGCAGTGGATCCAGCACTCATCGGCACACGGCTCGCCACGAGCGCGGCCGGGCTGCTGATCAAAGGACTCCTGGTCCAGGACGGCCCCGGCGCGGGCCTCACCGGCACCGCCCGCCGCATCCGCCTCTCCCGGCGCGTCTCCTTCCGGGGCGCGCAGCGCACGCTGACCGAGAAGGACGTCCGCAGGCTGGCGGCCACCCTCGTCGACCAGGCCCGGACCGGCCCGGGCGAGGCACCCTTCCCCGCCGACGAGGCCGAAGCGGTCACCGACACCCTGGCGACCACCCTCCTCGCCCTCGGCGACCTCGACATGGACGACGTCCAGGCCGTCCACCTCGGCGCCACGGCCCTCGCGGGCCGCCTGCGCGCGGCGGCCCCGCCCCCGGACGGCCTGTCGACGGACTCCGTCCACTTCCTCGACGGGCTCACGCGGTGGGCCTGCGTCCACATCCTGGAGTTCTTCACCGAACGCCCCACCTTCGTGGCCCGCACGCTGGTGGAGCAGACCCGGGGCCAGGAGGAGCTGAACGCCAAGGTCGACGAGGTCATCCGCCGCACCCCGCGGGCGGACGGCCGCGACACCGCGTTCGAGGAGCGCTACCGCGAGCACCTGGCGAAGAAGCACGGCCGGCTGACGATCTACGGCGTCGACCTGCACCACTCCCCCGACCAGTGGCCGCTCGACATGGCCTACCTGTCGCTCGAAGCGACGGCCCCGGCGACCGCCGGCCCCTGGTTCTCGGTGACCGAGGCGGCCGACGCCTGGAGGGAGGGGAACGGCACCGCCGCGCTCACCATCGCGGCCGAGGACCTGCTCCCCTACCTCTCCGGCACCGGACACCGCCCCGCGGAGACCCTGCACGCCGATCTCGCCCTCGCCCGCCACGACAAGGTCCTCCTGCGCGGGCTCGCCGGCTCCGGCAAGACCACCCTCGTCCAGTGGCTCACGGTCTCGGCGGCGGCCGGGCACCGGGCGGGAGGCATGGAGTACCTCCGGGACCGCGTCCCCTTCGTCCTCCCGCTGCGCACCCTCACCCGCCACGGCGAACGGCTCCCCGCCCCCGACCGCTTCCTCCCCGCCGCCGGCTGCCCCCTCACCCCGCCCGACGGCTGGGCCGACCGGGTCCTGGCCGCCGGACGCGGACTGATCCTCGTCGACGGCATCGACGAGGTGCCCGAAGCCGAGCGGGAGCGCGCCCGGGGCTGGCTGCGCGACCTCCTCGCCGCCTACGAAGGCAACCGCTGGCTGGTGACCTCCCGCCCCACCGCCGTACGCGACGACTGGCTGGCCTCGGACGGCTTCACCGAGCTGACCCTCTCCCCCATGTCCCGCACCGAGGTCACCACCTTCGTGCGGCGCTGGCACCAGGCCGCGGGGCCCGAGGCGCAGCCGTACGAGGACTCCCTCCTCGACGCGCTGCGCACCGCCGACCACGTCGCCCAGCTCGCCACCAACCCCCTGATGTGCGGTCTGATCTGCGCGCTGCACCGCGACCGCCGCGGCTTCCTGCCCCGGGGCCGCAGGGCGCTCTACGAAGCCGCGCTCTCCATGCTCCTGGCCCGGCGCGACCGGGAGCGGGACATGGGGGCGCCGTACGGGATCGAGCTGGGCGAGGCGCCGCAGATCCAGCTGATCCAGCGCCTCGCGTACTGGCTCACGCTCAACGGCCGGACCCAGATGGACCGCTCGCGCGCCGAGTCGCTCGTACGGGAACGGGTGCCGTACGTCCCCGAGGCGGCCGCCTTCGACGACCCGGACGCGGTCTTCACCCATCTCCTGCACCGCAGCGGGCTGCTGCGCGAGCCGACCCCGGACAGCGTCGACTTCGTCCACCGCACCTTCCAGGACCACCTCGCGGCCAAGGCGCTGGTGGACCGGTGGGACATCGGCGTCCTCGTGCGGCACGCGGCCGACGACCAGTGGGAGGACGTCGTCCGCATGGCCGTCGGCCACGCGCGCCCCCGTGAGTGCGAGGAGATCCTCACCGAGTTACTGAAGGCCGCGGACGCGGCGACGGACCGCAACGTCCAGCTCCGCATCCTGGTGGTGGCGGCGACCGCCCTGGAGGAGGCGACGGAGGTCTCCCCGCGGATCCGGGAGCGCATCCTGGCGCGCACGGCCGAGGTGATCCCGCCGCGCGACGGCGCGGAGGCCCGTGAGCTGGCCTCGGTGGGGCGGGCCGTGCTCGACCTGCTGCCCGGGCCGGAGGGCCTGGACGAGGAGTCGGCCCTGATGGCGGTGGTCACGGCGACCCACGTCGCCCATGACGCGGCCCTGCCGTACCTCCGGAGGTTCACCCGCCATCCGAAGGTCCGCGTCCGCAGCCAGCTGATGTGGGGGTGGGCGCGGTACGACACGGAGACGTACGGCGAGGAGATCATCGCGCGGCTCGATCCGGACGGCCTCGACTATACGATCCGCTCCGACGCCCAGGCCGCGGAGCTGATCCGGCTGGGGCTCCGCCCGGCCTCCGTCGATCTCCGCTCCGGTCTCTCCGACCACGGGCTGGCGGCGCTGGGACCGCTCCTCGGGGAGGTGGAGAACCTGGCGCTGGGGACCGACATGAACTGGGTGCTGGACTCCCTTCCCGGCGAGAGCCGCCTGCGCTCCCTCTATCTGGACACCCGCCCCGAGCAGGGGCTGGCCTGCCTCAGCGGCCTCCCCCCTCTGGTGCGGCTCACCCTGGGCCCCGTCATGGAGTCCACGGCGGAGGACTGGGGCCACATCCGCGCGCTGGGCTCCCTGCGGACCCTCGTCCTGGAGGGCGCCGCCCTGACGAGCTGCCCGGACGCGGCCCGCATCCCCCAGGTGCGCTCCCTCTCCCTGCTTCTCGACCGCGCCGGCCCCACGGGCCCGAGCGGCTGCCTCGCCGAGCAGATCGCGCGGGCCTTCCCCGGCCTGCGCAAGCTGCACCTCCTCGGGACCGCGCCGCACGGCCCGGCCCATGACCTGGCCCCCCTCGCCGGTCTGCGCGAACTGGAGTACGTCATCACCTCGGGTGTCGCCACCGTCGGCGCCGAGCGCCTTCCCTCCACCGTCCGGCTCCTGACCTGACCGGGGACGGGAAAAGGGGCGGCCCCGGACTCTTCCGAGTCCGGGGCCGCCCCTTTTCACGCTGTGGAGCGCTTACGCGTCCTTCGAGAGGTTCGGGCCGGCTCCGCCGGTCGCCTGCTCGATCGGGGGGACGTCGGGCAGTGCCGACTTCTCCTCGCCGCGGAAGGTGAACTTCTTCTCCTCACCCTCGCCCTCGGTGTCCACGACCACGATGTGACCGGGGCGCAGCTCGCCGAAGAGGATCTTCTCCGAGAGCGTGTCCTCGATCTCGCGCTGGATCGTCCGGCGCAGCGGCCGGGCGCCCAGAACGGGGTCGTAACCCTTCTTGGCGAGCAGCTCCTTCGCGGACTGGGAGAGCTCGAGGCCCATGTCCCGGTCCTTCAGGCGCTCGTCCACCCGGCCGATCATCAGGTCGACGATCTGGAGGATGTCGTCCTGGGTGAGCTGCGGGAAGACGATGACGTCGTCCACACGGTTCAGGAACTCCGGGCGGAAGTGCTGCTTCAGCTCGTCGCTGACCTTCGCCTTCATCCGCTCGTAGTTGGACTTCGTGTCGCCCTGGGCCGCGAAGCCGAGGTTGAAGCCCTTCGAGATGTCCCGGGTCCCGAGGTTGGTCGTCATGATGATGACCGTGTTCTTGAAGTCCACGACCCGGCCCTGGGAGTCGGTCAGTCGACCGTCCTCCAGGATCTGGAGAAGGGAATTGAAGATATCGGGGTGGGCCTTCTCGACCTCGTCGAAGAGGACGACGGAGAACGGCTTGCGGCGCACCTTCTCGGTGAGCTGGCCGCCCTCTTCGTAGCCCACGTATCCGGGGGGAGAACCGAAGAGGCGGGAGACCGTGTGCTTCTCGCTGAACTCCGACATGTCGAGGGAGATCATCGCGTCCTCGTCGCCGAAGAGGAATTCGGCGAGCGCCTTGGACAGCTCGGTCTTACCGACACCGGACGGGCCGGCGAAGATGAACGAGCCACCGGGGCGCTTCGGGTCCTTCAGACCGGCACGCGTACGGCGGATCGCCTTCGACAGTCCGCGGACGGCGTCGATCTGGCCGATGACGCGCTTGTGGAGCTCGTCCTCCATGCGGAGCAGACGCGAGGACTCCTCCTCGGTCAGCTTGAAGACCGGGATGCCGGTGGCGGTCGCGAGGACCTCGGCGATCAGCTCGCCGTCGACCTCGGCGACGACGTCCATGTCGCCGGCCTTCCACTCCTTCTCCCGCTTGGCCTTCGCCGCCAGCAGCTGCTTCTCCTTGTCGCGGAGAGACGCCGCCTTCTCGAAGTCCTGGGAGTCGATCGCGGACTCCTTGTCCCGGCGGACACCGGCGATCTTCTCGTCGAACTCGCGGAGGTCCGGCGGCGCGGTCATCCGGCGGATGCGCATCCGGGAGCCGGCCTCGTCGATCAGGTCGATCGCCTTGTCCGGCAGGAAGCGGTCCGAGATGTACCGGTCGGCCAGGGTCGCCGCCTGGACGAGGGCCTCGTCGGTGATGGAGACCCGGTGGTGGGCCTCGTACCGGTCGCGCAGACCCTTGAGGATCTCGATCGTGTGCGGCAGCGACGGCTCCGCGACCTGGATGGGCTGGAAGCGGCGCTCGAGGGCGGCGTCCTTCTCCAGGTACTTGCGGTACTCGTCGAGCGTGGTGGCACCGATGGTCTGCAGCTCACCGCGGGCCAGCATCGGCTTGAGGATGCTGGCGGCGTCGATCGCGCCCTCGGCGGCGCCCGCACCCACGAGGGTGTGGAGCTCGTCGATGAACAGGATGATGTCGCCGCGGGTGCGGATCTCCTTGAGGACCTTCTTCAGGCGCTCCTCGAAGTCACCGCGGTAGCGGGAACCGGCGACCAGCGCGCCGAGGTCGAGGGTGTAGAGGTGCTTGTCCTTGAGGGTCTCGGGCACCTCGCCCTTGACGATGGCCTGGGCCAGGCCCTCGACGACGGCGGTCTTGCCGACGCCGGGCTCGCCGATGAGGACCGGGTTGTTCTTCGTGCGGCGGGACAGCACCTGCATGACCCGCTCGATCTCCTTCTCGCGCCCGATGACGGGGTCGAGCTTGGATTCGCGAGCGGCCTGGGTGAGGTTCCGGCCGAACTGGTCGAGGACCAGGGACGTCGAGGGGGTGCCCTCGGCAGGACCGCCGGCCGTGGCGGCTTCCTTGCCCTGGTAGCCGGAGAGCAGCTGGATGACCTGCTGCCGCACCCGGTTGAGATCGGCGCCCAGCTTCACGAGGACCTGGGCGGCGACGCCCTCGCCCTCGCGGATCAGGCCGAGCAGGATGTGCTCGGTGCCGATGTAGTTGTGGCCGAGCTGGAGGGCCTCGCGGAGCGACAGCTCCAGGACCTTCTTGGCACGCGGGGTGAAGGGGATGTGCCCGGACGGGGCCTGCTGCCCCTGCCCGATGATCTCCTCAACCTGCTGGCGGACCGCCTCGAGCGAAATCCCGAGGCTCTCCAGGGCCTTAGCGGCGACACCCTCACCCTCGTGGATAAGGCCCAGGAGGATGTGCTCGGTGCCGATGTAGTTGTGGTTGAGCATCCGGGCTTCTTCCTGAGCCAGGACGACAACCCGCCGCGCGCGGTCGGTGAACCTCTCGAACATCGTTAATCGCTCCTCAGAGCGGTCAGTCAGTTAGGGGTCGATCCCCTCCCTGTCCTTCCGCAGCTTAGTCCCGCAAGCGGGGACCGCTCATTCCAACTGCCGACATCCGTCCGGATCACCCCCTCTCTGGCGGGGAGACCTGCTGCCGAACAGCCGACAAATGCTCCAACCCGATGGTGCGAGACGATGTTCCCGCAGGCCAAGCTGTTAGCCCCGGCTTCTGTACGCCGATGGCGAACGTGAGACGCCAAAGCCTGCGAGTCGCCCCTCCCCACTAGGAATGTCTTACCCGTAAGGACTGACACTCCATGCGGCGGACCCCGGTTGTCTCCGCTACGGGCGAACAACCTTGCGCTCTCGAATGCACCCGTACGCCCTCAACAAGGACACTCGGTGCAGTCGACCGGCGACGCTGTGTCAGCCCGGGGCGTAACCAACGCGTCCCGGAGGGAGTTCCCGGGGTATGGCCTTCACCGTCCCGCCGCCCCGTTCGCCGCTCGATGACAGCCCCGCGCGGTGGTACGAGCACGTTCTGGGCTGGTCGACCGTCGAGGGGCCGCCGGTACAGCTGGTGACAGGGGTGCGCTTCGACGTCCTGGAGATGCCCGCCGTGGCCGGCCGCGAGGTGCTGCGCAGGATGGGCGACGCCACGGGCCCGGTGGCCCTCATGGGGCGCCGGATGCGGCTCCTGGTCGCCGCGGGCGCCGCGGAGGAGCTGCCCGGCCTGCTCGACTGGCTGGACTGGGGCGGGATCACGCTGGATCTCGTGGCGCTGGGCGCGGGCGGCCGGATGACCGCGCCCGTCCCCCCAGGACGGAGCGGTTCCGGCGCGCCGGGCGCCGCGGTGTGGCTGCGGGCTCCGGAGCCCGGCCGCGAGGTGGAGTCCTCG
Organism: Streptomyces sp. NPDC008121; assembly: GCF_042957155.1. Taxonomy (NCBI): domain Bacteria; kingdom Bacillati; phylum Actinomycetota; class Actinomycetes; order Kitasatosporales; family Streptomycetaceae; genus Streptomyces; species Streptomyces sp. NPDC008121. The sequence continues at coordinate 663,311 of NZ_JBIBHT010000004.1, read as the reverse complement.
CTGCCGGCCCTGCGGACCGCCGTGCGGGGCGATGCCGGCGCCCCCTGTCTCGTACGGCTCGTGGCGGCCGCCGCCGGGGCGTGCCACCGGGCGCGGCTGCTGTCCGCCCGGACGCGGGTCCCGGCGTCCAGGCAGCCGACGGGTCAGCGGTTCGCGTCCTCGTAGGCCGCCTTGATCTCCGCGGGCACCCGGCCGCGGTCGTTCACGTTGTAGCCGTTCTCCTTCGCCCAGGCGCGGATCTTCGCCGTGTCCGGGCTGCCGCCGGCGGCGACCCGGCCCTTGCCCCGCGTACCGGCGCTGCGGCCACCGGTGCGCCGGCCGCTCTTGGTGTACGGCTCGAGCAGGCCGCGGAGCTTGTCCGCGTTGGCGGTGGTGAGGTCGATCTCGTAGGTCTTGCCGTCCAGCGCGAACGTCACGGTCTCGTCCGCCTCGACACCGTCGAGGTCATCGACAAGAAGGACCTGAACCTTCTGTGCCACCGGATTTCCTTTCATCGAAAATGCAGTACGCGGAAAGGAAACCGCTTTTCCCGGAAAAACACAAACCCCTGGCAGAGGTTCAGAAGCCCGGGAACGCGGGAAACGTGCGCGATTCGGACATAGGGATCGGACTTAGGGTTCCCGGCGATCGATACGGTCACAGGTGCAGAAGCATCCGGCTGTTGCCCAAGGTGTTCGGCTTCACTCGTTCGAGACCCAGGAACTCGGCGACACCCTCGTCATAGGAACGCAGGAGCTCGCTGTAGACATCTCCGTCGACCGGAGTCTCGCCGATCTCGACGAAGCCGTGCTTCGCGAAGAAGTCGACTTCGAAGGTCAGGCAGAATACCCGGCGCACCCCGAGCCATCGGGCGGTGTGCAACAACTTGTCGAGCACCTGATGTCCGACGCCGCCGCCCTTGAACTCGGGATCGACCGCCAGAGTGCGCACTTCGGCGAGGTCTTCCCACATGACGTGGAGTGCGCCGCATCCGACGACGACCGCGTCCTCGTCGCGTTCGGCGACCCAGAACTCCTGGATGTCCTCGTAAAGCGTCACGGTCGCTTTGTCGAGCAGGATGCCGCGGCCGACGTAGGGGTCGACAAGGCGGCGGACCGCGGCGACGTCGCTGGTGCGGGCCCGGCGTACGGTGACGGCTTTCGAAGGGGGCGTGGTGGCGGGGGACGACGGCATGGGGGGACGTTATCGCCCCGGGCCCTCGGTCCCCTCGGCACCCTCGGCCGGTGCGGGCGGCGCGTCGACGGTGTTGTGGCCGACGATGCGGATGGCGGCGTTGAGCGCTTCGCGCTGTTCCGAGGACATCATCCCGAAGAAGGCGACGAGGGCGGCGGCCGGGTTGTCGCTCTGGGACCAGGCCTCGTTCATGAGGGCGGCGGAGTAGGCGGCGCGGGTGGAGACGGCGGTATATCGATAGGCGCGGCCGTCGACTTCCCTCCGTACCCAGCCCTTCTGATGGAGATTGTCCATGACGGTCATGACGGTGGTGTAGGCGATGGACCGTTCCTGCTGGAGATCCTCCAGGACTTCCCGGACGGTCACCGGGCGGTTCCATTGCCAGACGCGTGTCATGACGGCGTCTTCGAGTTCTCCCAATTGACGGGGCACATCGCCACCATAGTGGGAGAGGCCGGGAGCACCGGTTATTGACGTAGGAAACGCAACAAAAAGGACGTACGCCGCTATAGCGGGCGTACGTCCTCGGGGGCGCCACGGACACGGGGCCGCGGGGCGGCCCCGTCGGTCAGGAGGGGGAGCCGTCCGCCTGGCGGGCGGCCTCGGTGCGGGCGAGGGCGGCGTCCACGGCCGCGTCCTCCTTGGCCTTGTTCGGGCCGCCCTGGCTCTTGACGATGGTGACCACGAGAGCGATGAAGAACGCGGCCATCACGACCGGGGGCACGAGCGCGGATACGTAGTCCATGGCGTCCAGAGTAGCTATCCGGCGGCGCGTTCCTCGGGCGGGGGCGGGGGCACGGGGCGACGGCGCGGCGGGAACACCTCGGAGGGCTTGGGGACCGGGCGCTCGGTGGGGGTGGGCGGCGGTGTCGGCTTCGGCTCGTCGGCGGCGCGGCCGCCGGGCAGGGCGAACAGCCGGGCGCGGGGCCGGGGGGCGGTGGCCACGACCGTCTGGGTGACCCGGGCCAGCCGGGCGCGGACGGAGCGCTCCGCGAGGATCCGGCAGCGTTCCAGGAGCGCCGCGGCGCGGGGGTTGCCGCGCAGGGCCCGCAGGGCGGCGAGGTCGTCGGCGCCGGGGTCGTACCCGGCGGCGAGGGCGTCCTGGAGGAGTTCCAGATAGCCGGGGAGCGAGCCGGGCAGGGCCTCGCGGTAGCGGGCCAGGTCGGCCAGGAGGAAGGCGCGCAGTCGGCCGGCCTCGCGGACGGCGTCGTCCACGGCTTCGGCGAGGCGCAGACAGTCCTGGACGTCCTCGTCCTGGAGGGGGGCGGGGTTGAGGGCGGTGGCAAGGGCGCGGCGGAGCACACGCAGCTCGTCCGCGCTGAACGCCATGCCGCCGCGGGATCCGTATGGCGTGGGCATGAGGTGACAATACGCGCTAATCGGACAAACTTCGTTTACCGATCATCCTCGGGCGCGTTGCCCCCCGCCCCGCCACACCGGACCCGGCGCGCTACATCCGCGAGACGTTCCGCTCGTACACCAGGCGCAGGCCGATCAGGGTCAGCCAGGGCTCGTGCTCGTCGATCTCCGTCGACTCGCCCAGGACCATCGGGGCCAGACCGCCCGTCGCGATCACCGTCACGTCCGAGGGGTCGCCCTCCCGGCCCACGATCTCCCGCTTCATCCGGGCCACCACGCCGTCGACCTGGCCCGCGAAGCCGAAGACGATGCCCGACTGCATCGCCTCGACCGTGTTCTTGCCGATCACACTGCGCGGCCGGGCCAGCTCGATCTTGCGGAGCTGGGCCCCGCGCACGCCCAGCGCCTCGACCGAGATCTCGATGCCCGGCGCGATCGCCCCACCGGCGTACTCGCCGCGGGCGGTGATCGCGTCGTACGTCGTCGCCGTGCCGAAGTCGACCACGATCGCCGGACCGCCGTAGAGCTCGACCGCCGCGACCGCGTTGATGATGCGGTCCGCGCCGACCTCCTTGGGGTTGTCCGTGAGGATCGGCACGCCCGTCTTGACGCCCGGCTCGACCAGGACGGCCGGGACGTCGCCGTAATAGCGCCGTGTCACCTCGCGCAGCTCGTGCAGGACCGAGGGGACCGTCGCGCAGATCGCGATGCCCTCGATGCCGTCGCTCAGCTCCACGCCCAGCAGCGGGTGCATGCCCATCAGGCCCTGCAGCAGGACCGCCATCTCGTCGGCCGTGCGGCGCGGGTCCGTCGAGATGCGCCAGTGCTCGACGATCTCCTCGCCGTCGAAGAGACCGAGGACGGTGTGCGTGTTGCCGACGTCGATGGTGAGCAGCATCAGACAGCCGCCTCGGAGGCGTCGCGCAGGTCGAGGCCGATGTCCAGGATCGGGGAGGAGTGCGTGAGGCCGCCCACCGCGAGATAGTCCACGCCGGTCGCCGCGTAGGCCGCGGCGTTCTCCAGCGTCAGACGGCCGGAGGACTCCAGGGCGGCCCGGCCGTCGACCAGGGCGACGGCCTCCTCGGTCTCCAGCGGGGTGAAGTTGTCCAGCAGGATCAGGTCGGCGCCCGCGTCCAGGACCTCGCGGACCTGGTGCAGCGTGTCCACCTCGACCTCGATCGGCAGTTCGGGGAACAGCTCCCGCACGGCCTTGAACGCCTGCGCCACACCGCCGGCGGCCACCACGTGGTTGTCCTTCACCAGGGCCGCGTCCGACAGCGACATGCGGTGGTTGACGCCGCCGCCGCAGCGCACCGCGTACTTCTCCAGGGCGCGCAGGCCCGGGGTCGTCTTGCGGGTGTCGCGGACCTTGGCCCGGGTGCCCTCCAGGACGTCCGCCCACGCGCGCGTGGCGGTGGCGATGCCGGAGAGACGGCACAGGATGTTCAGCGCGCTCCGCTCGCCCGTGAGCAGGTCGCGGGTGCGGGTGGTGACCGACAGCAGCTTCTGGCCCGCCTCGACCCGCTCGCCGTCCTCCACGTGCCGCTCGACCTCGAAGGTCTCCGTACAGACGATGGACAGGACCGCCTCGGCGACCCGCAGGCCCGCCACTACGCCCGCCTCGCGGGCGGTGAAGTCGGCGGTGGCGACGGCGTCCTCGGGGACGGTCGCGACCGTCGTCACGTCCACGCCGCCGTCGAGGTCCTCCTCGATGGCCAGGTGGGCGATGTCCTCCACCTGCACGGGGTCGAGACCGGCGTCCGCGAGCAGCTGGGCGAGGGCGGGGTCGAGACCGCACTCGTACACCTCGTCGCCCTCGGCGCAGCCGCATCCCTCGCCGCAGCCGCCCGCGCTCTCGGCGGGGGCGCTGATCTGGATCAGGGGTACGTCCACGGGCTGCGGGCGTTCTTCTTCGGGGGTGCTCGGCGTGCTCACGGTTACGGCTCCCTGGGGGCGTCGGCGGCGGTAGGGGGGAAGTCTTGGCTGTCGGTGAGCCGGACGTCGAGGGTCCGCTCCGGGGCGAGGCGCACGACGAGGTGGCGGCGCCAGGCCTGGTCGTCGCGCTCGGGGTGGTCCTCGCGCCAGTGGCAGCCGCGGGTCTCCTTGCGGCGGTGGGCGGCGGCGACCAGGAAGCGGGCGACGGCGAGGAGGTTGGTGGCCTCCCAGGACTCCGTGCCGGGCTCGGCGGACTTCCGGTCGGCCGAGCCGTCGGCGACGGCGCCGATGTGCAGGGCGTCGAGCGCGCCGGCGGCCTCGCGCAGGCTGGCCTCGGAACGCAGGACCCCGGCGCCGGCGGTCATGATCCGCTGGATGGCCGTCCGCGCCGCGGGGTCGAGCAGCGGCACGACGACGGGGGCGCGGTCGGGTGCCGGTTGTGCCGCGGGGGCGGGTGCGGGGGTGGCGGTCGCGGCGGCGGCCCGCGCGGCGATGTCCTCGGCGATCCGCTCGGCGAAGACCAGGCCCTCCAGGAGCGAGTTCGAGGCGAGCCGGTTGGCGCCGTGCACGCCCGTGCACGCGACCTCGCCGCAGGCGTACAGACCGGGGACGGTCGTGCGGCCCCGCAGGTCCGTCCGGACGCCGCCGGAGGCGTAGTGCGCGGCGGGGGCGACGGGGATCGGCTCGGTCACCGGGTCGATGCCGTGGGCGCGGCAGGCGGCCAGGATCGTCGGGAAGCGGTTCTCCCACATCTCGGCGCCGAAGTGGCGGGCGTCGAGGTACATGTGCTCGGTGCCCCGCTCCCGCGTCCGGCGCATGATCGCCTTGGCGACGATGTCCCGGGGCGCCAGCTCGGCCAGCTCGTGCTGCCCGAGCATGAAGCGGACGCCGTCCGCGTCGACGAGGTGGGCGCCCTCGCCGCGCACCGCCTCGGAGACCAGCGGCTGCTGGCCCTCGGCGTCGGCGCCCAGGAAGAGCACGGTCGGGTGGAACTGCACGAACTCCAGGTCGGAGACCTCGGCGCCGGCCCGCAGGGCGAGCGCGACGCCGTCGCCGGTGGAGACAGCCGGGTTGGTGGTGGCGGAGAAGACCTGGCCCATGCCGCCGGTGGCCAGGACCACGGCCGGGGCGTGGACGGCGCCGACGCCGTCGTGCTGGCCCTCGCCCATGACGTGCAGCGTCACCCCGGCGGTGCGGCCCTCGGCGTCGTGGAGGAGGTCCAGGACGAGGGCGTGCTCGATGGTGGCGACCGCCCGGTCGCGGATGGCCTCGACGAGCGCGCGGGAGATCTCGGCGCCGGTGGCGTCCCCGCCGGCGTGCGCGATACGGCGCCGGTGGTGGCCGCCCTCGCGGGTCAGGGCGATCTCCCCGTCGGCGTCCTTGTCGAAGTCGGCGCCGGTGGCGATCAGCCGGCGGACGGCGTCGGGGCCCTCGGTGACGAGGGCGCGCACGGCCTGCTCGTCGCAGAGTCCCGCACCGGCGACGAGCGTGTCGGCCAGGTGCTGCTCGGGGGTGTCGCCGTCGCCGAGCGCGGCGGCGATCCCGCCCTGGGCCCAACGGGTGGAACCGTCGTCCAGGCGGGCCTTGGTGACGACGACCGTACGCAGTCCCGCGGCGGTGCAGCGCAGGGCGGCGGTCAGCCCGGCGACGCCGGAGCCGACCACGACGACATCGGCGTCGATGGCCCAGCCTGGGGCGGGCGCGTGCAGCCGTATACCGGTCACTTGGTGGCTCCGAAGGTCAGCGGGAGGTTGTCGATCAGCCGGGTGGCGCCGACGCGCGCGGCGACGGCGAGGATCGCCTCGCCGTCGTGGCCGTCGGCGACCTCGGTGAAGTCGGCCGGGTCGACGAGGGCCAGATAGTCCAGGGCGAGCGGCGGCTCGGCCTTCGCCGCGTCGTCGAGCACCGAACGGGCCGCGGCCCGCACGGCGTCGGCGCCGGCCCTGTCCGTCGCCTGCGCGACGGCGTGCGCGTCGGCGGCGGCGCGGGCCTCGCCGAGCCGCGACAGCGCCTCGGCCCGGCTCTCCGAGCCGGGGAGGGAGGCGGCACGCGCGCAGAGTGCCTGCTGGGCGGCGAGCCGGTCGGCCGCGGCGAACAGCGCCCGGGACAGGGCGAGGGCGGTGTGGCGCTCGGCGGTGGAGAGATAGCGGTTGCGGCTGGAGAGCGCGAGGCCGTCGGGCTCGCGGACGGTCGGCACGCCGACGATCTCCACGGGGAAGTTCAGATCGCGGACCATGCGGCGGATCAGCGCCAGCTGCTGGGCGTCCTTCTGGCCGAAGAACGCCACGTCGGGGCGGGTGAGGTGGAGGAGCTTGGCGACGACGGTGAGCATGCCGTCGAAGTGCCCGGGACGGGAGGCGCCTTCCAGGCGCTCCCCCATCGGTCCGGCGGTGATCCGGACCTGGGGCTCCCCGCCGGGGTACACCTCCTCGACGGAGGGCGCGAAGACGGCGTCGGCCCCCGCCGCGCGGGCGGTGTCGAGGTCCGCCTCCAGCGTGCGCGGATACCGGTCGAGGTCCTCGCCTGCGCCGAACTGGAGGGGGTTGACGAAGACGGTGACGACGACCAGCCCGTCGGGTCCGACGGTCTCCCGGGCGGTACGGACGAGGGTGGCGTGGCCGTCGTGGAGGGCGCCCATGGTCATCACGACGGCACGCCGCCCGCGACCCGGCAGGGCGTGCAGCTCGGCGGCGGTGCGCACGGGGGCGAACGAGCCGGCGGGGCGGGGGCCGGCCGGGGCGGCGGGCCCCGGGGCGCCGGAGGGCTCCGGCGGGAGCGGCGGGACGGGCGGCGTGGGGCTCATCGGGACTCTCCCTCGGCGAGCACGCCCAGCAGATCCTCGGCCAGCTCGGGCTTGAGCAGGCCGTGCGCGAGCGCCCGGTCGGCGGTCGTACGGGCCATCGCCAGATAGCCGGCGACGGCGGCGGGCGCGTGCTCGCGCAGCTCGGCGACATGGGCGGCGACCGTACCGGCGTCACCGCGCGCGACGGGGCCGGTCAGAGCCGCGTCGCCGGAGCGCAGGGCGTTGTCCAGGGCGGCGCCCAGGAGCGGGCCGAGCATCCGGTCGGGCGCGGCGACCCCGGCCGTACGGAGCAGCTCCATGGACTGGGCGACCAGCGTGACCAGGTGGTTCGCGCCGAGGGCGAGGGCCGCGTGGTAGAGCGGGCGGGACTCCTCGCGGATCCACTCCGGCTCGCCGCCCATCTCGATGACCAGGGCCTCGGCGGCCAGCCGCAGCTCCTCGGGGGCGGTGACGCCGAAGGAGCAGCCGGCCAGGCGCTGCACGTCGACGGAGGTCCCGGTGAAGGTCATGGCCGGGTGCAGGGCGAGCGGCAGGGCGCCGGCCCGCCGGGCGGGCGCCAAGACGTTCACGCCGTACCGCCCGGAGGTGTGCACCAGCATCTGTCCGGGACGGACGGCTCCGGTGTCGGCCAGGCCCTCGACGAGGCCGGGCAGGGCGTCGTCGGGGACGGTCAGCAGGACCAGGTCGGCGTGGGCGAGGACCTGGGCCGGCGACATGACCGGCACGTCGGGAAGGAGGGCGGCGGCGCGGCGGACGGACGCGTCGGAGACCGCGGAGACCGCGACGGGGCGGTGTCCCGCGAGCCGCAGGGCGGCGGCGAGGGCGGGCCCCACACGGCCGGCTCCCACCACTCCGACGGTGAGTCGGGCGGGGCGGTCTTCCGCTCGGGCTTCTGCTGGTTGGTTCACGCGGCAACGGCCTTCCGTTCCAGTCCGCGGGGGGTACCGGACGATTTCTCGTCATGCTACGCCAGCGTTTCGCCCCTCTCCGTGGCTGTCCACAGGGCATGGGCGGCGGTGTGATGATCGGAGCATGAGCGAGCAGGAGGCCCGGCGGCACCGGGCACGCGTGTGGGGCGCCGCCGCCCGGCGGCTGTCGTCCTCCCCGGTCGAGACGACGGTCGGGCGGCGGCTGCGCGAGCTGGCGGACTGGGCGGACGCCGACGGCTGCGCCGGGCTACCGCCCGACGTGTACGGCGACGGCCCGGTCGAGGAGGTCGAACAGCGCGTCGCGGAGGTGCTCGGCCTGCCCGCGGCGGTCTTCTTCCCGACCGGCACGATGGCCCAGCAGGTGGCCCTGCGCTGCTGGTCGGGGCGGACCGGCAACCCGGTGGTCGCCCTGCACCCGCTCGCCCATCCGGAGGTGCACGAGGGCGGCGCGCTGAGCGCCGTGAGCGGGCTGCGCACGGTGCGGCTGACGGACGAGCCCCGCCTGCCGACGGCCGAGGAGGTGCGGGACCACCCGGAGCCGTTCGGGACGCTGATGCTGGAGCTGCCGCTGCGGGACGCGGGGTTCGTGCTGCCGACCTGGGACGAGCTCGTGGACGTGGTGGAGGCGGCCCGCGAGCGGGACGCAGTGGTGCACGTCGACGGCGCGCGCCTGTGGGAGTGCGCCCCTCACTTCGGGCGCGAGCTGCCGGAGATCGCCGGCCTCGCCGACAGCGTGTACGTGTCCTTCTACAAGTCCCTGGGCGGGATCTCGGGGGCCGCGCTGGCCGGCCCGGAGGAGGTGATGGACGAGGCCCGGGTCTGGCGCCATCGCTACGGCGGGCTGCCCTTCCAGCAGTTCCCGGCGGCGGTGGCCGCGCTGCGCGGGCTCGCCCTGGAGCTGCCGAGGCTGCCGTCGTACGTGGCCCACGCGCGCGTGGTGGCGGACGGCCTGCGGGCCGGCCTCACGGAGGCGGGGGTCCCCTGGTTCCGGGTGCACCCCGGGACCCCGCACACCCACCAGTTCCAGGTGTGGCTCCCGTACGCCCCGGAGGCTCTGACGGCGGCGTCCCTGGCCCTGACGGAGGAGACGGGCACGGTGCTCTTCCGCCGCTGGTCCCCTCCGGGCCCGGGCGGCCCGCCGGGCGTGGCGGTGACCGAGGTGACGGTCGGCGAGCCGGGCCTCGCCTGGACGGAGCGGGACGTCCGGGAGGCGGTGGCCGCCTTCCTGGCCCACCTGCCTTAGGGGGTGTCCGGCTCGCACGGCGTCTGCGTCCTGCCGCCGCCGAAGGAGCCGTCGGACCGCAGCGGCACGGCCGGTCCTCAGCCCGCCCCGCCGCCCGCCCGGACCAGGCCCGTCTCGTACGCGAGGACGACGACCTGCACCCGGTCGCGCAGCTCCAGCTTGGTCAGGATGCGGCCGACGTGCGTCTTGACCGTCGCCTCGGAGAGCACGAGCCGCGCGGCGATCTCGCCGTTCGACAGGCCCTGCGCCACCAGCAGCATCACCTCGCGCTCCCGGTCGGTGAGCCGGTCGATCTGCTTGTGCTGCGGCTCCTTCCCCGACGACGGCAGCATCGGGGAGAAGCGGTCCAGGAGCCGGCGCGTGGTCGACGGGGCCACCACCGCGTCCCCGCTGTGCACCGAGCGGATCGCGCCCAGCAGTTCGGCCGGCGGCACGTCCTTCAGCATGAAGCCGCTCGCGCCCGCCTTCAGCCCGGAGAAGGCGTACTCGTCGAGGTCGAACGTGGTCAGGATCAGCACCCGGGGCGCGCCGGGCTGCGCGCAGATCCGGCGGGTCGCCTCGACCCCGTCCAGCTTCGGCATGCGCACGTCCATCAGCACCACGTCCACGGCCGTGGACCGCAGCACCTCCAGCGCCTCCACGCCGTCGCCCGCCTCGGCCACGACCTCCATGTCCGGCTGGGCGGCGAGCACCATGCGGAAGCCGGTGCGCAGCAGCACCTGGTCGTCGACGAGCATCACGCGGATGGACATGTGTTTCCTCAGGTCCTCTAGGGGGTGGCGGACGGGCTCATGGTCGGCGGGGTGGCGGGCGGGCCCGGGGCGCGGGCCGGTCAGTGCGCGGGTTTCAGCGGGAGCAGGGCGCTGATGCGGAAGCCGCCCCCGGGGCGCGGTCCCGCGTCCAGGGTGCCGCCCACCATGCCGACCCGCTCCCGCATGCCGATCAGGCCGTGGCCCCGCCCGTCGGCGCCGCCGTCCTCGTACATCTCCGTGGTCGCGCCCCGCCCGTCGTCCTCGACGAGCAGGCCGAGGCCGTCGTCGAAGTAGACCAGCCGGACGCTGGCCCCGGCGTCGGGACCGCCGTGCTTGCGGGTGTTGGTGAGGGCTTCCTGGACGATCCGGTACGCGGTCAGCTCGACGCCGCTCGGCAGCGGGCGGGGCGTGCCCTCGACCCGGAAGTCGACGGTCAGTCCGGCCCTGCGGACCTGGTCCACCAGGTCCTCGATCTGCTCGACGTCGGGCTGGGGCACGTACTCCCCCGCCTCCTGGTGCTCGCCGGTGCGCAGGATGCCGAGGAGGCGGCGCATCTCGGCGAGCGCCTGGCGGCCGGTGGAGGAGATGGTCTCCAGCGCCTGCTTGGCGGTGTCGGGGGAGGCGTCCAGGACGTAGGCGGCGCCGTCGGCCTGCACCACCATCACCGAGACGTTGTGGGCGACGACGTCGTGCAGCTCGCGGGCGATCCGGGCGCGTTCGGCGGCGACGGCGACCTTGGCCTGCGCCTCGCGCTCCTGTTCCAGGCGGGTGGCGCGCTCCTCCAGCTGCGCGAAGTAGGCGCGGCGGGTGCGCAGGGAGTCGCCGAGGACCCAGGCGAGGGCGAACGGCACGGTCATCATCACCGTGAAGAAGACGACGGCGATCGCGGAGTCCGGGGCGTCCGACGGCCACCTGAGCATGGAGAGCGTGGCCGCGCTCAGACCGCCGGCCAGGGCCAGGCGGGAGGCCCAGCGGGGGCCGTCGTGGGCGGCGACGGTGTAGATGATCAGCAGGGTCGCGAAGTCCGCGAAGAACGGCATCACGTCGAACACGAGCTGGGCCACCGACACCGTGAACGCGAGGAGCAGCATCTTCGTGGGCTCGCGGCGGCGCAGCGCGACGACGACGCCGAACAGCAGGGCGACGACGCCGTACGCGACGGGATGGTCGACCGCCGGATAGGTCGACCCGACCCACAGCAGGGAGAACCCGAGGAGGACGAACGCCCAGAAGGTGTCGACGCCCGTCGGGTGTCTGCGGATGAAGTCGTAGAGGCGCTGCACGTGACCCAGCGTAGGGAAGGCGGATAGGTGCAGGGGTCAACCGTGGGGTCGATCCTTGACGCGAGGCCCGTACTCCCCAAGGTGGAGACTGGAGCCCGTGACGGATGAGACGTGTCAATGGCAGGGGTGGCGGGGCTGGCGGGAGGCCACCGAGGGGGCGCTGTACGGGCCGGGCGGCTTCTATCTGCGCCCCGAGGGCCCGGCCGGGCACTTCCGTACCTCGGTGCACGCCTCCCGGCTTTTCGCCGGCGCGGTCGCCGCTCTGCTGACGCGGACGGCGCGTGCTCTCGGCACGGACGAGATCGCGCTGGTGGACGTGGGCGCGGGGCGCGGGGAGCTGTTGACGGGGGTGTTGGCGGCCGTCGCTCCGACGGGGCTCTCGGTCCGCGCGTACGGGGTGGAGCGCGCCGCCCGGCCGGAGGGGCTCGACCCGCGGATCGTGTGGACGGACCGGGTGCCGCAGGGGGTGCGCGGGCTGCTCTTCGCCAACGAATGGCTCGACAACGTCCCCGTCGACCTCGCCCAGGCGGACGAGTCGGGCGCGGCCCGGTACGTCGAGGTGCGGGCCGACGGTACGGAACGCCTCGGCGGGGCGGTGGAGGGCCCGGACGCGCTGTGGCTGGAGCGGTGGTGGCCGCTGCGCGAGCCGGGCGGGCGGGCCGAGATCGGGCGGACGCGGGACGAGGCGTGGGCGGGGGCGGTGGGCGCCCTGGAGGCCGGTCTCGCGGTCGCGGTGGACTACGCGCATCTACGGGAGGCCCGGCCGCCCTTCGGGACGCTGACCGGCTTCCGGGCGGGGCGCGAGGTGGAGCCCGTGCCGGACGGCTCGTGCGACCTGACCGCGCACGTGGCGATGGACGCGGTGGCCGCAGCGGGCGAACGGGCCCTCGCGGCGCGGGGCGGCGGCCCCGGCGGCGGGGAGGCGGGCGTAGGCGTCGCGGGCGGGGGCGCCGGGCAGGGGGCCGGCTCCGGGTCGGGGGAGGTCGTCGGCGCGGGCGGTCTCGCGCGGTCCGGGGAGGTCGTCGGCGCGGGCGGTCTCGCGCGGTCCGGGGAGGTCGTCGGCGCGGGCGGTCTCGCGCGGTCCGGGGAGCCGGTCACGCAGCGGGAGGCCCTGCACCGGCTCGGGGTGCGGGCCGACCGGCCGCCGCTGGCGCTGGCGTCCACCGACCCGGCCGGGTACGTCCGGGCGCTCGCCTCGGCGGGCGAGGCGGCGGAGCTGACCGCGCGTGGCGGGCTCGGCGACTTCCTGTGGCTGATCCACGAGGTGCGGCCTCCCGAGGCCGGGAGCGGGGCAGGGATACTGTCCCCATGACGGAGACGACGGTCGGAATCGGCGGGGCGGCGGAGAGCACCGACATGGTGCTGAACATCGGGCCGCAGCACCCCTCGACCCACGGTGTGCTCCGTCTCCGGCTGGTCCTGGACGGCGAGGTCATCCGGCACGCCGAGCCGGTCATCGGGTACATGCACCGCGGCGCCGAGAAGCTCTTCGAGGCGCGCGACTACCGCCAGATCATCATGCTCGCCAACCGCCACGACTGGCTCTCCGCCTTCTCCAACGAACTCGGCGTCGTCATGGCCGTGGAGCGGATGCTCGGCATGGAGGTCCCGCAGCGCGCCGTCTGGCTGCGGACCCTGCTCGCCGAGCTGAACCGGGTGCTCAACCACCTGATGTTCCTCGGCTCGTACCCCCTCGAACTGGGCGGGATCACGCCGGTGTTCTACGCCTTCCGGGAGCGCGAGGAGCTCCAGGCGGTGATGGAGGAGGTCTCCGGCGGCCGGATGCACTACATGTTCAACCGGGTCGGCGGCCTGAAGGAGGACCTTCCGGCCGGCTGGCAGGACCGGGCCCGGGCCGCCGTCGCCGACGTACGGTCGCGGATGGACGTGTACGACAAGCTGGTTCTCGGCAACGAGATCTTCCGGGGCCGTACGCGGAACGTCGGCGTCCTGACCCCCGAGGCCGCCCACGCGTACGGGGTGAGCGGGCCCATCGCCCGCGCTTCCGGCGTCGACTTCGACCTGCGCCGCGACGAGCCGTACCTGGCCTACGGCGAGCTGGCGGACACGCTGAAGGTCGTCACCCGCGAGGAGGGCGACTGCCTGGCCCGGTTCGAGTGCCTCCTGGACCAGACGCACAACTCCTTGGACCTCGCCGACGCCTGTCTCGACCGGCTCGCCGACCTCCCGCCGGGGCCCGTCAACCAGCGGCTGCCGAAGGTCCTCAAGGCCCCCGAGGGCCACACGTACGCGTGGACCGAGAACCCGCTCGGCATCAACGGCTACTACCTCGTGTCCAAGGGCGAGAAGACGCCGTACCGGCTCAAGCTCCGCTCGGCGTCGTTCAACAACATCCAGGCGCTGACCGAGCTGCTGCCCGGCACCCTCGTCGCCGACATGGTCGCGATCCTGGGCTCGCTGTTCTTCGTCGTCGGCGACATCGACAAGTAGCCGGGCGGGGCGCCGACGCGAGGGGAAGGCGGCGCGCCCGGGGCGGTCCCCGTCAGGGGTGGCGCATCACGACGAAGTCCCTCGGGTCCTTCTCCGGACGCCGTCGTTCCGCCACGCTCCAGCCCCAGCGTTCGTAACGGCCGCGCAGCTCGGGGACGTCGAGCGTCATCAGCAGGCGGGGCGCGGGGGCGGTGGCCAGGAGCGCGTCGTGCAGGGCCCGGCCGAGACCGCGGCCCTGGTGGGCGGGGGCGACGACGAGTTCGGCGAGTTCGAAGGCCTCCTCGGCGCCGGAGAGGGCGTCGTCCGGCCAGCCGGCCGCGAACCCGGCCAGGGCGCCGTCCGGTGCGAAGGCCGCGACGCAGCGGAATCCGGGCTGTCCGTCCGCCCGGGTGGTCAGCCGCCGTACGGTCCGCAGCGCCCCGCGCGGCGAGTCGTGCCACGGCGGTCCGCAGAAGGCCTGCGCGCACAGGGCGATCAGCTCGTCCCGCAGCGCGGCCGTCTCCTCGCCGGACAGCGCGACGACCGGACCCGGCTCCTGCGTCCGGCCGACCACGGCCCCGTCGGCCGCCGGCGCGTGGGACCCGGTCGGGGGCCCCGGCGCGGTCACGAGTTGACGGCGCCGCGCAGCTCCGCCACGTCGAGCTGCTCGGTCTCGTCGTGTGCGGTGAGGTCGATGACCTGGCCGATCGCCCGCCGCTCGGGGGCGTGCCGCGCCACGGTGGCCAGGACCTCCTCGCCCACCACGTCCGCGAGGTCCGTGTCCTGCACCGCCTCGATCGCGTCCTCCGCCTTCGTACCGAAGAAGTCGAAGCCGCCTTCGGGGCGCGGGACGGGGCGGCGGGCGGCGTACGGCACGATCGCGGCGGCGATCGGGACGGCGCGGACGGCCGGGGCTGCGGAGGCGGTCGGGGCGGCGGAGGCGGTCGACGGGTGAGCGTGCTGCTCGGTCCCGGCGGCCGCCGCGTGCTTCCCCTGCGGCTCCTCCGTCTCCCGGGCGCGCTCGGCGAGGTCGCGGCTGCGGGCGGCCGCGACGGTCCGGCGGGCCTGCTGGGCCGCCGCGTTGCGCGTGAGGTCGCGCAGCGCCGTCGCGGCCTGGCGGTAGGCCTCCGGCGTCGGCGTGGATCCGGCCGCCGTAAGGGCCTTCGCGGGCGAGCCGGCCTCCAGGGCGAGCTGCCTGCGGCCCTCCAGCGCGCTGGCCCGCTCGGTCTCGGCGGTGGCGTACCGGCGCAGCAGCTCGGCGTGCTCCCCGCGCAGTCCGGCGAGCTCGACCCGCTTGGCGCGGAGCTTCGCGTCGAGCTTGGCGCGCAGCTCGCGGGACTCCTCGATGTCGGATTCGAGCTCGGCTATCCGCTCCTCGGTCTTCCACTGGTCCGCGGCCCGCGCCCGGGTCAGCTCGGCGACCTGGCGGCCGGCGCTCCGGTCCCAACTGCGCATGAGGACGGCGCCGGTCACGGCGGTCGCGGCCGCCGCCGCGACGAGGACGCGCAGCACCACGGGATCCGCCAGCAACCAGGCGCCCGCGGCACAGACGACCGACGCTCCGGCGACCGCGGAGGGCGGCAGGAGCTTGTGCAGGGGAGGGGAATGGCGGTGGCGTCCACGTGGCATGGCCTGAAATTTACCGTGTGTAAGCGCTCTATGGGGGGTCGGCCCCGCAATCTCTTGGCCACTTCTCGCCATCGCCACCGCCCCTCCCCGGCGCCCCCGTGGCGCCGGGCCGACTCCCCTTACCCGAGGCTTACTTCTTGACCAGCCCCTTCGACTCCAGATAGGCCTTCGCCACGTCCTCCGGCTTCGCCCGCTCGGCGTCCACCTTGCGGTTCAGTTCGGCGAGATCGGCCGTCGTCAGGACCTTTGTGATCTTGTCGAGCGCCGCGGCTATCTCGGGCGATCCGGCGTCCTTGGCATTGACCACCGGCAGCACATTGTCGGCGTTCTGCAGCTTCTTGTCGTCGGTCAGGAAGACCAGGCCGAAGCTGTCGACCGTGGCGTCCGTGGTGGTGGTCAGGACCAGCTGGTCCACCCCGTCCTTCACCGCCTGCTTGGACTGCGGGGTGCCGACGCCCTTGGGGTCGACGCCGGTGACGTCGATCCCGTACGTCTTCTTCAGGCCGGGGGCGCAGAACGGCCGTACGGTGCATTCATCACCGGCCGCGATCTTCACCTTCAGCTTGGCGCGACCGAGATCGGAAAGACTGGTGAGCTTGTTCTTCTCGGCGAATTCCTTCGACACCGCGAAGGCGTTCTGGTCGACGGCCTCGCCGAACGCGAGCACCTTCAGTCCGCGCGGCTCGGCGAGCTTCTTCAGCGCCTCCACCGTCGCCGCCGCGTCACCGGAGGCGACCGGCTTCTCCTCGGGCGCCTTGGGCCCGTTCGCCTTCGCGTTGAGGAATTCGGCGATCGTCGCGGCGTATTCCGGGACGATGTCGATCTCGCCCTTCTCCAGCGAGGGTTCGTACAGCTCGCGGTTCTTCACGGTGGTGACGGACGCGGAGTATCCGGCGTCCGCCAGCACCTGGGCATAGAGCTCGGCGAGCACCTTGGACTCGGTGAACGCGGCGGCACCGACGACCAGGGAGCCCTTCGCCGATCCGGAGGAACCGCTTCCGCCGCCTGCCTTCTCCTTCTCCAGGCTGTCGCCGCCGCACGCGGCGAGCCCGGCGGTCAGCGCCGCCACGCCCAGCACCGCACCCGCGATACGCGAGGTCCTGCTCACGAGATCACCCATCCCAGTCGTTCTCCGTCGTCTCAAGCGCGCCGGCCCAGCAGCCGGTCCGCTCCCACCAGCACGGCCTCCACGAGGAGGGCGAGCGCGGCGACGAGCAGGGCGCCCGCCACCACCTGCGGGGTGTTGTACGTGTTGAACCCGGCGGTGATGATCCGGCCGAGGCCCCCCTGGCCGACCATCGCCGCGATGGTCGCGGTGGCCACCACCTGCACGGCGGCGGACCGCAGCCCCGTCATGACGAGCGGCCGGGCGAGGGGCACTTCCACCTTCGCGAAGAGCTGGCCGCCGGACATCCCCATCCCCCGC
The DNA here is from genome assembly GCF_042957155.1 of Streptomyces sp. NPDC008121. Taxonomy (NCBI): domain Bacteria; kingdom Bacillati; phylum Actinomycetota; class Actinomycetes; order Kitasatosporales; family Streptomycetaceae; genus Streptomyces; species Streptomyces sp. NPDC008121. The sequence goes on along the minus strand of NZ_JBIBHT010000004.1, from coordinate 646,349 downwards.
GCGGCCTCCACCACCGCCCGGTCCACCTCCCGCATACCCACATACGCGTTGGTCAGCAGCGGCGGTATCGCGAACAGCACCAGGGCGATCACGGTCGGGACGTAACCGGCGGTCCGCAGCGGCGACACCATGAACAGGGCGAGGACGGCGAAGACCGGGACCGCCCGTCCCACATTGGAGACGTTGACCGCGAGCGCGCCGCCCCGGCCGAGGTGACCCAGCCACAGGCCGAGCGGCAGCGCGATCGCGCACGCGATGAGCAGCGCGAGCCCGCTCACGTACACGTGCTCGGTGAGCCGGTGCCCTATCCCGCCGTCCCCCGCCCAGTTCGCGCCGGTGGCGAGCCAGGCCCAAGCGTCCGTCACGACCCCCACCTCACTCCCCTCCCGGCGCGGTCCGTATGCGCGTCCACGGCGTGAGCAGCCGCTGGATCCCCAGGAGCAGCAGATCCGCGACGACCGCGAGCAGGACGCAGAGGACCGAGGCCGCGAGCACCTGCGCCTTGAAGAAGGTCGGCAGCGCGTCCTCGATGAGATTGCCGAGCCCGCCCCGGCCGACGATCGACCCGACCGTCGTCAACGCGATCGTGGACACCGTCGCCATGCGTATCCCCGCCATCAAGGCGGGCAACGACAGCGGCAGTTCGACTTCCCACAGCATCCTGCCCGGGCCGTACCCCATGCCCCGCGCGGCCTCCCGGGCCTCGGCCGGCACCGCCGCCAGTCCCGCCAGGATGTTCCGCACCAGGATCGTCAGCGAATACAGCACCAGCCCGGTCACCACCAGCGCGGAGGACAGGCCGAGGAACGGCAGCAGCAGCGAGAACAGGGCCAGCGACGGAATGGTGTAGAGCAGGGTCGTCAGCCCCAGGACCGGCCCGGCGAACCGCGGCCGCGCCCGGACGAGCAGGGCGAGCGGGAAGGCGACGGCGACCCCGATCAGCACGGCCACAGCCGTCATGCCGACGTGCTGGAGCGTCGCTTCCGTCAACTCCTGGGACCGGGTGCGCAGATACTCGCCGCAGATCCAGTCGTTCGTCACCAGACAGTTCGACGTGCTCATATCCCTCCCCCTCACCCCTCCGCTTGCCCGAACGTACGTATGGATCGACCCTAGCCTCCGCCACCGAAAATCGCCGAGGACCGCCACGTTCCGGCAACACGCCCTTCACACGCGGCCGGCCGCGAGGGGTCAGAATGGGGAACCATGATCCGGTTCGAGCACGTGACCAAGCGCTACGCCGACGGCACCACCGCCGTCGAGGACCTCTCCTTCGAGGTCGCCGAGGGTGAACTGGTCACGCTCGTCGGCCCGTCCGGCTGCGGCAAGACCACGACGATGAAGATGGTGAACCGGCTCATCGAGCCGACGGAGGGGCGCATACTCCTCGACGGCACCGACATAGCCACCGTCGACCCCGTCGGGCTGCGCCGCCGCATCGGCTACGTCATCCAGCAGGTCGGCCTCTTCCCGCACCGGACGGTCCTCGACAACACCGCGACCGTCCCCCACCTCCTCGGCGCCCCCCGCGCCCGGGCCCGCGCCCGGGCCGCCGAACTCCTCGACCTCGTCGGCCTCGACCCGAAGACGTACGGCGACCGCTACCCCGAGCAGCTCTCCGGCGGCCAGCGCCAACGCGTCGGCGTGGCCCGCGCGCTGGCGGCCGACCCGCCCGTCCTCCTCATGGACGAACCCTTCGGCGCGGTCGACCCGGTGGTCCGCGAGCACCTGCAAAGCGAGTTCCTGCGCCTGCAGTCGCAGGTCCGCAAGACGGTGCTGCTGGTCACCCACGACCTGGAGGAGGCCGTCCGCCTCGGCGACCGGATCGCCGTCTACGGCCACGGCACGATCGAGCAGTTCGACACCCCGGCCACGGTGCTCGGCGCCCCCGCCACCCCGTACGTCGCCGACTTCGTCGGCGCGGACCGCGGCCTCAAGCGGCTCTCCGTCACCCCCGTCGAGGAGAGCCGGCTGGAACACCCGCCGGTCCTGGGCCGCCCGGGCGACGGCTTCGACGCTCCCTGGGCGGTCGTCGTCGACGCCGACGGACGCCTGGACGGCTGGGTCCCGTCCCCCGGCTCCCCCGCGCGCCCCGCCCCGCGCGCGGTCCCGCTCGGGGCCTCCCTCCGGGAGGCACTGGCCGCGCTCCTCCAGGACGACACCGGCTGGCTCCCCGTCACCGACCCGGCCCACGGCGACCGGTACGCGGGCGTCCTGACCCCGGCCGCGATCCACCGCGCGCTGCGCGGCGCCACTCCGGAAGCGGAGCCACCAGCGAAGCCGGAAGCGGACCGCACCCCGACTCCGACTCCATGACGCGCCCCCGGGCCGACCCGGAGACCGGCGCGGAAGCGGCCCCTGGGACGGACCCGGAGGCCGGTCCCGAAGCGCCCTCTGGGAAGGTCCCGGTTCCCGGCCCGGGGTCCCTCCCCGGGATCAGCTCGCGCTGAGCCGCCCGCTCATCCACGCCAGGCCCGGCGGGATCTCCCTGTTCCAGGTGTTGAAGTTGTGCCCGCCGCTGTCCAGCGTGATCGAGGAGACCCGCGCCGGGGCCTTCACCTTCTTGACGAAGTCGAGGGTCCCCTTCAGGTTCCCCTCGCCCTGCCGGGAGGTGGTCACCAGGAACGACGACTTCCCGCGCGGTGTGTGGTCCAGGCTCCACAGCAGATCGGCCCGCTTGCGCGCCTTGTCGTCGCCGTGGAAGAGGTCGCCGGTCGTCACGTCCTCGGCCGCCTTGTAGTACGCCGAGAAGCCCGCGCCCGCCGCGAACCGGTCCGGATGGTGCAGAGCGATCTTCAGCGCGCAGTAGCCCCCGGTCGAGTTCCCCATGAAGCCCCAGTTCCGCGCCTCGGTCCCCACCCGGTACGTCTCCGAGACCGCCTTCGGCAGATCCTCGGCGAAGAAGGTCTCCGTCTTCGGCCCGCCGGGGATGTCCACGCACTCGGTGTCCCGCGGCGGCGCCACCGTCGGCCGCAGCATCACCAGGATCATCGGCCGCATCTTCCCCGCCTTGACCTGCTGGAACGCCGTCTTCGGGTACTTCAGGCCCTTGATCAGGTTCTCCGCCGTACCGGGGTAGCCGGTGAGCACCACCGAGGCCGGGAAGGTGCTCTTCGCGTACGCCGGCTGGAAGTACTCCGGCGGCAGATAGACGTACGCCGGGGAGTCGATCCGCGACTTCTCGCCCGCGATCACGATCTTCTGGATCTGCCCGCCCACCGAGGGACGCCCGCCGCCGGGCACGTCCACCGCCTGCGTGCCCACCACCTTGATGTCCTTGGAACCGGCCGAGTGGTCCACGACGACCCCGAGGTCCTGCTCCTGCCCGAAGAGGTCCGCCCAGGATCCGTAGAACAGGAAGGACTTGTTCGCCGCCAGCCCGACCGAGGCGAAGAGCGCGAGCTGCGTCGCGAGCAGCAGCCCGATCCGCCCCAGCACGGCCCGCCAGCCCCCACGGGCCAGCCGGGGCCACAGCCAGACCGTGGCGGCGAACAGCACCACAGCCAGCGCGACGGCGAGCGCCAGAACATTGTTGCCGGTGAGACCCATGAGTCGATCGAGCTTTCTTCCGTGAGAATTTCCCGTGCGCGAATGAACCCGCTCCCCCGCGGAGCCGTCCTAGAGGGCGCAAAACCTCCGGCTCGGCCCGCTTCTGACCACCGCGCGGCCGCTGGACCAAAAAATCTTTCGCGGATCACGGGAAGCACGGGAAGCGATGTCTGTCACGGTAGATGGGGACAAATCACGATCGGTTCCGGATCGGGTACGCCGGATTATGCGCGGACCTCGACCGGAGAAGGTCCCCTCGCTCGTCGGCACGGCCTGCACGCTCATCGGCCTGATCGACATCGCCGCGGGCGTCTTCCCCCGATTCCGCACCAGCCGCATGCACGCCGTGGCCGAAGTCCTGCCCGGCACGCTCGGACCGCTCTCCGCCGCGCTCTCCCTCAGCGCCGGCGTCCTGCTCCTGCTGCTCGCCCACGGCCTCAAGCGCCACAAGCGCCGCGCCTGGCGAGCCGCCGTCGTCCTCCTGCCGCTCGGCGCCCTCGCCCAGTTCGTCTGGCGCCACTCCCTCGTCGGCGCCCTGCTCTCCCTCGGCCTGCTCGCCCTCCTGCTGCGCCACCGCGGCCAGTTCGCCGCCCTGCCCGACCCGCGCAGCCGCTGGAAGGCCCTCGCCAACTTCGTCCTCATGGGCGCCGGCTCGCTCGCCCTCGGCCTCGTCATCGTCAGCGCCCACCCCCGGCGCGTCGTCGGCAGCCCCAGCCTCACCGACCGCCTCGAACACGTCCTGTACGGACTCTTCGGCTTCGAAGGCCCCGTCGCCTACACCGGCGACGTCGACTGGACCGTCGGCTACTCCCTCGGCGCGCTCGGCATGCTCACCGCCCTCACCACCATCTACCTCGCCTTCCGCCCCGAGCACCCCGCCGCCCGGCTCACCGAGGACGACGAGACCAGGCTCCGCGCCCTGCTCGACAAGCACGGCGCCCGCGACTCCCTCGGCCACTTCGCCCTCCGCCGCGACAAGGGCGTCGTCTTCTCCCCCAGCGGAAAGGCCGCCGTCTGCTACCGCGTCGTCTCCGGCGTCATGCTCGCCAGCGGCGACCCCATCGGCGACGTCGAGGCCTGGCCCGGCGCCATCGAACGCTTCATGGACGAAGCCAAGGCCCACTCCTGGACCCCCGCCGTCATGGGCTGCTCCGAGACCGGCGGCCACGTCTGGACCCGCGAAACCGGCCTCGACGCCCTCGAACTCGGCGACGAGGCGGTGGTGGACGTCGCGGATTTCTCCCTCTCCGGACGCGCCATGCGCAATGTGCGGCAGATGGTGAAGCGCATCGAACGCAACGGCTACACCACCAAAGTCCGGCGCGTCCGTGACCTCTCCGACGGCGAACTCGAACGCGTCCGCCGCGCCGCCGCCGACTGGCGCGGCACCACCACCGAACGCGGCTTCTCCATGGCCCTCGGCCGCATCGGCGACCCCGGCGACGGCGACGCCGTCATAGCCACCGCCCACAAGAACGACGACGACGGCACCCCCTGCCCCTACGGCGACCTTAAGGCGATCATCCACTTCGTCCCCTGGGGCACGGACGGCATGTCCCTCGAACTCATGCGCCGCGACCGCTCCGCCGACCCCGGCATGAACGAGCTGCTCATCGTCGCCGCCCTCCAGGAATCCCCCCGCCTCGGCATCGCCCGGGTCTCCCTCAACTTCGCCATGTTCCGTGCGGCCCTCGCCCGCGGCGAGAAGATCGGCGCCGGCCCCGTCCTGCGCCTCTGGCGCGGACTCCTCGTCTTCCTCTCCCGCTGGTTCCAGATCGAATCGCTCTACAAGTTCAACGCCAAGTTCCAGCCCCGCTGGGAACCCCGCTTCGTCGTCTACCGCAAGAGCCGCGACCTCCCCCGCATCGGCTTCGCCGCCATGCAGGCCGAAGGCTTCGTCGACCTCGGCCTGCCCCGCCCCTTCGCCCGCCGCCGCACCCCCGCCACACCCCGCCCCTGCGCCCACATCATCGCCCCGCAGACCGACCACGAGGTCCGCGCCGCCTGATCGGCCCCCGGCGCGATCCGACGGGGTACCCCCCGACGAGACACCCCCTAGGCTGGTCGTATGAGTACGTTGAGCGGACGGGGCACGGCCCGGGGCCTGCCGGAGTGGGATCGCTGCGCGGTCATGGGGGTCGTCAACGTGACACCCGACTCCTTCTCCGACGGCGGCCGCTGGTTCGACACCACGGCCGCCGTCAAACACGGGCTCCACCTCGTCGCCGAAGGCGCCGACCTCGTCGACGTCGGCGGCGAGTCCACCCGGCCCGGCGCCAGCCGCGTCGACGAGGACGAGGAACTGCGCCGCGTCGTCCCCGTCGTCCGCGGCCTCGCCTCCGAGGGCGTCACCGTCTCCGTCGACACCATGCGCGCCTCCGTCGCCCACGCCGCCGTCGCCGCGGGCGCCGCCCTCGTCAACGACGTCAGCGGCGGACTCGCCGACCCCCGGATGGTCCCCACCGTCGCCGACGCCGACGTCCCCTTCGTCGTCATGCACTGGCGCGGCTTCAGCCAGGACATGAACCGCCTCGCCGTCTACGAGGACGTGGTCACCGAGGTCGTCACCGAACTGCGCCGGCGCATGGAAGCCGTCGTCGACGGCGGCATCGACCCCGAACGGATCGTCATCGACCCCGGCCTCGGCTTCGCCAAGCACGCCCCGCACGACCTCGCCCTCGTCGCCCATCTCGGCGAACTGCGCGCACTCGGCCGCCCGCTTCTGGTCGCCGCCTCCCGCAAACGCTTCCTCGGCCACGTCCTGGCCCACGAGGGCGCCGCCCCGCCCCCCGCCCGCGAACGCGACGCGGCCACCGCCGCCGTCTCCGCCCTCGCCGCCCACGCGGGCGCCTGGGCCGTCCGCGTCCACGAGGTCCGCGCCACCGCCGACGCCGTGCGGGTCGCCAGAGCCGTCGAGGGAGCCGCGTGACCCCCCGGACCGACACCGAAGCGGTCGAGGCCGCCAACACCGCCTTCTACGAGGCGATGGAGCGCGGCGACTTCGAGGAGGTCTCCTCCCTCTGGCTCGACGACGGAGCCACCCCGATCTCCTGCGTCCACCCCGGCTGGCCGGTCCTCTCCGGCCGCGGGGAGGTCCTCCGGTCGTACGCCCTGATCATGGCGAACACCGAGTACATCCAGTTCTTCCTGACCGACGTCCAGGTCTCCCTCGGCGGCGACGTGGCCGTCGTCACCTGCACCGAGAACATCCTCAGCGGCGGACCGGCCGAGGACGGCGCCGAGCTGGGCCCCCTCGTGGGCCAGCTGGTGGTCGCCACCAATGTGTTCCGCCGCACATCAGAGGGCTGGCGGATCTGGTCCCACCACGGCTCCCCGGTCCTCACCGAATCCGACGACGAGGAGGACGAGGAGCCAGGCGCCTGACGGAATCCTGCGCCTTTCGGGTGGCCCCGCGGATTGGAACCCCCTGCCCTGGGTAGGGGCCGCACCCAGCCCCTGCGGCCCGGCCTCCCTGCCCCCGTGGGCACGCGCTGTCGGTGCCCGCAGGTAGATTCGACGATGGACACCCGGCCGTCCGCACCCGGCTGCGTGGCCACAAGAACTACGACAGCAGGAGTGATTCGCGTGGATCGTGTCGCGCTGCGCGGCCTCAAGGCCCGAGGACACCACGGCGTCTTCCCCAAGGAACGCGAGGAGGGCCAGACCTTCATCGTGGACCTCGTCCTCGGCCTGGACACCCGCCCCGCGGCCGCCGACGACGACCTGACGAAGACCGTGCACTACGGCGTCGTCGCGGAGGAAGTCGTCGACGTGGTGCAGGGGGAACCGGTCGACCTCATCGAGACGCTCGCCGAGCGGATCGCCGAGCAGTGCCTCAAGCACACCGGCGTCCAGGAGGTCGAGGTGTGCGTCCACAAGCCGGACGCGCCCATCACGGTCCCCTTCGACGACGTGACCATCACCATCACCCGGAGCCGAGTATGAACGTCACGCACAGCGACCCCACCGTGCAGCCCGTACCGGCCTCCGTCGTCCAGGCGGTCGACGCCGCCGACGTGACGCTCTCCAACCCGAAATGGGCCGTCATCGCCCTCGGCGCCAACCTCGGCAACCGCCTGGAGACCCTCCAGGGCGCCGTCGACGCCCTCGAGGACACCCCCGGCCTCCGGGTCAAGGCCGTCTCCGGCGTCTACGAGACGGAGCCCTGGGGCGTCGAGCCCGGCACCCAGCCCGCGTACCTCAACGCCGTCGCCCTGGTGAAGACCACCCTTCCGCCCTCCTCCCTCCTGGAGCGGGCGCACGCCGTCGAGGAGGCCTTCCACCGCATCCGCGAGGAGCGCTGGGGCGCCCGCACCATCGACGTCGACATCGTGGCCTACGCCGACGTGGTCTCCGACGACCCCGTCCTCACCCTGCCGCACCCCCGCGCCCACGAGCGGGCCTTCGTCCTCGCCCCCTGGCACGACGTGGACCCCGAGGCGCAGCTGCCCGGCCACGGCACGGTCGCCGCGCTGCTCGCGACGGTCGGCCGTGAAGGAGTCGTGCCGCGCGCCGACCTGGAACTCCGTCTGCCCGAGTAGTCGTTAGTCTCGTCAGAGATCGATCCGACCACCCGGACGTAGAGACGAAGGACACCCGGTGAAACAACTGCGGCTCAAGGTGCTCGCCGGACTGTTCGTCGTGGCCGGCATCCTGTCCTGGGGCGGCGCGCGGCTCTGGGACGCGGTGGGCACCCTGCCGAGCGTGCCGCTGGCCGCCCCGATCGTCCTCGCCGCGATCGCCATCGTCCTGACCGCGACGGCGCTCTCGCTCCGCTCCCGCCTCAAGGCCCAGCGCGAACGGCGCCCCGGCGCGAAGGGCGTCGAGCCGCTGATGGCGGCCCGCGCGGTCGTCTTCGGCCAGGCCAGCGCCCTGGTCGCGGCGCTGGTCTCGGGCATGTACGGCGGTACGGGCGTCTTCCTGCTCGGCTCCCTGGACATCCCGGCCCGCCGCGACCAGGCGATCTACGCCGGCTTCGCGGTCCTCGCGGGCATCGGCGTGATCGCGGCCGCCCTCTTCCTGGAGCGCGTCTGCAAACTCCCGGAGGACGAGGACACCCCGGGCGCCTCCCCGGCGGCCTGACCGCTCCCTGAGGCCCCTGAGGGCGCGAGCGGGGCGGAAGCCGGCGCCAGGGGAAAGCTAGCGGGCCATGATGAGGCTCATCGCCTCGTTCCGGGTCGCGGGGTCGCGCAGCTGACCGCGGACGGCCGACGTGATGGTCTTGGCGCCCGGCTTGCGGATGCCGCGCATCGACATGCACATGTGCTCGCACTCGAAGACGACGATGACGCCTCGGGGCTCCAGCATCTCCATGAGCGAGTCCGCGACCTGGGTCGTCAGCCGCTCCTGGACCTGCGGGCGCCGGGCGAAGACGTCGACCAGACGGGCCAGCTTCGACAGACCGGTGATCTTGCCGGAGGTCGACGGGATGTAGCCGACGTGCGCCACGCCCCTGAACGGGACGAGGTGGTGTTCACAGGTCGAATACACCTCGATGTCCTTGACCAGCACCATTTCGTCGTGACCGATGTCGAACGTGGTGGTCAGGACGTCCTCGGGCTGCTGGCGCAAACCGGCGAATATCTCCTGGTACGCCCGCGCGACCCGCGCCGGCGTCTCCCGCAGCCCCTCGCGGTCCGGGTCCTCACCGACCGCGATGAGGAGCTCTCGTACGGCGTTCTGGGCGCGCTTCTCGTCGAACTCGCCGATCGTGCCCTCGCCGTCCAGCGTCACCGGGTCGGTCATCTGTGCCTCGTTCCGTAGGGCTGCGATGCGCGGAAATGAGCCGCGCCCCCACAGGCTAAAACCTGTGGGGGCGCGGCTTCCATTCCGGGTGGGCCGAGGTCAGGGCTCCGGGGTCTCCTCCGGGGCGACCTCGATGCCGGGCGTCGGCGTCTTCGCGGTGTCCACCGGGGTCACGCCGTTCGCGCCGTTCGTCAGGGCCAGCTCCTTGGGGGAGAGGACCGGCGGACGGGTCGAGGGCGTGCGCCGCGAGGAGCCGGTCCACGCGGGGCGGGACGGGCGCTTCACGATCGGCTCGAAGATCTCGGCGATCTGCTCCTTGTTCAGCGTCTCCTTCTCCAGGAGGGCCAGAACCAGGTTGTCGAGGACGTCGCGGTTCTCGACCAGGATCTCCCACGCCTCGTTGTGCGCGGTCTCGATGAGCTTCTTGACCTCTTCGTCGACCAGCGCGGCGACCTCTTCGGAGTAGTCGCGCTGGTGCGCCATCTCGCGGCCGAGGAACGGTTCGGTGTTGTCGCCGCCGAACTTGATCGCGCCGAGCCGCTCGGTCATGCCGTACTGCGTGACCATCGCGCGCGCGGTGGCCGTGGCCTTCTCGATGTCGTTCGCCGCGCCCGTGGTCGGGTCGTGGAAGACGAGCTCCTCCGCCGCGCGCCCGCCCAGCATGTACGCCAGCTGGTCGAGCATTTCGTTGCGGGTGGTGGAGTACTTGTCCTCGTCCGGGAGCACCATGGTGTAGCCCAGGGCCCGGCCGCGGGACAGGATGGTGATCTTGTGGACCGGGTCGGAGTTCGGTGAGGCCGCCGCGACCAGGGCGTGTCCGCCCTCGTGGTACGCGGTGATCTTCTTCTCCTTGTCCGACATGATCCGGGTCCGCTTCTGCGGGCCCGCGACCACACGGTCGATCGCCTCGTCCAGCGAGTGGTTGTCGATCAGCTTCTTGTCCGAGCGGGCGGTGAGGAGCGCTGCCTCGTTCAGGACGTTGGAGAGATCGGCACCGGTGAAGCCGGGGGTCCGGCGGGCCACCGCGCCCAGGTCGACGTCCGGGGCGACCGGCTTGCCCTTCTGGTGGACCTTGAGGATCTCCAGACGGCCCTGCATGTCCGGGCGGTCGACGGCGATCTGCCGGTCGAAACGGCCGGGGCGCAGCAGCGCCGGGTCGAGGATGTCGGGCCGGTTCGTGGCGGCGATCAGGATGACGCCGCCCTTCACGTCGAAGCCGTCCATCTCGACGAGGAGCTGGTTGAGGGTCTGCTCGCGCTCGTCGTGGCCGCCGCCGAGGCCGGCGCCGCGGTGTCGGCCGACGGCGTCGATCTCGTCGACGAAGACGATCGCCGGGGCGTTCGCCTTGGCCTGCTCGAAGAGGTCGCGGACCCGGGAGGCGCCGACGCCGACGAACATCTCGACGAAGTCGGAGCCGGAGATCGAGTAGAACGGCACGCCGGCTTCGCCGGCGACGGCGCGCGCGAGGAGCGTCTTGCCGGTTCCGGGCGGGCCGTAGAGCAGCACGCCCTTGGGGATCTTGGCGCCGACGGCCTGGAACTTCGCCGGCTCCTGGAGGAACTCCTTGATCTCGTGGAGTTCCTCGACGGCTTCGTCGGACCCCGCCACGTCGGCGAAGGTCGTCTTCGGGGTGTCCTTGGTGATCAGCTTGGCCTTGGACTTCCCGAAGTTCATGACTCGGGAGCCGCCGCCCTGCATCTGGTTCATCAGGAACAGGAAGACGACGACGATGAGAACGAAGGGGAGCAGCGAGAGCAGCACCGACAGGAAGGGGCTCTGGCGCTCCGGGGAGACGGTGTAGCCCTTGTCCAGGGCGCCGGAGGCGGCCTGGTCCTGGAGGGTGGTGGTCAGGTTGGAGCCCTGGTCACCGATGTAGCTGGCCTGGATCTTGGTGCTGCCGCCGTACTTGTCCTTGTCGGCGCCCTTCTTGAGCTCGACCTTGATGACCTGCTCGTCGCCGGTCGTCAGCTTGACCTGATCGGCCTGCTTGTCATTGATCGCCTGGACGACCTTGCTGGTGTCCACCGTCTTGTAGCCCTCGGACGAGCCGACGACCTGCATCAGCACGACCACGGCGAGGACGGCCAGCACGATCCACATGACCGGCCCACGGAAGTATCGCTTCACGTCCATCCATACGGAGCGAGAACGCTCCGTCCCTCCTGCCCGTAGGTAAATGCTGCTATGAGAAAAAGCTGTTCTTCGGACGGTACCCCAGCATTGTCACCCGCGGCCGCCTTCCCTTGCTTCAACGGCGGGAGGGCGGCGCGGGTTCCCCTGCGTCAGCCTCCGTACACGTGCGGCGCGAGGGTGCCGACGAACGGGAGGTTGCGGTACTTCTCGGCGTAGTCGAGGCCGTAGCCGACGACGAACTCGTTGGGGATGTCGAATCCGATCCACTTCACGTCGATCGCGACCTTGGCGGCGTCGGGCTTGCGCAGCAGGGTGCAGACCTCGAGGGAGGCCGGCTCGCGCGAGCCGAGGTTCGAGAGCAGCCAGGACAGCGTGAGTCCGGAGTCGATGATGTCCTCGACGATCAGGACGTGCTTGCCCTTGATGTCGGTGTCGAGGTCCTTGAGGATCCGGACGACGCCGGAGGACTGGGTGCCGGCGCCGTAGGAGGAGACGGCCATCCAGTCCATGGTGACGGGGGTGGACAGCGCGCGCGCCAGGTCCGCCATCACCATCACGGCGCCCTTGAGGACACCGACGAGGAGCAGGTCCTTGCCCGCGTACTCCGCGTCGATCTTCGCGGCCAGCTCGGCCAGCTTCGCGTCGATCTCTTCCTTGGTGATGAGCACCGACTGGAGGTCGGTGCCCATGTCCTTCTCGTTCACCCGGGTCACTTTCGTTGCAGCTTGCGTCAGCCTTGCCGAATGACCAGTCTGCCACCCTGGCGTCGCGCCTCGACGCGGCCGGGCAGATTGATGGCGCCCTGGCCGCGCCAGCCGGTGATCAGCCGGTCGACTTCCTCGATGTGGCGGGCGAAGAGGGAGCCGGCGGGCGCGCCCTCGGCGATGACGGCGCGGCGGAGGATGCGGCGGCGGACGGCGGGGGGCAGCCCGAAGAGCTTGGCGCACTCGAGCCGGCCGGTCTCGTCGCGTACGGAGGCTTCGGCGTCGGCGGCCCAGGAGTCCAGGGCGTCGGCGTCGTCCCGGGAGAGCTGGGCCGTCCGGGCGAGGGCTTCGATGACGCCCTTGCCGAGGGCCTTCTCCAGGGCGGGGAGCCCTTCGTGGCGCAGCCGGGAGCGGGTGTAGGCGGGGTCGGTGTTGTGCGGGTCGTCCCAGACGGCGAGTTCCTGGGCGACGCAGGCCTTGCGGACGGTCTGGCGGTCGAGTTGCAGGAAGGGCCGGCGGTAGCGCCGGGCGGCGCCGGAGACGGCGGCCATGCCGGACAGGGAGCGGATGCCGGAGCCCCGGGCGAGCCCGAGGAGGACGGTCTCCGCCTGGTCGTCGCGGGTGTGGCCGAGGAGGACGGCGTCGGCGCCGTGGCGTTCGGCGGCGTCGTCGAGGGCGGCGTAGCGGGCGTCGCGGGCGGCGGCCTCGGGGCCGACGCGGCGTTCGCCGCCGGCGTAGGAGGCGCCGTGCGCTCCGACCATGGAGGCGCTGCCGACGGTGACGGCGACGGCTTCGACGGGGTCGAGTCCGAGCGCGGCCATGCGCCCGGCGACCTCGGTGGCGCGGAGGTCGGAGCCGTCCTGCAGGCCGTGGTCGACGGTGATGCCGCCGGCGCGGACGGCGAGTTTGCGGGACTCGAAGGCGAGCGCGGAGGCGAGCGCCATGGAGTCGGCGCCGCCGGAGCAGGCGACGAGGACCAGGGGGTGCTCGTCGGTGCGTCCGGTGGTGCGGATGCGGTGTTCGGTGAGGACGTCGTGGAGTACGCGGCGGACCGCCAGGCGTATCGCCGCGACCGCAGGATGGGGACCCATGTCCGGTGCCCTTCGTGAAGGAGTGGGGTGCCTCGGTCGGAGTCTTAACGGTCGGAAGAGGGGGTTCGGTCACTCAGAGTGCGTCGATGGTGACAGAACCTGGCCGTTACCCGAGCATTGCACGCCCCACCCCTTGGCTAGGGTCCCTCGGATGGGTGATTGGTGTCGTGTTTGTCCGTCATGCGTCGCACCCGTCTCACGAGTCTGCCTTACGGTGCACCCTCGCCACCCAGTCGGCGGGTGCGGCGATCTCCGCCTTGGTCGGGAGGGTGTTGGGGGAGGTCCAGACGCGGTTGAAGCCGTCCATGCCGACCTCGTCGACGACGGCCCGTACGAAGCGTTCGCCGTCGCGGTACTGGCGGAGCTTGGCGTCGAGGCCGAGGAGCTTGCGCAGGGCGAGGTCGAGACGGGAGGCGCCGCGGGCGCGGCGTTGCTGGAACTTCTCGCGGATTTCGGCGACCGAGGGCACGACCTGCGGTCCGACGCCGTCCATGACGTAGTCGGCGTGGCCTTCGAGGAGGGACATGACGGCGGTGAGGCGGCCGAGGATCTCGCGCTGTTCGGGGGTCTGGACGAGTTCGACGAGGGAGGGGCCGGGTTCGCCCTCCTCGCCTTCGGGGCGGCCGCCGGCGAGGGCCTGGGCGGCTTCGCGCAGTCGTTCGACGACGGTGGAGGGGTCGACCTCGGTGGCGCCGAGAAATGACTGGATCTCGCCCTGCAGGTGGTCGCGGAGCCAGGGCACGGCGGTGAACTGGGTGCGGTGGGTCTCTTCGTGGAGGCAGACCCAAAGGCGGAAGTCGTGGGGGTCGACGCCGAGTTCGCGTTCGACGTGGACGATGTTGGGGGCGACGAGGAGGAGCCGTCCGCCGCCGTCCTCGCCCGCGGGGAGTTCGCGGGTGGCGGGGGCGAAGGTCTCGTACTGGCCGAGGATGCGGGAGGCGAGGAAGGAGAGGAGCATCCCGAGCTCGACGCCGGTGACCTTGCCGCCGACCGCGCCGAGGACGGCGCCGCCGGGGGTGGAGGAGCGCCGTTCCTTCATCTTGTCGAGGAGCGGGGCGAGCAGTTCGCGGAAGCCGGCGACATTGGCCCTGATCCATCCGGCGCGGTCCACCACGAGGACGGGGGTGTCCCGTGGTTCGTGGCCTTCGGGGATCATCCGGGTGAAGGCCCGTACGTGTTCCTCGGACGCCTTGGCGTGCCGGCGTAGCTCGGCGACGACGTCGCGGGCCTCCTCGCGGCTCACCTCGGGGCCCGGTTTCACCAGGCGGGTCGCGGTCGCCACCGCGAGATTCCAGTCGACCATCTCGGCACCACCGATGCTCGTCATGCGTCAACCGTACGTTCTCGGCGGCTGATCGGGGTGGGTTCGGTACGCGATCGGCGGGACGCCCTCGACACCTCCTACGGAGCGAGGGCGGCGGAGAGGCGGTCGAGGGCGGACTGGGCGTCGGTCGGGGAGGTGGTGCGGCCGGCCAGGAACGCGAAGGCGAGGAGGCGGCCGTCGGCGGTGACGACGGTCCCGGCGAGGGCGTTGACGCCGGTCAGGGTGCCGGTCTTGGCGCGGACGAGGCCGGCGCCCGGGGCGGCGGGTCCGGTGCCGAAGCGGCTTTCGAGGGTGCCGCTGAAGCCGCCGACGGGCAGTCCGGTGAGGACGGGGCGCAGGGTGGGGCGGGCGGGGTCGGCCGCGCGGGTGAGGAGGCCGGTGAGGAGGGCGGCGGAGACCCGGTCGGCGCGGGAGAGGCCGCTGCCGTCGGCGAAGTGCGTGCCGGCGACGGGCAGCTTGAGGGCGGCGAGTTCGGCGCGTACGGCCCGGCCGGCGCCGGCGAAGTCGGCGGGCTGTTCGCGGGCGAGGGCGGTCTGGCGGGCGAGCGCCTCGGCGAGGTCGTTGTCGCTGTGGGTCAGGGTCCGTTCGACGAGGTCGGCGAGGGGTGCGGAGCGGGTGACGGCGAGGACGGCGGCCCGGGGGGCGTCGGCGCGTGGCCCGGCGGCGGGCGGGGCGCCCGTCCGGGGGGTCGGCGCCGGAGGGGCCGTGGTGGGGGGAGCCGCCGGGGGGCCCGCGGTCTTGGGGGCGCGGCCGGGGGCGGGGGCGCCGCGGACGGTGATCCCGGCGCGGGTCAGGAGGTCGCCGAAGGCGCGGGCCGCGTCCTGAGCCGGGTCGTCGCCGCGCGGGGCCGGTCCGGTCGTGGAGGCGTCCAGGCGCCCGGCGTCGAGCATGAGGGGGCTGACGGGGGCGAGGTTCTCGTTGCGGCCGATCGGGTGCCGGGCGGGGCCCCGGTAGAGGCTCGTGTCGTACGCCAGCCGTACGGAGGTGATCTTCCGGGCCTTGAGCGCGCGGGCGGTGCCGTCGGCCAGGGCCTTCAGGCGGGCGCGGTCGAGGGTGGGGTCGCCGCCGCCGGTCAGGGTGACGGTCCGGGCGTCGGCGGAGGCGACGACGGTGGTGGGGATGCGGTGGTCGGGGC
Organism: Streptomyces sp. NPDC008121; assembly: GCF_042957155.1. Lineage (NCBI taxonomy): Bacteria > Bacillati > Actinomycetota > Actinomycetes > Kitasatosporales > Streptomycetaceae > Streptomyces > Streptomyces sp. NPDC008121. The sequence goes on along the minus strand of NZ_JBIBHT010000004.1, from coordinate 630,668 downwards.
CGAGCGCGGAGAGCGCGGCGACGGTCGTGGCGATCTTGACGGTGGACGCCGGGGTCATCGGGGTGGTGGCGCCCTCGCCGTACAGCTGCCTGCCGGTGGCGGTTCGACGACCGACGCGGTCCGCAGCGGGCCGAGGCCGGGGTCGGCGAGGAGGGGGACCAGGGTCGCCGCCAGGTCACCCGGACGGGTGGCGACGGGGGCGCCGAGCGCGCGGAGGACGCCGGCCGCGCTGGGGGCGGGAGCCGGGCGCCGCGGGCCCGGGGCGGGGTGCGGCGGCGCGTGATGTGCGCCACCTGTGCCGGAGGTGGCGGCCGCCCGGGTCCGCTCGGCCTTACGCTGACCGTTGTCCCACGGGCCGGCGGCGGCCACCGCTCCGGCGGCCAGCGCCAGACCGAGTACCGCAGAGCACGCCGTGAGCTGCCACGTCCTCGGCTCCGGCATTGCTGACCAGCCCCTTTCGCGATCACACACAGGCGTGAGGGACACTTAATCACTGCGCGTTGCCGCAGGCATTCACATGTGTTGATTCAGGAGGAGCCACCCGTGGAGTTCGACGTCACCATCGAGATCCCGAAGGGGTCGCGGAACAAGTACGAGGTCGACCACGAAACCGGTCGCATCCGCCTGGACCGTCGCCTCTTCACCTCGACCAGCTACCCGGCCGACTACGGCTTCGTCGAGAACACCCTCGGCGAGGACGGTGACCCGCTGGACGCGCTGGTCATCCTGGACGAGCCGACCTTCCCCGGCTGTCTGATCAAGTGCCGTGCCATCGGCATGTTCCGCATGACGGACGAGGCCGGCGGCGACGACAAGCTGCTGTGCGTCCCCGCGTCGGACCCGCGCGTCGAGCACCTCCGCGACATCCACCACGTGTCGGAGTTCGACCGCCTGGAGATCCAGCACTTCTTCGAGGTCTACAAGGACCTGGAGCCGGGCAAGTCGGTCGAGGGCGCCGACTGGGTCGGCCGCGCCGAGGCCGAGGCCGAGATCGAGGCCTCCTACAAGCGCCTGGAGGCGCAGGGCGGCGCCCACTGAGTGGGTTCGCGATCACGTCGTGACGGGCGGTGCACCTTCGGGTGCGCCGCCCGTCGCGCGTCACGTCGTATGCCCATGCTCATACTGGGCACACGGGGCGAATGGGAATGAGGACGAGCAGAGTGGTGGCGCAGCCGGACGGGCCGGAGGACCGCAAGCCGCAGTCGGACGAGGCACGGAGCGCCTTCACGCCGCCGACGGGTTTCGACCAGCCTCCGGTGCCGGAGGAGGAGCATCCCACCTCCGAGTTCGCCCTTCCCGACGGCCTGGCGCCGGAGGCGCCCGCCGAGCACGAGGGCTCGGCGTTCGCCCCGCCCTCCACCTACTCCACGAAGCACTCGCCGCCCGCCTTCACCCCCGCGCACGGCATCCCGCTGGTGCGGCTGTCGAAGGACGCGCCCTGGCAGGACCGGATGCGGACGATGCTGCGGCTGCCGGTCGGCGAGCGGCCGATGCCGGAATCGGCGCGCAAGGAGGACGAGGCCGGGCCTTCGGTGGGCCGTGTGCTCGACCTGACCCTGCGTATCGGGGAGCTGCTGCTCGCGGGCGGCGAGGGCGCGGAGGACGTCGAGGCGGCGATGTTCGCGATCTGCCGCTCGTACGGCCTGGACCGGTGCGAGCCGACCGTCACGTTCACGCTGCTGTCGATCACGTACCAGCCGTCGCTGGTGGACGACCCGATCACGGCGAACCGTACGGTCCGCCGGCGGGGCACGGACTACACCCGGCTGGCGGCGGTCTACCAGCTGCTCGCGGACATCAACGCGGAGGCGCACGAGGTCACGCCGGAGGAGGCGTACCGGCGGCTTGCGGAGATACGGCGTAACCGGCACCCGTACCCCGGCTGGGTGCTGACGGCGGCGGCCGGTGTGCTGGCGGGCGCGGCGTCGCTGCTGCTGGGTGGCGGGTTGACGGTCTTCTTCGTGGCCGCGCTCGGCGCGGTGCTCGGCGACCGGCTGGCGTGGCTGTGCGCCGGGCGCGGGCTGCCGGAGTTCTACCAGTTCCTGGTGGCGGCGATGCCGCCGGCCGCGATGGGGGTGCTGCTGACCCTGTTGCACGCGGATCTGCTGCCGTCGGCGGTGATCACGGGTGGGCTGTTCGCGCTGATCCCGGGGCGGGCGCTGGTCGCGGCGGTCCAGGACGGTCTGACCGGCTTCTACATCACGGCCTCGGCCCGGCTCCTGGAGGTCGGGTACTTCTTCGTGGCGATCGTGGTGGGCGTGCTGTCGGTGCTGTACCTGGCCGTGCAGTTCGACGCGCAGCTGAATCCGGAGGGGGTGCTGGACCCGGTCGAGCGGCCGGTCGTGCAGATCCTGGCGTCGATGGTGCTGTGCGCGACCTTCGCGATCCTCTTGCAGCAGTCGCGGGACACGGTGCTGTTCGCGACGCTGAACGGCGGGGTGGCGTGGGTGATCTACGCCTCGATCGCGGTGACGGCGGACGGGTCGACGGTGATGGCGACGGCGGTGGCGGCGGGCCTGGTGGGTCTGTTCGGGCAGCTGATCGCGCGGTACCACCACACGTCGTCCCTGCCGTACGTGACGGCGGCGATCGGGCCGCTGCTGCCCGGTTCGGCGACCTACTTCGGGGTGCTCGCGATCGCCCAGAACAATCTGGACCAGGGTTTCGCCTCGCTGGCGAAGGCGGCGGCCCTGTCCCTGGCGATCGCGATCGGCGTGAACCTGGGTGGCGAGCTGGCCCGTCTCTTCATGCAGGCCCCGGGTGCGGCGGCGGCCCGCCGCGCGGCGAAGCGGACCCGAGGCTTCTAGGGCGTGCCCTAGGACGTGTGCCGTTCCGAGCCGTGGACCGGTGGCACGAAGCCCCGGGCCGGCGGACCGGTCCGGGGCTTCGTGGGGGTGCCGGAGCGTGCGGCGAGAGCCGCCCCTCAGCGCTTGGCGTGTCGGCCGCGCTCGGTGGGGGTGTCCGGGGTGTCGCCGGAGGCGGCCTCGGCGGCGCGGGCCTTCTTGGACTGGGAGCGGGCGCGGAGGTACTCGATCACGATCGGGACCACGGAGATCGCGACGATCAGGATCAGGATCGCCTCGATGTTCTCGTGCACGAACTCGACCTTGCCGAGGGAGGCGCCGAGCAGCGTCACGCCGGCGCCCCACAGGACGCCGCCGATGATGTTGAAGGTGATGAACGAGCGGTAGTTCATCCGGCTCACGCCGGCGATGATCGGCGTGAACGTCCGGACGATCGGCACGAAGCGGGCGAGGATCAGCGACTTCGGCCCGTGCTTCTCGAAGAACTCGTGCGCCTTCTCGACGTTCTCCTGCTTGAAGAGCTTGGAGTCGGGGCGCTTGAAGAGGGCCGGGCCGACCTTGCGGCCGAAGAGATAGCCGACCTGGTCGCCGATGATCGCGGCGGCGACGATCAGCGTGCAGACGAGCCACAGCGGCTGGTCGAGCTTGCCGGTGGTGACCAGCAGGCCGGTGGTGAAGAGCAGCGAGTCACCGGGCAGGAAGAACCCGATGAGCAGGCCGGACTCGGCGAAGACGATGACCAGGACACCGATCAGACCGAAGGTCTGGATCAGATAGTCCGGGTCCAGCCAGCTCGGTCCGAGGGCAAGCGTATTCACGGGTTCCGGGCTCCTGCGGTCGGTGGGGAGAGGGGGGACGGCTGCCCCAAAGTATCAACGCTTTCTTACGACCCCGGGTTCCAAGGGCCCTCTCCCGGCCTTCACCGGCCCTGCCCCGCCTCCCCGGGGCCCTTCCGGGCGCTTCCGGGATGCGGCTCCGGGCCGCCGGGCCGAGGCTGGTGGGGACGCACCGGTACGGACCAGGAGGTGGATGCGGATGGGCATCGAGGACTACGGCGGCGGCCAGGGGACCCAGTCGGACGTGCTGGTCGTCACGACCAACGACGTCCCCGGCTACGAGATCCGGCAGGTGATCGGCGAGGTCTTCGGGCTGACCGTGCGCTCCCGGCACCTGGGCAGCCAGATCGGCGCGGGCCTGAAGTCGATGATCGGCGGGGAGCTGAAGGGGCTGACGAAGACCCTGGTGGAGACCCGCAACCAGGCCATGGAGCGGCTGGTCGAACAGGCCAAGGCGCGGGGCGCGAACGCCGTGCTGATGTTCCGCTTCGACGTCTCGGAGGCGGCCGACGTGGGCACGGAGGTCTGCGCGTACGGCACGGCGGCGGTGATCGCCCCCCGCGTCTGACCCGGAAGCGGTCTCGGCGGCGGTGATCGCCCGCGCGTCCGACGGCGGGCATCGGTCGGGGGATGCGAGCGGGTGAGGTCCGGGCCGGGTCACGCGTACGTGCGAGGCCGCCACGCGTGAACGGCGTCCCAGGGTGCGGCTTTTGTCCACCTATGGTGGGGCGCGTGGTCACTGACACACCTTCCGCTCCGCCCGCGCCCCCCACCCCGGTCCACGTCCTGCTCCCCCAGGTCCTGCCCGCCCTCGTGGTCGGCGTGGGGGCCAGCCTGCTCTACGTCGGGGTCAGCGAGGCCGCCGAGCAGTTCCGGGGGGTGCTGTGGGGCACCCTGCCGGACGCGCTCGGCATCGGCGCGTACTCCTCGCTGTGGATGATCGTGACGCTCACCGCGACCGGCGTCGCGGTCGGGCTCGTGGTGTGGAAGGTGTACGGGCACGCCGGTCCGGATCCGGCCTCCATGGGGCTCGGCGGCTCGCCGCTCCCGCCCGGGGTGGTGCCCGGACTGCTGGTGGCGAGCATGCTCGCGCTGGCCGGCGGGGTCAGCCTCGGCCCGGAGAACCCGATCATCGCCTGCAACATCGCGCTGGCCTACTGGCTCGGGCGGAAGGTCGCCCCGGACTCGCCTGCGGCGGCCTGGGTGGCGCTCGCCTCCTCCGCCACCATCGGGGCCCTGTTCGGCACGCCGGTGGCCGCCGCCCTGGTCATCTCCGAGGCGTTGGTCCAGCGCCCGGGGCGGGGCTCGCTGTGGGACCGGCTGTTCGCTCCGCTGACGGCCGCCGGGGCCGGGGCGCTGACCACCACGCTGCTCGACCACCCGACCTTCGAGACGACCCTGCCGCCGGTGACCCACCCGGGGTGGGGCGACCTCCTCGCCGCGCTGGTGATCGCCACCCTCGCGGCGCTCTTCGGCCTCCTCGGCTGCTACGCCTTCCCCCATGTCCACCGCGCCTTCGGCCGGCTGCGCCACCCGATGGTGATGCTGCCGCTGGGGGGCCTCGTCCTCGGGCTGCTCGGCGCCCTCGGCGGGCAGCTCACCCTCTTCAAGGGCCTGGAGGAGGTCAAGCAGCTCACCTCGAACGTCGGCGGCTGGTCCTCCGGCGACCTGGCGAAGATGGCCGCGGTCAAGCTGGTCGCCCTGGTGGTCGCCGCCTCCTGCGGTTTCCGGGGCGGCCGGATCTTCCCCGCCGTCTTCATCGGGGTCGCGTTCGGGCTGATGGCCCAGGCCCTCGTCCCGGAGGTCGCGCCGGCCGTCGCCGTCTCGGCGGGCGTGCTCGGCATCCTGCTCGCGACCACCCGGCAGGGCTGGGTGAGCCTCTTCGTCGCCGCCGTCCTCGCCTCCTCGACCTCGATCATCACCCTGCTCTGTCTCGCCTCCCTGCCCGCCTGGCTGGTCGTCACCGGCCGCCCCCAGCTCGAACTGGAGCCGTCCGGCGCCTCCCTGCGCTGAGACGCCCCGCCCGGAAGGAGTCCCCATGCCGCTGCACAAGGGTCCCCACGACCCCGAGCCCGACCGGCGCCTCGCCCTCAACCCGTTCTTCGGCCCGGCCGACCCCGTCGGCGGGATGACGGAGGCACCGCCGCGCCACCGCCTGCCCGACAGGCCGCTGCCGCCCATGAGCGCCTATCAGCTCGTCCACGACGAGCTGATGCTCGACGGCAACTCACGGCTGAACCTCGCCACGTTCGTCACCACCTGGATGGAACCCCAGGCCCGCGTGCTGATGGCCGAGTGCCGCGACAAGAACATGATCGACAAGGACGAGTACCCGCGCACCGCCGAGCTGGAGCGGCGGTGCGTGGCGATGCTCGCCGACCTCTGGAACGCCCCCGACCCCTCGACCGCCGTCGGATGCTCCACCACCGGCTCCAGCGAGGCGTGCATGCTGGCCGGCATGGCCCTCAAGCGCCGCTGGGCCCAGCGGAACGCCGACCGCTATCCGGCAGGTGCCCGGCCGAACCTGGTGATGGGGGTCAACGTCCAGGTCTGCTGGGAGAAGTTCTGCAACTTCTGGGAGGTCGAGGCCCGGCTCGTGCCCATGGAGGGCGAACGCTTCCACCTGGACCCGCAGGCGGCGGCCGACCTCTGCGACGAGAACACCATCGGCGTGGTCGCCGTGCTCGGTTCGACCTTCGACGGCTCCTACGAGCCCGTCGCCGAGGTCTGCGCCGCCCTCGACGCCCTCCAGGAGCGCACCGGCCTCGACATCCCGGTCCACGTGGACGGCGCCTCCGGCGCGATGGTCGCGCCCTTCGTGGACGAGGACCTGGTCTGGGACTTCCGGCTGCCCCGCGTCTCCTCGATCAACACCTCGGGCCACAAGTACGGGCTGGTCTACCCCGGCGTGGGCTGGGCCCTGTGGCGTTCGCCCGCCGAACTCCCCGAGGAGCTGGTCTTCCGGGTCAACTACCTGGGCGGCGACATGCCCACCTTCGCCCTCAACTTCTCCCGGCCGGGCGCCCAGGTCGTCGCGCAGTACTACACGTTCCTGCGGCTGGGCCGGGAAGGCTACCGGGCGGTCCAGCAGACCGCCCGGGACGTCGCCCGCGGCATCGCCGAACGGATCGACGCCCTGGGCGACTTCCGCCTGATCACCCGCGGCGACGAACTGCCCGTCTTCGCCTTCACCACCGCCCCCGACGTCACGAACTTCGACGTCTTCGACGTCTCGCGGCGGCTGCGCGAACGGGGCTGGCTCGTCCCCGCCTACACCTTCCCGGCCAACCGGGAGGACCTCTCCGTGCTGCGCGTGGTCTGCCGGAACGGCTTCTCGGCCGATCTCGCGGACCTGCTGATCGAGGACCTGGACCAGCTCCTGCCCGAACTGCGCCGCCAGTCGGCCCCCGCGATCCACGACAAGGCGGCCGCCACCGCCTTCCACCACTGACCCGTCCTCCCCCGCCGGACCGCGAGGGGCGCCCCCACGCCGGGGCGCCCCCGCGACCCCGGCACGATCGGCAAGAGACCCCCTAGGCGCTCAGCCGCCGGAACCTCCGTACCGCCAGCGGGAAGAACACCGCGAGCAGCGCCAGCGGCCACACCACCGCCGCCATCACCTGGCCCGGCTCCCCGCCCGGGTTCCCGAAGAGGTCGCGTACCGCCGTCGCGGTGGCGGACATCGGGTTCCACTCGACGGCCGTGCCCAGCCAGCCGGGCATGGACCCGGGCACGGCGAAGGCGTTGGAGAGGAAGCCGATCGGCCAGACCAGGATCTGCACGGCCTGGACCAGCTCCGCGCGACCCGCGACCAGCGCGAGGAAGATCCCGATCCACAGCATCGCGAAGCGCAGCAGGAGCAGCAGTCCCACCGCCCCGAGGAAGGCACCGGCGCCTCCGGTCGCCCGCCAGCCGAGCGCGTGGCCGACGCCGATCATCAGCAGCAGTCCGGCCGCCGACTGGAGCATGTCGGCGGCCGACCGCCCGACCAGGACCGCCCCGTCGGCCATGGGCATGGAGCGGAACCGGTCGATCACGCCCTTGTTCAGGTCCTGGGTGACGGCGGTCATCGTGCCTTCGAGACCGAAGACCATCGTCAGCGTGAGCATGCCGGGCACGAGGAAGTCGACGTACTCCCCCTCGACGCCCCGGCCGCCGCCGACGAGGTAGCCGAACATCAGCAGCATCATGATCGGGAAGACGAGGCCGACCACCACCTGGACCGGCTGCCGGGCCCAGTGGGCCAGCTCGCGCCGGGTCATCGTCCAGCAGTCGCTCATCACGTACGCGGCGCTCATACGGCCATCTCCTTCTCGCCCCGGGCCTGCCCGGGCGCGTCCGTCAGGTGCAGGAAGACCTCGTCGAGCGTCGGCCGCCGCAGGGCGATGTCCTCCGCCTCGATCCCGGCCGCCTCCAGGGCCCGTACGGTCTCGGACAGCGCGCCCATCCGGTCGGCCACCGGGGCGCTGATCCGTCGCAGGTCCGTGTCGACCGCGACCTCGGCGGAAGGCAGCAGCCGGGCCGCCTCGGCGAGCCGGCCCGCGTCCCGCAGGACGACGTCGATCCGGTCACCGCCGACCTTCGCCTTCAGCTCGTCGGCGGTCCCGTCGGCGACGACCCGTCCGCGGTCCACGACCGAGATGCGGTCGGCGAGCTGGTCGGCCTCCTCCAGGTACTGCGTGGTCAGCAGGACCGTCGTGCCGCCGCCGACGAGGGACCGGACCGACGCCCACACCTCGCCCCGGCCGCGCGGGTCGAGACCGGTCGTGGGCTCGTCCAGGAAGAGCACGTCCGGTTCGGTGATCAGGGAGGCGGCGAGGTCGAGCCGCCGGCGCATGCCGCCGCTGTACCGCTTCACCGGCTTGCGGCCGGTGTCCGTCAGCCCGAACCGCTCCAGCAGCTCGTCCGCCCGCGCTCCGGCGCGCCGGGCGCCGAGGTGGTGGAGCCGGCCGAACATCTCCAGGTTCTGCCGGCCGCCCAGCTCCTCGTCCACGGCGGCGTGCTGCCCGAGGAGGCCGATCCGGCGGCGCACCTGGTCCGCCTGGGTGCGGACGTCGAAGCCGGCCACCCGCGCCCGCCCCTCGTCGTGCCGGAGCAGGGTCGCCAGCATCCGTACCGTCGTCGTCTTCCCCGCTCCGTTGGGCCCCAGCAGGCCGTGGACCGTGCCCGCGCCGACGGCCAGGTCCAGCCCGTCGAGGGCCCGCTTGTCTCCGTACCGTTTCCGTGCGCCTTCGACGACGATCGCGTCGGTCATCAGTCTCCTCCAGCCGGAACAGCCTAGTAGTCAAATTTGACCACTGCGCCGACGATAAGTGGGTCGATCCGATTAGTCAAACTTGATTAGCTTGGCTTGGCTTCGATCAGCCCTGCCTGGTCGTGATCAGTCGGTGCTTTCCCCGTCGCCCGTCGCGAACGGGTTCTCCTGCCCGTCCGCGAGTACGCCCACGAAGGGCTCACCGCCCTCACCCGCGAAGGAGTACGCCCCCGCCTCGATCCGCTCGATCAGACCGAGCGTCCACTCCTTGCCCGCGTCGGCCGAGTGGACCCAGAGGTGCATGATCTCCCCGATGTGCCCGAGCTGCTCGGGGCCGCCCTCCGGGGTGTAGTACTCGGTGACGGCGGCCCGCCACTCGTCGAGCGCCGCCACCCGCCTGCGCAGCAGCTCCACGACCTCCGCCCGGGGCAGGTCGACGATGAAGCCGATGCCGGCCGACAGCACGTCCATCTTCTGGTCGTAGGTGGTCAGCGCCTCGCGCAGCAGCGCGTAGTACTCCTCCGTCCCCCGGTCGGTGACCTCGTACTCGGTCCGCGGCGGGCCGCCGACGGTGCTCGGGGCGATCTCGTACGCGCGCAACAGGCCCTGCTTGGCCATCTGTTTGAGCGCGTGGTAGATCGAGCCGGGCTTCGCGTTCGACCACTCGTGCGCGCCCCAGAACTCCAGGTCGTTGCGGACCTGATAGCCGTGGGCGCGGCCGTGCTGACGGACCGCGCCGAGGACGAGGAGCCGGATCGCCGACATCCCCACCACCTCCCTAATCAATTTTGACTAGGGTACGGGTCGCCGTCCGCCGGCGCCCGGGAGCCGCCCCCCGTGCCGCGCCCGGCCTCAGGCCCCCTGCTCCTGGGCGATGAGCGAGAACGAGTCCCTGCCGTCGAGGGACTCCCGGATGATGTCGGCGTGCCCGGCGTGCCGTCCCATCTCCTGGACCAGGTGGAGCAGCATCCACCGCACGCTCACCTGCCCGTTCTCCGGGAACCACGGCGCCGTCGGCAGCGGGAAGGTGTCGTCCAGGTCCGGCACCTCGCGGACGAACTCCTCGGTCTCCTTGGCCACCTGCCCCCAGAAGGCCAGTACCTGCGGGATCGTCTCGTCGCCCACCAGCGCGAACCCCTCGTGCCAGGTCTCCTGGGTCCGCCGCTTCTCGTTGAGGCGCCGCTGCGCCAGCCGCAGCCAGTTCAGCTCGACCTCGGCGACGTGCTTGATCAGACCGGACAGGGAGAGCTCGCTGGCGCTGGGGCGGCTCGCCGCCTGCTCCTCGGTGAGCCCGAGCGACGCGCGCCGGACGGCGGCGCGCTGCGCCTCGATGAAGTTGAGGAACGCGCCGCGCTCGTCGCCGGGGGTCTCCGCAGGAACAAGAGCAACCATAATGTCCGCCTTTCGCACATGGAACCGCTGGTCCGGTCCGATCCGGTCCGGTGCCGGGAGGGGCGCTCGCCCCCTCCTCCCGACACCCACCAACTTACGGACCCTTGCGGACAGGTACGGTCCGCAATGCCAGGGGAATCGCGTGGCGGGCCGAACCGGGCGGGGCCCTGGGCGCTCAGAAGGGGAACCGGCTCCGGCCGTGCTGGACCGAGATCCACTTCTGGGTGGTGAAGGCGTCGATCATCGAGTCGCCGTTCAGCCGGCCGATGCCCGAGTGCTTCTCGCCGCCGAACGGCACGATCGGCTCGTCGTGCACGGTGCCGTCGTTGATGTGGATCATGCCGGTGTGGATGCGCTTGGCGATCCGCACCCCGCGCTCGACGTCACCGGTGTGGACGGCTCCGCTCAGGCCGTACGGCGTGTCGTTGGCGATGCGTACCGCCTCCTCCTCACCGTCGAAGGGGACGATCAGCGCCACCGGGCCGAAGATCTCCTGGCTCAGCACGGGCGCGTCGGCCGCGAGGCCGGTCAGGACCGAAGGCGAGACGACGTTGCCGTCCGCCGTTCCGTGCAGCAGGGCCGTCGCGCCGCCGGCGACCGTCTGGTCCACGAGCGCGGAGACCGCCTCGGCCTGCTGGGAGTTGATCAGCGGACCGATGTGGGTGGCGGGGTCGGCCGGGTCGCCGACGCGCAGGGTCCGCACCTTCGCGACGAACTTCTCGGTGAACTCCGCCTCCAGCGAGCGGTCCACGAGGATCCTGTTGGCGGCCATGCAGACCTGCCCCTGGTGCACGAAGCGGCTGAAGACGGCCGCGTCGACGGCGTAGTCGACGTCGGCGTCGTCGAGGACGATCAGGGCGCTGTTGCCGCCGAGTTCGAGGACCGCGTGCTTGAAGTTCTGGGCGCAGACGGTGGCGACGTGGCGGCCGACGCGGTCGGAGCCGGTGAAGGAGATGACCTTCGGTATCGGGTGGGTCAGCAGGGCGTCGCCTATCTCGGCGATGTCGGTGACGACGACGTTGAGCAGACCGGCCGGGAGGCCGGCGTCCTCCAGGACCTTGGCGACCAGCGTGCCGCCGCAGATCGGCGTGTTCTGGTGCGGCTTGAGGACGACCGCGTTGCCGAGCGCGAGCGCCGGCGCGACCGACTTCAGGGAGAGGAGGAAGGGGAAGTTGAAGGGGGAGATGACACCGACGACGCCGACCGGGAGGCGGTAGACGCGGTTCTCCTTGCCGTCCACCGGCGAGGGCAGGATCCGGCCCTCGGGGCGCAGCGCCAGCTGGATCGCCTCGCGCAGGAACTCCTTGGCGAGGTGGAGCTCGAAGGCCGCCTTCAGCCGCGTCCCGCCCAGCTCCGCGACGATCGTCTCGGAGATCTCCTCCTCGCGCTCCTCGACGAGCCGCAGCGCGCGCTCGAAGACGAGACGGCGGGTGTACGGGTTCGTCTCGGCCCACGCCACCTGGGCGCGCTCGGCGGCGCGGTAGGCGCGGTCGACCTCGGCCGCGGTGGCGACGGTGATCGAGGCGAGCTTCTCCCCGGTGTACGGGTTGAAGTCGATGATGTCCCACGAGCCGCTGCCCGGCTTCCACTCGCCGTCGATGTACTGGTGGGCCAGGTCGGTGAAGTAGGACATGGAACGAGACCCCTTAACCCGCGGTGGCGGCCATAGGTACGTACGCGAACTGATGTGACGTCATCGTACTTACGGATCAGCTGAGTTGCAGGAGGCCCCGAAGAAGATCGCGGGTTTCCGCCGGGTCGGGGCTGTCCTTCTGCAGACGCTCCATCACCCGGGCGTACTGGCCGACCTCCTCGCGCTTGTCGAGGTAGAGGGCGCTGGTGAGCTGCTCCAGGTAGACGATGTCGGAGAGGTCGGACTCGGGGAAGCTCAGCATCGTGAACGAACCGCTCTCGCCCGCGTGCCCGCCGAAGCTGAACGGCATGACCTGGAGCGTGACGCCCGGGTGCTCGGAGATCTCGATGAGATGCCGCAACTGCCCCCGCATCACGGCCCGGTCGCCGTACGGGCGGCGCAGGGCGGCCTCGTCGAGGACGGCGTGGAAGTGCGGGGCGCGCTCGGAGACGAGGATCTTCTGGCGCTCCAGGCGCAGCGCGACCCGGCGCTCGATCTCGGCGTGCGAGGCGCCGGGCATGCCGCGGCTGACGACGGCGTGCGCGTACGCCTCCGTCTGCAACAGGCCGTGCACGAACTGCACTTCGTAGATCCTGATCAGCGAGGCGGCGCCTTCGAGGCCGATGTAGGTCTGGAACCAGCCGGGCAGGACGTCGCCGAAGCTGTGCCACCACCCGGCCACGTTGGCCTCACGGGCAAGGCCGAGGAGCGAACCGCGCTCCGAGTCGTCGCTGACGCCGTAGAGGGTGAGCAGATCCTCGACGTCCCTGGCCTTGAAGCTCACCCTTCCCAACTCCATACGGCTGATCTTGGATTCGGACGCGCGGATCGAGTAGCCGGCCGCCTCGCGGGTGATGCCGCGCGATTCGCGCAGTCGCCTCAGCTGCGAGCCGAGGAGGATGCGTCGTACCACGCTTCCGCTCGCCCCGCTCGATTCGCCTGCGGTCACGGCTCCAGCCTTCCGTTCGGGGGTCTCGGGCCCCGGATTCTGCCACTAAACACTTCGGCCCGTACACACTCGATTACGGAAAGGGGCCACGTCCAGGGCGTGTTGAGGAACGGCCCGAAATGATTCGGCAGGAGATTTACGCAGAATCCGGCATGTGAGGGACAGGTCCGGCGCGTGCACGTGCATCTGCCCTTGCATCCCGTGGTCGCTTTCGGAACCATGGACCCCGCGCAGCCGCGTGTACCACCTCGTGTCGTCGCACCACCAGCACCACGCCGTCGCACCACAGCCGCGTTTCGCCGCGATCTCCGGGAGTGCCTCGCATGGGGACGAATGGATCGACCATGCTCGAGCCGTTACGGCAGGGGCTTCCGCCGATCGACCCCGCGGCCGTCTCCTCCTCGGCCTCCTGCACGCTGCCACCCCGCTACGAAGCGGTGCGCGGCGCACGGACCTTCACCCGGACCACGCTCTCCCAGTGGGACCTCGCGGAGCGTTTCGACGACGTCTCCCTCGTCGTCTCCGAGCTCGTCACCAACGCCCTGCGCCACGCCCTGCCGGCGGACGCGCCCCAGGGCGAGGGCGCGAACCCGCCGGTGCGGCTGCACCTGATGCGCTGGGCCTCGCGGCTGGTGTGCGCGGTGCGCGACCCCAGCGAGAAGAGCCCCGAGGCGCGCAGGGGCGATGACGACTGCACCGCGGAATCGGGCCGGGGGCTCTTCCTGGTCGACTCGTGCAGCGACGGCTGGGGATGGCACCCGCTGGCGGGGACGCTCCAGGGCAAGGTGGTGTGGGCGCTGTTCCGGCTGGGACCGGAGTAGGCCGTCAGGCCGTCAGGCCGCGAGGGCGGTCCAGGACGGAGCGAGGGCGTCAGGCCACGGGGGCGGTCGGGACAGAGCGAGGGCCCCGGCCGACACCGAGGCCCTCTTCCGAGTCGTGCGGGCGGTTCACACCAGGTGGTCGAACTCGCCGTCCTTGACCCCCAGCAGCAGCGCCTCGATCTCGGCGGGCGTGTAGACGAGCGCGGGCCCGTCGGGGTGACGGGAATTGCGCACCGCCACGTCGCCGCCGGGCAGCTTGGCGAACTCCACGCAGGAGCCCTGGGAGTTGCTGTGCCGGCTCTTCTGCCACACGACACCGCGCAGCTCCGTGGCCGCCATGCCGTTGTACGCATGATGCACTGGTAGCTCCCGAGTTGCTTGGTGCACGTGTCAACTTCCTCGGATCATAGCTGTGTTCATATGCCGCTGCATGAGCAGATGCACGTGCACGCGGGGTGCTGTGTCGACTACGCGACTCTGGGTGCCGAGGCTCTACCGGCGAGTACGCCCAGGGTGCCACGCCGGCGCTACTGGTGACAGCGGGCCTGGCACCGCGACCCCGGCGCGATCGGCACGACACGTCTCAGGAAGCGGGCGGGCCGGACAGGGGCGGCAGGCGGGTGAGGAGGCGCCCTTCGCGGTCGTAGAGGGACACCCCCGGATCGTCCGCCGACGACGGGGCGTGCGCGTACCAGACGCCCCATCCCGGACGGTCGGAGAGTTCGAGCAGCTTCGCCACGGTCCGGCGGCCGTCGGCTCCGCGCAGCTCGACGCGGCCCGCTTCGGCGGTGCCGTGGTAGATCCCCGAGTGGAAGACTCCGTTCGCGTCGCCCTCCGACTGGTGGCTCACCCCCGGCTGGGACAGGTCGATGTTTCCGTCGACCACGCTACGGAAGTTCTCGAAACCGTCCTCCCCCGCCCAGTGCTTGCCCTCGCGCGTCAACCACACCGTCCAGCCCCTCCCGGCGTCGACCCGCTCACCGGGCCGCACGACGTCCACGGGCGAGGAGGTGGGCGGGGGAACGGTGACCGGCCGGGTGGCGCTCGCGGGCGGGGCGGCGGGCGGCGTCGCGGCCGGCCGGTCGATCCGGCCGACGGCCACCGCCGTGACCGTCACGACGCCGAGCATCGAGAGCGCCGCCAGGACCGCCGTCCGGCGACGACGGCGCGACCGCCCCTCGCGCCGGACGGCCGCCAGCGGCACCGGGCTCGGGGTGATGTCGTGCGCGGCCCGCATGAACGCCTCCCGGAGCAGGCCGCCGACATCGGCGTCGTCTCCGGGTACGGGGTCCGGGGCGGGGCCGGGGGTGGGGCCGGATACGGGGTCGGGGGTGGGGCCGGATGCGGGGGTCATCGTCGTGCTCCGGAGGCGGCGGGGAACTGCGGGACGGGGACGGCGTCGAGGAGAGGATGGGCGCGCAGCGCCGCGAGCCCGCGCCGGGCATGGGTCTTGACCGTGCCGATCGAGCAGTGGAGCACGTTCGCTATCTCCTGCTCGCTCAGGTCCTCCCAGTAGCGGAGCACCATCACGGCACGCTGCCGGGCGGGGAGGTCGGCCAGGGCCGCCAGGACCGCGGTGCGCTGTTCGACCGCCTCGGCGTGGCCCGCGTGCGCGTGCCGGACCGAATCCGGTAACACCGGTGTCAGCAGGTGCGCCACCCGTCGACGGCGCAGGCGGCTGAGGTTGTTGTTGATCAGGGCGCGGCGGACGTAGAAGTCGATCTCGGCGCGCGGGACCCGCCGCCACCGGCAGTAGACCTTCGCCAGCGTCGTCTGCACCAGGTCCTCGGCCTCGTGGAAGTCGCCGGTCAGCAGCTGGGCCGTACGCACCAGGCGGGGCCAGGCGGCGACGGCGAACGCGGCGAAGCCGTCGTCCTCGACGTCCGGCTCGTACGACGCGGCGGACTCGTACGACACGAAGGAAGACCTCACGATCGGTCGGTATCGGTAAGGGGGGTCGTTTTCGGAGTCGGTATCGGAATCGGAATCGGTGGGGGTGCGGGGATGGGGGCAGGGCCCGCCCCGTGACGGGCCCTGCCTGCCGGTCTGTCGTCCCGTCAGCCCGGTCGGGCGGTCGGTCGGGTCGGTCCGGTCGGGTCCGGTCAGAAGTCCCCGGCGGGCAGGTCGGCCAGGAGCCGGCCCCCGCGGTCGTACAGCGCGACGGCCGGGCTGCCGTCGGCCGGTGCCGTGTGCGCGTACCAGACGCCCCACCCCGGGCGGCCCGGCAGCGAGAGCAGTGTCGCCACGGTCTTCCGACCGTCGGCGTCGGTGAGTTGCACGCGGCCCGCCCGGTGGGTGCCGTAGAAGATCCCCGAGTGGAAGACTCCGTTCGCGTCGCCCTCCGACTGGTGGCTCACCCCCGGCCGGGAAAGGTCGATGTTTCCGTCGACCACGCTACGGAAGTTCTCGAAACCGTCCTCCCCCGCCCAGTACTTGCCCTCACGCGTCAGCCACACCGTCCAGCCCTCCCCGGCGTCCACCCGCTCACCGGGCCGCACGACGTCGATCGGCGACGCGGACGGGACGGCGGCTCGGGGGGCGGTCACGGGAGCGGGTGCCGGCGCGGGGGCGCTCGGGGCGCTCGGGGTGGCGACGGCCGTGGGGGCGGACGTGAGGAACGCCGCCGCGACCACGGCCGCGGACAGCAGGTGCTTCTTCATCCGGTTGCTCCTGGGGTGGGTGGGGTGCGCTTCCACTCCTCTCAACCCCCTGCCGGCCGGGACCGGATGACATGGACGGCGGAAAAGGTCGGGAGCGGGCCCCAATGCCTTAGGGCTTCCCGGGTCGGTGCGGGGAGGGTGCCAGCGCGGTGGTGATCTCGTCCAGGGCCTCCAGGAGCAGCTCGGCCCCCTTGTGGAGGAGGAAGTGGTCCGGCGGGGCCGCCTGCCAGGCCGTGACCGTCTCGCGCAGCTCCTCCCATCCCGGTTCCCCGCGTTCCCGTACCTCCTTCGCGCCCCGTTCCGTCGCCCTGCGCAGCGCTTCGGCGAGCGTCGCGGCGGCGGGGACGGGCGGGGCGCCGCGCTCCGGAAGGTGGGCCTCCATCAGCATCGCGACCCGTCCGAACTGCGCCAGGGCGTGCCCGGCCTCGTCCGCCGCCGCGTGGGAGAGCCCGCGGTGGCGCACCGGTTCGTGCGCGGCCCGCGCCACCGCCTCCTGCCAGGCGATCCTGGCGGTCCGGGTCTCCAGGAGCGCCTCGCGGACGTCCGGTGAGGCGGCGCCCCCCGGGTCGGCGTAGCGGGCGACGACGGTGGCGGCGTACCGCCCGTCCGCGACCAGCCAGTCGGCGAGCCGGTGGCGCAGCCGCGGCGTCTCCCAGGCCGGGTAGACGGCGTACGCGAGCATCGCGAGGACACCGCCCAGCAAGGTGAGGACCACCCGCTCGGGGACGGTCTGCGTCCACTCCGAGCCGCCGACGCCGAGCAGGAAGACGACGTACGCCGAGACGCAGACCTGGCTGACGGCGTACCCCGTGCGCATCAGCAGGTACATCCCGAAGGCGCAGAGGACGGCGAGCGCGGCGGAGGCGTACATGCCGGGGTGGGCGGCCTGGAGGATGCCGGTGGCGAGGGCGACGCCGACGAGGGTGCCGCCGAAGCGGGCGACGGAACGGGCGTACGTCTGTGTGAACTCCGGGCGCATGACCATCACGGAGGCCATCGGGGCCCAGTAGCCGTGGCCCAGGGGGAGGGCGGAGCCGATGACGTAGCCGACGGCGGTGACCGCGGAGACGCGGACGGCGTGGCGCAGGATCGGCGACTCGTGGCGGAGTTCGCGGCGCATCCGGGCCAGGGCGACCGGCGTCAGGCGGAGGAGGGTGGGCCGTGAGCGGGCGTCGGCTGCCGTCTCCGTGCGCGGTTCGGCGGTCTCCACCACGTCGTCGAGGAGCGCGGCGAGCCGGACGGCGGCCCGGCGGGAGGGGCCGGTGAGGATCGCGCCGGTGTCGGGGGTGCGGAGCGCGGCGAGCGCGGCGGGTGGGAGGTCGACCGGCTCGCCGCGGCGGATCGCGTGGGCGGCGGCGTCGAGCACCGCACCGGCGGCGGCGAGCAGTTCACGGACCCGGTCGCGCTGGGGGCCCTCGGCCGGTACGCCGACGGCCGGGTCGGCGAGGGAGGCGAGCACGGGGCGGATGCGCTCGGCGATCCCGCGGGCGCCATGCAGCTCGGCGGGCCGACGGCGGGCCTGGCGGGTGCTGACGGCGGCGGCGTTGCGGGCCGTCATGAGCGGTACGGGGTCGAAGGAGGCGATCGGGTCCTGGCGCAGGCGGCGGGCGTAGTCCGCCTCGGCGGCGAGCGCGTCGGCGAGGGCGTCGCGCTGGGCGCCCCAGCGGCGGATGGGCAGGAGGACGACGAGCGCGGCCTGGACGAGGCCGCCCACGGCGATCATGGCGGCGTGCCCCGCCGCTCCGGCGACGGAGGTGGGAAGGGTGACGGTGACCAGCATGATCGCGACGTTGGAGGAGGCGATGATGCCGACGGTGGGGCCGGCGGCCCAGGCGAGCCCGGAGAGGAACGTCCACAGGACGAGGAGGGCGAGGAAGGGGGCGGGGTGGGTGCCGGCGTTGGTGACGTAGCCGAGGAAGGTGGAGACGGCGAGGCTGGCGCCGGAGGCGAGGGCGAGGGTGGGGCGGGGGCGCCAGGAGCGCTGGAAGGTGGCGATGGCGGCCTGGAAGGCGCCGAAGGCGGAGGAGACGGCGACGCCGGGCCCGAAGAGGGCGAGCGCGACGCCGACGACGAGCGCGAGCCCGAGTGCCCCGCGCGCGGCGACGAGCGGATCGAGCCGCCGCCGCTCGACGGCGAACCCGGAACGGGCGGTCTCCTTCAGGGCGCGGAGCCAGCTCATGCGGCCGAGCGTATCGGCGCCAGGGGAGGAAACCGGGCGTTTCGGGCGGAGCGTGAGTGGTGGGTGGTGGGGCGCCGTGGGTGGGCGAGGGGGGCGGGTCAGGGTGTACGGGTTCAGGCGTACGGGTCCCGGCGTCCCAGTCCGGACGTACGAGCCGGTCCGGAGTTCCCGGCGTACGGGCCCCGGCGTACGGGCCGCGGCGTCCGGATTACGGTCCGGGTCCGGACGTACGAGCCGGTCCGGAGTTCCCGACGCACGGCCCCGGCGTACGGGCCCCGGCGTACGGATCCCGGCGTACAGGTGCGGCGTCAGGGCGGGCCGGGGACCGCGCGGCGGGACGGGTCGAGGCCGGCCCGGTCGGCCGCCGTGGTGCCGTGCGCCCAGCCCGCCTCGTCCCACATCGCCCGCACCCGCGTCGCCCGCGTCTCCGGGAACAGCTCGTCCGTCCGCGACGCGACCGCCACCTCCCGCGACGCCAGCACCGGCAGCAGCGTCGGCGCCTCCGCCGCCACCCGGCGCGAGGTGCTCGCCAGCCGCGCCCCCAGCCGGTTCGCGTACGCCAGCAGGAACGACTGCCGGAAGGACTTCGTCCGCTTACGGCCGCCCGCCCGCTGCTCCGCCTCCGCCCGCGTCATCGCGGACGTGCCCTGCACCAGCAGGGACGTGTAGAGCAGCTCCACCGGCTCCAGATCCGCCTCGAAGCCGACCACCGTCGAGAAGCCGTACGTCTCGTTCCACACGGCCCGGCAGCGGTTCGCCGTCGCCACCGCGTCCAGCAGGATCGCCTTCGCCTGTTCGTACGGGGCGTCCACCCCGATCCGTATCGCCCCCGGCGTCTCCCCGGCCGCCGCCCCCGCCGCCCCCAGCGCCGCCTCGTCCAGGCTGTGCCGGGCCATCAGCTCCTGCGCCTTGGCCGTCAGCGCCTCCGCCTCCTCCGGGTACCCGGTCGCCTCCGCCTTGGCCAGCAGCGCCCGGATCCGGGTCAGCATGCGCGGCTCACCCGCCACCGGGGGCGGGATCAGCGCGTCGCCCGGCCTGGGGCCCACCGGGTCGAGCGACGGAAGCCGGACCAGCAGGCGGTACAGCTCCAGGACCGCCGTCGCGTACGAGAAGCGGTCCGCCCGCCAGGTCCGCGCGTCCAGGTCGGCGAGCTGCGCCGACCACCGCGCCGGCAACCGCTCGTAGCGGCCGGTCTCCGCCACGATCAGCCCGCTCAGCAGCCGGACGTGCGCCTCGTCGAGGTCCCGGCGGGCCAGCCGTACGAGATCCGCCGGCTGCCAGCCGCGCTCCCAGGCCCGGCGTACGAACTCCTCGCCGCGCCGGTCCCGTTCCGCGTCCGTCCCGGGGTCGGCCGCGAGCAGCGACGCCGCCGTGTCCAGCGCCCTGTCGTCGTCGCCGTACAGCGCCTTCAGCGCCTCCGTCACGGTCGCCGTCGCGTCCGCTTTCGCCTTCGCCGTACCCACGATCGCTTCGCGTCCCCTTCTCGCGTGCCCGCCCGATCACCGCGCGGTGGCCGGGCGGCCGGTCGACCGGCCGCTCGATCAGATGGGTCATGCCGTGGCCGGTCCCGGTCGGCGCGTACCCCGCCCGCGGTGGGACCGTCGGACGCACCGTCCGTGTCACCAGAATGATCCTCGCCGCACACGATCGCGAAATCCGGCCGCGACGTCAGGGGGAGCGCACTGCCGGGCATTCGTTGTCCACAGCCTGTGGATACCGAACGGCTGCGCGAACCGAGGGACGAGCGCCCTCGGCGCTGCCCCTCGCGTGGCGCCGCACGCGCAGAGCGGCGAAGGTGGTGAAACGGGACGGTGACCGGGGTCGGAGCCGGGTCACCGTCCCGTGCCGAGGCCGAGGACACGGCTCGCCTGTGGGCTTGCCGGGGCCGAGGACACGGCACGCCCGTGGGCTTCTGACGGTCGGCCGACCGCCCCGAGGGCGTGTCCCGGCTCCCTACGGCACCAGCACCAGCTTCCCCCTCACATGTCCCGATTCGCTCAGCTCCTGCGCCCGCGCCGCCTCCTTCAGGGGAAGGGTCTGGGCCAGGCGGACCGAGAGGCGGCCCTCCGTCGCAAGGCGGGCGTGGCGGGTCAGCCAGGTGCGGACCTGCTCGGGCGGGGCGGTGACGCCCGAGAAGACGATCCCGTGCTCCTCCGCGTCCTGCGCCGCGATCGTGACGATCCGTCCCGTCTCCCCGCCCATGAGCTCGACCGAGAGCGACAGCGTGTCGTGGCCCGCCGCGTCGAACACCGCGTCGACGCCGTGCGGGGCCGCCGCCCTGATCCGGTCCGCCAGGCCCTCCCCGTACGCCACCGGCAGTGCGCCCAGTTCGCGCAGATAGGCGTGGTTGGACTCCGAGGCGGTACCGACGACCGTCGCTCCGGCCGCGACCGCGAGCTGGACGGCGACCGAGCCGACCACGCCCGCCGCGCCGTGCAGAAGGAGCGTTTCGCCCGCCTGTACGCCGAGGAGGTCGAGGACACGCGCCGCCGTCTCGCCGGCCACCGGCAGGCTCGCGGCCTGCTCCCAGGTCAGCCCGGCCGGCTTGGGGAGGAAGAGCGAGGCGAGGGCGTACTGCGCGTAGGCGCCGGTCGTCGTCCAGCCGAACACCTCGTCGCCGACGGCGACCCCGTCCACGCCCTCCCCGAGCGCGTCCACGGTCCCGGCGAACTCCAGGCCGGGCACGGCCGGGAAGGCGGTCGGGTAGAAGGCCTCGACCCAGCCGTAACGCCGTTTGTAGTCCACGGGGTTGACGCCGATCGCCGCCACCTTCACCCGCACTTCCCCGGTGCCTGGCTCCGGTACCGCCACCCCCGTCGCGTGCCGCAACACTTCCGGCCCGCCGAACTCCTCGTACACGATCGCGTCCATCTCGTCCTCCTCCGTCTCGGCCCGCTCGGTGACGGATCAAGCGTGCGATCCCGAAGGGGGCCACTCCGCCCTCCCAACGGCCAGTCCCACCTGGCCGGAAGACCAGCCACCCGCGCGACCCCCGGCCCTAGGCTGAAGCCCATGGACGCGACCACGCTGACGACCGCGTACGAGATCATCCGGCAGCCGCTCGGCGAGATCCTGCCCCGGCTGTCGGTCGCCCTCGCGCCCCTCATCCCGCACCGGGGCGCGGCCGAACTCTCCACGCACTGCGCCCACTCGCCGTTCAAGTCCGTCGGCGGGACGGACCTGCCGGTCGCCGCCGAACTCACCCCGCTGCTCGACTCCGGCGTCCCCGGCGCCCCCTGGCAGGGCCGGGCGGCGGTCAGCGGAGCCGTACGCGAGGTCGTCGCCGTCACCAGCGACGCGACCGCGCGCCGGTCGGTCCTCGTGCTCGTACGGGAGGAGGGGTCCGCGCCCGTCGCCGAGGCCGCTCTGGCCGTCGCGCAGGCCCTGTGGGACCTGGTGACCAGCCACTTCGACCGGTTCGCGGTGGAGGCGCTGCCGGGGGCGCTCGCCCGTTCGCGGGCGGCGGCCGACACGCGCGCGCGGGTGATCGCCGAACTGTCGACGGCGCACGCCGCCGCCTTCTCGGGGGTCCTCGGCGTGCTGCGCAGCCGGGCCCTTGACGATGCGACCGCCCGGGCGACGGCCACCGATCTGGCGGTCTCCGCGCTGGTCGACATGCGGGCGGAGATCAAGCGGGACCGGCTGATCGCCGAGGAGCCGGCCCGTGAGGCGTTCGCCCGGCTCGCCGACGATCTGCGGCCGATGCTGCGACACAGCGCGGTACGGCTGGAACTGGGCCCTCCGGAGTCGGACCGTTCCCTCGCGGCGGACGTGGCGCACAGCGCGCGGGCGATCGTCCGCGCGCTGCTGCTGGTGATCCTGGAGCAGGACTCCGTGCGCCGGGTCCACGTCGGCTGGCGGCTGACCGAGCACGAGCTGCGGGCGGCGGTGCGGGACGACGGGTCCGGCGGGCTGGACGCGTGCGACCTGGGGGCGGGCAGCATCACCGACCGTCTGGAGGTGCTGGGCGGTCACCTGGACATGGAGGCGGTACCGGGCTGGGGCACGACGCTCACCGCCGTGATCCCGCTCAAGACCCCGGACGCGCCGACCGGGGCGGCGGACCCGCTCACCGCGCTCGGGGAGCGTGAGCTGGAGGTCCTCACCCGGCTCGCGCTCGGCCACCGCAACCGGCAGATCGCGCAGGAGCTCCACATCAGCGAGTCGACGGTGAAGTTCCATGTCGCCAACATCCTGACGAAGCTGGGCGTGGCCTCGCGGGGCGAGGCGGCCGCCCTCTTCCACAAGGCGGCCTGACCAACGGAGCCGGCACCGGAGGGGCCTCTCCCATTGGGTCCCGCTCCCACCTCGCCCATGGGTCCCGCGCCCACCTCGCCCATGAACCCGCGCCCGCCCGACGCGCTCGTGCCGCCCCGCCCCGCCGGTGGCCGCGCGCGTCGCGGGTCACTGTCAGTGGCGGGTGCCAGACTCGCACCCATGAGCGAGAGGTGGGCGCTGGCCGGCGAGGCGGAGGGTGGCGGGGCGCGGCTCGTCCCCCTCGGCCCCGACGGGCTGCCCGCGGGGCCGGTCCGGTGCGAGCCGGATCTGGTCGAGGCCGTGCGCTCCCGGCCCGAGGTCGCCCGCTGGGTGTGGCGGTCGACCGTCGAGGTGTATCCGCGCCTGCTCGCCGCGGGGGTGCGGGTCGAGCGGTGCTATGACATCGAGGACGCCGAGCAGCTCCTCCTCGGGCACGAGGGACGCCTCGGGGAGCCCCGTTCGGCCGCGGCCGCCCTCGCGCGGCTGCGGAACGCGCCCGTGCCGCCCGACCCGCCGCAGCGGGCCGCCGAGCCCGGCTCGCAGGACTCCCTCTTCGAACCGGCGCCGACGGCCGAGGTCCCCTTCGAGGGCCTGCTGGAGGTGTACGCCGAGCAGCAGCGGCGCCATGACCGGGCCGGGCATCCGGGCCGGATGCGGCTGCTGACGGCGGCCGAGTCGGCCGGCATGCTCGTGGCCGCCGAGATGCACCGGGCCGGGCTGCCGTGGCGGGCGGACGTGCACCGGGAGGTGCTGCACGGTCTGCTCGGCGAGCGGTACGCCGGCGGCGGGGAGCCCCGCCGCCTCGCCGAGCTGGCCGACGAGGTGTCGGCCGCCTTCGGCCGCCGTGTCCGGCCCGATCTGCCCGCCGATGTGGTGCGGGCCTTCGCGCAGGCCGGGATCCGGGTGAAGTCCACCCGGCGGTGGGAGCTGGCGGAGCTGGACCATCCGGCGGTGGAGCCGCTGATCGCCTACAAGAAGCTGTACCGGATCTGGACCGCGCACGGCTGGTCGTGGCTCCAGGACTGGGTGCGGGACGGCCGGTTCCGTCCGGAGTACGTCCCCGGGGGCACGGTCAGCGGGCGCTGGACCACCAACGGCGGCGGGGCGCTGCAGATCCCCAAGGTGATACGGCAGGCGGTCGTCGCGGACGCGGGTTGGCGGCTCGTCGTGGCCGACGCCGACCAGATGGAGCCCCGGGTGCTGGCGGCGATCTCCCGCGATCCGGGCCTGATGGAGGTCGCCGGGCACCCCGACGACCTGTACACCCGGCTGTCGGACCGGGCCTTCTCCGGCGACCGCAACCACGCCAAGCTGGCGCTGCTGGGGGCGATCTACGGCCAGACCAGCGGGGACGGCCTGAAGAACCTGGCCGCGCTGCGGCGCCGGTTCCCCCGGGCGGTGGCGTATGTCGACGAGGCGGCGAAGGCGGGTGAGGAGGGTCGGCTCGTGCGGACCTGGCTCGGCCGGACGAGCCCGCGCGCGGTCGGCGCGGGCGACGCGGAGGAGGCGGGCCTGCCGCAGGAGGGCGGCGACGCCCCGGGCGCGCAGGGCGAGTTCACGCCGGGTTACGCCTCGGGGAACGCACGGGCCCGTGGCCGGTTCACCCGTAACTTCGTGGTGCAGGGCAGCGCCGCCGATTGGGCGCTGCTGGTGCTCGCGTCGCTGCGCCGGGCGACGGCGGGGATGCGGGCGGAGCTGGTCTTCTTCCAGCACGACGAGGTGATCGTGCACTGCCCGGCCGAGGAGACGGAGGCGGTCACGGAGGCGATCCGCGCGGCGGGGGACGAGGCGGGCCGGATCGTGTTCGGGGAGACGCCGGTGCGCTTTCCGTTCACGACGGCGACGGTGGAGCGGTACTCGGACGCGAAGTAGGGCGGGAGGGGGCGGATGCGCGGGGCGGAAGCGGCCCGCGGACAGAGGAGGCGCGGCCGGTCCGCGGCCGGTGGGCCGGCCCCCTGGACGGGGACCGGCCCACCGGGTCGGCACAACGGGCCCCGCCTGGCGCGCGGGCGGGCGCTGCGCGGACGGGCACCGGCTCACGGACAGGCGCCGGCTGCGGACGCGTGCCGGCTCACGGACGGGCGTCGGTTCGCGGACGGGGGCCGGTTCGCGGACGGGGGCTAGCCGGCCGAGGGGTGCTCCCACTTCGGGCTGAGCGCGATCGTCTTCAGCTGGTCCATCGTCAGCGCCGGCTCGGCGCGGGTGGCGGCCTCGTGCTGCGCGCCCGTGTTGAACGCGGAGACCACGACCCGGAAGCCGCCCGGGGTGATGGTGTCGGCCGTCCACCAGACGACGCCGGCGCCGCCCTTCTCGCCGGGCTGCTGCGTCAGCTTCACCCGGCGGCCGTCAGGGAGGGTGGTGACGTCGCCGCTGCCGAAGAGTTCGTGGGCGACGTCGTTCATGCCGGGCTGGACGTTGATCTGGACGAGGCTCCTGCCCTTGCCGTCGTCGACGACGACATGGCCGAACCCGGTGTCGCCGCCCTTGTCGACCACCTTGAGGCCCTTGGGCAGCAGGCCGGCCAGGGTCGCCTGGATGGCCTCCTCGTCCAGTTCGACCGGCGCGGGCGGCGCGTCGGAACCGCCCGGGGGCTCCTCGATCTCCGGAAGCTGCTCGATCAGCGGCAGCCACGCGGAGGTCGTGACCAGTGCCTTCAGCTGTGCGGGGTCGAACGGCGGGGTGTCCCGGCTGACCGGGGAGTCCTTCTGCGTGGCCGCGTTCCACTCGGAGACGTCGATCAGGGCGCCGTCCCGGGTGACCAGGACCGCCCGCCAGTTCTTGGTCTCCACCCGCTTGTCCGGGTACTCGTACCCCTGGAAGACCATGAGCCGGGAGCCGCCGGGCAGCGCTTCGCTGACGCAGGCGTCGTACGGCACGTACGCCTTGTCCGGGCACTCCACCTGGTCGGCGCCGTCGTCGGCGCTCTTCCCGACGCGGTTGAGGCTCAGCGTGAAGCCCGCCTTGCCCCGGCCGTCGTCGTAGACGCCGGTGACGGACTGGCCCGTCCCGTCCAGGCCGTCGAAGGTCCAGGTGCCGGCCGGCGTGTTCGCCTTCACGACGGCGGCGATGTCCTTGACCGGGATGCGGGCCTCCCCCGGCTTACCGGCGGGGTGGGTGGCCTCGTCGGAGGCGTTCCGGCCGGTGGCCTTCGCGGTCGGTGTGGACGACCCGGCCACGGCCGTCCGCTCCGGTGTTCCGAGCAGATCGCCGCCGTAGAGGCCGCCGACCCCGACCAGGGCGAAGGCCATGACGCTGCCGGCCACCACGGCCGTGCGGCGGCGGGTCACCCGGCGGCGGCCGCGGGTGAGGCCCCCGGTGGCCAGCTCGTGGCGGTCGTCGGCGGCGAAACCGTCACCCGTTCGGCGCAGGGCCTCACCGAGCTGCTCCTCGAAGCCGTCCACCCGGTCCCCGGCCCCGCGGTGCTCCCCGGGGTCCCCGTGCCGCCCCGTGGCTCCGTGCCGGTCGGGGTCTCCGTACGGTCCGCGTTCTCCGTGTCCGTCGTCGTTCAGAGGCATGCCGAATCACCGTCTCCGGTTCGATGGGTGAAATGTCGAAAGGTCAGAAGTGGAAAGGTCGGAAGTCGAGAGGTCGGAAGTCGAGAGGGCGCGCGGTCACCGGGAGGCGAAGGCGGCGATGCTGCCGCCGAGGCGTTCGCGCAGCTTGCCCAGCGCCCGCACCGACCGGGTGCGGACGGCGGCCGAGCTCATCTGCAGGGCGGCGGCGGTCTCCTCGATGCTGCGGTCCTCCCAGTACCGCAGCACCACCACCGCCCGGTCCTTCGCGGTCAGCGAGGCCAGCGCGTCGAGCAGGGCGATCCGCAGGGCGGGATCGTCCGCGCCTTCGCGCGCCCGGTCGGGCAGCTCCCCGAACGGACGCTCGGTGGCGGAGCGCCGCCGCTGGTGGCCGAGGAACGTCCGGACGAGCACGGTCTGGGCGTACCCGGCCGGGTTGCCGACCCGCCCCATCCGCCCCCACCTCGCGTACAGCCGGCCCAGCGTCTCCTGCACCAGGTCCTCGGCGAGATGGGTGTCGCCGCTGGTCATGAGGCACGCGGACCGGAAGAGGTGCCCCGATCGGGCGGACGCGAATTCCAGGAACTCGTCCGCGCGTGACGTCTGCATGCCCTCCCCCTCCCCGTCCTCGTCGCTCCACCTCTTTGATGCGGCGGCCCCCGGGGAATGTTTCAGGTGTCGGGGAAAAAGGTTCGGGCGCTGGAATGTCTGAGCGGACCGAACGGGGGTATTCGGCGCATATGAACGCTTTCGTGATGCATTCGGCAGAGGCGACGATGGCCGCCGGGGTCTGGAACCGGGGCTTGGGCCAGCTTCTGGGCGGCCTCATCGTGGTCGCCGTGCTCATCGGCGCCTTCATCCTCGGCAAGCGGATCCGCGACCGCGAGCCCCGTCCCCCGAAGCCCGAGGAGCATCCGCACCGGCCGGCCGACTCCGGGCTGCCGGGCGAGACCTCGGAGTACCGCACGTCCACCGAGATGCCCCACACGGACGGGGAGCACCGGCTCATGCCGTACCAGCTGAAGAACTCGGGTGAGACGTCCGAGGAGCCGCCCACGGAGGAGAAGCGCAAGTGGGGCGGCATCTCGAGTGGCGGCTTCGGCAGCGGCGGCCCCGGCCACGGCGACTGACACCCGCCCGCCCTGCCACGGACTGAAGCAGCCGCCCTGGCCGTCGACCCGGCACGGCGCGCGCCCGCGCCTTCGCCTTCCGGTCGGTGACGCGCCGAGCGCCGGGCGACCCGAGGAGACTCGGGTCGCCCGGCGCTCGATCACGCGTCCGGTCGGCTGTCCGTCGTGTGCTCAGACCGCCGCTCGGGCGGTATGGGTCACCCAGCGGGCGAGCACCGTCTGGGCGTCCTCCGCCGCCAGGTCGTCGAGGAAGGCGAGCACCCGGGCGTCACCGCGTATGACCGAGACGATCCGGCAGGCGCGGGTGATGACGACCGTGCCGTTGGCGCGGTGTTCGTAGCCGAAGAGGCGGCTCCGGGCGGCGGGCGCGGGCATCACTGGACTCCGATCGCTTGCTTACGGCTGTCATGGGGCGTCGGGTCGGCCTCGACCGGCGGTGGTGCCGCGTCGCCGACGCCGAGCAGACGCAGCAGGGGGCCGGCCATGGCGGTCGTCGCCAGGGCCATGAGCACCATCATGGTGAACAGCTCCGGGCCGATCAGGCCGAGTTCCCGTCCGACTCCGAGGATCACGAGTTCGGTGAGGCCCCGGGTGTTCATGAGCGTCCCGAACGCCCCCGCGTCGCGCCAGCTCATCCCCGACAGTCGGGCCGGGATGGCCGCGCCGGCGTACTTCCCGATCACCGCCGCCGCCAGGACGAGCAGCAGGGCGAGGAGCCCGGAGGCGCCGAGGCCGCCGATGTCGACGGAGAGCCCGGTGATGACGAAGAAGACCGGGAGCAGCAGGGAGGAGGTCTTCTCCAGCGGGGTGGCGAGCTGCTGGTGCAGACGCGGCTCGCTGGACCGAGGCATGACAAGACCGAAGGCGAAGGCGCCGAAGATGGCGTGGATGCCGATCCAGGACGTGGCGTAGGAGGAGAGGAACACTCCGGCGACGATCAGGACGAGCCGTACGCCGGTCTCCTGGCGGCCGGGGGTGGCGGCGCGCAGGGTGCGGTGCAGCAGGGGGCGTACGACGAGGACCATCACGGCGGCGTAGAGGGCGGTCAGAGCGAGGACGGCGAAGAAGTCGCCGGTGCCGCCGGAGCCCGCCAGGGCCACCACGAGGACGAGGACGCACCAGGCGACCACGTCGCCGGCCGCCGCGCAGGCCATCGCCATGGCGCCGACGCGGGTGTGGCCCAGTGCGCGGTCCCGGATGATGCGGGCGAGGACGGGGAACGCGGTGATGGAGAACGCGGTCGCCATGTAGAGGACGAAGATGTCGGCGTCGACGCCGTCGGGGGCGGTCGAGCCGTACAGCAGCGCCGCCGCTCCGGCGCCGACGACGAACGGGACGGCCATGGCCATGACCGCGGTGGAGCCGACGGATCTGGTCCGGCCGCGCAGTCGGCCGAGATCCAGCTCCCAGCCGGCCAGGAACATGAAGAGGGCGAGGCCCACCTGGGCGAGCGCCGAGAGCGCGGGCCGCGCTTCGGGCGGGAAGATCAGCGCGGGCAGATCGCCTGGTAGGAGCCCGAGCAGGCTCGGGCCGAGCATCAGTCCGGCGGCGATCTCCGCGACCACCGGTGGCTGGTGCAGCCGTCGGCCGAGTGCGACCATCAGGGCGCCCACGACCAGGACGATGGCGACGTCCGCCAGGACGATCGCCTCCAGCGGCACACTTGTCGACGCTGCCATCGCGCCTCACCTCCTCTTGCCTCGACATCGGGTCGTACGGGTTCGTGCCGCCTCGGCCGAGCCGTCTCATCGGAGCCGTCTCCGCAGAACCGCCTCGTCGGAGCAGCCTCGTCGGAGCAGCGTCGGGTGACCGAGCGGTCGCGTGGGAGCCGTCTCGTGGGTGGCGGGGTCAGATCAGGACGCGGCCGGCGGCGGTGTCCCGGGTCTCGCGCGACTTGCGCAGGTCACGGGTGATGATCGCCTTCTGCAGCCAGCGGTCCGTGCCGTCGTACCGTGCGGTGAAGGCCTTACGGCCGTGCACGGCGAGGTAGTTGTCGACGACGAGCAGGGTGCCGGCCTCGACCACGACGTCACGGGTCGCGGCCTCCAGCTCCCGCACCAGCTCCTTGAGGGCTTCCTCGGCGGCGGCGTCACCGTCCACGCACCGCATGAAGAACGGGTCGATCCGCAGGTACGGCGAGTCCGGAGCACCGAAGAGGACGGCCACGGGCTCCGGCGTCTCGCGCATGGCGCGCATGCGCAACAGGCCGGGGTGGTCCGGCTGCTGGGCGGCCAGCTGCCGCAGGTGCTCGTCGTCGGGAAGGATGTAGAACCGCGGCTCGGAAAGGATCTTGCGGGTGTCCTCACCGAGGGTCACATCGCGCACGGAGGCCACGGTGGTCGGAACCCGGTCGTGGTTTCGAATTCCGAACAGGGCCAGATAATCGCAGCGATACGGATGGAAGCCGTCCTCGGTGTGCCATTCGAGGAGCACGTCGCTGCCGTGGCCACTCTGTTCGTTCTCCTCGCCGGCGATCGGCAGCACATTCTGGATCATTCTTCCGGATTGCAGAGTCGGCCAGCTGAACACTTCCCCGAGGCATGTGCCGATCAAGGAGAGGAAGATTTCCTCGCGCCGGGTACGGACCGATCGGGCGGCTTCCGCCCAGTTCCGCGGGGTGGGGCCGACGGCCGTGTCGTCGACCGTGAATCCTTTGATCTTGAATGCGGCGGCCGGATCCTCACGGCGGAAATCGGCCACGAACCTCCGCAGGCCGGCGGGGATCCTCGCCGCGAGTTCCCACGCCTGGTCGTGGAAGAGCGGATCGCCCGGGTCGCGGTCCCCCGCCCTCAGGTCGGCGATCAGCGCGTCCAGCTGGGCGACTTCGTCGGCGGACAAGTCGTAGTGGAGTACGCCCTGGTCAATGGTCACGGAATTCGCCCTCTCTGGCGTGGGTGATGGCGGGGCGGACGGGGCGGGGCCCCTGCTGCCCGGGGGAGGTCAGTCCCAGCCCCAGCTGTCGCCGTCGTCGTTCGGACCGGTCGCGGCGGTGGTGGGGCCGCTCTGCGTCGCGGAGGCCACCGGGTGGAGATCCGCAGCCTGCGCGGTGCTGGTTCCCAGGACCGTCGTCGTGACGGCCGCAGCGCAGGAGATCAGGTAGACGAATGCCTTGCGTCGCATTTTCTCGTCCGATTCCGTCGAAGTGGCGGGAGGAAATTCCCCTCCCCCGGACGGCCGATGAGCCCGCCATTTCTGTGGCTCTCATTCACCGGCTGCCGCTGATAAATTTGCCAGGGTCCGAACGGGCGTCACAAGAAGCTGCGGTGGCACCAAGGTGCAGTGGCTGCAAGTGGCCAGGGAGGGTCCCGCGGGGGTGGTGGCGGGACCACCGTCAGAACGCCTTGCGGTGTTTCCCGCCACGCTTGCGCTCGTACATCTCGCGTCCGGCGGCCTCCCGGCGCCGCCATTCCCTGCTCAGTTCGGCGCGCAGCCGGGCGTCGGTCCGCGAGGCGATCCAGGCGCTCTCGCGCAGCAGTTTGCGGTAGCTCTCGAACCGGCGGTGGGAGAGCGTGCCGGTCTCGACCGCGGCGAGGACGGCGCAGTCCGGCTCCGCGTGGTGTTCGCAGTCGTGGAAGCGGCAGTGGACGGCCAGCTCCTCGATCTCGGCGAAGACCTGCGAGAGCCCGTCGTTGGCCTCCCACAGGCCGACACCGCGCAGCCCTGGGGTGTCGATCAGCACCCCGCCCCGGGGCAGGAGCAGCAGTTCACGGGCGGTGGTGGTGTGCCGGCCCTTGCCGTCGCTGCCGCGGACCGGGCCCGAGGCCTGCTCCTCCTCCCCCAACAGGGCGTTGACGAGCGTGGACTTGCCCACGCCGGACTGCCCGAGGAGGGCGGAGGTGCGGCCCGTCAACTCGCCGGCGAGGGCGTCGAGTCCGGCGCCGCTGACCGAGCTGACGGGGAACACCGAGGCGCCCGGACCCGCCTCCTCGACGTCGGCGACGAGATGGGTGATGTCGGGGACCAGGTCGGTCTTGGTCAGGGCGACCACCGGCTGGGCGCCGCTGGACCAGGCCAGGGAGAGGAAGCGCTCCAGGCGGCCCAGGTCCAGCTCGACGGCGAGCGAGACCGCGATGACGGCGAGGTCGATGTTGGCGGCGAGGGTCTGGCCCTCGGAGCGCGCGGAGGACGTCGAGCGGGTGAAGCGGGTACGGCGGGGCAGCACGGCTCCGACGACGGGTGCGGCCGGCGGCGCCGGGTCGACGGCCACCCAGTCCCCCGTACACACGCCGGCGGCGGGGTCGGTCTCGGCTCGTAACGTACGGAGCGGGGCTCGGGGTCCGGAACCGGAACCGGAACCGGAAGCGGAAGCGGAGCCGGAGTCGGACTCGGAAGCGGACCCGAATGCGGCAGCGTCAGAGGCGGTGCCGACGGCCGGGGCCGGGCCGCTGTCCGTGGCCGCCACGACCACCTCGCAGCGGCCCCGGTCGACGCGCACCACACGGCCGGGCACCAGGCCCGCCTCCGCGTACGGGGCGAACGCGGCCGCCCAGTCGGTGTCCCACCCGTAGGCGGTGAGTGATGAATCGGCTGCGCTGGTCACGGAGTTCCCCTCGATCGGGCCAGGTCGGGGTCATTGTCGGCACCACGGACCCCGGCCCGGGAGCGGCACACCGTCGTGGCGGTGAGCAGCAGTCCGTCCCTGACCAGAAAGCGCCCCTCGAAGCCGCGCAGCCGGACGCCGTCGACCAGCGGCCCGTCCACGAGCAGCCGGGCCGTGAACGTCTCCGTACGCGGCTGGAAGGCGACCGTGGCCTCCAGGAAGTCCAGCCAGCGGCCGGTGAGCGGCGACCACGCTTTGTAGACGCTCTCCTTGGCGCTGAACAGCGCACGGTCCCAGTGGACATCGGGTCGCAGCGCCGCCAGGTCGGCCAGGTGGGCGCGTTCCTCGGCGTCCGTCACCATGTGGAGGACGCCAGTGCGGTCGAGGGCCTGGTGTGGTTCGGCGTCGAAGCCCAGCGCCACGACCTCCGTCACGTGCGCCACCGCGGCGGCGCGGTAGCCGGCGCAGTGCGTGATGCCGCCGACGATCCCGCCGGGCCAGACGGGGGCCCGGGAGGCGTCGTACGGGATGGCCACGCGCGGCTCGCCGAGGCGGCCCAGGGCCTGACGGGCGCACGCCCGCGCTGTGGTGAACTCCCGTCGCCGCGCGGGCACGGCGTGCGGCAGCAGGTGCTCCTCCCCGGGGAAGGGGACGGGCGGGCCCACGGGATCGCCGAACGCCTCCGCGGTCGCGACCGGCCGGGGCAGCAGCTCCTCGAGCATCCGCCCGCCTACCCGGCCTTCTCGAACGCGGCGGCCCCGGAGACCGCCCCCGCCTCCGGAACCTGCCCCGCCCCGTCCGCACGAGGGCAGCCGTGCGTCCGACGGACGGCGTCCGCCTCGGGGAGGTCGTCCGGCTCGGCGTCCCACCAGGCGATGGCCTGGTCGGGCGGATCGATCGGCATGACCGACTTGAACATGTCGTTCTCGACGTTGGCGAGACGGGCGTCGTACGGCCTGCCGACCGCCGTGAACGCCCTGTGGATGCGTTCGCGCCGCTTGTCGATCGCGGTCGCGTGGCGCTCGAAGGTGGAGGCCGGCTGGAGCAGGAAGTACGTGTGCGGGCTGCCGTGGTTGTAGCGCGGCGAGTGCTCGGGATAGCAGGGAGCGAAGGAGACGACGAAGAAGCGCTCGCCCTCGATCATCGCGTACCAGGTCTCGTCGGGGTGCGGGGATTCCTGGATGTAGACGCTCGGGTACATCGCGCAGAGCGCCTCGAAGAACCGCCGGGTGAGCCGGGTCAGCGACTCGAGGGTGGCGCCGAGCGCGGGGTCCTCGAAGGTGAGGACCATGCCGTCGCGCTCCTCGGTCCGCGCGGTGCGGAAGAAGTCGGCGAGGGCGGTGCGGTGGCCGCGCAGTTCGGTCTCCACGTCGGCGGAGGTCACGGTGAGCGGCGGGCCCATCTGCGACGGCTTGGCGAACGGGCACAGGGTGGTCTGGACGATCCGGTCGAAGCTCATGGTCACCTCACGGGTTCACTTTCTGGGCGTCGGAACCGACGACGGGGGCGGAGTGCGGGACGGCGGCCCGGCAGCCGAGGACGTAGAACCACCAGCCGGCGATCACCAGGGCGATGAGCGCGGCGAACATCGCGGTCGGCGAGGCGTGGACGAGGAGGAAGCCGCAGATGATCGGGCCGATGGCGACGCCGATGTGGACGAGGTTCTGGGCGCCGAAGTAGCTGCCGCGCAGATTGCTCGGGGCGATGGCGTCGATGAACATGTACTCGGCCGGCACGACGATCACTTCACCGATGGTGAAGACGACGATCGCGGCGACGATGATCCAGACCTCGGTCGACAGCGCCATGCCGATCAGGCCGAGGACGAACGCCCCGGTGCCCCAGGTCAGCCAGCGCAGCAGCGTCTTCTCCTTGAGCCTGCTGCCGATGACGTACTGGGTGGAGATGACGACGATCGCGTTGGCGGCCGAGATGTAGGCGACGAGCTGGTAGGCGGTGTCGCGGGACTCGACGAGGACCAGGTACTGCGACATGTACGTCAGCAGGGGGCCGTAGACGACGATGCTGAGGATGCCGCCCAGGGTGAAGAGCCCGAGCCGGCGGTCGGCCCGCATGACCCGCAGGACCTCGCGGAAGTTCATCGACTCCTCGTCGGAGGAGGCGGACGAGGTCGAGGACTCGGAAGCAGAGACGGAAGCGGAAGCGGAACCGGGATCCGCAGCGGAGGCGGAGGCGGGAGCGGAGACCGCGGCGGGCATCGCGCTTCCCGCCGTGAACAGCCTGCGGTAGATCACCAGGGGCAGCAGGGCCGCGAAGATCACGCCTGCGGCGAGCAGGAACGGGCCTCCGGTGCCGGCCTGCACGGTCCACACGCCGAGGAAGGGGCCGACCGCGGCGCCGATGTTCTGCAGGGAGTAGCGCAGCGAGAAGACCTTCGCCCGGTTCTCCGAGGGCAGCAGGTCGGCGAGGAGCGCGTTGGCGGTGACGCTCATCGAGGAGGAGGCGGTGTTGGCGACGAGCAGGATGCCGATGACCACGAGCGGGGAGCCGACCATCGGCAGGGCGGCGTAGAGCACGGTCAGCACGATGTCCAGGACGATCATGAAGTGGACCTTCACGAACCGGTCGGCGAGATAGCCGCCGTAGACGCTCACCATCGTGCCCACGAGCAGGCACACGCCGAGGACATAGCCGATGGTGGCGCCGTTCATGTCCAGCGAGTCGTGCAGATAGATCGGCAGGTAGGCCAGGATGCCGAAGAAGCTGACCGAGCGCGCCATCGCGCAGAGCAGCAGGATCCTGACGGCGACGGGCAGTTCACGGACCAGGGCCAGCAGGTTCTTCATGCCGAACCCTCCGCCGCGATCGCTTCGATGATGTCGATGAGGGATTCCTTGATGGTGTCGATCCGTCGCCGGTCGAACAGGTCGGGGTGGTGGCCGAAGAGGATCTCCAGCCGCTCTCCGGGGATGACGGTGATGCCGAGCGGATAGTGGGAGACGCCCTTGGCGCCCTGGGTCCGCTCGCGCACGCGCGGCCCGTCGGCACCGGCGGACGGGTCCGCCTGGTCAGGGTAGTTCTGGAAGACGTAGTACGAGTCGAACAGTTCGCCCGCGCCGACCAGCCGCTGGATCTCGGTCAGACCGAGATGGCGGTGCGGGAAGACGTCGAGCTGGGCGGACTGGACGCGGCCGAGCGTCGCGCTCAGCGGCTCGCCCGGCTCCGAACGGACGCGGAGCGGGACGGTGTTGATGAGGAGGCCGACCACCGACTCGATGCCGTCGATCTCGGCGGGCCGCTCCGAGACGGTGGTGCCGAAGACCACGTCCGTGCGGCCGGTGAGCCGGCCGAGCTGGAGCCCCCAGGCGGCCTGGAGCGCGGTGTTGAGGGTGAGGCCGAGGCGGGCACAGGCCCGCTCCAGGTCCCGGGTCAGCTCGGCGGGCAGAACGGCGCTGGTGGTGTGCGGCAGGACGTGGGTGGCGAGGCCCGGGCGGCCGACGCGCGTCGGTTGTTCGATCCCGGCGAGGTACTCCCCCCAGGCGTCGAGGGCGCCCTGCCGGTCCTGGCGGGCCAGCCAGGCGAGGTAGTCGCGGAAGGGGACGACCGGCGGCAGGTCGGCGGCGCGGCCCGCGTACAGGTCGAACAGGTCCTGCCAGACGACCGCCATGGACCAGCCGTCGAGGAGGATGTGGTGGTCCGCGACGAGAAGCTGGTGGCGGGTGCCGGAGAAGCGCAGCAGCGAGAAGCGGAGCATGGGGCCGGCCGCCAGGTCGAAGCGGAGCGCCGCGTCCTCGGCGACGATCCGGTCGGCCGCCGCGGTCCGCTCCTCGGGGTCGAGTCCGGTGAGGTCGTGGAAGCGCCACGGCACCTCGACGGAGTCGGGCACCACCTGCACGGGAGTCTCCAGGCCGCGTACGGCGAAGCTCGCCCGCAGGTTGGCGTGGCGGGCCAGGAGTCCCTGCGCGGCCTGTCGCAGCCGGTCGGCGTCGACGGGCCCTTCCAGGTCGAAGAGGGTCTGTCCCTGGTAGGGGTCGTCGTCCTTCTCCGGGTCGGCGGCGCCGGCGTGCAGCAGCAGGCCCTGCTGGAGCGGGGCGAGCGGCAGGACGTCCTGGAGGCCTGGGTAGGTCCGCTCGAGGGCGGTGAGGGTGGACTGCTTGAGGGACAGGAGCGTCACGTCGGAGGGGGTGAGGCCGCCGAGTTCGGGGTGGTCGGTGAGCCCGGCGAGGCCGGTGAGCAGCTGGGTCCACCGGTCGGCGAGCGCGGCGACGTCCTCCTCGGTGAAGAGCGCCGGGTCCCACCGCCAGACGGTCTCGGCCCCGCCGTCGTTCCGGGTCCGTACGTCGAGCAGGAGGGGGTACGGGGCCGGTGCGGCGTCCATGTCGAAGCGGAAGCAGACCTGCGAGGGCGCGAAGGCGTCCACCTGGTCCTGGTCCCGGGCCTGGGCCTGGGCCTGGGCTTGGTCCCGGGCCTGGTCCTGCCGCAGATCGGCGTAGCCGCGTCCGCCGGCCGGGAGCGACCGGACCTGTTCCTTGACCCGCTTCAGGGCGCGGGCGAGCCCGCGCGGATCCGCCAGGCTCCGGTCGAGGTTCGCCGGGCCGGGGGTGAGACGGACGGGAACCGGGTCCGGGACCTCGGGGGTCGCGAGGTCGATCCGGAGCGCGGACGTGGCCGCCGGGACGCGTCGGCCGCGCCACTCGATCAGCGCGGGGGCGAGCGCGGCGAGCGCGAGGGAGGCCGGGTCGGCGTGGAACATCCGCGGCAGGGTGGTCAGCAGCGCTTCCGCGAGGTCCGCGGGGAGCACGCGGCTCGTCTCGGCCCGCGCACCGCTCGGCGCGCCGTACGCCGGGTCGGGGGTCTCCAGCGTCTTGAGCCAGTACGGCAGAGCGTCTGCCACCTCCGCCGCCCCTGCTCCGGCCGTGCCCGCCGGGGCGGTCTGCTCGGCGGCGCGGGCGACGAGCGCCTCGACGGTCTGGTACTGGAAGACGTCCCGGGGCGTGATCACGAACCCCTCGGCGCGGGCCCGGCTGACCAGTTGGATGGAGCGGATGGAATCGCCGCCGAGGTCGAAGAACTGGTCGTCGACACCGACGCTCTCCAGGCCGAGGACGTCGGCGAAGAGCCGGGCGAGGGCGATCTCGCGTGCGGTGCGCGGCGGGCGGACGGCCCGCGAGGTGAAGTCCGGCGCCGGGAGGCGCCGGGTGTCGAGCTTGCCGTTCGGGGTGAGCGGCAGTGTGTCGAGGGGGACGACGGCGGCCGGCACCATGTGCTCGGGGAGCGTCCTGGCGGCGTGGCGCCGTACCTCCACGGCGAGCGTGCGGCCGTGGTCCTCGGCCCGCGGGTCGTTGCCGTGGTCGTACAGCGACCGGCCGTCGGCCGCCTTGTGGACGAAGAGGTCCGTCAGCAGCGGCCGGACGGCCTCCGGGGCGAGGAGGACGGCGTCGAAGCGGTCGCCTTCCGAGGCGTCGGTCCAGGTCAGCCGGGCGGTGTAGCCGAGCTCCGCGGCCAGCGCGTGCACGGCTTCCGGATCGATTCCGGGGCGTTCGCGGGTGTCGAGGCCGAGATCCCGCACGCGGGCGGCCTGTTCCGTACGGAGCAGGTGGGCGGCCTCGACCTCCGCGGCGACCCGGTGGTTGGGGATGCCGGTGACCCGGAGCACGTCCGGCCGCGTCCGCGCGATCCGCTCCCGTACCGCGTCGAGGCCCGCGTGGTCCGGCCGCTCGCTGCCGGGCCCGGTGCCGCCGGGGCTCGGGACCTTCCCGTCCTGCCAGACCATCTCTTCCGCGTCGCGTACGGAGACGAGGTCCGCGCCCCGCTTGTGCAGGACGACCTCGTAGCGGAAGTCGGTCAGTTCGTTGCGGTGGTGGCCGCGCTTGAGCTGGATGTCGACGCCCGCGACCTCCGTGATCTCCTCGGCGATCCGGCTGAAGAACGCCGGGTCGAGGAGGAGTTCGCTCTCCAGTCGTTCGGTGTGCGCGACCAGGTCCCGGGCCGCCGCGACCGGTTCGTCCGCGTGGGCGCCGCCGTGCAGCGCGGTCGCGGTGAGGAAGGGGTGGAGCAGCCGCAGGTGCCGGATGTCGCCGAGGAAGATCCGGCCGCCCGGCTCCAGGAGCTCCATGGCCTGGCGGAGGACGTCGAGCAGATAGGCGACGCTCGGGAAGTACTGGGCGACGGAGTTGATGACGACGGTGTCGAAGCGCCGGCCGGCCAGGTCGCCGATCTCGTGGGCGGCGAGGCTGCGGAGGAGGACCCGGTCGCGCAGCTCCTCCGACTCCTCCACCCGGGCGCCGAGCGTCTGGATGAGGGAGGGCGAGAAGTCGACGCCGGCGTACGTGTCGACGTGCGGGGCGACCTGCCACAGGATGAGGCCGGAGCCGACGCCGACCTCCAGCACGTGCCGGGGCCCCAGATCGAGGATCCGGGCGACGGTGGCGGCCTGCCACTCGCGCATGTCCGGCAGCGGGATCGGCTGGTTGTCGTAGCTGCTGTTCCAGCCGGTGAAGTCCTGCTCGACGCCCAGGTCCTCCTGCTCGCTGTAGCCCTGTTCGTGGATCTCCTGCCACTTGTCGACGTGCGCGATGTCGTCGGCGAGACCGGCGCGGCCGGCGGTGCCGGGGGCCTTGGGCACGACGTAACCGATGAGCTGCTGGTGGCCGGGGGTGTCCTCGCGGACGACGACGGCCGACTGGGCGACGCGCTCGTGGGTGTCGAGGACGGCCTCGATCTCGCCCAGTTCGATGCGCATGCCGCGGATCTTGACCTGGTCGTCGGCGCGGCCGACGAAGTCCACGACGCCTTCCCCCGAGGGGAGCGTGCGCCACTTCGCCAGGTCGCCGGTGCGGTACATCCGGGAGCCGGGCCGGCCGTAGGGGCAGGCGACGAACCGTTCGGCGGTCAGGCCGGGGCGGTTGAGATAGCCGCGGGCCAGGCCGTGGCCCGCGAGGTACAGCTCGCCGGTGACGCCCGGGGGGACCGGCCGCAGCCCGGCGTCCAGGACGTACACCCGGGTGTTGGGCAGCGGACGGCCGACGGGCACGGAGTCGGCCTCGAACTCCGGGCCCGCGCTGCCGCACTCCCAGTACAGCGCGTCGACGGTCGCCTCGGTCGGCCCGTACGCGTTGATCATCGTGCGGCCGCGCGACCAGGTCGCGGCGAGGCCCGGCGGGCAGGCCTCGCCGGCCACCATCAGGTGCTCCACGTCCGTGAGGGCGTCCTCGGCCATCGAGCCGAGGATCGTCGGCGAGAAGGTGATGTGGGTGGGGCGGTAGCGGGCGGTCAGGGCGCGCTGCCGGTCGGGCGAGAGCAGCTCCTCGGGAGAGGTCAGGATGACGGCCGATCCGGCGAGGAGGGTGCAGCACATCTCGCAGAAGGTCGGATCGAAGTTGATCGAGGAGAACTGCAGGAAGCGGGAGTCGGCGTCGAGCCGGAACCGTTCGATGTAGCCGCGGGCGAGGTTGGGGATGCCGCGGTGGGTGACGGCGACGCCCTTGGGCCGGCCCGTCGAGCCCGAGGTGTAGATGACGTACGCCAGGTCCTGCGGGCGCAGCGGGGCGTGGCGCTCGGCGTCGGTGGGGGCGTGGCCGGGCAGGGCGGCCAGCTCGGCGCGGTCGTCCGGGTCGGCGAGGTCGAGCCGGAGGACGTCCCGCGCCTCCGGGGGCAGTTTGGCGAGCAGGTCGCCGGTGGTGAGGAGGGCCTTGGGGCGGGTGTCCTCGACCATGAACGCGAGCCGGTCGGAAGGGTAGTCCGGGTCGAGCGGGAGGTAGACGCCGCCGGCCTTGAGGATGCCGAGCAGGCAGCCGAGCAGTTCGGGCGAGCGGCGCAGGGAGAGTCCGACGACGTCGTCGCGGCCGACTCCGCGGTCGATCAGCCAGTGGGCGACCTGGTTGGCCTGCCGGTCGAGGGCGGCGTAGCTCAGCTCGGTGTCCTCGTGGACGAGAGCCAGCGCGTCGGGGGTGCGGGCGACCTGGGCCTCGAAGAGGGCGGGGAAGGTCGCGTCGGGCAGGTCGAGCGCGGTGGCGTTCCAGGTGTCGAGGACGGTGGTGCGCTCGGCGTCGTCGAGGAGGTCGATGTTCTCCAGACGGCGGGCGGGGTCGGCGACGACGGTGTCGAGGACGCGCAGGAGCTGCCGGGCGAACCGTTCGACGGTCTCCCGGTCGAAGAGGTCGGTGGCGTACTCGATCTCGCCGCGCAGTCCGCCGGGGCGTCCGTCGGGGCCGAAGCGCTCGGTCAGCTCGATGGTCAGGTCGAACTTGGAGGTGTGGGTGGGCACGGTCTCGTGGACGGCGGTGAGGCCGTCGAGCCGCCATGCGGGCTCGATGTTGTTCTGCAGCACCAGCATCACCTGGAACAGCGGGTGGTGGCTGGTGGTGCGGGCGGGGTTGAGGACTTCGACGAGGTACTCGAAGGGCAGGTCCTGGTGCTCGTACGCGCCGAGGTTCGACGCGCCGACGCGGGCGAGGAGTTCGGTGAAGGCGGGGTTGCCCGAGGTGTCGGTGCGCAGGACGAGGGTGTTCACGAAGAAGCCGACGAGGTCGTCGAGCGCGCTGTCGGCGCGACCGGCGAGCGGGGAGCCGAGCGGGATGTCGGTGCCGGCGCCGAGCTTGGTCAGCAGGGTCGCGGCGGCGGCCTGGAGCACCATGAAGAGGCTGGCGCGTTCGCGTCGGGCGAGCGCCTGGAGCCGTTCGGTGAGCTCGGCGGGCACGTCGAAGGGGACGACATCGCCGCGGAAGGTGGCGAGCGCCGGGCGCGGCCGGTCGGTGGGGAGGTCGAGGAGTTCGGGGGCGCCCGCGAGCCGTTCCCGCCAGTAGGCGAGCTGCCGGGACATCGTCGAGTCGGGGTCGTCCGCGGAGCCGAGCAGCTCGCGCTGCCACAGGGTGTAGTCGACGTACTGCACGCCGAGCGGCGGACGGTCCGGGGCCACATGGGCGCGGTGCGCGGTGTAGGCGTCGCAGAGGTCCCGCACCAGCGGGGCGAGGGACCAGCCGTCGCTCGCGATGTGGTGGATGCACAGCAGCAGGACGTGGTCCTGGGGTCCGGTGCGGAACAGGTCGACCCGGACCGGGATCTCGGCGGCCAGGTCGAAGAGGTGTCCGGCGGCCCGGTCGACGGCGGCGCGCAGGCCGGACACGGGGACGTCGTGGACGGTGACGTCGACCCGTGCCTCCTCGGCGGGGACGACGATCTGCTCGGCGCCCTGCTCGCCTTCCGCGAAGTACGTCCGCAGGCTCTCGTGCCGTACGAGCAGGTGGTCGACGGCCGCGCGCAGCGCGTCGAGGTCCGGCTCGCCGGTGAGGCGGACGGCGATGGGCAGGTTGTAGGTGGTGCTCGGCCCCTCCAGGCGGTGCAGGAACCACAGCCGCTGCTGGGCGTACGAGACCGGGACGCGCGCTCCGCGCTCGCGGACGCGGGGCGCCGGGCGGGCGGGAGCGCCGCCGTCGAGGCGCAGG
Source organism: Streptomyces sp. NPDC008121 (assembly GCF_042957155.1). Classification (NCBI taxonomy): domain Bacteria; kingdom Bacillati; phylum Actinomycetota; class Actinomycetes; order Kitasatosporales; family Streptomycetaceae; genus Streptomyces; species Streptomyces sp. NPDC008121. Next base: position 589,297 of record NZ_JBIBHT010000004.1, on the reverse strand, counting down.
GCCAGCGCGGCGGGGGTGCGGTCCTCGAAGACGGTGCGCAGCGGGAGTTCGACGGCGAGGGCGGAACGGACCCGGGCGACGAGGCGGGTGGCGAGCAGCGAGTTGCCGCCGAGGTCGAAGAAGCTGTCGTCGGTGCCGACCCGGTCGACGCGCAGCACCTCCCGGAAGAGGTCGACGAGGGCCCGCTCACGGTCGGTGGCGGGTGCGCGGTACGGGGTGGAGTGCGCGAACTCCAGGGCGGGCAGGGCCTTGCGGTCCACCTTGCCGGCCGGGGTGAGCGGGAAGCGGTCCAGGACGGCGATGCCGGCGGGGACCATGTGCGCGGGCAGCCAGGCGCGGAGCGCTTCGCGCAGGGCGACCGGGTCGGGGGTGCGGCCGGGGGCGGGGACGACATAGCCGGCGAGGTGGCGGTTGCCGGAGGACCGGTTTCCGCGGTCGGCGGCGGGCGCGGCGGCCTCCGGGGCGGTGCCGGGGGCGTCGTCGCGGACGACGACGCGGGCCTGGGCGACCTCGGGCAGGCGGCGCAGGGCCTCCTCGATCTCGCCGAGCTCGATGCGGTAGCCGTGGATCTTGACCTGCTCGTCCACGCGGCCGAGGAAGTCCAGGGCTCCGTCGGCGCGGCGGCGTACGACGTCACCGGTGCGGTACATGCGGGTGCCGGGGCCGCCGAAGGGGCAGGCCACGAACCGTTCGGCGGTGAGCGCGGGCCGGCCGTGGTAGCCGCGGGCCAGACCGTCTCCGGAGAGGTACAGCTCGCCGGGCTCGCCGGGCGCCACGGGTGCCAGGCGCTCGTCGAGGACATGGACGCCGGTGTTCCACATCGGGGTGCCGATGGTGACCGGCTCGCCGGCGCGCACGGGGGCGACCAGGGACCAGATGGTCGTCTCGGTGGGGCCGTAGAGGTTCCACACCTCGGCGTGGCCGTCGGCGGACAGGAAGTCGGCCAGGTCGCGGGGGAGCGCCTCGCCGCCGCAGAGCAGCCGGGTCCCGGCAGGCACCTCGGCCGGTGTCCAACCGGCCTCCCGCAGCAGCTGCCACAGGGCGGGCGTGCCCTGCACCAGGGTCGGCCGGGCCTCGGCGAGGCGGCGGCGCAGGGCGGCCCCGTCGACGGTGGTCTCGCGCGGGACGAGGTGGAGCGTGGCGCCGTTGACCAGCGGGAGGTAGAGCTCGAGCCCGGCGATGTCGAAGGAGATCGGGGTGGTGGACAGCACCACGTCGCCGGAGTGCACGCCGTGCTGCGCGGACATGAAGGCGAGGAAGTTGCCCAGCGAGCGGTGGGTGACGACCACACCCTTGGGCCGGCCCGTCGAGCCGGAGGTGTAGATGGTGTACGCGCCCTGCTCCGGGCCCGTGAAGCGGCCCGTCGGGTTGCCGCGGGCGCCGGTGCTGCCGGGGCCCCCGGCCTTCGGGGCGGCCAGGTCGGCGGCCGGGACGAGGACGGCGGTGGAGGGGGCGACGGGGCCCAGGCCCGGTGCGACCTCGGGGGTCGTGACCAGCGCGCGCGGGCGGGCGTCGGCCGTCATGTAGGCGAGGCGTTCGCTCGGGTATCCGGGGTCCAGCGGGAGGTACATCGCACCGGCCTTGAGCGTGCCGAGCAGGGCGGCGACGAGGTCCGGCGAGGAGGGCAGGGCGACGGCGACGGTGTCCTCGGGGCCGATGCCCCGGTCGATCAGCCAGTGCGCGACGCGGTTCGCCCGCTCGTTCAGCTCCCCGTACGTGAGGGCGGGCCCGTCGCCGCGCACGGCGACCGCGGACGGCTCCAGGGCCGCCCGCTCCTCGAACCGGGCGACGAGCCCGGAGGTCCAGGCGGCGCCGGGCCCGACGGCGCTCTCCAGCCGCGCGGTCATGACCGGCCGTCCCTTCCGGTGGAGCCCGCCGGTGCGAGGGCGGTCCAGTGCTCCTCGACGTAACCGAGGCAGGCGGCCCGGACGTCGGGGCCGAAGGCGGTGTCCCATCCCTCGGGGACGGCCACGAAGTCGGGCCAGAGCGAGTGCTCGCCGGCCTCGTTGGTCAGGACGCGGTAGACGCCCGACTCGTCCTCGAAGGGGTTGCTGCTTGACTGGTCCATGTCGCCTTATCCCTCGCCCACGAAGTCGTCGATGCGTGCGGCGATGTGCGCCGCGTCCGTCACGCAGAGCCGCACCCCGTGCTCGTCGGAGTCCATGACCTCGGTCGTCAGCTCGCCCGTGATCACGGAACGCCAGTGCGGCAGCGTCTCGTTGTCCTTCGCCAGAAGCATCAGCGCGTCGACGTCCAGCGGCTCGGGGTGGTGGGTCTCCAGCGCGCGGGCGGTGGTGCGGAACGCCTTGTGGAGGCGCTCGGCGAACCGGGTGGCCTGGCCCGCGTCGGCGGCCTCGGCGCCGAAGAGCACGGTGGTGATCTCCCGGTAGACGCCCTCGCGGGTGGCGTCGGCCGGCGTGAGCGGCGGGTGCGCGGTGTGCGGGTCGACGACCCGCAGCACGTCGTCGCGGAACTCGACGAGCCGGGCGGCGTCGTCCTCCGGGTCCCCGGCGTCGCCCGACCCGTCGAGATAGCCGTCGACGATCACCAGCTTGCGCAGGCCGAGTCCGCGCTCCTCGGCGATCCGGGCGATCTCGTAGCTGATGACCCCGCCGGCGCAGGCCCCGACCAGATGGAAGTCGTCCTCGCCGAACTCGTCCTCGATGAGGTCCGCGTACAGCTCGGCGATCTCCCGCATGTCGTCGGGGACGTCCACCGCGCTGATGTGCGGGGACTGCAGGCCGTAGCAGCCGCGGTCCGCGCCCAGGAGCCGGACAAGCCGGGCGTAGCCGTCGACGAGGCCGAGCCCGGGGTGGATGAACAGCAGGGGCGTACGGGACCCCTGGTTGCTCATGCGGATGACGGACCGTTCGGTGTTGGCGGCCTGAAGCTGCGCTTTGTTCGCGCTCAGGGCGCTGATGGTCCGGTACCGCAGGAGGTCGCCCATGTTGAGGGACCAGCCGAGGCGCTGGTTGATCTGCTCGATGGTGACCAGGGCGAGCAGGGAGTCGCCCCCGGTGGTGAAGAAGTCGTCGTCGAGACCGACCGACGGCCGGTCGAGCGTGGTCTTCCAGATCTCGACGAGGGCCTGCTCCACCAGGCTCTGCCCCGGCGTGACCTCGCTCTCCTCGGGCGCTATCTGCCGAGCACTCACAGCGGAACTCTCTTTCTGATCGGATCGGAAGGTCGTCGGAAGGTCGGTCCGGCCGGGCGGGTGGGCCCACAAAAAACAGGCCGGGCACGGGCGTCGGGGCCGAGGGGGCTACATCCATCCGCCCGTGAAGTGGAGGACGTCGCCGGTGAGGAAGTCGGCGGAGCCGCTGCCGAGGAAGACGACCAGGTCGCCGATCTCCTCGGCCGTGCCGAGCCGGCCGGCGGGCAGCAGGTCGCGGAGCCGCTCCCGGCCCTCGTCGGTCTCCCACAGCTCGGGCGGGTAGTAGGTCTCGCTCTCCAGGAAGTTCGGCGCGACAGCGTGCACGGTGACGCCGTGCGGGGCGAGTTCGCGGGCCGCCGCCCGCGCGTACGCGGAGGCGCCGGCCCGCAGCGAGCTGTACGTCGAGAAACCGGCCTCGGGCCGCAGCGGGGCGGCGGAGGTCATCAGCACGATGTGTCCGCTCCCGCGGCGCTTCATGTGCGCGGCGGCCTTGGCGAGGACCGCCACCGGGGTGACGAGCAGCGCCTCCGCCGCCCGCCGCAACTCCGCCGGGTCGGCCTGCTCGACGGGGAGGTAGCGGGCCGGGTGGACGTCGTTGCTGACGACCAGGTCGAGCCGCCCGTACCGCTTGACGGCCTGGCCGACCGCGCCGGTCGCGGTCCTGGCCGAGGAGGCCACCGCGCCGTCGCGGCCGTCCTCGAACGAGGCCCGGGCGGCCTCGTCGAGGAAGGACTCGTCGTGGCAGAGGACGGTGTAGCCGGCCTTGCGCAGGGCCTCCACGGAGCCGGGGCCGGCGTAGCGCGTCGCGTGGGTGACCACGGCGACACGCCCCGCCGCACCGGCGGCGGAACCGTCGGCCGCTCCCTCCGCGGCGGGCCTGCCCGCCGACCCTCCCAGGACCGATGCCACGGCCTCGCTCCCGGCCTCGCCCGTCGACCCGCCCGGAGTCGCCTCCGTGCTCACGCGCCGCCGCCGATGAACTCCCGGATCATGGCGTAGATCTCCTGGTCCGGGATCAGGATGTCGTGGTGGCTGCCGGAGTCGCGCTCCGAGACCCGGGCCCCCGCCACCAGCCCGTGGAAGTGGTGCGCCGTCTCCGGGTGGGTCATCCGGTCGGTGCGGCTGGTCGCGATGAGGACCCGCTGCCCGATCCGGCGCGCGGCCTCGTTCGCGTCGTACGCCATGAGCGCGTTGTTCAGCCGGGCGTACCGGTGGAACAGCTCCACGTCCCCGTACGGATAGAGGATGTACGGCGCCAGCCGGGTCGGCACCCCGAAGAGCATGTTCGGGTCGAGGAACAGGTCGAGCACCTCCCGGGCCCGGCGGGTGCCGGAGGCCGCCCCGGAGAGCAGCCCCTGGAACTGCTTCTGGAACGGGGTGCGCATGACCCCCTCGCCGAAGTTCAGATCGGGGTGGAGGACGGTCAGGGTCTCCACCCGGTCCCCGAACTCGGCGGCCGCGGCGAGCGCCACGGGGGCGCCGCCACAGATCCCGATCAGCTGGGCCCGCCGCAGGCCGTACTCCCCGAGCAGCGCCCCGACGAGGGCCACCTCCTCGGCGAAGTCGCCGGCCGGGGTGTCCAGGGACTCCCAGTCGCCGAAGAGGTACGGATTCTCGTACGTCACGACCTGGCGTTCCTCGGACAGCTCGTCCAGCCAGGGGCGGAACAGGGCGGCCGGGACGCCGCACGGCAGGACGAGGACGACGGCCTCGCCGTCCGGGGAGGGCGCCCCCGCGGAGAACGAGTCGAAGGGCGGCAGCCCTTCGGCCCGGATCCGGCGGCGCCCGGGGAGGGAGGCGAGCCCGGCCAGGCCCGCCGTCCCGCCGGACGGTTCCCCCGAGCGGCCGGCGACCGGCTGCCGGCCCCCCGGCTCCAGGTCGAGGAAGTTGCTGAGCGCCACTTCCAGGCTGGAGGGCTTGTCCGGGGCCGGCCAGACGAACCGGGGCACCGTCAGCCCGTACGAGGCGCCGATGCCGGCCAGGACGTCGTTGCAGCGCTCGACGTCCTCCGGGCCGAAGGCGTCGGCGTCCCGGCCGTTCGCGGGGAACACCCGCAGCGTCTCGCGGGCCGATCCCAGGAGGGGCTGGCACAGTTCCAGCGCCTCGACCACGCTCAGGGTCGTCGTGGTCATCTCAGAACTTTTTCCCGCGCGTGGTCTCGGTGACCATGCGGTTGGACGGGTTGTTGTTGTCGCCGTTGACCAGGACGCTGCCGTAGCGCTCCAGGCTGATCCGGCCGCCGTACTCCTCGATGTGGTCGCTGCCCGGGTAGACCGAGACCGAGGAGGGGACGTAACGGCTGGCGAAGCCCATCCGCATCTCGTTGGTCAGGCCCTCGTGCGGGTGCGAGGCGTGCATCAGCGTCGACCAGAAGATGATGAACTGGCCCGGCTCCATGACCTGCGAGACGGCCGCGTCCTCGTCCGGCTTCCAGTCAGGGTCGACCTGGAGCTCGCGGTAGTCGTAGCCGAAGAAGCCCCGGCGGGTGCCCTCCTTGTCGACGCCGTTGATCGAGTTCGGGTCGTAGTGCATCCGCTTGGTCTCGTCGTAGTTCATCTGCTGGTGGGTGCCGGGGATGAACTGCAGGCAGCCGTTCTCGACCTTGGCGTCGGTGAAGGCGGACCAGACGGTGATCGTGCCGCCGAACTCGGCGTTGTCCGGCCAGAGGATCTGCGGGGTGCCCGAGGCGTTGGCGAAGGTGTCCGCCTGGTGCCAGTCGGTGCCCTCGTCGCCGGGGTGCTTGGGGAAGAACTCGGTGCGCCAGCAGATGACGTCCGGGCCGAGGATGGAGGCGACCCGGTCGACGATCTCGCGCTTGCCGACGTGGGCGGCGAGGAAGTCGTTGTCGAGGTGGCGGTCGTAGTTGGAGATGTTGGTGGCGCCGGACAACTCGTCGTCGGGGTAGACGGCGTGGCTGCGGTCGAGCATCTGCAGCCGGGTCTTGCGCCAGATCTCCCGCATCTCGTCGGGCTGGTAGAGCGTGAACGGGCCGATGAACCCCTGCCGGTGGAAGGTGGCGAGCTCCTCGTCGGAGAGGGCGAACGACTGCTGGGCCTTCTGGGCGTGCGTGGTCATGTGCTGCGCTCCTAGCGGGAGGTGAGGGCGAGCTGGTTGCGGACGGCGGTGGCGAGGGCGGCGATGTTCGCGCCTTCGGCGAGCGTGCCGACGTTCAGACCGGTCCTGAACCGGTCGTTGACGACGCTGAGCATGTGGATCAGGGAGAACGACGTGCCGCCGAGGTCGAAGAACTCGTCGGTGTCCTTGATGCCGTCGGTGCCGAGGACCTCCGCCCAGATCGCGCGCAGGGTCTCCTCGACGGATCCCTCCGCGCTCTCGCCGTCGGAGGCCGCGTCGGCGGCCAGGGCCCCGGCGCCCGCCTGGGAGGTCTCGGCGAGCTTGAGCTCCAGCCGCTTGCGCAGACCGTCCTCGTCGAGCTTGCCGTTCACCGTGACCGGCAGCTCGTCGAGGGGGAGGTAGGCGGAGGGCGCCATGTAGCGCGGGAGCGCGTCGGCGACGGCGTCCTTCAGCTCGGCGACGAGCCGCTCCGGGGCGGTGGCGGAGTCGGTCACGGGGTACGCGACCAGGCGCGGGTCGCCCTCGCCGAAGTCGGCGGCAAGGACGACGGCGTCCCGTACGTCGGGGTGGCGGGTGAGGACGGCCTCGATCTCGCCGGGCTCGACGCGGTAGCCCCGGACCTTCAGCTGGCGGTCGGCGCGCCCCGCGTAGGCGAAGGTGCCGGGGGCGGTCTGGACGCCCCGGTCGCCGGAGTCGTACCAGCGCCGGGTGGTGCCGTCGGAGTCGGTGCGCTCGACGAACCGCCGCGCGGTCAGCTCGGGGTGGTTCAGATAGCCGCGGGCGACTCCGGCGCCGGCGATGTGCAGGACGCCCTCCTCGCCGAGCGGCAGGGAGCGCCCCTGCTCGTCGAGGACGTCGATCCGCAGGTCGGCGAGCGGTTCGCCGATGAGGCTGCGCCCTTCGCCTGCCCCCGCGAGGTCGGCGGCGGAGATCCGCTTCCAGGTGACGTGCACGGTGGTCTCGGTGATGCCGTACATGTTGATCAGCGCGGGCGCGTCGAGGCCGTGGCGCTCGGTCCACGGGGTCAGGGCGCGGTAGTCCAGCTTCTCGCCGCCGAAGACGACGTACCGCAGGGAGAGCGGGTCGCCGGCCGGGGCGTCCGTGTCCGCGCGGATGAGGTTGCGGAAGGCCGACGGCGTCTGGTTGAGCACCGTCACCCGCTCGCGGCGCAGCAGCGTGTGGAAGGCCTGCGGGTCGCGGGCGGTGTCGTGGTCGACGACGACGAGGCGGCCGCCGTGCAGCAGCGCGCCCCAGATCTCCCAGACGGAGAAGTCGAAGGCGGCGGAGTGGAAGGCGGTCCACACGTCGGTCTCGTCGAAGCCGAAGACCGGCGCGGTGGCGGTGAAGAGCCGGACCGCGTTGCGGTGCTCGATCATGACGCCCTTGGGCTCGCCGGTGGAGCCCGAGGTGAAGATGACGTACGCGAGACTCGACGCGTCCGCTCCCTGGTGGTCCTCCGGGGCCCGGTCGCCCTCGGGGCCGGTGGCGGCGGGGGCGTCCACGAGGACGGTCCGCTGCCCCTCCACCAGACCGGCCGTGGCACCGCTCGCGACGACCACACCGGCGTCACAGGCGGCGAGGACGAAGTCGCGGCGCTCGGCGGGGTAGGCCGGGTCGACCGGGACGTAACCCGCCCCGGACTTGAGGATGCCGAGGAGTCCGACGACGAGGTCGGTGCCGCGCTCCACGCAGAGCCCGACCCTCCGGTCCCGCCCGGCGCCGGCCGCCCGCAGCTCACGGGCCAACCGCTCGGCCCGTACGTCGAGTTCGCGGTAGGTCAGTCGCGTACGACCGTCGGTGACGGCCACGGATTCCGGGAACCGCGCGGCGATCCGCTCGAAGTTCTCGTGCAGGGTGAGCGAATCATCGAGCGATTCGCTGGAAATCGCACCAGGATTCATAGACGTGGAGCCTTTCCCAGTCGTGGAGCAGGACGATTCGGATGTCACGGCATTCTCGGAACGCGGAGAACGGTGTCGGGATTCGCGGCTCGGGCCTTTTCGACCCGTGGTGACGCGGAGACTGTCGGCGGCGCCTTGGTGAATGTGTGGCAGCGGCGCCTACTCGAATGTGTCAGCCGCCCGGGGGCCCTTCAAGGGAATCTCCTGGCACCAAGGTGCAGTGGCTGCAAGTGGCCAGCGTCAGGGCACGCGGTCGTCGACGACGCACACGATCCCGTGGCAGAGGCCGAGGTCCTGCCCCTCCCGGGGCACCCTCAGCTCGACCCGCACCCGCTCGGACGGGGGCCGCAGCAGGAACTGGACGGCCGCCAGGACCCCCGTGCCCGCCTCGGGCGCGGAGGCGGCGGAGACGAAGACGACGGACCGCCGGTCGGGCTCCGCGGGCCGGGGCAGATAGACGTGTTCCACCTGACAGCTGGAGACCTGGCGGACCACTCTGGCGAGATCGTCGGGATCTATCCGCGCCGACCCGAATTCGCCGGGCGGGACCTCGAGATGGATGGCGTACATGGCGAAGAGAATCCCAGCCGTTCCGCGAGGTACATCCCTACGCTCCGGGCAGCTTGGTGCCATGGCAGCAAAGGGCCGCCCGGCATCGATGACAAAGCGACAGAGGCATGTGCCGGAAATACGGCCGGAAAGGTCCCGGGGACGGGCGGGGATTCATGTCACGGGACGCGGGTCGCGGGTCGCGGATTGCCGATCGCCGGTCGCCGCTTACGGATCCGGGCCGGGGATCGCGGATCGCGGATCGCGGATCGCGGATCGCCGGTTGAGTCGGGGACTTGGGGGACTTGGGGGGGAGGCGGTCAGAGCCAGCCGGCGCGTTCCGCCAGGACGCCAGCCTCGAAGCGGCTGCGCGCGCCGAGGCGGGTGGAGATGGCGGACATCATCCGGCGCGCGGTCCGCAGCGAGAGGCCCAGCTTCCGGGCGGCCACCTCGTCGGTGAGGCCCTTCTGCAGCAGCCGCAGCAGCTCGATCTCCTGCTCGGAGGGCGCGTCGGCGGCGGGCCGGGGCCGCCCGTGCAGCGGTATGGCCCGCTCCCAGACCAGCTCGAAGAGCGCGAGGAGGGCGGTCACGACTCCCGGGGCGCGCAGGATCACCGCCCCGGCGCGGGTGTCGTCCGGGCTGACGGGCAGCAGCGCGACCGACCGGTCGGCGATCAGCATGCGCAGCGGCAGGGAGGGCATGGTGCGGATCTCGCCGCCCAACTCGGAGAGCCAGCGGGCGTATTCGGTGGTGGCCCGGTCGTTGCGGACGCTGTCCAGATAGATGGTCCGGAGCTTCACCCCGGCGGACAGGCTCTGCTCGTCGAGCGGACGGCTGGCCTCCAGGGCTTCGGGGCTCTGCGCGCCGCCGGGCATGAAGGCGAGGATCTCGGTGTCGGCGTGCCGGGCGAGTTCGGAGAGCCGGGCCCGGACCTCGTTGACGCCTTCGAGCTGTTCGAGGCCGGCGTTTCCGTGGCGGGCGCGCTGGGAGGCGTAGATCGCGGTGAGTTCCGCGGTGGCCGCCCGGATCGACGCCAACTCCAGTTGCTGGGTACGGATTTCTGTTTCCCGGCGGTGAATGTATGCGGCAAGTCCTACTTCGGGACTAATCGGGGCGACATCCGTGGCGTCCTTTGTCGGATAGAGCATCGACAGTTCCGCCAGTTTGTCCAGGCTTACCCGGACGGCCACTTCCTCGACGGACAGCTCCTTGGCGATCTCCGCGACGCCCCAGCGTGGTTCGCTGATCACCAGGCGGTAGACGTCGACGCAGATCTCGTCCTGGCCGATCAGCGCCGCGAGCGACGAGACGTCCGCGTCCGCTCGGGTGCCACGGCCCGGGTCGGCGAATCCCCCCATGTGACCCATCCTCACTCAACGGATCGATAGTCGGTCAATCCTCTGATCGCCCCCGACCATTCGGCCCCGGATGGTCGTTTCCGGTAGGGAGATCGGGTGCCCTTTTGGGTGTTCGACGTTACAGGACGGGAGCAGAAAAGGGGACCACGCACAATGGGGCTGTGGACAACCGGCCCTGGGAAACACGGGTCGAAAGGCGAAGGCCGAACAGACCGGTCGGGATGGCCGCACCGCTCCGGAACTGCGCGGCTTCCCGGATCGCCGGGCCGCCGCTCCGGCCGGCCGCGGCGGCCCGCCGTGGCGGGCGGGGCGCCGCTTCGACTCCGACTCCGTCAGGTCGCGGGGCGTGAACGCCGTCCAGGTACCTGGACGCGCGTCAGACCGCAGGGCCTCCGCTCAGGACCCGCCCCGTCCGCTTCACCACATGGGCGGGCGGCTCGATGCCGGCGGGGAGGACGGGGTCGGCGACCGGCGCCCCGAGCGTGGTGACCACGGGCACGACCCCGGCCCAGAGGCCCAGTTCCGCGTCCGGGCTGCCGCCGTCGTCCGGGGGACCGCCGGCGATCTTCACGGAGGCCTCGTCGAGGTCGAGCGCGACGAGCGCGGTCGCGGCCAGTTCCTTGCGGCTGGGCTGCCGGGCGTACTCCCACTGCCCGGGCGTGCACTGCTCGGTCAGCGCCCGCAGTCCGCGCAGCTTCTCGTCCGGGTCGGTGACCGTGCGCGGCACGCCGTAGACCATCGCGCACCGGTAGTTCACGCCGTGCTCGAAGACGGAACGGGCGAGCACGAGCCCGTCCACATGCGTCACCGTGACGCAGACCGCCGCCCCGGGCGCCCGCACCAGGCTCCGGCTCACGACCGACCCGTGCAGATAGAGCCGCTCCCCGTCCCGGCCGTAGACGGTCGGCACGACCATCGGGGTGCCGTCGACGGTGACCCCGAGATGACAGAGGAACCCGGCGTCGAGCACGGCCTCCAGATCGTCGCGCCGATGGCTGCCCTTGTGCCGCATCCGCCGCAGCCTGGTCCGCTCGGTCACCTCGAGCGCACCCGACGCGGACACCTGCTCCTCAGCGGCCTCCATGGCCTCCCCCTCGCTCGCCGTCTTCCAAGATCCCGACCCGAGCTTTCTACGTCCTCCACCCGGCCCCCCGCCACCCCCGCCCGCCTGCCGGACGGATGGGCACGCACGGGGCACGCAGGGCCCGAACGGGACGCCACGAGGGTTGCCGCGCATCGCCGTCGGTGGATCAGGACATGAAAAAGCCCCAGGTCACGGCGAGTGAGTCCTGGGGCTGATCCGAGCCGCCTTCGGGATTCGAACCCGAGACCTACGCATTACGAGGGCTGGTGGAACAGCACCTGCCGACACGTGCCGGCAGGTGCTGTTTCCCCAGGTGGGGGCAGGCGGCACCCTCAGCCGCATCGTTGGATGCCGCCTGCTGCCGCGCAGTCCGCTCACGCAATGCTCACGCGGCACCGGATCCCCCCGGGCCCTGCTGCCGGCAGGTCGGCGGCGTCAGCGGATGAAGAACCGCGCAGCGATGACCTGGATCGCGATGGCGCCGCCGGCGTAGGCGGCACCCTTGAGAGCCTGGACGGTGAGCGCCCAGCGGAGGAAGCGCAGCCGACTCAGGATCTTGCGCCACGAGCACCAGGCGGTGAGACCGCCGGAACCACCCTGGCGCATCCGGATCGCCTCGACGCGGCGCGTCCAGACAGCCTTGATCTTCCTGGCACCCTTGGCCAGATAGGCCGTATAATTCACGGGAGGGAACTCCTTCTCGTCTTCGATTCGAAGTAGGGCGTTTCCTTCAGGGGAGGTTGGACGCGGTTGGGAAGCCTTCTGTCCGACCTCTCCTGCCTTTACTGGTGCGGCGGCGCGCGACAGCTGCCACCGAATTCCCGGCTACGAGAGCCCGGCGATTCGACAGTCACAGAGTAGCCCCTCCAGTGGTCGACAAATGCACCTGCGCCGCTTCATTCAATTTTAATCACACCCAAGAGCGGCAAGCGCGATCTTTACGGTATCCCGGCCCGCAGAGTCCGCCGACCGCAGAAGTACCTCTATTTCAGGATTCATCCCATTTCGACTCAGCTCTGACACCAGGGAGCCGCACTCGCCCTCGGGAAGGGTCACCCCGAGGTTCCACAGGAGGGCGGTCCGGGCCGCCGGGGGAAGTGCGGCAAGGGAATCCGGAATACCGCATTCCGGCTTGTCGGCAGCCGCGCTGTTGCGCCGGTCCCCGTCGGCTGGCTGGCTGCCTCCGCTGTTGCGCCGGTCCCGCTCCGCGCGCCCGCCGCCGCAGGAGCATGCGCTCGCGCAATCACCGCAAGGCGAGCACCGCGCCATCAGCAAGAGGCGCTCCACGCGCGCGAGGTCCTCGCCCAGACGGTCCATCCCGGCGATCTGCGCAGATCGCACCCCCTGCCTCACGGCCAAGAGGACCTCGGGGCGGGGCAGCCTCCTCCCGTGCAGCCAGTGCGAGAGCAGGGAAGGAGAGACGCCGAGAGCCTGCGCCTTCTCGGCCATGGTCGCCCCGGGGAGGAACCAGGGCAGCACCTCCTGGAAAGCGAGCGCGAAAGCCTTCACGCCCTCCGTGGCCTCGTCCACGCAGGAGCTTTTGATCGATCCGAGTGACGGCATGCAAAGGAGCCTCTCGCTCGCCGGAAATCACCAGAGTTTACGTGATCACCAGAACCCTACCCCTCCCTTTCCATGCCGCAGAGCCGTCGGGCATTATTACGCTGATGTATTTATGGCAGCGGCTGCAATGTGTTCAAAAATGCCCATTTAAGGGGCAAAACGGATCTTTACACTGCCGGAAAGCGTAAAGATCCGAAACCACTGGAACGGGCGACGCCACTTGTGCTAATAATGAGTAGGAATCGTGGCCCGTGATGCGTCTTAAGGGCCGCACCGGAGGTAGGGCATGAAATGGAGGCGCTATGACGCCGTCGTGGCGAGATGACAGCCTCGGAACGATGAAGCGGGTCGCCCTCTGGCTCGTGTCGGAGGTCGGTGAAGGGCAGCCCTTCACCAAGGAGACGCTGCGCGACGCGTTCCCCGGGGTGTCCCAGGTGGATCGGCGCATGCGGGATCTCCGCGACTTCGGGTGGCGTATCGACACGAACAGGGAGGATGCGGACCTCGACTCCCACGAGCAGCGTTTCGTGAAGCGCGGCGACCCGGTATGGGAACCCGGCCGAGCCACCCGGAAGACCGGTACGACGGCGATCGGCGCCGGGCGTCGCCGCGAGGTCCTCCAGCGGGACGGCAACATGTGCCGCTCCTGCGGGATCGTTCCCGGTGAGACCTACGCCGGCACGTACGAAGCGGCCCAGCTGGACATCGCACGGCGCGAGGTCCTGAAGCCCGGGGGGTCGAAGGCCACCGAGCTGGTCACCGAGTGCAAGCGGTGCCGCATCGGCGGCAGGGAACTTGTCGCGGACCTGGACCGAGTCCTCAAGGAGGCCGCCGGACTCAGCTCCATCGAGCGCGGGGTACTGTCCGGCTGGGTGGAAGCCGATGAGCGCCAGTTCAGCCGACTGGAGCAGCTCTGGAGCGACTATCGGTCCCTGCCGGAGGAGTCGCGCGCCCACCTGCGCAAAGAGCTCGGCGTCGACTGAGCATCCGGCAGGTGCGGAGGGCATTCGAAGCAGGACGAGCAGAGTCAGGAGCGAGGACAGCGGACATGGCCAAGGATTACGGGCTGCCGCCCAGGGCTGAGGAGAACCGGGCCACCGTTGAGGCCCGGCTGGCGGAAAGCGCGGCCGGCGGAGGCACCCGCGAGACGTTCACCGTCGAGTGGCGGGGCAAGCCGGAGCACCTCGAAGTGGTCGAGATGCAGGTCGGCGACCTCTACTACAACCCGGCCACCCATCGGATCCGAGCGCAGGCCGATCACGATCCCAAGAAGTCCGAGCTCCTCGAAACGAACCCGTGGAACACGGATGCTCAGCGGTACCTGGGGCGTCTGCTGCAGGTGGTTCCCGCCGATCCGGCGAAGACCGATCCCGCGTTCGACGAGCTCACCGCGAGTCTCAAGGAGTTCGGACAGACCGAGCCGGGGTTGATCACCCACGAGGGCGTCCTCGTCAACGGCAACACCCGGCGCGCCGCGCTCCTGGAACTGCACGGTCCGAACCACTCCATGCGCGTGGCTGTGCTGCCCTCTTCCTGCGACTGGCAGGACGTGGCCGCCGTCGAGCTCTCGCTGCAGCTGCGCAAGGAGCACCGGCGGGACTACTCCTACATCAACCGGCTTCTCGCCGTGGAAGAGCTGGTCGATCAGGGCACCCCGCTCGCGGCGATCGCGACCACCTTCCGCACTACGGCTGCGCGGGTCCGGCAGGATCAGTGGGTGCTGTCCGTCATCCGCCAGTTGATCAAGCGCAGTGCGACCTCCGGCGAGCGGCTGTCACTGGTCGCGTTCGAGGAGCACGCGGAGAAGTTCCGCGAACTGCATCGCGCCTACGAGAAGCAGTACAGGGTCAACCCCGAGCGGGCCGATCTGCTCGTGGAGAACCGCCTGGCCGCCATGCTCATGGGCTTCGCTAAGACGGACGTGCGCTTTATCGATGACAAGTTCCGTGACACGTACCTCTCGGAGAACCTGCCAGCCGGCCTGGCCCCCGACCCCGCTCCGTCGCAAGGGGGCGTAGCAATCCCGGGCCTGGGGCGTGCCGTACAAGGCCCCAGCCTGGCTGTCTCGGCCGCCAGAGCCCTGACAGACGTCGTCCTCCACGCTCGGGCGGTCACCCAAGCCGGTAGCTCCGCCCCGGCGGAGGTAGTCGCTGCGGCGCAGGACGAGGTCAGGCTCATGCACCAAGCGATGGACCGGGCCCTCACCAACGCCGGCCGCGACGCCCGCATCACCAAGCGCAAGCAGGCCGCTCCCGCTCGCCTCGCAGACGCGAACCGCAGCATCGAGCATTGCGTCACGGACCTCGTCCTCTCCCGATCGCAGCGAAGCCTCGATGAGGAAGCCTTCGACGATGCCATCGTCGAACTGCGGAAGAGGCTGGAGAAGCTGGCGATCGAAGCCCGACGGACGGTCGGCGAGCCCGGCGACGGCTTGTCCTGGCTCCTCGAAGCCACAGAGAAGGCACGCTGAGTGGGCAGCCAGCCCAGCCTGGTGATCGGCTTCGATACCACGCGCACCCAAGCGGCGCTCAGGACCGTGCCCGAGTGGCGCGGCGAGCTGGGGCAGATGATCGCCAGCTTCCCCAGCGGCCGGATGACCGACCGGCTGTCCGCCGCTGTCCCCCTGGACAGCTTCCTGGCCAGTATCGGCTCCCTAGCGGAATGGCCGCAGCCCGAGAGCGTGGTCTGGGAGGACGACTTCCGCCGCATTGTCAGCGAGATGCTCGACACCGCCGAGACGGCGGATCGCCTGCTCAACGGCGCGCCGGACGAGGAGAGCGCCTCCCCGGAAGAGGTGCCAGCCCTGCTGGGCGACTCCTGGACGGGAGCGCTCACCCCCTTCCAGCTCCGGGACATCGCCCGGCTGCTCTCGGTCGGCCACGGGGCCAACTTCAGCGTGCCAGGGGCCGGCAAGACCCGCGTCTCTCTGGCCGTGTTCGCGGCCTTGCGGGAGCAGGGAACGGTCAGCCGCATCCTGGTGGTCAGCCCGAAGTCGGCTTACGAGGCGTGGCAACTGGAGGCGCGGGAGTGCTTCTCTTCGCCTCTGGACGTACAGGTGCTCGGCAAGTCGGCACCTCCACCGGCAGACGTCCTCCTGGTGAACTACGAGCGGCTGGACCGGGCGCTCGCCGGCCTGTCGCAGTGGCTGAAAGCGGCCCCGACCATGCTCATCCTCGACGAGGCGCACCGTATGAAGCTCGGCGGCGCGGGGGTCTACGGCGCGGCCTGCATGGCGCTCGGGCCGCTCAGCCGTGTGCGCATGATCCTCAGCGGCACCCCGGCGCCGAACGGGGCGAAGGATCTGGAGAACCTGCTGTCCTTCGTCTGGCCTGGCCACGGGCGACGCGTGGTCACCCAGGCGGTAGACGGTGGCGACCTAGCCCACGCAAGCCAGGCACTGCGCCCCCTCTACACCCGGACGACGAAGGCAGAGCTGGGGCTTCCGCCTGTCGACTTGCGCGTCCGCCCGCTCAGGATGCCTCCATTGCACCGTGAGATCTACGACGCCTTGATCGGCAAGTTCTCTCCGCGCGCAGCTGCCGACCGAGGCGATTTCGAGGCATTCGGCAAGGCGGTCCTGCGTCTGCTCATGGCCGCAACAAGTCCAGCGCTCCTCGTCGGTGGCTCGACCCGCTACGAGCCGCTGAGCTTCCGTGTCCCGCCCTTGGATGTTCCGGAGGGGGACTCGCTTGCGGCCCTCCTCCGGAAGCTCCCGGACTACGAACTGCCGCCCAAGTACACGGAGACGTTGTCCATCGTCTCCGCCAATGCCGCGGTCGGCAGGAAGACCCTTGTGTGGACTGGCTTCGTCCGGAGCATCACGTCATTGAAAACGCTGCTCGCACCGTTCCAGCCCGCCGCGGTGCACGGGGGCACTCCAGACCGGGAGGAGGAACTGCGCCGCTTCCGCGAGGATCCGGATTGCAGCGTCCTCATCTCCAACCCGGCGACCCTGGGCGAGGGCATCAGCCTCCACCAGGTCTGCCATGACGCCGTGTACGTCGACCGCGATTTCCAGGCAGGCCGGTTCCTCCAGAGCCTGGACCGCATCCATCGACTTGGCCTCTCACCAGACACGGAGACGCGGGTCACCGTCCTCACTGCGGCGGAAAGTGTCGATGATGTCGTCTCCATGCGGCTCGCAGAGAAGCTGGAGTTCATGGGCAGCATCCTCGACGACCCCGAGGTGCAGCAGCTCGCTGACCCGGAGGACGAGGCCCCGATGGCCGCAGGGATGAACTCAGCCGACGTCCAGGCACTGCTGGACTATCTCAGGGGGCGCCCGGCACAGGGGGCGCCGCCACCCCTCCGGTAGCCGTCAAAGCGTGCCCTCGCTGAGGATCCGCTCGATGGCGTCCGCTTCCCGCTGCAGCACGATGCGTCCATCGCCGTCGCTGAAAGCGAGGAGGCGGCTGCCTGCCTCGAATCCTGCCTCCGCCAGGAGTCCGAGAGGGAGTACGACCTGCCCCTCATCACCTACCAAGAGTTCTGCTGGTTCGCGCATCACGCCCAGCAGTCTGCCAGCACGGCCCAAACAACTGACTGCCCGGCCTTGGAGGCGGTGGCCGAGGAGATTCTACGCGCGGACACCGGACGGCAGCCGGTTCGCTGGCGCGGTCCGCCGCAGCATCGACATGTTGCTGGACGGCCAGCACACCGGGCGCTTCCGCTGGGACCAGCTCTTCAAGACCGAGAAGGCCCACCTGGGGACCCTGATCGAAATCAATGTGCAGCGCGAGTTCGGCTTCGCGGACGGCGCCAGCATGGACTATTCGATCGCCGGGTCAGACGTCGACTGCAAGTACTCCCAGACCCTCGGCCAGTGGATGATCCCGCCCGAAGTCCACGGGCACCTGCTGCTCATTGTCTGGGCCAGCGACGAGCAGTCCAAGTGGTCAGTGGGACTCGTACGGGCGTTGCCCGAACGGCTCAACAACGGCGGCAACCGCGACGCTAAGAAGACACTGAACGCGGCCGGGCGGGGCGCAGTGCGATGGCTGTTCCGCGACGCGCCCCTCCAGGAGAACATGCTGCTGCGCCTCTCCCCGGAGGACATCACTGCTGTCTTCTCCTACAAGATCGGCCAGCGCCGCGTGGACGAGCTGTTCCTCCGGGCACAAGGGCGCCGGGTCAGCCGCAACGTCGTTGCTACGGTGGCTATGCCGGAGGACTACATGAAGCGCGTCCGCTACAACGGCGGATCGCGCTCCAGGCTCCAGCGCCGCGGAATAGTGCTCTTGGGTCACTACACGCGCCACGGACGCATCGCCGAAGTCTCGGGTCTGCCGGTTCCGGGACCCGATGCATCTGTCAGTGCCCGCCTGTCCCCTGCACGGGCCCACCACGTAGGGGTACTGACAGTAGAGCTGGACGGACAAGAGTGGGTCCTGGCCATGGCCGACGACCCCGAAGAGACAGTACCGAGACTGCCGGAAATATGAACGGACACAGCAAGCCCACCACAGTGCCGGAGTCGAGGCCCCGGGCGGGACCGTGGGTACCGCCTGAGGAATCGTGGGCCTATTCAGCCGCAAACAGACGCAGCATGCTGGGCAACCGGAGCCGCGACACGGCTCCGGAACTTCTGCTGCGATCACTCGTCCACGCAGCGGGACTGCGCTACCGGGTAGCGGCGAAGCCTTGCCGAAGATGCGGCGCACAGCCGACATGGTCTTCCGCCCCGTGAAGGTGGCTGTCTTCATCGACGGATGTTTTCGGCCAAGAAGTAGGTACCCGAGCGGCTCCGCTCACGCAACGCTCACGCAAGCAACGTCACGGCAACCCGGCCGTGTGACGCGCCATGCCCGAGCAACGGAAAACCCCAGGTCGCGGGCTATGTGACCTGGGGCTGATCCGAGCCGCCTTCGGGATTCGAACCCGAGACCTACGCATTACGAGTGCGTTGCTCTGGCCAACTGAGCTAAGGCGGCATGCCGTGCTTTCCCATGGTGGGCGCAGCGGCCTCGCCAAGTCTACACAGTTTCGAGGGGTGCTCCGACCACCCCTATGAGCAGCGCTTTCCGTCCTCGGGGGCGGTGCCTTCCAGGAGGTAGGTGTTGATCGCGCTGTCGATGCAGTCGCTGCCGCGACCGTAGGCGGTGTGGCCGTCGCCGTCGTAGGTCAGCAGCGTGCCCGAGGCGAGCTGGTCGGCCAGGGAGCGGGCCCACTTGTAGGGGGTGGCCGGGTCGCGGGTGGTGCCGACGACGACGATGGGAGGGGCGCCTGCGGCGGTGATGCGGTGGGGGCGGCCGGTGGCGGGGGTGGGCCAGTAGGTGCAGTTCAGGGCGGCCCAGGCGAGGCCCTCGCCGAACACCGGGGAGGCCTTCTCGAAGGCCGGCACCGCCCCCTCGACCGCGGCGGGGCCGGTGAAGGAGGCCGGGAGGTCGAGGCAGTTCACGGCGGCGTTGGCGAACATCAGGTTCGCGTACGAACCGTCCGGCTCGCGTTCGTAGTAGCTGTCGGCCAGGGCCAGGAGGCCCGAGCCCTCGCCGCCGATGGCCTTCGTGAGGGCCTCGCGCAGGATCGGCCAGGCGCCCTCGTCGTACATCGCGGCGATCACGCCGGTCGTGGCCAGCGACTCCCCGAGGCGGCGACTCTCCCCGGTCGGCAGCGGCTTGGCGTCGACCGTGCGGAAGAACGTCTTGAGCTTCTCGGTGGCGGCGGCGACCGACGTGGTGCCGAGCGGGCAGTCGGGCTTCGCGACGCAGTCCGCGGCGAAGGACCAGAAGGCGGTCTCGAAGCCCGCGGTCTGGTCGCGGTTGAGGTCGACGGCCGGCAGGGAGGGGTCCATCGCCCCGTCCAGGACCAGCCGCCCGGCGCGGTCCGGGAACAGCTCGGCGTAGGTGGCGCCGAGGAACGTGCCGTACGACGCCCCCACATAGGTCAGCTTCCGGTCGCCGACGGCGGCCCGCACGATGTCCATGTCCCGGGCCGTCTCGACCGTGGAGACGTGCGGTAGGACCTTCCCCGAGCGCTTCTCGCAGCCTTCCGCGAAACCCTTGAAGGAGGCTTCGAGCGCGGCCGTCTCCCGGTCGTCGTCCGGCGTCTGGTCGACCTGGGTGTACGCGTCCATCTGCGGACCGGTCAGGCAGTCGATCGGCTCGCTGCGGGCGACCCCGCGCGGGTCGACGGCGACGATGTCGTACCGGGCGCGGATGGGGGCCGGGTACCCGATGCCCGCGTACCCCTGGAGGTAGCCGACGGCGGAGCCGCCGGGTCCGCCCGGGTTGACCAGCAGCGAGCCGAGCCGCTTGCCGGGGCCGGTGGCCTTGACCCGGGAGACGGCGAGCTTGATCTCCGCGCCGTCCGGTTCGGCGTAGTCGAGGGGGGCGCGGAACGTGGCGCACTCGAACTTCGGGACTCCGCACGCGCGCCACACCGGCTTCTGGGCGTAGAACCGCTCCAGGCCGGCGACCGACGCCCTGCGGTCCGGCGCCGAGCCGGGCGCGGCCGCGTCGCTTCCGCCGGTGCAGCCGGAGAGGATCAGCGCGGCGGCCGTGAGGGCCGTGGCGGAGGTGAGGAGGAAACGCCTGGAGTCCATGCCCGGAGCGTATCCATATATATACGGAGCGTGTCCAATCGGGTCCGGCCCCTGTGGATAACCCGCCGTCCGGGATTCCGCGTCGCTTCCGCGTCTCCAAGCCGGTGCGCGGGGCTCGAAGGCCGGTGCGCGGGGCTCGGGCGCGGCTCAGTCGCGCAGCGACATCGTCATCGCCTCCACCGCGAGCAGCGGGGCCACATTGCGCTCCAGGGCGTCCCGGCAGGCCAGCACCGCCTCGATCCGGCGGAGGGTCCGCTCGGGCGTGGTGTCGCGGGCGATCCGCTCCACCGCGTCGCGTACGTCCTGGTTGGCCAGCGGCGTCCTGGCGCGCAGTTGGAGGGTCAGTACATCGCGGTAGAAGGCCGTGAGGTCGGTGAGGGCGAGATCGAGGCTGTCGCGCTGGGTTCGCGTCTTGCGCCGCTTCTGGCGCTCCTCCAGCTCCTTCATCGCGCCCGCCGTGCCGCGCGGCATCCGGGAGCCCTGTCCGCCGCCGAGGGCGGCCTTCAGCTCCTCGGTCTCCTTGGCGTCGACCTCCTCGGCGACCTCCTTGGCGTCCTCGCCGGCCGCGTCGATCAGCTCCTGGGCAGCCTTGAGGCAGCCGCCGACGTCCCCGACGCGCAGCGGCAGCTTGAGGACGACGGCGCGGCGGGCCCGGGCGCGCTCGTCGGTGGCCAGCCGGCGGGCGCGGTCGATGTGACCCTGGGTGGCCTGGGCGGCGGCCTGGGCCGCGGCCGGTTCGACGCCGTCGCGGCGGACGAGGACGTCGGCGACGGCCTCCACCGGCGGGGTGCGCAGGGTCAGATGGCGGCAGCGGGAGCGGATGGTCGGCAGGACGTCCTCCAGGGAGGGCGCGCAGAGCAGCCAGACCGTGCGCGGGGCGGGCTCCTCGACCGCCTTCAGGATGACGTTGCCCGCGCCCTCGGTGAGGCGGTCGGCGTCCTCCAGGACGATCACCTGCCAGCGGCCGCCCGCCGGCGAGAGCTGCGCGCGGCGGACCAGCTCACGGGTCTCCTTCACGCCGATGGAGAGCAGGTCCGTGCGGACGACCTCGACATCGGCGTGGGTCCCGACGAGGGCGGTGTGGCAGCCGTCGCAGAATCCGCACCCCGGGGCCCCGCCCAGGGCCCGGTCGGGGCTGACGCACTGCAATGCGGCGGCGAAGGCCCGCGCGGCCGTCGCCCGGCCGGACCCGGGCGGGCCGGTGAACAGCCACGCGTGGGTCATCTTGGACGCCTCGGGGTCCGGTCCGCCGGCGACATGGGTGGTCACGAGCGCGTCGGCGTCCCGCGCGGCGGCGGCGAGCTGCTCCTCGACCTTCGCCTGTCCGACCAGGTCGTCCCATACGGCCATGTGCCCTCCTCAGGTACGCCCTCCATTGTGGAGCACCTGACTGACACCGGGCCCCGCCTGCCGACGGGGCGGGCACGGCACGAAGCGACGGACGCGACACGACGGAGGGGAGGGACGGAGCAGCTCCGTCCCTCCCCTCCGGACACGACACCCCCTAGCGGCGGCGCCTGCCGTCGTCCTCCTCGTCGTGCGGGCCGAGCAGCTCGTCCGCCAGCGTCGGCAGGTCGTCGAGCGGTGTCTCCTCCGCCCAGTCCGAGCGGCGGCGCGGGCGCCCCTGCTCGTCGAGCTGCGGCAGCTCGCGCGTCCGGTCGTTCGCGCCCTGCGCGCCGGCCGAGGGCTCCGCGGGCCGCTCGTCGCGGAAGAACCCCGGCGGCACCCGGTCGGCCGGACCGGAGTCGCGTACGGGCGGCAGGACGGCGGTCTCGTCGGCGTCGCGTACGGGCGGGAGCACGGCGGTCTCGTCGGCTTCCCGCACCGGCCGCAGGACCGTCGTCTGCTCCTCGGGCCGGACGTCCTCCGGCTCCGGGCGCACGATCGGCGTGGGGACGGTGATCTCGTTCGGCGAGATCCTCGGCACGGTCTGCGTGACCTCGTCCGGCCGCAGGTCACCGGAGGGAGCGGCGTCGGCGGGGGCGGCATCGGCCGGGCGCGCCCCGGCACCGGAACGGGCGCCACCGACCCGCGGGTCCTCGGGCTTCACGATCGGCGTCGGCACCGTGACCTCGTTCGGCGACACCTCGGCGGCCTCCGCCGCCTCGGCCCGCCGGGCGGCCTCGCGAGCCGCCTCTTCCTTCCGGGCCGCCTCGGCCTCACGCGCCGCCTTCTCCCGGGCGGCGTCCTGCTCCGCGGCGGCGGCACGCGCGGCCTCGCGCGCGGCAGCCTCCTGGGCCGCCTTCTCGGCAGCGGCCTCTTGTGCCGCCTTCCGTGCGACGGCCTGGGCGGCGGCCTCCCGTGCGGCCTTCTCCGCCTCCTCAGCGGCGGCCTTGCGCGCCGCCTCCTCGGCGGCCTTCGCCGCGGCGGCCTCCGCGAGACGCCGGGCCTCCTCGGCCCTGACCAGCGCCTCCTCGGCCTTGCGCTGCTTCTCGCGGCGGCGCTCCTCGGCCTCCTCGCGCAGCCGGGCCTCTTCCTCGGCCTGCCTGCGGCGGCGCTCCTCCTCCTCGCGGCGGGCCTTCTCCTCGGCCTCGCGCCGCCTGCGCTCCTCCTCGGCGGCCAGCCTGGCCTCCTCGGCCCGCTGGCGTGCCTCGGCCGCCTGCCGTTCGGCCTCGCGCTGCCGCGCCTCTTCCTCCTCGCGGCGCTTGCGCTCCTCCTCCTCGGCACGGAGCCGGGCGAGCTGCTCCTGGCGCTCGCGCTCCAGACGCTCCTCCTCCGCCTTGCGCGCGGCCTCTTCCTCGGCCCTGCGCCTGGCCTCCTCCTCGGCCTTCCGGCGCGCCTCCTCCTGGGCCTTCACCTCGGCCTCGGACAGCGGCAGCATCCGGTCGAGGCGGTGGCGTACGACGGTGGTGACGGCCTCGGGCTCCTGGCCGGCGTCGACGACGAGGTACCGGCCCGGGTCGCCCGCGGCCAGCGCGAGGAAACCGGCCCGCACGCGCGCGTGGAACTCCGGCGGCTCCGACTCCAGCCGGTCCGGCGCCTCGGTGAACCGTTCCCTCGCGGTCTCCGGCGCGACATCGAGCAGCACCGTCAGGTGCGGTACGAGACCACCGGTCGCCCAGCGGTTGATGCGGGCGATCTCGGTCGGCGACAGATCGCGGCCGGCGCCCTGGTAGGCGACGGACGAGTCGATGTAGCGGTCGGAGATGACCACCGCGCCCCGCTCCAGGGCGGGCTTGACCAGCGAGTCGACGTGCTCGGCGCGGTCGGCCGCGTACAGCAGCGCCTCCGCGCGGTTCGAGAGGCCGGCCGAGGAGACGTCGAGCAGGATCGACCGCAGCCGCTTGCCGATGGGGGTCGCACCGGGCTCGCGGGTGACGACGACCTCGTGGCCCTTGGCCCGGATCCACTCCGCGAGCGCCTCGGCCTGGGTGGACTTGCCGGCTCCGTCGCCGCCCTCCAGGGCGATGAAGAAGCCGTTCGCGGCGGGGGCCTGCACGGGGTCGGCGCCGCGCAGCGCGTCCCGCAGGTCGCGGCGGAGCGGGACGCCGGCCCGGTCGTCGGTCTTGGCGAGGACCAGGGCCGCGACCGGCAGCAGCAGCGCGCCGACGAGCATCAGGGTGAAGGCGGCGCCGCCGTGCGCGAAGACGAAGTCGCCGGAGGCGAGCCGGTGCGGTCCGATCGCGGCGGCGAGCAGGGGTGCGGCGAGGGCGCCGACGGCCATGGCGACGCGGACGACCGCCTGGAGGTGCTCGGTGATCCGGGGGCGGCGGGCGTCCTCCGTCTCCTGGTCGACGAGGGTGTGGCCGGTGTGAGCGGCGACACCGCTCGCGTATCCGACGAGGACGGCGAGGAACAGCACCGTCGCCGTGTCCGGCACGAGGCCCATCGCGAGCAGCGCGATCCCGGTGACGGTGATCGCGAGGGCGAGGAGGCGACGGCGGGACAGCGCGGGGAGGACGGAGCCGCCCGTGCGGATGCCGACGGCGGTGGCGCCGCTGAGCGCGAGGATCAGCAGCGCGAAGGTGACGGGTCCTGCGCCGAGGTCGTGGGCGTGCAGGACGGCGACGGCCGCGGCGGCGGTGACGGCTCCGGCGACGGTGGCGCAGGCGAGGACGAGCAGCGGCAGGGCGCCCGTGCGTCCCTTCTCCGCGGCGGAGCGCCGCAGGCCTTCCAGGGGCGAACGGGGCCGCGGGGTCTGTCCGCCGGGCAGCTCCATGGCGTACAGGACGGAGACGGAGGCGGCGAACAGGCCGGCGGCGACGTACGCGCCGAGGGCGGCCTGGTGTGCCGAGAACCACTCGATGCCGGTGGCCAGCAGGTTCCCGATCAGGGTCGCGACGAGCAGTACGGCGGCGGCCGCCGGGACCGCGAGGAATCCGGTGCGCAGGGTGAGCCGGCGCAGCGCGTCGAGGTGGTCGGGCAGCGGCCGGACGGCGGCGCCCTCCGGCGGCGGGGCGGGCAGCAGCGCGGGGGCCGCGCCCTCCCGGGCGATGGTCCACAGGCGCTCGGCCGCGCCGGCGACGAAGACGGTCCCGAGGAGGAACCACAGCGCCTTGTCCGGTGTCCAGACGATCCACAGCGGGGCGACCACGAGCAGCGCGAGGCGCACCCCGTCGGCGCCGATCATGGTCCAGCGCCGGTCGAGCGGGCCGGCGGGCGCGGTCAGCGCGGTGAGCGGACCGAGGAGTACGGCGCCGAAGAGCACCGCCGCGAGCAGTCTCGCGCCGACCACCGCGGCGACGGCGAACGCGGCGCCCCGGTATCCGCCGCCGAGGGCCCCTTCGGAGACCGCGGCCTGATACCCCAACAGCACCAGCACGAGGAGGGCGAGGGCGTCGCCCGTGCCCCCGACCAACTGCGCGTTCCACAAGCGGCGCAGGGGCTGATGGCGAAGAAGGGCGCGTACGGCACGCTCGCGGGAGTCCGCGACAAGGGCGACGTCGGAGTCTGGCTGCTCTGCTCGCGTCATCCGTCCACCCTATCCGGACGCCTTCACTCCCTGTGTCCCCCGCCCGAACAAACGTCGGAGAGGAGCTGAAGGGAGCCGGACGCCCACGAAACCGGCACCATGCACGGTGCACCGCGTACCCGACGCCCGGCGCCCGAATCCCGACGACCGGCGGCCGGCGGCCGCTCGTACAGATCTCCGGGAACGCCGAAGGGGCGGAGGCATTTCGCCCCGCCCCTTCGTCATGCGTACCGCTATGTCCCGCCCGCGGCGCTACTCCGGCTTCGCCGCCGCCGTCTTCTTCGTGGCGGCCTTCTTCGCCGTGGCCGTCTTGACCGTCGTCGTCTTCTTCGCCGCGGTCGTCGTCTTCTTGGCCGCGGTCTTCTTCGCCGTGGTCGCCTTCTTCGCGGGAGCCGCCTTCTTGGCCGGCGCCTTCTTGGCGGTCTTCTTCGCCGGGCCCTTGGCCCGCTTCTCCGCGAGCAGCTCGAACCCGCGCTCCGGCGTGATCGTCTCCACGCTGTCCCCGGTCCGCAGGGTCGCGTTCGTCTCGCCGTCGGTGACGTACGGGCCGAAGCGCCCGTCCTTCACGACGACCGGCTTCTCGCTGACCGGGTCGACGCCCAGCTCCTTCAGCGGCGGCTTGGCCGCGGCCCGGCCACGCTGCTTGGGCTGCGCGTAGATCGCGAGCGCCTCCTCCAGCGTGATCGTGAAGAGCTGCTCCTCGTCCGTCAGCGACCGCGAGTCCGTGCCCTTCTTCAGGTACGGGCCGTAGCGGCCGTTCTGCGCCGTGATCTCGACGCCCTCCGCGTCCGTGCCCACCACGCGCGGCAGGGACATCAGCTTGAGCGCGTCCTCCAGGGTCACCGTGTCCAGCGCCATGGACTTGAAGAGCGAGGCGGTCCGCGGCTTCACCGCGTTCTTGCCGGTCTTCGGGGTGTCCTCGGGAAGGATCTCGGTGACGTACGGGCCGTACCGCCCGTCCTTGGCGACGATCTGGTTCCCGCTGACCGGGTCGACGCCGAGTTCGAAGTCACCGCTCGGCTTGGCGAACAGCTCCTCCGCGTAGGCGACGGTCAGCTCGTCAGGAGCCAGGTCCTCCGGAACGTCCGCGCGCTGATGGCCCTCGGAGTCCTTCTCACCGCGCTCGACGTACGGACCGTACCGGCCGACCCGCAGCATGACGCCGTCGCCGACCGGGAAGGAGGAGATCTCCCGGGCGTCGATCGCGCCGAGGTCGGTCACCAGCTCCTTCAGGCCGCCGAGGTGGTCACCGTCGCCGTTCCCGGCGTCGGCGGCGCCCCCGGACGCGGCCGCCTGGCCGCCCTCGCCGAAGTAGAAGCGCTTCAGCCACGGCACGGCCTGGGCCTCGCCCCGGGCGATCCGGTCGAGGTCGTCCTCCATCCGGGCCGTGAAGTCGTAGTCGACGAGCCGGCCGAAGTGCTTCTCCAGCAGGTTGACGACGGCGAAGCTGAGGAAGGACGGCACCAGGGCCGTGCCCTTCTTGAAGACGTACCCGCGGTCCAGGATCGTGCCGATGATCGACGCGTACGTCGACGGGCGGCCGATCTCGCGCTCTTCCAGCTCCTTGACCAGCGAGGCCTCGGTGTAGCGGGCCGGCGGCTTCGTCGCGTGGCCGTCGACCGTGATCTCCTCGGCCGACAGCGCGTCGCCCTCGGCGACCTGCGGCAGCCGGCGCTCGCGGTCGTCCAGCTCCGCGTTGGGGTCGTCGGCGCCCTCGACGTACGCCTTCATGAAGCCGTGGAAGGTGATCGTCTTGCCGGAGGCGCTGAACTCCACGTCCCGGCCGTCGGCGGCCCGGCCGCCGATCTTCACGGTGACGGAGTTGCCGGTCGCGTCCTTCATCTGGGAGGCGACGGTCCGCTTCCAGATCAGCTCGTAGAGCCGGAACTGGTCGCCGGTCAGACCGGTCTCCGCCGGAGTGCGGAAACGATCACCCGAGGGGCGGATCGCCTCGTGCGCCTCCTGCGCGTTCTTGACCTTGCCGGCGTAGACGCGGGGCTTCTCCGGCAGGTAGTCGGCGCCGTACAGCTGCGTGACCTGCGCCCGGGCCGCCGCGACGGCGGTGTCCGAGAGGATCGTGGAGTCCGTACGCATGTACGTGATGAAGCCGTTCTCGTACAGCTTCTGGGCGACCTGCATGGTCGCCTTCGCACCGAAGCCCAGCTTGCGGCTCGCCTCCTGCTGGAGGGTGGTCGTCCGGAACGGGGCGTACGGGGAGCGGCGGTACGGCTTGGACTCGACCGAGCGGACGCCGAACGCGGTGTCGGCGAGCGCGGCGGCGAGCGCCCGGGCGTTCTGCTCGTCGAGGTGGAGCACCTGCTCGGACTTCAGCCGGCCGTCGGCGCCGAAGTCACGGCCCTGGGCGACGCGGCGGCCGTCGACCGTCGCCAGGCGGGCGACCAGGGACGACGGGTCGGACGGGTCACCGGCGCGGCCGGTGGAGAAGGTGCCGGTGAGGTCCCAGTACTCGGCGGAGCGGAAGGCGATGCGCTCGCGCTCCCGCTCGACGACGAGACGGGTGGCGACGGACTGGACGCGGCCGGCGGAGAGGCCGCGCATGACCTTCTTCCACAGGACCGGCGAGACCTCGTAGCCGTAGAGCCGGTCGAGGATGCGGCGGGTCTCCTGCGCGTCGACCATGCGCTTGTTCAGCTCGCGCGGGTTGGCGACGGCGGCCTGGATCGCGTCCTTGGTGATCTCGTGGAAGACCATCCGGTGGACCGGGACCTTGGGCTTCAGGACCTCGAGGAGGTGCCACGCGATGGCTTCGCCCTCGCGGTCCTCATCGGTGGCGAGGAAGAGTTCGTCGACCCCGGCCAGCTGCTCCTTGAGCTTCCTGACCTGGGCCTTCTTGTCGGCGTTGACGACGTAGATCGGCTGGAAGTCGTGTTCCACGTCGACGCCGAGGCGGCGCACCTCGCCGGTGTATTGGTCCGGCACCTCGGCGGCGCCGCTGGGGAGGTCGCGGATGTGCCCGACGCTCGCCTCGACGACGTATCCGGGGCCGAGGTAGCCCTTGATCGTCTTCGCCTTGGCAGGCGACTCGACGATGACGAGTCGGCGGCCGCCCTGTGCGGTCTCGCTGGTCGGGGACAACTTCGCTCTTCTCTCCGGTCGACGCTCGGTGGCACGTACGCATGTACGGCACTGGCCCTGGCACACACGGCAGCTGCACGTCACGGTGACGCTGACGCTGTCGTCGCTGCGGAGTGTGACGGTACAACCCGCCCCCGTGTCAAACGGCGAAAGCCCGCAACGGCCACTCGAACGGTAACCCGACTCCTGGCATTCCTGCCGCCCGGACCTCCGGCCGGGCGGGGCGGGGCGCGCTCAGAGGCGGCCGAAGCACCAGACGCCGAGAAGAAGGAAGACGACTCCGAAGAGGGTGGTGAGGACGGCGGCCGTGCCCGGCGCGACCCCGTGCGCCACCGGCTCGCGGCTCAGCACCCGCGCCCCCGTCCACAGCATCAGCGCGGCCCCGAACAGCGCGAACGCCGTCCCGGCGAAGATCGCAGGCCCGCTCTCCATGGTCCGTACCCCGTTCGTCCGTCATGCCCCGGTCATCCCTGGGCAGAGGCTGGCACCTCCCGGCGTCGCGGGCGCGAATTCCGGGTGAACGACGCGGGCTCGGGTGTCGGGGTTCACGAAGATGGCCGGTACTGAACGAATGCGCGACGGAGGCGGGCTCTCTCCTCGCCGTGCCCGCACCCTCGCGGCGGCGGGGCGGATCGGCGCTCGTACGCGGCTGCCTCCGTGCCGCCGGTCGCGGAGGCGGAAGCCGCTCGGGCGGCGTCGCGGGGGGAGGGGGACGCGCCCCCGGCGACGCCGGGTTCCCGGTGGGGCAAGACGCTGAGGGGCGGCGGGAGCACCCGCCCGACCAGCGGATTTCCGCCGCGCGGAGGCGGCATCGCGCAGTCGGGCGGGGCCCGGCGGCTGCCCGCTCCCCCGCCCACGGCGAACCGGACGCCGGACAGGAAGCGGAACGTCCGGCGGCACGCATCCGGCGTCGCCGCCCACCCCCACTGCCGGTTGCGGGCCGCGGACCGCCCCTGCCGCGGGCGGCCGCGTCGTCCGGAATTCCCGGGTCAAGGCCCGTCAGGCGCCGCCGCCCTCGCCGACGGGCAGCAGGAAGCCCTCCTCCACCAGGAGCCGGATCGCCTGGGGCGTCCGGTCCCGGAGCAGCACCGGATCCTCGCCGGTCAACTGCCCGATCGCGTCCAGGATCCGGCCGGCGCTGAGCGATCCGTCGCAGACTCCCGCGAAGCCTGCCGCGACGTGGTCCACCCTGGTGGCGCGCCGCATGCCGCGGTTCTGCCTCAGCACCACGTGCTCGGGGTCCTCGGCGCCGGGCAGGCCGACCTGCTCCTGGACGACCTCGGGCGCGAGGACGAAGTGCTCGGCGAGCAGCGCCGCGTCGTCGTGGGTCCGCAGGTACTCCTGGCGTTCGAAGTGGGCGCGTACGGTCTCGCCGAGCGGCTGCTCGACCGGGTGCGGCCACTCCTCGACGACGATCGACGGCTCGACCGCGCCGGACGCGACGGCGGCGTTCCTGCGCAGGGTGATCCAGCCGAAGCCGACGGCCTTCGTCCCGCGGGCCTCGAACTCGTCCAGCCACGCCTCGTACCGCTCGGTGTACCGCCGCGGGTCCTCGCGGTGGTCGCCGCTGTCCCGCAGCCACAGCTCGGCGTACTGCGTGATGTCCTGGACCTCGCGCTGCACGATCCACGCGTCGCAGCCGCGCGGCACCCAGGAACGCAGCCGGTCCTGCCACTCCTCGCCTTCCACGTGCTGCCAGTTGGCGAGGAACTGGGCGTACCCCCCGTCGTTGAGCCGCTCGCCGGCCTCCCGCACGAGCGTCCGGCACAGGTCGTCGCCGCCCATCCCACCGTCGCGGTAGGTCAGCCGGGCGCCCGGGGAGATGACGAACGGCGGGTTGGAGACGATCAGGTCGTACGTGTCGCCGTCGACGGGCTCGAAGAGGGAGCCGGGGAGCAGTTCGGCCTCGCGGGCCCCGGAGAGGGCGAGCGTGAGCCGGGTGAAGTCGAGGGCGCGGGGGTTGAGGTCGGTCGCTGTCACCAGGGTGGCGTGCTGGGAGGCGTGCAGGGCCTGGATTCCGGAGCCGGTGCCGAGGTCGAGCGCGGAGGCCACGGGCGTGCGGACGGTGATGCCCGCGAGGGTCGTGGAGGCGCCGCCGACGCCGAGGACGACTCCTTCGTCCTTGCTGCCGATGCCGCCGGCGCCGCCGACCGCGCAGCCCAGGTCGGAGACGATGAACCAGTCCTGGCCCTCGGGCCCGCCGTACGGCCGTACGTCGACGGTCGCCCGGACCTGACCGGCCATCTCCGATGCCTCTCCGCTCGTCCCGTCGGTCTCCTCGATCCAGCCGTCGGCCAGGGCTTCCTTCAGCGGCAGCGCGGCGGCGGCGCGCTCGGCGGGGACGGTGCCCTGGAGCAGGAAGAGGCGGACGAGCGTCTCCAGCGGGGAGTCGCCGCGGGTGGCGCGCAGCGCGGGCACGGTCTCGCTGCGGGCGAGGGCGCTGTAGGCGGGGGCGCCGAGGAGCTCGAGCAGCCCGTCGGCGGTGAAGTCGGCGGCGAGCAGCGCCTCGCGCAGTCGGGCGGCGTGCGCGGGCACCGGAAGGCTGGTGGTCAGGCTGGTCGTACTCACCCGACCATTGTGACCGCCGCCACCGACAATCCCCGCCGAGACCCCGCACGCGCGCGTGGCGCTCCCCCGAACCCCCACCCGGCCGCCCGCACGCGCCACATGCGCGCCGAACGCACCGGGTGGCAGCGCCTGCTCTACTCCGCGCTCTTGCTCGCCGTCGAGGACGGCTTGGCGGTCGTGGCCGCCGTCGCGGCCGGCTTCGAGGGCTGCGAGCCCGGCTTCGCGGCCGGAGCCGAGGGCTTCGCCTTCTGGCAGCCGGGCTGCTTGGCCATCGCCGTGCCCAACTCGCCGCCCTGCAGCTTCGCCAGCGCGTCCTGGTCCATCTTCTCGATCTTCTTCAGACCGTCGGCGATGCCCTGCAGGCCGTCCGCGAACTTCTGCTGGTTGTTCGGGTCGAGCGCGTCGACCTGCTTCTTCAGTCCCTCGTACGCCACCGCGGTCGCGTTGAGTTCCTTGATCGCGTCCTGCTGGACCTTCTCGCCGTTGTCGACGGGCGGCACGCCGGCGCCTTCGACGGCCTTGGCGAGCGCCCGGTCGGCGTCGGCGATGTCCTGGAACGCCTTCGAGTCGGCGGCCTGGATGTCGGCGGGCTTGCCGTCCGCGGCCGTCGAGATGATCAGCTGCTGGGCGTCGGCCCGCTTCTGGATCTGGGGCTTCGCCTGGTCGCAGACCGTCTTGGCCCAGTCGTTTACCTTGTCGCCGTCGTCGCTGCACCCGGACAGCGCGAGCACCAGTACCGCGCCGCCGGACAGTGCGGCCGCAAGCTTCTTGTTCACCGGATCGGTCCCTTCCAAGGCTCTCGGCCCCGGAACATACACGCCAAGCGGGCGACATCCACCTTTCGTGGGACCGGTTCGTCCCTTATTGCAGCCTTTTGCACCAAGGGAGACACGCCTCACGTCTCCACAAGAATCGGCGGACGGCGCGTCAGAACACGCCGTCCGCCCTCTTCTTGAACAGGCGTTACGGAACGACCGGCGCGTTCGAAGGGGTGTCCGACCGGTCCCCGGCGTTGTCTCCGTCACCCATGACCACCGAACGCCGCTTGGAGACGTAGACGGCACCGATGATGACGACGATCGCGAGGCCGGCGATCAGGGTCCGCACCCCGGCGCTCGCGTCATCGCCGAAGCTGAACTGCACCACGGCGGGCGCGATCAGCAGGGCGACCAGGTTCATCACCTTCAGGAGCGGGTTGATCGCCGGACCGGCGGTGTCCTTGAACGGGTCGCCGACGGTGTCGCCGATCACGGTGGCGGCGTGGGCGTCGCTGCCCTTGCCGCCGTGGTGCCCGTCCTCGACGAGCTTCTTGGCGTTGTCCCAGGCCCCACCGGAGTTGGCGAGGAAGACGGCCATCAGCGCGCCCGTACCGATGGCTCCGGCGAGGTACGCGCCGAGCGCGCCGACACCGAGCGAGAAGCCGACCGCGATCGGTGCCAGGACGGCGAGCAGTCCGGGCGTGGCGAGTTCGCGCAGCGCGTCCTTGGTGCAGATGTCGACGACGCGTCCGTACTCCGGCTGTTCGGTGTAATTCATGATCCCGGGGTGCTCGCGGAACTGCCGCCGCACCTCGAAGACGACCGCTCCCGCGGACCGCGACACGGCGTTGATCGCGAGGCCGGAGAAGAGGAAGACGACCGCCGCGCCGAGGATCAGCCCGAAGAGGTTGTTGGGCTGGGAGATGTCCATCGAGAGGTTCATCTCCGTGCCCCTGGCCCCGACCTCGGCGACCGCCGTGGCGATCGCGTCGCGGTACGAGCCGAAGAGCGCCGCCGCCGCCAGCACGGCGGTGGCGATGGCGATGCCCTTCGTGATCGCCTTGGTGGTGTTGCCGACGGCGTCGAGGTCGGTGAGGACCTGCGCGCCCGCGCCCTGGACATCGCCGGACATCTCCGCGATGCCCTGGGCGTTGTCGGAGACCGGGCCGAAGGTGTCCATGGCGACGATCACGCCGACGGTGGTGAGCAGCCCGGTGCCGGCCAGGGCGACCGCGAAGAGGGCCAGCATGATGGAGGTGCCGCCGAGCAGGAACGCGCCGTAGACGCCGAGGCCGATGAGCAGGGCGGTGTAGACGGCGGACTCCAGGCCGATGGAGACGCCGGCGAGGACGACGGTGGCGGGGCCGGTGAGCGAGGACTTGCCGATGTCCCTGACGGGGCGTCGGGAGGTCTCGGTGAAGTAGCCGGTGAGCTGCTGGATGAGCGCGGCCATGACGATGCCGATGGCGACGGCGACCAGGGCGAGGATCCGCGGGTCGCCCGCGTGAGCCGCGATCCCGGGCTCGGTGACCCCCTTGAGGTCGGCGTAGGAGGACGGCAGGTAGGCGAAGACGGCGACGGCGACGAGCGCCAGGGAGATCACCGCGGAGATGAAGAACCCGCGGTTGATGGCGCTCATTCCGCTGCGGTCGGCGCGCCGCGGGGCGACCGCGAAGATACCGATCATCGCGGTGACCACGCCGATCGCCGGGACGATCAGCGGAAAGGCGAGGCCGAGGTCGCCGAAGGCCGCCTTTCCGAGGATGAGGGCGGCGACCAGCGTCACCGCGTACGACTCGAAGAGGTCGGCGGCCATGCCGGCGCAGTCGCCGACGTTGTCGCCCACGTTGTCGGCGATGGTGGCGGCGTTGCGGGGGTCGTCCTCGGGGATGCCCTGCTCGACCTTGCCGACGAGGTCGGCGCCGACGTCAGCGGCCTTGGTGAAGATGCCGCCGCCGACTCGCATGAACATGGCGATGAGGGCGGCGCCCAGGCCGAAGCCCTCGAGGACCTTGGGAGCGTCGGCGGCGTACACGAGGACGACGCAGGAGGCACCGAGCAGGCCGAGGCCGACGGTGAACATGCCGACCACTCCGCCGGTACGGAAAGCGATCTTCATCGCTTTGTGCGAGACGGTCGTCAGATCCTTTTCCGGTTCACCCGGGGCAGGGGTCGCCTCGCGCGCGGCGGCGGCGACGCGCACATTGGCCCGTACGGCGAGCCGCATACCGATGTATCCGGTGGTCGCGGAGAAAAGCGCACCCACCAGGAAGAAGAGGGAACGCCCGGATCGCTGCGACCAGTCGTCGGCCGGGAGCAGCATCAGCAGGAAGAACACGACGACCGCGAAGATCGCCAAAGTGCGCAACTGCCGTGCGAGATAGGCATTCGCGCCTTCCTGTACGGCGGCCGCGATCTTCTTCATCGCGTCGGTGCCCTCCCCGGCGGCGAGCACCTGACGGACCAGCAGCTGGGCGACGAGCAGAGCCGCGAGCGCGACGGCCGCGACGACGATCACGATCGTCCGGTTCCCGTCGGTGAGTACCGCCGCGGCGAGAGAAGTGGGGTGTCCGGCCAGTTCTGGGTTGAAGAGCCCCGCCATTCGTCCTCCTTGACGTTGCGAGCTCAAGATGTGGACGGATTGTAGGGAGCGGAACCTGATCAAAACAGGGCGCCGCAAATGGAATTCCCCATTGCCTCACTCTTCCCCACCGGAAGCAGTAATGGGGCAAAAGCATGAACACATGATCCATGATCTAGAGAAATGAAAAGAGGCCCTGCTCAGCAGGGCCTCTTTTTCGGTTCTCGCCGCTTCTCACGGCCTCTCGCCTGGTCTCGCCCCTTCAGGGGAGCACAGCCGCCGAGGCCGTCGGCCAGCTCATGCGGATCACTCCGCCCTGCTCCCCGGCGCTCACCTCGACGTCGTCGACGAGCCCGCGGATGACCGCGAGGCCCATCTCGTCCTCGCCGTCCGGGTCGTCGAACTCCTCGACCGGAGCCGCGGCCCGCGCGCCGGGGACACCGGCGGCGTCCGCCGCCGCCACCCCCGCGCCCGGCACCTCGTCGCCGACCTCGATGGAGAAGCTCTTCTCCTCCTCGGTCAGCACGACCCGGACCGGGGTGGTGACGCCATGGCCGCGGTGCAGCCCGACCGCACGGGAGCACGCCTCGCCGACGGCGAGTCTGACCTCGTCGAGGACCGCCTCGTCGACACCGGCCCGGCGCGCCACCGCGGCCGCCACCAGGCGGGCCGTGCGGACATGCTCGGGCTGGGCGCTGAAGCGGAGTTCAACGGTGGCCATACGGTCCCCCTAAGAACGGTGGGCGGGCAACTCGGAGGACCGGGCCTGGCGGGCCCGGCTCTCCTTCGACCTTCTTCCGACCTCAGTCGGTGGCGTTGACGGCCTCGTCGACCGTGGTGTGGATGGGGAACACCTTGGTCAGGCCGGTGATCCGGAAAATCTTGAGAATGCGCTCCTGGTTGCAGACCAGGCGCAGCGAGCCCTCATGCGCGCGCACGCGCTTCAGGCCACCCACCAGCACGCCGAGACCGGTCGAGTCGAGGAAGTCCACGCCCTCCATGTCGACGACCAGGTGGTAGCTGCCGTCGTTCACCAACTCGACCAACTGCTCGCGCAGCTTGGGCGCGGTATACACATCAATCTCGCCACCGACCTCGACGACCGTACGGTCGCCGCTCGGGCCGGACACATTGCGAGTCGACAGGGACAGGTCCACGGATCCTCCAGCACCTTGCTATCGGGCGTTCGCCCCTCGGGTCTCCCGGGCGGAGTCGGGGGACGGATCGCCAGCCGCGATGGCATTCAATCACTTACCAGCAGCCATGCACGACGCCTTGGGAGCATTGTCCGTCACGCCAGTGACACACTCGGTGCCGATGGCCAAGAATCACCGCCCCAGTGGACCCGCCGAAAGCACGGGCAGTCGCCCGTCCCCCGGCGTGGTCCTCGACCGGCTCACCCAGGGCGAGAGCCGGGCAGCGCGCATCACTCATACGGAGCACCTGCCCGCTCGGGCGGGTCGGCATGCCGTCTGGCCGCATCGCATCCGTACGGAAGTGATCAGCGCCATCCAGGCGGCCGGCATCGAGCATCCCTGGGCCCACCAGGCGGAGGCCGCCGAGCGGGCCCTGGACGGCGAATCCGTGGTGATCGCCACCGGAACGGCGTCCGGGAAGTCACTTGCCTATCTCACCCCGGTCCTCTCCACCCTCCTGGACGGCTCGGAGGCCGCCAACGGGCGCGGCACGACCGCCCTCTACCTCGCCCCCACGAAGGCCCTCGCCGCCGACCAGCGGCGCGCCGTACGCGAGCTGGCCGCCCCGCTGGGCAACCGGATCCGGCCCGCCGTCTACGACGGCGACACGCCGGTCGAGGAGCGCGAGTGGGTCCGTCAGTACGCGAACTATGTGCTGACCAACCCCGACATGCTCCACCGGGGCATACTCCCGGCCCATCCGCGCTGGTCCTCCTTCCTGCGCTCCCTGCGCTATGTCGTGATCGACGAGTGCCACACCTACCGGGGCGTCTTCGGCTCCCACGTCGCCCAGGTGCTGCGCCGCCTGCGCCGGGTCTGCGCCCGCTACGGCGCGGACCCCGTCTTCCTCCTGGCCTCCGCCACCTCGGCCGAGCCCGCCGTGGCGGCCGGCCGGCTCACCGGCCTGCCGGTCTCGGAGGTCTCCGACGACGCCTCCCCGCGCGGCGAGCTGGTCTTCGCCCTCTGGGAGCCGCCGCTGACGGAACTCCACGGCGAGCAGGGCGCCCCGGTCCGCCGCACGGCGACCGCCGAGACGGCCGACCTGCTGACCGACCTCGCCGTGCAGGGCGTCCGCTCCGTCGCCTTCGTACGCTCCCGGCGCGGCGCGGAGCTGATCTCGGTCATCGCCCAGGAACGCCTCGCCGAGGTCGACCGCTCCCTGGCCCGCCGGGTGGCCGCCTACCGGGGCGGCTACCTGCCCGAGGAGCGCCGGGCCCTGGAGCGGGCCCTGCACTCCGGCGAGCTCCTGGGCCTGGCCGCCACGACCGCCCTGGAACTCGGCGTGGACGTCTCCGGCCTCGACGCCGTCCTCATCGCCGGCTACCCCGGCACCCGCGCCTCGCTGTGGCAGCAGGCGGGCCGGGCCGGGCGCTCCGGGCAGGGCGCCCTGGCCATCCTGATCGCCCGCGACGACCCGCTGGACACCTTCCTGGTCCACCACCCCGAGGCGCTCTTCCGCCAGCCGGTCGAGTCGACCGTCCTGGACCCCGACAACCCCTACGTGCTCGCCCCCCATCTGTGCGCGGCCGCGGCGGAGCTTCCGCTGACCGACCCCGACCTGGCACTCTTCGGCCCGGCCGCCCCGGACCTGCTGCCCCAGCTGGAGGCCGCCGGGCTGCTGCGGCGGCGGGCCGGCGGCTGGTACTGGACCCGTCGGGAGCGGGCCGCCGACCTGACCGACATCCGGGGCGGGGGCGGCAGCCCGGTGCAGATCGTGGAGGCCGCCACCGGCCGCCTCCTCGGCACGGTCGACGAAGCCGCCTCCCACACGGCCGTCCACGACGGCGCCGTCCACCTCCACCAAGGCCGCACCTATCTGGTGAAGCACCTGGACCTGAAGGACTCGGTCGCCCTGGTCGAGGAGGCCTCCCCGCCGTACTCCACGACCGCCCGTGACACCACCGCCATCTCCGTCCTGGAGACCGACACCGAGATCCCGTGGGGCGCGGGCCGGCTCTGCTACGGCTCCGTCGAGGTCACCAACCAGGTCGTCTCCTTCCTGCGCCGCCGTCTCAGGACCGGTGAGGTGCTCGGCGAGACGAAGCTCGATCTGCCGCCCCGCACCCTGCGCACCCGGGCCGTGTGGTGGACGGTCACCGAGGACCAGCTCGACGCCGCCCGCATCCATCCGGAGATCCTCGGCGGCGCCCTGCACGCCGCCGAACACGCCTCCATCGGCATGCTTCCGCTCTTCGCCACTTGCGACCGCTGGGACATCGGCGGAGTGTCGATCCCGCTCCACCCCGACACGCTGCTGCCGACCGTCTTCGTCTACGACGGCCATCCGGGTGGCGCGGGCTTCGCCGAGCGGGCCTTCCACACGGCGCGGGAGTGGCTGACGGCCACCCGCGAGGCGATCGCCTCCTGCGAGTGCGAGGCCGGCTGCCCGTCCTGCATCCAGTCCCCCAAGTGCGGCAACGGCAACGAC
This sequence comes from Streptomyces sp. NPDC008121, assembly GCF_042957155.1. NCBI lineage: Bacteria > Bacillati > Actinomycetota > Actinomycetes > Kitasatosporales > Streptomycetaceae > Streptomyces > Streptomyces sp. NPDC008121. The sequence continues at coordinate 551,534 of NZ_JBIBHT010000004.1, read as the reverse complement.
CCGCTCCACAAGCGCGGCGCCGTCCGGCTCCTCACGGAACTGCTGCGGGAAGCCCCGGCAGCGCCCCCGGAGGCCCCGCCCGCGCCCTGACAGCCGGGGCGTACGGCCCCAGGCGCACCGCCGCCGTCACGTCCGCGACATCGCCCCGCACGGAACAGCGCACGAGGGAGGCGCCCTGAGCGCCCGCCACCCGGCCCGCGGCGGCGCAGGCGGCCTCCTCGCCCCACAGCGCCCTGTCGGCCGCCGCGAGGGCCGCCAGGTCGGCGGCCCCACCCGCCCGGTGCCGGGCCGACACGGCCTGCCCCAGGGCCAGCACGGCCCCGAACACCACGCACAGGACGCAGGCCGCGAACGCGGTCCACACCGTCGCCATCCCCCGGTCGCCGGAGAGGGCGGATCGGGGTGGTGGGACCAGGCCGGGACGGGTGGCTCGTCGGCGTGGCGCGGGCGCCAGGCCGTTCACGACACACCCGTCCCGGGCGTGTCGCCGAGCGTGTCCTCGGCGAGCGCCGCGGCCCCGGCCCGCAGGGTGAGACCCATCCCGCCCGGCCCGGGGGCGGGCGCCCGCACGGTCACCCGCCACAGCTCCCCGGAACGCTCCACGGCCACCGTGGCGCCCTCAGGGGCGGCTGCCCGGGCGGCCGCCTCTGCCGCCGTCACCGGCTCCGAGCGGGCCACCGCCCGCGCTCCCGCCCGCGCCGCGTCCACGCACTGGATCTGTGCGGCGGCCGCGGCGAGCGCCCAGACCAGGGCCATGGTGAAGGCCACCAGCGCCGGCAAGGCCAGCGCCGCCTCCACCGTCACCGATCCCCGGTCCTGCGCGGAGTTCCGCGCCGGCACGCGTCCCCGGCGCCCCCTTGCGGACGTCCGGTCAGAACGGCGCATCGAGTGCCTTCCCGATGACCGACTCCAGTGCACCGGAGACCGATCCGCTCGTCACGATCTTGTACAGCACGGCGGCGAAGGCGGCGGCCGCGATCGTTCCCATCGCGTACTCGGACGTGGTCATCCCCGCGTCGGACCGGGCGGTCATACGCGCCCGCCACCAGGTGCGCAGGACCACCAAACCGCGTGCGCTCTTTCCGTTCCTCATGTCAACCCCCATGTTTTTTGCTTGCGTTGCGTGTGTTCGATGCGTTGCGTATGTTCGGCGTGTTCAGCTGGCTGGGTGGGTGCGTACGGTGTGCCAGCTGCCGTGTGCGGGCCGTCCGGCGGCGCGCCCTTCAGCTCCGCAGCAGGCCGGTCGCGAGGCCGACCACGACCGGGGCCACCCCCACCGCCAGGAAGGCGGGCAGGAAGCAGAGCCCCACGGGCGCGGTGATCAGCACCTGGGCCCGCTGCGCCCGGGCGGCTGCCCGCCGGGCGTGTTCGGCCCGCAGGCCGGCCGCGTGCCGTGCGATCGCGTCGGCGGCGGGCGCCCCGGAGGAACCGGCCCGTTCCAGAGCGCGGGCGAGCCCATCGGCGCCGGGTATCGCACCGAACCTCCGCCACACCTCGGCCGGTTCGCCGCCGAGGCGCAGCTCGGCCGCCGTACGGGCCAGCCGGTCGCCCACCGGCCCGCCCAGTGACCGGCCGACGGCCTCGGCCGCCTCTCCCGGGCCCGCTCCGGCGGAGGTGCAGGCTGCCAGCAGATCCGCGGCGAGCGGCAGTTGACGGGCCGCCTCCTCGTCCTCGCCCGTACTCGCGGCGCGCCGGGCCGACCATTTCCGCACGCCGAAGCCCGCCCCGGCCGCCACCAGGCAGCCGACGACACCGCCGAAGAGGGCGTAGCCGACGGCGGCCGCCACGAGCGGTACGAGCCAGGTGCGCACCCACGGCGAGCGGAGACCCGCGCCTCGCGGCCGGCCGCCGTCCGCCCCGGGCCCCAGCAGGGCGGCGAGCCGCTTCCGCGCCCGGCGCTCGCGGCGCCGCTCGGCCATCCCGCCGGCCGCCGCGGCGAGGGCACCGGCCATCAGGCCCGCCATCCCCAGCCTGTGGACGAACTCCTCCGAGAACCCGGCCCCCGTCAACAGACCCGAGACGCCCGTCACGTGCCTTCACCTCCTCGTACGATCCGTGCGGCCCAGCCGAGACCAGCCGCTTCCAGGGCCACGCCCACCGCGAGGCAGCCCAGACCCACCGGCGTGTGCAGCAGGACGTGCAGCGGCCGGGCGCCCATTGCCGTGCCGAGCGCGAGGCCGACGAGCGGCAGGACGGCGAGGACCGTCACCGTCGCCCAGGCGCCGGCCAGTTGGGCCTTCATCCGCTTACGCTGGTCCCTGCGTTCCCGTAAGGCGGCCTCCAGCCGGTCCAGCCCCGCCGCGAGACCCGCGCCGCCGTCGACGGCCACCTGCCAGCAGGCCGCCATCCCGGCGAGTCCGTCCGCCCCGTCCTGCCGGGCCGCGTGGCGCAGCGCCTCGGGCACGTCCCCGCCGAACCGGGCCGCCGCGAGCAGCGCTGCCTCCTCGCGGGGTCCCAGCGTCCCGGCGGCCCGCGCCTCGCCGAGGGCGAAGACGAGCGCCTGTGCGGGCTGCCGGCCGGCTCTCAGCTCACCGGCGACCGCCCCGCACAGTGCCACCGCTCCGTCGGCGCGCTCCTGGCGCCGTCTGCGCAGCCCGGACGCGCGCAGTCTCCGGCCCACCAGCGGCACCGCCACGGCCCCGGCCGCCAGGGGCAGCGGCGACTCCCCGAGGAGTGCGATCGCGGCCGCCACCGGCAGACAGAGCCACTCGCGCCGGTCCCGCACCAGCCGCCGGCAGCGGGCCCCGAGCGTGCCCCACAGCACCGGGTCGAAGCGCAGAGCTCCGGTCGCCTCATCGGCCTCCTCGCTCGCCGTGCTCAGGCCCGCGAGCAACGCGGCCGCCCTGCGCCGGGCCCGCTCCCGCTCGGCGAGGCTCCAGAGCACGCTCCCGGCGCAGAGGATGGCGGCTACCTGCGCCAGAACCCACGGCTCCCTCACCACCGTTCACCCCCGAGCAGCGACCGGAGCCGCCCCCAGCCCCGCTCCCGCTCGAACCCGTCCGCGTCCCAGCGCAGCGCGGGGACCGTCACCACCAGGCCCTCCCGGTTGCGTTCGAGAACGTGCACCTCGGCGATCCGCCGCCGGCCCGCCCGGTCCCGTACGAGATGGATCACCACCGAGAGCCCGGCGCCCAACTGGCTGTGCAGTGCCGCTCGGTCGAGCCCGGCCGCTGTCCCCAGGGCCTCAAGACGGGCCGGGACGTCCGCTGCCGTGTTGGCGTGGACGGTCCCGCAGCCGCCCTCGTGCCCGGTGTTCAGCGCGGCCAGCAGATCGACCGCCTCCCCGCCCCGGACCTCACCGACCACGAGCCGGTCGGGCCGCATCCGCAGCGCCTGCCGGACCAGATCCTGCAAGGTGACCAGTCCGGCGCCCTCCTGGTTCGCCGGCCGCGCCTCCAGGCGCACCACGTGCGGATGGTCGGGGCGCAGCTCTGCCGAGTCCTCGGCGAGCACGATGCGCTCCCCCGGGCCGACCAGGCCGAGGAGGGTGGAGAGCAGCGTCGTCTTCCCGAACCTGACGACAAGACGCCTCTACTGCTGCACACTTGGGTCATGACGAGCACCCAGACGGAGCCCAAGGTCGTCCGCTGTTACCTCTACGCCCGCACCGCCCGGGCCAACGCCCTCGCCATCGAGCGGCAGATCCTGGACTGCCGCGCCCTCGCGGACTCCCTGTCCAGCCAAGGCACACGACACGAGGTCGTCCGCGTCTTCGAGGACGACGGCGGCTCGGGCAACTCCGGTGACCGGCCGGGTTACACCGCGATGCTCGAGGGCCTGGAGCAGGGCGGCGCAACCGCAGTCCTGGTCTGGGGCGAAGAGCAGCTGTACCGCGACGCCGCCTTGCAGCAGGCGTACAGCGAGTTGACCGACCGCCTGGGCGTCACAACCCACAGCGTCCGATCCGGGCGGGTCGGCCGATGAGCACCGTGAAGACATCCGCCGGCCGCTGCACCCGCGCGGTCATCTATGTGCGCATCAGCCAGGACCGCACCGGCGCCCACCTCGGCGTCGACCGGCAGCGCGAGGACTGCGAAGCCCTCGCCGAGCGCAACGGCTGGGACGTCGTCGAGACCTACGTCGACAACGACCTATCCGCGTACAGCGGCAAGCCGCGACCCGACTACCGCCGCATGCTCGCAGACCTCGACGACGGCACCGCCACCGTCGTCATCGCCTGGCACACCGACCGCCTCCACCGCTCGCCGACCGAACTGGAGGAGTACATCGACCTCTCCGAGCGGCGCGGCATCAACACCCACACCTGCCAGGCCGGCCCCATCGACCTGTCCACGCCGTCCGGCCGGATGACCGCGCGCATCCTCGGCGCCGTCGCCCGGCACGAGTCCGAGCACAAGGCCGAGCGCGTCGCCCGGGCCCGCCAGCAAAAGGCGAAGGCCGGCGAATGGGGCGGCGGAATTCGCCCGTTCGGGTGGGGCCTTCCCACCGGCGAGACCCGCATCAAGGTCGACCGCGCCACCGGCGAGGAGAGCGAGGTGCCCGTCCTCGACATGGACAAGGCCGTACCCGAAGAGGCCGCGGCGATCGAAACCGGGCACGACATGCTCCTGACGGGCGGGTCGATCCGCGGCTGGGTGAAGTGGCTCGCCGACAAGGGGTACACCACGACCCGCGGCAATCCGATCGGGCACGTGGAGGCCCGGGACATGCTGCTCCGCCCGAGGAACGCCGGAATCGCCGTCTACAAGGGCGAGGAGGTCGGCAAGGGCAACTGGGACGCGATCGTGCCCGAAACGAAGCACAGGGCCGTTGCGGCGGTCCTGAAGGACCCGTCCCGGACGACGACACCCGGCGCCCAGCCGAAGTGGTTCGGCTCGCTGATCTACCGGTGCGGCATCGACCACTGCACCCAGACGATGAGGTGCACGATCGCCGGCGGCGCGAAGCGCCAGAGCTACCGGTGTCAGACCGGACACGGCGGCGCGCGGCGCGCGGACAAGCTCGACGAGTACGTTCAGGACCTGATCGTCGAACGACTGTCACTCCCGGACGCAGCGGACCTCCTGCTGCCCGGCCCGAACGACGTTGACGTGGCCGCGCTGCAGCTGGAGAGCGAGCAGATCCGGCGGCGCCTCACCGACCTGGCCGGCGCGTTCGGTGCGGGGCGCATCTCCATGCCGCAGTTCACCGAGGGTTCGGACGTTGCACGTGCCCAGCTTGAGGGCGTGAACAAGCAGCTGGCGGCCGCGGCGAAGGTCGACCCGCTCGTGCCGCTCGTCGGGGCGCCGGACGTGCGGAAAGCATGGAAGGCAATGGATCTGCAGCAGCAGCGCGGTGTCCTGCGCGAGCTGCTGGAAGTCACCGTGCGGCCGGCCCGCCCCGGCCGGATGCCGGACGGCGGGTACTTCGACTACGAGACCATCCACTTCCAATGGAAGCGAGTAGCCGGGCACTAGAGGAGTTTCTGGACCAGGTCTCGCACTTCCTGATCTGTCGCATCGCGACGTCGCGTTAGCGTAGGCGGACGTCGACGGTTGAATTTATCCACAAGGGGCTTGGGGTCCAGGTCGAGGGCGCGCGCGATTACGCGAAGCGCCGACCGCATCACATCGGGACGAGTCTTCGATCGACGCTCAAGCTCATTTTCCACTGCAGAAACCAGCATTGCCGGAAACTTGGTCTGCTTGGCTACTTCCTCGACGGTAAGCCCCTTGGCGATTCGGGCGTCCCGCACGGCGCGGGAGACACCTGCAAGGACGTCGTCACTCTCGCCCCTCTGGAGCTCCGCAGAGCGGACCACCTTGCCATCCTTGATCGTGAGCTGATCGAGGGCGGCCCCCCCGGCGAAATCGGGCTCGAAGTAGCGCACCACCCCACGCGTGAACGCCTCTCTTACGGATTCCTCGGCACCCCAAGCTGCGGCGAGCTGGATGATCTCATCATCCGTCATCCCGTCCGCGCGCCCTCCGATGATGATCTCGGCTGGCCCTAGACCCGGCACCGCTCCCTCGTGTTCTCGGTGGAAGGCCAGGGCCTTCTCGTATTCCGCAAGATAATCGCCAGCGAGATCTTTCAGTCCAACGGTTTCAACGACTCGCTCAACAATCATCTCGCGGATCACCTGGTCGGCCGCCGGGAACGCCCAAGCCGCCGATGTTACATCCCCGAGGATTACCCCAGCCTGAACCTGAATCCGCTTCAAGTATGCATGCGCATCTACCCATTTATTCACATAGAGGCGCACCAAGCTTTCCGGGAACTCTGAGGAGACGGGCAAGAGTAGTTCCTCCACCGATCGCTCGAATACCTTCCCGAAGGCCACCATCTCGTCAACCGAGATCTTCCGGGGCGGATCCCCGTTCTCAATCCGCCACACGGCCGACTGACTTAGAGGGCACCCGGCTTCCGTCACGCGGCGGGCCAGCTCGGCAGTGCTCCACCCGCGGCGCTCACGCTCGAGTCCGACATGGGCCGCCACGTTCGCCTCGCTCGCTAGGGCGGCGGGTGCTGATCGCTTCGGCATCTCAACGCCTCCCAACGCTATTCATCATGAATCAGAGGCTAGACCGGATTGACTTGAGCTGTCCAGCGGTGCTGTAGTGATCCCACTGGGATCGCCAGCCAATCCGGGAGGGATTGCTTATGGATCTCCCTGCCCTCGAGCAGGAACCGCCGCGGCTCTACACCACCGAAGACGTTGCGCAGCGCTACCGGACGGCTGCCGGCACCGTCCGGTACTGGCGACACGTCGGGTATGGCCCGAAGGGCATCAAGGTCGGCCGACGCGTTCTCTATACCGAAGCCTCGCTGCTCCAGTTCGAGCAGCGGCTCGCCGAGCAGGCCAGTAAGGAGTCGGCGTGATCGCCGACGCGGCACGTGCCGCAAACGACGACAGCGCCGCGGAGGCAACCGCGACGCCGTCTGTCGAGCACTTCAACGAATCCGCCAGCAAGCAGATCGAAGGAAGCTCTATGCCCATCATCGCAGAGGTCGCACCACTGGCCAAGCACAACCCCGGCCAGGTAGCTCGCGCCATTCCGGCCGCTGTCCGGCCAGTACCCACCGTCGACCACCTGCTCACCGCCCCTCTCGCCCAGCTGATCGCCGAGCAGGGCGTCTGCCAGGTGATCGACTCCTCGATCACCGACGAGTACTTCTGCGGCGCCGCCCTCGTCGACCGCGACGGAGCGCTCGTGCTGCACCTGCCCGTCGGACGCGACCCGCGCGAGCGGGACGAGGCGGTACGCAAGCTCATCGCCACCGTCCACGGCCTGTCCGAGGACATCTTCACCGGCCCGCTCACCACCACCGACATCACGAAGCACGCGGAGCGCTGGCTGTGACAGACGCCAAGACAGGTGCTGCGGCGGCCGGGGTTGCCCCCGGCCGCCCGGCCCGGCCCGCCGGCTACTGGGAGCGGATCGACCGCATCGTCGGCCAAGCCCCGCCCCTCTCCGATGCGCAGCGCGCCAAGCTCCGCACGATCTTCCATCAGGCCACCATCACCAAGGAGGCGGCGTGACCCCGCTGACGTCCACCGAACGCGCCCAGTTCTACGCCGCCGCCCACCATCTCGGCCATGGCGACGCCATCCGCCACGAGGCGTTCATGCTCGTCGTCGAGGTCATGGCACAGGACCCCTCCCCCTGGCACGAGTCGGATCCGTTCGCCGCCGAACGCTACCTCGCGGGCCGCGGCGCCACCCCGGCTGTCGCGGCCGAGAGGGCGGCCGCCTTCGAGCTCAGCATGCGTGCTCTCTACGGCCTCGCCACCGGCACCATCGCCACGTCGTTCGACGAGGTCGCCGCCTGGCTCGAGGCCGACGAGGACGGTGCAGCATGAGCCGCACCCCAGGGCGATGGCCCGTCGCCGCACCCGTAGGCCCGGACGCGGTTGATGACCAGGGTGCCGCGCACCTCTCGCTCGTCGCCGCCCAGGCCCGGTTCCACCTGACTCTCGGCTCGATCCGCGCCGACCTCGAGGAGCAGCCCTCGCCGATGGCCGTCCTCAACGCGGCCCGTCGGTGGAACTACGCCATCACCGCCATGGCCGACGAGGTCGCCTCGGCGCTGAAGAAGGCCGGCTAGTCGCACGGCCCGGCGCTCCGTGACGAAACGCGTGACGGAACGCCGGGCCGGGACACGGACACCAGCACCTGCTCGAAGAAGAGAGCCCCGTTCGTGAACGACACCATCGCCTTCAACCGGCTCGCCGACCTCCTCGGCAGCATGGGCGAGCGCACCCGCTACAGCGGCGGCGTGCTCCGCACCCGCGGCCTCTGCCACGGAGGCGACTCCCCCACCACCGTCGCCATCAAGCGCATCAACAACGGCGTCGCCGTCTACTGCCACAAGTGCCAGGGCAACACAGAGTTCCTCGCCGCCATCGGCTGGACCGAAGCCGACCTGTTCGACGAGCCGCTCGCCGAGCGGCCGCGAGACCGGCCGGAGAACGACACCTGGATCCCGTGCCAGGACCGCGGGCACCGGCGCGTCGCCCAGTACCTCTACCGGGACGAGAACCGTCTCGTCGTTCATGGCGTGACCCGGTGCGATCACAAGTGCTTCGCCCAATGGCGCCCCGACCCCGACGCCAAATCGGGACGCCGCTGGTCCCTCAACGACAAGCAGGGAAACCGGCTCGTCCGAACCATCCCGTATCGGCTACCGGAGCTGATCGCCGCCAAGGTTGCCGACCGGGTCATCTGGATCGCCGAGGGCGAAAAAGACGTGCACGCCCTCCTCGACCACGGCCTGGCCGCCACCTGCAATGCGGCCGGGGCCGGCCGCTGGACCCCGGAACACGCCGCCTTCCTTGAAGGCGCGGACGTCACCATCGTTGCCGACCGCGACGAGCCCGGGCAGAAGCACGCCGTGCAGGTCGTCGACACCCTTCGTGGCCTGGCCCGGTCCGTGTACGTCGTCCAGGCCCGCACCGGCAAGGACGCCGCCGATCACTTCGCGGCCGGACACGGCGACTCCGACTTCGACGAGGTATGGGCGCCCGTCCCCCACCCCGACGACCTGGCGGTGGGCCGGTGACGATCGCACCACAGTGGAAGCCGAACATCGAAACGCCCACCTGGGACAAGGGCGTGCACCCGGAAGACGCCAAGGGCTGGGACGAACCCATGCCCCTCGAACCTCCACCGGCGCCAACGCTCGACGCCACCAAACTCCGCGGCATCGGACAGATGGCCCAGGCCGTCGCGGACAGCCTCCAGGTGCCCGTCGACCTCCCGGCATGGCTCGGCATGGCCGTGGCATCGACGGCTATCGGCGGCCGTCGGTCGGTCAGCCCCAAGCCGGACTGGTCAGAGCCGGTGACCCTCTACACGATGCCCGTCGCGGCGCCGGGCGAGATGAAGTCCCCTGCCCTGTCTCTCATGGCCAAGCCGATCTTCGAGGAGCAGAAGCGCCGGCGCGAGGAGGACAAGACAGCCGTCGCCCGCGACCAGCAGGATCGACGCATCGCCGAAGCCTGTGTGTCCGACGCCGAGTCGAAGGTCATCAAGGCCAGCGACCCCGAGAAACGGAAGTCGATGCGTGCACTGCTCGACGCGGCACGCGACGACCTGGAGATGCTCGGCGAACCGAAGGTCTTCACCCAGCTCATCGCCGACGACACCACCCCCGAGGCGGCAACAGACGTGATCGCCGAGCAGGGCGAACGACTGGCCGTCCTCTCCACCGAGAGCTCGTTCCTCGGCAACGTCGGCGGCCGCTACAGCAAGAACGCCAACCCCGAAATCGTCCTCAAGGCATGGAGCCACGAACCGCACGCCGTGAACCGCAAGAGCGGCCGGCCCCTTCTCCTCGAACGCCCGAACCTCTCACTGGGACTGGCCGTGCAACCAGGGTTCCTCACGGGCATGGGCGAGACCGGCGACGTCTTCGAAGCCCGCGGCCTCATGGCCCGGTTCATCTTCTCCATGCCCGCCAGCCGTGTCGGTGACCGGGTGTACGACACGGACCCGATCCCGTCGGCGACGAGCCACGAGTGGGGTGCCCGGGTCAAGGCGATGATGGCCGCGATCTGGGACGACGAGGCATGCCGGGAGATGCAGCTGGACCGCCAGGCGAAGCTGTCGTTCCGTGCGTTCTGGGAAGCGCTGGAGCCGCGACACAAGGCTCATGGCGACCTCGCCGCCATCGAGGGCTGGGCCAAGAAGCTGCCCGGCCAGGTTCTGCGTATCGCCGCAGTCCTGACCCTGTTCGAGGACCCGGCCGCGGAGGTCGTGCCCGGTGACGTGATGGATGACGCCGTCTCACTCGTCCCGTACTTGATCGCACACGCACGCCTTGTCTCCGACCTGATGTCCTCGGAGCGGCAGTCGAAGCTTGGGCCCGCCCGTGCGGTCCTGGACTGGCTACGTCGTAAGGGAGTTGAGGGCCGGTTCTCCGCTGGGGACGTCGAGAAGGGTGTTCGAGGCCAGGCCTGGTGCACGGACATGGCCGACGTAGACGACGCCATCGACGTGCTGCTGCGCGGTGGCTGGCTGCGACAGATCGACCCGCCCGAGCGGAAGGAGGGGCAGCGAGGGCGGCCGCAGAAGCCACGGTTCGTGGCACATCCGGACGTTCAGGGCGTGGAGTCGCGGGTTATCTCCATTAATTCCATGCCTCGGGGTGCCGCCTGAGGGGCCTTGGGATTACTTCCAGGATCCCCCGTAAGCCCATTTTCAACTAACTCTAACTCTCTGTAATCAGAGTTATGGCTGCGGTCACCATCAGTCCCAGCAGCCCCCACCCTGAACGTCTCCATCGCATGGAACTAATGGAGGAAAGTCTCGTGATCCCTGCCAGCCACCCCTACGAAGCCCGCTACCGCCACGACAAGCCGGCCGGCGGCTCGTACTTCACCACCAAGCCTGTGATCGCCTGGGACGCCACCGGCACAGCGCAGGTCGCCGACGAGAAGACCGGCCAGCTGCGGGACGCCAACACGTGGAGCAACTTCGCCGGCGTCGTCAAGGGCAAGGCCCCCGTCGTCGCCGCCATCCCGGGCGGCACCTGGCGGGCCGAGTACTCCCAGGATGACGAAGGCTCTATGGCCTGGTCCGTCCTTGCCTGGCTCGTCCACAGCGACGGCGAGTGCACCCCCGTGCATTCCGACCGGGACGGGGCGGTCGACGACCCGACGACCGTGTCGAACTTCGTGCGCCTGTACCAGCCCGAAGAAGACACCGACAGCAACGGCACCGACGGCTCCTGACCGCTCATGCAACCGGCCCGGCCTGCGAATTTCGGGCCGGGCCCATCGCCCAGCACACGACAGAGGAGAGCTCCATGGCTGGAGAGACCATGATCACGATCGTCGGCAACCTGGTGGACGACGTGGAGCTCCGCTTCACTCCCGCCGGCGTCGCCGTCGCCAAGTTCCGCATCGCCTCCACCCCGCGCGTCTTCAGCAAGACCACCAACCAGTGGGAGGACGGCGAGTCCCTGTTCCTCACCTGCTCGGTCTGGCGCCAGGCCGCCGAGAACACCGCCGAGTCCCTCGCCAAAGGCGCCCGCGTCATCGCCCAGGGCCGCCTCAAGCAGCGGTCCTACGAGGACCGCGACCAGGTGAAGCGCACCGTCTACGAGCTCGACGTCGAGGAGGTCGGCCCCTCGCTCCTCCGCGCGACCGCCACGGTCACGAAGAACCCGGCGGGCGGCCAGCAGGGCCGCCAGCCGTCGACCGACAGCTGGGGTGGCGCCCAGTCCCAAAAGCAGCAGGCGCCGGCAGTCGAGGGGTGGAGCGGCCAGCCCCGTCCTACCCCTGCGGGGGCACAGTCGGCGCCCGGCCACTCCGACGAGCCCCCGTTCTGATCGCAGCGACACCGGCGACCGCGCACGTGCGCGGTCGCCGGCCTGGAGGACAGCATGATCTGCCAGTTGTGCGAACGCCACGAGACCGACGGCTACCTCTGTCCCGGCTGCTCGGCCTCGACCGCCCGGCGGCTCGACCGCATGCCCCTCATGTACACCGCCCTCGCCGCGTTCCTGGCCCCTCAGGCCAGACCCGCCCAGCACGGAAGCAGTGGAAAAGGCGGCCCCGCGCCGCTCCCCGTCTCCGAGCACGTCCTCGCCCTCCGCGGCCCTGGCGGCCTGGTCGGCGTCCTCGAGGACTGGCGCTCCGCCATGCAAGCCGACCGCGGTTGGAAGGAGCCGGCGGTCACCGGGCTCGTCGAAACGCGATTGCACCGGGCAGCCCGCGCTCTGTCCTTGAACCTGGGGTGGATCGCCGCCAGCTGGCCCATGGCCGGCACCTTCGCGGAGGAGATTCGCGACCTCGAGCGGGATGTGGCGTCGGTCGTGGGACCGCATGACCGGGCGGAACGGGGGACGCGACTCGGGAAGTGCCCGGCCGTCGACCCGTCGGGGGCGATCTGCGGCGCGGTTCTGCGGCACTACCCCGGTGAGCGGGCGGTGACGTGCCGGTGGTGCGGGTGCGCGTTCGAGCCGCACGAGTGGGGCGTCCTGCGCGAGTGGATCGACCAGGACGCCGCGAACCACGCGGAAGAGGTGGCGAGTTGAAGGCGGAATGGGCTTGCAGGGGGACACTGTGTCCCCCTAGACTGACCTGCGTGCCAACACCTAACTGGCGCGAGCGAGTCGCTGCGGAATCTCAGCGACAGCGGGAACTGCGAGAAGAGGTCGCGGCCAGCGCCCGGAGACGAGCGGAAGCGTTCGAAGAAGGCGTCCGAGAACTCGGATCCAAGAAGGCTGTCGCCCGGGAGACCGGAATCGACGTCCGCATCGTGCGACGAGTGATCAACGAGTACGGCACGGCGACTGCAACGCCAGCCGACCCCACAACCGAATAGGCAACAAGTAGGCCCCCCGGCACGGACGACTGCAACGTCCACCGGAGGGCTCCTACCCGGCACCCAGACGGCGCGCGAACGCCGATTTGGGAGCTGACCGAACACGTCCTGATCTGACCAGGAGGCTCGGCTATGCCGAATCTTATGCGGGCCCACACAACACCGTCCGCCCCACCCCGGCGCATCATCGCCGTCGGCATCACCCGCCGCCTCGACGGACGCACGATCACCGTGCGTGCCACCGAGGCCGGCGTCACCGGATCCATTACCGCCCGCGGCGGTGCGCGATGACCCAGCCCGCGCCCGTCCTCAGCGACGACACCCGCGAACTCCTCCTACAGCTCGCCGCCAAGCTCGACGCGCTCCGGCCGAACGCCGCCATGAGCGAGGGCATCCGTCTCGGTCAGGCTCTCGTGCTCGCCGAGAAGATGCACGGCCCGACCGAGGCTGCCTACGACGCCGAGCAGGACTTCCTCGTCGCGGCCCCGGCCGTTCGCGACGGCGAGACCCGCGGGGAGTACGCCGCTCAGCTGCGGCTCGTCGCGCAGGGAGTGACCCTGTGAACACCCCCGACCCGCTCGAGGGTGTGCCGGCCGAGCTCCGCGACTGGCACCAGGGCGCCCTCGATGGTGACCCGGCCGTGTGCGGCGCCCCGCAGCCGATGCAGCCCGGCTACCCGTGCATCTGGAACAAGGCCAGCCACGACCCCCACCGCGACGTGTACGGCCGCACATGGCCCAACCGCCCGGAAGAGCCGCTGTACGTCGCCCAGCCGCGCGAGCGGTCGGCCGGCGGCACGGTGACGGTTGCGACCCGTGACCACGGGGGCGTGACCCTGGTGGAGCCGTCGTGGTGCGCCGGCCACGCTGGGCAGGCGCCCGTCCGCCGCGCCGACATCGCCCACACCGGCCCCGAGCACAGTTTCGCTTTCGAGGGCGAGCAGCTCCTCGTCGCCATGCTGACCCAGCGCCCCCTCGCCGAGCACGGCACCACCACCACCGGCCTGTACGTCGAGCAGACCGGGTACGCCCGCACCCTCGACCCCACCCAACTCCGCATGCTCGCCGCCGCCCTCACCGTGCACGCCATGCACCTGCGGACGCTCGCCGGCGAGCTGGCCGCCCTCCACGCCGAGGAGGGTCGGACGCCGTGACCGAACAGAAGCTCACCGCCGGGCAGATCACCGTCCTCATCGCCGCCGTCCTGCCCATGCTCGCCGTCGGGGCCGGCGGCGGCTGGGCCACCTACACCAACGTGGCCGTCGAGTTCGGCCGCAGCGAGACCGCTATCGGCGTCGTCGCGGCCGGCGAGGGACTCGTCCTCGTCCTCGCCCTGGTCCTCGTCCTGCTCACGATGTTCGGCCAGACCGCGCCGACCGTCGTCCGGGCCGGCCTGTGGGGAGCGCCCCTCGGCGCCGCCGCGGTCGGCCTGGCCGTCGCCGACGGCGTCACCGAGTCGGTGGTCTACTGCGTGACCCCGATGGCCATGTGCGGCGCTGCCGAAGGCATCGGCCTCGTCGCCCGCCGCATCGTCATCTACCGCACGCGCCACGACGCCGAGACCGCCCGCCGAAACGCAGCCGCCGCCCGGGCCCTCGCCTTCCACCAGGCCCGCGCACGCAGCCACCCCAGCAGCCTCGCCCGCTGGCACTCCGAGCGCGCCACCTGGCGCCTCGCCCGCATCATCGGCGCGAACGACACCGAGCTGTCCACAGAACTCCTCAGCGTGCAGCGCGACCGCATCACCGAGGGAGCCGACACCGCACTCCGCACCATGATGGGCGCCCCGGCCCCAGCCCCGGCCACCCCGGCCCGCGCAGCAGCCCCTTCACGGCACTCCGCGCGCGAGGTCCTGCGCCGCCGCTTCGCCGAGATGGATCCCGAGGCCGCCATCCGCATCACCGGTGATGCGCACCCTGATGCGACCCCCGCCGAACTCGCCTCGCTGCTCGTCGAGCACGGCGTGACCGTGGACGCCGTCGACGTCGTCCTCGTCCTCGGCCGGCCCCCGGCGAGCGTCTCCGTCGAACGGGACGATGCGCCTGATGCGCGGCCTGATGCACCGCAGGTCACGCCCCTTCCGGCCCCCACGAAAGCGCGGGCGATCCTCGACGCGGCCGCCGCGCTCGGCCCCAAGCCGAAGGCCGCCGACATCGTCGAACGCGTCCAGCGCATCAACCGCATCACCGTCGATGCGCCCTACGTCCGGACCGTCCTGTCCCGGGCCAAGAAGGACGACCAGGAGCAGCCGCCCCAGCCGCGCCCGATGGAAGGCGGCTTCCTGTGATCACGTACCACGCCCTCGGCTACTACGGCCTCCTCGGGATCCCCGCGGCCCTCATCGCCGCCCGCATCCTGCCCGCCGGATCCCCGGCCCGCCGCATCGCCGCCCGCGCCGCCCTCGGCGCCCTGCTCCTCATCGCCGCGATCACCGCGCTCTCGTACTGAAGGACAGCCCCGTGAAGACCAGCCTCATCGCCGCCATCGACACCGCGTCCGCCCACACCATGGCCGCCCCCGCCGCCGTCGCCGGACAGAGCGGATCCGTCCCGATCTCCGTCCTGCTGATCCTCGCCCTGAGCGGAGCGGCCTGGTGGATGTTCAAGCACGGCGACAAGAACAAGAAGCTCCACTTGCCGCCCGCGTTCGTCTGCCTCGGCCTCGGCCTGTCCCTATCCGGCACCCAGCTCGGAACCATGATCGGCATGTTCTTCGGCAACCTCGCGCAGATGGTCGCCACCTTCGCCGGCAGCGTCTGACCCTCGTGGACCCCGAGGCCGACACCCTCGAACTGCCGCCCGTGCCCAACTGGGGGCGCGGGCGGCCCGGGTGGGCAGCGCAGCGCATCCACCCCCGCCGCATCAGCATCGGCCACCTCAAGCTCTACGGCCGGCTTCGCGGGTGGGCCCTCGCCGAGAACCACACGGCCCGAGGCAAGATCGTCGCCGCCCGTGCGTCCGGTCTCGCCTTCGGCGCTCTCATGGCCTGGCGCACGGGGAACGAACAGCCCCAGCTGCTGGCCGTCGCCGCCGGCGCCTACGCGGTAGCGGCATGGCGAGCCGGGCGGCCCGTCCCCCTCACCGAGGACGAGCTGCGGCGCCGGTTCCTCCTCGGCGTCCAGGCGCTCATCGGCGACCGGCCCGGCATCCACGTCCGCGAGCTCTACGCCGCCTTCCGGGCCCGACCGGCCGCCGCGCACCTCGACGACACCCGCCTCCGAGCGCTCCTCGTCCGGTGCGGCGTCCCGATCCAGCAGATCCGCCTCGGCGACCAGGGAGGCCGCATCGGCATCAAGGCCGCCGACATCGCCGCCCTCCTCTCCCCCACACCCGTAGACCCCCCTTCCGAGCCTGTAGACGCAGGTCAGAGCACTTCGGAAGCGGTTGTAGACCAGGCCCAGAAGGGCCGTAGACCCCACCCACAGAAGGAGTTCCCCATGACCGACCGCCACGACATCACCATCCGAGGACGCGTCACCCTCCCCGACGGCGGCACCGTCACCTGCCCCGAGTGCAGCGCCGACAAGGAGCTGACCGTCTACGGCCCCGACGGTGGCCCCGGGCACCTGATGTGCCCCGCCGGCCACCACTTCCCGCCGCCCGCGCCCATCGACCCCTACGGCCTCCTCGCGCGCGCCGTCGCCGACCCGCGCACCGAGTTCCTCGGCTGACCCACCTCATGACGCAGGGCGGCCGCAATCCGCCAAGACACCGGCCGCCCCGCTCCCCATCCCACACACGAGACAGGACCACCAGCATGGCACTGCAGACGAGCATGTCCCTCGACGAGCTCCGCCGCCGCAACGAGCAGTCGAAGGCCGCCGCCGACGCCGCGAAGAAGACCACCACCACCACCAACCCCGCGCAGGAGAAGTAGCCACGGGCTGCACGTGCGGCGCCCGCTGTCAGTGGCCCGTCGTACCGTGAACACGTCAGAGAAGTAGGACTGATTGCGGACTGGCTGCCCGCGCCGCTCGACCCGAAGCGCCCCACCGGAACAGCGCCCGGTGGGGCGCTCGTGCGAGATCATGGACCCATGAGCGAGTACGTCCAGCCGCCCGCCGGCACCCTCACCACGTCCATGGCCGCGCTCGCCGCCGGCGTCCAGCCCGCCACCATCCGCGACTGGGTTCGGCGCGGGGTCCTCACCCGCTGCGGCGGCACGCCCAAGCGGCCCGTCTACCGCATCGCCGACGTTCAGGCCGCCCGCGGAGCCGCCAAGCCGAACCGGCCCGGGCAACGCGCTGTCAACGCCGCTTGACGTGTAACGATCCGTGCGCCACGATTTGCGAGTACAGCCATGCCCACACGCAGGCTGACCCCAGACTTCAAGAAGGCCCCGACCCACACCGGTCGGGGCCTTCCGAATGTCACGAGACGATCACCCACATCCTCAG
This sequence comes from Streptomyces sp. NPDC008121, assembly GCF_042957155.1. Lineage (NCBI taxonomy): Bacteria > Bacillati > Actinomycetota > Actinomycetes > Kitasatosporales > Streptomycetaceae > Streptomyces > Streptomyces sp. NPDC008121. Next base: position 534,367 of record NZ_JBIBHT010000004.1, on the reverse strand, counting down.
TCTGTGCACAATCCGGCAGGCTGACCCGATGCGCAGACTCACCACCACGGCCCTCGCCGTCATCTCGGCCGTCCTCCTCGCCGCTTGCGGCACCACGGCCACGCCCGATCCGGCCGCCAAGCCCAAGGCCACCCCGGCAGAATCCAAGCCTCCAGCCACCCTTAGCCCCGAAGCCAAGGCCAGCATCCGAGCCGCCGCCGGCCTCCCGCCCGACCCCGACGCCACCACCCGCCAGGCCTACCTCGACGCGCTCAACGCCATTGACCCCCGCATCATCAAGTCCGGCAAGGAAGACCAGGCCGTGAGCCGCGGCATCAACCAGTGCGGCAGCATCAAGACCACCAAGGACGAAGCCAAGCTCGCGGAGACCGCGCTGGAGCGTTTCACCGTCGGCACCCGGCTCCCCGACATCGCCACTCCCGACACCGGCCGGAAGATCGTCAAGGCGGTACACACGCACCTCTGCCCCGACTTCTAGTCAACCCCTGGCCCGGCCCGCGCAGCACGTAGGCCGGGCCGACGCATGCCCGGAGGTAGCCATGGCCAAGCGGGACGACCTGACCGCCTACGGCTACCGCAAGGCCCGCGCCCGCTTCCTCGCCGAGCAGGACGTCTGCCACATCTGCGGCCACGCCGGCGCCGACGTCATCGACCACATCACCCCCGTGAGCAAGGCACCCCACCTCGCCCGGGACCAGGACAACTGGGCCCCCGCCCACGGCGTCAACGGCTGCCCCACCTGCGGCCGGAAGTGCAACGGCGAGAAGGGCGACCGCGCCGCGCCACGCCTGATCACCTCACGCGACTGGTACGCCGGCCCCTGACCAAGGAGAGCGCCATGCTCCGGCACGACGCCAGACTCACCCTCCAGATCGCCATCACCGGCCGCAATGGCGACTGGATCACCCAGGAGCGCACCGGCCTGGCCATCCTCGTCTGCAACTGCGGCTACGACAGTGGGTGGACGGAGCTGGCCTCCATCAAGGATGAGTTCCACAAGCACATGCCCGAGCCCCTGTCCGAATGCGTCAGCTCGGAGTACTGATCCGGCCGAGGCGGGCCCGCTTCCTTTTGGAAGATCATCTTCTCAGCCCCGCGCCCAGCTTCTATTTTTCTCCCCCCGGCCCTGACCAGCCCATATGCGGTTGCTGAGCCCCGAGCCCGGGAGGTTCCCCATGGCTGCTCGCCCCCTGGAGATCGGCCCGGCCGGGGTCCACGTGGGCCAGGCCGTGACCCGGCTGCGCGAGGCCCGGGGCTGGGATCAGGAGACGCTCGGTGAGCGCCTGGCCACCCGGGGCCGGCCGATGTCCCAGTCGGTCCTGTCCCGCGTCGAGGCCGCCACGAGGCGGGTCGACGTGGACGACCTGGTGGCCATCGCCGCCGCCTTCGGGGTGCCCGTCGCTCTGCTCTTCCCCGCGGCCGCCGCGTCTCCGGCCGCCGGTGCAGCCGGTGTGCGCGGTGCGTCCACCGCTGGTGTCGTCCTCGACGAGATCGGCGCCGTGAGCGCGGCGCTCGCCGAGGACATCGAGCACCTCGGCGACCTCACCGGCATGGAGCCGACGCTGGCCGCGACCGCCGTGCGGCTGGCCGAACAGATCGACGGACGCGAGCCGGTCGAGTGCGACGAGTGCGGCACCCCGGTCCCGGTCCCTGCCGACCCGAGGATCCTGCCGCAGCTGACGCGTGAACTCCGGGCGACCGTCGCCGCGCTGCTGGAGGGACGGGCGACGGATGACGACGATGACGACGGCCTCGATGACCTCGGGGTCGTCTGACACCTGGGCGCCGCCGGCTGAGTTCGCCGCCGATCTGCTGGAGCGGTACGGCCTGACCTGCCCGCCGCGCTGGGGCACCCCGCGCAACCCCGCTTTTCCCAGCCTGGGGCCGAAGCTGTGGAAGGTGATGGCCGCGCTCGGCGCCCCGCCGATGCCGTGGCAGCGGTACGTGACCGACGTCGCCCTCGAAATCGACCCGGCCACCGGCGTGTTCGTCCACCGGGAGGTCGGTCTCAGCGTCTCCCGCCAGCAGGGAAAGACGGAGCTCACCCTCGGCGCACAGGTCCACCGCGCCCTCGCGTTCCCCCGGCAGAACATCATCTACGCCGCGCAGACCCGGGGCATGGCCCGGCAGCGCTGGGAAGATGAGTTCTGGGAGAAGATCAGCGGCTCGCCGCTGGCCAAGCGGGCCCGGATCCGCAAGAGCAACGGCAACGAGGCGATCCTGTGGGGCCCGACCCGCTCACGCATGGGCATCACGGCCAACACGGAGAAGGCCGGCCACGGCCCGCCGCTCGACCTCGGGTTCATCGACGAGGCGTTCGCCCACGAGGACGACCGCCTGGAGCAGGCGTTCAGCCCGGCCATGCTGACCCGGGCGATGGCCCAGCTGTGGTGGGCGAGCGCGGGGGGCACCGAGAAATCGGTGTGGCTGAACAAGAAGCGGGCCAAGGGCCGCGAGCTCATCGAGGCTCTGTGGGCGGCGCTCGCCGAGGACGCCGCAGCGCCCCGGCCGCGCGCGGCCTACTTCGAGTGGTTCGCTCCCGAGGACATGCCCCGGGACGACCCGGCAACCTGGTACGCCACGCTGCCCGCGCTCGGGTTCACGGTGACCGAGGAGACGATCCGGGCCGAGCTGGAGAAGCTCGACCCGGCCGAGTTCGACCGGGCCTATCTGAACCGCACCCGCCGGGCCTCTCCGCCTGACGATCCGAACGTCCCCAAGACGGCCTGGCCCGGGCTCACCGATCCGGCTTCCCGGCCGGCCGCCGGGGAGATGGCGCTGGCCGTGGACGTCTCGCAGGACCGCAAGCACGCGTCCATCGGGGCTGCGATCAGGCGCCCCGACGGACGCGTCCATCTGGAAGTCGTCGACCGGCGCGCCGGTACGGACTGGGTGGTGCCCGCGGTCGCGCGGCTCGCCGAGCTGTGGCGGCCGCTGGTCGTGGCGGTTGCCTCGTCCGGTGCTCCGGCCGGCTCGCTGATCGACGACTTCACCACGGCCGGGATCACCGTCCCGGAGGACAAGGACAAGCCGCACCGCGGCCACCTGGTGGTGATGCGGCACGGCGACATGACCGAGGCGTGCGGCCAGCTGGCCGACGCGCTGAACCAGAGCACGGTGGCGCACATCGACCAGGCCCCGCTCACGGCCGCCGTCAGCGGCGCCCGCACCCGCCGGGTCGGCGACGCCTGGGTCCTGGACCGCACCGCGTCCCTGGTGGACGTGGCGCCGCTGATCGCCGTGACCGAAGCCCGCTGGGCGCTGCTGGCCAAGGGGCCCGCCGTGCTCGACGACTACGACGCGCTCGACAGCGTGCTGTGAGGAGGTGGCGGTATGCCACGGTGGACGAGGGCGCTTACCGCGCCGTTCCGCCGGTTCGGCGAGGTGGCGAAGCGGGCGATCACGTCCCTTCCGTGGAGTGCGGGCGGCCCGTCGACGGTGACGGTGTCGACCGCGAACGCGGTGTCGCTGGTCCCGGTGTTCGGGGCCGTGCGGCTGATCGCCGACAACGTCTCTTCCCTGCCGCTGCAGCTGTTCCGCCGGGACGGCTCCTCGCGGGAGCCCATCAGCTTCGTCCCCGCGCTGTTCTGGGCACCGGACGCGTTCGGCGACCTGGTGACGTGGCTGCACAAGTGCGTCGTCTCGATGGCGCTGCGCGGCAACGCCTACGGACTGATCACGCAGCGGGATCCGCTCGGCTTCCCCACGATGATCGAGTGGCTGAACCCTGACGACGTCTGGGTCGACGAGTACAACCCGGTCAAGCCCGTGTACTACTGGCAGGGCCGCGAGGTCGACCGGTCCCTGATCGTGCACATCCCCTGGGTGGTGATGCCGGGCAGGGTCGTGGGCCTGTCCCCGGTCGCCGCGTTCGCGCACACCATCGGCGCCGGCCTGGCGGTCACCGAGTACGGCCGGTCCTGGTTCCGCAACGGCGGCACCCCGCCCGCCGTGCTGAAGAACGGCAGCAAGGCGATCAACCCGGACGAGGCCGAGGAGATCAGCGACCGGCTGTCCTCCCGCATCCGGGCGCGTAAGCCGCTGGTCATCGGCTCGGACTGGGACTTCACCGCCCTGTCCGTCAGCCCCGAGGAGTCGCAGTTCGTCGAGTCGATGCGGCTCAACGCCACCCAGATCGCAGTCATCTACGGCGTCCCGCCGGAAAAGGTCGGCGGCGAGTCCGGCGGGTCTCTCACCTACTCGACGGTGGAGCTGAACTCCCTCGACTTGGTGAACACCACGCTGCGGCCGTGGCTGGTGCGCCTGGAGTCGACGTTCAGCAGGCTCATGCCGGGCCGGGAGTACGTCCGGTTCAACATCGACGCGATGATGCGCACCTCCACCCTCGACCGCTACAACGCGCACGGCATGTCGCTGGCCCAGGGCTGGCGCAACCGGGACGAGGTCCGCGCGCTGGAGAACCTCTCCCCGCTCCCGCCCGGGCAGGGCGGCGACATCTACGGGGCACTGCCCGCCGCACCGGCTCCGCCGGCCGCGACCGCCGAGAACCAGGAGGACTGACATGGGCGACGCAGAGCGCCGCTTCACCCGCGGCCTGGTCGAGGTCCGCGCCGACGAGGACCAGGGCGGCGGCCGCCGCATCGGCGGGTACGCCGCGAAGTTCAACAAGCTCTCCCAGAACCTGGGCGGCTTCGTCGAGCGGATCGACCCCGGCTTCTTCGCCAAGAGCGAGGGCGACGGCTGGCCGGACGTGATGGCCCGCTACAACCACGACGACAACCGGCTCCTCGGCACCACCGAGGCCGGGACGCTGCGCCTGGCCGTCGACGGCACCGGCCTGGATTACGGCGTCGACGTGCCCGCCTCCCGGGAAGACGTGTACGAGCTGGTCCAGCGCGGCGACGTCCGCCGCTCCAGCTTCGCGTTCCGCACGTTCTCCGACGACTGGGGCCAGACCGAGGACGGCTTCCCGCTGCGCACGCTGCTGTCCGGCGCGCTGGTCGACGTCGCCCCGGTCAACGCCCCCGCCTACATGGACACCTCCACCGGTCTGCGGTCGCTGGCGGACAAGGCCGGCGCCGACCTGGAGGAGGTCCGGGCCGCCGCCGAGGCCGGGGACCTGAAGAAGTTCCTGACCGGCACGACGCGCGTTGTCATCGACCTGGCGCCGGACGTGCCGGACCTGAAGGACATGATCCGCAAGTTCGGGACCACCGAGACCACCGAGTTTCCGCACAGCGGGCAGGGCGAAACCCACCCGCTGATCGCGGTACGGCAGCGGCGCGCCGAGCTGATGAAGCGCCGCACCTTCTGAGGCAGGGCGACACCCACCTCGACATCCCATCCCCCTGACACCCCGGCCACACCGGCCCGCGGGTGTCGTCGTCATGCCCAAGGAGGGCGACGTGCCCCGCTTCATCCAGCAGATCCAGGAACGGCGCAACAGCGCCTGGGAGCAGGCCAAGGCCCTGCTCGACACCGCCGAGGCCGACAAGCGCGACCTGACCGCCGAGGAAGAGCAGACCTACCAGCGGCTCAACTCCGAGATCGACCAGATCGACGAGCGGGTGAAGACCCTCCTCGACGCCGAGCAGCGCACGGCCGACGCCGACAAGGCGTTCGCCACGCTGCTCGGCCAGCCCGTCACCGGCCCGGACAAGGACAAGAGCAACGACCAGCTGCGGGCGTTCCTGCGCGGCGAGGCCCGCTCCTACACCATCGTGCCCGAGGGGCCGGTGGACTACCGCGCCCTGGTCAAGGGCACGGCGTCGGCGGGCGGCAACCTGGTCCGCACCTCGTTCTACAACCGCCTCATGGAGTTCATGATCGAGTCCTCGGCGCTGCTGTCCGCCGGGCCCACGGTCCTGAACACCGACAGCGGCGAGCCGATCGAGATCCCGATCGTCACCTCCTTCACCACCGGCGCCCTGGTCGCCGAAGGAGCGCAGATCCCGACCTCCGAGCCCGCGTTCGGCAAGCGGACCCTCGGCGCCTACAAGTACGGCGCGCTGATGCAGGTGTCCACCGAGCTGCTGACCGACAGCGCCGTGGACCTGGAAGGCTTCCTCGCCCGCCAGGCCGGCCGCGCGCTCGGCAACAGCTTCGGCACGGCGGCCATCACCGGCACCGGGTCGAACCAGCCCGGCGGCCTGGTCACCTCCGCCACAGCGGGCGTCACCGGCGGCACCGGCGTGGCCGGCGCGCCGACCGCCGACAACCTGATCGACCTCTTCTACAGCGTCATCGCGCCGTACCGGAACAGCCGGTCGGCCGGATGGATCATGGACGACACCACCATCGCCGCCGTCCGCAAGCTCAAGGACGAGAACGGCCAGTACCTGTGGGCGCCGTCCCTGCAGGCCGGCACGCCGGACACCCTCCTGGGCAAGCCGGTGTACACCGACACCAACGTCGCCGCCATCGCGCTCAACGCGAAGTCGGTCATCTTCGGCGACATCTCCGCGTACTACATCCGCTTCGCGGGCGGCGTGCGCTTCGAGCGCTCGGACGACTTCGACTTCGACAACGACCTGGTGACCTTCCGGGCGCTGCTGCGCGCGGACGGTGTCCTGGCCGACCAGACCGGCGCCGTCAAGTACTTCGCCGGCGGCGCGAGCTGACCGCCGCGGGGGCCGCCGCGCGCGGCCCCCGCCCGTCCCCTCAGGAAGGGCACCCCATGAAGATCCGCATGAAGGTCACGCTGTCCGGCACCCGCAACGGCCAGAAGTGGCCGGCCGCGGGCGAGACCGCCGACCTGCCGACCGCCGAGGCCGCTCACCTGGTCGCCTCCGGCATCGCCGAGGAAGCCGACGAGGACGTGACCGAAGACGTGGACGAGGACCGGACCGCCGACCAGGACGACACCGAGACGGCCACGGCCCCGCCCGCCGACGAGGACACCCGGGCGCCGCTCACCACCGAGACGGCCACGCCTCTCGTCCCCGGCGAGAAGCGCGCCCCGCGCGCCCCGCGCAAGCCCCGCGCCGCGGGCGACTCCAAGGAGTAGACCGTGGCCAACGAGTACGCCCAGCTGGCCACGCTGAAGGCGATGCTGAACGTCGAGACCGACGACGCCAGCCGTGACGTGCTGCTGTCCAAGGCCCTGACCGCCGCCTCGCGCAGCATCGACCGTGCCTGTGGCCGCCGGTTCTGGCTCGACGAGGCGGCCTCCACCCGCATCTACAAGAGCGCGGGGCGGGTCGTGTGCGACGACGCCGGGGAGCGTCTCCTCGTCGACGACATCGGCGGCGCCAGCATCACGGTGGAGACCGGCTCGGGCGGCTCGTGGACCACGGTCGCGCTCACCGACTGGGAGACGTGGCCGGACAACGCTCTGGTCCGGGACCGCCCGGTCACCGCGATCGGGAAGCTGTCCGGCTACTGGCCCGGCGGCACCGGCCGTGTCCGCGTCACCGCCCAGTGGGGGTGGCCTGCCGTCCCGGAGGACATCGAGCAGGCCACCCTCCTGCAGGCCTCCCGCCTCTACAAGCGCAAGGACAGCCCGGAAGGTGTCACGGGGTCCGCCGAGTGGGGTGTGGTCCGCCTCTCCCGCCGGGACCCCGACGTCTGGGCGCTCATCGAGCACTTCATCCTGCCCGGCTTCGGATAAAGGGGGCGCTCCATGGACATCTTCGCCATCCGCCAGGCCCTCGCCGACGCCGCCCGCGCGGTCGTTCTGCCCGCAGGCGTGGCCAAGCTGACCAGCACGGCGCACGTGCCGGACGCGGTCAGCGCCCCGCACTTCTTCGTCGCCGAGTACGAGATCGAGTTCGACAAGGCGATGCGCCGTGCGCTCGACCAGATCCAGTTCACCGCCCGGATCCTCGTCGGCCGCGCCGACGAGCTGTCCGCACAGCGGCTCCTGGACTCGATGCTGTCCGGCTCCGGCCCGACCTCGCTGAAGACGGCCATCGAGGTCGCCCGCGGCGCCCCCGGCGAGTACGCGCTCGGCGGCCTGGCGCACGACCTGCACGTACTGCGGGTGCAGGGCAACCGCCTCTACGAGCACGCCGGCACCCAGTACATCGGCGCCGAGATCGTCATCAAGGTCATCGGAGAGGGGAGCCCCTGATGGGCAAGCAAATCCTGCTCGACTGCCGTCTGTTCGCGGTGGGCGCGGACCTGTCCGGCGCCTCCAACAAGATCGAAATTACGGCGGAGCACGAGGACAAGGACGCCACCAACTACCGCAGCGGCGGGTGGAAAGAGGTCCTCGGGGGCCTCGCGTCCTCGGAGATCAGCGGCGAGGGCCAGTGGGAAGCCGGGGACCCCGCCCGCGTCGATGACGCGTCCTGGGCCGCGTTCGGCGGGACCGGCCCGTACACCGTGTGCCCCACGGACTCCGTGGTCGGCGCGGTCGCCTATCTCACCCAGGGCATGCGCTCGGCATTCTCCTTCGGCGATGCGGTCGGCGAGGTCGCCCCGTGGTCCGGGACCGTCAAGGGGTCCTGGCCCGTGGCGCGCGGGCAGATCGCGCACCCTCCGGGCCTGGCCCGCACCGCGAGTGGCACCGGGACCGCGCTGGACCTGGGCGCCGTCGCGGCCGGGCAGCGGCTGTACGCCGCGCTGCACGTCCTCTCCGCGTCCGGCACCACGCCGTCCGTCACCGCGCGGGTCGAGTCCGACGTCGACGGGACGTTCGCGTCCCCCACCACGCGCGCCACGTTCACCGCGGCCACCGCCGCCGGCGGGCAGATCCTGCGCACCGACGGGACCGCCATCACCGACACGCACTACCGGGTCGCCTGGACGATCTCCGGCACCACGCCGTCCTTCATGTTCGCTGCCTCACTCGGAATCAGGTGATCCCCCATGGCCAAGATGGTCCTGCTCGCACAGTTCCTGTCCCTCAACGGCACCGACCTCAGCGAGTACATGCGCAAGTGCGAGGTAAGCGTCGAGGTCGAGGACAAAGACGTCACCACCTACGCCTCGCTCGGCTGGAAGCAGGTCCTCGGCGGCCTGAAGAGCGGCGAGCTCTCCATCGAGTTCCTCCAGGACGTCGCCGCCACCGAGATCGACAGCATCATGTGGCCCCTGCTCGGCACGGTCGTTCCCTTCGTGACCCGCCTCGACCAGTCCGCCGCCGGCGCCTCGAACCCGGCCTACTCCGGCAGCGTGCTCATCAAGGGCTGGAACCCCGTCGAGGGCTCCGTCGGCGACGAGGCGTCCGTATCGGTCAGCTACCCCACGTCCGGAGCCGTGACCCGAGCGGTGGCCTGATGCCCTCCTCCGGGCCGCCGTTCGAGCTGTCCTGTACCCATGAGGGCCTGGACGCCCTGGTGCGTGCGATCCGCGCCGAGGCGGACGGCAAGCAGCTGCGCAAGGACCTCGCGAAGAACATGCGCGACGCGCTGCGCCCGGGGGCGGCCCAGGCCAAGAGCGGCATCATGGCGATGGCCTCGTCCGGCGCGGGCACCGGCGCCGGCCTGCGGTCCGGCATCGCCAAGAAGATCCGCCCGGAGGTCAAGCTCGGCGGCCGCTGGTCCGGTGCCCGAGTGAAAGCGTTCAAGACCCCGGGGCTCCGGGGCTTCGCCAACGCCCCCAAGCGCACGAACCGCCGTGACGGCGGCTGGCGCACCCTCACCTACGGCCGTGAGCCGTGGCGCACTCAGTTCGGCAAGAAGGGCTGGTTCGACGAGTCGTTCGTCAACGACGCCGACCGCTACCGCCAGGCCGTCCACGAAGCGATGGAAGACATGGCCCGGCGCCTTGCTGCGCGGGGCGACGGATAGGAGCACGATGTTTCTGATCTACCAGCCCGAGGGCCAGGACGAGCCGACCCGCTACCGCTACAACCCCCGCCGCGGCCTGATGGCCGTCGAGCGCGAGGACATCGAGCGCCGCACCGGCATGACCTACTCGGAGTTCACCCAGCACGTCCTCAAGGGCTCCTCGGTGTGCCGCCGCGCGCTCCTGTACGTCTTCCTGCGCCGCGAGCACCCCAAGACCCGCTGGGAGGACGTGGATTTCCAGTGGGACGAGCTGAAGCTGGAGTACTCCCGCCAGGAGTGGCAGCAGATGCGCGACGGGGCCGTCGAGCGGCTGCACGGCGAGGAGCTGGCCGCCGCCCTGGAGATGTTCGACCAGAACATCGCCGAGGCGATCGATGACGCCGAGGAGTCGGGAAAAGCGAGTCTGCCGGTCGCCGACTGAGCCAGCTCGGCAACGCGGCCCACCTGCTGGGGGTCAGGCCCGACGACTGGGCCCGCTTCACCGTCGAGGAGACCGACGCGCTCCTGGACTGGCTCGACGCCTACAAGGCCGCGCAGGACGAGGCCGAGGCCAAACTGAAGAGGAGGTGACCGACGTGGCGGACACCTCTCTCGTGTTCAACCTGGTCGCCCGCGACCGGGCGTCGGCGGAAGTCGGCGCGATGGCCGAGCGGTTCAACACGGCGGCGACCACGATCGGCGCGGGGTTCGCGGCCGCGCTCGGCGCCGGCGTCATGGCCAACCTGGAGATGGAGGCGGCCGGCGACAAACTCGCCGCGCAACTCGGCGTCGGCCCGGCCGAGGCCGCCGAGCTGTCCAAGGTCGCCGCCGGGGTGTACGAGAACGCGTGGGGCGACTCCATCGCCACCGTGAACGAGGCGATCCGCGGGGTCTACAAGAACATCGGCGACGTCTCCGGCGCCGAGGGCGGCCTGGAAGGCGTCACGACGAAGGCGCTCGCCCTGGCCGAGACGTTCGACCAGGACCTCAACATGGCCACCGCCGCCGTCGGTCAGCTCATGCGCACCGGCCTGGCCGACTCCGCCGACGAGGCGTTCGACATCATCACCGTCGGCCTGCAGTCCGCCGCCGACAAGAGCGGCGACTACCTGGAGACCATCAACGAATACTCCACCCAGTGGCGCCGCGTTGGCGTGGACGGCCAGACCGCCACCGGTCTGCTGTCCCAGGCGCTCAAGGCAGGTGCCCGCGACGCCGACCAGGTCGCCGACGCCATCGGCATCTTCGGGGAGACAGCGCTCAAGGGCGGCACCGCCGTTGACACGGCGTACAAGTCGATCGGGCTGAGCAGCAAGACCGTCGGCAAGCTCATGCGCGAGGGCGGCACCAGCGCGGAGAAGGCGTTCCAGATGACGATGGACGCCCTGCGCGGCACGAAGAACGAGACCGTCCGGCTCAACGCGGCGGCGGCGCTCTTCGGCGACCCGGCCAACATCATGGGCGACTCCCTGTACGCCCTCGACCCGGCGACGGCAGCCGCGTCCGCCGGCATGGACAAGGCGTCGGGGGCCGCCGACCGCATGACGGCCGCGGTCGGGGACAACCCGCAAGCCCAGCTGGAGAGCTTCAAGCGGAAGGTGATGGGGGAGCTCGGCGAGGCCGCCGGGGTGATCGTCAAGTTCGGCAGCGAGAACGCGGCCGTCATGGGCCCGCTGATGTACACCTTCGCGGGCCTGGCCGCGACCGTACTGGTCGTCAAAGCCGCCATGATCACCTACAGTGCGATCGCCACGATCGTCGCCGGGGCCAACGCCCTGATCTCCGCGTCTGCGTGGACGGTGATCGGCAACTGGATCCGCATGAACGCGGTCGGCCTGGCCGCCTACGCCCGGATCGCCGGGGCTGCCGTCCTGTCCGCCGGGACCACCGCCGGGGCGTGGCTCGGCTCCGCGCTGGTGTCGATCGGAACTTGGATCGCCGCCGTCGTCCGGGCCGCCGTCGTCTCCTCCGCCCAGTTCCTGCTGATGGCCGGCCGCGCGGTCATCTGGGCCCTGACCATGGCCGCCCAGTGGCTGATCGCCATGGGCCCCATCGGCTGGGTCATCGCGATCGTCATCGCCCTGGTCGCCCTCGTCATCGCCAACTGGGACCGCATCCTCGCCTTCACCCAGCAGATTTGGCCCATGGTGTGGGGCGCGATCAAGTGGATCGGCCAGCAGATCTGGAACTTCTTCCTGAACTGGACGATCGTCGGCCTGGTCATCAAGCACTGGGACCGGATCAAGACAGGGTCGGTCCGCAAGGCGACCGAGCTGGTCAACTGGGTCCGCGGCCTGCCGGGAATGATCGGCCGTGCGCTCGGCAGCCTCGGCAACCTCCTGTGGGGCAAAGGCCAGGAACTGATCCGCGGCCTGGTCGCGGGCGTCCGCTCGATGGGTGGATTCCTGAAGTCCAGCCTCATGAGCTTCGCGTCCTCCATGGTGCCCGGCCCGATCGCCAAGGCACTTGGGATCCGCTCGCCCTCGCGGGTCATGGCGGAAGTCGTCGGCCGCTGGATCCCCGCCGGCATCGTCGAAGGCATCCACGACGGACAGCCGCAGCTCGCCCGGACCATGGCCGAGCTGGTCCAGGCCCCGCCCAGCGCGGCCGCCCTGGCCACCGGCCACCAGCTCGCCCCCGCGGGCGCCCCCCTCCTGCGCGGCGGCGGCGCCGGCGGCATGGTCATCGTCCGCCTGGACACCACCGGCGGCGACTCCGCCACCCGCACCTTCCTGCAGAAGCTCGTGCGCGTCGAGGGACGCGGGAGCGTACAGATCGCCTTCGGGCAGAACGAGAGGTAGGCGATCGTGGCGTTCCCGCAAGACCCGTTGGAGGTCCGTACCGAGGTCCTCGTCGGGGACACGTGGGCGGACGCCACTGGCGACGTCTACACCCGGTCCCCGATCACCATCGAGCGCGGCCGCGGACCGGAGAGCACCCGCACCAGCGCGGCCAAGGCCAGCTTGGAGCTGAACAACCGCTCCGGGCAGTACTCCCCGCGCAACCCCATGAGCCCGTACTACGGGCAGATCGGCCGCAACACCCCGGTCAGGATGTCCGTCCAGGGGACCGAGTCCTACCTCGCCCTGGACGGCTCCTCCACCGGCATCGCCGCCACCCCCGACCACGCCTCCCTGGACATCACCGGGGACATCGACGTCCGCGTCGAGGCCACCGTCGACTGGTACGCCCTCCCGACGCAGGTCCTCATCGGGAAGTGGCTCACGACCGGCAACCAGCGGTCCTGGATGCTCCACATGCAGGAAGGGAACCTGACGCTGCGCTGGTCGCCGACCGGGCCCGGGAGCTTCTTCGCGGGGGCCGCGCTGCCGCCGCTCCCCCGCCGCGCGGCCGTGCGGGCCACTCTGGACGTCAACAACGGCTCCGGCGGGTGGACTGTCCGGCTCTACTGGGCGACGTCGCTGGACGGGCCGTGGACGCAGTTCGGCGGCGACCTCACCGACACCGGCACCACCTCCATCTTCGCCTCGACGGCGCCGCTCGAACTCGCGCCGACCACGGCCACGATCACCCCGCCGTGGCTGCCCGCCGCCGGCCGGATCCACCGCGCCGAGGTCCGCTCGGGCATCGGCGGATCCGTCGTCGCCGCCCCGGACTTCCGCCCCGAGGCCGAGGGCACCACGTCCTTCGCGGACAGCGCGGGCCGCACCTGGACCCTGGCGGGCACCGCGGAGGTCAGCGATCGCCGGTATCGGTTTCACGGGGAGATCTCGTCCTGGCCGAGCCGCTGGGACCTCTCCGGCCAGGACGTGTGGGTGCCGGCCGAGGCCGCGGGCATGCTCCGGCGCCTCGGACAGGGAACCAAGGCCCTGCAGTCCACCCTCCGCCGCCGGATCCCCTCCGGCAGCCCCCTGGCGTACTGGCCGATGGAGGACGGCGCCACCGCCACCCGCGCGGCCGCCACCAGCCCCACCGTGGCCGCGGCCGCCGTCACCGGCCTGGACTGGGCGTCAGACGACAGCCTCGCCGGGTCCCTGCCGCTGCCCAAGCTCCGCTCGGCCGCCACCCTGAGGGCCTCGGTGCCGCCCAGCAGCGCGGCCGGCTGGCACGTCGAGATGGTCTACAACCTGCCGACCATGCCCGCGGCCCAGACGGAGATCCTGAGGGTCGCGGTCGCCGGGTCGGCGATGCGGGCCGCCGTCGTCTACGCCAGCGCCGCCGGGATCCGCATCGAGGCCCGAGACAGCTCGGGCGCCGTTCTCGCCTTCTTCCTCTACACCGCCCCGGACGCCCTCGCGGCTTTCACGGGCGTGTGGAACCGCTTGCAGATCTTCACCTCGGACGCCGGTGGCGGGCAGACCCGGCTCAGCGCCGCGTGGCTCGACGTCGTCACCGGCGTCTGGTCCTACTCCGCCACCGTGTTCACCGGTACGCAGGGCTCGGCGACCGAGGTCGCCGGGAGCTGGGGCGCCGCGACCGAGGGCATGGCGCTCGGCCACCTCGCGGCTTTCGACGTCGCCGGGTCCGGATCCGTGCCCACCGTCGCGGTCTACGACCAGGCCGACTCCGGCTTCGCGGGCGAGCAGGCCGGCATGCGGATGCTGCGCCTGGCCGCCGAGGAGGCCAGCACCGTGTCGCTGGCCCTGGTGAAGGGAGGCCCGGGCACGCAGGCGATGGGCCCGCAGCGCTCGGCGCCGCTCCTGGACCTCATCGAGGAGGCTGGCGACGTCGACGGCGGGATCCTCACCGAGGCCCGGGAATCCACCGGCCTGATCTACCGGGACCGGCACAGCCTCTACAACCAGACCCCCGCCCTGACCCTCGACTACGAGGCCGAGGGGGAGATCGGGCCGCCGCTGGAGCCCGTCGAGGACGACCAGAAGACCCGCAATGACATCACCGTCACCCGCGAGGGCGGGGCGTCGGGACGGGCAGTCCTGGAGGAGGGGCCACTGTCCGTCCAGGCCCCGCCGAACGGGGTCGGCCTGTACGACGAGTCCGTGACGCTGAACCTCGCCGAGGACGAGCAGGCCGCCCCGATCGCCGGGTGGCGCCTGCACCTCGGCACCTGGGACGAGGCCCGCTACCCCACCGTCCGCCTCATGCTCCACGCCGCACCGCACCTGATCCCCGCGTTCCTCGACCTCAACGAGGGCGACCTGGTGCGGATCGTCAACCCGCCGTCCTGGGTCGGCCCGGGCCCGATCGACCTGATCGTGCAGGGCTGGTCCGAGACCGTCGACCTGTACACCTGGGACGCCCACCTCGCCTGCACCCCAGCCGGCCCCTGGCGGGTCGGCGTCCTCGACAACGCCGAGCGCGGAAAACTCGACACCGCCGGATGCGAGCTGGGCGCCGGCGTCACCTCCACCGCGACATCGCTGACGCTCGTCACCACCCGCGGGCCCCGCTGGGTCGACACGGCCACCCACCCCAGCCAGTTCCCGTTCGACATCCGCGTCGGGGGCGAGGTGATGACCGTGACCGCGATCAGCGGCACCACCACCACCCAGACCGCGACCGTCACCCGCTCCACCAACGGGATCGTCAAGTCCCACTCGGCAGGCGCCCCGGTCACCGTGGCCAACCCTGCCGTCATCGCCCTGTGAGGAGGCACCCGTGTACCCGTCCATCCTCGCTGGGATGACCGCTACTGCCGAGCTGCTGGAGTCGATGCTGCCGCTGGAGGCCGTCAAGGTCAGCGACGAGCCGCGCAACTCGACCACCACGATGGCCAACGACGCCGCCCTGGTCGTGCCCGTCGAGGCCAACGCCATGTACACGGTCGGCGGCTACATCATCTACAGCCAGAACCTGGCCGCGTCCGCGTCCACCGGCATCAAGCTCGGCTGGGCGGGCCCGGCCGGCGCGACGATGCAGTGGACCTCCGGCGGCACCGACAGCCCCACCAGCCTCACCGGGCAGGACGTCACCAGCCAGGCCATCACCGCCACCCGCAACCTGCCCAGCAACCTCGGCACCTACATGAGCGCGATCCCCTTCGGGACCCTCTTCACCGCCGGCGCCGCCGGCACCCTCGCCGTGCAATGGGCCCAGATCGCCTCCAACGGCACGCCGACCATCGTCCGCGCCGGATCCCGTCTCTGCCTGCGCCGCACCGCCTGACACCGTCCGTGCACCGCCCGCCCCGCGCCGACCGGCCCGGGGCTTCGTCATCTCTGGAGGCCCCATGGCCTGGTACCCCGGGGCGACCCGGATGGAGCTGCAACCCGAGTCGGACAAGCAGAACGCGATCCGGCCGACGCAACTCATCATGCACAGCATTGCGGCACCGTGGGACGAGCGCCGCATGTACGAGTACTGGCGCGACAGCACCAACCTCGAAAGCCACTTCGGTCTCGACTACGACGGCAGCATCGGCCAGTTCATCGGGACCGAGACGCGCGCCGATGCGAACTACCGGGCGAACGAGCGCCCTGACGGAACGGGCGCTGTATCGATCGAGACGGCCTCGAACCTGAAGCACACGGACGCCTGGACGCCGGAGCAGATGGAACAGCTCATCCGACTCGGCGTGTGGCTGCACCAGCGCCACGGCATCCCGCTGCGGATCTGTCGCAGTGCGACAGATCCCGGCTTCGGCTACCACCGGCTCCATTCTGCGTGGGCCGTCTCAGGCACAGATTGTCCAGGCGACGCCCGCGTGCAGCAGTTCAGAGAGGTCGTGTTTCCGGGCATCGTCGCCCGCGCGACCGGCCAGACCACCCCGCCGCCCGAGGAGGACGACGTGCCCCTGACCGACGCCGAGATGCGGAAGATCGCGCAGTACAGCCGCGACGAGATGTGGGGGGCGCAGTGGAAGTCCCCCACCGACCCGGACGGGCCGACCCGCTCCGCCGCCACATTCGCCCGCTGGGCCGACGTCCGGCACCAGCGCGAGATGGAACTCCTCACCGCCATCCGCGCGGAGGCGGGCGCCTCGCTCACCTCCGAGCAGCTGGCCACACTCGCCGACAAGGTCGCCTCGCACCCCGTCCTCGCCGAGCAGATCGCCGAGCTTGTCGCCGACAAGCTCGCCGCCCGCCTCACCGACTGACCAGGAGGTCAACCCCGTGAGAATCTTCGGACGCGAACCCGTCTACCTGTTGGCCTTCGTCGCGGTCGGCCTGAAGCTCGGCGCCGCCTACGGCCTGGACGTCAGCGACGCCCAGCAGGGCGCCATCATGGCGTTCCTCTCCCTGGTCGTCGCCGTCGTCACCGCGCTGGTCCTGAAGACCGGCGCGGCTGCGGCCGCCATCGTGAACCTCGCGCAAGGCATCTTGGCCCTCTTCCTCGCGTTCGGCCTGCACATGTCGGCCGAGGACCAGGCCCTGTGGATGCTGGCCGTTGAGACCGCAGTCGCGCTCGTGCTCCGCCGCGAGGTCACCGCCCCGGTGCCCGAGCTGCCGGTCGAGCAGCGCAGCATCATCAAGCCCGCCGCCTGATCGGAGCCACCCGGATGACCGACGATCCGACCGCCATGGAGATGGTCCGCCGCCTGGACGATCGGATCGTCGACATCCGCGACGACATCCAGCAGTTCGGCCGGCGCCTGGACGAGAAAGTCGACCAGAAGGTCTACGACCTACGCCACGAAGTGCTCGCCACCCGGGTCACAACCCTGGAGACGCTGCGGGAGAAGGACGCCGACAAGCTCGTGGCCACCAGGAGGTGGCTGATCGGCGCCGTCGTCATCCCTCTCGTCGCCGTCCTCATGCCCGTGATCATTCTGCTGGCGAAGGGGGCCGGTTCATGACCCGCGCGCAGCTACGTGCCGAGGAGAGGCGCTGGCGCCGGGGCGACGCGCTCGCCCTGGCGGCCGCCGTCATCGTCGGCCTGATCATGGCGGGGATCCTGATCAGCGTTCGGTCCCTGCAGATGGAGCTCCGCGCGGCCAACTCGGCGAGAGATCAGCTCGCCGCGCAGGTAGAACGTCTCGGCGGGGATCCGGTCGCCGGGCCGCCCGGCTCCCGGGGCGAGCCTGGCCGCAGCGTCGAAGGCCCGCCGGGCCCGGCCGGTGACACGGGCCCGCCCGGGCCGGAAGGCCCCGTCGGGCCTACCGGCCCGGTAGGCCCAATCGGGAAGACGGGGCCGTCGGGAGATCCAGGGGCAGCGGGGACAGACGGCGCCGGCGTGGTGGGCCCGCAGGGGGAAGCAGGCCCGACCGGCCCGCCCGGCCCCGCCGGGCCGCAGGGCGAGCCCGGGCCCGCCGGCCGTGACGGCACCGACGGCCGGGACGGAGCCGACGGCGCTGATGGGCAGACCTGCCCGGCCGGCTACGCCCTCCAGCCCCCGCCGGACGACCCCGACGCCCTGGTCTGCCGCCGAGCCCCTGCGCCGGACCCCGGACCGCTGAAGAGCCGCACGGAGACCGCGGCGCTCGACCCGACCCGCCGCATCTACCCGTGAGGAGGACGGCATGGCGCTAGCCACCCGAGTGGTCACCGAGATGTACACCAACCCGGCCACCGGCCGGGCGGCCACGGGCCGCATCACCGTGACCCCGATCCCGGCCGTCTGGACCGACACCGCCGAGGGCGGGATCTACCCCGGCGGCGGCGAGTTCGCCCTGAACGCCGGGGTGTTCTCTCAGGCCCTGGTGGTCACCGACGCGGCCGGGGTCGAGCCGTCTACCGGCCGCTACTGGCGATACGAGGAACGCATCGACGGCCTCGGCACCCGCGTCCGGGTGTTCGCGCTCCCCCTCGGGGACGGAACGCCCGTGCAGGTGTCGAAGATCGTCGAGGCCGATCCCGAGTCGGCCGTGTACGTGCCCGTCCCAGGGCCACAAGGTGAGCCGGGCCCCAAGGGCGATCCGGGCGAGCAGGGTGCGCAAGGCCTGCCGGGCCCGCAGCCGCCGCTCGGAGGGCAGGGCGCGGGCGCCACCACCGCGCTGCGCTCCACCGACATCCTGCTCGCCCACAAGCTCGCCGACGAGCCGGTGACGTTGTCGACCGTCCTCCAGGACGACGACCACCTGGCCATCGCCGTAGCCGCGAACGCCACCTACGCGCTCGACAGCTACCTCGACGTCGAGGCCGACCCGGCCGCAGACATCACCCTCGGCTGGTCAGCCCCCGCGGGCGCCACCCTCTCGTGGACGGACAGCGGGATCAGCGCGGGGAACACGGGCAACATCGGGTCGTTGAAGCAGGGCCGCAACGACCTGCCCGCCACGTCCGGCGTCGGGATCGTCGTCGCCGGGTCCGTCGTCCGCCCGGCCGGCGTCCTCCGCACAGCGGGGACCGCCGGGACGCTACGGCTCCGCTGGGCCCAGACCGTCTCATCCGCCACCCCGACCATCCTCAAGAACGGGTCGTGGATCCGCCTGATCCGAAGCTCATGAAGGACTGAACGACGACGCCCCCTGTCTGGCCTTCGGGCCGGGCAGGGGGCGATCCTTCGTTCACCGCGGGTTCACCGAGCGACGAACCCGGCTGATGAGGTGTTGGGCTTCCGATCCGTACACCGCGGACTTCTCCAGCGTGCGCCAGGCACGCATGTATGTCCCCACGGAGTCGTCGTCATCGAGCCACAGCTCAGCGTGCCAGTCCTCAGCAATAACGAGCCGATCATCGAGGATCCAGAATCCGTTGGCGGCCGGGATCCTGAGGGGCGCCCCGAGCGGGACGATCCCCAGGTCGACAGTGTCCATGCCGATCAGCCCGACGAGCCGGTCGAGTTGGCTGATGAGCACGGGCGGCGGGCATACCTGTGCGTGGAGCGCTGCCTCCCATACGAGCGCGTGGAGTTTCCGCCCGCCCTGGTAGAGCCACTCCTGCCGCTTCATCCTGGCCCGGACGGCCTCATCGGTGTCGGGCACGGTGCCCTGCAGTTCGGCGTACCGCAGGAAGATGTGGCGCGCATAGTCAGCTGTCTGGAGCATGCCGGGGACGACGGCTTCCTCCCAGGCGCGGATGACCATAGATCGACCGACCTCGATGTTCCAGCCGTCCTGTACCGGCCGATGCCCGGCGGCTAGCTGGCGCCGCCAGGAGCGAATGTGGGATTCGAACCCTTGTAGGCGGGCCTGAAGTTCAGTGAAGGCGTCGGGGTGCCCAGTCGCATCCGCCCAGGCGCGCAGGTCCTGGGGGGTTGCAGTCTGCCGGCCGCCCTCCAGCTTGTAGATCTTTGAGTGCGGCCAGCCCAGAAGCTGGGCGAGCTGCGTACCGGTGAGCCGACCTGCGGGCGCCAGAAGGCGGAGCTCTCTCAAGCGCGCTCCGAGGGCCTCCCGGGCCTGCTGGTAGTCCGTGCTCACCGGTGCCGCGCTATCCCTTCGCGCCGAGCTGCGCCGCGAACTGACCGTAGGGAACGGACGCATGCACCGCCGCGTCGCGGACCTGGCAGAACCGCAGCACCTCGGAGGGCTCGGTGATGATCTCGATGTCGCGGAGCGCATCGCCCTCGTCGAAGTGGAGCATAGCCACCAGTCGGCTGTCGAAGATCCAGAAATCCTCGGAGGGAAGGTGCACGCGCTCGGCGTCCTCGCGCCACAGATTCCGCACGTCCTCGCCTGTCGCCGCGTTGCACCGGGCATAGCTGAGGAGGAACCGCTGCCCATCCGAGGGCGGGCTGTCGACCACCCGGACACGGCCGACGTACTTCCCGTCGTCCGTCTGCCGTCGGATGTTCACGCACCACTCGCTGTCGAGGTCGCACGGCGCCATGCCGCTCTTGAGGAACTCCGCGTAGCCGGGGTCCTCACGGTCCGAGGCGTACCCGCCGCGAGTCTCCAGGTGCCAGGCCGAGTGCTCGAACGTCTTGAAGAGCCTGCCGAACTCTTCCGCGCCGATGATCTGGGGCACCCTGACGATCTCCTTAGGGCCATGGTTCACCAGGAGTTCCCGCGGCACGACCACCGCCACGTCGTGGGGGCCGAAGTGCTGGAGGCGGGCGAGGTCGTCCGGATCGGTCAGCGGCGCGCCCTGGACGATGATCTCGCCCGAGTCCAGGTCCTCGTGAACCGCGGGGCATCCTCCGTTCTTGCTGTCGGTGCCGTTGAACCTCAGTCGTCGCGTCACGCTGTCCCCCTCCGGGTTGGGTTGCCGACACCAGCTTTCCCAGGCCGCTGGTCCGGTTCTACAGGGTGCACCCCTCTCCGTGAGACCACAGGGGAACAATCGGCCAAAGCCCGAGAACATTCGAGAACATCGGATCGCGGTCGCGCACAGGTTGTTCCTAACGTCCGAGTCATGGCGAACCGAACCCGCAGGGGGCGGCCCTGCACTTACTGCCCTGAGCCTGATGCCGACGTGTGCGTCCGCGTCCTGGCCGACAACTCTGGGCCCGGGCAGCACATCTACGCCCACCGCGCGTGCGCGGACACCCGGGGCATCAAGCCCATGTACTCGTTCGTAGACGAGCCGACCCGGCAGGGGGCTCGGTGACGCCCCGGCTGGCCGCCCGGGTGGTGCGGGGCGAGTGCCGGCTGAACGAGCACCGCCTGTGCCGGCCGGGTGACGTCGTCACCCGCTTCGGGGACGTCGCCCTGACGATCCGCTGCGACTGCTCGTGCCACCCCGTGGGCAGGGCCGGGAAGGGGGAGCCGCGGTGAGGCGCTGCGCGTGGTGTGACGGGACGATCCTGGGCGAGGCGATGCCGATCCCCGACTACTCGGCCAGCGGCGCCAGCCCGCCGGTGTACTGGCACGCGAACCGCGCCGAGTGCGGCGCCCGCCGCCGTCCGCTCCCGGCGGCCGAGGAGGCGCCCGCGCCGCAGCGGCGCTCCTCTTGATCTCCCGCACGTCCGTGGTCACGGCGAACCACGGCCGGGCGTGGAGCGGCCCCGAGAGCGTTCATGCGTCCGCTCTCGGGGCCTTTCGTTGCCCACCTTCGATTCCAAGGCGGCCTTGAAAATGCTTCCCGGACCCGCAAGACATGCAGGTCAGAGGACTGTCTGATCACTTTCGCGGCACCGCGAAAGTGATCAACAACTAGAGTTGTCCTGACGCCTTCTTGGGGTTCCCCGATCCCGTGCCGCCACTGATCAGATACGAGACCCTGGCCTCGATCAGTGCCCGCAGGACGCGCTCCCCGCCGGGCGGGACGGTGCCCGCCGTCGTCAGCTCGGCCACGGAGAAGGCGCGTGGCCGAACGACCCGGAGCGACAGGCACGTCGAGCCGACCGCGACCGGGGGCAGTACGGCGTGCATGCGGGTGCCGTCCGGCAGCCGGGCGTCCACCCAGGGCCGGGCGTCGTCCAGGCGTCGGCCGGCCACCGCCGCGAGGCGTTGTGCCAAGCGGCGTACCGCCGCAGGGTCGGCGAAGGAGACGCCCGTGAGTTCGAGCCCGGCCCCCCGGTCGACCCAGACCCGGTCCGGTGCCGACACCAGGACGTCGGTCACCTCCGGATCGGCGAGGAGCGGCTCCAGCGGTCCCGTACCGACCAGCTCGCACCGCAGCGCCTCGGCCGCTCCCAGGACTTCGGTGTCGCCGAGGAGCCGCCCCTGGGCCCGCAGCGCGGCCGCGACCCGCGCCGGGGTCGGCTCGGCTCCGCTCTCGGCGAGCCGCTGCCGGACGGCGTCCAGCAGACCGGCGCCGCTCGTGGACGTGCCCCGGCCGCTCACGACACGCCCTCCGCCGTCAGGACCCGCTCCCAGAAGTCGGTGCAGAAGCGGCCCAGTGGTCCGCGGGCCTCGCCGCCCGGCGGGGAGCCGGTGTCGAGGGCGGCCGCGAGGTCCGGGTCGTGCGGGAGCTCCCCGGCGAGCGGCAGTCGTAGGGCGTCCGCGATCCAGGCGGCGTCGAGTCCGGCCGCGTACGGCCCGCGGGTGACCACGCGCAGGTCCCGCAGCACCATGCCGGTCAGGGCGGCGACCCGGTGGGCCGCGGCGACCGCCCTCAGCTCCCCGGGCACGACCAGCAGACCGAGGTCGACCTGGGCCAGCGCCTCGGTCACCGCCTCGTCGAGCCTGCGGGGCAGGTCGACGACGACCACCCCGCCGCGTCGGCGGGCAGCGGCCAGGACGGAGCGCATCGCCTCGGGCGGCACGAGGACGGAATCGCCGCGATCCCAGCTCAGTACCCTCAGCCCGCGCACCGACGGCAGCGACTCCTCCAGGGCGCCGCCGGCCACCCGTCCCTTCGAGGCGGCAAAGTCGGGCCAGCGCCGGCCCTCCGTCCGCTCGCCGCCGAGCAGGACGTCGAGGCCGCCGCCGAGCGGGTCGCCGTCGACGAGCAGCGCGCGCCGCCCCGTCCTCGCGGCCGCCAGGGCGAGGGCGCAGGCGAGTGTCGACGCACCGGCGCCGCCACGCCCGCCGATGACGCCGATGGTCAGCGCCTGCCTGCCGGCCCCTTCGACTCCGTCGGCGATCCGGTCGACCAGCCAGCTCTCCCCGTCGGGCAGCCGCAGGACGCACTCGGCGCCCAGCTCGACGGCCCGCCGCCAGACACGGGGGTCGTCCTGGTCCCTGCCGACCAGGATCACGCCCGGGCGGCGCGCAGCGGTGCGGCAGCGGTCCGCCGCGTCGTCGCCGACGAGGACGAGCGGGGCGTCGGACCAGCCCGCGCGCCGCTCCGGCACCGTGTGGTGCACCTCGGGGTCGGCTCCCGCCGCGGCGCACAGCCGCAGCAGGTCGTCGAGCAGCGCGAGGTCCTCGGTCACGATCAGCGGCCCGGCCCGCCGGCCCTCGCCGGAGGTCCCGCCACCGTCGTCCGGAGTCCGCGACGCCCTTATGGCCCGTGAAGTCCTCGATGTCCGGTACGCGATGGATCCCGTCACGGCCCACTCCCCCTGTCGGTGTGATCCCGTCCGCGTCGGTGGCGCGAACGGGATCGATCAGTGATTCCGGGTGTCCGTGGACTTCCCGGCAGGAATCACCGTGGGGCAGTTCCGGAAATCATGGGGATCTCGCTCAAAAACTGTGGATAACTCCGCCCCTGTGAATAACTCCGTCACCCTCCTCGGGGCTTCCCGGAGAGCAGCGCCTCGATTACATTGAGTGACGGAGCCAGGGCATGGCTGCTGCACGGCCGAGGGCCGACGCGAGGAGGAAAGAATGATCACCCGAGGGACGAAAACGCGTCCGGACATGCGACGACCCCCGCCGGGGGGGAGAGCGGGGGTCGTCTCTCCGGACCGACTCGGGGGGGGGAGGAGCCGGACCGGGTTAGCACGGTCGCGAACGATCCGTGACTTCCATGGTGTACCCGAGAGCCTTCTCAGGCAAACCCACACGCCGGAGCGTACGCCGAATGGCGGGCACCTATGCTCGGGCTCGTGGAAAACCACTCGTTGCCGCGCACAGCCGCCTTCTTTGACCTGGACAAGACGGTCATTGCGAAGTCGTCGACGCTGACCTTCAGCAAGTCCTTCTACCAAGGCGGACTGATCAACCGCCGCGCCGTCCTGCGGACGGCCTACATCCAGTTCGTCTACCTCGTGGGCGGCGCCGACCACGACCAGATGGAGCGGATGCGCGAATATCTTTCGGCGCTCTGCAAAGGCTGGAACGTCTCGCAGGTCAAGGAACTTGTCGCCGAGACCCTGCACGACCTGATCGACCCGCTGATCTACGACGAGGCGGCCTCCCTCATCGAGGAGCATCACGCGGCGGGGCGGGACGTCGTGATCGTCTCGACCTCCGGTGCCGAGGTCGTGGAGCCGATCGGCGAGCTGCTCGGCGCCGACCGGGTGGTGGCCACCCGGATGGTCGTCGGTGACGACGGCTGCTTCACCGGCGAGGTGGAGTACTACGCCTACGGACCCACCAAGGCGGAGGCGATCCGTGAACTCGCGGAGTCGGAGGGGTACGACCTCTCGCGTTGTTTCGCCTACAGCGATTCGGCGACCGACGTTCCCATGCTCGAGGCCGTCGGCCACCCGTACGCGGTCAATCCGGACCGGACGCTGCGCCGGGAGTGCACCGCCCGGGACTGGCCGGTGCTGGCCTTCGAGAAGCCCGTGCGGCTCAAGCAGCGGCTGCCCGGGTTCCGCATGCCGCCCCGTCCGGCGCTCGTCGCCGCCGCGGCGGTGGGCGCGGCGGCGGCGACCGCCGGACTCGTCTGGTACGCCAGCCGGCGGCGGCAGGCCGCTCTTGCCGATCGCTTTGCCCGAATTTGAGCCGATAGTAAAGAAGTGCGGGCCAGCACTTTCCCTTCCACCCCGACAGGAGTAGAAAGGAATCAGGCCCGCGAGACCTAGGACATCCGAGAGGATCACCTGTTGAGCAAGAAGGCCCCACGGACCCAGCACTGAAGTCGAGCACCCACGCGACGTCGACCCGTCGATTACGGGCCAGCCGCACCAGGCGCAGGGCAAAGCACCCCGCCTGATGGGCACATATCGAGGACGCTTGGTAACCCGGCCGACGTGCCAGCGGCGGTACCCGACGGGTACCGCCGCAACCCTTTCCAGGGGAGCCCACCTCAGCGCCGACCCGGAGCGCGCAAGCCCCGGCCGGTCAGGCGGCGCCGCGCTGGAGCGCCTCGCAGACCGCCGTGGATTCCCGGACCCCCAGCTCGACCGCGCGCCCGCAGTGGGCGATCCACGCGGCCATGCCCTCCGGGGTGCCGGAGAGATACCCCTCGAAGGCCGCGACATAGGCCGCGCGCCCCTGCTCCGCGTGCCCCACCTCGGCCGGGCAGATCGACTTCGGATCCAGGCCGCTGCCGATCAGCACGATCCGCTCGGCCGCGCGCGCGATCAGCCCGTTGTACGTGGTGAAGGGGCGCAGCGCGAGGAGTTCGCCGTGCACCACGGCCGCCGTCACCAGGGCCGGAGCCGTACCGCCCGCGATGATCAGCTCCGAGAGTCCGTCGAGCCGCCCCGCGACCTCCGCGGGATCCGGCAGTGGCGCCTCGATCAGCGGTTCGTCGACGGTCTCACCGGCCTGTCGCGGCCTGCCGACGGAGTCGGCCACCCCACCCGGGCCGCCGCCACCCGGGCCACCCCCGTCCGCATCGAGACCGTCCGCACCAGACCCGCCCGCGTCGCCCGCGGCGACCAGGTGGAGCCGGGCCAGCACCCGCAGCGGGGACTGGCGCCAGATGGAGAGCAGCTGACCGGCCTCGGAGCCCAGGCGCAGGGCTGCGCCCACCGTGCGCGCCTCGGCGTCGCCGCTGAAGTCGGTGCGTCGCCGGACCTCTTCGAGGGCCCAGTCGGCACCCGACAGCGCCGCCGAGCCGCGCGCCCCGCGCAGCGCCGCTTCAGAGGTGATCTCGTGGCTGCGGCGCCGCATCACGCGGTGGCCGTAGACGCGGTCCACGGCCTTGCGTACGGAGTCCACCGAGTCGGTGACGCCCGGCAGGGAACCGAGGGCGGCCAGGGGGTCAGAGGCGTGCGTACTCATAGGTAGCGAGGCTACGCGCCCGGGGCGCCCACCCCACGTTCGAGTGGTCTTCTTCACGCCTCTTGACCACGTGCCGCGATCATGCCACTACGCTAGGTGAACATGAAGATCGCTTTCGTAGGGAAGGGCGGCAGCGGCAAGACGACGCTGTCCTCGCTCTTCATCCGCCATCTCGCCGCCAATGAAGCCCATGTCGTCGCGGTGGACGCCGACATCAACCAACATCTCGGGGCCGCGCTCGGGCTCGACGAGGCCGAGGCCGAGGCGCTGCCCGCCATGGGCGCGCACCTCCCCTTGATCAAGGAGTACCTGCGCGGCTCCAACCCGCGGATCGCCTCCGCCGACACGATGATCAAGACCACTCCGCCCGGCGAGGGCTCGCGGCTGCTGCGGGTCCACGAGGACAACCCCGTCTACGACGCCTGCGCCCGGACCGTCCGTCTCGACGACGGCGACATCCGGCTGATGGCGACCGGCCCGTTCACCGAGTCGGACCTCGGGGTGGCCTGCTACCACTCCAAGGTCGGGGCGGTGGAGCTGTGCCTGAACCATCTGGTCGACGGGCAGGACGAGTACGTCGTCGTCGACATGACGGCGGGCTCCGACTCGTTCGCCTCGGGGATGTTCACCCGCTTCGACATGACCTTCCTGGTGGCCGAGCCGACCCGCAAGGGCGTCTCGGTCTACCGCCAGTACAAGGAGTACGCGCGGGACTTCGGGGTCGCGCTCAAGGTCGTCGGCAACAAGGTGCAGGGCATGGACGACGTCGACTTCCTGCGCTCCGAGGTGGGCGACGACCTGCTGGTGACGGTCGGGCACTCTGACTGGGTCCGTGCGATGGAGAAGGGCCGCCCGGCCCGCTTCGAGCTGTTGGAGGCGGACAACCGGATGGCGCTCCAGGCCCTCCAGGATGCGGCGGACGACTCGTACGGCCACCGCGACTGGGAGCGCTACACCCGCCAGATGGTCCACTTCCACCTGAAGAACGCGGAGAGCTGGGGCAACGAGAAGACCGGGGCCGACCTGGCGGCGCAGGTCGACCCCGGTTTCGTGCTGAGCGAGGCCCTCCGCGCCGCTCAGCCCGTCTGATACCCCGCCGGGCGCCCGCGGAGTTCCGCCGGCCGCCCCGCGGTGCGTTCCGTCAACTGTCGCGCTTGGCGTCCGCCAGCCGGCGTCCCGTCAGCTGTCGTGCTTGGCGTTCTGCTTGACGTCCTGCTGTGCGTTCTGCTTCGCCGGGGGAACCGGCTGGGGGGCCAGGAAGGTCGCCCAGCCGCCCGGCGGGGCCTCGCCGACCTTCAGGGTCCGCATCTTCGCGAGCACCGCCGGGTCCTGGGCGTCGAGCCAGTCCGCCAGCTGACGGAAGGACACGCACTTCACGTCCTTCTTGACGCAGACGGTGGAGATCGTCTCCTCGATGGCACGCATGTACGTGCCGCCGTTCCACGACTCGAAGTGGTTGCCGATGATCAGCGGCGCCCGGTTGCCCTGGTACGAGCGGTCGAACGCCTGCACCAGGCCGTCCCGCATCTGGTTGCCCCAGAACTGGTGCTTGGCCGGGTCGCCCTGGGTCGTACCCGACTGGTTGACCAGGAAGTTGTAGTCCATGGCCAGGGTCTGGAAGGCGCGTCCCGGGACCGGGACCAGCTGCATCGACAGGTCCCACAGGCCGTTGTCCTTCTCCGGCCAGATCTGGTCGTTCACGCCGCTGGTGTCGTAGCGGAAGCCCAGCTGGCTCGCCGCCTGGACGAAATTCTTCCGGCCCTCCAGGCACGGCGTACGGGCGCCGACCAGCTCCTTGTCGTAGTCGAAGGGAAGCGGCTGCTCGGCCTTCAGGCCGGAGTTGGTCTTCCAGTTCTTCACGAACGACTTGGCCTGGCTGATCTCGCTCTTCCAGTCGTCCACGGACCAGTTGCCGACACCGCTCTCCGGGCCGCAGAAGTGGCCGTTGAAGTGCGTGCCGATCTCGTTGCCCTCCTGCCAGGCGCCCCGCAGCTCGCGGACGGTGGCACGGATGCCCTCGGTGTCGTTGAAGCCGATGTCCGAGCGCCCGGCGGAGTGCTGCGGCGGGTCGTAGAGCTTGCTCTTCTCCTCCGGCAGCAGGTACACGCCGCTCAGGAAGTACGTCATGGTCGCGTTGTACTTCTTACCGACCTTGCGGAAGTGCGAGAAGAGCTTCTGGCTGTCCTCACCGGCGCCGTCCCACGAGAACACCACGAACTGCGGGGGCTTCTGACCGGGCTTCATCCGCTGCCAGGTGGGCTGGTGGGGCTGGGCGCCGGTGAAGGCGGTGGAGCCGTCGCCGATCAGGCGCACCGCGCTCTCGGGAGCCGCGGCCTGACCCTTCCGTGCGCCCGGGGCGCCGCTCGGGCCGGTCTCGCCCGAACCCGAACATCCGGCGAGGCCGGTGATCAGGGCGGTGGCGAGGGCGCCGACGGCGAGCGTCCTCCTGTGGACAGTGGTCCTTCTCCCGGCGGTCCTGCTCCCGGCGGCGTTCATCCGCCCCACCTCTCCTCGGTTCCGTGCGAGCGTCGTCTGCGAGCGACGTCAACGTCGCACCACCCCCGCCGGAGAGATGAAACGACAAGCGGAGCAATGTCGGCTCACCACTCGAACCGGTGAAACATTGCCCTGTTTGCCCCGAAAATCATGCCGCACTCTTTACTCTCCATTACGATCCATTTACCGAGCGTTGGCACTCACTTCGAGCGCCGACGAACGACATCCCGCCACTGCACGCCGTGACCCACGGCCGCGACCCACACGTTCGTCCCGCACGAGCCGCGACCGCGCCGCCCCGGAGGAGACGGGAAGATGACCCTCCGCACACCCGACCGCACCACTGACCGCACCCCCGACCGCGCCTCCGAGCACGGTCCCGACCACCGCGACGCCGGCCGCGACACCGGCGGCACCGCGCCCCGGACCCGCTTCCGGCGACCGCACAGCCCGCCGGGCGGCGGCCGCCGCTTCCGCGTCGCGGGCGCTGACGTCTCCGCCTCGATCGCCGTGTTCCTGATCGCGCTGCCCCTCTCCCTGGGCATCGCGCTCGCCACCGGAGCACCCCTCCAGGCCGGGCTCGTCGCCGCAGCCGTCGGCGGCCTGATCGCCGGCTGGATCGGCGGCGCGCCGCTCCAGGTCAGCGGACCCGCCGCAGGCCTCACCGTCGTCACCGCCGAACTCATCCAGATCTACGGCTGGCGCACCACCTGCGCCATCACCGTCCTCGCCGGCCTCGCCCAACTCGGGCTGGCCGCCCTGCGCGTGGCACGCTCCGCGCTCGCCGTCTCACCCGCGATCGTGCACGGCATGCTCGCCGGCATCGGCGTCACCATCGCCGTCGCCCAACTCCACATCGTGCTCGGCGGCAGCCCCCAGAGCTCCGTCCTGGACAACGTCATCGGCCTGCCCGACCAGTTCGCCGACGTCCACCCGGCGGCGCTCACCATCAGCGCGCTCACCATCGCCGTCCTGCTGATCTGGCCACGGCTGCCCGGCAACGCCGGACGCGTGCTGCGGAAGATCCCCGCCGCGCTCGCCGCGGTCGCCGCCGCCACGGCCACCGCCGCGCTCGCCGGGCTCGCCGTCCCCCGCGTCGACCTGCCCTCCTGGCGCACCCACGCCCTCCCCGAACTGCCCGTGGGCCCCGTCCTGGGCATCGCCGCGGGCGTGCTCACCATCACGCTGGTCACCAGCGTGCAGTCACTGCTCTCGGCCGTCGCCGTCGACAAGCTCGTCGCCGCCCGC
Source organism: Streptomyces sp. NPDC008121 (assembly GCF_042957155.1). Lineage (NCBI taxonomy): Bacteria > Bacillati > Actinomycetota > Actinomycetes > Kitasatosporales > Streptomycetaceae > Streptomyces > Streptomyces sp. NPDC008121. The sequence goes on along the minus strand of NZ_JBIBHT010000004.1, from coordinate 504,703 downwards.
GCCGACCACGGCCACGGCGTGCCGCGCTCCCGCCTCGACCGCGAACTCGCCGGCCAGGGAGCGGCGAACATGGTCTCCGGGGCGCTCGGCGGACTGCCGGTCGCCGGCGTCGCCGTCCGCAGCGCCGCCAACGTCTCGGCCGGTGCCGTCAGCCGCGACTCCACGATGCTGCACGGCCTGTGGATCGTGCTCGCCTCGCTCCTCCTCGTCCCCGTCCTCGACCTGATCCCGCTGCCCGCGCTCGCCGCGCTCGTCATGGTCGTCGGCATCCAGATGGTCAACATCACCCACATCCGCAGCGTCACCCGGCACCGCGAAGTCCTGGTCTACGCCGTGACCGTGAGCGGCGTGGGACTCATCGGCATCCTCGAAGGGGTCGCCCTCGGCATCGCCGTGGCCATCGCCGTCGCCATGGGCCGCCTCGCCAAGACCCGCGTCACCGGCGAGGAGAAGGACAGCGGCCACTTCGTACGCGTACGAGGACAGTTGACCTTCCTCGCCGTCCCCCGGCTCAGCCGGGTGCTGCACCAGATGCCCCGGGGCAGCCACGTCGTCGTCGAGCTGGACGGATCGTTCATGGACCACGCCGCCTACGAGACGCTGCACGACTGGCAGGCCGGCCACGTCCGCGGCGGCGGCACGGTGGAGATCACCGGCCCCCGCGGGGTCAAGATCACCGAACCCACCTCCGAGGCCCACGCCTGCTGCCGCCCCTGGACGCCCTGGCGCAACCACCACTGCGGCGAACACCCGGCGGACACGGACGCGACCCCCCGCGCGCGGGGACACCACCTGGCGAGCGGCATCGGCAAGTTCCAGCGCAACACCGCACCCCTCGTACGCGACGAGCTGGCCCGCCTCGCCCGGGAGGGGCAGCAACCGTCCCAGCTCTTCCTCACCTGCGCCGACTCCCGCCTCGTCACCAGCATGATCACCTCCAGCGGGCCGGGCGACCTCTTCACCGTGCGGAACGTCGGCAACCTCGTCCCGCTGCCCGGCGAGGAGAGCGGGGACGACTCGGTGGCGGCCGCGATCGAGTACGCGGTGGAGGTCCTGCGCGTCGGATCGATCACCGTGTGCGGGCACTCCGGCTGCGGGGCGATGCAGGCCCTCCTCACCAGCCGGCCGGACGGCCCGTCGACCCCCCTGCGGCGCTGGCTGCGCCACGGCCTGCCCAGCCTGGAGCGGATGAGGAACCGCGGCCGGGCCTGGGCCAGGATCTCCGGACGGCTGCCCGCCGACGCCGTCGAACAGCTCTGCCTGACCAACGTGGTCCAGCAGCTTGAGCACCTGCGGGCGTACGAACCGGTGGCGCGGCGCCTGGCCGACGGGACCCTCACCCTGCACGGGATGTACTTCCACGTCGGCGAGGCCCAGGCCTATCTGCTGGCCGACTCGGACGAACCCCACGGCTACGACCCCGTCTTCGACCGGGTCCTCCCCACCGCCGCCCTGGAGGCGCGCGCGTCCTGAGCCAGGGTCTCCCGTCCCGGCGCACGCGTGTCCTGAACCATCCCCCGCTCCCGTCCGTGAGAGTGGGTGGCCCCTTCTTCCCGCCGCCCGGGGAGGAGGGGCCACCGCACGCCCGCGCCGCCCAATAGGTCTAAACCAATTTTCTGAAGACCCTTGTCACCCGGGCTTCTGACTGATGAGCTAGGACGCGGGACACATAGGCACATAGGACGCCCTGGGAAAGGGAGATGTCGTGAGCAACGAAAGCCTGGCCAACCTGCTCAAGGAAGAGCGGCGGTTCGCGCCGCCGACCGAGCTGGCCGCGCACGCCAACGTGACGGCGGAGGCGTACGAGCAGGCCGCGGCGGACAGGCTTGGCTTCTGGGCCGAGCAGGCGAGGCGGCTCACCTGGGCCACCGAGCCGACCGAGACCCTCGACTGGTCGAACCCGCCCTTCGCCAAGTGGTTCGCCGATGGCGAGCTGAACGTGGCGTACAACTGCGTCGACCGCCATGTCGAGGCCGGGAACGGCGACCGGGTCGCCATCCACTTCGAAGGCGAGCCCGGCGACAGCCGCGCCATCACCTACGCCGAGCTGAAGGACGAGGTCTCCCGGGCCGCCAACGCCCTGACCGAGCTGGGCGTACGCAAGGGGGACCGGGTCGCCGTCTACCTCCCGATGATCCCCGAGGCCGCCGTCACCCTGCTGGCCTGCGCCCGCATCGGCGCCGCCCACTCGGTGGTCTTCGGCGGCTTCTCGGCCGACGCCGTGGCCTCCCGCATCCAGGACGCCGACGCCAAGCTGGTCGTCACCGCCGACGGCGGCTACCGCCGCGGCAAGCCGTCCGCGCTGAAGCCCGCCATCGACGAGGCCGTCGCCAAGTGCCCGCAGGTCGAACACGTCCTCGTGGTCCGCCGCACCGGCCAGGACACCGCCTTCACCGAAGGCCGCGACGTGTGGTGGGACGACATCGTCGCCCGCCAGTCCGCCGAGCACACCCCGGAGGCCTTCGAGGCCGAGCAGCCGCTCTTCATCCTCTACACCTCCGGGACGACCGGGAAGCCGAAGGGCATCCTGCACACCTCCGGCGGATACCTCACCCAGGCCGCGTACACCCACCACGCCGTCTTCGACCTCAAGCCGGAGACCGACGTCTACTGGTGCACCGCCGACATCGGCTGGGTGACCGGACACTCGTACATCGTCTACGGCCCGCTGGCCAACGGCGCGACCCAGGTCATGTACGAGGGCACGCCCGACACCCCGCACCAGGGCCGGTTCTGGGAGATCGTCCAGAAGTACGGCGTGACGATCCTCTACACCGCCCCGACCGCGATCCGTACGTTCATGAAGTGGGGAGACGACATCCCCGCCAAGTTCGACCTCTCCAGCCTCCGGGTCCTTGGCTCGGTCGGCGAGCCGATCAACCCCGAGGCCTGGATCTGGTACCGCGAGCACATCGGCGCCGGCAAGACCCCGATCGTCGACACCTGGTGGCAGACCGAGACCGGCGCGATGATGATCTCGCCGCTGCCGGGCGTCACGGAGACCAAGCCGGGCTCCGCCCAGCGGCCCCTCCCCGGCATCGCCGCGACGGTCGTCGACGACGAGGCCAACGAGGTGCCCGACGGCGGTGGCGGCTATCTCGTCCTCACCGAGCCGTGGCCGTCGATGCTGCGCACCATCTGGGGCGACGACCAGCGGTTCATCGACACGTACTGGTCGCGCTTCGAGGGCAAGTACTTCGCCGGCGACGGCGCGAAGAGGGACGACGACGGCGACATCTGGCTGCTCGGCCGGGTCGACGACGTCATGCTCGTCTCCGGTCACAACATCTCCACCACGGAGGTCGAATCGGCCCTCGTCTCGCACCCGTCCGTCGCCGAGGCGGCGGTGGTCGGGGCCGCGGACGAGACGACCGGGCAGTCGATCGTCGCCTTCGTCATCCTGCGCGGGACGGCCAGCGAGGACGACACCCTCGTCGCGGAGCTGCGCAACCACGTCGGCGCGACGCTCGGACCGATCGCCAAGCCCAAGCGGATCCTTCCGGTCCAGGAGCTGCCGAAGACCCGGTCCGGCAAGATCATGCGGCGGCTGCTGCGGGACGTGGCGGAGAACCGCGAGCTGGGAGACGTCACGACGCTGACGGACTCGTCGGTCATGTCGCTCATCCAGACCCAGCTGCCCGGCGCCGCCAGCGAGGACTGAGCCACCCGGCTCCCCCGAGCACCGCACCCGCGCCCGCCCCGGACCTCCCGGGGCGGGCGCGCGCACGTACACGCCCTGCACCCCGCTCCCGGGGCGGGCGTACCCACGTACACGCCCCGCCCGCCCCGCACGCACGCCACCGCGCCGCGCGCCCCGCCTGCCCGGCCGGGCGGGCCGCGCGCCCTACAGTGAAGATCACCGGACATGCCCGCGCCGTGGGGTGGGTAGGGTGAGGAAAGCGTCGTCGACGCGACAGGAATGACCTAGGTGCGCCGGGAAGTCTGGTCGGCATGTGGTTCGTGCTGCCCACCCGACCGGAGGTCCCCCCGTGCCCGCACCCGCCCCCGGCGACCGCAAGTTCCTCGGCCTGCTGCCGCTCCCCGAGCGGCGGATCGTGACCGATGCGCTGCGCGCCGAGACCGTCGGCGGCGTGCTGCTGCTCATCGCCGCCGTCGCCGCGCTCGTCTGGGCCAACAGTCCGCTCGCCGACAGCTACGAGTCCGTACGCGACTTCCACCTGGGCCCCGCCGCCCTCGGCCTCGACCTCTCGCTCCAGCACTGGGCCGCCGACGGCCTCCTCGCGATCTTCTTCTTCGTCGCCGGCATCGAGCTCAAGCGCGAACTAGTCGCCGGCGAGCTGCGCGACCCCAAGGCCGCCGCGCTCCCCGTGATCGCCGCGCTCTGCGGCATGGCCGCACCGGCCCTCGTCTACGCCCTGACGAACGCCGTCGGAGGCGGCTCGATGGCCGGCTGGGCCGTCCCCACCGCCACCGACATCGCCTTCGCGCTCGCCGTCCTCGCCGTCATCGGCACCTCCCTCCCGTCCGCGCTCCGGGCGTTCCTGCTGACCCTCGCCGTCGTCGACGACCTCTTCGCGATCCTGATCATCGCGATCTTCTTCACCGGCGACCTGAACTACGCCGCCCTCGCAGGCGCCTTCGCCGGTCTCGTCGTCTTCTGGGTGCTGCTGCGCACGGGCGTGCGCGGCTGGTACGTCTACGTCCCGCTGGCGCTGGTCGTCTGGGGCCTGATGTACAACAGCGGCATCCACGCCACCATCGCCGGCGTCGCCATGGGCCTGATGCTGCGCTGCACCCGCCGGGAGGGCGAGGAGCACTCCCCCGGCGAGCACGTCGAGTACCTGATCCGTCCGCTCTCGGCAGGCCTGGCCGTTCCGCTGTTCGCCCTGCTCTCGGCCGGTGTGGCGGTCACCGGCAAGTCGATCGGCGACGTCTTCACCCAGCCCGTCACCCTCGGCATCGTCCTCGGCCTGGTGGCCGGCAAGACGCTCGGCATCTTCGGCGGCACCTGGCTCGCCGCCCGCTTCACCCGCGCCCGGCTCAACAGCGACCTCGCCTGGCCGGACGTCTTCGCCGTCGCCTCCCTCGCCGGCATCGGCTTCACCGTCGCGCTCCTCATTGGCGAGCTGTCCTTCGAGGGCGACACGCAGCTGACGAACGAGGTGAAGGCCGCCGTCCTGATCGGCTCGCTGATCGCGGCCGTCTGCGCGACGGTTCTGCTCAAGCTGCGGGTACGGAGGTACGAGGCGCTGCTCGCCGACGAGGAGCGCGACGAAGACGAGGACGGCATCCCGGATGTGTACGAAGAGGACAATCCGGAGTACCACCTTCGGATGGCCGCGATCCACGAACGGAAGGCCGCCGAACATCGCGAGAAGGCGCGACGGGCGGGGGCACCGCGCGATGACGCCGACCGTCCGGCATGATCTGAGGTCGGACCCGTCAAGAGAAAAGGGAGCAGCGATGAGCGACCCGGTCAACGGAGCCGAGCGCAGCCTCGGCCAGCTGGTCGCCTCGGCGACCGCCGAGATGTCCGCGCTGGTGCACGACGAGATCGCCCTGGCCAAGGCCGAACTCCGACAGGACGTCAAGCGCGGCGCGATCGGCAGCGCCGCCGGCGGGACAGCGGCCACGGTCCTGCTGTTCTCGCTGCCGATGCTGAGCTTCGCGCTCGCGTACGGCATCCACGCGTGGAGCGGCTGGCACCTCTCGGTCTGCTTCCTGCTCTCCTTCGCCGCGAACGTGCTGCTCGCGGGGCTGCTCGGGCTGATCGCCTACGGCAAGTTCAAGAAGGTCAAGCCGCCGGAGAAGTCCATCGCCTCGGCGAAGCAGACGGCCGCGATCCTGCAGAACGCGAAGCCGCACCCGCGCCCGGAGCGGGCGGCGCTGCCGGGGACGGTCCAGGACAAGGCCGTCGTTGTGGGACGCTCGTCTGCATGACCGCCCCCGAGAGCAGCGCCGGCAACGGCAACGGCAGCAGCACCGGCAGTCCCGTACGGATCGACGGGCCCTGGACCCACCGCGACGTGGCCGCCAACGGCGCGCGCTTCCACATCGCGGAGATGGGCGACGGGCCGCTGGTGCTGCTGCTGCACGGCTTCCCGCAGTTCTGGTGGACCTGGCGCCACCAGCTGCCGGCGCTCGCCGACGCCGGATTCCGCGCCGTGGCGATGGATCTGCGGGGGGTGGGCGGCAGCGACCGTACGCCGAGGGGTTACGACCCCGCCAACCTGGCGCTCGACGTCACGGGGGTCATCCGCTCGCTCGGCGAGCCGGACGCCGCCCTGGTCGGGCACGACCTCGGCGGCTACCTCGCGTGGACGGCGGCGGTCATGCGGCCGAAGCTGGTGCGGCGGCTCGCCGTCTCCTCGATGCCGCACCCGCGCCGCTGGCGCTCCGCGATGCTCTCCGACTTCGCGCAGTCCCGGGCGGGCTCGTACGTCTGGGGCTTCCAGCGCCCCTGGCTGCCGGAGCGTCAGCTGGTGGCGGACGAGGGCGCCTTGGTGGGCCGGCTGATCCAGGACTGGTCGGGCCCGGGGCTGCCGGACGAGGAGGCGATCGAGGTGTACCGGCGGGCGATGTGCATCCCGTCGACGGCGCACTGCTCGATCGAGCCGTACCGGTGGATGGTGCGTTCGCTGGCGCGGCCCGACGGCATCCAGTTCAACCGGCGTATGAAACGCCCGGTGCGGGTACCGACCTTGCACCTGCACGGTTCGACGGACCCGGCGATGCGGACGCGCAGCGCGGCGGGATCCGGCGAGTACGTGGAGGCGCCCTACCGCTGGCGGCTCTTCGACGGGCTGGGTCACTTCCCGCACGAGGAGGACCCGGTGGCGTTCTCGACGGAGCTCGTCAACTGGCTGAAGGACCCCGAGCCGGACCGCTGAACCGGCGGCGAGGACGGGCATCGCCCGCCTCCCGCCCGTACGAACGAAGTCACGCCTCCCGAACAGCCATGTGCCGGGCGCATACTCCAATTGGCGGGCCCCGGGGCGATTACCGACCTTGGGCCCCGGGCAAACGTCGGGGTATGGGCTGGACGCACGACTACGGTGACACAGCACGCAACCGACGCTCGGCCGCTGGGCCGGGCTCTCTGGAGAGGGGTGGCCCGCAGGACCAGGGTCACTCCCATGCCGCGCGGGAGGAGATCGGCATCCCGCGCATCCTGCGCCGCCGGGCCCGTTGGGTCTCGGCTCGGCTCCGTCACACGCGCGACTGAGCGTGGACGCGCCAGGGCCGTGGGCGGCCGGCCGTTCACCGGATCGTTCCGGCCGCCCACGCCCCTGACCGTACGTCCCCCTGAGGCTCCGACGCCGTCATCGGCTCCGACGCGGGCTTCGCCTCCGGCTTCGGCTTCGCTAGAGCGCGCAGCCCTCGCTGTCCACCTGCTGGTTCGCGGCCTGGCCACGGATGATGTCCTCGCGGATCTCGTCGACCGTCAGGGCGTAGCCGGTGTTGGCGTCGTCGAGGGACCGGGCGAAGATCACGCCCGACACCTCGCCGTCGGCGGTGAGCAGCGGGCCGCCGGAGTTGCCCTGACGGACCGTCGCGTAGAGCGAGTACACGTCCCTGCGCACCTCGCCGCGGTGGTAGATGTCGGGCCCCTTGGCGCTGATGCGGCCCCGGACGCGTGCCGAGCGGACGTCGTACGAGCCGTTCTCCGGGAAGCCGGCGACGATGGCGTTGTCCCCGCTGCGGGCGTCCTCGGCGGCGAAGCGGAGGGGCTGGGCGTCCAGTTCCGGCACGTCCAGGACGGCGATGTCCCGCTCCCAGTCGTAGAGCACGACCTTCGCGTCGTACAGCCGGCCCTCGCCCCCGATCTGGACGGTGGGCTCGTCGACGCCGCCGACGACGTGGGCGTTGGTCATGACGCGGCGGTCGGAGAAGACGAAGCCGGTGCCTTCGAGGACCTTGCCGCAGCTCGGTGCCGTGCCGACGACCTTGACGATCGACCGCTGGACGCGGGCGGCGACCGGGCTGCCCGCGAGCGCCGGGTCCGGGGGCCGGACCTCGGTGATGGGCTCGTTGGCGAAGGGGCTGAAGACCTGCGGGAAGCCGTTCTGGGAGAGCGTGGAGGTGAAGTCGGTGAACCACGTGGACGCCTGATCGGGCATCACGCGCTCCACGCCGAGCAGCACCTTGGAGCTGCGGACCTCCTTGCCCAGGGTGGGCATCGAGGTCCGGGCGAGCGCCGAGCCGAGGAGCCAGGCGACGAGCAGCATCGCGACGACGTTGACCAGCGCGCCGCCGGTGGCGTCGAGGGCGCGCGCGGGCGACCAGGTGATGTGCCGGCGCAGCTTGTTGCCCAGGTGGGTGGTGAAGGCCTGGCCGATCGAGGCCAGGACGATGACCACGATCACGAAGACGACGGTCGCGGTGGTGCCGACCTCGGAGTTGTCCGTCAGCTGCTTCCAGATGACGGGCACCAGGAAGACGGCGACGAGACCGCCGCCGAGGAAGCCGATCACGGACAGGATGCCGACCACGAAGCCCTGGCGATAACCGATGATCGCGAACCACACGGCGGCGAGCAGTAGCAGGATGTCCAGCACGTTCACCGTCAGTAGCCTCGCAGATTCGTCTTCGGTCGCCTGGGTCAGCCTGTCATGAGCGCCAGTCGAGCGGGACCTGCTTGGCCCGGTCCCACGGTCTCTCCCAGCCGGCGAAGTGGAGGATCCGGTCGATGACTCCGGCCGTGAATCCCCAGACCAGAGCCGATTCGACCAGGAACGCGGGGCCCTTGTGGCCGCTGGGGTGGACGGTGGTCGCGCGGTTGGCCGGGTCCGTGAGATCCGCCACGGGGACGGTGAAAACCCGGGCGGTCTCGGCGGGGTCGACCACGCCGACGGGGCTGGGGACGCGCCACCAGCCGAGGACGGGGGTGACGACGAACCGGCTCACCGGGATGTAGAGCTGGGGCAGCACGCCGAAGATCTGGACGCCGGAGGGGTCGAGTCCGGTCTCCTCCTCGGCCTCCCGCAGGGCGGCCCTCAGCAGGCCGCCGTCGGCCGGCGGGCCGTCCTCGGGGTCGAGGGCGCCGCCGGGGAAGGAAGGCTGCCCGGCGTGCGAGCGGAGCGTCCCGGCCCGCTCCATCAGCAGCAGCTCGGGTCCGCGTTCGCCCTCGCCGAAGAGGACGAGGACGGCGGACTGGCGTCCCGCGCCGTCGGCGGGCGGCAGGAAGCGGCTGAGCTGCTCGGGCTCGACCGTGCGGGCCGCCCGCTCCACCGGGGCGAGCCAGCCGGGCAGCCCGGCCCGGCTGAGCAGTCCGCCGGTCCCGACGCCGTGGGTCGGATCGGCCGCCGTCTCTTCGTCAGTGCGCGTCATAGGCACCCCCGTGTTCCCAACGCGATCGGAGCATGGCTTCGTTCCCTCCGGGCCGGGTCAGGCGTCCGCCCCGGGGGCGACGCCGGCGGCGGGCGGGGCGGGACGGCCCGGATAGTCCGGAGGCGGGTTCAGCCGCTGGCCGGGGAAGCCGCCCTTCTCGTACTTCAGGAGCTTCTCCGCCTTCTCCGGGTCGGTCTCCCCCTCGCCGTACGCCGGGCAGAGCGGGGCGATCGGGCAGGCGCCGCAGGCGGGCTTGCGGGCGTGGCAGATCCGGCGGCCGTGGAAGATCACCCGGTGCGAGAGCATCGTCCACTCGCTCTTGGGGAAGATCTCGGCGACCTCGGCCTCGATCTTGACCGGGTCGTCGCTCTCGGTCCACTTCCAGCGGCGGGCGAGCCGCATGAAGTGGGTGTCGACGGTGATGCCGGGCACGCCGAAGGCGTTGCCGAGGACGACGAAGGCGGTCTTGCGGCCCACACCGGGCAGCTTGACGAGGTCGTCGAGCCGGCCGGGGACCTCGCCGCCGAAGTCGTCCCGGAGGGCGGTGGCAAGCCCCATGATCGACTTGGTCTTCGCGCGGAAGAAGCCGGTGGGCCGGATCAGCTCCTCGATCTCCTCGGGGACGGCGGCGGCGAGGTCCTCGGGCGTGGGATAGCGGGCGAAGAGGGCGGGGGTGGTCTGGTTGACCCTCAGGTCGGTGGTCTGGGCGGAGAGGACCGTGGCGACCAGCAGCTCGAAGGGGTTGCGGAAGTCCAGCTCGGGATGGGCGTACGGAAAGACGTCGGCCAGCTCCCGGTTGATCTTCCGGGCCCGCCGCACCATGCCGAGCCGGGTCTCCGCCTTCGGGGGCGCGGTCCTCTTGGCGGGCGGGGCGCTCTTCGACGTGGCCGCCGGGGTCTTCTCGGCGGGCGGTGCGGACTTCTTGGCGGGCGCGGCCTTCCTCGTGGCCGCAGCGGGCTTCTTCGAAGCCTTCACCGTCCCCTTTTGCGGGCGGTTTGTCGCATTTGCCCGATTGGGCACACCCTGTTCGCCCACAGCGGAATCACCCTTGGCGGACACTCTCCCAGCCCCCTTGGCCTGCGCTCTCACCGGCGAGTTGGACACCCGGCCAGCCTAAGGGCCATCACCGACATCCGCCCTGGGCACGGCCGATCACGACCCAATCGGGCCCCTGACGTACGGGCGGGCCGTTCGGTACGTCAAACTTGTTGTGATTGATCGCACTGTTTTGTGCGTCCGGCATCATGGGATCAAGATCCCCTGAGCAGGTCGACATAGGAGAGAACTCGTGGACGACGTTCTGCGGCGCGCCCCGCTCTTCGCGGCGCTCGATGACGAGCAGGCCGCGGAGCTGCGCGCCTCGATGAGTGAAGCGACGCTCGCCCGTGGCGACGCGCTGTTCCACGAGGGGGACCCCGGCGACCGCCTGTACGTGGTCACGGACGGCAAGGTGAAGCTCCACCGCACCTCGCCCGACGGCCGGGAGAACATGCTGGCCGTCCTCGGCCCCGGCGAGCTGATCGGCGAGCTGTCCCTCTTCGACCCGGGCCCGCGCACCGCCACCGCGACGGCGCTGACCGAGGTCAAGCTGCTCGGCCTCGGCCACGGCGACCTCCAGCCCTGGCTGAACGCCCGCCCCGAGGTGGCCACCGCCCTGCTGCGCGCGGTCGCCCGCCGGCTCCGCAAGACCAACGACCAGATGTCCGACCTGGTCTTCTCGGACGTCCCGGGCCGTGTCGCCCGCGCGCTCCTCGACCTGTCGCGCCGCTTCGGCGTGCAGTCGGAGGAGGGCATCCACGTCGTCCACGACCTGACCCAGGAGGAGCTGGCCCAGCTGGTCGGCGCCTCCCGCGAGACGGTCAACAAGGCGCTCGCGGACTTCGCCCAGCGCGGCTGGCTGCGCCTGGAGGCGCGTGCCGTGATCCTGCTGGACGTGGAGCGCCTCGCGAAGCGCTCGCGGTAAGCACCCCCGTACGCACGCGAAGGGCCGCCCCGGTCGAACCGGGGCGGCCCTTCGCGCGTTCCGGCGAGGACCCGACCGCGGGTGGATCCGCGGCCGGGCCTCGAACCGTCCCGCGAACGGGCCCGGGAGGACCGGGCCCGTAGCGGTCTACCGCTTGGTGCCGTCCACGATCAGCGGGTTCCCGCTCGCGCCGCCGCACGGCACCGCGTACACCGGGTTCTTCGACGAGGCCTCCCGGTACGCCTCGATGCACTGGTTCATCAGGACCTTGTCGGTCAGCGAGTCGTTGAGGATCTTGTTGGCGCGCGCGATGCCCTCGGCCTCGATGCGGCGCCGGTCGGCCTCGGCCTTGGCCGTGCGGGCGGCCTCGGTGGCCCGCTCGGTGGCCTGCTGCTGCTGGATCTTGCGGTCGATCTGCCCCTGCAGGGCGTCGGACGGCTTCACGTTGCGCAGGTTGACCGTGGTGACGGCGATACCGCGGGGCGCCAGCCGCTCCTTGATCAGGTCGCCGATCTCGGCGTTGATCTTCTCGCGGTCACTGGCGTAGCCCTGCTCGCTCGTGTGGCGCGCGAAGACGTTGCGGACGATCTCCCGGCTGTCCGGGTAGACCAGCCGCTGCTGGATGGCGTCCTCGCTGCCGGCGAGCCGGTACAGCTCCACCGCCCTGGCCGGGGTCACCGCCCACTTCACCGTCACCTCGGCGTACATGACACCGCCCTGCGAGGAGCGGACCTCGACCACGTCCTTGTCGGAGAGGTTGAGGTCGACCGGGCGGGTCGAGAAGGTCGTGACGTCGGTGAACGGGGACTTGACGTGCATCCCGGACGTCATCGGAGAGCCGACCTTGCCGAAGGCGACCGGCACGCCGACCTCGTACGCACTGATGATGTAGAGCATCGATGCCAGCAGCGAGAAGACCCCGGCGACGAGGGCGCCGAGGGCGCCGAGCTTCAGCCCCGTCGTGCCCTGGGCGCGCCCGACGAAATAGAGCACCACCGCGGTGATGAGCAGCAGGATGGATATGACGAACACAGGTGAACCCCCCGAGAGCTACGGCCAAACGTAAGCGGAGCGTAAAGCACGAACGGAAGATCGTTCTCGGGTGTGCGGGGAAGCGCCTGCCGGCCGTCAGATCAGACCGTGCTCGCCGAGGTATTCGAGCTGCGCGCGTACGGAGAGCTCGGCCGCGGGCCACAGGGAACGGTCCACATCGGCGTAGACGTGCGCGACGACCTCCGCCGGGGTCGCGTGGCCGTTCTCGACGGCCGTCTCGACCTGCGCGAGGCGATGGGCGCGGTGGGCGAGATAGAACTCCACCGCCCCCTGGGCGTCCTGGAGCACCGGCCCGTGGCCCGGCAGGACCGTGTGGACCCCGTCGTCCACGGTGAGCGAGCGCAGCCGGCGCAGCGAGTCCAGGTAGTCGCCGAGCCGCCCGTCGGGGTGCGCGACGATCGTGGTGCCCCGCCCGAGGATGGTGTCCCCCGTCAGGACGGCCCGGTCGGCGGGCAGATGGAACGAGAGCGAGTCCGACGTGTGGCCCGGCGTCGGCACCACGCGCAGCTCCAGGCCGCCGACGTCGATCACGTCCCGGGCCCCGAGCCCCTCCTCGCCCAGCCGCAGCGCCGGGTCGAGCGCGCGGACCCGCGTCCCGGTCAGCTCGGCGAACCGGCCCGCGCCCTCCGCGTGGTCCGGGTGGCCGTGGGTGAGCAGCGTCAGCGCGACCCGCTTGCCGAGCCGCTCCGCCGTCCGCACGACGTGCCGCAGATGGCCGTCGTCGAGCGGCCCGGGGTCGATGACGACGGCGAGGTCGGAGTCCGGCTCGGAGACGATCCAGGTGTTGGTGCCGTCCAGGGTCATCGCGGAGGGGTTCGGCGCGAGGACGTTGTGGGCGCGGGCCGTCGCCTGCCCGGAGAGGACCCCTCCCCTCGGCTGGCCCGGCAGCGCCGCCGCGTCCGTCATCGGCCGCCTCCCCCGCTCGGGATGTGCTTGGTGAACTCGTCGTGCCCCGGCCAGCTCAGGACCACCTCGTCGCCCGCGAGGCGCGCCTGCGCGAGGACGGGGGCCAGGTCCTGCCCCTCGGCCGCGGCCAGTGCCTCCGCGGCCGTGGCGAAACGTTCCAGAGCCCGCAGGGTGGAGATCGTCGGCGGCATCATCATCAGCTCGCCGCGGTCGTACCCCGCCGCCGCGTCGGCCGGGCGGATCCACACGGTCCGGTCCGCCTCGGTGGAGGCGTTGCGCGTCCGCTGCCCGGCCGGCAGCACGGCCACGAAGAACCAGGTGTCATAGCGCCGGGGCTCGAACTCCGGCGTGATCCAGCGCGCCCACGCACCCAGCAGATCCGACCGCAGCACCAGGCCGCGCCGGTCGAGGAAGTCGGCGAAGGACAGCTCGCGGGCGACCAGCGCCGCACGGTCCTTCTCCCAGTCGTCGCCGGTCGTGTCGCCGACGACGGTCTGCGCGGTCCCGCCGGCGAGCAGCACGCCCGCCTCCTCGTACGTCTCCCGGACGGCCGCGCAGACGATCGCCTGCGCCTCCCGCGGGTCCGTGACGCCGAGGCGGGCGGCCCAGGTCTCCAGGGACGGCCCGGCCCAGCGCACCGGGTGCTCGTCGCGCGGATCGACCCCGCCGCCGGGATAGGCGTACGCACCGCCCGCGAAGGCCATGGAGGCGCGCCGCCGCAGCATGTGGACGCTCGGGCCCTGACCCCGTTCCCGCCCCTGCTCCTGGTCGTGCCCCTGGCCGGGGGCCTGCTCCCGGCCCGCGGCGCCGTCGCGCAGCAGCATGACGGTGGCGGCCCGCCTGGGGGCGGCGGGGACGAGCTCGCCCGCCGCGAGAGCGCGGATGCGGTCGGGCCATTCCGGGGGGTACCACTGACCATTCGCCATGGCCGGATGGTATGCCGGGCGCCCGGGATGCACGAGAGCCGATCCCCCCGGGCGGGGGGACCGGCTCCCTGGCGGTGTCCCGACGTCCCGGCTTACCGGGACGTACACGGTGGTACGGGCGGTGTGTCAGTCCTGGAGTTCCACTTGGACCTCGACCTCGACCGGGGCGTCCAGCGGCAGGACGGCCACGCCGACCGCGCTGCGCGCGTGCACGCCCTTCTCGCCGAGGACCGCGCCGAGCAGCTCGCTGGCGCCGTTGATCACGCCCGGCTGCCCGGTGAAGTCGGCGGCGGAGGCGACGAAGCCCACGACCTTCACGACCCGCTTGATCCGGTCCAGGTCACCGGCGACCGACTTCACGGCGGCGAGCGCGTTCAGCGCGCAGGTGGCCGCGAGCTCCTTGGCCTCGTCGGCGGTGACCTCGGCGCCGACCTTGCCGGTCACCGGAAGCTTGCCGTCCACCATCGGGAGCTGGCCCGAGGTGTAGACGTAGGCGCCGGACCGCACGGCCGGCTGGTACGCGGCCAGCGGCGGGACGACCTCGGGCAGGGTCAGGCCCAGCTCGGCCAGCTTGGCCTCCACGGCCCCGCTCACGGCTTCGCCCGCTTCAGGTAGGCCACGAGCTGCTCGGGGTTGTTCGGCCCGGGCACGACCTGGACGAGCTCCCAGCCGTCCTCGCCCCAGGTGTCCAGAATCTGCTTCGTCGCGTGCACCAGAAGCGGCACAGTCGCGTACTCCCACTTGGTCATGGGGCCGACTGTATCGGCTGCCCCGCCGGACCCCTCCTCCCGGCGCCTCCCGGCACCCCCCGAGCCGGGCCGCGTGCGGCGCGCGGGGCGGGGTACCCGGGCCCCATGACCCGCCCAATCCGCCCCGTGCGCGCCCGGGGCGCAGTGCCAGTGGTTAGGCTCGACGGCGTGAGCAGGCTCCAGGTCGTCAGCGGCAAGGGTGGTACCGGTAAGACGACGGTCGCCGCCGCCCTCGCGCTCGCCCTCGCGACGGAGGGCAAGCGGACCCTCCTCGTGGAGGTCGAAGGCAGGCAGGGCATCGCACAGCTCTTCGAGACGGAGGCCCTTCCGTACGAGGAGCGCAAGATCGCCGTCGCCCCGGGCGGTGGTGAGGTCTTCGCGCTCGCCATCGACGCCGAGCGCGCGCTCCTCGACTACCTCCAGATGTTCTACAAACTGGGCAGCGCCGGGCGGGCCTTGAAGAAGCTGGGCGCGATCGACTTCGCGACGACGATCGCCCCGGGCGTACGGGACGTGCTGCTGACCGGCAAGGCCTGCGAGGCGGTCCGCCGCCGCGAGAAGCACGGTGGCCACTCCTACGACCACGTCGTCATGGACGCGCCCCCGACCGGCCGGATCACCCGCTTCCTCAACGTCAACGACGAGGTGGCGGGGCTGGCCAGGATCGGCCCGATACACAACCAGGCGCAGGCCGTGATGCGGGTCCTCAAGTCGCCCGAGACGGCGGTGCACCTGGTCACGCTCCTGGAGGAGATGCCGGTCCAGGAGACCGCGGACGGCATCGCGGAGCTGCGGTCGGCCGACCTGCCGGTGGGCAACGTCATCGTGAACATGGTCCGCCCGCACGTCCTCGACGAGGCGGCGGTACGGGCGGCCTCCGGGGACCACCGGGACGCGGTCGCGAGGACCCTGGCCGAGGCGGGCGTCAGCGGCGGTACGGAGCTGGTCGGGCCCCTCCTTGAGCAGGCGGCGCAGCACGCGCAGCGCGTGGAGCTGGAGCGGGAGCAGCGGGCGGTCCTGCGCCGGCTCGACGTACCGGCGTACGAACTGCCCTTCCTGGGGGACGGAGGGGACATCGCGGGCCTGTACCGGCTGGCGAAGGAACTGCGGAAGCAAGGGGCGGGCGCGTGACGGAGACCGCGAGCACGGATGCCGCGAGCAGGGAGACCGCGGGCACGGATGCGGCGTGGACCGGTGCCGCGTGGACCGGCGCCGTGCCCTCGAACGGTCTCGACGCGGCCCCCGCCCTGGCCCTGGACCCGCTCATCGACGACCCGGGCACCCGGATCATCGTCTGCTGCGGCGCCGGCGGTGTGGGCAAGACGACGACCGCGGCGGCCCTCGGCGTACGGGCGGCCGAGCGGGGCCGGAAGGTCGTCGTCCTGACGATCGATCCGGCGCGGCGACTCGCCCAGTCGATGGGGATCGACTCGCTCGACAACATCCCGCGGAGGGTCGACGGCATCAAGGGGCCGGGCGCCGGGGAGCTGCACGCCATGATGCTGGACATGAAGCGGACCTTCGACGAGATCGTCGAGGCGCACGCGGACGCCGAGCGGGCGCGGGCGATCCTGGAGAACCCCTTCTACCAGTCCCTGTCGGCCGGTTTCGCCGGCACGCAGGAGTACATGGCGATGGAGAAGCTCGGGCAGCTGCGGGCCAGGGACGAGTGGGACCTGATCGTCGTCGACACCCCGCCGTCGCGCTCCGCGCTCGATTTCCTGGACGCGCCGAAGCGGCTGGGGTCCTTCCT
Organism: Streptomyces sp. NPDC008121; assembly: GCF_042957155.1. Classification (NCBI taxonomy): domain Bacteria; kingdom Bacillati; phylum Actinomycetota; class Actinomycetes; order Kitasatosporales; family Streptomycetaceae; genus Streptomyces; species Streptomyces sp. NPDC008121. The sequence continues at coordinate 488,062 of NZ_JBIBHT010000004.1, read as the reverse complement.
GGACGGGAAGTTCATCAAGCTCCTCATCGCGCCCGCGAAGATGGGCGGCCGGGCGGGGATGAAGTTCCTCAATGTCGGCATGTCGATGATGACGGGGACGCTGGGGAAGCTGCTGGGGGGTCAGTTCCTGAAGGACGTGCAGACGTTCGTGTCGGCCATGGACACGATGTTCGGCGGCTTCCGGACCCGGGCGGACGCGACGTACAAGCTGCTTCAGGCGCCGGGGACGGCGTTCCTGGTGGTGGCGACGCCGGAGCGGGACGCGCTGCGGGAGGCGGCGTACTTCGTGGAGCGGCTGGCCGCGGAGGAGATGCCGCTGGCCGGGCTCGTCCTCAATCGCGTCCACGGCAGCGGTGCCGCCCGGCTGTCGGCCGAGCGGGCACGGGCCGCCGCGGAAAATCTTGAGGAGGGGCGCATTGTGGATCAGGGGGCCGGGAAGGCTGATGTTCGTGGCTCCCGGGTCAACTCCCCCGAGCCGTCGACCATCGCCACCGCCGCCGCACCTCCGCACGACGAGCACGACGAGCAGCGTGACAAGCGCGACGAGTACGTCAGGCCCGACGAGCTGGGTGGGCCCGACGGTGATCAGCATGTGGCTGCCCCCACAGCCGACCTCGCGGCCGACCCCACGGCCGCGCGCGGCTCCGGCCGTCCCGGCGACCCCGAGAGCTTCGGGAACCCCGACGCCGAGGACCTCCGGCAGCTGACGGCGGGACTTCTCCGTCTGCACGCCGAGCGGATGCAGGTGCTCGCGCGTGAGCAGCGCACGCGGGACCGTTTCACGACGCTCCACCCGGAGGTGGCGGTCGCCGAAGTGGCGGCCCTGCCCGGCGACGTACACGATCTCGCTGGGCTGCGGGCCATCGGCGCTCGGCTCACGGCGGGACGTGTTCCTCCCGGCTGAGCCTTCTGAACGCCCGGACCACCTTCGTCCGGTACGTCTCCGTCCGGTACGTGTCCGTCCGGATCGGCTTCGTCCGGGGCGCTTCTCGTTCGCCGGGGGCGGTCAGCCCACCGCCGCGTACGCCTCGTACGTCGCGTCGTCCTCCATCGCCACGGGCAGCAGGCCCGCTCCGCGCTCGTACTCCGTGCGCGCGGTCTCGAGCAGTCGCCGCCACGAGGTGACGGTCGGCCGCCGGCGCAGCAGGGCGCGTCGCTCGCGCTCCGTCATGCCGCCCCACACGCCGAACTCCACGCGGTTGTCGAGGGCGTCGGCCAGGCACTCGGTCCGCACCGGGCATCCGGTGCACACCGCCTTCGCCCTGTTCTGTGCCGCGCCCTGCACGAAAAGTTCATCCGGATCGGTAGTGCGGCAGGCCGCCTGCGCACTCCAGTCAGCTACCCAGCCCATACCGGCGCCGTCCTCTCCCGAATCGAGGCTCCCCCACGGCGGTAGCGGCATATTCACCGCTGCCAGTTGGTGACGTTACGGAAGGTGGGCACAGCGCAACACCCCCTTCGGGCCCAATCTTGAATGGCCCGAACGGACTATGCGTACGCGGCAGATCACCCAGAGGAGTGACCCGAGGACATGCGGCTCTAATGCGGCAGACCGGTACAGTTCATGCTTCTGTGCCGTGACCACAAGGGACGTCGGGTGACGCATGGGGCGGAACCGGGCACGGCTTCCCACGCTCGGGTTCGTGGGGAGGCGCCGCGCCGACGTCAGGTCCGGGTCTTGTCGTGCACCGCGCCGCCGTGACAGTCGAGAGCAGCTTAGGCCAACGCCTGTGCGCCTGTCCGGCGATTCGGAACCTCCGCGAGGTGTCGCGGCGACCCTCACGCGACCCCCTCCCGGCCCTCACCCGGCCTCCACCGGAGCCGGTGCACCCCTCGGGCCGGATTCCTCACCGATGGGGGACCCCAAGGGCACTTCGGGGGGATTTGACCCGTTCTTGGCGCCCGTTCCGCAGGCCGTGGACGCCCCCGCCGCCCCCGTCTCACCCTTCTCGCCGCCGTTCGAGTGTCACGGTCTGGTACTCGAACGCTCCGAGAGGCCCCGCTCCCGCTGAACGCCGCCATCGACGGATTAGGCTGCCCCCATGGCAAAGAAGCGCTCCGGCGGAGGTCTGACCGGGACCCAGCAGGCCGCCAAGTTCCTTGGTGTCAGTGTGCTCTCCGGAGCCGTCCTGGCGGGCATCGCCCTGCCCGCGGCCGGGGCACTGGGCCTGGCCGCCAAGGGCACGGTCGAGGGATTCGACGAGATCCCCTCCAACCTGAAGACCCCGCCCCTGAGTCAGCGCACCACGATCCTCGACTCCGAGGGCGGCGCCATCGCCACCGTGTACTCGCGCGACCGCAAGGTCGTGCCGCTGGAGAAGGTCTCCCCGTACATGCAGAAGGCGATCGTCGCGATCGAGGACTCGCGGTTCTACGAACACGGCGCGGTCGACCTCAAGGGCGTGCTGCGCGCGATCAACCGCAACGCCCAGTCGGGCGGCGTGGCCCAGGGCGCGTCCACGCTCACCCAGCAGTACGTCAAGAACGTCTTCGTGGAGGAGGCCGGCGACGACCCCGAGAAGGTCGCCCAGGCCACCCAGCAGACCATCGGCCGCAAGGTGCGCGAACTGAAGTACGCGATCCAGGTCGAGGAGGAGCTGGGGAAGAAGAAGATCCTCGAGAACTACCTCAACATCACCTTCTTCGGGCAGCAGGCCTACGGCGTCGAGGCGGCCTCCCAGCGGTACTTCTCCAAGCCCGCCGCGGACCTCAAGCTGGAGGAGGCCGCCATGATGGCCGGCCTCGTCCAGTCCCCGAGCCGCTACGACCCGGTCAACGACGTCCAGGAGGCCACCAAGCGGCGCAACATCGTGCTGCAGCGCATGGCCGACGTGAAGGACATCAGCCAGGCGGAGGCGGACCGGGCCATGGCCGCCCCGATCAAGCTGAAGGTGAAGGCGCCGAAGAACGGCTGCATCACCGCGGTCGACGGCGCCGGCTTCTTCTGCGACTACGTCCGCAAGACGATCCTGAACGACCCGGTCTTCGGCAAGACGTCCGAGGAACGGCAGAAGCTGTGGAACCTCGGCGGTCTGACGGTCCGGACCACGCTCGACCCGCGCGCGCAGGAGGCGGCGAACGAGGCCGCCGTCGCCAAGATCTACGAGGACGACAAGGTCGCCGCCTCGGTGGTCCAGGTCCAGCCGGGCACCGGCAAGATCCTGTCGATGGGTCAGTCCCGCCCGTACGGACTCGACCAGAAGCAGCACCAGACGACGCTCAACCTGGCCGTCGGCAGCAAGATGGGCGGCACGACCTACGGCTTCCAGGTCGGTTCGACCTTCAAGCCGATCACGGCCGCGGCGGCCCTGGAGAAGGGGCTGAGCCCGGCACAGTCCTTCGCGACGCCGTGGAAGATCACGCTGCCGATGAGCTCGTACAACACCTGCGCGGGCGGCCCGGCGGGCAGCGGCGACTGGGTCCTGCAGAACGAGCTGGAGTCCGAGGCCGGCAGCTGGGACATGACGAGCGCGCTCGGCAAGTCCATCAACACGTACTTCGCGAAGCTGGAGCAGCTGACCGGCCTCTGCGAGACGATCGAGATGGCGAAGAAGATGGGGTACGAGCGTGAGCTCGGCAAGAAGCTCAAGGAGCTTCCGTCGATCACCCTCGGCGGCCAGGAGGCCACCCCGCTCGACATGGCGGCCGTCTACGCCACCTTCGCCAACCGGGGCCAGTACTGCACCCCGGTCGCCATCGAGTCGATCACGACGGCGACCGGCCAGAAGCTGAAGGTGCCGCGCAGCGAGTGCTCGCGGGCGATGAGCGAGCGGACGGCCGACACCGTCAACCAGATGCTGAAGGGCGTCGTCGAGGACGGCACCGGTACGAAGGCCGGTCTGAGCGACCGCGACAACGCCGGCAAGACGGGTACGACCAACGACCGCAAGGACGCCTGGTTCGTCGGCTACACCCCGAACCTGTCCACGGCGGTCTGGGTCGGTGACGACGTCGGCGAGAAGACGTCGATGTTCGACATCACCATCGGCGGAGAGGTCTACGACAAGGTCTGCGGTGGCTGTCTGCCGGGACCGATCTGGAAGATCGCGATGACCGGGGCGCTCAGCGCCTCCGAGACGCCGCAGTTCGCGCCGATCTCCGTACCGCGTGGCGAGAAGCCCGAGGACAAGGAGAAGGACAAGGGCCGCCAGCGTCCGGGCGGCAACAACAAGCCGGGCGGCGACGGCCGGGGCGACGACGACACCTTCCCGGGCATCACCATCCCGCCGGACCTGTTCGGCGGTGGCGGTAACGGTGGCGGCCGGGGCAATGGCAACGGTGGCGGCGGACGGTAGCCGACAGGTGTAGGGACAGGAGAAGGGCGCCCCCTGAGGGGGCGCCCTTCTCCTGTGCGGTGGGGCGTGCCGGCTGCCGGATGGGGAGCGCTGGTCAGCCCGCGAGGAGCTTCTTGACGGTGGCGGCGACACGGCCGCCCTCGGCCCGCCCGGCGACCTGCGGGTTCACGATCTTCATGACGGCACCCATCGCGCGCGGCCCCTCGGCGCCCGCACCCTTCGCCTCGGCGACGGCGGCGGCGACGATCTTCTCCAGCTCGTCGTCGCCGAGCTGCTGCGGCAGGTACGCGTCGAGGAGGACGCCCTCCGCCTTCTCGCGCTCGGCGGACTCGGCCCGACCACCCTGGGCAAAGGCGTCCGCGGCCTCGCGGCGCTTCTTCGCCTCCTTGGCGATCACCTTCTGCACCTCGTCGTCGGAGAGCTCGCGCTTGGTCTTGCCCGCGACCTCCTCCTTGGTGATCGCGGAGAGGGTGAGCCGCAGCGTCGAGGAGCGCAGCTCGTCGCGCTCCCTGATGGCGGCGTTGAGGTCGTCCTGCAGCTTGGCCTTGAGCGTGGTCATGGGGCCAAGTGTGTCAGGTGGGACGCGCCGCCCGCCCCCGCATTACGCCCGGCGGCCCGGCCACACCGCTTCCCGCCCCTTCCCCCTGGCCCGGCTGCCGCCCACCACGACCGCGGGCGCACCCTCCCCCGGCCCGGCTGCCGCTTGACTGCCGCCCGTGCGGCGACCGGAGCGGCCCGGTCTGCGACCATGGGGGGATGCGCGCACGGTACGGGATCCCCCTGAAGATCACGGCAGGCCTCACGGCGACGGCCGCGGCCGGAATCGTCTACGCGGCGGGCTTCGAGGCCCGCTCGTTCCGCCTGCGGCGGGTGACCATCCCCGTACTCCCTCCGGGGATGCGGGATCTGCGGGTCCTTCAGGTATCGGACATCCACATGGTGTGCGGTCAGCGCAAGAAGCGGGCGTGGCTGCAGTCGCTGGCGGGTCTGCGCCCCGACTTCGTCGTGAACACCGGCGACAACCTCTCCGACACGGAGGCGGTGCCGGAGGTCGTGGACGCGCTGGGGCCGCTGATGGAGTTCCCGGGGGTGTACGTCTTCGGCTCCAACGACTACTACGGCCCCCGGCTGCGCAATCCGGCCCGCTATCTCCTGGAGAAGACGCAGGGCCGGCACGGGCTGAACGGCAACGCCCCGGTGGTCGGCGCCGTCCACAACCCGTGGGAGGGCATGCGGGACGCCTTCGACGCGGCGGGCTGGGTGAACCTGACCAACACCCGCGGCCGGCTCAAGCTGCCCGACCTGGAGCTGGCCTTCACCGGCCTGGACGACCCGCACATCAAGCGGGACCGTTACGAGCGGGTGGCGGGCGGGCCCGACGCCTCGGCCGACTTCTCGCTGGCCGTGGTGCACGCGCCGTACCTGCGCACGCTCGACTCCTTCACGGCGGACGGGTACGAGCTGATCCTGGCGGGGCACACGCACGGCGGGCAGCTGTGCATCCCCTTCTACGGAGCGCTGGTGACCAACTGCGACCTGGACACGGACCGGGTCAAGGGCCTCTCGACGCACACGGTCGAGGAGCGGACATCCTTCCTCCACGTCTCGGCGGGGTGCGGCACCAACCGGTTCACCCCGGTCCGCTTCGCCTGTCCGCCGGAGGCGACACTGCTGACGCTGACGGCGCGCGCCTGACCGGTTCGCCCCTCTACGGCGGCCCCGGGGGGGCGGCGGCCTTCCGCGCCTTGACCGCCCCGGCCGCCGCGGCGGGGTGGTGATCGACTCCGTCCTGGGCAGCGCCCTGGTGCCCCGGAGCTTCTCCGGACCACGTCCGACCTGCGGTCCGGCCCCGCGAAAACCGGATTTCGTCTCAGGGCGCGGGTGGGCTAAAGTAATCGATGTCGCCGCGACGTGAAGAACCGAGCAGTGACATCGGGGTGTAGCGCAGCTTGGCAGCGCGCTTCGTTCGGGACGAAGAGGTCGTGGGTTCAAATCCCGCCACCCCGACAGCCGAAACACCAGGTGAGGCACCTACGGATCTCCGTAGGTGCCTCACCTGTTTCCGTCTCCGTTCCCCTCCGCACGTCGCTCACTACGACCCCGCCTCGTAGGATCATCAGCCATGTCGGACACGAGCGGGGAACTCAGCTGGCTTCAGCACTGGTACAAAGCCCAGTGCGACGGTGATTGGGAACACGAGTGGGGCGTGCGCATCGCGACGCTCGACAACCCTGGCTGGACCGTCCGCATCGATCTCGCGGAGACGTCTCTGGCCGGCCGGCCCCGCGCCCGCACCGACGTCCGGCGCAGCGACTCCGACTGGATCATGGTGCAGGTGTCGGATGACGCCTTCCAGGCGTCCTGCGGTCCTCTCAACCTCGGCGAAGTACTGCGTCTGTTCCGTGACTGGGCCACCTGACTGACGTCCAGTCATGGAGTCATGCCCGTCTGGGCGTCCGCGCAGGGCGGGATGTTTCGGAGCTCCGTCCGTGGAGGGGCGGTGTCGGTTGTCGCGAGATCGTTTCAAGGTCGGTCGGAGGGTGCCTCGGGAGTGGGGCGGTGATCGGGTCGCTCTACTCTGGAGTGTTCCTGTCAGGTGGGCTGACCGACGAAAGGCTGGGTCTCAGGTGCTGGTCGCGGACCGATATCGGCTTCAGATGTGTATCGGGCGTGGCGGTATGGGCGAGGTGTGGCAGGCCACCGACGAGGTGCTCGGGCGTTCCGTCGCCGTGAAGTTGATGCTCGGGCACGAGGTCGACCCGTCGGCGGGCGACCGGTTCCGGCTGGAGGCGCAGACCGCCGCGCGGCTCAGTCATCCGCATGTGGTGGGGGTCTTCGACTTCGGTACGTGGGACGGAAAGTTGTTCCTCGTCATGGAGTTGGTCGACGGGCCGAGCCTCGCCTCCGACGCGGGCGCGCCCTCCGTACTGCCGCCGGAGCGGGTCGCCGTCGTCGCCGCTCATGCCGCCGCCGGGCTCGCCGCGGCGCACCGGGAGGGTGTGGTCCACCGGGACATCAAGCCCGGGAACCTCCTCGTCGACGCCGGCGGGGCCGTGAAACTCGCCGACTTCGGTATCGCCCGGTTCGTCGACGATCCGTCGGGGGCACTGACCACCACGGGGCAGATCGTCGGCACCGGCCTCTATCTCGCCCCGGAGCGCGCGCTCGGACAGCCCGCCTCGTCGGCGTCCGACGTGTACTCGCTCGGCTGCGTGCTGTACCAACTCCTCACCGGACGGCCCCCGTTCCAGGGCGATACGGCGACGGCCCTGCTGTACCAGCACATCGACACGCCGCCTGCTCCGCCCCGGCAGCTCGGCGTGGGGCTGCCGGCCGCGTTCGAGGCGTACCTCCTGTCGATGCTGGCCAAGCAGCCGGAGCAGCGGCCCGCCGCCCGGGACATCGCCGACTGGTTCGCCTCCGGTGCCTGGCGCGAGCACCCCCAGCCCCACCCTCAGCCCCACGTCCGCCGTTCCCCTCAGCACCCGGGGCAGCGCGCGCATCAGCCGGCTCCCCGGACCGCGCAGCAGGCGAGACCCGCGGCCGGAGCGCCGTCCCGGCGCCAGGCCCCTCGGCGCGGTGAGGGCGGGCTCGCCGAGCTCTCCCGGCGTCGGCCGCGCAAGACGGCCGCGGTCGCCGGGAGCATCGCCTTCGTCGTCTTCCTGCTCATCGGCATGGCGTGGCTCTCGCCGGACGACAGCAAGGCGGACACCCCCGTGGCCGACCCGACGGTCACCGCACCCCGATGACGCGCCCCGGTCCTCCTCGGTGACCCACTGACCCGAACGGGGGCCTCCCGCTGGCCCGGACGGGCGGTTTCCGGTCCTCTGAAGACATGGACACCAGGCAGATAGCACGGGCCGCCGTACCCGCCGCCGTCGCGCTCGTCCTCGGGGGCGGCGGGCCGATCGCCACCGCCGCCGATCACCCGGCCCCGCAGCCCGCCCCCGCCGGGGTCCGGTCCGGCACGGACGCCGATGTCGTCGACGAGTCGGGCCCGTCCGGAGTGGCGCTCGGCCTTGGCGCCGGCGCGCTGGCCGCCGCGGTCGCCACCACCGTCGTACGCCACCGCGGGATCAGAGGCGTCCTGAGCCGGTCAGCCCCGCCACCACCCCCAGCAGGGCCAGGAGAAGGCAGATCCCGAGATTGACCTTCCGGTAGTGGAGGAACACCGCCGCGAACTCCCTGAGGGTCGCGGTCGGCCAGAAGTAGGCGGCGGTGGGGGATCCGACCACCTGGCCGTTCACCCCCGCCCGACGGGCCATCAGAGCGGCGCGGAAGGCGTGGAAGTTGTTGGTGACGATCACGCATTCCGCGTCCGGGGCCAGCTCGTCCATCAGACGCTTGCTGAAGAGCATGTTCTCCTCGGTCGTCCGTGAGCGGTCCTCCCGGACGATCCGGTCCGCGGGGAAGCCCCGCTCCACCAGATAGCCCGCCATCGCGTGGGACTCCGGCACGCCCTCGTCCTCCCCCTGCCCGCCCGAGACGATCAGCACCGGTGGCTGCCCGCCACGGGCGGCCAGGGCGTCGTACACCTGGCGGCCCCGCTCCAGCCGGCCGGCGAGCAGCGGGGGAACGCGCGTCCCCCCGATCAGGCCGGAACCGAGGACGAGGACGAAGCCGGCGTCGCGGCGCACCCGCATGCGCCCGTAGAGGTAGGAGTACCCGATGAAGCAGGCGAAGAGGAAGGAGATGTACCCGAGGACCACGACGGTCGTCCCGACGGCGACGCCGAGGGGCTTGGAGCGCGTGATCAGGGCGGCGATCACCAGGCCTATCAGGGCGAACATGCCCAGGCCGGCGAGGAGCGAGAGGAGGTTGGAGGGGTGCCTGCCCTCCTTGCGGACCATCTTCACGCCGTTCGCGCACAGCAGTGCGGCGAGAACGACCGGGCCGAGGCAGAAGGTCAGCAGCACGACGATCATGACCGTCTCGGCCACGCCCTGCGGCGCCGCGTCGATCTCGGTGAGCAGGCCGAGGCAGAGGAAGGCGACGGCGAGGCCGAGGTACACGGCGTTGCCGAAGCGCCGCCGGTCGCGGAGCACGCCGACGCCGAAGAGCAGCAGGAAGACGGCGGCGACGACGAATGCGGTCATGTCGGAATCGTAGACAGCGGCTCCGACAACGCCGCTACCCCGACCGGCCGTTCCGAAGCCGGGACGGCACATCCGACGGAGTTATCCACAGGTTGCGGAGGGGCCGGACCGTTTGTCGGCGGGGCGGAGCATCATGGGTGCCATGACTGAGAGCAACGAGTTCGCCGAGATCCCCCGCTGGGAGCAGCGTTTCCGGGCGTCGCGCGTGTCCCTGCCCGAGTGGGCGGAGGAGGCACCGGACCGTTCGCTGTTCGTGTCCAACGCGACGGGGACGTACGAGCTGTACGCCTGGGACCGGGCGCGCGGCACGCAGCGGCAGGTCACGGACCGGCCGAACGGGACGACGGACGGTGCGCTGTCCCCGGACGGCCGGTGGATCTGGTGGTTCTCGGACAAGGACGGGGACGAGTTCGGCGTATGGATGCGCCAGCCCTTCGAAGGTGGCGCGGACGAGCCCGCGGTGCCGGGGCTCGCGCCCGCCTATCCGGCGGGTCTGGCGATCGGCCGGGACGGCACGATCGTGGTGGGCAGCTCCACGGACGAGGAGGGCTCGACGATCCATCTGGTGCGCGGCGGGGCGGAGCCGGTGGAGATCTACCGGCACCGCGAGTCCGCGGGCGTGGGGGATCTGTCGCACGACGGGACGCTGATCGCCGTCGAGCACACGGAGCACGGCGACGCCATGCACTGCGCGCTGCGCGTCCTGCGGGCCGACGACGCGTCGGTCCTGGCCGAGCTGGACGACACCAGGGGCGGCACGGAGGAGCTGGGCCTGGCGGTCCTGGGCTTCGCGCCGGTGGACGGCGACACCCGCCTGCTGGTGGGGCACCAGCGTCGGGGCCGGTGGGAGCCGCTGCTGTGGGACGTGGCGACGGGCGAGGAGCGGGACCTGCGTCTCGACCTGCCGGGGGACGTGTCGGCGGAGTGGTATCCGGACGGCTCGGGACTGCTGGTCGCGCACAGCTACGAGGCGCGGAGCGAGCTGTGGCGGTACGACATCGCGACGGGCGCGCTGGTCCGGGTGGAGACCCCGGCCGGGTCGGTGTCGGGGGCCACGGCCCGCCCGGACGGCAGTGTGGAGTACCTCTGGTCGTCGGCGGCCCGCCCGCCGGTGGTGCGCTCGACCGAGGGCGGCGTCGTCCTGGACCCGCCCGGCCCGAAGGCTCCGGAATCGGTGCCGGTGGAGGACGTGTGGGTGGAGGGCCCCGGCGGCCGTGTCCACGCCCTCGTCCAGCGGCCCGCGGACGGCGAGGGGTCCTTCCCGACCGTGTTCGAGGTGCACGGAGGTCCGGCCTGGCACGACAGCGACGCCTTCGCCGCGGGGCCGGCGGCCTGGCTGGACCACGGGTACGCGGTGGTCCGGGTCAACTACCGGGGTTCGACCGGCTACGGCCGGGAGTGGACGGACGCGCTGAAGCACCGGGTCGGGCTGATCGAGCTGGAGGACATCGCCGCGGTCCGTGAGTGGGCGGTGGCGTCGGGGCTGGCGGACCCGGCGAAGCTGGTCCTGTCGGGCGGCTCGTGGGGCGGCTATCTGACGCTGCTGGGGCTCGGCACCCAGCCGGACTCCTGGTCGCTGGGGCTGGCGGCCGTCCCCGTCGCCGACTACGTGACGGCGTACGCGGACGAGATGGAGGCCCTGAAGGCGCTGGACCGCACGCTCTTCGGGGGTTCGCCGGAGGAGGTGCCGGACCGGTTCGAGGCCTCGTCCCCGCTGACGTACGTCGACAAGGTGACGGCCCCCGTGTACATCTCGGCGGGCGTCAACGACCCGCGGTGCCCGATCCGCCAGATCGACAACTACGTGGACCGGCTGGCGGCGCGCGGCGCGGTCCACGAGGTGTACCGGTACGACGCGGGGCACGGCTCCCTGGTGGTGGAGGAGCGGATCAAGCAGGTGCGCCTGGAGCTGGCCTTCGCCGCGCGTCACCTGGGGACCCGGCCGGTCGGGGGGTGAGGTGGCTGCGTACCGTGGAGGGGTGTATCGGTTCCTGAGAACGCCCCGCTGGTGGGGGATCAACGTCTTCGTCCTGCTGGCGATCCCGTTCTGCCTGTTCATGGGCGTGTGGCAGCTGGGCAAGTTCGAGGACCGCGTCGACACGCACCAGGAGGCGGAGCAGGCCCCGGATCCGGGCACGCTGAGGACCGAGCCGCTGGAGCGGCTGCTGCCGGTGGACAAGGAGACCTCGGGCCGGCACGCGGAGGCGAGCGGCCGGTACGCCGAGCAGTTCCTGGTGCCGGACCGTGAGCTGGACGGCCGCAGCGGCAGCTATGTCCTGACGATGCTGAAGACGGACGGCGGCAAGTCCCTGCCGGTGGTACGGGGCTGGCTGCCGGCCGGCGCGAAGGCACCGGCCCCGCCGTCGGGTGAGGTCACGGTGGTGGGCGCGCTCCAGGCGTCCGAGAGCGCGGGCACCAAGGGCGTGCACGCGGCGGGCGGGCTGCCGGAGGGGCAGCTCGGCATGATCAGCGCGGGAGCCCTGGTCAACGTGGTCACAGACGATGTCTACGACGCGTGGGTGACCCTCGCCGACTCCCCCGCCGGCCTGACCCCGGTGCCGGCGACGGTCGCGGCGGGCACGTCCCTGGACCTGAAGGCCTTCCAGAACCTCGGGTACACCGCGGAGTGGTTCGTCTTCGCGGGGTTCGTGATCTTCATGTGGTTCCGCCTGCTGCGCCGCGAGGCGGAGGCCCAGCGGGACGAGCAGCTGGGGCTGGTCTAGCGGAGCCCCGGGGCACGGACCGCCGCCGGACGGCTCGGCACGGACAGCCCCGGACGGCTCGGCGCGGTCCGCTGCCGGACGGCACGGCGCGGTCCATGCCGGGCCCCCGCCGAGCCCCCGCCGGGCCCTCTCCGAGCCCCCCGCCAGGCCCTCGCCGGGGCCCGGCTGCGGGAGAAGCCCGCGCCTGGTGCGTCCGTGGGGCTGGGAGGGCGTCAGGAGGCGTCGAGGACGCCGGTGCGGTAGATGGTGCCCGCGCAGGCGTTGGGGATGGTCGCCGCGGCGGACGGGCCTCCGGCCTCGGCCGTGTGGCTGACCGCGACGCTGCCTTCGAGCGGCGTGCCGTCCTCGGCGCCGAGCTGCGTGGACGCCGCGTTGTTGGCGCTGTCCGTGCCCGTCGAGCCGGTGGCCCCGGTCGAGGTCCCGCCGGCGTCGGTCGGAGGGGTCGGCTCCGGCGAGTTGCCCGAGGTGGGGCAGGTCTCGGCGGGGACCCAGGCGAACTTCACCTCGTAGGCGTTGTCCGGCTGCAGGACCAGCGAGGACGCCTCCTGTGAGGGGTCGGGCAGCCCGCTCGCCGCGTCGCCTGCCGCATGGGCGACGACCGTGATCTTGGAGCGGTCGGCCGCTCCCCTGGCCTCGAAGTCGACGCTGCCGGCGCCGCTGACCACGCAGTCGGTGCCGGAGATGTTGGCGATGCGGAAGGTGCCGTAGACCTTGCCGTCCGCGTCGGGCGCGCCGGCCTGGACCGAGCTGACGCCGAGCTGGCCGGCGTCGCAGACCCGGGAGGGATCCACCTGGGCGTCGGCGACCGGCGGGGAGCCGGGGGTCGTGTCGCCCGCCTCTCCGGTGGCCGATTCCTCGGGGGTCCCGGTCCCGGCGGCCTCGCCCTGGCTGGGGCTCGCGGTCCCGGCCGGGGGGTTCGCGCCCTTCTCGCCGCCCTCGACGCCGGTCTCGGTGCCCGTGCCGCCTTGGGCCTGTTCGCCGTGTCCGGCGTTGACGGCCTGGTCGGAGGCGGTGCCGCCGGAGTTGGCGACGTGCACGAACGCCGGGACGGCCGTACCGATCAGCACCACGGCGGCGGCGATGCCGACGACGGCCTGCCGCTTGCGGGCGCGCCGCGCGGGCACCGCCCGGCGTAGGTGGTCGAGGGCGCCGTCGGTGGGTTCGATGTCGGCGACGGCGCTCTGGAGCAGCCGTCGCAGCGCGTGTTCCTCGCCTCCGAAGGGGTCGTCGCCCCTCGCGAGGTCGTCAGCCTGCGCCATGTCGGGCCCGTCGTTCACAATCCCGTGTCCCATATCGTCGCGATCACCGTCGGGCAGCCCGCGCGCACCACCGGGCTCCGGACCGCCCCGTGCCGGGCCTTCGGAACCCGGACCGTCGGCACGCAGGCCTTCGGAACCCGGGCCGCCGGAGTGCGCGTCGCCGGGGCGCGTGTCCCCAGGGGGCTTGGCGCCGGTGCTCATGCCGTGGCCTCCATCGCGACGCGCAGGGCCGCGATGCCGCGCGAACCGTACGCCTTCACCGACCCCAGCGATATCCCCAGCGTCTCGGCGACCTGGGCCTCCGTCATGTCGGCGAAGTAGCGCAGGACCAGCACCTCGCGCTGCCGCCGCTGGAGGCCCCGCATGGCCTTGATGAGCGCGTCGCGCTCCAGCTGGTCGTACGCCCCTTCCTCGGCGCTCGCCATGTCCGGCATCGGCTTGGACAGCAGCTTGAGTCCGAGGATGCGGCGGCGCAGCGCGGAGCGGGAGAGGTTGACGACCGTCTGGCGGAGGTAGGCGAGGGTCTTCTCGGGGTCGCGGACGCGGTTGCGCGCCGAGTGGACGCGGATGAACGCCTCCTGGACCACGTCCTCGCAGGAGGCGGTGTCGTCGAGGAGCAGCGCGGCGAGGCCGAGCAACGAGCGGTAATGGGCGCGGTAGGTCTCCGTCAGATGGTCGACGGTGGTCCCTGCGGCCACATCGTCAGCGCCGTCGCGCGGCGCGGGGATGCCGATCACTCCGGTCGTCCGGCCTCGGGTGGGCATGGGAGCGATCACCGGCATGCCGCCGGCCGGCCGCGGCCGCCGGAGCGGACGCACGACCGTGCCGCGCACGGGGACGACGACCGTGCCCCGGGCCGGAACGACCGCCGCGCCACGGAGCGGGACGACCCCTGCGATGTCGAGTAGCTCTGCCACGCCTGTTGGACACGCTTCCCCCCGTCAGGGTTGTACGCGTACGCCACCGTTTTCGACGGTGTGCCGTTTGCCGTCATGCGCACCCGTTCTTCCCCAATGCCCCGATTTCGCAGCACGTTCGCAGCGCGTTCGCAGTGCGCTCGCGGGACGCCGTAGGGGCGCACGCAGAGACGCGTCCCACCCGACCGCGGTTGCGGCAGGGGGGAAAGGCAATCCTCGAACATCGCATCGTCCCAGTTCAAGAGCGTTGTGCTGACGCCTTGATCACAGGACGTTCACAGATTCTACGAAAACGCGCGGTCACCCGACGCCGATTTCCGGACGGTCTCGGCTCTCGTGGTCATCTTGGCGGATCACCGCTTCGGCGATCTGCAGCGCGTTCAGGGCCGTGCCCTTGCGGAGGTTGTCCCCGCAGACGAAGAACTCCAGCGCCCGCTCGTCGTCCATCGAGCGGCGCACCCGCCCCACCCAGGTGGGGTCGGTGCCCACGACGTCGGCGGGGGTGGGGAAGTCGCCCGCGGCCGGATCGTCGTACAGCACCACACCCGGCGAGGTCGCGAGGATCTCGTGGGCGCGTGCGACGGTGACGGGGCGTTCGAAGCGGGCGTGGACCGAGACCGAGTGGGCGGTCACCACCGGTACGCGCACACAGGTCGCGGCAACCGGAAGCCCGGCGAGGCCGAGGATCTTGCGGGTCTCCTGGCGGATGCGCAGCTCCTCGGAGGACCAGCCGTCCTCCGCCGGGACGCCCGACCAGGGCACCACGTTGAGCGCGACGGGCCCGGGGAAGGGCCCGGTGTCGTCGCCGACGGCACGCCGTACGTCGCCGGGGTGGTGGCCCAGCTCCGTCCCGGCCACCAGCGACAGCTGCTCCCGCAGGGCGGCGACGCCGGCCTGCCCGCCCTCGCTGGCGGCCTGGTGGGCGGTCACCACCAGCTCGGCGACCCCGAACTCGGCGTGCAGGGCGCCCACGGCGACGATCAGCGCCAGCGTCGAGCAGCCGGGGCTCGCGACGATGCCGCGGGGCCGTACCCGTATCGCGTGCGGGTTGATCTCCGGCACCACGAGCGGAACGTCCGGGTCCGCCCGGAACGCGGCCGAGGTGTCGACGACCACCGCGCCCTTGGCCGCGGCGATCGGCGCCCACCGCGCCGCCACGTCCTCGGGTACGAGGAAGAGCGCGAGGTCGGCGCCGTCCAGGGCCTCCTCGCAGAGCGGGAGGACCTCGGTCTCCTCCCCGCGCACGGCCGGCCGCAAGCCGGCCGAGCGGGGGGAGGCGACGAGGCGGATCTCGCCCCAGACGTCGGCGCGCTGCGACAGCGACTGCAGCAGCACCGCGCCGGCCACGCCGGTCGCCCCGACGACGACGAGCGTCGGTTTGCCGCTCATCGGCCGGTCACCGCTCGCGCACGCGTCGATCGCCCGTCGGCGCGTGGAACGGCGCGTGCATCGGGGCACGCGCCGGCCCGTGAACCGGCAGGAGGACCGACGAGCGGGCGAGGAGGCGGACGGCCGGGGTCACCGTCACCGGTGCGTCACCGACCGGTGCCGCCGTAGACGACGGCCTCGTCCGAGTCGCTGTCCAGCCCGAAGGCGGTGTGGACGGCGGTGACGGCCTCGTTCACGTCGTCCGCGCGCGTGACGACCGAGATGCGGATCTCGGAGGTCGAGATCAGCTCGATGTTCACGCCCGCGTCGGACAGCGCCTGGAAGAAGGAGGCGGTGACGCCGGGGTTGGTCTTCATGCCCGCGCCGACCAGGGAGATCTTGCCGATCTGGTCGTCGTAGCGCAGCGACTCGAAGCCGATCGCGCCCTTCGCCTTCTCCAGGGCGTCGATGGCCTTGCGGCCCTCGGCCTTGGGAAGGGTGAAGGAGATGTCCGTGAGGCCGGTGGAGGCGGCGGACACGTTCTGGACGATCATGTCGATGTTGATCTCGGCGTCGGCGACCGCCCGGAAGATGGCCGCGGCCTCGCCCGGCTTGTCCGGCACGCCGACGACGGTGATCTTCGCCTCGGAGGTGTCGTGGGCGACGCCCGAGATGATGGCCTGCTCCACCTTGCGGTCCCCTTGCGGCTCGTTGCTGACCCATGTGCCCTGAAGCCCCGAGAAGGACGAGCGGACGTGGATCGGGATGTTGTAACGGCGTGCGTACTCGACGCAGCGGTGCAGCAGCACCTTGGAGCCGGAGGCGGCGAGCTCCAGCATGTCCTCGAAGGAGATCCAGTCGATCTTCTTCGCCTTCTTGACCACGCGCGGGTCGGCCGTGAACACACCGTCGACGTCGGTGTAGATCTCGCAGACCTCGGCGTCGAGGGCGGCGGCCAGCGCCACGGCGGTGGTGTCGGATCCGCCGCGCCCCAGGGTGGTGATGTCCTTCTTGTCCTGGGACACGCCCTGGAAGCCGGCGACGATCGCGATGTTGCCCTCGTCGAGGGCGGTGCGGATCCGGCCCGGCGTGACATCGATGATGCGCGCTTTGTTGTGGACCGAGTCGGTGATGACACCGGCCTGGCTGCCCGTGAACGACTGGGCCTCGTGGCCCAGGTTCTTGATCGCCATGGCCAGCAGGGCCATGGAGATCCGCTCTCCGGCGGTCAGCAGCATGTCGAATTCACGCCCGGCAGGGATCGGGGATACCTGCTCGGCGAGATCGATCAACTCGTCCGTCGTGTCGCCCATCGCGGAAACCACGACGACCACTTGGTGGCCGTTCTTCTTGGCGTCCACGATTCGCTTGGCGACGCGCTTGATGCCTTCGGCATCGGCAACGGAGGAGCCTCCGTACTTCTGCACGACAAGGCCCACGTGCGCTCCTCGTTCAGTGTCTGCCGCAGTCATCACTGCGGTCGGCTCAGTCTAACGAGCAGCCCGGAATCGCCGACCGTATATCACATCCTGAGATGTCCCGCTCAGGTAGTGATCACGACCCTCGGCCCGGGCCGCCCGTGGACGACTCCCTGCCCCGGCGTCGGCCCGCTACGCGGACTTGTGGGCGGGGTCACAGACCGGACAGCCCCGGGCCGGGCCGGAATCCCGGCCCCGGAAGCCGGCCGAGGGCGCGAAACGCGGTACGCGGGTGTCGCGCGGCTACTTCTTCACCACGCGCACGCCGATGCCCAGCGGGCCGCCGATCTCCGCCGCCATGACCCGGCCCGCCTCCTCCGCGAGGTCGTCCTCCGTGATGTCCTCGTCCGTGTCGAGGCCGTCCAGCTCGGCCAGCGGCTGGTCGAGGCGGACGTGGGAGACGAGGGACTGGAGGGCGCGCAGGGTGCCGGAGGCCGTCGGTCCCCAGTTGGAGAAGTACGAGAACTGCCACCACCACAGCGCCTCGCTGGTCCGGCCCGCGCGGTAGTGCGCCAGGCCGTGCCGCAGGTCGGTGACGATGTCGGCGAGGTTGTCGGAGATCCGGCAGGGCACGGGCGCCTTGCGGGGCTCGTACGGGTCGAAGACCTCGGAGAAGACGTCCACGGGCTCCAGGAGCATCGCGAACCGCATGCGCAGGTCGTCGACGTCCACGTCCGGGCCCGTGTCCGGCTCGTACGCCTCGTCCGGGACGATGTCCTCGTGCGCGCCGAGCCGCCCGCCCGCGAGCAGCAGCTGCGAGATCTCCAGGAGCAGGAAGGGGACGGCGCTGTCGGGCTCGTCCCCCTTGGCCACTTCCGTCGTGGCCACGATGAAGGACTCGATCGAGTCGGCGATCTGGACCGCGAAGTCGTCCGGGTCCTGCGTGATGGAGTGCAGCGTGGCGTCAGACATCGAGGGTGCCTCCCTTGAGCTCACGGACGAGCGCGGGGGCCGTGTCGGCCCGGTCGTCATACATCTAGCAGGCGCCGCCCCTCGAAGGCACGGCCCAGGGTGACCTCGTCGGCGTACTCCAGGTCGCCGCCGACCGGCAGGCCGCTCGCGAGGCGCGTGACCTTCAGTCCCATGGGCTTGATCATCCGCGCCAGGTACGTCGCGGTGGCCTCGCCCTCCAGGTTCGGGTCGGTCGCCAGGATCAGCTCGGTGACCGTGCCGTCCGCGAGCCGCGTGAGCAGCTCCCGGATGCGCAGGTCGTCCGGGCCGACGCCCTCGATCGGGCTGATCGCGCCGCCGAGCACGTGGTACCGCCCACGGAACTCACGCGTCCGCTCGATCGCCACGACGTCCTTCGGCTCCTCGACCACACAGATGACCGTCAGGTCCCGGCGCGGGTCGCGGCAGATGTTGCACTGCTCCTGCTGTGCCACGTTGCCGCAGACCGCGCAGAACCGGACCTTCTCCTTCACTTCGAGCAGCGCGTGCGCCAGCCGGCGCACGTCGGTCGGCTCGGCCTGGAGGATGTGGAAGGCGATCCGCTGCGCGCTCTTGGGACCGACGCCGGGCAGCCTGCCCAGTTCGTCGATGAGGTCCTGAACCACGCCTTCGTACAACGGAACGCCCTTCTCGGGTCTGCTTGATTCTTACGGTAGTAGCTGCCGGGTCGGCTTAGAAGTCCGGGGCACGCATCGGAACGTCCGGCGCGGCGGTCCGGCGCGGGGACCGAGAGGCGTACGGGGCCGTCGCCGGGGCCTGCGGGGGCCGTCGCCGGGGACGTGCAGGGCCTCGTACGACGCGGTGCGTACGAGGCCCTGAGGCCCTGGGGATCCGACGCGGGACCCTGGGAGAACCCGACGGGACGGCCGGCTCCGGACCGCGAGGGCGGGCCGGGGGCGGCTCAGAAGCCGAGGCCCGGCATGCCGCCGAGGCCCTGCGTGAGCGGGCCCAGCTTGGCCTGCTGCAGCTCCTGGGCGTTGTCGTTGGCGGCCTTGACCGCGGCCACGACGAGGTCGGCCAGGGTCTCGGTGTCCTCCGGGTCGACGGCCTTGGGGTCGATCACCAGGCCGCGCAGCTCGCCGGAGCCGGTCACCGTCGCCGTGACGAGGCCACCGCCCGCCTGCCCCTCGACCTCGGTCGCGGCGAGCTCCTCCTGAGCGCGCGCGAGGTCCTGCTGCATCTTCTGGGCCTGCTGGAGGAGCTGCTGCATGTTGGGCTGGCCACCACCGGGAATCACGGTCACTCCTGGCATTTCGCCGGATACGCGGGGCATCCGGACGGCTGACGTTCGGTAGGCCGAGCCTACGTGGTCCCCGCCCGCGACGCGGACACAACTCTTTCGAGTGAGAAACTGCGGGCTCCTCTACCTGATCAAGACCCTCTTGCGGGCGGAAATCCCGGGATTCCGGGCCCACAGCCCACCATTCGGCGGTAGGAAGGGCAGGCACCACGTGCACCGCACGTCACAGAAGGACACGAGCGTCGCCGAGCTGAACAGAGGAGTCCCGCGGTGAGCCAGCAGCCGGAGATGCAGCCGCCGCAGCCGCCGCCGGGGCAGCACGGGCAGCAGGGCCAGGGGCGGGTGGGACGACAACCAGAGGGGTCCGCCGCGTCCCGCGATCTGCTCGGGGCGCCCTTCCCGCTCGGCGACTGGGGCGAGCCCGCCGAGCGGCTGGACGAGCTGTACCGCTGGGTCGAGTCCCACGCCCTGCGCACGGCCGAGTGGTACCTCTCGGACCGCGTCCGCAAGCGCCGCTGCGCCCGCGCCCTGCGGAGCGGTACGGCGCTGGGCGTGATCGCGGGCGCGGCGCTGCCGCTGCTCGACCTGACCGGGCTCGCGGCGCACGGGGTGGCCGGCTGGGGCTATCTGTCCCTGCTTCTCGCGGCGGCCTGCCTGGCCTGCGACCGCTACTTCGGACTCACGTCCGGCTGGATAAGGGACGTGGCGACGGCCCAGGCGGTGCAGCGCAGACTCCAGATGCTGCAGTTCGACTGGGCGTCGGAGAACGTGCGCGAGGTCCTCGGGCCGACGGAGGGGACGGCGAGCGAGGCCGCGGAACGGTGCCTGGGGGTGCTGCGGCGCTTCTCCGAGGACGTGACGGAGCTGGTCCGGGCGGAGACGGTGGACTGGATGGTGGAGTTCCGCTCCGGCCCCGCGCCGCTGGCCCTCCAGTCGGTCGGCACGACACCGCCCCGCCAGGAGACCGGCCCCCCGGCGCCCCGCTTCCCGCTGCCCCCGGGCACCCGCCCGAACATGCCGCGCCAGCGCCCGCCCGAGCCGCGCTGAGCGGGGGGGGCGGGCGGGCCGAGGGCGCCGGGCGGGGACCCGGACACGCCTCGGCCGGGCACCCCTGCCCGACCGGCCCTCGGTCATGTCCGGAAAGTCCCGCCCGGGGGCGGAGCGCGCGGGGCGGCGGGTCAGCTGAGGACGATCATGGATCCCTGGCCGAGGCTCCGCGTCGCCGCCGCGTGGAGCCCCAGCCACACATGGCGCTCCCGGGCGAACGGGCTGTCGTCGTACGCGATGGGTCCCGCCGGTTCCTCCAGCGAGGTCGGCCGCTCCGGCGGCAGCGGCGGGGCCGGCGGGTTGGCCGGGTCGATCCCGATCGCCGGCGCGACGAACTGCAGCTCGCGCAGCAGCCCCTGCGAGGACCCGAGCGGGCCGCCGCCCTCCAGGAGCTCGTCGTTGGAGAGCGGAGCCGGGAAGTCCACGGGGACGTACGCACCGGCGTGGTCGTAGTGCCAGACGAGGTGGGACTGCTGCGCGGTCGCCTCGAACATCTCCAGGAGCTGTTCGTAGTCCCCGCCCAGTTCGCCGACGGGCTCGACCGGGAGGCCGCAGATCTGCAGCAGATAGGCGCGGCGGAGGAAGTGGAGGGCGTCGTAGTCGAATCCGGCGACCGGCGCCACGTCGCCGGAGAGCCCCGGCATGTAGGCGAACACGGGGACGGTGGGCAGCCCTGACGCGGTGAGGGCCGCGTCGTAGACGGCGATCTCTTCGGCGAAGGGGTTGTCGGGGCTGTGGCACAGCACGTCGACAAGGGGGACCAGCCACAGGTCACAGGCCAAGGGAGGCTCGCTCTCCGTCAGTTGCAGGGACGGCCAGGGTAATCGGCGCCGGGCACGTCGCACACCCGCTGGTGACCTGCCCGCCGACGCCCCCGGTCAACCCGCCCGGCCGCGGACGCGCTCCGGCGGACGACCGGTCAGCGGCCCGCCTGGCGGTCCAGGCGGTCCGCCCACTCCAGCGACTGCGCGTTGTACGCCCGTACGACCGCGACCGCCGCCTCCGCGTCCCCCAGGGTGATCGCGTCGACGAGGTCCACGTGTCCGCTCCACAGCCAGCCGGGCCGGTCCTCGTCGGAGCGCAGGTAGGGAACGGAGAACACCCAGGACTGGACCCGCAGCCGGTGCAGGAAGTCGGCGATGTAGTCGTTCGCGGAGACCAGCCGGCCCAGCTCGCGCCAGTAGCGGATGTCGTAGCCGATGAGGACGTCCAGGTCGCCGGCGCGGGCCGCGCGGGCCGCCGCCTCGCCCCGGCGCCGCACGGAGACGAGGGCGACGCCGATGCCGACGTCGGGAACGGCGGCCGTGAACGGGGCCGGGGCGGGGGCGTGGCGGCGGAAGATGCCGTCGACGACGAGCATGCGGGCCTCGACCATGCCGCGGTAGTCGTCGACCGAGAACTGGTGGACTCGGAACCCGCGGTGCTGGTCGGAGTCGAGGAGACCCTGCGCGGACAGGTCGACCAGGGCCTCTCGCACCGGAGTCGCCGAGACTCCGTACTGCTCGGCGATCTGTTTGACCGTGAACTCCTGGCCGGGCTGCAGACGCCCTGCGAGGACTTCGTCACGGAGCGCGTCCGCGATCTGCCGCCGCAGGGTGTTGCGGGTGACAGCTCCGCTCGCGGCCATGATCGTCGGCCCCCTCCGTCCGGCTTCGGACACCCTAGACCAGAGGGAGGGGGACCCCGTCCGTCAGACGGTGTGCTCGTCCGCCACGCTGAGGGCCGCGTCCAGGGCGGCGAGCCCCTCCTTCGCCTCGGCCTCGGAGACGTTGCAGGCGGGGACGGCGTGCGTGCGGTTCATGTTGACGAAGGGCCACAGGCCGTTCTTCTTGGCCGCCGCTCCGAAGGCCGCCATGGGGGCGTTGGCCTCGCCCGTCGCGTTGTACGGGACGAGGGGCTCGCGCGTCTCCCTGTTCCTGACGAGGTCGAGCGCCCAGAAGACGCCCAGGCCGCGCACCTCGCCGACGGACGGGTGGCGCTCGGCGAGCTCGCGCAGGCCGGGGCCGAGGACGGTCTCCCCGATGTGGGCGGCGTGCTCGACGACCTTCTCGTCCTCCATCACCTGGAGGGTCGCGACGGCGGCGGCGCAGGCGAGCGGGTGCCCGGAGTAGGTGAGTCCGCCCGGGTAGGGCCGCTTGTCGAACGTCGCGGCGATCTCGGCGCTGATCGCGACGCCGCCGAGGGGTACGTAACCGGAGTTCACGCCCTTGGCGAAGGTCAGCAGGTCGGGCACGACGTCGAAGTGATCGGCGGCGAACCACGCGCCGGTGCGGCCGAAGCCGGCCATGACCTCGTCCAGGACGAAGACGATGCCGTACCTGTCGCAGATCGCGCGGACGCCCGCGAGGTAGCCGGGCGGCGGGGTCATGATGCCGGCGGTGCCGGGGACGGTCTCCAGGATGATCGCCGCGATGGTGGCCGGGCCCTCGAAGGCGATGGTGTCCTCGAGGTGGGCGAGGGCGCGCTCGCACTCCTGGGCCTCGGTCTCGGCGTAGAACGGCGAGCGGTAGAGGAACGGCGCCCAGAAGCGGACGACGCCCGACGAGCCGGTGTCGGAGGCCCAGCGGCGCGGGTCGCCGGTGAGGTTGATCGCGGTGGAGGTCGCGCCGTGGTACGAGCGGAAGGCCGAGAGCACCTTGTGGCGGCCCGTGTGCAGACGGGCCATCCGGACGGCGTTCTCGACGGCCTCGGCGCCGCCGTTGGTGAAGAAGATCTTGTCCAGGTCGCCAGGGGTGCGCTCGGCGATGAGGCGTGCGGCCTCCGAGCGGACGTCGATGGCGAAGGCGGGCGCGAAGGTGGTGAGCTTCGCGGCCTGCTCCTGGATCGCGGCGACGACCCGGGGGTGCTGGTAGCCGATGTTGGTGTAGACGAGGCCGCTGGTGAAGTCGAGGTAGCGGTTTCCGTCGTAGTCCCAGAAGTACGAACCCTCGGCGCCGGCGACGGCGAGCGGATCGATCAGGCCCTGGGCGGACCAGGAGTGGAACACGTGCGCACGGTCGGCGGCCTTCACGGCCGCGCCGGCCTGGGGGTCGGGTTCGACATGAGGGGTCATGGGCCCAGGGTAAGGAAGCGCTGGTCGGAGCGGCCATGACCATCTTGTCCACCGAGACCGACCGGGACGCGACACCTTGTGAGGGGGCGCGGGGAGGCGGCGACCGGAGGGGCGCGGGGACGGGTCCGGCGCGGCCCGGCCCGAGCACATTGACAGAAGGCTGTCATTATGACAGCCTTCTGTCATAAGGCACGGTACCGACTTCCGCAGGAGGCCCGAGATGCCCCGCACCGTCCACCTCGCCGTCTACGACACCCTCGCCGACTGGGAGACGGGCCACGCCACGGCCTGGCTCGCCCGCACCGGCCACGAGATCCGCACCGTCGGCCCCTCCACCGAGCCGGTCACCACCCTCGGCGGTCTGCGCGTCACCCCGGACCTGGCGCTCGACGACCTGCGGCCGGAGGACAGCGCGCTGCTGATCCTCCCGGGCGCCGACCTCTGGGACACCGGCGACGCCCTCGCCCCCTTCGCGGCCAAGGCCCGCGCGCTCCTCGACTCCGGTACACCGGTCGCGGCGATCTGCGGCGCCACCGCCGGCCTCGCCCGCGAGGGACTCCTCGACGACCGCGCCCATACGAGCGCCGTCTCCTTCTACCTCGCGGCCACCGGCTACCGGGGCGCCGCGCACTACGTCGACACGGACGCCGTGACCGACAAGGGCGGCGACGGCGCCGGCGACCTGATCACGGCCGGGCCCACCGAACCGGTGGCGTTCGCCCGCGAAGTCCTGGGGATGATGGGCGCGTTCGGCGGCGGGAGGCTCGACGCGTGGTACCGCCTCTTCCACGACTCGGACCCCGCCGCCTACGAGACGCTCACCGCGGAGCAGCCGTGAGCCGGGAGCAGCAGGACGCGCTGTCGCGGACCGCGCTCGGGGTGTTCCGGCTGAACGGCCAGTTCCTCGCCGTATCGGAGAGGCTGGCCGAGCCGGCCGGCCTCACGGCGGCCTGGTGGCAGGTCCTGGGAGCGGTGCTCCCGGAGCCGCTGCCGGTCGCCGGGATCGCCCGGACCATGGGCATCACGCGACAGAGCGTGCAGCGGATCGCGGACCTGCTGGTGGGCCGGGGACTCGCGGCGTACGAGCCGAACCCGGCCCACCGCCGGGCCAAGCTCCTGGCCCCGACGCCCGAGGGCCGGGAGGCGATCCGCCGTATCGACCCGGGGCACGCGGAGCTGGCCGCCCTGCTCTCGCGCGAACTGGGTGGCCAGGACGCCTTCGCGGAGACGGTACGGGTGCTGGACCGGCTGTCGGCGGCGCTGGAGGCGGTCAGCGCGAGCCGCCCGCCCCTTCCTCCGGAGGGGGCAGAGCCGACGCCACGTACGCCATCGCCCGGGTGAACTCCGGGTCGGTCAGCCGCCGCGCCATCTCCTCCTCGTCGACGTCCTCGATGTGGGTCTGGATCCACCACAGGTTTCCGAACGGGTCGCGGACCCGGCCGACCTTGTCGCCGAAGAAGAGGTGCGTCACCTCGGTGACCGAGGTCCCGCCCGCTTCGACGGCCCGTCGGTGGACCGCCTCCGCGTCCTCCACGTACAGCCGTACGAAGGCGGGTGTCGGGCCCCAGCCCGGCGGGCTGTCGAAGGCCATGAGCCGGCCGTTCCCGATGCGCAGTTCGGCGTGCCCGATCGATCCGTCCTCCAGGACGAACCGGCCCAGCTCCTCGGCGTCGAAGGCGCGCCGCAGATAGTCGATGAGCCCGGCGGTGTCGTCGGTGATGACCCACGGGGTGATGGTGGTGTAGCCGTCCGGGACGGCCTTGGTCTCGGTCATGTCCCCGACGTTAGGCGGGCAATAGGTCAGCTCCTGACCTCTTGGCCACCCGATCCGAAGGCGGATCCGGAGACGGGAGGAGGAGGGGGCGGGTGATCCGCTCCCTCCTCCTCGCCACACCCCCGTGCGGCCGGGCGGGCCGCAGGCGCGGGGCGTCAGCAGTACAGGTTCGCGCCCGTCGGCACGCCCAGGATCTGGGTGATCTGCTGGTACTTGCTCACCCGGCTCTGGACCTGCGCGGGGTTCTTGCCGTCGCACTCCAGCGCGCCGTTGATGGAGCGGATCGTCTGGCCGAATCCGGCGCCGTTGACCATCGCCTGATGGCCGGTCATCGTGCCCGGGCCGTTCTGGGTGTTCCAGTACCAGAGGCCGGTCTTCCAGGCGACGGCCGACTCGCGCTCGACGCGGTACGGGTTGTTGAGCAGGTCGATGCCGAGGGCGTCACCCGCGGCCTTGTAGTTGAAGTTCCAGGAGAGCTGGATGGGTCCGCGGCCGTAGTACGCGGCCTGGCCGGCGGGGCAGCCGTAGGGCTGGTTGCGGTCGCAGTAGTGCGGGTAGTTGGCGGTGTTCTGCTCGACGATGTGGACCAGGCCACCGGTCTCGTGGTTGACGTTGGCGAGGAAGGCGGCGGCCTCCTGCCGCTTCACGGTGTCGCTGCCGGTGTTGGAGAAGCCGGGGTAGGCGCTGAGGGCGGCCGTCAGGCCGCTGTACGTGTAGAAGGAGTTCCGGTTCGGGAACATCTGGTTGAACTGGGCCTCGCTGACGACGAATCCGGAGGTCGGAGGCGGGGTCGTACCGCCGCCGCAGGCGCCCTCGTCGCGCCAGACGTCGGAGGTGCCGGGGCGTTCGTTCTGGGTCCACCACTTGGCGTACCAGTTGCGACCGTTGTAGGAGGCGGTCATGCCGCCGGTGTAGACGCTGGAGGAGTTCCAGCCGGCCACGCAGGCGGGGGCCGCGCCTGCCGACGCGGCGGGGAGGAAGACGGCCAGTCCGACGGCCGTACAGAGAGCGGACACGAGTATGAGCAGGCGTCGCAGCATGCGCTCGTCCTTCCGTGGGGGAAGGCCCAGCGAACCCGCTTTGGTCTGGACCTGTCAAGGTCTAGACCAACATTCGTGACACTCGTGCCGCGGCTTCTCACCGCTGGAGCACGCGCTCCAACAGGCCGGTCAGCAGCGTCCGTTCGGCCGGGGACAGCGGCTCCATCAGCTCGTCCTGGATTCCGGCGAGGACCCGGTCGAGGCGCCGGAGGTGCTCACCGCCGCACGCGGTCAGCGTGACGACGTTGCGTCGGCGGTCGTCGGGGTCGGGGGTGCGCTCGACATGGCCGCGCTCGGCGAGCTCGTTGATGACCGCGACGAGGTCGCTGCGGTAGATGCCGGTGCGACGGCTCAGGCCGGCCTGGCTGGTCGCCCCGAACTCGTCCAGCGAGACGAGCACCGTGTAGTGCCACTTACGGGCGTCCTGCTCGGCCAGACCGGCACAGACCAGGCGGTCCGCCCGCGCGGCGGTCAACGCGAGGAGACGGCTCGGCAGCGCGCGGAGCCGGGCGGGGGTCCGCCGCTCGTCCTCGCCGGGGGCGCCGTCCGCGGCGTCGGGGTTCATGCCCGCAGATTACCCCTGGCGTTAGGGGGCCGAACGATGGATCGGACGGCGGGAAGTCCCAGGAGGAGACCTCGCCCCACGACCCCTTGAACGAGTTCGAAACCACGGTCCGCGTGCGGGGAGAGGACTGTTAGGCTCCGGCTCACCTGCGGTGGGGGCACGGCAGGGCAGTCCGGGGAGGGATCAGTGGTTCGTCATACCCTGACGCGGGGCGCGTTCGCCGCCGCGATGGGCATCGCGCTGACGATCGGCGGCGCGCTGCCGTCGGCGACGGTCGCGCGAGCGGAAGAGGCACCGTCCGCGGGGCCGGGAGCGCCCGCCGCCGCGGCAACGGACACGACCGAAGAGGTCGTCGTCCCGGCGGCCTTCAAGACCACGCCGCGCGGCGGAACGCCGTACCTGGCGGAACGGTCCCGCTACCGCGAAGCCGACGCGGCGGGCACAGAAGGCGTGTTCCACACCGAGGAGGGCCTGGCGGGCACTCAGTGGACGCGTTACGCGGACGGGAAGACCGTCCCGGTCACGCTGCCCGACACGCCGTGGACAGCCGTCCAGGGGACCGGCTCCGACGTGCTCGCCTATCTGCGCGCGGGCGAGGTGGAACTCCGTCACGCCGACGGCACCGTGCGGACCGTCGCCCTCCCGGACGGGCTGGACGGGGGCGTCCGGGTCTTCGGTTCCACGGTCGTCGCCCACAAGATGGTCGCCAAGCCGGACGGCACCGGGCGGACCGCCACGGAGACGCACCTGCTCTCCGTGCGCCCCGACGGGACGACCCTGGACCTGCCCGTCACCGACGCGGCGGGCGACGGCTTCCTCGGAGTCCCCTACGACGCCGACGACACCCACGTCCTCATGACGACGTACGCTCCGGGCCAGGCCGTCCAGCCGGCCCTCGTCTCCAAGGAGACGGGCCGCGTCACCCGGATCGGAGCACCGCTGCCCACCGGGGCCTACCCGATGGCGCTCTCGCCCCGCCACGTCGCCCTGCGATCCGCCGACGGCACCGTCCTGCTCCTCCCGCGCTCCGACCTCGCCGCGCCGCCCGTCCCGGTGGACCTCGGCCCCGCCCTGGCCGAGTCCCAGCAGGTCGCCGTGGTCGGCGAGCAGCTCGTCTACCGCGACACCCTGGGTAAGGTCTACCGACAGCCGATCGCCGGAGGCGCAGCCGTCGAACTCGTCGCACGGTCCACACAGGCCCTTTCGACGGGGCCCGACGGCACCGCCGTGGTCATCGGCGGCAGCGGCTCGACCGACTGGGGAGTGCGCCGCATCACGGCCGACGCCGAGGGCAGGCCCGTCGCGGCCCTGGTGAAGAGGTTCACGCCGCTCACCGCGCACATCCGGGGCATCGCCATCACGCAGGGCCGGCTGGCCGTCGTCGACGACAGCGCTTCCGCCGCAGGGAAGGCCGGCGCACACGTCCGCACGGTGAGCGCGGCCGGAATCGGCGAGCGCGCCCGCTTCGCGGGGCAGTTGCCCGCCTGTGCCGCGGACGACACGGCCTGTGCCCGCCTCATCGGCCTCGGCGACGGGCGCTTCGCGCGCTTCTCGGCTCACGACCAGGCCTTCGACACCTACGCGGTCGCCGGGCCGGGCCGAAGCACCGTGGCCACCGGGGAGAAGGGCAGCCTCCTCACCGACGCGTCACCCCACCAGCTCCTGCACACCATCCCCGGCCCCACCGGCGAGAACGCCGTCACCGACCTGACCGCGAACACGCTCCGGAAATACCCCCCGGGAGCCACCGCTCTGCACGGCTCCGCCAACTGGGCGGCCTCCACCACCGACAAGGGCACCGTCGTCCGGCGATTCGTGCTGGACGCCGACGCGATAGCCTCCTACCCGGGCATCCTTCCCTGCGTCGCGCAGGAGCTCCAGGTGGTCGGCCGCTGGATGTACTGGCTGTGCGGACCGAACGGTCCGGCGGGCGTCCGCGACATGTGGACGGGCGCGTCGCGCCCCGTCCCGTCCGGCGAGGCCCTGCTGGGCGACGGTTACGTCGTCACCCACGACAAGACCGCCGGAAAGCTCGTCCTCACCGGCGTCGACTCGTCCCGGACCGTCAGCCGGGTCATCGGCGACCTGCCGGACACCGGCGTCTCCCAGCGCCACATCCGCTGGACCGTGGACCGCTTCGGCGGCGGGGCGGCGTACGTCGACGCCGCCGAGCGGGTCCGTCTCGTCCCGGCGGGCATCGCCACCCAGCCGTTGTCGGTCGTCGACGGAAGGGGCGCCGACGCGGTCGACGCCACCGCCGCCGCCCCGATGCTCACCACGCTCACCCTCAGCAAGCCCGTCGCGTCGTGGAACCTCAGCATCCGGCACAACGCCACCGGCGAGGTCACCGCCCTCGCGGCCGGCGGGGAGGCCCGCGAACGCATCGACATCCGGTGGAACGGCCGGGACGCCGCCGAGAACCCGATGCGGAACGGGGCGTACACCTGGACGTTCACCGCCCGGCCCGTCGACGGCGTGGGCGCCGACTTCTCGACGAGCGGCCACACGGTCCTGCGCAACGCCACTCCCACCGCCTCCGAGACCTTCACGGGCGTCACTCCGGTGCGCGTCATGGACACCCGGACCGGTCTCGGTGTCACGAAGGCCAAGATCGGCGCCCGGGGCACCGCCACCCTGACCATCGGGGGCAAGGGCGGCGTGCCGGCCACGGGGGTCACCGCCGTCGTCATGAACGTGACCGCGACGAACACCACCGCGTCCACCTACATCACCGCGTACCCGTACGGCACCACCCGGACGAGCGCCTCCCATCTCAACGTGCCGGCCGGCCGGACCGTACCGAACCTGGTCGTCGTGCCGGTCAGGGACGGCAAGGTCACCTTCTACAACCACGCGGGGACCGCGGACCTCGTCGCCGACGTCCAGGGGTACTACACCCCGGATTCCGGCGACCTCTTCCGCCCCCTGACGCCCGCGCGGCTCCTCGACACCCGCAGCGGCCTCGGCGCGGCGAAGGGCAAGCTGCCGGGCCACCGCACCCTGGCGCTCACCGTCGAAGGCAGGGGCGGCGTGCCCGCCGGGGCGCGGTCGGTGGTCCTGAACGTGACCGCCGCCGGCCCGACGTCCTCGACCGTCGTGTCGGTGGTGCCGCAGGACCACACGGTCGACTGGTGGGGACCGTCACTGCTGAACACGACGGCGGGCCGCACGGTGTCGAACGTGGTCGTCGCCCCCGTGGTCAACGGCAAGGTCTACCTCTACAACCACGCCGGCGCGGTCGACCTGATCGCCGACGTGCAGGGCTACTACACGGACGCCGCCCACGGTTCGCGGTTCGAGCCGCTGGCCCCCTCCCGGGTCCTGGACACCCGCGCCGGGACCGGGGCGGCCAAGGCCAAGGTCGGTCCCGGGGGGACCGTCCAGCTCACGGTCGCCGGCAAGGCCGGGGTCTCGGCGGTCGACGTCACGGCCGTCGTGCTCAACGTGACCGCGACCAACACCACGGCGTCCACGTTCATCACCGCGTACCCCTACGGCACCACCCGCACCAGCGCGTCGAACGTCAACGTGCCGGCCGGGGAGACCGTGTCCAATCTGGTGGTCGTTCCCGTCGTGGACGGCAAGGTCACCTTCTCCAACCATGCGGGGAGCGTCGACCTCGTCGCCGACGTCCAGGGGTACTTCGCCCGGTGACCCGGGCCCGGGCCGGAGGGCGCACGCGTCGTCCGGCCCGGTGTCCCGGCCCCGGGTCACCGGAGGCTTAGAGCGCGGTCGGAGGCGCGGGGGGGTCTCAGACCAGGAGCACCAGGCGGCCGGGGCGGTGGCCCGCCTCGACGCGGCGGTGGGCCTCGGCCGCGAGTTCCAGGGGCATCACGTCCGCCACCCGGGTGATCAGGCCGCGGGAGGCCACGAGTTCCAGGATCTCCTTCAGCCGGGGCGCGTCCGGCGCCCCGTGGACCGCCGTCACCGAGATGCCCCGCTCCGCGGTCGGCATCCGTTCGGGCGAGGCCGAGATGAAGACGCCGCCGTCCTTCAGGACCGGCAGCACCGGTGCGCCGATCAGGGCCGCGTCGAAGACGCCGTCCACCCGGTCGGGGGCGGCCTCCAGCAGCTGGGCGAGCACGTCCTGAGGCTCCCCGCGGCGGACGATGTGGTCGGCGCCGAGGACCCGCAGCTCGGCCTCGTCGCCCTCGTTCGCGACCACGAGCACCCGGTAACCGGCGGCGGCCGCGTGCTGCACCGCGAACCGGCCGACCACCCCGCCCGCGCCCGTGACGAGCACGATCGAGCCGGTGGGGAGCCGCAGCATGTCGACGGCCTGCTGGGCGGTGAGCGCGGAGAGCGGCACCGAGGCCGCGGTGGTGAAGTCGACCTCGTCGGGCACCGGGGCCAGCCAGGCCGGTTCGACCTGGATGATCTCGGCGTAGCTGCCCGCGCCGGTGCGCTCCTCCGCCCAGGGCACGAAACCGGCCACACGGGTCCCGACCGGCATGCCGGGGGCGGGGTCCATCAGGGTGCCCGCGAAGTCGGAGCCCAGGACGAACGGTGGCGTGAGGTCGCCCAGGCCCGCGGCGTACTGGCCGGCGCGGATCCGCAGGTCCGCCTGGTGCACCCCGGCGGCCTTCACCCGCACCCGTACCCGCCCCGGGGCGTCGGCGACCTCCGGCTCGGGCCGGCGGGCGATCTGCAGCACCTCGGGACCGCCGTAGGCGGTCACTTCGACGACACGCATGGGGTTCCTCTCCGACGGGGCCCCCTCGTGGCCATTACACCCACGCCCCCGGCCCCCAGCAACATCAGTGCCGCCACCTGAAGGAAGGGAGAACTCCTGATGGCGACCCGCGACACCGCCCCCGGCCTCGCACACGCGTCCGTACCGTCGCGGGCATGGAGTGGATAACCGCCGAGAACGTCGTCGCCGTGGTCACCGCCCTCATCGGTGTCCTCGTCTCGGCGGGTGTCGTGGCCTACGAACGCTTCATGCAGCGGGGCAGGCGGCTCGGCTACCGCGTCCAGCTCAACACGCCCCTGCGCGACGGCGACCAGACCGTGGGGGACATGACCGTCCGGGTCGGCGAGGTCGGCGGCACCGACGGCTCCACGCTCGTCCTGCTCCGGATCGAGAACGACGGCCTGCGCGACATCCACCACGCGGACTACGAGCGGTCCGACGGCTTCGAGGGGCTGCGGGTCACCTTCGACGACAAGACCGTGCAGGCCGTCGT
This sequence comes from Streptomyces sp. NPDC008121, assembly GCF_042957155.1. Classification (NCBI taxonomy): domain Bacteria; kingdom Bacillati; phylum Actinomycetota; class Actinomycetes; order Kitasatosporales; family Streptomycetaceae; genus Streptomyces; species Streptomyces sp. NPDC008121. The sequence goes on along the minus strand of NZ_JBIBHT010000004.1, from coordinate 456,071 downwards.
CGCCACCGTCCCCCAGCCCTTCGAGCGGGTCCGGCGCCACCTGGAGGCGGAGCCGCGGCTGCGCAAGGAGGGCAACGCGGTCCTGATGCCCAAGGTGTCCCTCGGCCGCAAGCAGTACTTCAAGCTGCTGGTCCTGCTCTCCGGACGGGTGGACCTGGACGAGATCGAGCTGACCGGCACGCTCCGGGAGACCGACATCCACCGCAACCACAGCAGGAGCGTCGACGACCGGACGCCGACGTTCAGCCCGGCGGCCCGCAACATCGCCCTCGTCCTCGCCGCCTGCGTGGTCACCCTCGCCACGATCATCGTCCGCAACGAGACCCCGCCGCCGATCGGCTGCGCCCGGGGCACGCTCACGGTCACCGGCTCGACGGCGTTCGCCCCCGTGGTGCGGGAGGTGGCGAAGGAGTACGAGAAGGACTGCGAGGGCGCCACCGTCCTGGTCGACGCGCACGGCTCGACGGCGGGCATCCGGGAGCTGGCGGCGGCCGGGGCCGCGAGCGGCAAGCGCTCCCCCGCCGTCGTCGCGCTCTCCGACGGGCGGGGGCCCGGCGGCTATCCGCAGCTGCGGGAGAACAGGGTCGCCGTCTCCCTCTTCACCCTCGTCGTCCACGACGGGACGGCCGTCGACAACCTGTCGATCGAGGACGTCCGCCGCCTCTACCGGGGCGAGATCACCGACTGGAGCCGGCTGGACGGGGGCTCCAGCCGGCGGGTCCTGCTGGTCAGCAGGGACGCCAACTCCGGTACGCGCGAGGTCTTCCAGCGCCGGGTGCTGGGCCGCAACGAGCCCGCGAACTCCTCGCGCGACTGCGCGACCTCGGACGACCCGGAGGCGAAGGTCCTGCGCTGCGAACTCGACAGCACCGAGCAGGTGCTGGCGACCGTGGCCCGGCTCCCCGGCGCCATCGGATACACCGAACTCCGCGCCTCCGACGGCCGAAAGGGCCTGCACCGGGTCGCCATCGACGGCCGCGTCCCCGACGTGGAGGAGATCGGCGCGTCGACGTACCCGTACCGGGAGATCGAGTACGCGTACACCTGGGGGCAGCCGGCCGCCGACTCGCTGACCTCGAGCTTCCTCGCCTATCTGAGCCGCGGCGGCGGCCAGGACGTCGTCCGCGCCCACGGCCACCTGCCGTGCGCGACGCCTCAGGGCCTGCGGGTCTGCGGGGAAGGCTGAGCGGCGGGGCGAGAACCGGTGGGGGGCCGTCTGGCATCCTCTGTCGACGTGGATCCATTGAACCCGGAAGACCCCGCCGGCATCGGCCCGTTCCGTCTGCTCGGCCGCCTGGGCGTCGGCGGGATGGGGCGGGTGTTCCTGGCGCGCTCGTCCGGCGGCCGCACGGTCGCGGTGAAGGTCGTGCACGCGGAGCTGGCCGCGCAGGAGGAGTTCCGGCGCCGGTTCGCCCGTGAGGTCGCCGCCCTGGAGCGGGTCGGCGGGACCGGGACGACACCCGTGCTGGCGTCGGACACGACGGCCGAATCGCCGTGGGTGGCCGTCGGCTACGTCCCCGGGCCGTCGCTGCGGGCCGTGGTGGCCGAGGAGTTCGGGCCGCTTCCGGCCGCGACCGTGCGCACCCTCGCCGCCGGGCTCGCCCGGGGCCTCACCCACGTCCACGACGCGGGCCTCGTCCACCGCGACCTCAAGCCGTCCAACGTCCTGCTCACCGTCGACGGCCCGCAGATCATCGACTTCGGCATCGCCCGCGCCGTCGAGACGGTCACCGACGGCGGCCTGACCAGCACCGGCGCGGTGGTCGGCTCGCCCGGCTTCATGTCACCGGAGCAGGTCAGGGGCGAGAAGCTGACCCCGGCATCGGACGTCTTCTGCCTCGGCTCGGTCCTCGTCTACGCGGCGACGGGGCACTCCCCGTTCGGTACGGCGGACAGCGGCGTCCACGCCACGATGTTCCGCATCGCCCACGACGAGCCCGACCTGACCGGCCTCCCGGCCGAACTGGCCGGCCTGGTCCGCTCCTGCCTCGCCAAGGACCCGGCCGAGCGGCCCTCGGCCGCCGAGCTGGTGGAGACGGTCGACGTCGTCGACCCGTGGCTGCCGGCGGAGGTGCTCGCCCGCCTCGGACGGCACGCCGCCCGGGTCCTGGAGGTGGAGGCCGTCACCGCGGGCGGCGGCACGGAGGGCAGCACATCCGGGGCCTGCCCATCCGCCGACCGCACCTCGGGAGACGGCCGGGGGACGACCGGGGCCGGGCCCGGCGACCCGACGCCTCCTCCCGCCCCGAGGGGGCCCGAGCGGCGGCGGCGCGGCCGCCTGATCGCCGCGGGCACGGCCCTCGCCGTCGCCGCGGCGGCGACGGTGACCTACGTCGTCTGGCCGGGCCGGGACACCGGTGGGGACGGGCGGAAGAACCCCACCGGCGGGCAGTCCGGTGACGCGTCGGCCCGCCCGGCGGGGATCGTGCCGGCGGCGTTCCTGGGCGCCTGGGAGGGGGTCCAGCGCGGTTCGGCCGACCACCCCCGCGAGACCGCCCGGATCGAGATCGGCCAGGGGGCCGCGGGCTCCAAGATCGCCGTCTACGTCCAGGTCGGCGAGGAGCGCCTGTGCATGGGCCGTTCGCGGCTCGTCTCCGCCGACGAGGACAAGGTCGTCCTCGGCGAGTCCGACGTCACCACGAGCGTCCCCGACCAGCGGTGCACCCCCGCCGCGCACCAGACCCTGACGCTGCGCTCCCCCGACGTCGTGGAGTGGTCGTCCGGCACGGTGAAGGCCACCTTCCGCAAGGCCCGCACCGGCACGGACATCGTGCCGGAGCGACTCGTGGGCCGGTGGAAGATGGAGAACGACCCGCTGATCTACGGCGAGAACCGCGACCGCTACAGCGACGAGGTGACCGTCACCCAGGGCCCCGTCGGCGCCACCGTCTTCCGCCGCGTCCACGTCTATCCCCGCCTCGACGACGAGGGCAACCCGAGGCCCGACTCGGTCAGCTGCACCTTCACCTCGATCCTCGCCGGCTCCGGCACGCCCCTGATCATCGGCCCCGGCACCACCGTGGCCGACGCCTCGGACAGCGACTGCGAGGACGCCGGGACCGCCGGCTATCTGACCGTGGACCGCTTCAAGGGCCGGGACCGCCTGCTGGTTTTCCCGATGCTGGACGGCGAGCCGGGCGAGTACTACCGCGGCTAGGGGTGTGGCCGGGTGGGGTCCGGTGCCGTGCGTCGCAGGGGCGGAAGCCCGCCTCCGTGCGGAGGCGGGCGCTCCCGGCCGGTCGTCAGGCGCCGAGGAGTTCCAGGACCGCCCGGACGGAGTCGAGGACGGGCTGGCCGATCGCCCCGGCCGTGGCGGCGATGCCCGCGACGGTCATGAGGGCGCGGCGCCGGTCCTCCGGCGGCGCGTCCGCCGCGGGGGCGGCGAGGACCGGGAGCGTCTCGTCGATGGAGTGCGCGGTCGCGGGCGGGACGGCGGCCCGCAGCTCCTGGAGGAGCTGGAGCAACTCCCGTACGGCGGCTTCGAGCGCGGGCGAGGAGGCCTGCGCGCCGACCGTTCCCGACTGGTGGTTGACCATGCCGGTGTTGTTCGTCCCGCCGTGCATGTTGACGGTGTTGCCGTAGTAGTAGTTGCTCTCGCTCATGCGCCGGCCATCCCTACGTTGCCCGTTCCGCCGTACATGTTGACGTTGTCGCCGAAGTAGTAGTTGCTGGGGCTGATCGTCAGCGTCTCCACCCGTACCTGGAACTCCGTCTCCGGGTTCTCGATGGCGTGCGCGATGGAGTGCACGAGCCTGCGCAGGTGCTCGGGGTCCTTGGCGGTGACCAGCGCGGTCGACGGGCCGGACGTCTCGACGGCCAGGACGAAGTGGGACTGCGCGGTCAGGACGGTGACCATCTCCACGAGGGAGTAGACCAGGGCCGCGGCGGCGAGGAGCCAGACCCAGGTGAGGACGGATTCGGCGGTCTCCTGGCTGCCCATCGTCGCCAGCCCGCCGAGAAGGGTGAGGACGAGCGCCAACGCGAGCGTGAGCGCCACTCGCTTCACGAACCGCACGACGGCTTCCTTGCGGCGCGGGTGCAGGGTGAAGGTGTAGACGCGGGCGATGTTCTGGAGCGGATAGGCCGCCCCGCCCACCCATAACAGCCGCTTGCTGATGACGATGTCGATGCCGTTCGTCCACGGCTCCGGTCCGGCGGCGGGCGCGTGCGCCGGCGGAGGCGGCGACGACGGCTGTGGGGGCGTCGCCGCCCCGATCGTGTGATCCATGATTCCCCCTCGTCGGTGAAGCCCCATTAAGGCCCCGGCGCCCCCGCGATCACAAGTTGAATTCGCGCCTCAAGGGCGCTGACCTGCGGGCTCGTTGATGCCGGGCACCACGGGGGGCGCCTGTCCGGACGGGCGAGGGCCCGCACCCCCGGGTACGGGGTGCGGGCCCTCGGCGCGCGGTGTGCGCGGGTGCGGCCGGAGGCCGCGGGTGCCGCTACAGGAACGAGTTGATCTCGATCGTCTCGGTGCGGCCGGGGCCGACGCCGATCGCGGAGATCGGGGCGCCCGACATCTCCTCCAGGGCCTTCACGTACGCCTGCGCGTTCTTCGGCAGGTCGGCGAAGGTCTTGGCCTTGGTGATGTCCTCGGACCAGCCCGGCAGCATTTCGTAGACCGGCTTCGCGTGGTGGAAGTCGGTCTGCGAGTACGGCAGCTCCTCGACGCGCTTCCCGTCGATCTCGTACGCGACGCAGACCGGGATCTGCTCCCAGCCCGTCAGCACGTCGAGCTTGGTGAGGAAGAAGTCGGTCAGGCCGTTGACGCGGGTGGCGTACCGGGCGATGACCGCGTCGAACCAGCCGCAGCGACGGTCACGGCCGGTGGTGACACCGCGCTCGCCGCCGATGCGGCGCAGCGCCTCGCCGTCCTCGTCGAACAGCTCCGTCGGGAACGGGCCGGCGCCGACGCGGGTGGTGTACGCCTTGAGGATGCCGATGACCCGGCTGATCTTCGTCGGGCCCACGCCGGCGCCGGTGCACGCGCCGCCCGCGGTCGGGTTCGAGGAGGTGACGAAGGGGTACGTGCCGTGGTCGACGTCCAGGAGGGTGCCCTGGCCGCCCTCGAAGAGCACGACCTTGTCGTCGTCCAGCGCCTGGTTCAGGATCAGGGTGGTGTCGGCGACGTACGGCCGGATCTGCTCCGCGTACTGGAGCATCTCCTCGACGATCTGCGCGGCGTCGATGGCGCGGCGGTTGTAGAGCTTGGCGAGGAGCTGGTTCTTCCCCTCGAGCGCCGCCTCGACCTTCTGGACGAGGATCGACTCGTCGTAGAGGTCCTGGACCCGGATGCCGACGCGGTTGATCTTGTCGGCGTAGGTCGGGCCGATGCCCCGGCCGGTGGTGCCGATCTTGCGCTTCCCGAGGAAGCGTTCCGTCACCTTGTCGAGGGTGACGTTGTACGGCGTGATGAGATGCGCGTTACCACTGATGAGGAGCTTGGACGTATCGACGCCACGTTCGTTCAGCCCGCTCAGCTCGGAGAGCAGGACCGCCGGGTCGACGACGACACCGTTTCCGATCACCGGGGTGCACCCCGGGGAGAGGATTCCGGAAGGGAGAAGATGCAGCGCGTACTTCTGGTCGCCTACGACGACGGTGTGGCCGGCATTGTTGCCGCCCTGGTAACGCACCACATAGTCAACGGATCCACCGAGGAGGTCGGTGGCCTTTCCCTTGCCCTCGTCACCCCACTGAGCACCGAGCAGCACAAGTGCGGGCACAGGCGTACACCCCTTCCGGGCGGGGCATGTCAAGGTCAGCGGGCGTCCGCCGCCTCACCGGTGTGCCCCGGAATAGACGAAGCCCCTGGCGCAATAGCGCAAGGGGCTCTTGCACAAAGATGCTACCCGAGGAAGGACCGAGGTGTCGGCTCACGACCAGCTGCTGGTGGTCATCGACCCGGTCGCCCGCCGGAATGACGGCGAGTCCGTACGGATCGCGAAAGATGTGCTGTGTGCGGGAGCGGAGGCGAAGATCTGCCTTCCGGACAGCCCGGAGGAATTCTCCCGGGCCCTGGCGCGGCGCGGATCGCGCCGCCCCGTGGTGGTGGGTGACGACCGCGCCCTGCTACGCACGGTGACCTTGCTGCACCGGGAGCGTGAGCTCGCCGACGGGGAGCTGTCGTTCGTTCCGATCGGCGCTCCGGGTTCCCTCGAAGTCACGCACGCCCTCGGCGTGCCGCAGAGCGCGGTGGCCGCCGCCCGCGCGGTCCTGGACGGGGCGGTACGGCGCCTGGACCTGCTGGTCGACGACAGCGACGGGGTGGTCCTCGGCGACCTGTGCGTCCCGGCGGCGGCGGGTGGTCCCGCGGGCGTCGTGCCGCCCACCGTCTGGGGCACCTGCCGCTCGCTGGTCCGCACCCTGGTCGGGCCGGCCCCCGCGCCGGCGGTGGTCCGCACCCACCGGCTCCGGGTGGAGGCGGACGGGGTGCTGCTCAGCGATGTGAGCGCGCCGGTGGAGGGGGTGACGGTCCGCTCCCTCGGCGGTATGGCGGATGTCACGCTCCTCCTGCCGTCGGCGCCCTCGTTCCACACGACCGCCCGGGTGCTCACGGTCTCGGGTCCGGACTTCCGCTACCGCGCCGACTCGGTGGTGGCGGGACCCGTACGACGCCGGACCTGGACGGTCCTGCCGGGGGCGTGGGGGCTGACGCTGCCGAAGGAGGCGCGGAAGCCGCAGAACGCCCGGAGCTGACTCGGGACAGGGCCGGGGCGGGGCCGGGGGCGGGGCGGGCCCGTGCGGGGCCCGTCCGGCGCCTCCCCGGCCCGTCGACTGCCCGGCCCGCCCGCTCACACCTCCACGAGCAGCTCGTCGAAGCCGCGGATCACGTAGCCGGGCTTCCAGCGGGGTTCCGCCGCGAGCCGGAGGCCCGGGGCGCGGCGCAGCAGCTCGCCGAAGACCGCCGACAGTTCGAGCCGGGCGAGCGGGGCGCCCAGGCAGTAGTGGATCCCGGCGCCGAAGGTGAGGTGCGGGTTGTCGGCGCGGGAGAGGTCGAGGACGTCCGCCGTCGGGCCGAAGCGGGCCGGGTCGCGGTTGGCCGAGCCGAAGAGGAGGGCGACCTCCGAGCCGCGCGGGATGACCCGGCCACCGATCTCGATGTCGTCGAGGACCCAGCGCTCGAACATCTGGAGCGGGGTGTCGTACCGCAGAAGTTCTTCCACAGCTGTGGACAACTTTCCGGGTTCCGGACGGACGTCCTCGCGCAGCAGCGTCCACCAGCCGTTGACCGTGGTGTTCACGGTGGCCTCGTGGCCGGCGTTCAGAAGCAGCACACAGGTGGAGATCATCTCCTGTTCCGTGAGGTCCTCGACCCCGATGAGCGCGGAGATCAGGTCCTCCCCCGGAGTCTTCCGGCGCCGCCGGATCAGCTCCCGCAGATAGTCGGAGAACTCGATCGAGGCCCGTACCGCCCGGTCCGCAGTCTCCGGGGACGGGTTCAGCTCGAACATCCCGCAGATGTCGGCCGACCAGGGGCGGAGCCGGTTCCGCTCCTCGTCCTCCTCCGGGATGCCCAGCATCTCGGCGATGACCGCGACCGGCAGCGGCTCCGCCACCTCGGCGAGCAGGTCCCCGCCGCCCCGGGAGACGAGCCCCGCCACCAGGTCCGCGGCCAGCCGCCCCACCATCGGCGCCAGGTTCTCCACCGTCCTCGGGGTGAACGCCTTGGAGACCAGCCGCCGGATCCGCGTGTGGTCCTGCCCCTCCAGGTCGAGAAGTCCCTGGTCGTTGAGGGTGTGGAACGGCTCGTGCGCGGCCGGGGGCGCCTCGCGGCCGAACTCCTCGTGGGTGAAGCGGTGGGTGTACGTCCGGCCGAGGCGCCGGTCCCGCAGCAGCGCCGACACGTCCGCGTAGTGGGGGATCAGCCACTGCCGGGTCGGCTCGAACCAGTGGGCCCGGCCGCGGGCCCGCAGCTCGGTGTAGGCGGGGTAGGGATCGGCGACGAACTCGGGCGACCACGGGTCGAAGGCAACGTCCATGACCGGACGCTACCCACCGCGTCCGCGCCCGGCTATCCGCCCACCCGCACCAGTCTCGCCTCGTACGCGAAGACCGCCGCCTGCGTCCGGTCGCGCAGACCCAGCTTCACCAGGATCCGGCTCACATGCGTCTTGATCGTCGACTCGGCGACCACCAGATGGTCCGCGATCTCCGCGTTGGAGAGCCCCTGCGCGATCAGCACCAGGACCTCCGTCTCCCGCTCGGTCAACTCTCCCACCTGCGACAACGCCGGCTGCCTGGGCGTCTCGGCCGCCTTCGCGAACTCGGTGATCAGCCGCTTGGTGACGGTCGGCGCCAGCAGCGCCTCGCCGGCCGCCACCACCCGTACCCCGTCCGCCAGCTGCCGCGCGGAGGCGTCCTTCAGCAGGAAGCCGGAGGCCCCGGCGCGCAGCGCCTGGTAGACGTACTCGTCGAGGTCGAAGGTGGTCAGGACCAGCACCTTCGCGTCGGCGTCGGCGGCCACGATCTCGCGGGTGGCGTCGATGCCGTTCATCTCCGGCATCCGGATGTCCATGAGGACCACGTCGGGGTGGAGCGCCGCGACCTGGGCGACCGCCTCGCGGCCGTTGACGGCCTCGCCGACGACCTCGATGTCCGGCATCGCGCCGAGCAGCACGGAGAAGCCCTCGCGGACCATCATCTGGTCGTCGACGATCAGTACGCGGATCACTGGTCGGCCTCCTCGCGCGCCACCGGGATGAACGCCGTGACCTCGTAGCCGCCGTCCTCGGCCGGCTCGGCGGTCATCTCCCCGTTCAGCATGGTCACACGCTCCCGCATGCCGGTGATGCCGTGGCCGGCTCCCGGCGAGGGGTTCACCGGTCCGCGCGCGGGGCCGTTGACGATCCGCAGACCGAGCCCGCCGAGGACGTAGCTGACCTCGACCTTCGCCTCGGCGCCCGGCGCGTGCCGCAGGACGTTGCTCAGCGCCTCCTGGATGATCCGGTACGCGGACAGCTCGACCCCCTGGGGGAGTTCGCGTACCGCGCCGGTCACCGTCTTGCGCACGTCGAGCCCGGCGTCGCGGACGTTGGCGACCAACCCGTCCAGGTCGGCGAGGGTGGGCTGCGGGGCGTCGGGGGCTTCGTAGTCCTCGGCCCGTACGACCCCGAGGACGCGCCGCAGCTCGGTGAGGGCCGCCACCGCGTTCTCGCGGATGGTGACGAAGGCCTGCTCCAGCTCCGGCGGCGGGTTCTCCACCCGGTAGGGGGCGGCCTCCGCCTGGATGGCGACCACCGACATGTGGTGGGCGACCACGTCGTGCAGCTCGCGGGCGATGGTGGTGCGCTCTTCGAGGAGGGTGCGGCGGGAGCGCTCGTGGGCGGTCACGGTCTGCTGCGCGGTGACCTCCTGTTCGGCCTGGCGCCGGACCTGGACGACGGTGACGACGAGCAGGGAGAGCGCGGCGACGAAGAGGAGCGGCGGTGCGTCGGTGGTGTACTCGGACCGCATGAAGAACTCGGCGAAGACCGCGTATCCGCAGGTCATCAGCCACATCCAGGCGGCGGTGCGGGGCCGGGTGCGGGCGGCGACCACCGTCATGACGACGACGTGCGCGGCGAACATGTTCGCCGTCCAGGGCCAGCCGTCGCCGAAGCCGCCGGCGAAGCCCATGAACGGCGTGACCAGCAGCGACGCCCAGAAGGCGAGGACCGGGCGGACGAGCGTCATCAGCACGATCAGCGCCGGCACGAAGGCGTACACCGTCATGATCGGCGGGGCGGAACCCTCGGCCACCGCCGCGCCGATCAGGAAGACGACGAAGGCACAGCCCGCGACCAGCGCGTGCGGGGTCCACGCCAAGCGGGCGCGCATCCGGTCCGGGAGCCGCCGCCCGAGCCGCCCGTCCGCCGGGCTCGGCAGGAGCGGGCGGTAGGCGAAGGCGTTGCGGAAGAGGTCCTCGCGCAGCCCACCGAGCGCGCCCTGGGCCAGGCGGAACTCGGGGCTGCGGCTCTGTTCACGGGTCTGGGTCACGCCGTCCACGGTAGGCGGGCCGGGGGGCGCGGTCGTCACCAGGAATGGGGATCCTTCCGCGTCCCCCCTGAGTACTACCGGGGACGAGGGCGTGTCCGGAAAGTCCCGCCTGGCCCTGCGGGCGGACGGCGCTGCTCTCCGGACAGGGCCTAGGCGCGGAACGCGGCCGCGTGCTCCTTCGCCCAGGCGGCGAAGGTGCGGGCCGGGCGGCCGGTGACCTTCTCGACGGTGCCGGAGACGGTGCGGCCCGCCTCCGGGGTGTTGCCGTACACCTCGCGCAGGAAGTCGATCACCTGATCCGGCAGGCCCTCCTGCCGCCACCGGGAGACGGCCTGCTCCTCGGTCAGCTCGACCAGGCGGACCTCCCGCCCGCGGGCGGCGCCGAGCGCCGCGACCTTGTCGTGGAGGGTGAGGACCTCGGGTCCGGTGACGACGTAGGACCGGCCGCCGTGGCCCTCCTCGGTCAGGGCGACCGCGGTGACCGCGCCGATGTCGGCCTCGTGGACCATGGCGCTGAGCCGGTCGGCGAAGGGCTCGCGGACCTCGTCGTCGGTCCGGATGCCGGGCGCCCACTCCAGGGCGTTGGACATGAACTCGACGGGCATCACTACCGTCCAGTCGAGGTCCTCGGCCGCCGTGACCGCCCGCTCCATCGGGGTGACCTCGCCGCCGTGCAGGACGGTCACCCGGCGTACGCCCGCCTTCCTCGCCAGCTCTAGGAGGCGCGGGCCGGTCTCCAGCGGGGTGAAGGCCGCCCCCGCGAAGGTGATGAGGTGCAGGCCGGTGACGTCCGTCAGGGCGTCGGTGAGCGAGTCGGGGTCGGCCAGGTCGCCGACGACGATCCCGACGGCCGCGGGCAGCACGGCCCGGGCCTTCGCCGCGTCCCGGGTCAGGGCGCGGACGGTGTGGCCGCGGGCGAGGAGTTCGGCGACGACATGGCGGCCGACGGTGCCGGTGGCGCCGGTGACGAGGACGGTCCGGGGGCCGTCGCCGGCGGCGCCGTCGGCCGCCGGGCTCGTGGCGGGGCGGGCCGGCGGGGTGTGCGTCGGGCCGTGGGGGAGGCTGTTGCTCTGGCTCTTCGTCATGCTCCGACGGTAGGAGGGCTTGCGGACATCTTCTGTCCGCAAGGTCGTTCCGTCCCTCGGCCGTCAGAACGCCAGCTGGGCGATCTCCTCCGCCACCACCGCGCACGCGTCCGCGGCCGGGTCGATCAGCGGGAAGTGGCCGACGTCCTGGAGCAGGGTGAACCCGACCGTCTCCCCCGCCTTCGCCGCCGCCTCGACGTACGCCTCGGCCACCGCCTGCGGCACGACGACGTCGTCCCGGCCCTGGACGACGGTGGTCGCGATCCCGGTCGGCAGCAGCAGCGCGGGGTCGGCGTACCGTGCGCGTACGTCGAATTCCCCTTCGCCGCCCATGAGTTGGGTGACGGCGTCACCGCAGACGCCGAGTTCGACCGCCCGGTCGAAGTGGGCGATCGGGGCCAGTGCCACCACTCCGCGGAGCGGGGGCGCGGCCGGCAGCCGCCAGGGCGAGTCCGCCGGGACGACGTGCCGGGAGGCGGCCCACAGGGCGAGATGGCCGCCCGCGGAGTGTCCGGTGAGCACGATCCGCCGCGCGTCGGCCTGCGGCAGGTGTGCGGCGGCGAGCCGCGGTACGGCGTCGAGGGCGGCGGCCACGTCGTCGAAGGTCTCCGGCCAGCGCCCGGCGACCGGACTCGTACCGCCCTGTCGGGGGATGTCACTGCCGCGCCGGTACTCGACGTTGGCGACGGCGAAGCCCCGGCGGGCCAGGAAGTCCGCGAAGGGGGTCAGGTGCCGCCGGTCGTACGCCGCCCGCCACGCCCCGCCGTGCAGCGCGACGACGAGCGGCGCCCGCTGCCGGCCGTCGCGCGGGGCGTAGAAGTCGACGACCTGGTCGGGGTGTTCACCGTAGGCGGCGGACGCGTCGGGGGCGACGGCCGGGTGCGAGAAGGCCGATGCTTCTTCGGCGGCGTCGCGCGCGGCGGGGTCCGGCATGCTGTTCCAACCTCTCGGGGACGGGGCCGAATCGGCCTGACCTGCGGGGACCGTACCAGGACCGGGGCCCCCGCAGATCAGGCGTTCATCGCACCGCGGACCCTCAGCCGGCGGGCACCTCCGCGGGGATGTCCGCGAGGACCTCGGCCAGGACCCGTGCCGCCCGCTCCACGTCGGCGAACCCGACGTACAGCGGGGTGAACCCGAACCGCAGCACGTCCGGTCGGCGCAGGTCGCCGACCACCCCGCGCCGGATGCACTCCGCCATGACGGCGGGCGCCTCGGCGCAGCGCAGGGCGACCTGGCTGCCGCGCTCGGCATGCGGTGCGGGGGTGAGCGACTCGACCCGGCCGGCCGGGACGTAGGCCCGTACGCACTCCAGGAAGAAGTCCGTCAGGGCGAGGGACTTGGCCCGCACGGCGTCGACGGAGACCCCCTCCCACACGTCCAGCGCCGCTTCGAGCGCCAGCATGGAGAGGATGTCCGGCGTGCCGACCCGGCCGCGGCGCGCGCCGTCGGCCGGCCGGTAGCCGGGGGTCATCCCGAACGGGTCGGCGTGCGAGTTCCAGCCGGGCAGCGGCGAGTCGAAGGCGGCCTGGTGGCGCTCGGCGACGTACAGGTAGGCGGGCGAACCGGGCCCGCCGTTGAGGTACTTGTACGTGCAGCCGACGGCCAGGTCGACTCCGTGCGCGTCCAGGCCGACGGGCAGGGCGCCCGCGCTGTGGCACAGGTCCCAGACGGCGAGGGCGCCCGCCGCGTGCAGCGCCGCCGTGATGCCGGGCAGGTCCTGAAGACGACCGGTGCGGAAGTCGACGTGGTTGACGAGCGCGGCGCTGGTGCGCGGGCCCGCCGCGTCCGCCATGTCGGCGGGGTCCACGACGACGACCCTGCGGCCGGTCATCCGGGCCGCCGACTCGGCGATGTACCCGTCGGTGGGGAACGTGGTCGCGTCGACGAGGAGCTCGTCCCGGTCGTCACCGGCCAGCCGGACGGCTCCGACCACGGCCTTGAAGACGTTCACGCTCGTCGAGTCGCCGACGACGACCTGACCCGGGGCGGCGCCGACGAGCGGCGCCAGCCGGTCGCCGATCCGCTCGGGCGCGGTCCACCAGCCGCTCTCGTCCCAGGACCGGATGCGCAGCTCGCCCCACTCGCGGGTGAGGACGTCGGCCATCCGGGCGGGGACGTGGGCGGGCAGGGCGCCCAGCGAGTTCCCGTCGAGGTAGACGACCTCGTCGAGGGTGAACTTCTCGCGCAGCTTGCCCAGTTCGTCCTCGGCGTCCCGCCGCAGCGCCACCTCGACCAGGGCCACGGAGTCCTGGGCCGCCGGGGCGGCGGGGGCCGTCCCTGCGGTCTCAGACATGGCTGCGCGCCGTCCACAGCTCGGGGAACACGTTCTTCTGGGCCCGCTTCTCCAGCCAGGCCACGCCCGCCGAGCCGCCGGTGCCGGTCTTGGAGCCCATGGCCCGCCGGGTCGCCACGAGGTGGTCGTTGCGCCAGCGCCAGACCAGCTCGGCGACGTCGCTCAACGCCTCGCCGAGACGGACGAGTTCGCCGTTCTGGTCGGGCTCGGCGTAGATCCCGGCCCAGACCTTCTCGATCTCGGGCACCGACTCGTACCTCTTCGAGAGGTCGCGGCCGAGGACGGCGTCCGGCACGGGCAGCCCGCGCCGGGCCAGCAGCCTGAGCACCTCGTCGTACAGGCTCGGCTCCTGGAGCGCCTTCTCCAGCTCCGCGTGGACACGGGGCGCGCCGCGGTGCGGCACCAGCATGGACGCGGACTTCTCGCCGAGCAGGAACTCCATCCGCCGGTACATCGCCGACTGGAAGCCGGAGCCTTCGCCGAGGGCGCCGCGGTAGGCGTTGAACTGGGCGGGGGTGAGCTGGGCGAGCGGCCGCCAGGAGTGGTTCAGGGCCTCCAGCTCGCGCACGGAGCGCTTGAGCGCGTCCATCGCCACGGGCACGCGGTCCTCGCGCAGCGCACGGCCCGCGGTCTCCCACTCGTGGACGATGACGGTGAACCACAGCTCCATGACCTGGGTGGTGACCAGGAAGACCATCTCGCCCGGGTCGTCGGAGCGGAGGTGCTGGAGGTGGGTGAGGACGTCCGCCTGGACATAGTCCTCGTACGGCGTGGTGCCCGCGAAGTCGAGGTTCGGGTCATCGACCGAACCGGCTCCAGAGGCATCGGGGAAGGTGGACATTTCTGTCTCCTCGATACGTATTACCGGGTAGCGGTCCGCTCCTTCCGTGTGGCAGTGGAGCCCCGGTCCCCTCGGGTCCGCGTGCGACGTCGCGCGCGTCCCCTCCGCATCATGACACGATCGGACCGCTGATGTAGCTCCCGTCTTCGTCATACGGAAACGCGTTCGACTTGCAGCCGTGGAGCCCCTTGATCTGCTGCATCATGACGGGCGCGGGTCTGCCGGGGCCGGGGCAGCCCATGTGGGTACGGAGGCCGATTTCGTGGCCGACCTCGTGGTTGATGATGAGGTGGCGGTAGTCGGCGGGCGGGCCGGCGAAGGTCGGGGAGCCCAGGAGCCAGCGCTTGAGGTTGACCACGACACCGGTCGTGGTCTCGCAGTTCAGCTCTCCGCGGGTGTTCAGGCCGCCCGCGAGGCAGAGCTTGTCGGCGGTGGCGGGGGTGGCGATCCGGATGACGAAGTCGGCGTCGTCGGTGACCAGCTGGAACCGGCCGCGGCCGTGGGCGGCCCAGCCGCGCGGGTGGGCGAGGATCTCCTGGATCTGGGCGGCGGCCTCGCGGGCGGAGAGGTCGATGCCGTCCTCGACCTGGACGCGGTAGCGGCGCAGTGTTCCGCCGGTGCCGACGGCGTCGCCGGAGGCCCGGGCGGTGGTGAAGGTGCCGGCTCCGGTGGTGGGGACCTTCGGCTTTCCGGGCGTGGGTTTCGGCTGGGGCTTGGGCGGCGGGGAGGGCTTGGGCGGGGGCTTGGGGGTGGTCTTCGCCGTCGGCGGCGCGGGCCGGGGGGCGGTGGTCGTGCTGGGCGGGTCCTCCGGCGGGGCCGCGGTGGCGGTGGGCTGGTCGCCGCCGTAGTGGGCGAGGGCGGCGCCGCCGCCGAGGGAGAGGACGACGAGCCCGAGGGCGAGCAGGATCAGCCGGCCGACGGGCCGCCGCCCGGCCCGGCCCCGGCCTCGTCGACGGCCCCGTGTTCGTCGCCGACCTGCCGCGGGTGCGGCGGCTCGTGTGCCCAAGACAGACTTCTCCCCTGCGTGTGCCGGAGTGGGGGGAGAGGGTGGGGCCTCTGCGCCGGCGGCTTGGTCCTACGGTCCACAGGATCGTAACCGCCGCTTCGAACGCGCCTCGAACGGTCATGAGCGGTCATGAGCGGATGACCGGTTTCGACCGCCCGACCGTTTTGGGCTCGGTTCGCCTCCGGGGCCTGGGAGTCGGGCTCACACGGCCGTACGTGCTCGCTCCCTCGTCCCTCGGGAACTGCGCGCGCTCGACCGCGTTCCCCCGACGGCCCCTTCGGCTCACTCGCCATGGGCCCCGGAGGCGAACCGAGCCCCCAAAAACTCAACCCAGGGTGTCGGCGGCCGTTTGGGAGGAGTCGCGCAGGAATGTCGAGCAGCGTTCGTACTCGTCCTTCTCGCCGATGTCGCCGGCCGCGCGTGCGAGGGCGTGCAGGGCCCGGAGGAAGCCGCGGTTCGGCTCGTGTTCCCAGGGGACGGGGCCGTGGCCCTTCCAGCCGCTGCGGCGCAGTGCGTCGAGGCCTCGGTGGTAGCCGGTGCGGGCGTAGGCGTAGGACTCGACGACTCGGCCGCCGTCGTAGGCCTCGTCGGCGAGTTGGGCCCAGGCCAGCGAGGAGGTGGGGTACTTCGCGGCGACGTCCGCCGGCGCCGTGCCGTTCGCGAGCAGTTCGCGCGGTTCGGGGTCGTCGGGCAGGTGGGTGGGCGGCGGTCCGCCCAGCAGGTTCTCGTGGAGTGCCATGGCCCCAGTCTGCCTCAGCCGGGCCCTTGGCCGGCTGCCGGATCCGTCCCGGTCCCTTTGCGTTCTCCGGGTTCGAGCGGGGGTGCCGTGACCCCGCAGTGGACCCGGCAGCCGGGGTGGCAGGCGGCGGTGGGTTCGGGGGTGCGGACGGTCGCCCAGGCGAGCACGGCGCCGGCGACGAGGATGCCCGCGCACATGGGCATCGCCCGGCGGAACGTCTCTCCGAACTCTGTCGCCGAGAGGTAGGCCTCCGGGCCCATGCCTGCCAGTGCGGGCAGTGCCGCCACGGCGAGCAGGCCGGCCGCTCGGGCGGCGGCGTTGTTGATTCCGCTGGCGAGGCCTGCCCGGGAGACGTCGACGGAGGCCAGGACGGTCGCGGTCAGTGGGGCGACGAGTGCGGTCATGCCGAGGCCGAGGACGAGGAGCGCGGGGAGGACGTCGCGGAGGTAGGAGGCGTCCTCTCCGACGCGCAGCATCAGCAGCATGCCGGCGGCGCAGAGCAGGGGGCCGACGGTGAGCGGGATGCGTGGCCCGATGCGTTCGCCGAGTTCGCCCGATTTCGCGGAGAGCAGCAGCATGAGGACCGTGGTGGGGAGGAGTGCGGTGCCGGCGCCGAGCGCGCTGTAGCCGGAGACCACTTGGAGTTGGAGGGCGGCGAGGAAGAAGAAGCCGCCGAATGCCGCGTAGACGCACAGCGTGACGAGGTTGACGACGGTGAACTGCCGGGACGCGAAGATCGAGGGCGGCACCATGGGGGCGTCGCGCCGGCGTTCCACCGTGACGAATCCGGCTCCGACCGCGATCCCGAGCGCTCCGGCCCACCACGCTTCGGCGATCAGTGCGTAGGTGACGAGGGCGAGCGCGGCGGCGCCGAGGAAGGCGCCGGTCATGTCGAAGCGGCCGTGGGCGGTTTCGTCCCGTGATTCGGGGACGTGCCGGAGCGCCACCGGTACGCAGAGTGCGGCGAGCGGCACGTTCAGGAGGAAGACCCATCGCCAGCCGGGGCCGTCGACCAGCCAGCCGCCGACGAAGGGGCCGATGGCTGCCCCGACGCCGCCGAATCCGGACCACAGGCCGACCGCCCGGGCCCGGTCGTCCTTGTGGAAGCTGGCCTGGATCAGGGCGAGCGACCCGGGGGTGAGCAGGGCGCCGCCGATGCCTTGGAGCGCGCGGGCGCCGATCAGGACGCCGGCGTTGGGTGCGAGTCCGCACATCAGTGAGGCGATCGCGAACCACACCACCCCGATGACGAACACTTTCCGCCGTCCGTAGCGGTCGCCGAGTGCTCCGCCGAGGAGGATGAGGGCGGCGAGGGTCAGCATGTAGGCGTTGACGGTCCACTGGAGGGCGGCCATGTCCGCGCCGAAGTCGGCTCCGATGTGGGGCAGGGCGACGTTGACGACCGTGGAGTCGAGCAGCGCCATCCCGGAGCCGAGGACGGTGGTGAGCACGATCCATCGCCCGGTTCCCGAGGCGAGCCTGATGTCCTCCATGCCTGCATGCTGCCCCGAACGCGAGGGCCCCGCCCGCCGGACGGCGGACGGGGCCCGAGGGCGGGCGGGCGGTTCAGTGCCCGGCCGGACGGCTCAGCGCGTGAAGTTGAAGTACTTCCACGGGCCGTAGACCGTGGCGTTCACGTTGTCGCCGGCGGCGCCGTCGATGTAGGCGGACCGGACGCGGAAGCTCATCCCGGCCGCTCCGTCGCCGTCGAGGGTGACGTACGACTTGCCGTCGGAGGCGAGCCGGAAGTACTCCGAGCCGCCGTCGCGCCAGGCGCCGGCGTAGTAGTACTGCAGGTCGAGACGGGTGTGGCGGCCCTGGTAGGCGTTGTGCCACGTCGTGATCAGCGCGTCGGCCGACTGGCGGTAGGTCTGGTGCCAGACGTTGCCGAGCTTGGTCCACTTGTAGTGGCGGGAGAGCGCGGTGGTGACGCCCGCCCGGGTGTAGACGCCGGCCTTGGCCGAGGCGTAGGCGTTGCGCGCGTCACCGGCGAAGACCGCGGTGACGGTGGTGTCGCGGTTCATCCACATCGTGGCGGACAGCTTGCCCGCGGCGTTGACCGTGCCGCGCTTGAGGAGCCGCTTGGGCTCCACGCCCCACGGGTCGGCCCAGATCTCCACCGTGCGGTTCTTGTACGTCGGGCCGAGGGTGGCCGTGTACGTCACGTGGGTGCCGTAGTTGACGGTCAGGCCGTTGCGGTCGAGCTTGAGCGCGGTCGCGGTGTGCGCCACCTTGACGAGGGCCGTGCCGGAGGCGGCGGCAAGCCCCTTGCTTCCGGCGTACGTCACCTTGTAGGTGACGTTTCCGGAGGCGGTCGGGGTGTCGGTGAACGAGAACGACCCGTTCGCGGCGAGCGGCTTGGTGCCGAGGGCCTTGCCCTGCGGCGCCTCGACGTCGAAGCGGCTCACGGTGACGGACGAGCCTGCGGGCACTCCGAGCGCGGCGGTGACCGAGCCGGTCACGGTGAGCGCCTTGGCGCGCGCCGCGGTCGCCGGGGCCTTGACCGTGACGACCGGCAGGGCCTTCGTCGAGTCGTCGTAGACCCGCAGGGTCCGCGCGCCGTAGGTGTTCTCGGAGACCGCGAACAGCTTGCCGGCGTCCGGAGACCAGGCGAGGGCGCCGGGCACCAGGGTGTCGGCGCCGCTGCTGTTGCCCGTGTTCGGGAAGTCGTACTGCCGCACCGGCTTGGCCTTGCCCGGCTTGAAGACGTGGACGTCCGGGTCGTACCAGGAGGACGTGCCGCCCGCGATGCTTCCGTCGGGCGCGATGGCCACGGAGTTCGGGTAGGTGTTGCTGGCGTACTGGATCTCCTCGGACAGGTCCGAGGTGGAGAACGCCGGGTGGTGGTACGGCGCGCCGCTGGACGTGATGACCTGCTTGCCGTCCGGCGTGACGTCCAGCTCCTGGAGGCCGCCGTTGACGCTCTTGCTGGCCTTCACGGCCGGGACGCCGCTCGACACGTCGTAGACGGCCAGAGTCGTCGGCGACGAGTCCTTGTCCCCGACGGCCAGGACGTTGGGCGCCGCCGGGTCGGAGCCGAGGAGCAGCGTGCCGCCGCCGAACCACAGGTCGCCCTGGACCTGGTCGAGGACGACGACCGGCTCGGCGCCGGTCAGGTCGAGCGAGCCGACCTTGGCCCCTTCGTACGCGAACCAGAGCTTGCCGCCGGCCTGGGCGAGGGCGCCCTGCACGTCGGCGCCCACGGCGTACGACACGGCCTGTGCGGTCTGCGTGTCGACGGAGACGATCGTGTCCTTGCCGGCCACGGCCGCGAAGACGCGGGAGGAGTCGGCGGAGAGTTCCAGACTCCGGATGCCCGGCAGGTCGGCGACGGTCGTGAGGACCGTGCCGGCGTAGTCGGTCACGACCAGCTTGCCGCTGGTCGGATCGCTGATGAAGATCTTCTGGTGGACGCCGTCCACCACCATGTCGCCTACGGACGACACCGGCAGGGCCTTGGCGCTGTCGGCGCCGGCCGTCCCCGCCGTACCCGCGACGATCGCCGCGGAGCTGAAGAGAACCGCGAGCGATGTCGCGGCGGAAAGAGTGCGCTTGCGCACGATGATGTGACCCCCCAATGGTCGCCGGACCCGTTACGTCAGGGGCCGGTGAGCGAAGAGTAGATCACCGTGCCGACAGCCCGCCTCCCGGTATCGGATCACCGGCCGGAGGGTGTCCCGGAGAGGGCGCCGGGCCGGCCGTGGTCGGGGCCGGTGGGCCCGGGTCAGCGGGTCCGGAGCCGCCCCGCCGCCCGCACCAGCGCGTCCACGCCCCGTTCCGCCTTGGCGCGGGGGCAGCCGACGTTGAGCCGTACGAAGCCCGGGGTGCCGTAGACCCCGCCCGGCATCACCGCGACCTTCTCCGTGCCGATCAGCTCGCGCTGGAGTGCGTCCTCGTCGATGCCGAGCGGCCGCAGGTCGATCCACGCCAGATAGCCGGCCTGCGGGGGCGTCCACTCCACCTCCGGCAGACCGTCGGCCAGCCTCCGGGCCACCATCCGCATGGTTCCGGCCAGATACGTCCGCAGCTCGTCCAGCCACGGCGCGCCCCGCCGGTAGGCGGCGATGTGCGCGGTCAGCGACAGCACGGCCGGTGAGGCGAGGCCCTCGCCCGTCTCCATCCGCCGGACGAACGCCTCCCGCTCCTCCGGGTCGCCGATGATCCCGTACGAACCGGTCAGGGCGGGGAAGTTGAACGCCTTGGTCGCCGAGGTCACCACGGCCCACCGGCGGCCGCGTCCCGCCTCGGCGAACCGGCTCCAGGGCAGATGGCGCCGGCCCTCGGCCACCAGGTCGGCGTGGATCTCGTCGCTGACGACGGCGGTGCCGTGGCGCTCGGCGAGGGCGGCGAACCGGGCCAGTTCGTCCTCCCGCCAGACCCTTCCGGTCGGGTTGTGCGGCGAGCAGAGCAGCAGCATCCGGCTGTCCGGGCGGGCCAGCTCCGCCTCCAGCGCCTCCTCGTCGCCGACCGGTACGCCCCGCAGTTCCCGCCCGAGCCCGGTGACGGCCTTGCGGAAGCCGTCGTAGGTGGGGCTGTGGACGACGATGCCGTCGCCGGGGGCGGTCCACATCCGCAGCAGCTGGGAGAGCTGGCTGAGCACCGAGGGCGCGTACACCAGCCGGGAGATGTCGAGCGGGGTGTCGTACCGGGAGACGGACCACTCCCGTACGGCCTCCCGGAACTCGCCGAGGCGCCAGTCGGTGTAGCCGAAGACCCCGTGGTCCACCCGCGCGCGCAGCGCGTCGAGGACGGCCGGCGGGGAGGGGAAGTCCATGTCCGAGATGGTGAAGGGCAGCAGCTCGCCGACGCCGAAGCGGTCCGCGACGCCGTCCCACTGGACGGACCACGTACCGCGCCGATCCGTCACCCGGTCGAAGTCGAACACCACGCACGCCTCATTTCCCGGTACGACGACGGATCCGGCGCCCTGTCCCGGTACGGCGACGGGCCCGGCTCCACTGTCGTGGTGCCGGGCCCGTCGCACAACCGTGCCTACTTCAGCTTCGTGCCGGTCGAGCGCAGCGCCGCGCACGCCTCGGCCACGCGGGTGGCCATGCCCGCCTCGGCGAGCTTGCCCCAGGTCCGCGGGTCGTAGGTGGACTTCTTGCCCACCTCGCCGTCGACCTTGAGCACACCGTCGTAGTTCTTCAGCACGTGGTCGGCGACCGGACGCGTGAAGGCGTACTGGGTGTCGGTGTCCAGGTTCATCTTCACGACGCCGTTCTCCAGCGCGGTGGCGATCTCCTCGGCGGTGGAGCCGGAGCCGCCGTGGAAGACGAAGTCGAACGGGGAGGCCTTGCCGAACTTCTCGGCGACGCCCGCCTGCAGGTCCTTCAGCAGCTCGGGACGGAGCACGACGTTGCCCGGCTTGTAGACGCCGTGGACGTTGCCGAAGGAGGCGGCCAGGAGGTACCGGCCCTTCTCCCCGAGGCCGAGCGCCTCGGCGGTACGGATGGCGTCGTCGACGGTGGTGTACAGCTCGTCGTTGATCTCGTGGGTGACGCCGTCCTCCTCGCCGCCGGTCGGGGTGATCTCGACCTCAAGGATGATCTTGGCGGCGACGGCCTTCGCCAGCAGCTCCTGGCCGATGGCCAGGTTGTCGGCGAGGGTCTCGGCGGAGCCGTCCCACATGTGGGACTGGAACAGCGGGTTACGGCCGGCCTTGACGCGCTCGGCGGAGATGTCGAGCAGCGGGCGGACGTAGCCGTCCAGCTTGTCCTTCGGGCAGTGGTCGGTGTGCAGCGCGACCGTGATGTCGTACTTCGCGGCGACGATGTGCGCGAACTCGGCCAGGGCGACGGCGCCCGTGACCATGTCCTTGTTGTGCTGGCCGCCCAGGAACTCGGCGCCGCCGGTCGAAATCTGGATGATGCCGTCGCTCTCGGCCTCCGCGAAACCGCGCAGCGCAGCGTGCAAGGTCTGGGACGAGGTCACGTTGATGGCCGGGTAGGCGAACTTGCCTGCCTTCGCCCGGTCGAGCATCTCGTTGTAGACCTCGGGGGTTGCGATGGGCATTCGTCCGCTCCTTGTGATGTGCGGGTGGGTGCGTTACTTGAACCCTGACCTGGGGCGACGTCATCGTCGGGGCCCATCTTTCCAGACTCTTGTCCGAAGGCCATGACGAAGGGGTGGAGCGTTTCACGTGAAACACTCCACCCCTGCGTAAAGCCCCAGGTCAGACGCGCTTATCCAGCGCCCGGGGGCATAAGTCACGACTTCGCGTCGGTCAGCCGAGCCCGAGGTCGCCCAGGTGGTACCCGGTGAGGTACGGCAGCCCCGCCTCGGCGATCGCCCCGGCGGCACCCCGGTCCACGATCGTGGCCACGGCGACGACCTCGCCGCCCGCCTCGCGCACCGCCTCGACGGCGGTCAGCGGCGAGCCGCCCGTGGTGGAGGTGTCCTCGACGACCAGGCAGCGCCGGCCCTTGACGTCCGTGCCCTCGATGCGGCGCTGCATGCCGTGGGCCTTCTGGGCCTTGCGCACGACGAAGGCGTCCAGGCGCTGTCCCCGCGCGGCGGAGGCGTGCAGCATCGAGGTGGCCACGGGGTCGGCGCCCAGCGTCAGACCGCCCACGCAGTCGAAGTCCAGATCGGCGGTGAGATCGAGCATGACCTGACCGACCATCGGCGCGGCCTCGCCGTCCAGGGTGATCCGGCGCAGGTCGATGTAGTAGTCGGCTTCCAGCCCCGAGGAGAGGGTCACCTTGCCGTGCACCACGGCCTTGTCCTTGATCTGCTGGAGCAGGTCAGCACGTACGTCAGTCATGCCCACGAGCTTAGGGCCACACGAAACGCCCTCGAGCCGCCCGCTCAGAGCCGTCGCCACGCGAAGGTCGCCGAGATCTCCAGGGGATCGATGGGGGTGACGTACCGGGGGTGGGTGTTGAGGCCGTTGGGCGGGCCGGACTGCGGCTCCACACAGACCGCCTCCTTCTGCTCGTCGTAGACGACGACCCAGGGGGTGCGACTGGTCACCTTCAGCTCCAGCCGCTCCGGCCAGGTGAGGGTGACGTCGACGCCGTCGGGCATGCCGAAGCAGTCGTCCCACGGGCCGGGCGCGGGGCTGATGCGCCGGCCGGTGGGGAGATGGTCCTGACCGCGCTCCTCCTGCCAGTCGGGGGTGAAGTCGACCCGGACGTCCTCGCCGCCGTCGCCGAGGTTCCGCAGGAACCAGGGGTGCCAGCCGGCCTGGGCCGGGAAGGAGTTCCCGATCGTCTCGACGCCGAGGGTGAGGGTGAGGCTGTCCTCGGTCAGCTCGAAGAGCTGGGTGACCCGCCCGGTGTACGGCCAGGGCTCGGCGAGGTCGTACGCGAAGGCGGCCTCGCGCTCGCCGGCGCGGGCGGTCCGCCAGGCCGTGTCGCGGCCGGTGCCGTGGATGGCGTGCGGGGGCGCGTTGAGGGGCAGCTGGTGGCTGGTCGCCCCGTCCTGGAAGCGCCCGTTCGCGGTGCGGCCGCACCAGGGCACCATCGGGAAGCACCCGTACCGCTCCCCTTGGCGCAGCAGCTCGGTGCCGCTGATGCGCAGGCTTTCGATCCGGCAGCCGTTGTCGGGGTCGATGGTCAACTCGGCGTCGCCCGCCGTCAGTCGCGTCTGCTTGCTCACGCCCCCGACCCTATGACGGGATCAGCGGCGGCGGCGCAGGGCACGGCCGACGACGACCGCGGAGGCGATCGCGAGCGCGGCGGCGGGGGCGATCCAGCGCAGGGTGGCGCCGGCGGAGCCGGCGTCGGGGGCGGGGACGGGGGCGTACCGGCCGCGCGGCGGGGCGTGGTCGACCTCCTCGGCGCTGCGGCCGATCATGGTCCGGCGGGCGTGGGCGGCCTCGGCGGCGGGGGGCTCGGCGGGGTACTCGACCGGGGCGTCCTCGAAGTCGTCGCCCAGCAGGGGGTCGAGGGAGGGCGGCGGGACGGGGGTGTCGTAGAGGGACGGGCGGTGCGGTTCCTCGACGCCGTCGTCGACACCGTCGCTGTCGGTGTCGGCGTCGTCCTCCCCGTCGTGCCGGTCCTCGGGGCCCTCCGCCTCGGATCGGGCCTCCCGGCCCTCCGCGTCGGTGTCCGTGTCCGCTTCGTCGGGTGCGGCGTCGGCACGGAGATGGGCGACGGCGGCTGCGGCCAGGTTCTCCGCGAGCCGGTCGAGCAGCCGGGCTCCGGCCGAGGCGTGGGACTCGTCGGACAGCTCGGAGAGGCGGCCGTCCGCGGTCAGCGCCCCGCTGAAGGAGAGCGACGTGCCGTCCGTCACCGGGGTGAGCGTGAGGGTGAGGGAGAGCGTCGCCGAGCCCTTCCCGCGCACCTCCGTGCCCTCGCCTTCGGCGGAGAGGACCCCGTCGCGTTCGGCGAGCCGGAGCGCGCCCCGGTAGGTGATCGTGTGGCCGCCGGCGCGGACTTTGAGGCGGCCCGCGAGGGGGCCCGCCTCCGCGTCGGCGTCCTGCTGGAAGCCGGGGACGCAGCGCGCCACCCGGGCCGGGTCCCGCAGCGTCTCGCGGAGGACCTCGGCCGGAACCGGAACGAACACCTCATGCTCCATGGACACCGAGCCTACTCAGCCCTGGTCGCCCCGTCGCCTGTTTCGGCGGCCACGGCACGCCGCCCGCCCGCCCGGACGCGCCTCGACCGTCCCGCGCCGCCGCCCGCCGGCCGCCCCGGGCCGGTCCGCTCAGCCGCCGTAGCGCGGGTGCACGAGGGTCGACGGGGGCAGGTCGCCGCAGCGGGTCCGCTCCACCCTGCGGGCCTCCGCGGCCAGGCCGCCCGCCGTGACGGACCGGAGGCGGGGTGCGTCGGGGGCGAGTCCGAGGTCGGGCGGGTACGGGCCGGGGGCGGCGAGGAGGTATCCCCGGTGGACCGCCCGGGCCGGGTGGGTGCCGGGGCCGCGGTCGGGGCCTCCGGCGAAGCCGCCGCTCCCGCTCGCGCCGTAGGGGCGGACGGCGAAGCCGGCCGCGCGGAGCGTGGCCTCGACGGTCCAGAAGGTGCGGGGGCGGGCCGTGGCCGGGCCCGCATGGACGACGAGCCGTCCGCCGTCGGCGAGGACGCGGGCCGCGAGGCCGTAGAACTCCTCCGAGTAGAGCTTGGTGCTGGAGGTGATCCCGGGGTCGGGGAGGTCCAGGACGATCACGTCGTACCGTCGTCCGGCGCCGGGGCCCGGGCCCGCCCCCGTCTCGCGCAGCCAGCGGAAGGCGTCGGCGTGGACCACCCGCACCCGGGGGTCGCGCAGGGCGTGTCCGTTGAGGGTGGTGAGCTGGGGGTCGGTGCGGGCGAGGCGGACGACGCCGGGATCGAGCGCGACCACGGTGACCGAGCGGACCCCGCGGTACCGCAGCACCTCGCGCGCGGCGAGTCCGTCACCGCCGCCGATGACCAGCACGCGCGCGTGCGGCCCGTTCATCGCCGGGTGCACCAGGGACTCGTGGGGGCCGTCCTGGCCCTGGCCGCCGCCCCGGGGCCGTCCGTCCAGGTACAGCACCTGCGGTCCGCCCCGCTCCCCGGTCAGCACGACCTCCTGCATGCCGGTGCGGACGGCCACCCGCACGCCGTCGCCGTAC
This sequence comes from Streptomyces sp. NPDC008121, assembly GCF_042957155.1. Classification (NCBI taxonomy): domain Bacteria; kingdom Bacillati; phylum Actinomycetota; class Actinomycetes; order Kitasatosporales; family Streptomycetaceae; genus Streptomyces; species Streptomyces sp. NPDC008121. Next base: position 430,591 of record NZ_JBIBHT010000004.1, on the reverse strand, counting down.
ACCGCGCGTCTGGCCGCCCGTTCGAAGTCGTCGACGAGGACGGTCGCGGTGGCGAGGACGGTGAGGACGGCGAGGTTCGCGCCGATCAGGAGCGCCCGGGACCGAGGGGTGAGATCGCGCCGGAACATCCACAGCACGAGGCCGCCGCCCGCCACGGCGTTCACCGCGCCGGTGACCAGGGCGCCGGTGAGCTGGCCCAGCCAGGGCAGCAGCAGGAAGGGGAAGGCGAGCCCGCCCACCAGCGCGCCGACGTAGTCGGCGGCGAAGAGGTCGGCGACCGTCCCGGCGGCGTCGTCCTTCTCCCGCGCGCCGGGCGCCCGCGCCGACTCGGCCCGCTGGATCAGCGACATCAGCAGCGGGATCTCGGCGCCGATGAGCACCCCGATGGCGAGCGAGAACGCCACCAGGACGTACCGGGCCTCGCCGAACCAGGCGAACGCGGCGTACAGCACGAGCGCGGAGCAGCCGCCGATCAGCGCGAGGCCGGCCTCGACCAGGCCGAAGCCGACCGCCGCGCGACAGCGCAGCCGCTTGGCGAGCAGCGACCCCAGGCCCATCGCGAAGACCATCACGGACAGCACGACGGACGCCTGGGTGACCGAGTCGCCGATCAGATACGAGGCGAGCGCGACCAGTTCCAGTTCGTAGACGAGTCCGCAGGCCGCGCAGACGAAGACCACCGCGAGGACCGGATACCGCACCGCACCCGGCCGAAGGGGAGGCCGCGTCACCCTCGTGGGAGGCATGGTGACAGGCGGATCGATCATGCACGTAACGCTACGTCACACCTGTGTCGCCACCTGTCACCCACACGAGTGCACCTGACGCGCCCAGGGGGCGCATCAGAGTGCGGCAGGCATACGTACGCCGATCCGGGTCCGGGTGACGACCAGCTGTCCTTCCTGGGGGTACGCGTGCCAGGTGCGCCACCGCACCTGGCCCTCGTGGCGCTGCGCCAGCATCGCCGTGAAGGCGTGCGGCGAGCCGGGGAACGTCCCCGCGAGGCCGTTGGGGTGGTCGGCGACGAGGGCGAGCAGCTCCTGGGCGCGGCCCGCGAAGGAGCCGTGCGACAGCGTCTCGACGCGCGCCGCGAATTCGTAATCCCATTCGCCCACCCGCTTGGAGACGCCCAGCGGCAGCGGCGTACTGCTGCCGGGCATACAGGCCACCGTCTCCGAGCAGCTGCGTCCCTCTTCTTCGAGAAGGACCTGATGGGAGGCGCCGAGGAGGCGCAACTGCACGGTGGCTCCGGCCAGTTCGAGATCGAGGACGGCGAGGGCGGGCAGCGGTTCGCGCCCCAGCGCCCACGCCAGGTCGGCCGCGCGCGTGTCGGTGTAGGAGGTCTTCAGGGTCGTGAGCATGGGTCGGCTCCGCAAACACGGTTTGACGGGTGGGCCGGGGGCGCCCCGGAGAGGGTTCAACGGAAGGGGGGGATCGCCGACTCGGGTCCACACACGGTCCGAGGGCTGGATGTTCTCAACAGCGAGGGAATCATGAACTGCGGGAAGCTCACAGCGTTTTTACCCAACTTGACGTGGTTTCCATCCCCTCGGGGGCCCCACGGTTCAACTGTTCAAGACGAATCGACAGCGCGCCTTCAACAAGAAGGCGTCTGGGGGACGTTGGTCCCACCAGACGCCCGGGCCCCTCGGGGCCCCTTCCGGCCGGTCAGTCGCCTCCGCCGCCCCCGCCGCAGCCGCTCCCGCAGGAGGAGCCGCACGAGGAGCCGCCGCCGTCGGAGCCGCCGCCCTCCCACCAGCTGTGCCGCCGGCCCCGCGACCGGCTCCGGCTCCGCCCGCCGAGTCCGGACAGCACGCCCAGTCCGAGGAGGAGGACCACACCCGCAATCAGCAGTACTTCCATTCGTTTCACCCCCGTGTATCCGATGTGGAGGGGGGATGCCCTTCCCCGTTCGCGCTCAAAGCGCACTTGAGGAACTCCAGAGCTTCGGCCCAGGATGGCTGCCATGACACGACCGTTGCTCAACCGCCGGCTCGCCGAGTTCGGGACGACGATCTTCGCCGAGATGTCCGCGCTGGCCGTCAGGACCGGGGCGATCAACCTGGGACAGGGCTTCCCCGACACCGACGGCCCCGAGGAGATCCGGGAGGCCGCGGTGCGGGCGCTGCGCGACGGGCGCGGCAACCAGTACCCGCCGGGGCCGGGCGTGCCCGAGCTGCGGAGCGCCGTCGCCGAGCACCAGCTCCGGCGGTACGGACTGGAGTACGACCCCGACGCGGAGGTGCTGGTCACCGCGGGCGCGACCGAGGCGATCGCCGCCGCGCTGCTCGCGCTCGTGGAGCCGGGCGACGAGGTGATCGCCCTGGAGCCGTACTACGACTCGTACGCCGCCTGCATCGCGATGGCCGGCGGGACGCGGGTGCCGGTCACCCTCCGCCCCTCGGAGGGGCGCTTCGTCCTCGACCTGGACGAGCTGCGGGCCGCCGTCACCGACCGGACCCGGCTGATCCTCCTCAACACCCCGCACAACCCGACCGGCACCGTCCTCACCCGCGCCGAACTCGCCGCGGTGGCCGAACTGGCGGTCGAACGCGATCTGCTCGTCGTCACCGACGAGGTCTACGAACACCTGGTCTTCGACGACGCCGAGCACGTGCCGATCGCGAGCCTTCCCGGCATGCGGGAGCGCACGGTCACCATCGGCTCGGCCGGGAAGACCTACTCCTTCACCGGCTGGAAGGTCGGCTGGGTCACCGCGACCCCGGCGCTGACCACCGCCGTCCGGTCCGCCAAGCAGTACCTCACCTTCGTCGCCTCCGGCCCCTTCCAGTACGCGATCGCCGAGGCGCTGCGCCTGCCCGACAGCTTCCTCGACGGCCTGCGCGCCGATCTGCTCGCCAAGCGGAACCTGCTCTCCGACGGCCTCGCGGGCGCCGGCTTCGACGTCTACCGCCCGGCCGGCACCTACTTCGTCACCGCCGACATCCGCCCCCTCGGCGCGACCGACGGCATCGCCTTCTGCCGCGCCCTCCCCGAACGCGCGGGCGTGGTCGCCATCCCGACGGCCGTCTTCTACGACCACCGCGACGCGGGCGCCCCCTTCGTCCGCTTCGCCTTCTGCAAAGAGCGCCCGGTCCTGGAGGAGGCGGTGTCCCGTCTGAAAGCGCTGGGGGGCTGACTCGCTGAAAAGCGCGCCGGATGGAAGTGCGGAAACAGGGCCTGCCTTCAGTCGGGCCCTGTTCCCCGCGGGTGGACTACTCAGTGTCCTTGGGATGCCGAGTCGACGCGTAGACCAGAACGACGGTCGAAGTCTCCGGACTGACGAGGTAGCGGACCCTGCCACCACTCGTGATCTCGTACTCCCACTGCTCCAGATCGGACCCCTTCCACTCCTTGGTGGCGAGCCGTCCTCGAAGTTGGTGCTGACGGTTCCAGTTGTCACGCGACAACGGGTCGGTGCGCAGTGCCTCAAGGCAACGGTGGGCACTGGGCAGCGCTGCGCGGCACAGCTCCTCCCACCCCGTTACCGCATCGGTTGTCCCGAAGACGACGTTCCACCCGCTCAGCGGCGGAACGCTGACACGATCACCCTTCTTCGGGCTCACCCGCCCACCTCGACCGGACCCAGGTCCTCCCCGTCGAGCGGACGCAGCGCTTCCTTGAGCCGCTCCGGATCGGCGTTGATCCGAGCCGTCGCCCTCCAAGAGACGAGCACCCGGTGCACCGCCTCCCTGGCACCCAGCTCCGCCGCATCGGAAAGCGCTTCCAGAAGTTCCACCGTGAAAGCGCGCATCTCCTCGCCGTCCAGGTGCCGCACCCACGGAAAGACTTCCGGCAGCGCCAGCAGGAGGGAGCGGGCTCCGTCGTCGTGCTTCATGAGCGCGAGGAAGAGCCGAGACGCCGTCGTGAGGTTCTCCTCGGTGCGCTCCGCGTGCACGGCCGTCGTCAGCACCATGTCGGGCGCGTCCCGATGGGTGACGCGCAGAGCACCGAGGGCTGCGGCCCGGGCGGCTACAGCCTTCGGGTTTCTCGACAGGTCAGTGAACGACACCGACTCGGGCTCGGCTCCCAGGTAAGCAAGGCTCATACTCAGACTGTACTCAGATTATGCTCTGAGTGCCATGGCTGTGTGTCGCATTTCGACGCTCACGCCTTGCCCTTACGCAAAGAGCGCCCGGTCCTCGAGGAGGCGGTGTCCCGTCTGAAGGCGCTGGGGGGCTGAGCCGGGAATCTTTCACCCGGGTGGGCCGTCGTGCGCGCGCGCCCCCTCCGTGGGGCGGTGATTGTCGGGTAGACCGATTTGTCGGGCCGACCTGATTCCCGCGCGCACGGAGGTGCACCCTGTCCGCCGAGACTCTCGACCGCCCGGCGTCCGCCGGTGTCCGCAGGAGCGTCCCGCGCTCGCGGACGGCCCTGCACCGGGCCGTTCCCGCGCTCGGGCTCTTCGCCGCCGCACGGCTCACCGGGATGCTCGTCCTGGCCCTCGGCGCCTGGCACACCGGACGCTCGCCGCGCGCGCTGCTCGCGAAGTCCTGGGACTCCGACTGGTACGTCCGGATCGCCGCCCACGGCTACGGCCGGACGCTGCACTGGCCCGACGGCGTGGTCCAGTCCGACATGGCGTTCTTCCCGCTCTATCCGGGGCTCGTCCGCGCCGTCACCGCCGTCCTGCCGGTCACCGGCGGCACCGCGGGCCTGCTGCTGTCCTGGCTCGCCGCGGGGGCCGCCGCCTGCGGCGTCTATCTGGTGGGCGAGCGGCTGTACGGGCGGCGCACCGGCGTCGTCCTGGTGCTGCTCTGGGGGCTGCTGCCCCACTCGATCGTGCTGACCATGGCGTACACCGAGCCGCTGATGACCGCCTTCGCCGCCTGGGCGCTGTACGCCCTGCTCACCCGCCGCTGGCTGTGGGCGGGCACGCTCGCGACCCTGGCCGGGCTCTCCCGGCCCAACGGGATCGCCGTCGCGGCGGCCGTCCTCGCGGCGGCGGCGTACGAGCTGTGGCGGCGGCGCGGGCGGGTGGACGCGGCGGTCTGGGCGGCCGTGGCCCTGGCCCCGGCCGGCTGGCTCTCGTATCTGCTGTGGGTCGGTGCCCGCCGCGGCGATCCGCTCGGCGGCTACTTCGCCGTCCAGTCCGGCTGGACCTCGCGCTTCGACTTCGGCGAGGGCGCCCTGCGGTTCGTACGGGAGATGCTGAAGGGGCCCACGCAGTTCGGCTTCGCGATGGCGCTGGTGATCACGGCGGCCGGTGTGGTGCTCTTCGCGCTGCTCGCGGTGGTGGAGCGGCCGCCGCTGCCCGTCCTCGTCTACACGGGCGTGCTGGTGCTCATCGCCGTCGGCGGCTCCGGCTTCTTCGAGTCCAAGCCGCGCTTCCTGGTCCCCGCGTTCCCGCTGCTGATCCCACCGGCCCTGGCACTGACGAGAGCCCGGCCGAGGGCCGCGATCGTGCTGATCACGGCCCTGGCCGGGCTCTCGTTCGGCTACGGCGTCTATCTGCTGACGCTCGCAAACATGGCGCTCTGAGTCCGCGGCGGGCCCTCGGGCCCGAAGCCCCGCGCGCGGGCCCCTCGGCGTCCGGCGGGGGTCCTACTCGGACTCGCCGGACTCCTTGTCCTCGGGGGCCTCCAGGCCGAACTGCTCCACGAGCCACTTGTCGAACTCGATGGACGCGCGCACCCAGCTGACCGTGGACGACACGAAGTGCTCCAGGGCGACGCCGGTGCCGATCAGCATCTGCACCTCGCCGATGAGCCGGAGGGTGGCGGAGCCGTCCTCCTCCTCGTGCAGGTGGGTGTAGACCTTGGGCCACAGGGTGCGGCGGTTCCAGTCGTCGATCGCGTCGAGGATCCTGACGCGATCGTCGGCCGAGTGCGGACGGTCGTAGAACGTCCGCACGGAGAAGACCTGCTGCTCGTCCTCGCCGCGGAACATGAAGTACGTACGGAATTCCTCCCACGGCGCCGCGAGGTCACCCTCGTCGTCGACGACGTACTTCAGCTCCATCTGGTCGAGGAGCTGCTTGACCAGGTCCTGGTCGGGGACGACGGGGCCCGCCGGTCCTGCGGCCTGAGGCTGGGGCTGGCCCCCGAAATTCGGAATCGAGGACGGGTCGATGCTCACCGTGAATATCCCTTCGTACGGTTTGCCGCCATCCTCTCCCATGGCGGGCGGTCCGTGGCAAGCCCCGCCTCCCGCGATCCGCTGCGGGCTGACAAGATCTGCTCCCCCTGGCGGAGAGGCGGAGCCGGCCACGGCCGGCCGGCCCGGGCCCCGGCCGCCCCCGTGCGGACCGGGTCAGCGGGCCGGTCCCACGATCAGACCGTCCTCGAAGCGGTCGACGCGGACCGTGTCGCCGTCCGTGATCTCGCCGGCGAGGATCTCCTTGGCGAGCCGGTCGCCGATCGCCGTCTGGATCAGCCGGCGCAGCGGACGGGCGCCGTAGGCCGGATCGTTGCCCTCGTCGGCCAGCCACTCCAGCGCCGCCGGGGTGACGTCCAGCGTGAGCCGGCGCTCGGCGAGCCGCTTGGCGAGCCGGTCGATCTGGAGCTGCGCGATCCGGCCCAGCTCGGCCTTGTCCAGGGCGGAGAAGACCACCAGGTCGTCGAGCCGGTTGAGGAACTCCGGCTTGAAGGAGGCCCGTACGACCTCCATGACCTGCTGCTTCTTCTCCTCGGCGGAGGTCAGCGGCTCCACCAGGTACTGGCTGCCCAGGTTGGAGGTGAGGATCAGGAGGGTGTTGCGGAAGTCCACCGTCCGGCCCTGGCCGTCGGTGAGGCGGCCGTCGTCGAGGACCTGGAGCAGGATGTCGAAGACCTCCGGGTGCGCCTTCTCCACCTCGTCGAGCAGGACCACGCTGTACGGGCGGCGGCGCACCGCCTCGGTGAGCTGGCCGCCCTCCTCGTAGCCGACGTAGCCGGGGGGCGCGCCGACCAGCCGGGCCACGCTGTGCTTCTCGCCGTACTCCGACATGTCGATGCGGACCATGGCCCGCTCGTCGTCGAAGAGGAAGTCCGCGAGCGCCTTGGCCAGCTCGGTCTTGCCGACGCCGGTGGGGCCGAGGAAGAGGAAGGAGCCGGTGGGCCGGTCCGGGTCGGCGATTCCGGCGCGGGTGCGGCGCACGGCGTCGGAGACGGCCCGCACGGCCTCGGTCTGGCCGATCAGGCGCCGCCCCAGCTCGTCCTCCATCCGGAGCAGCTTCTGCGTCTCGCCCTCCAGGAGGCGGCCGGCCGGGATGCCGGTCCAGGAGCCGACCACGTCGGCGATGTCGTCGGGGCCGACCTCCTCCTTGACCATGGTGTCCTTGGCGGCCTCCTGCTCGGCCTCGCTGGCCTCCTCCAGCTCCCGCTCCACGGACGGGATCTCGCCGTACAGCAGCTTGGAGGCGGTGTCGAAGTCGCCGTCGCGCTGCGCGCGCTCGGCCTGGCCGCGCAGCTCGTCGAGCTTCTCCTTCAGCTCGCCGACGCGGTTGAGGCCCTGCTTCTCCTTCTCCCAGCGGGCGGTCAGCCCGCGCAGCTCCTCCTCCTTGTCGGCGAGGTCGCGGCGCAGCTTCTCCAGGCGCTGGACGGAGGCGGGGTCGCTCTCGTTCTTCAGCGCCAGCTCCTCCATGCGCAGCCGGTCCACGGCGCGCTGGAGCTCGTCGATCTCGACGGGCGAGGAGTCGATCTCCATCCGGAGCCGGGAGGCGGCCTCGTCGACGAGGTCGATGGCCTTGTCCGGCAGGAAGCGGGAGGTGATGTACCGGTCGGAGAGGGTGGCGGCGGCGACGAGGGCGGAGTCGGCGATCTGGACCTTGTGGTGGGCCTCGTACCGGCCCTTGAGGCCGCGCAGGATCGCGATGGTGTCCTCGACGGAGGGCTCGGCGACGAGGACCTGCTGGAAACGGCGCTCCAGGGCGGGGTCCTTCTCGATCCGCTCGCGGTACTCGTCGAGGGTCGTCGCGCCGACCATGCGCAGTTCGCCGCGGGCCAGCATCGGCTTGAGCATGTTGCCCGCGTCCATGGCGGAGTCGCCGCCGGCGCCCGCGCCGACGACGGTGTGCAGCTCGTCGATGAAGGTGATGATCTGGCCGTCGCTCTCCTTGATCTCGGAGAGGACGGTCTTCAGGCGCTCCTCGAACTCGCCGCGGTACTTGGCGCCGGCGACCATCGCACCGAGGTCGAGGGAGACCAGGCGCTTGTTCCGCAGGGACTCGGGGACGTCGCCCTTGACGATCCGCTGGGCCAGGCCCTCGACGACGGCGGTCTTGCCGACGCCGGGCTCGCCGATGAGGACGGGGTTGTTCTTGGTCCGGCGCGAGAGCACCTGGACGACGCGCCGGATCTCCTGGTCACGCCCGATGACGGGGTCCAGCTTCCCTTCCCGCGCGGCCGCCGTGAAGTCCGTGCCGAACTTCTCCAGCGCCTTGTACTGACCCTCCGGGTCCGGTGTGGTCACCCGGCGCCCTCCCCTGCTCTTCTCGAACGCGTCCAGGAGGCTCGTGGCACTCGCCCCCTGCTGGGCGAGGAGTTCGCCCGCCTGACCGCCCTTCGCCGCGATCCCGATCAGCAGGTGCTCGGTGGACAGGTAGTCGTCCCCGAGCTCCTTGGCGCGCCGGTCGGCGTCGGCGACGACGGCGAGCAGCTCGCGGTTGGGCTGCGGCGGCGCGACCGTGGATCCGGTCACGCTGGGCTGGGCGGCGAGGAGCCGCTCCGCACCGGACCGTACAGCGGCCTGATCGGCGTCGACGGCGGCCAGCAGGTCGGTGATGTTCTCGTTGTCCTGGCCCGCCAGGAGCGCCAGGAGAAGGTGCGCGGGGGTCAGATCGGGATGCCCCTCGGACACCGCGCGGCTGGTGGCCGCGTTGAGGGCGTCCCGGCTCTTGTTGGTCAGTTCGGCGTCCACGTGCGGTCTCTCCTCCTGTCAAACCGTGCTGCCATCACGCATGACTCGTACAGCGTACACAAAGTTGAGTCTATTCCGCTCAAGGATAGGCTTCGCGGCATGGCGACTGACCCGAGGAACCCGGACGACTCGTACCTCAGCTTCTGGCGGGAGTACCACATGTGCACCCTCACCACGCCGCGCGCCGACGGCACCCCGCACGTCGTGGCGGTGGGCGTGACGTACGACCCCAAGGGCGGCGAGAAGGGCATCGCCCGGGTGATCACCAACAAGCACAGCCGCAAGGTGGCCAACGTCCTGGCGGCGGGCCCCGAGGGCGCGCGGGTCGCGGTCTGCCAGGTGGACAAGGGGCGCTGGGCGACCCTGGAGGGCGTGGCCCGGATCCGCACGGAGCCGGAGGTCGTCGCGGACGCGGTGGACCGTTACGCCACGCGCTACGGCCGGGTCCCGGCGCCGAACCCGGACCGGGTGGTCATCGAGATCGCGCTGACCCGCGCGATGGGCCGCGCCTGACACCGGGACCAGGCCCGGGCGGGGGCGGGGGAACCGCGCCCGGGCAGCACAACGGCGCCATCGCGTTTCAGGTCCGCGATGGCGCCGCTGTGTGGGGGAAGCACCTGAGCGATCTACAACGACGGGGGAATCGCTCAGGCACTGCGGGGGGTGGCGGTGATGGTCTCGGGCTCGAGCAGCTGGTGGTCCCGCTGATCGAGATTGACGAAAATCATGCCGTACCGGATGGCACAGCGGACCGGCTGCGGGGCGCCACGCGGCCTCCGCAGGCACCGGTAGGCGCGGACGTCCTCGTCCTGCTCACGAGCGACGACGATCGGTTCTCCGAAGAGGGTGACCATCAACGAATCACCACGGTGGGGAATGGCCGTGACGAGATCGATGAAATGCCACCCGGATCGATAGGCCGAGGCCATCTCCCGCCGGAAGACCCGGTCGTCCGGCGGCACGGTCATGCGTCCGCGCCCGCCGGGAGGGAGTCCCACGTCGGCTCGCGCTCGACGGTCTTGACGGAGTCCCACGTGGGCTCCCCCTTGGCCGTCGGCGCGAAGTCCCACGTGGGCTCACCCGCGACCGTCGGCGTGGAGTCCCACGTCGGTTCGCCCGGGGCGGCGACAACGTTGTTCGCGGGCGGCGTGTCCCACGTCGGCTCGCCGTCGAGGGCGAGAGCGCCGAGGGCAGCCGCAGCAGCGAAAGCTATGGCGCCAAGTGCACGAACCATCCTGGTCATGGCCGATCTCCACCTCTTTTGATCATTACCTCCTCCCCCGCGAATAAGACGATGGCTCACTCCGAACCCTTCCACCAGCGATGCCAGGCATCATGTTCCTGTAATTCAGGACCCTGAGGGGGGTGCAAATGGAGCCGAAGCAGGGTGATACCGACACACGGCACGGTCCGGGCGAGCTGTGCGACGCCGGAAAACGTCTCTACGCGACCGCGCTGAGAGCCGGCAGGATCGCCCGCGCGGAGGTGGAACCGGTCCCCTGCCTGATCGAACTGTCGCTGCTGCACCCCGACCCGGACGACACGCAGTGGCTGCGGCCCATCCCGCCGTCCATCGCGCTGAACAAGCTCATACACCCCATCGAGCGGGAGATCCAGCAGCGCCGGCAGCTGGCCATCTCGCTGGCGGACACGTTCGAGCCATTCATGACGATCAACGCGCCGGACCCGTCGGCGACCCAGGCGATCACCGTCCTGGAAGGCCTCAGCCTCATCAACGCCACGCTCGACCGGGTCATCAACGAGTGCGGCGAGGAGCTGCTCACCATCCAGCCGGGCAGCGGGCGCAAGCCCGAGGTGGTGCAGGCGGGGCTGCGCCGGGTGGAGCCCCTGCTCGACCGCGGGATCCGCATGCGCACCCTCTACCAGCACACCGCGCGCCACCACTCGGCCACCATGGGGTACGTCGAGCGGATCGCGCCGTACGGGCTGGAGGTGCGCACCCTCGAGGAGATCATCGACCGGCTGATCATCGTCGACCGCAAGGTCGCCTTCGTGCCCGCCCGCTCGGACCGGCGGGTGGCGCTGGAACTGCGCCACGAAGGGCTGGTGCAGTACCTCGTCGGCGTCTTCGACCAGTTCTGGCTGCACGGCGTGCCGTGGGAGGACGAGATCCCCTACAGCCCGTCCGTGGACGGCATCGGGGGCGTCCAGCGCTCCATCGCCAAGCTCCTCGTCGAAGGCCATGTCGACGAGGCCATCGCGCGCCGCCTCGGGATGAACGTGCGCACCTGCCGCGCCCACATCGCCAAGCTCGCCGCCGCCCTGGGCAGCGGCAGCCGGGCCCAGCTGGGCTTCCTCATCGCCCAGTCCGGCATCCTCGAACAGGACGGCTGATCGTGTACGTACGGATCGACCTGGACGGCCCGGCGGGCACGCTGCGGGTGTCCGGCCACGGGCTGCCCACCGTCGAGGTGGTCCGGGCGCCCGGGACCGGGGTGAACGCCCTCGTCCCCATCGGCACCCGGGACCGGCGCGCGCTGACGCTCACCGTCGACGGCCGGCCCGCCGGGATCCGGCCGGCCCGGGGCCGTCTGCTGCGCCGGTCCTACCGCGTCGACGCGAAGGTCGCCGGCGCGCGGTACCGCCTGATCCCCTGCTCGCACGTGGACAGCCGGCTGCTGCGCGGCGGCCGCCGGCTGGGCACCCTGGAGTCCTCGGGCGACGGCCGGGTCGACACCGACTGGACGGCCCCGGCGGAGCTCCGCCCCCAGGACATCGCCGTGGGCACCGCCCTCGCCGCCGCCTTCGGCACCGGCGCGGCGCCCGCGTGGGAGACGGTCGGCGACATCGTGAGCGAACTGATCCCGTAAGGGGCGAGGGGCGGCGCGGAGGGGCCCGTACGCCCCCCCCTGGCACGCACGAGGCCCCTCCCCGCACCCCTGGCACGCGCGAGGCCCCTCCCGCGCCGGAACACCGGTACGGAAGGGGCCTGCGGGAAGCTACGCGGCCTGCGGGGCAGTGTGGCCTACGGGGCCGCCGGGGTCACTCGCCGCGCTTGGGGCGCCAGACCACCAGCGCGCTCGCCTGCTGGACGTCCTGGTACGGCACCAGGTCACGGCGGTACGACGCGTGCACCTGCGCCTCGCGCTGCCGCATCGCCATCGCCGCGCCGTCCACGGCCGCCGACAGCTCGGCCACCCGGGACTGGAGCGCCGCGACCTGGTTCTCCAGCTCGATGATGCGCTTGATACCCGCCAGGTTGATGCCCTCGTCCTGCGACAACTGCTGGACGGTGCGCAGCAGTTCGATGTCACGGGCCGAGTAGCGCCGGCCGCGCCCGGCCGTCCGGTCCGGGGAGACCAGACCGAGGCGGTCGTACTGCCGAAGGGTCTGCGGGTGCAGCCCGGAGAGCTGGGCGGCCACCGAGATGACGTACACCGGTGTCTCGTCGGTCAGTTCGTACGGGTTGCGGCTGCGCCCCGGTCGGATGTCCATCGCGTCAAGCTCCCTTCGCGGCCTGGAAGAGTTCTGCTCTGGGGTCCTCGCCCGCCGTCGCCTCGCGGTACGTCTCGAGGGCTTCGCGGGCCTTGTCGTCCAGTTCCTGGGGCACCGCGACCTCCACCGTCACCAGCAGGTCGCCCCGGGTGCCGTCCTTGCGGACCGCGCCCTTGCCGCGGGCGCGCATGGTCCGTCCGTTGGGCGTGCCGGCGGGCAGCTTCAGCGTCACCGCGGGGCCGCCGAGGGTCGGTACCTTGATCTCGCCGCCGAGCGCCGCCTCGTGGAAGCTGACGGGCACGGTGACGGTGAGGTTGTCGTCCTTGCGGCCGAAGACCGGGTGGGCGTCGACGTGGACGACGACGTAGAGGTCGCCGTTCGGCCCGCCCCGCTCGCCGGGCGCGCCCTTGCCGCGCAGCCGGATCCGCTGGCCGTCGGAGACACCGGCGGGGATGCGGACCTGCATGGTGCGGGAGGACTTGGCCCGCCCGCTGCCCTTGCAGACCTCGCAGGGGGTCTCGGCGATGAGGCCGCGCCCCTTGCAGTCCACGCAGGGGTCGGTGAGCGAGAACGAGCCGCTGCCGCCGCGGGAGACCTGACCGGTGCCGACGCAGGTCGGGCAGACCCGCGGGGTGCCGTTCTTGTCGCCGGTGCCCGAACAGGCCTTGCAGGGCTGCTGGGAGGACATCCGCAGGGGCACGGTGGCCCCGTCGACCGCCTCGGTGAAGCTGAGCGTCACCTCGGACTCGATGTCCTGGCCGCGGCGCGGCTGCGTGCGCGTCCCCGCGCCGCCGCCCGCGCCCCGGTTGAACAGACCGCCGAAGACGTCGCCCAGGCCGCCGCCGAAGCCGCCGGCACCGGCGCCGGCCGGGCCCTGGGCGCCCCCGAAGAGGTCGCCCAGGTCGAAGTTGAACGTTCCGCCCGCCCCGCCCGGTCCGGCACGGAAGCCTCCGTTGCCGAACAGGGCGCGGGCGTCGTCGTACTCCTTACGCTTCTTGGGGTCGCCGAGGACGTCGTTCGCCTCGGAGATCTCCTTGAAGCGCTCCTCCGCCTTGGTGTCGCCCGTGTTGGCGTCCGGGTGGTTCTCGCGGGCGAGCTTCCGGTACGCCTTCTTGATCTCGGCGTCGGTGGCGTCCTTGGGGACGCCGAGAACCTTGTAGTAGTCCTTCTCGACGAAGTCCTTCGTGCTCATCGACGTCCCTCCTCCCGGACGATCTTCGCGCTAGCCCCGGGGGCGTGTGACCCGACTCGGGTCACACGGCCTCCTCGGGGCCACCGCTCTCCTCGTCTGCCGACTTCTCTTCCTTCGCGGCCGGCGTCGCCCCGGGCTGGGGCTCGGCCACCGCCACGCGCGCGGGCCGGATGGTCCGCTCGCCGATTCGGTACCCCGGCTGCAGGATCGCCACGCAGGTCGTCTCGGTGACGTCCGGCGCGTACGAGTGCATGAGGGCCTCGTGGATCGTCGGGTCGAAGGGCTCGCCCTCCTTGCCGAACTGCTGGAGTCCCATCTTGGCGACGACGGTCTCCAGCGATTCGGCCACCGACTTGAACCCGCCCACGAGCTCGCCGTGGTCCCGGGCCCTGCCGACGTCGTCGAGCACGGGCAGGAGCTCGCCCAGGAGGCTCGCGACGGCGATCTCCTTGACCGTGACCCGGTCCCGCTCCACGCGGCGGCGGTAGTTCTGGTACTCGGCCTGGAGCCGCTGGAGGTCCGCGGTGCGCTCACCGAGCGCGCTGCGGAGCTGGTCCAGCTGGGCCGTCAGACCGGCTGTCTGCGCTGCGTCCCCGGCCGGGGCCGCCGAGCCCTCCTCCTGGGAGGGGGCCTCGGCGGCTTCGGCGGCGTCGTCGGATTCGGCGCCGGAGGGGACGTCGGGCTTCTCCTCGAAGCCCGGGGTCTCCTCCGTCATCAGGCAGCGCCGCCCTTCGGCTTCTCGTCGTCGACGATCTCGGCGTCGACGACGTCGTCGTCGGCCTTGGCGTCGGCGCCCGGGGCCTCGCCGCCCGCGGCCTGCGCGGCCTGGGCGTCGGCGTACATCGCCTGGCCGAGCTTCTGGGAGACGGCCGCGACCTTCTCGGTGGCCGTACGGATCTCCGCGGTGTCCTCGCCCTTGAGCTTCTCCTTCAGCTCGGCGACGGCGGTCTCGACCTCGGTCTTGACCTCACCGGGGACCTTGTCCTCGTTGTCCTTGAGGAACTTCTCCGTCTGATAGACGAGCTGCTCGCCCTGGTTGCGGGACTCGGCGGCCTCGCGACGACGGTGGTCCTCGTCCGCGTACTGCTCGGCCTCCTGGCGCATCCGGTCGACCTCGTCCTTCGGCAGCGAGGAGCCGCCGGTGACGGTCATCTTCTGCTCCTTGCCCGTGCCCAGGTCCTTCGCGGTCACGTGCATGATGCCGTTGGCGTCGATGTCGAAGGCGACCTCGATCTGCGGGACGCCACGCGGCGCCGGCGGCAGACCGGTCAGCTCGAACATCCCGAGCTTCTTGTTGTACGCCGCGATCTCGCGCTCGCCCTGGTAGACCTGGATCTGCACGGACGGCTGGTTGTCCTCGGCCGTGGTGAAGATCTCGGACCGCTTGGTCGGGATCGTGGTGTTGCGCTCGATGAGCTTGGTCATGATGCCGCCCTTGGTCTCGATACCAAGCGACAGCGGGGTGACGTCGAGGAGCAGGACGTCCTTGACCTCGCCCTTGAGGACACCGGCCTGCAGGGCGGCGCCGATGGCGACGACCTCGTCCGGGTTCACACCCTTGTTGGCCTCCTGACCGCCGGTCAGCTCCTTGACGAGCTCGGCGACGGCGGGCATACGGGTGGAGCCACCGACCAGGACGACGTGGTCGATCTCGGAGAGCTGGATGCCCGCGTCCTTGATGACGTTGTGGAACGGGGTCTTGCAGCGCTCGAGCAGGTCGGCCGTGAGCTGCTGGAACTGCGCCCGGGTGAGCTTCTCCTCCAGGTGCAGCGGGCCCTCGGCGGAGGCCGTGATGTACGGCAGGTTGATCGACGTCTCCGTGGAGGACGACAGCTCGATCTTCGCCTTCTCCGCGGCCTCGCGGAGACGCTGGAGAGCCATCTTGTCCTTGGCCAGGTCGACGCCGTGGCCGTTGGCGAACTGCTTCACCAGGTAGTCGACGACGCGCTGGTCCCAGTCGTCGCCACCGAGGTGGTTGTCACCGTTGGTGGCCTTCACCTCGACGACGCCGTCGCCGATCTCCAGGAGGGACACGTCGAAGGTGCCGCCACCGAGGTCGAAGACGAGGATCGTCTGGTCGTCCTTGTCCAGGCCGTAGGCCAGGGCGGCCGCGGTCGGCTCGTTGACGATGCGCAGGACGTTGAGGCCCGCGATCTCACCGGCCTCCTTCGTCGCCTGACGCTCCGAGTCGTTGAAGTACGCCGGGACGGTGATGACCGCGTCGACGACCTTCTCGCCCAGGTAGGACTCGGCGTCGCGCTTCAGCTTCTGCAGGATGAAGGCGCTCATCTGCTGCGGGTTGAAGCTCTTGCCGTCGATGTCGATCTTCCAGTCGGTGCCCATGTGGCGCTTGACCGACCGGATGGTCCTGTCGACGTTCGTGACCGCCTGGCGCTTGGCCACCTCGCCGACGAGCACCTCGCCGTTCTTGGCGAAGGCGACGACGGACGGCGTGGTCCTGGCGCCCTCGGCGTTGGTGATGACGGTGGGCTCGCCGCCTTCGAGAACGCTGACGACGGAGTTAGTCGTGCCCAGGTCGATGCCGACCGCACGTGCCATTTCGATTCCTCCAGCTGACTGACTTGAGTGGATCTGGCTCAAGGATGCACGACCGGTTCTCCCGCGTCAACAGACCTGAGTCGTGTCGGCTCAACTGTTCGCGCTGCCTTCGGCTCAAAGAGGCCCCACCGACCGCCCCTCGGGCGCGTCGCTCCCCCGGCTCGGACACCCCTCCGTGAGAGAGTCCGATACCTCACGAATATCCCACGAAAGGGTGTGGTGGGGGCATGACGGCCAAGCGCGCACTCGACCTCATGGGCGGACTCACCCTCCTGCTGCTCCTGTCCCCCCTCTTCGCCCTCGTCGCGCTGTCGCTCGCCGCGCGGGCGGGCGGGGGCGCCGCCGCGCGGCCGGACGGTGAAGGGGCGCAGGGGGCCGACGGGACGGGACTCCTGCGCCGCCGCACGATGGCCGGCCGCGACGGCAGGACGTTCCGGATACTGACCTTCCGCACCCCCGGGCCGCTCGCGGCGCTCCCGCTGCTGCTCCACGTGGTCCGCGGGGAGATGTCCCTGGTCGGCCCGTGCCCTCTGGTCCCCGCCCACCGCGAGTGCGCGGGCGAGACCCGCCGCCGGCTCTCCGTACGCCCCGGCCTCACCGGCCTGTGGCAGATCAGCGACCGCTCCGACCTGCCCTGGGAGGAGCGGGAGCTGCTCGACCTCCACTATGTGGACCATCACTGGCTGGGGATGGATCTCGCCATCCTGGCGCGTACGCTTCCAGCAGTCCGCAGACGTCGCGCGGCGACCGGAGAGGCCCCGCCGGCAAGGCTTGCCTGAGCGACACAGATCACCGCGGGCGCCGCTACAGCGGGGCGCCCCGAAGCGGTAATCTCAGCACGGACTGAATAAGTTACCGCTTAGTAGTGCCACACTCGGCAGTGTCGGCACTCCGCCTCGCAGGCCCGCCCGAGGAGCCCCAAATGCAACTCGCCGCGATCGT
Source organism: Streptomyces sp. NPDC008121 (assembly GCF_042957155.1). NCBI lineage: Bacteria > Bacillati > Actinomycetota > Actinomycetes > Kitasatosporales > Streptomycetaceae > Streptomyces > Streptomyces sp. NPDC008121. The sequence continues at coordinate 413,604 of NZ_JBIBHT010000004.1, read as the reverse complement.
CGTGTCGATCGTCATCACGGTGGTGGCCGTCGCGCTGTTCGGGCGCGCCATCGCGCAGATCTACCGCTTCGTGAAGCTCGGCCAGCCCGTGCCCGCGGGCACGCGCACCGGCGACCCCACGCAGCGCACCGTCACCCTGGTCAAGGAGTTCCTCGGCCACACCCGTATGAACCGCTGGGGCATCGTCGGCGTCGCGCACTGGTTCGTGGCGGTGGGCTTCTTCTCCCTGCTGCTCACCATCGTCAACGCCTTCGGCCAGCTGTTCCAGGCCGACTGGCTGATCCCGTTCATCGGCGACTGGCTGCCGTACGAGATCTTCACCGAGTTCCTCGGTCTGATGACGGTCCTCGGCATCCTGACCCTGATCGTGATCCGGCAGCTGAACCGGCCGGGCGGGGCGGGCCGCAAGTCCCGTTTCGCGGGCTCGAAGACCGGCCAGGCGTACTTCGTCGAGGCCGTCATCCTCATCGTCGGCGTCTGCATCATGACGCTGCGCGCCCTGGAGGGCGTCCAGCACCACGTGACGAGCTGGGAGCCCGGCTTCTTCGCCTCGTACCCGCTGATCGCCGCCCTCGACGGGCTGAGCCTGGGCACGATCCAGCACCTCACCTACTTCTTCGCGGCGCTGAAGATCGTCACGTCCTTCACCTGGATGATCACGGTCTCGCTGAACACCAACATGGGTGTCGCCTGGCACCGCTTCCTCGGCTTCCCGAACATCTGGTTCAAGCGGAACTCCGACGGCTCCACCGCCCTCGGCCCGCTGCTGCCGATGACGACCGCCGGCAAGGAGATCGACTGGGAGGACCCGGCCGAGGACGCCGTCTTCGGTGTCTCCCAGGTCGAGCAGTTCTCCTGGAAGGGCATCCTCGACTTCTCCACCTGCACCGAGTGCGGCCGCTGCCAGTCGCAGTGCCCCGCCTGGAACACCGGCAAGCCGCTCTCCCCCAAGCTCCTGATCATGGCCCTGCGCGACCACGCGCACGCCAAGGCGCCGTACCTCCTCGCGGGCGGCGGCAAGGACATGGAGGGCAACGAGCAGGCGTCCGAGGAGCAGCTCAAGGACGTCCCCGCCGCCGCCCTCGCGGAGGCCGAGCGTCCGCTGATCGGCACCGCCGAGGAGAACGGCGTCATCGACCCGGACGTCCTGTGGTCCTGCACCACCTGCGGCGCCTGCGTCGAGCAGTGCCCGGTCGACATCGAGCACATCGACCACATCGTCGACATGCGCCGCTACCAGGTGATGATCGAGTCCGCCTTCCCCTCGGAGGCCGGCACGATGCTGAAGAACCTGGAGAAGAAGGGCAACCCCTGGGGCCTGGCGAAGAAGCAGCGCGTCGAGTGGACCAAGGAGGTCGACTTCGAGGTACCGATCGTCGGCAAGGACGTCGAGGACCTCACCGAGGTCGACTACCTCTACTGGGTCGGCTGCGCCGGCGCCCTGGAGGACCGGGCCAAGAAGACCACCAAGGCCTTCGCCGAACTGCTGCACATGGCGGGCGTCAAGTTCGCGATCATGGGCGGCGAGGAGAAGTGCACCGGTGACTCGCCCCGCCGCCTGGGCAACGAGCCGCTCTTCCAGCAGCTCGGCCAGGAGAACGTCGCGATGCTGAACATGGCGTTCGGCGAGGACGACGACGACCCGGAGACGAAGAAGCCGAAGTCGGCGAAGAAGATCGTCGCCACCTGCCCGCACTGCTTCAACACGATCGCGAACGAGTACCCGCAGCTGGGCGGCGAGTTCGAGGTCATCCACCACACGCAGCTGCTCCAGCACCTCATCGACGAGGGCAAGCTGATCCCGGTGACGCCGGTCGACGGGCTCATCACCTACCACGACCCCTGCTACCTGGGCCGCCACAACAAGGTCTACACGCCCCCGCGCGAGATCATGTCGGCCGTCCCGGGCCTGCGCCAGCAGGAGATGCACCGCCACAAGGAGCGCGGCTTCTGCTGCGGCGCCGGCGGCGCGCGGATGTGGATGGAGGAGCGGATCGGCAAGCGCATCAACAACGAGCGCGTCGACGAGGCCCTGTCCCTCAACCCGGACATCGTCTCCACCGCCTGCCCGTTCTGCCTGGTCATGCTGACCGACTCGGTCAACGGCAAGAAGAACGACGGCAAGGCGAAGGAGTCCGTCCAGGTCGTGGACGTGGCCCAGTTGCTGCTCGACTCGGTGAAGAAGCCGGTGGAACAGCTCCCGGCCGAGCCGGAGCCGGAGCCCGAGCCGGCGCAGTAGCCCCGGCGCCGTACGTCTGGAGAGGACCGTCCCGCGAGCGAGCGGGGCGGTCCTCTCGTACGTACGGGCGGTGCTCCTTCCGTACGGGCGGGCCGCCCGTCCCCGCGCCCCTGAGGCCCCCTGAGGCCCCCTAGGGGATGTCACAGCTCAGTGGCAAGGTCGGTGCTGATTGAGCCCCGCGGGGCGGGAGCGGGTACGTTCGATGACGTGGCTGGATTCAGGAACGGACGCGGCCGGGACAACCGCCCCCCGCAACAACGACCGCAGCAGGCGCCGAACGGGTACCAGGCGGCCCCGCCGCCGTACCCGCAGCAGCAGTGGCCCCCGCAGGGTCAGGGCGGACAGCAGTACGGGCAGCAGCCGTACGGGCAGCAGTACGGGGAGCCGGAGTACTTCGGCGACCCGCACGCGCAGCACCCGCAGCACGCCCAGCAGCCGCACGCGGGCACGGCGGACAACCCGGGCCACACGCGGGCGTTCAGCATCCACGACGACCCGTACGGCGACAGCGCCACCTACCAGGCGGGCGCGGCCCCCGGCCCCACGGGCCCCCGGCTGCCCTGGAAGGCCCTGCTGAGCGGCATCGTCCTGCGCCCCGCGCCGACGTTCCTGCAGATGCGGGACTACCCCGTCTGGGGCCCCGCGCTCGTCGTGACCTTCCTCTACGGCCTGCTCGCGATCTTCGGCTTCGACCAGGCGCGCGAAGAGGCCATCAACGCGACCCTGTCGACGGCGATCCCGTACGTCCTGATGACCGGCGTCGGCTTCGTTATCGGCGGACTGATCCTGGGCGTCGTCACGCACACCCTCGCCCGCCAGCTCGGCGGGGACGGCTCCTGGCAGCCGACCGTCGGCCTGTCGATGCTGATCATGTCGATCACGGACGCGCCCCGACTGCTCTTCGCGATCTTCCTGGGCGGCGAGAACGGTCTCGTGCAGGTCCTCGGCTGGGTCACCTGGCTGGCCGCCGGCGCCCTCCTCACGGCGATGGTGAGCCGCTCCCACGACCTGCCGTGGCCGAAGGCGCTGGGCGCCTCGGCGATCCAGCTGGTGGCGCTGCTGTCGATCATCAAGCTGGGCACGCTGTAAGCCGCGTACGAAGAAGAGGGGCCCCGCCGTGGAGAACGGCGGGGCCCCTCTTCTCGTACGGCCGGGGAAGCCGGCTCAGGCGTCGAGGACCTGGCCCGCGCGCCGGACGACGGGCGGCTCGACCGACCAGGGGAAGTTGATCCACTCGTCGGTCTTCTTCCACACGTACTCGCACTTCACCAGGGAGTGCGACTTCTCGTAGACGACCGCGGAGCGGACCTCGGCGACGTGGTCGACGCAGAAGTCGTGGACGAGCTTGAGCGTCTTGCCGGTGTCGGCGACGTCGTCGGCGATCAGGACCTTCTTGTCGGAGAAGTCGATCGCGTTGGGGACGGGCGCCAGCATGACCGGCATCTCCAGGGTGGTCCCCACGCCGGTGTAGAACTCCACGTTCACGAGGTGGATGTTCTTGCAGTCCAGCGCGTAGGCCAGGCCGCCGGCGACGAAGACGCCGCCGCGGGCGATGGAGAGCACGACGTCGGGCTCGTAACCGTCGTCGGCGATGGTCTGCGCGAGCTCACGGACGGCGCGCCCGAAGCCCTCGTACGTCAGGTTCTCGCGTACCTCACTCATGACGACCGCCCCTCACACCTGGGTCCGATGGAAGTTCAGGAAGGAACGGGAGGCCGTCGGCCCCCGCTGTCCCTGGTAGCGCGAGCCGTAGCGCTCGCTGCCGTAAGGGAACTCGGCGGGCGAGCTCAACCGGAACATGCACAGCTGGCCGATCTTCATCCCCGGCCACAGCTTGATCGGCAGGGTGGCGAGGTTCGACAGCTCCAGGGTCACGTGCCCGGAGAAGCCGGGGTCGATGAACCCGGCGGTCGAGTGCGTGACGAGCCCGAGCCGCCCCAGGGAGCTCTTGCCCTCCAGGCGCGACGCGATGTCGTCGGGCAGGGTGATGACCTCGTAGGTCGACGCGAGCACGAACTCGCCGGGGTGCAGGATGAACGCCTCGTCCCCCTCCGGCTCCACCTGACGGGTCAGGTCGTGCTGCTCGACGGCGGGGTCGATGTGGGGGTGGCGGTGGTTCTCGAACACCCGGAAGAAGCGGTCAAGCCGCACGTCGATGCTCGAGGGCTGCACCATGGATTCGTCGTACGGGTCGATGCGTACCCGCCCGGCATCGATCTCGGCCCGGATGTCCTTGTCTGAGAGAAGCACGCCCCCACGATACGCAGAGGGCGCGGACCTGCCCCAATCGGGCAGGGACCCGCGCCCGGCGGCCCCTCAGCGCTGCCCGAGCTCCACGGGCACCGCATGCCGCAACCGCGCACATCGCGGACACCGAACCAGCCGCCCGGGCCCGATCCGCGCGGCCCCGAGCTGCTGCAGCGGGAACGAGGCGGTACTGAACACATGCCCTTCGGCACAACGGACGACGGTGCGCTCCATCGAACCCATCAAGTCCCTTCCCCGACAAGTGGTGGACGAGACAGCCACATTAGGGGATGAACAGGACACGACTCCAGGCGGCACTCCGTAGGGGACGGCTACGTCGCGGGGGCGGGCATGGGGTACAGTGTCCGAGTCTGCGGTACCGATCTTCGGACCGCTGCGCGGATGTAGTTTAATGGTAGAACATGAGCTTCCCAAGCTTATAGCGCGGGTTCGATTCCCGTCATCCGCTCTTCTACGAAGCCCCAGGTCAGCGACCTGGGGCTTCGTCGTCGTGTCAGTTCGGCTCTGGCAGTGCGTCCAGTTCGGACAGGGACTCGGCGTCGAGTGCGCGACCAGCAGACCAACGGTCCGACGCAGGCGTGGGCGCACGGCAAGCCGTACCCCGGCAGCTCTTCGGCCTTCCCGAACTACCAGCGGGCCGAGGATCTGACCGAGTACGCCCTCAACCAGAACAAGGCCCAGATCGAGGCGTGGATCAAGGGTCCGCCGCCGGCGACCGATGGAGACGTCGAGAAGTTCCGCGCGGACGCGCCGAACGACGAGGCCAGCGGACGCAGCGTGTTCAAGCAACCGGTCGACCCGAACGACCCGAAGTCCGGTTACGAGGAGGGCGGCATCGACGCCAAGGCGTACGACGTGAAGGGCATCGAAGCGCGGCTCAGGTACGACGGCAGCCGCAACCCACCGTTCACGGTCATGACGTCGATGCCCTACAAGTCCTAGCGCGCCCCCAGAAAGGCCAGCACCCCATGTCCGTCGACCAGAATTCCTGGGACTCCGCAGTACACCACCTGTACAGAGACGCGTACGGGTACATCGCCACGGGCCCGCGCCGCCACGAGGACTGGGTCCTCGACGTCCTCGCGCTGATGGCCCGGGCCGTACCGGATCCCCGGGGCTGGGCACACGTCGATGACGCGGAAAAAGGCCCGGAGCGCGAGGGGAACCCCACGTGGCCTTTCGCCGCTCACCCCCCGGAGTACATCGCATCGCGCCTCGAGGAGATCGACCGGGACAGCGCCGAAGACCTTCTCCTCGCCCTCACCGAGAGCGGCTGCACCCTGGCCAACCTCCGGTATTTCGACGAATCCCCGGAGGAACTCAGGGAGATGGCGCGCACGGTCCTCGCGCGTTACGGAGACACAGTCACGTTTCACACCAACGTCAGCAAGCGGGGCAGCGCGCCCGGGACTCTCGACTTCACGCTGGAGAGCCTGGGGTACAGCCCGATGGGCGTCCTCATGGAGGACTGCGGCCTCGTCATCGTCTCGGCCACCGAGGTCGGCCTGTTCTGGACCTTCGCCGACTGATGATCCGGTTGCCGATCCATACGAGCGCAGCTCCTGACCAGCTGCTTTGAGAGGATGCCCCCGTGCTGACCCGTTCCGCCTCCTACCCCGACCGGGAGACCGCCCACTGGGCCACCCAGCAGGTGGTGACCGCCAACGAACAGGCCGTCCACCGCTGGCTCGTCCAGGGCACCCGGGCCCGCCTCACCATCGAGGCCGCCTGGCCCTCCCGCGAGGAGCCCGTGGGCAGGGTCCAGCTGGAGGGCGACCTGCTGGCCGGACGCGGGCCCGTCGACGTCCGCGCGGCGCGCGTGGTGCTGCGTCGCGAGCCGTCGAGCCCACACGGCTTCGTCGTCCACACGACCGTCCCGTTCTACCTGTAGGGGCCGCACCCACATGTCCATGAAGCCCCTCGAACACGACCGCCGGTACGGCGAACTGGACCAGGTGATGCGCGCGTACCTGGGCCAGCCGGCCGACGACACCCCGGAGCGCCGCAGCCGCGCCCTTGACGCCTACCTCCGTCACACCTGGCACACCCGCCCCTCGGCCATCGCCGAGGCGGAGCGCCAGCTGCGCGAGTACAGCCGCAACCCTCCGGGTCGCGTCCGGCGCGACCTGGGCGAGTTCTACGCGATCCCGGACACCGGGATGCCCCAGTCGGCGATCGGCGACTGGCTGACGGTCCTGGCCGACCACCTGAAGAAGAGCATCGAGGAAGGCGACGTCCCGGAACCGTCGTCCCCGCAGACGCAGTGGGAGTGGCACGCACGCTTCCCGGAGACCGCGCAACTGCTCGGCGGCTGGTTCTCGCAGGACATCGTCGACGAGTTCCCCGACCACGACGCAGCCCTCGCCGACTACGCCGCCACCGCCCATCCCCAGCTGGCCGCACGCCTCGTCGGCGAACTCCACGAACTGCTCGCCCTCCCCCTGGACGAAGGCGACTACGCCCTGGCCGCCGCCGAACTCGGCATGGAGGTCGGCCCGCCCGAACCGTTCTCCCACGGCGCCTGGTTCCAGTCGGTGGCGACGACCCTGTCCAGCGGCTGATCGAGCCTTGAGGGGCCGTCCTCACGCGTGCCCCAACCGTGCCCTTCAGGGTGGACAACAGTGTCGACACGGGTGCCCACGAGCTCGCGGGACCAGTCCCACCGGAGCATGTTCCCGCAGGTCAGAACCAAGGTAATCGATTTGGGCGACAGTGTTTGCCAAGCTATAGAGCGGCTTCGATTCCCGTCATCCGCTCGTGAACGAAGCCCAGGTCACTGACCTGGGCTTCGTCGTTGTCCGGACCTGCTCGCAGCCTACCGATACCGTGTCGCCTGGTTCAGCCGCTGGGCGACGGTGGAGCGAGGGAGCCGTCCGCCTCGCGGTCAGATCAACGCGCGGGCCCTGCGCTCCCAGTCCGCGATCCGGGTCACCACGCCGCTGACCTGCTTGACCGCGGCCGTGAGGTCCCGACCCGGCACCCGCAGCTCCCGGCTCATCTTCACCAACCACCGCATGCCGACCTCGACCTCGCCGAGTACACCGACCACCTCGTGGGTGGACTCGGCAATACTGATCACCTGCTCCAAGAAGCCGGTCGGCGAACCGACACGCTGCTCGGGCGGCATCGCCTCGATGACGTCGAGCGCTGTCTCCGCCGGCCCGGATGGCGATCAGGGCTTCATGCCCGTTGGCGAGCTTCCCGGTGACCTTCACGTAGCCGGTTTCCAAGAGCACCAGGCAATCACCCGGTGTCCCTTCCACGAGGATCTTCGCTCCGGGCGGATACTGCCGCGGGGAACCGATACTCAGCAGTTCTCCCCGGGCCTCCTCCGACAGGCTGCCGAGGAAGCGGGTGGGCCGCCGATCGCCGATGTCATACGTACCGCGCTGTGCTGTCCCCCGGGTCGCGCGCTCCATACCCCACCTCGTGGTCGAGTCCAAGTGCCTTCCCGATCAGGGAATCAGGACCGGATCCGAGCGGAAAGAGCGTGCGAGGAGCATCCAGTGTGGTGCGTGTATGTGGTGCGGCGCGTCGGGGCGAGGGCCTCCGACAGTCCCCCCAGGGGCTCGTGCAGGGCGGCGACATGCGCTACCGCGTCCCGTCGGCCGGCTTCGGCCTCTTTCCGGTACAGCACGAGTGCTTCCTCCAGACGCCCCTGCCGCCTGAGCGGACCGGGCGCACCGAACAGCCCGGTGAGGGGGCCTGCTGCGACCTGTCACCCCTCCGCGACTAGCTGGAACGCCAGAAGCAGGGTCGATTCGATCGTGTGACCTCACCTGTGGAGTGCCAGTCGGGAGCACAGCCCTCCTACGCATACTCCAGTATGCTTGGCGCATGTCCTCAACGACTCGCATCACCGTCACACTCCCCAGCGATCAGGTGGCCGAGCTCCGCAAGCTCACGGACAACGTCTCCGGGTACGTCGCGGAAGCCGTAGCCCGCCAGATCCGGCACCAGCTTCTGGGCGACGACCTTCGCCGCCACGAGGAAGAACACGGACGCTTCAGCGACGAAGAGCTCGCCGAAGCCCACTCGAAGATCTTCGGTACCGCCGACTCCACCAAGAACGCGGACGCCGCGTGAGCGAGCGCATCGAAACCGTCGTCCTGGACTCAGAGGGGCTATCCGCCTGGATCGCGCAGGACCGCAAATTCCTCGCAATGCTGCAGATCTTCCACGGTATGGGGGCCGACCTCGTGATCGGGGCGAACACCATCGTGGAAGTCAGCCACTCCCGTACCAACATCCCCCGCCTGAACTGGGCCCTGTCCCGTATCAAGGTGGAACCGGTCACCGAGCAAGCAGCCAAAGCGGCGGCAGAAATCCTCAAAGGCGCCGGGCTGCACGGTCACAAGTACGCCATCGACGCCACGGTCGCCGAGGTCGCTCTGCGCCAGCCAAAACCTGCCGCTCTGCTGACGTCCGACAGTGACGACATGGCCAAGCTCTGCGGCCACCAGGTCCGCATCATCCCTCTTTGACCGCCAGTCCCCGGAGTACGCACGTCGGCAGGTTGTGTGCCCCAGGTCGGCGACCTGAGGCTTTGTCGTGTGGTCCGCCGACGAGTTCCGGTCCCGCAGGGGGCGCCCCGCTATTGAGGCACATCGGGTCGGCCGGGTCGGGGCGGAGGACTCGGCCACAGCGCATCGGGAGCGGCGGCCCCGGCCGGTACACCCTGCGTGGGAAACCGCTCGTCCCGCCGCACGGCGGAGTAGGCTGAGGTTACCGGAAGTAACTCGTACACCCGTCGCCACGCGGACGTCGTTACCGCCGGTGCTTCGCCGGCACGGAGCAGCGCAGCTACCCGATCCCCGGCGGTGGCACACGGCTCCACCTCACCGTCGACACCGAGACCACTGCCGAGCCGGCCCGCTCCTGGCTCGACACCAGCCGGCCTTCCACCGGTACCGGCCCGCACGCCGAGGAACCTTAACGGTCGGCCGCACCGCACGACGCAGCCTCAGTGGCGTTCCACGAGCGGCAGAGACACCTAGCCGCAGGTCAGCAGTGTGATGCTCGAACCGGGGGACCGCTTCCTCTGCTTCACCGACGGTCTGATCGAGGAGCACGAGAGCGGGCAGGAGCAGTTCGGCGAGGACCAGCTCATCGGCTGGGTGAACCAGTTGGAGAAGGAGGACCGAGGCGTCCGCACAGTGGCACGGGACCTGTCCCACACGCTCAAGCGGGCACGCGGCGAAGCCACCTCGGACGACGCCACTCTCGTTCTGGTCGAGTGGCGTGGCTGATCCGCCGTCGTGCCACAACGTGCCAGTAGGGGCGGTCAGCAGCGGACGACAAGGGAGCCGAGCAGGCGGCGAAGAAGCGGCTTCGGGCTAGCGTTTCCGCAGTTCAGAACGTCGGTGTCCGGACCTGTAGGGGGCAGGTGGCCGTGATCCTCAAGGCGACAGCGGCGGTGGGCCGGCCGTCTGGCGGCCGGTGCTGCGTACGGCCTGGGTCTGGGCCAGTTCGCGCACCGTGGCCATGTCGCTGAAGGGGAGCAGCTTCTCGCCGACGATCTGGTGTGGTTCGCTGCCCTTGCCGGCGATCAGGACCGTGTCGTCGGGGCCCGCCGCGGACAAGGCGAAGGCGATCGCCTGGCGCCGGTCGGTGTAGCGCCGGAACGGGGTGCCGGTCGCCGTGAGGCCGGGGGCGACCTGGTCCAGGATGGCCTCGGGGTCCTCGTTGCGGGGGTTGTCCGAGGTCAGGACACAGAGGTCGGAATGGGTCCCGGCGATCCGGCCCATCTAGGCTCGCTTGGTGGTGTCGCGGTCTCCGCCGCAGCCGAAGACCGTGATCACCCGGCCGCGGGCGAAGCCCCGGATGGCGGCCAGGACCTTGTCCAGGGAGTCCGGCGAGTGCGCGTAGTCCACGATCACCGACGTGCCCAGCGGGGTTCGGAAGCGTTCCATCCGGCCCGGGACGGGCAGCATCCGGGCGAGCGCGTCGACCAGCGGGCCCAGCTCGTGCCCCAGCACGTGGCAGGCTGCCACCGCGGCCAGCGCGTTGGCCACCGAGAACCGGCCGGGGACGGGGATCGAGGCCGGGTAGGCGTGTCCGTCGTGGTGGAGGGCGAACCGCGTGCCCGAGGCACTCACCACGAGGTCGGTGGCCCGGTAGTCAGCCGGGCGATCAAGGGCGTACGTGGTCACGGCACCCGGCATCATCGACACGATGGACGCGCCCACCGGGTCGTCGGCGTTCACCACCGCGCGTCGGCACAGGCCCTGGAAGAGCCGCAGTTTGGCGTCCCTGTAGTCCGCCATCGTTCCGTGGTCGTCCAGATGGTCCTGCGTCAGGTTGGTGAAGACCCCGACATCGATGAACGTACGGTTCACCCGGTGCGTCAGCAGCGCCATCGACGTGGCCTCCAGCACCACGCCGGCCGCCCTACGGTCGCGCATGAACCCCAGGAGGTACTGCAGGTCGGGGGATTCCGGCGTGGTCAGCACCGAGGGCGGCATGGGGATCGGTTCGTCGCCGATCCTGCTTCCGGCGGTGCCGATCACCCCCACCCTGGCGCCCTCGGCGATCCGCAGGACGGACTCGACCATGTACGAGACGGAGGTCTTCCCGTTGGTGCCGGTGATCGCCACCATCTCCATCTGCCGCCCGGGCTCGCCGTAGTAACGGGAGGTGACCACCGCGGCGGCCGTCCGCGCGTCGGGTACCCGGACGACGCAGGTGCCCGCGGGCCACACCCCGGCCGGCAGGGCGGGTGCGCTGCTGTCGACGAGTACGGCGGCGGCGCCCCGGGCCAGGGCGGGCGAGACGGAGCCGGGGCCGCCCTCCCGGTGTCCGGGTACGGCGATGAAGAGCGAGCCCGGCGTCACCCTGTCGGCGTCGAAGGTGGTTCCCGCGGTGATCGACGTCGTGTCCGGATCACCTTGGAGAACGTGGTGCTCCTGCCCGGCCAGCAATGCGCTCAGCTTCACAATGATCCCTTCGAGGGGGCTCGGGCCCGGGCGTGCGGCCGTAGCCAGGCGGCAGTGCCGGCGGCATGCCGGGAAACTGCTGTGGTGATGTGGAGCGGAGGAGGCGCGATGCGCTAGCCGTGGCCAGCGGAGGAGCCGGAGGCGCGATGCGCTAGCCGTGGCCAGCGGAGGAGCCGGAGGCGCGATGCGCTAGCCGTGGCCGTGCAGGGCGGTACGGCGCGTCTTGGGCGCTGCGGCGAGGGCCGCGCCGGTCGGGTCGACGGCGGTCGGAACCCCGGCGGCCGGGCGCATCTCGGAGGCGGCCTGCTGCAGGCACTGCCTCGAGGAACGTGTGCGACCCATGGGCCGAGTGTACGGCCCGCCCAGCGACCCGAGGACCGCCTCGCCTGCGCAGGAAGGCCACCGGTCCGTCACGGCGGCGGCCGGCCGAAACCCTCTCCGGCCACGCCGGCCGGTGTCGAGTGCTGCCTCCTCGGTCGGTGGGGGCTCAGCGACGGGTCGTCGCAACCTCCGGGTTCGTCCCGTCATCCGCTCGTGAACGAAGGCCCTGGTCCCAAGACCAGGGCCTTCGTTGTTGTCCGGGGTGCTCCGGGCGTCGCCCGCCGGGGCCGGCCGGGGGCGGTCAGAACTCCAGCACCTCGCGGTCGAGCGGATAGCGCGCGTGGTGGGGGCCGTCGTACGGGGAGGGTGTGATCGGGAGGACGCCGGTCGGCTGGGTGCCCAGGTTGTCGTCCCAGAGGCGGGGTTCGACCTGTCCGACGACGCGGAACTTCCGGAAGGTGAACGGCGGGCTGTCGGTCGGGAAGAACTCGGGCGTGGTCATCACCTGGAAGTGCAGGTGCGGCGTGGTCGAGTTGCCGCTGTTGCCGATCAGACCGAGGATCCGGCCGGGTTCGACGTGGTCGCCTTCCCGGACCTTGAGCGAGCCGGGCGCCAGGTGGGCGTAGAGCAGGTAGCGGCCGGGCGCGACCTCCACGGTGACGTGGTTGCCGACGGTCTGCTCGATCGGCGGGACCGGCGGCGTGACGGGCGGCGTGTTGTCCGGGATGCCGTCCTGGACCTCCACCACCCTGCCGCCGGCCGCCGCCACGACGGGCTGCCGGTAGCTCAGGTAGCTGGTGAGCCGCGCGGGGTCGCCCTCCCAGGTCTGGCCCTGCTCGCCGACCCGGTACCAGTCGATCGCGAAGCGCTGCGGCACGTAGAAGCGGCCGTTGATCGGACCGAGGCCGCGCCGGTGGTGGGTGTTGCCGCAGCACGACTCGCTGGAGTACCAGGTGCCGGGACGGACCGGCGCGTCCAGGTTCAGCGGCGCGGTGCGGTCGGTCGGGGTGATCTGGACCGTCTCCTCGAACGGGGAGGAGCCGGAGGCGGTGAGGACGGCGCCCGAGAGGTGGTGCTCGAGGACCTTGGGCACCCGCCGGTCCTGGTCGAGGACCAGGTCGAGCCAGACGACCCACTGCTGGGAGCCCGGGATGACGGTCGGCGTCGGCCCCGGGGGCGCCGGCGTGTACCCGTCCGCACCCGGCAGCGGGTCGCCCACCGGGTTGGCGGCATCGGCCAGCGCCTGCCCGCTCAGCGCGCCCACGACCCGGTGCGTGCGGGCGTCCCGGACCTCGACCCGGTCCAGCCGCACCCGTGCGCTGCTGGGCAGCGCGTTCGTGGTGAGCAGTTCGTACGAGAGGTGCGTCTTGCCGTCCGTGGCGCGGAACGGCGCCGGTTTGGTCAGCACGGCCGCCGTCAACGGCGTGAACTGGGGGCCGGGCGCCGGTGGGGTCGGGCCGGTTCCGTATCCGGGTGCCGTCGAGGCCGTCAGCATGCCGACCGCGAGCACGGCGGCGGCGAGCCCGCGACGTAGCGGGCCGCGGCCGGTGCGGTTGCGAGGGTGGCGCTCTGCCATGGTGCTCTTCCAGTCGTCGGGTCCGGGACCGTGAAGGGCACCGGTACGCCCCACGCCGAGGCGCAGGCCCATGTAATCCGGGCGAGCGACGCTCCCGGTGGACGGCGCCGGAGCCGGGCGCCGAACTACACCCGTCCAGCCGCACCGGACCGCCGAGCGGGGGTCGGCACGTGCCCCGTCCGTGCCCTCCAGGGCGGTGAGCGACGGTCACCACGGGTGTGGGCAGAGCCTCCCGGAAGGACGTGCGAAGAGACGTGTCCGCAGGTCAGAGGCGTGTCAGTTCCGGGTGGTGTCGTCGGCCGTCTCGTCGGTGTTCTCGGTCGCGCGGGCCTTCTCGCGCATCTTGCGCACCAGGTCCGCCTTCCGGTCGGCGGCGTTCTGGCGGTCGAGGTTGCGGTGCGGGCCGTTGTTCTGGCGTTCGGCGCGGGACAGCTTCTTGCGCTGGCCGCCGCCCTGGCCGACGGGGTTGTTGATGTTCTTGCTGTCGGTCACGGGTTCTCCCGGTGGTGAGGTGCGGTGTTCTGCCGATGTCGTGGCGCCGGGGACGGGCGCGGCGACGTCCCAGGGCGTCAGCCGCGGTCCGTCACGCTCTCACTCGTCGATCGGCGTCCGGAAGAACATGACAACGACGGTACCCGCTTCCGTAGGCCCCGCATGCCCGGCGTTTCGTGCCGGGCGCGGGCGACGCGGCCGGCGGGGGCGGGGGTCGGAGCCCGACCGCGCGTGGCTTGATCGACGCCGGAACACGGCCGCCGTCAGGCCCCTCGGGACCCGGGCGGAGGTGTTTCCACGTGCGAGGGGTACGGGCGACGGCCGGGACGTGTGACCGCGGTGTGACCCTTTGCGTAACACCCGGGGGCCGGGGCGGATCGAGGCCGGGGTGATCATATGATCGCAGTCGATCGACACGGGGGATTCACGATGGCAATGGATCACGAACCGGGACTGAACCTCGCTCAGGCGGGCGGCGGTGCCACGGACTTCGCCTCGACACCGGCGCAGAAGAAGGCGGCCGCCGGAACCGTCGAGACCGAGTTGGAGCCGAACACCAAGAAGGCCGCCGAGCACGCGGACGAGGCCACCGGTGCCGCGCGGAAGGGCTTCGACGGGTGGGAGACGGCCGCCGGGCTGAAGACCGTCGAGGACACCTGGAACAGGCAGGTGAAGACCCTGATGAACCGACTGGCCGCGGAGAAGAACGCGTTGCGCGGTGCGTCCGGGCTCTTCGCCGGCAATGACATCGGTGTGGGCGACCAGTTGCTCGCCCAGTCGAAGCTGAACACCCTCTAGGCGCCCGGATGCCCACCTACCACGAGATCATGACCACCGACCTCGGCCTCCTGACCACCGCCGCCTCCCAGTGGGAGGCGATGGCCGGGGAGTTGCACAAGGTCGAGAACCGCTACCGTGACACCGTCCAGAAGATCTCCATGGGCCCCGCCTGGACCGGCGTCAGCGCCGGCGTCGCGAAGGCCGACTTCGCCGCCACGCGGTACGAGTACTCCGCCGCCCAGAGCCAGGCGAAGGCGATCGCAAGCCTCCTGCGGGACGCCCACGAGAAGCTCACCGACCTCAAGAAGAAGCTGGAGAGCGCCCGCGACGACGCGAAGGCCGCCGGCATGACCGTCTCCGCCGAGGGGCGCGTCGCGTTCGGCTGGTCGGCGCTCACGCCCGCCGAGCGCAGCGCGTACCGGCACGACGTCGACGGCGAGAAGACCGTCCAGGACTCCGTCGCCTCCTGGCAGAAGCACATCGACGACCGGGTGCGGGCCGCGACCGAGGCCGACACCTCCGTGAAGACCGCCCTCGCCGCCGCCGTCGTCGACAGCAACAAGGACGCCTTCGGCAAGGGCGCCGACGGCACCCTGAACGGCTTCAACGCCCACGCCGAGGGCGACCTGGCGAAGGCCGGCGCGCCCTCGGACGACAAGGCGACGACCAAGACCGACGGCTGGAAGTCCGAGGGCAAGGCCTCGGCCACCGGGCCCGGCGCCGAGTTCAAGGTCACCGGCCCCGCCTACGGCAAGGAGGCCTCGGTCAAGGCGGCCGCCGACCTCTTCCACCTCAAGGCGGAAGGGACGATGACCAACGGGGACTGGAAGCTGTCCGGGATCGCCGACGCCTACGGAGGCGCCCGGGCCACCGCCAACTTCGGCTTCACCGAAGCGGGCCTCAACGCCAAGGCCGAGGCGTCCGCCGGGCTCCGGGGGCTCGCCGAGGGGCGCGCCGAGTACGGCCCCTACGTCGGCGCCTACGGACGCGCCGAGGGCTTCGCCGGCGCCGAGGCGAGCGCCGGTCTCAAGGCGGGCAAGGACGGTGTCGTCGTCAACGCGAAGGCGTTCGCCGGGGCGAAGGCCTCCGTCGCCGGCGGCGCCGAGGTCGCCGGCATCGGCTTCGGCGCCACCGCCGAGGGCTGGGCCGGACCCGGCGCCGAGGCCAAGTGGGGCTACGAGAAGAACGACGAAGGCGTGTACAAGTTCGGCGGCAAGGTGGGGCTCTCCCCCGCCCTCGGCGGCTCCGTGGGCCTCGAGTTCACCGTCGACCCGGACAAGGTGGGCAAGAGCGTCGGCGACGCCGCCGACGCGGTGGGCGGTGCGGTCGGGGACGGGGTCGGCGCCCTCGGGGACGCCGCCGGCTCCGTGAAGAACACCGTCGGCGGCTGGCTGCCCTGATGTACTTCCCCTGGAAGGAGGGCCTCCGATGCCCCTGACACTGCCGGTCCCGATCGAGTTCCGGCTGCCCGACGGCTGGCAGCCGGCCGCGCCCCCCGAGGGCCTCGACGCCCCGGACGTGGCCTTCGCGGCGGCGTACCCGCACCCGGACCGCGGGTTCACCGCCAACATCACCGTCGCCGGCGAGGTTCCGCCGGAGGCGGCGGCCCTGTCCGATCTCGCCGACGAGTCCGCGCGGCGACTGAGCGCGTTCGTGGATCCGGTCGCCGTGGCCCGGCGCCAGGAGGTCGGGTCCCCGGACGCGCCCGCCCTGACGCAGCTGCTGACCTTCCCGGCCGTCGTCGGCGAGGTCCGGCTCGACCTCGTCCAGTCCCAGGTGTTCCTCACCTTCCCTGACGCGCACGATCCGCGCAGGCGGGCGGTGATCCGGCTGGTCCTGACCGCCACGGCGGGCCAGCACGACGAGGTCGTCGGCGACTTCCGGGAGTTCGTGCGCAGCGTGCGGCCGGACACCGGGGCGGAGGCGTAGCGATGGGCTTCCTGGACGGTTACTTCGGCACCCGGCACCCGGGCCCGGGCGTCGCCCGGCGTTCCCCGCTGGAGGTGCGGTCGGCGCTGCTGGCGCTCAACGGGCCCGGCGTCCCCTTCGTCGTCCGCAACGGGATGCCGAAGGAGGGCGACCTGGTGGCCGAGTGCCGCCTCCCCGAGCTGCGCGTACGCCTCTGGACCCGGATGCGTCTGGACGCGGCCAAGGGCGAGGTGCGGGCCGTCGACGAGCAGTGGGAGGTCTCGCTGACCGAACACGTCCTCGGCCAGCGCAGCCGCGGGCCCGCGAACGCCGTGTACCGGGTGTGGGGGAAGGAGACGGGGCCCGACGGGCGCGAGCGCAGGGTCGAGACGTTCCGTTTCGAGACCCGGCAGATGAAGGACCCCCTGCGCCAGACGGTCCTCGACGCGGGCTGGACCTGGCACGGAGTGCTCTTCCGGCTCTGAGGGGCGCGGAGTCCAGGGGCCGAGTCCCCCGAAGTGCGCGCCCGCGCGGCCCTGTTCGTCTCCGTTCGCCTCCGTTCGTCAGCGTCGCGCGGGCCGCCACACGTCCGGGTGGTTACTGACCGTCACACGGCTTCCGGGCGTTCCGCGGCCCGCCGACCCGCCAGAGTTGATCAATGATCATCGAGCCGGCGCAGAGCCCGCACTCCTCCGACGAGACCTCCTCCTCGCCCCTCCCCGACCCCTCGCCCGGCCCCTCCCGCCGCACCCTGATCGCCGGGGCCGGTGCGGTGGCCGGGGCCGGGATCGTCCCCCTCGCCGTGGAGGCGTCCGGAGCCGCACCCGCAGCGGCCCCGGGAGCGGCGCCGGGAGCGGCCGGCGGTGCGGAGTGGGCGGCGTGTCTGACGGTCGCCCGCGCCATCCTCGTACGGGACGAGGCGGACGAGCCGCTCGTGCCCCGGTACGCCGACATCCTGCTGCGGGACGGGCTGCCCCGGTCCCGCCGTACCAAGAGCGTGCTCGTGGTCGGTGCCGGGCCCGCCGGGCTCACCGCCGCGCACCTGCTGCGCCAGGCCGGGCACCGGGTCACCGTCATCGAGGCCAACGGCAACCGGGTCGGCGGGCGGATCAAGACGTTCCGCGCCGGCGGGCACGAGCGGTCCGAGCCTCCCTTCACCGACGCCCGCCAGTACGCCGAGGCCGGCGCGATGCGCATCCCCGACAGCCACCCCCTCGTCACCGGGCTCATCGACGGCCTCGGCCTCCGGCGCCGGCGCTTCCACCTCGTCGACGTCGACGGGAGCGGCCGCCCCGCCTACCGCACCTGGATCCTGGTCAACGGCATCCGCGTCCGCCGCGCCGACTACGCCCGCGACCCGCGCGCCGTCAACCGCTCCTTCGGCGTGCCCGCGCGCCACGAGACGGTCCCCGCCGCGCGGATCCTGCGCGACGCGTTCGCGCCCGTGCGCCGGGAGATCGAGGGCAAGGAGGGCAAGGCCCTCGTCGAGGGCTGGGCCCGTGTCGTCCAGCGGTACGGCCACATGTCCATGTACCGCTTCCTCAGCGACGAGGCGAAGCTCGACGAGCGGACGGTCGACCTGATCGGCACCGTCGAGAACCTCACCTCCCGGCTCCATCTCGCCTTCATCCACAGCTTCATCGGCGCCTCGCTGATCAGCCCGGACACCGCCTTCTTCGAACTCCCCGACGGCACCGGCACCTTGGTCGACGCGCTCTACGAGCGGGTCGAGGACCTCGTACGGCTCGACCGGCGCGCCACCCGGATCACCCACGGGAACGGCACGGTCACCGTCGACACCGTCTCGGAGGGCCGCGGGCCGCGCGGTGTCGAGCGGGAGAGGTTCACCGGCGACACCGCGATCATCACCGTCCCCTTCTCGGGGCTGCGCCACATCCCCGTCACCCCCGCCCTGTCGTACGGGAAGCGGCGGGCCGTCACGGAGCTGCACTACGACGCCGCCACGAAGGTGCTCCTGGAGTTCAGCCGCCGCTGGTGGGAGTTCGACGAGGCCGACTGGAAGCGCGAGCTGGAGGCCGTACGGCCCGGGCTGCACCGGGAGTACCGGCTCGGCCGGACGCCGGACGACGGGAGCCTGCTGGGCGCCCACCCGTCCGTCCCCCGGGGCCACATCTCCGCCGCGCAGCGCGCCCACTACGCCGCCGCCCGGCACATCGCCCGCGACCAGCCCGAGGCGGCGCACGTCGTCGGCGGCGGTTCGGCGACCGACAACCCCAACCGCTTCATGTTCCAGCCGTCCCACCCCGTCGAGGGCAGCGCGGGCGGCGTCGTCCTCGCCTCCTACAGCTGGTCCGACGACGCCCTGAAGTGGGACGCCTTCGACGACGCGGAGCGCTACCCGCGCGCGCTGGCCGGTCTGCAGGAGGTCTACGGGCAGCGGATCGAGGTCTTCTACACCGGCGTCGGCCGCACCCAGTCCTGGATGCGCGACCCGTACGCCTACGGCGAGGCGTCCGTCCTCCTCCCCGGCCAGCACACCGAGCTGTTCCCGCACATCCGTGAGCCCGAGGGCGGCCTGCACTTCGCCGGCTGCCACACGTCGGTGAAGCCGGCGTGGATCGAGGGGGCGCTGGAGTCGGCGGTACGGACCGCCCTGGAGGTCCATCTGAAGGACTGACCGGCCCCGGGTGCGGGCGGCCCGGGCGGCTTCACCGGTACACGCCGCCCGGTGCCGGTACACAATGAAGGTGTGGCATACGTAGCCGTGACCGCGCTCAGCCACGACGGGCTGGTGCGCGAGCACAACGAGGACAGCCTGGCCGTCGGGCCGTGGATCCTGTGCGGGACCGTGACCGAGACGCCCCAGACCTTCGTCTTCCCGCTCGGCAGGCCGCTCGTCGTCGCCGTCGCCGACGGCCTCGGCGGGCAGCCCGCCGGCGAGGTGGCCAGCGCGCTGGTCGTCCGCCGGCTCTCCTGGCTCGGACACGCGCTGGACGGCGAGGAAGCGGTCCGCGACGCGCTGGAGCTGTGCAACCGCGCGGTGTACGAGGCCGCCGGCGACGATCCGGGGCGGTTCACCATGGGGACCACCGTCGCCGGCGTGGTCGTCCTGGAGGACTCCCTGCTGTCGTTCAACGTCGGCGACAGCAAGGTGTACGACGCGACCGGCACGGCGCTGCGCCAGCTCAGCGTGGACGACAGCCCGCCGCCAGCCCCCGGGCACCGCACCACGGCCGTGGTGACCCAGACCCTCGGCGGCGGCCCTGACCCCGCCCCCGTCACCCCGCACGTCTCCGCCGCCCCGCTCTCCGTCGGCGACCGGCGCCTGGTGTGCAGCGACGGGCTGACCGACCCCGTACCGGACGAGGAGATCGCCGCGCTGCTGCGGGTGCACGACGACGGCCGGGCCGCGTACGAGCTGTGGAAGGCGGCCATCGACGCCGGAGGGCCCGACAACATCACGCTCGCGCTGGTACGCGTCGGGGCGTAGCGCCGGGGTGGGCTGGCGCCGCCGGGGTACCCGCGTCAACGGCGGGCGTCACTCGATAGGTTGAGAGTGCACCGCTTGAGAGCGCACCGCTTGCGTGTGCGCCCCTTCCCTGATCCCCAGCGCGAGGAATCCGACGGATGGACGAGCCCGGCCTGCCGATCGAGCGTTTCGAGGAACACCGCGGGCATCTGCGGGCGGTGGCCTACCGGATGCTCGGCTCGCTCGCCGAGGCCGAGGACGCGCTGCAGGAGGCCTGGCTGCGCGTCGGTCGCGCCGACACCGGCCGGGTCGAGAACGTCGGCGGCTGGCTGACCACGATCGTCGGGCGGGTCTGCCTCAACCTGCTCCGTTCGCGCGCGCAGCGGCGGGAGGAGCCGCTCGACCCCTACCAGCCGCCGGGCGCCTCCGGCCCCCTGGGGTCCGCCCCGGACGGGAGCAGCGGGGAGGGCGCCGATCCCGAGCAGGAGGCGCTGCTGGCCGACTCGGTCGGCCTCGCGCTCCTGGTGGTCCTGGACACCCTCACTCCCGCCGAGCGGCTGTCGTTCGTCCTCCACGACATGTTCGCCGTGCCGTTCGACGAGATCGCGCCGATGATCGAGCGGACCCCGGCCGCGACCCGTCAGCTCGCCAGCCGCGCCCGCCGTCGCGTCAAGGGCGCCGCCCCGAAGCCCGGGACGGACGGGAGGCGGCAGCGGCGGCTGGTCGAGGCGTTCCTGGCCGCCACCCGGGGCGGGGACTTCGACGCGCTGCTCCGGCTGCTGCACCCGGATGTCGTCCTGCGGGCCGACCGGTTCGTCGTCCCGAGCCCCGAGCCGATCGTCGTCGAGGGCGCCCGGACGGTGGCCCAGAGCGCGATGGCGGCCATGGGACGGGCGCGGTTCACGGGACCGGCCCTGGTCGACGGTCTCCTCGGGCTGGCGATGGCCCGCGACGGCCGGCTGGCCCTGGTCCTCCGCTTCACGACGGCCGACGGTCTCATCACGGAGATCGACATCGTCGCCGACCCGGCGGCCCTGCCGGGACTCGACCTCGCCGTGCCCGGTCCCGACGCGCTGCCCGGTCCCGACGCGCTCGACGACTGATCCGCCGCCCCGCGCGGGGGCGCGAGAGCGGACCACCGGGGCCCCGTGCCCGATCGGATAAGAACATGGACATACCGGTCGGGCAGCCCTTCTGAAAGCGGTAGGATCCGCGCGAATCGATGCGGAGATCGGTCTCCTCCTCAGCAGGGACCGCCCGCCCTTCCGAGCGCTCGCTCCCGCCGTACCGAAACCGGACCGCCGGATCTCGCATCCTCCTCATCGACGTATTCACCGTTTCCACACAGGGGGAACCATTCGATGAACGTCCCGCGCCCGCCCCGCGTCTCTCTCGTCGTCCCCGTCTACAACGCCATGCCGTACCTGGAGCAGACGCTGGCCTCCGTCGCCCAGCAGACCATCGGCATGGACGCCCTGGAGGTCGTCGCGGTCGACGACGGGAGCACGGACGGCAGCGGCAAGGTCCTGGACGAGTGGGCGAAGCGGTACCCCGGACAGGTGAAGGTCATCCACCAGGAGGCCTCCGGAGGGCCGAGCCGGCCGCGGAACGTCGGGCTCGACCACGCCGAGGGGACGTACGTCTTCTTCCTCGACGGCGACGACTGCCTGGGGCCGGAGGCCCTGGAGCGGCTCGTGGCGATGGCCGAGAAGAACGACTCGGACATCGTCCTCGGCAAGCTCGTCGGGGTGAACCGGCGCGTGCCCAAGCAAGTCTTCGCCAAGAACGTCGACAAGGCGGACCTGTCGAAGGGCGACATCTACTACACCCTCATGCCGTTCAAGCTGTTCCGGCGCGAGGTCATCGAGAAGAACGGCCTCCGGTTCCCCGAGCACATGCGGATCAGCGAGGACCAGCACTTCGTCGCGCGCGCCTATCTGCACAGCACGGTGATCTCCGTCGTCGGCGACTACGCCTGCTACTACGTCGTCAAGCGCGGCGACGACGGCAACATCACCGCGCACGGCATCGACCTCGACGTCTCCCTGCGCCAGGCGGCCGAGATGGTCGAGCTGGTCACCGGCCTGACCGAACCCGGGCCGCTGCGGGACCACCTGGTCTGCCGTCATGTGCGGGTGGAGATGCTGCGCCGCTTCGACGCGGAGTTCGTCGCCGCCGACGCGAGCGAGCGGGCGGCGCTGGTCGAACTGGCCCGGCCGTACGCGCGGGAGTGGGTCACCCCGGCCGTCCTCGCGAAGCTGAGCGTCGCCGAGCGGCTGGTCGCCCACTGCCTGCGCGAGGGGCTCGTCGAGGAGCTGGCCGAGGTGGTCGCCTGGGACCTCGCGGGCCGGCCGGGCAAGACGCTGGTCCGGGGCGGCCGGGTGTACGCGGCTCCGCCGTTCCCGTCCGCCGACTCCCCGGAGTACGAACGGCTCTGCGACATCACCGCCGCGACGGTGGGCGCCAGCCCGCGCCGCTGGGTGGACCGCCTCGCCTGGAAGGGCACCGTCCTCGATCTCTCGGGCTACGCCTACCTCGACCAGGTGGACACCGACGACCTGGTCACCGAGGTGGTGTTCCGCGAAAAGGGCGGCGACGGCCGGGAGTTCTCCGCACGGGCCGAACAGGTGCCCTCGCCCCACCTGACGGTCAGCCGCGGCAAGGAGACGTACGACTACGGCCGCGCCCGCTTCCGGGCCTCCGTCGATCTGGCGACCCTCGCCGACGGCGCCGCGCTCCCGAACGGCGACTGGCACGTCTCGCTGCGCTGCACCGCCCACGGGGTGACCGCGCACGGCGGGCTCGGGGCGGCGCTCAGCGGCCGGATCTCGCGCCGGGCGGACGAGCACGCGCTGTCGCTGCCGGGCAAGGGGAAGCGTCTGCGCACCGCCCGTGTCGGGCCGCGCGAGGGGCAGTTGGTGCTGCGGCTGCGGGCGGCCCCGGCGGCGGTGTCCGCCTATGCGGTGAGCTTCGGCTGGAAGGCCGCGCGGGCGGTACGGGCCCGCGTCCACTGGAAGTAGCCCGTCGGTGTCAGGGGGATGCCAGGGTGGTGTGGACCAGGGTGAGGATGTCGTCGTCCGTCAGGCCGAGGCCCTTCGCCTCCGACACCACGTCGCGGACGCGTTCGACCAGCCGGGCCCGGTCGGGGACCGAGGCGCCGGGGACGATCACGGCGCCGCGGCCGCGGCGGAGTTCGATCAGGCCCTCTTCGCGCAGCCGCTGGTAGCCCCGCAGGACGGTGTGGACGTTGACGCCGAGGGAGTCGGCGAGTTCCCGTGCGGCCGGGAGGCGTTCGCCGGCGGTGGCGGTGCCGTCGGCGAGGGCGCCGCGGACGCAGGCGGCGACCTGGTCGCCCAGGGGGACGGCGGAGGCGGGGTCGACCCGGAACAGCATGGTCAGAGCCTCCCACGGCGGTCGACCAGGGTGTTCAACAGGGCGGCGGCCGTCGCCGCGTCGGGGACCGTGACCGCGAACTCGCGGCCGCCCGGCCGGCGGATGACCAGCGCCTCGCCGGAGCGCAGGACGAGGCCGGTGCGGTGGGCGCGGACGCGGTAGCCCCAGCCGCCGAACTCGGCGGGCGCGTCGACCTCCCGGGCGACCGCGCTCTCGACACCGTCGAGCGGCACGGAGAGGCGCGGCCAGGGCGCCAGCGCCGGGCGGACGGTCACGCCGCGCCGGTCGACGGTGACGCGGACCCGCGCCAGGAGCAGGGTGGCGAGGCCGGTGAGGACCAGGACCGGGGGGAGCGGCCACGGCGCCGGATAGGCCCCCAGGGTGCCGGCCAGGCCCACCGCCGCGGCCACCGCGCCCGCCGTCGTCATCGCACGGGAGTCCGTCGCCCGCGACCAGCCCGCGACCTCGCTCGCGCCGAGCGGCAGCCGGGGGCCTTTCCCGTCCTGCCCAGCCCGGGAGGCGGGGTCCTCCTGCGGTACGGACCGGGTCAGCGCCAGGCCGGCGAGGGCGGTGACCGCCGCCGCGCCCGCCGCGACGGTGAGGTTCACCAGCGGGGAGACGACTCCGCCCGCGTCGGTCACGTCGAGGTTGTCCCGGAGGAGGAGGGCGAAGAGGGCGGTCGTGAAGCCGGCCGTCGCCCACGCCCCCCAGAGCGCGTTCCGGCGTACGAGAACGGTCCAGCCCGCGCCGAGGCCGAGGAGCAGGCCGGCGCTGACCAGGCCGAAGGCGGTCAGCCCGGTCCAGCCGTCGGCGCGGCCGCCGCCCTGGGTGGAGAAGTGGGTGGCCAGCGGGTCGGGCAGCCGGTCGTGCCACAGGGCGAGGAGGGTGAGGTGCAGGGCGAGCGCGAGCAGGAACGGGAGTGCGGTGAGCACCCGGAGACGGGTCGGGCCACGGTTCATCGAAGAGCCTCCCTATTGAACGACTTGTTTGCACTCTACTAGAACAAGTAAGACAGACGCCATTATGGACGGCGCCCCCGGCCCGTCCCCGACCCGTCGGTGTGCGCGGGTGAGTGACCGCGCGGCGGTGGTGTGGGACGGTGGAGGTATGGCCGTACCCGTGATCCTCGACTGCGATCCCGGTCACGACGACGCGTTCAACATCATGCTGGCCGCGGCCCATCCGGCGATCGACCTGTTGGCCATCACCACCGTCGCGGGCAACCAGACGGTCGAGAGCACCACCCTCAACGCGCGCCGGGTCTGCGCCGTCGCCGGGATCGAGGGGGTGCCGATCGCGGCCGGCCGGGACCGGCCGATGCACGGCGCGCCGCTGGTCTCCGAGAACATCCACGGCGACTCGGGGCTCGACGGACCCGGCTTCGGCGAAGACGAGCCCGACGTGCCGCAGGACCCGCGCGACGCGCTCACGCTCGTCCGGGACACCCTGCTCGCCCATCCGGCGCCGGTGACGCTCGTGGCGACCGGACCGCTGTCGAACGTCGGAACGTTCCTGCTCGCCCACCCGGAGCTGAGCCACCGGATCGAGCGGATCGTGCTGATGGGCGGCTCGACCGGGCGCGGCAACACGACCCCGGCGGCGGAGTTCAACATCCGCTGCGACCCGGAGGCGGCGGACATCGTCTTCACCAGCGGCCGCCCGGTGACGATGTTCGGCCTCAACGCCACCCACCAGGTCCGCGCGACCCCGGAGGTCATCTCGCGGATCGCGGCGCTCGGCACCCCGCTCTCCCGGCTCTGCGTGGCGCTGCTGACCTACTTCGCCGGGACCTACCGCGAGGTGTACGGCTTCGACACCCCGCCCGTGCACGACCCGCTGACCGTGGCGCATCTGATCGACCCGTCGCTGATCAGCCTGGTGCGGGCGCCGGTCGCGGTCGAGCTGGCGGGGACGCACACCCGCGGGGCGACGGTCGTGGACCTCGACGGCGTGACGGGCCGGACGGCCAACGCGGAGGTGGGCATGGAGGTCGACGTGCCGGGCTTCTGGGACCTGATGATCGACGCCGTACGGGTCCTCGGCGACCGCCGATAGCCGACCGCCGATAGCCGAGAGGCGAGAGGCGAACGGGTCGGACGACCCCGGAACCGTAAACGAGACGCAGCGTCTTGCCATGCCGGGTTCCCCGGTCTACAGTCGAGGACACAACGAGACGATACGTCTCGTGCCGCATTGTCGTCGAGCGGAAGGCCGCGCCCTTGTTCCGTGCCCATCTCACCGAGGTCGTCAAGCGGTATGACGACCGGCTCGTCCTCGACCGCGTCCACCTCTCCGTCCGCGCCGGCGAACGCGTCGGCGTCGTCGGCGACAACGGCTCCGGGAAGTCCACCCTCCTCCGGCTCCTCGCCGGCCGGGAGGCCCCCGACGCCGGCACCGTCACCGTCGAGTCCCCCGGCGGCCTCGGCCATCTCGCCCAGACCCTGGACCTGCCCGGCTCCGCGCGCGTCGGCGACGCGGTCGACCTCGCGCTCGCCGAGGTGCGGGACCTGGAGCGCCGGATCCGCGCCGCCGAGGCCGCGCTGGCGCGCACGGGCGACCTGGAGGGGTACGCGGAGCTGCTCGCCGCCTACGACGCGCGCGGCGGACCGGACGCCGACCGGCGGGTCGAGACGACGCTCCGGCGGCTCGGCGAGCCCGCCCCGCTCGACCGCGACCGCCGGCTCGGCACGCTCTCCGGCGGGCAGCGCTCCCGCCTCGCGCTCGCGGCCACGCTCGCCGCCGACCCCGAACTGCTGCTCCTCGACGAGCCGACCAACGACCTCGACGACGAGGCGGTCGCCTGGCTGGAGGAGCGCCTGCGCGCCCACCGGGGGACGGTCGTCGCCGTCACCCACGACCGGGTCTTCCTCGACCGGGTCACCACGGCCGTCCTGGAGGTGGACCACACCCGCCACGGGCTGCGGCGCTACGGCGACGGCTACGGCGGCTATCTCGCCGGCCGCGCGGCCGAACGGGCCCGCCGGGAAAGGGAGTACGAGGAGTGGCGGACCGAACTGGCCCGCTGCTCGGCACTTGCCGACACGAACATCGACCGCTTCTCCGCCATCCCGCGCAAGGCACCGGCCTCCTTCAGCGGGGCCGGGGCGTTCCGGGCGCGGTCACGGGCGCACGGCGCGATGGGCCGCATCCGCGCCGCGCGGGAACGGCTGCGGCGGCTCACCGCCCACCCGGTGGCCGCGCCCCCGGAGCCGCTGCGGTTCACCGGGCGCGTGGCGGGGTCGGGCGGGGCGGTGGACCTGACCGGCGTACGGGTGGAAGGGCGGCTGCGCCTGGACGCGCTGCGCCTGGAGGCCGGGGAGCGGCTGCTGGTCACCGGGCCGAACGGGGCGGGCAAGACCACGCTCCTGCGGCTCCTCGCCGGTGAACTCGCCCCCGACCAAGGGACGGTGACCGCCCCGCGCCGGGTCGGTTTCCTGCGCCAGGACACGGCCGCCCGCGCGGACGACCCCCGTACGGTCGCGGAGTCCTTCGGCGCGGAGCGGGCCGAGGAGCTCCTGGCCCTGGGCCTCTTCGCGGCGCAGGACCTGGCCACCCCGGTCCGGTTCCTGTCGGCCGGTCAGCGCCGCCGTCTGGAACTCGCCGATCTGGTCGGCCGCCCCGCGGACCTGCTCCTCCTCGACGAGCCGACCAACCACCTCTCCCCCGGCCTGGTGGAGGACCTGGACGCGGCGCTGGCCGACTACCGGGGCACTCTGGTGATCGTCACCCACGACCGCCGGGTCCGGGAGCGCTTCCGGGGCCGGCGCCTGGAACTGACCCCCTGGCCGGCCGCCCGCTGCGCGGCGTGACCGCCGGCCCCCGGCACCCCCCGTGGCCGGGCCGGGGCCGTCGCCCCCGGCCCCGCCCGCCGCCGGGCGTCAGCCCTCCGTGCCGTCGTCCTCCAGGTCACCCTCGGTCTCCAGGAAGACCTCGCGCAGCGCCGCCAGGACCTGCGGGTCCGGCTTCTCCCACATGCCGCGGGACTCGGCCTCCAGGAGGCGCTCCGCGATGCCGTGCAGCGCCCACGGGTTGGCCTCCTTGAGGAAGGCCTGGTTCTCCGGGTCCAGGACGTACGTCTCCGTGAGCTTGTCGTACATCCAGTCGGCGACCACGCCGGTCGTGGCGTCGTAGCCGAAGAGGTAGTCGACGGTCGCCGCCAGCTCGAACGCGCCCTTGTAGCCGTGGCGGCGCATCGCCTCGATCCACTTCGGGTTGACCACGCGGGCCCGGAAGACCCGCGAGGTCTCCTCGACCAGGGTGCGGGTGCGGACCGTCTCCGGTCGGGTGGAGTCGCCGATGTACGCCTCGGGGGCCGTGCCCTTCAGCGCGCGGACGGTCGCCACCATGCCGCCGTGGTACTGGAAGTAGTCGTCGGAGTCGGCGATGTCGTGCTCACGGGTGTCGGTGTTCTTCGCCGCCACCGCGATCCGCTTGTACGCCGTCTCCATCTCCGCCCGGGCCGGGCGCCCTTCGAGACCGCGGCCGTAGGCGTACCCGCCCCACACGGTGTAGACCTCGGCGAGGTCCGCGTCCGTGCGCCAGTCGCGCGAGTCGATCAGCTGGAGGATGCCGGCACCGTACGTGCCCGGCCGGGAGCCGAAGATCCGGGTCGTGGCGCGCCGCTCGTCGCCGTGCTCGGCCAGGTCGGCCTGCGCGTGCGCCCGTACGAAGTTGGCGTCGGCCGGCTCGTCGAGCGAGGCGACGAGCCGTACGGCGTCGTCCAGGAGGCCGATGACGTGCGGGAACGCGTCCCGGAAGAAGCCCGAGATGCGCAGGGTGACGTCGACGCGGGGGCGGCCAAGCTCGGCGAGCGGGATCGCCTCCAGGCCGTTGACCCGCCGGGACGCCTCGTCCCACAGCGGGCGGACGCCGAGCAGGGCCAGCGCCTCGGCCACGTCGTCGCCGGCCGTGCGCATCGCGCTGGTGCCCCACAGGGAGAGGCCCACGGAGGTCGGCCAGTCGCCGTTGTCGGTGCGGTAGCGCTCCAGGAGGGAGTCGGCGAGCGCCTGACCCGTCTCCCACGCGAGGCGGGAGGGGACGGCCTTCGGGTCGACGGAGTAGAAGTTGCGGCCGGTCGGCAGGACGTTGACCAGGCCGCGCAGCGGCGAGCCCGAAGGACCGGCCGGCACGAAGCCGCCGTTCAACGCGTGGACGGCGTGACCGAGTTCGTCGGTGGTGGACGCCAGGCGGGGCACCACCTGCTCGCAGGCGAAGCGCAGGACGTCCGCCACCTCCGGGCCGTGGGCGCCCGCGATCTCCGCGACGGCGTCCACGGACCAGTCCGCGGCCTCCAGCGCCTCGACCAGCTGCCGGGCCTTCTCCTCCGCCTCGTCCGCCGTGCGCAGGGTCGCCGCCGACTCGTCGAGGCCCAGGGCCTCCCGGAGGCCGGGCAGGGCCTGCGTACCGCCCCAGATCTGCCGGGCGCGCAGGATCGACAGCACGAGGTTGACCCGCGCCTCGCCCGTCGGCGCCCCGCCGAGCACGTGCAGACCGTCCCTGATCTGCGCGTCCTTGACCTCGCAGAGCCAGCCGTCGACGTGCAGCAGGAAGTCGTCGAAGCCGTCGTCCTCGGGCCGGTCCTCCATCCCCAGGTCGTGGTCGAGCTTGGCGGCCTGGATCAGCGTCCAGATCTGCGCGCGGATCGCCGGCAGCTTCGAGGGGTCCATGGAGGAGATCTGCGCGTACTCGTCCAGGAGCTGCTCCAGGCGCGCGATGTCGCCGTAGGAGTCGGCGCGGGCCATCGGCGGCACCAGGTGGTCGACGAGCGTGGCGTGCACGCGCCGCTTGGCCTGGGTGCCCTCGCCCGGGTCGTTGACCAGGAAGGGATAGATCAGCGGCAGGTCGCCGAGCGCCGCGTCCGGGCCGCACGCGGCGGACAGGCCGGCGTTCTTGCCGGGCAGCCACTCCAGGTTGCCGTGCTTGCCGAGGTGGACCATGGCGTCCGCGCCGAAGCCGCCGTCCTCGGCGCGCGCCGCGATCCAGCGGTAGGCGGCCAGGTAGTGGTGGGACGGCGGGAGATCGGGGTCGTGGTAGATCGCGATCGGGTTCTCGCCGAAGCCGCGCGGCGGCTGGATGAGGATCAGCAGGTTCCCGCGCCGCAGGGCGGCGAGGACGATGTCGCCCTCCGGGTTCCGCGAACGGTCGAGGAACATCTCGCCGGGCGCCGGGCCCCAGTGCTCCTCGACGTGGCGGCGCAGCTCCTCGGGGAGGGTGGCGTACCAGCGCTTGTAGTCGGCCGCCGGGATGCGGACCGGGTTGCGGGCCAGCTGCTCCTCGGTCAGCCAGTCCTGGTCGTGGCCGCCGGCCTCGATCAGGGCGTAGATCAGCTCGTCGCCGTCGCCGGAGACCAGGCCCGGGATCTCCTCGACGGGGCCGAAGTCGTACCCCTCCTCGCGCAGGCGGCGCAGGAGCGCGACGGCGGAGGCGGGGGTGTCGAGGCCGACCGCGTTGCCGATCCGGGAGTGCTTCGTCGGGTACGCGGAGAGGACCAGGGCGAGCTTCTTCCCGGCGTTCGGGATGTGCCGCAGGCGGGAGTGGCGCACGGCGATCCCGGCGACGCGGGCGGCGCGCTCGGTGTCCGCGACATAGGCCGGGAGGCCGTCCTCGTCGATCTCCTTGAAGGAGAACGGGACGGTGATCAGCCGGCCGTCGAACTCGGGCACCGCGACCTGGCTGGCGGCGTCCAGCGGCGAGAGCCCCTCGTCGTTCTCCTCCCAGGCGGCACGCGAACCGGTGAGGCAGAGCGCCTGGAGGATCGGTACGTCGAGGGCGGCGAGCGCCCCCGCGTCCCACGCCTCTTCGCCCGCCCGTCGCCCACCACCACCCTTGTCCGAGTCGCTTCGCGACACCCCCATTTCTGCGGCCTGCGCCTCGGCGGGCTTGGTGCCGCCCGCCGCGAGGACGGTGGTGACGATCGCGTCGGCGCCCCTGAGCGTCTCGATCAGCTCGGGCTCGGGGGCCCGCAGCGAGGCGACGTACAGCGGCAGCGCGCGGGCGCCGGCGTCCTCGATCGCCTCGCAGAGGGAGTCGACGAAGGCGGTGTTCCCGCTCATGTGGTGGGCGCGGTAGTAGAGCACGGCGACCGTCGGGCCGTCGGTCCGCCTCGGCTCGCGCTCCAGGGGGCCCCAGGTGGGGGCGGCGGCCGGGGCCTCGAAACCGTGGCCGGTGAGCAGCACGGTGTCGGAGAGGAACCGGGCGAGCTGCTCCAGGTTGGCCGGGCCGCCGTGCGCGAGGTAGGCGTGGGCCTCGGTGGCGACGCCGACGGGGACCGTGGAGCTCTCCATCAGCTGGGCGTCCGGGGCCTGTTCGCCGGAGAGCACGACCAGCGGCTTCTCCGTCGCCCGCAGCGTCTGCAGGCCGTCCTCCCAGGCGCGCAGGCCGCCGAGGAGGCGGACGACGACGAGGTCGGCGCCGTCGAGCAGCCCGGGAAGGTCCCCGGGGGCGAGGCGGGAGGGGTTGGCGAACCGGTACCCGACCGGACCGCCGGCCGCGCGGGCGCTGAGCAGGTCGGTGTCGGAGTGCGACAGCAACAGAATTCGCATGCGAGCGCAGGCCTTCCTCGGGGTTGTCCGCGCCCCGGGTGGTCGTGTGGACGGCGGGAGTTCCTGACTCACCCGGCCCCCGTTCCCGGGGCGGGCTCACAGTGGCGGGACCGCGCCGGATTCTCACCGGGCTTCCTCCCCGGGGTCCTGGGACCCCATGCCGTCTGCATAGTAGATCCTGCCCGCGGCGGCCCGAAGGGTCGCCCGCGACCACGTGGGTATGCTCGCCGCCATGCCGCCCACCCCACCCACCACGCCCAACCAGGGCGAACCCGTCATACGGGACCGTGGCGACGCCTGCCCGGGGGCGCTGCGCCTGCACCCCGCCGACGACGGGCGCCTGGCCCGACTGCGGCTGCCCGCAGGCGCGTTGACAGTACGTCAGGTCGAGTCCCTGGCCGTGGCGGCGGAGGAGCTGGGCGACGGGCGGATCAGCGTCACCTCGCGGGGCAACGTGGAGCTGCGCGGCCTCGGCGAGGGCTGCGGGGCCGACCTCGCGGGGCTGCTCGCCCCGGCCGGACTGCTGCCCTCCGCCACCCACGAACGCGTCCGGAACATCGTGGTCTCGCCGCTGGCGGGGATCGACGGAAACGGTTGCGGGGACGCGCGGTTGTGGGCGCGCGAGCTGGACGCGCTGCTCTGCGCGCGGGCGTGGACGGCAGCGCTTTCCGGCCGTTTCCTCTTCGCCTTCGACGACGGGCGGGGAGACGTCGGCGGGCTGGGCGCGGATGTGACGTTGTTCTCAACGGGGGCGGGGGCGCCGGGGGTCGCTGCGACGGCCGGGGCCGTCCGCCCGCCCGCTCCGCCGGAGCACGGACACGGCCCGGAGCACACGGACGACCCTGAGCACGGACACGACCCGAAGCACGCGGACGACCCGGAGCACGGGTACGACCCGGAGCGCGCGGGCGGCGCGCTCCTGCGGGTCGGTCGCCAGGTGTTCCGGGTCGCCGCCGCCGACGCGCCGCGCGCCGCCCTCGCGGCCGCCGACGCCTTCCTCGCCGCCGCCCGCACGGCCGGGACCGGGGCCTGGCGCGTCCACGAGCTGCCCGGGGCCGTCCGGCCGGACCTCGCGGGCGCGCTGGCCCGCGCGGGCGTCCCGGCCGCACCGGACACCCCGGGCGCGTGCCCGGATCCGAGCGGGCAGGGCCCGCTCCCCGGCGTGCTCGCCCACCCGGCGACCGGCCGGCACGCCGTCTCCGTCGCCCTGCCGCTCGGCCGCCTCACCTCCGCCCAGTTGCGCGCCCTCGCCCCCGGCGACGGCGGCGGCGAACTGCGGCTCACCCCGTGGCGCGGCGCCGTCGTGACCGGCCTCGCCGACCGTACGGCCGCCGAGGCGCGGCGGGACGCCCTCGCCGAAGCCGGACTGATCACCCGCGACGACTCCCCCTGGCTCGGCGTCGGCGCCTGCACCGGGCGGCCCGGCTGCGCCCGGTCCCTCGCCGACGTCCGGGCGGACGCCACCCCCGGCCGCGCCGGCGGCCCCGGACCCACCGACGACGGCGGCCCCCCGCCCCGCCGGCTGCCCGTCCACTTCTCCGGCTGCGCACGGCGCTGCGGCCATCCGAAGGGGAGCTGGGTGGACGTGGTCGCCACCGGCGACGGTACGTACGAGGTCGACGGCGTCCCCACCCCCCGAACGCAACTGGCGGCCGCTGTGGCGACAGCCCGTACACCCACCACGAGATGAGCGAGAGCAACACGATGTTCGACTACGAGAAGGACGGCGCGGAGATCTACCGCCAGTCCTTTGCCACGATCCGCGCCGAAGCGGATCTCGCGGGTCTGCCCGCCGACGTCGGCCAGGTCGCGGTCCGGATGATCCACGCCTGCGGCATGGTCGACCTCGTCCGGGACCTCGCCCACTCGCCCGAGGTCGTCTCCCGCGCCCGCGCCGCCCTGCGCGCCGGCGCGCCGATCCTCTGCGACGCGCAGATGGTCGCCAGCGGGGTGACCCGCAAGCGGCTGCCCGCCGGCAACGACGTCGTCTGCACCCTCTCCGACCCCTCGGTGCCCGCCCTCGCCGCCGAACTCGGCACGACCCGCAGCGCCGCCGCCCTGGAGCTGTGGCGCGACCGCCTCGAAGGCTCGGTCGTCGCCATCGGCAACGCCCCCACCGCGCTCTTCCGCCTCCTGGAGATGATCGAGCGGGGCGCCGGCCGCCCGGCGGCCGTCCTCGGCATACCGGTCGGCTTCATCGGCGCCGCCGAGTCCAAGGACGCCCTGGCGGAGCGGGGCCGGGAGCTCGGCCTCGACTACCTCGTCGTCCGGGGGCGGCGCGGCGGCAGCGCCATGGCGGCCGCCGCCGTCAACGCGATCGCGACCGAGGCGGAGATCCAGGCATGAGCGGCACCCTGTACGGAGTCGGCCTCGGCCCCGGCGACCCTGACCTGATGACCGTCGCCGCCGTGAAGGCCATCGAGGCCGCCGACGTGATCGCCTACCACTCGGCCCGCCACGGCCGGTCCATCGCCCGCTCCATCGCCGCCGCGCACATCCGCGAGGACCACGTCGAGGAGCGGCTGATGTACCCGCTCACGGTGGAGACCACCGACCACCCCGGCGGCTACCGGGGCGCGCTGGACGACTTCTACGAGGAGGCGGCGGCCCGGCTCGCCGCCCATCTGGACGCGGGCCGCACGGTCGCCGTCCTCGCCGAGGGCGACCCGCTCTTCTACGGCTCGTACCAGCACATGCACAAGCGTCTCGCGCACCGCTACGACACGACCGTCATCCCCGGTGTGACCTCGGTGAGCGCGGCCGCCGCGCGGCTGGGGGAGCCGCTGTGCGAGGCCGAGGAGGTCCTGACGATCATCCCCGGCACGCTGCCGGAGGACGAGCTGACGGCCCGGCTCGCGGGCACCGACTCGGCGGTCGTGATGAAGCTGGGCCGGACGTTCCCGACCGTGCGGCGCGCCCTGGAGCGGGCCGGGCGGCTGGACGACGCGCGCTATGTGGAGCGGGCGTTCATGGCCGGCGAGCGGACCGAGGCACTGGCCGGGGTGGACGCGGCGACGGTGCCGTACTTCTCGGTGGCCGTGCTGCCCTCCCGTATCGACGCGGTGGCGCCCGAGGCCCGGGAGCGCGGCGAGGTCGTCGTCGTCGGCACCGGCCCGGCGGGCGCGCCGTGGCTGACGCCGGAGTCCCGCGGTGCCCTGGTCAACGCCGACGACCTGGTCGGCTACACCACCTACCTCGACCGGGTGCCGGCCCTGCGGCCCGGTCAGCGGCGCCACGGCTCCGACAACAAGGTCGAGTCCGAGCGGGCCGAGTTCGCCCTGGACCTGGCCCGGCGCGGCCGGCGGGTCGCGGTCGTCTCGGGCGGCGACCCGGGCGTCTTCGCCATGGCGACGGCGGTCCTGGAGGTGGCGTCCGAGGAGCGGTACGCCGACGTGCCCGTGCGCGTCCTGCCGGGGGTGACCGCCGCCAACGCGGCCGCCGCGGCGGCCGGCGCCCCGCTCGGCCACGACTACGCCACGATCTCCCTCTCCGACCGCCTCAAGCCGTGGGACGTGATCGCCGGCCGGCTGCGCGCCGCGGCGGAGGCGGATCTGGTGCTGGCGCTGTACAACCCGGGGTCGAAGTCCCGTACGCACCAGGTGGCGGCCGCCCGGGAGCTGCTGCTGGAACTCCGTTCGCCGGAGACGCCGGTGGTCGTGGCGCGGGACGTCGGCGGCCCCGGGCAGTCGGTGCGGGTGGTGACCCTGAAGACGCTGGAGCCCTCGGAGGTCGACATGCGCACCTTGCTGCTCGTCGGCTCCTCGCAGACCCGGGCGGTGGAGCGCGGCGACGGCCGGACGATCACCTGGACTCCGCGCCGCTACGGGTGAAGGTGCCCAGCCCCTCCGTGTCCAGGTACTCGACGGTGAAGGACGACCCGTCCGGGGTGAAGGTGACCCCGGTGAGCCCGACGGCGTTCTCGCCGGTGGTGGGGAAGCTGAACGTGTCGCCGTCGTAGTGGGTGAGGCGGTACGTCAGGGGCTTCGGCCCCAGACGGAGCGTCAGGGCGCCGTCGGCGCCGGCGACGACCTCCGCCCGGCCGTAGTAGTCGCTCGCGTACGTGCCCGCGTAGACGTCGGCGTCCCGCGCGGGGGCCGCGCCGGACGGCGGGCGGGCGTAGTCGGTGGTGGACCGGCCGGCGTCCGCCTCCTCCTCGTACAGCGCCTGGACGAGGGGCATCCAGTCGCGGGTCGGCTCGCCGTACTGCGCGATGTCGAAGAAGTCGAGGGCGACGGTGTCGGCGACGCCGACCGGGGCGGTGTTGGTCAGGACGACGATGCCGAGCCGCTCGCCCGGCAGCATCGTGACGTTGGTGTGCGCGCCCTCCGCGAAGGCGCCCGTGTGGGAGAGCCGGAGCCGGGCCTGGTCGTCGTAGTTCACGTTCCAGCCCAGGCCGTAGAAGCCGGTCCTGGCCGCCGGGGCCTGGGGCGGCTGGGAGACCGACTCGGGCCGATGGGTGCGCTCCAGGGCGGCGGCGTCGATGATCCGCCGGCCGTCGAGCGTGCCGTCGCCGAGCTGGAGCCGCAGCCAGGTCGCCATGTCCCGGGCGGTGGAACTGACACCGCCGGCGGGGGCCTGGGCGTCCGGGTCCCTGACGAACTCCGGCTTCCAGACGCCGTCGACCTGGACATGGCCGTAGGCGCGGTCGGGGGCCTTCACGAAGTCCTCGAAGCGGGAGCTGGTGGAGTCCATGCCGGCCGGCCTGTAGAGGGTGTCGGCGGCGAGCTTCTCCCAGGGCACGCCCTTCTCGTCGGCGACCGCCTGGGCGGCGGCCGTCAGACCGAAGTTGGTGTAGGCGTAGCTGGCCCGGAACGGCGCGAGGGGCTCATACCGCAGGTGGGAGAGGATGTACTCCCGGTCGTAGCCGAGGTCTTCGAGGAGGTCCCCGGCGTGGTCGGGCAGGCCGCTGCGGTGGGAGAAGAGGTCGGCGACCGTCACGTGGGAGGTGACCCACGGGTCCTTGAGGCGGAAGCCCGGCACGCGCGGCGCGACGGGCTTCGTCCAGCCCTCGGTCCCCACGGCCCCGGAGACGACGGTGGAGGCGATCGGCTTCGAGACGGACGCGAGCTGGAAGACGGTGTCGGCGTCGACGGCCGGCTTCTCGCCGGCCTTCCGCACGCCGTACCCCTTCAGGTGCAGCACCTCGCCGTCATGGACGACGGCGACGGCCACCCCCGGCACTCCGGTGCGCTTCATGGCCGCCCGTACGACACCGTCGAGCCGTCGCACGGCCCGGTCCACGTCCGCCCGGTCGAGTTCGGCGGGGGGCTGGGGCGGGGGCGGCGACGGACTGGGCGCGACGAGTCCCGCTCCCGCGAGCAAGCCGACGAGCCCCACTCCGAGCAGGCCGCGGACGGTTCCCCTGGTTCCCATGGGTCTCATGAAACGCCGGGGGGTGCCGGTTGTCGCTCCGGACGCCGCCGGAGGGTGACGGCGCGCGGGGCACGACGACGGAGACGGGGGGCCGGCCGTCAGGGGCGGGCGCGGAGCCAGGCGGCGGCCTCCGCCGGAGTGGTGGCCACCGGGACGCCGGGAGGTATGGGCGGGCGGCGGACCAGGACGACGGGGACGCCGGCCTCCCGCGCGGCACGGAGCTTCGGGGCGGTCGCCGCGCCGCCGCTGTCCTTCGTGACGAGGACGTCGACGCGGTGGCGGCGCAGCAGCTCCCGCTCCCCTTCCAGGGTGAACGGCCCCCGGTCCAGGAGGAGTTCCGCGTGGGCGGGCATCGGGGTGTCGGGCGCGTCGACGGAGCGTACGAGGAACCACTGCGGGCAGTCGGCGAACGCGGCGAGCCCCATCCGCCCGGTCGTCAGGAAGACCCGCTCCCCCAGCGCGTCCAGCGCGGCGGCCGCCTCCTCCAGCGAGGCGACCGGGTGCCAGTCGTCGCCCGCCACCGGGACCCAGCCGGGCCGGCGCAGCGCCAGCAGGGGAACATGGGCCGTGGCGGCCGCCCGGGCCGCGTTGAAGCTCATGGTCCGTGCGAAGGGATGGGTGGCGTCGATGACCGCGTCCACGGCGTGCGCGCGCAGCCAGTCGGCCAGACCCTCCGCCCCGCCGAACCCGCCGATCCGCACCTCGCCCTCCGGCAGCCTCGGCCGCGCCACCCGCCCGGCGAGGGAGCTGGTGACCCGGACCTCGGAGTGGAGCGCCCCGGCCAGGGCGCGGGCCTCGGTCGTGCCCCCGAGGATGAGTACGTGCATGGGAGTCCGTTCATGAGTTCCGTCGGCGGGCGCGAGGCCCAACTCAAGCACACGGGTCTGCGCCCGGGGTGGACGACCGGTGCGTGCGCGACGGCGGCGACGACGGCCGCGTACACCGCGCTCCTCGGCGGCGACTTCCCGGACCCGGTGACGATCATGCTCCCGAAGGGCGGCCGGCCGGCGTTCGCCCTGGCGGCCGAGGAACGGGGCGCGGACCACGCCATGGCCGGGATCGTGAAGGACGCCGGCGACGACCCGGACGTGACGCACGGCGCGCTGGTCCGCTCGACCGTGCGGCTCCTCCCGGCCGGCTCCGGCGTCGTCTTCCGCGCCGGCCCCGGCGTCGGCACGGTCACCCTGCCCGGGCTGCCGCTGGAGGTCGGGGAGCCGGCGATCAACCCCGTTCCGCGACGGATGATGCGCGAGCACATCGCCGAGGTGGCCGCCGCGTACGGCGCGGCCGGCGATGTGGAGGTGACGGTCTCGATCGACCACGGCGAGGAGATCGCCCGCTCCACCTGGAACCCCCGGATCGGCATCCTCGGCGGGTTGTCCGTGCTCGGGACGACCGGCGTCGTGGTGCCGTACTCCTGCTCGGCCTGGATCGACTCCATCCGGCGCGGGGTGGACGTCGCCCGCGCGGCGGGCCTCGCCCATGTCGCCGGCTGCACGGGCTCCACCTCCGAGAAGACCGTGACGACCCTGTACGACCTTCCGGAGATCGCCCTGCTGGACATGGGCGACTTCGCGGGCGCCGTCCTGAAGTACGTGCGCCGCCACCCCGTGGACCGGCTGACGGTCTGCGGCGGCTTCGCCAAGCTGTCCAAGCTGGCGGCCGGGCATCTCGACCTCCACTCGGCCCGCTCCCAGGTCGACAAGGCCTTCCTCGCCGACCTGGCCCGCGCGGGCGGCGCCCCGGAACCCCTCGCGGCCCGGATCGCGACCGCGAACACCGGCCTGGAGGCCCTCCGTCTCTGCGAGGCCGCCGCCGTGCCCCTCGGCGACCTGGTGGCGGCGCGGGCACGGGACGAGGCCCTCGCGGTGCTCCGGGGCGCCCCGGTCGCGGTGGACGTGGTCTGCGTCGACCGGGCGGGGACGGTCGTGGGCCGCTCGGACGTACGGGGGCCGCGGGACTGAGGGCCCGGCGGCGGGGCGGGGCTCAGCGAGGCGGCGAGTGAGCCGAAGGGGCCGTCGGGGGAACACGGCCGAGCGCGCGCACGCCGAGGGCCGTCGACCCCGCCCCGTACGCCTCGGCGAGTGAGCCGAAGGGGCCGTCGGGGGAACACGGCCGAGCGCGCGCAGCTCCCGAGGAACGAGGGAGCGAGCACGTACGGCCGTGCGAGCCCGGCTCAAAGGCCCCGGAGGCGAACCGAGCCCCGCAAAAAGGGGGCTCAGCGGGCGCGCGGGTAGCCGATCTCCGCGATGTCGTCGGCGAGGGCGGCCAGGGTGGACCGCGGGTTCAGGGCGGCGACCAGCGCGTCGGTGAGGGGACGCAGGGCGAGGACCTGCCGGACGGCCTCGGCGTCGACGGGCAGTTCGAAGTACTCCCCGGCCCAGCGCGCGTACGCCTCGGCGGAGCGGTCGACGAGCAGCTCGAAGAGGAAGTCGGTGGCGTCGGTGTCGGCCCGGCCCCCGCCGGAGGGCCCGGGGCCGTCGAGGGAGGCCGCTCCGACGTGCCAGGTGCTCTCCCCCGCCAGCCGCCAGAGGCAGACCGTGACGAGGGGTTCGCCGTCGGGGTGCGCGAACGCGGGTTCCTCCACGTACGGCCGGAAGGCCTCCGGCACCCGGGCGACCGCCCGCCGCCCGCCGCTGCCGATCGCGTGGACGAAGCCCCGGAGGTACACCCCGGCGGGCGAGAGGACGAGCGAGAACTCGTCGCCCTGCCCGTCGCGCATCGAGGCCATCTCCTCCGTCGCCGACCAGCGGGCGTCGAAGGAGTGGTAGCGGTCCTCCCACTCCGGGCTGAGCACCGCGTCCAGCATCGCCAGGGCGCGGCAGTGGTCACGCAGGACGGCCGGGTCCGGCAGGCGCCGGGCTACGTCGTGTACGGTCACCCGCCCATCCAAGCGCACCCCGCGGCCCCCGGCGCCCCGTTGCCCGGGACCCGCGGGCCGGCGGACCGACATGCGGCCCGGGACCCGCGACCCTAGACTCGCGAGGGCAAGGAGTCCCGATCGAAAGGGTTCGTACCCATGTCGAAGCGAGGCAACAAGCGGCGCGCCCGGAAGAAGAGGCGCGCGAACCACGGCAAGCGCCCCAACAGCTGAGGCTCCCCCGCGTACGCACGGGGCCGGTGTCACGTCGCCCGCGACGGACCTGCCGGCCCCGTTCCGCGTCCGGGCCCCGCCGTGGGAGCGCCTGGACGGCGTCAGCAGATGTGCCGCTCCCGCGCCGGGTCGTAGAGGTGGCTGTCGCGGAACTGCGTGGCCGCCAGCGTCCGGCCGACCAGGATGACGGCCGTCTTCGTGATCCCGGCCTCCTTCGTCCGGGCCGCGATGTCTTCCAGCGTCCCGCGGAGGATCACCTCGTCGGGGCGGCTGGCCATGGCGACGACCGCCGCCGGGCAGTCGGCGCCGTAGTGCGGGACCAGCTCGCCGACCACACGGTCGACGTACCGCGCCGCCAGGTGCAGGACCAGCAGCGCGCCGCTCCGGCCCAGGGTGGCGAGGTCCTCGCCCTCGGGCATGGGGGTGGCCTGCTGGGCGACGCGGGTGAGGATGACCGTCTGGCCGACGGTGGGCACGGTCAGCTCCCGCTTCAGGGCCGCGGCCGCCGCCGCGAACGCCGGGACGCCCGGCACGACCTCGTACGGGATGTCCAGCGCGTCCAGGCGGCGCATCTGCTCGGCGACCGCGCTGAAGACGGACGGGTCGCCCGAGTGCAGCCGGGCCACGTCGTGCCCCTCCTCGTGGGCGCGGACGATCTCGGCGACGATCCGGTCCAGGTCGAGGTCGGCGGTGTCGACGAGCCGGGCGTCCGGCGGGCACTCGGCGAGCAGCTCGCGGGGCACCAGGGAGCCGGCGTACAGGCAGACCCCGCACGCGGCGAGCGTCCGCGCGCCGCGCACGGTGATCAGGTCGGCCGCGCCCGGGCCTGCGCCGATGAAGTGGACGGTCATTCTGCTGCTTCTCCCTTGGTTCCTGGGGTGCGGCCGGTGGCTCCCGGGGTGCGGCCGGCCGGCGGCGCTCCCCCGCTCGACGACGACGGTGCTCGGTCACGGCCCCCGCCGCCGTGCCCGGTCACGGACCACCGCTCTTGGTCACGGACCACTGGGTGACGGGCATCGCCTGGCGCCAGCCGGTGAAGCCGCCCACGGGGACGGCCTGGGCGACGGCGAGCCGGACCAGTTCCCCGCCGTGGCGGCGGTACCGGTCCGCGAGCAGGGCCTCGGACTCCAGCGTGACGGTGTTGGCGACGAGCCGGCCGCCGACGGGCAGCGCGTCCCAGCAGGCGTCCAGCAGCCCCGGGACGGTCAGACCGCCGCCGATGAACACGGCGTCGGGTGTGGGGAGCCCGGCCAGCGCCTCGGGCGCGGGTCCGGTAACGACCCGCAGGGCGGGTACGCCGAGGGCGGCGGCGTTGCGGTCGATGCGGGCCGCCCGCTCGGGCGCCTTCTCCACCGCGATCGCCCGGCAGGAGCGGTGGGTCCGCATCCATTCGATGCCGATCGAGCCGGAGCCGCCGCCGACGTCCCAGAGCAGCTCGCCGGGCGCGGGCGCCAGCGCGGCGAGCGTGGCCGCGCGGACGTACCGCTTGGTGAGCTGTCCGTCGTTCTCGTACGCCTCGTCCGGCAGCCCGGGCGCGGCCCCGAGCCGGAGCGCGTCGGGGGAGCGGACGCAGTCGAGCGCGACGATGTTGAGGGGGTCGACGGCCGGCGGTCCGGCCGGGCTCGTGCCGGTGGCCGTATCGGGGGCCGGGCCCTGGGGGGTGTCGCCTTGCGCGGGTCCGGCCGGCGGTCGGAGGGCCGGCCAGGCGTCCGCCGTCGTGTCCAGGATCCGTTCGCGGGTGGAGCCGAGCCGCTCCAGGACCCGCAGCCTGCTCCGCCCGTACCCCTTGCCGCGCAGCAGCTCCGCGACCCGCGCCGGGGTGTCCGCGCCCTCGCTCAGGACCAGCAGCCGGCGCCCGTCGTGCAGGGCGGCGGTGAGGGCGTCGAGCGGCCGGGCGACCAGGGAGACCGTCTCGACGGCCTCCATCGGCCAGCCGAGGCGGGCGCAGGCGTA
The DNA here is from genome assembly GCF_042957155.1 of Streptomyces sp. NPDC008121. NCBI lineage: Bacteria > Bacillati > Actinomycetota > Actinomycetes > Kitasatosporales > Streptomycetaceae > Streptomyces > Streptomyces sp. NPDC008121. The sequence continues at coordinate 372,301 of NZ_JBIBHT010000004.1, read as the reverse complement.
CGAGACGGACGAGGGGTGCGGCAGGACGTGGAGCCGGTCCGCGCCCACCGTCTCGGCGAGCGTCCGGCCGATGCCGTAGAAGAGCGGGTCCCCGCTGGCGAGGACCGCGATCCGCCGGCCCGCGTGGGCGGCGAGCAGGCCGGGGACGGCGGGGCGCAGGGGCGACGGCCAGGCGATCCGTTCGCCGGGGCACTCGGCGCCGGGCAGCAGGTCCAGCTGGCGCGGGCCGCCGATCAGGACCTCGGCGGAGCGCAGGGCGCGGCGGGAGTTCTCGGGCAGTCCGTCCCAGCCGTCGGCGCCGATCCCGACGACCGTGATCGCGCGGAGGTCCGGTGTCGCGGAGGCGGCCGGGGTCGCGGACGGGGGAACGGTGCTCACGTCGCCGAACTCTACGGGAGGCCCGCGCCGCTCCCCAGCGGCCCCCGGACGGTCCTCCGGCCGCCCGCCCCGGCCTCTCCCACCCGGCGGAATACGGGGGAGGGGCGCACCGTTGGAGCGGATAGTTTAAGCTTCAACCACAACCGGCCGAACGTGCCGGTCCGCGAGAGGTGAGCACGATGCAGTTCGGGATCTTCACCGTCGGCGACGTCACGGCCGACCCCACCACCGGCCGCACCCCGACCGAGCACGAGCGGATCAAGAACACGGTCGCCATCGCGCTCAAGGCGGAAGAGGTCGGTCTGGACGTCTTCGCCACCGGCGAGCACCACAATCCGCCGTTCGTCCCGTCCTCCCCGACGACCCTCCTCGGGCACATCGCGGCCCGCACGGAGCGGCTGATCCTGTCCACGTCGACCACGCTGATCACCACCAACGACCCGGTGAAGATCGCCGAGGACTACGCGACCCTCCAGCACCTCGCCGACGGCCGCGTCGACCTGATGATGGGCCGCGGCAACACCGGACCGGTCTACCCGTGGTTCGGCCAGGACATCCGCCAGGGCATCCCGCTCGCCATCGAGAACTACGCGCTCCTCCACAGGCTGTGGAGGGAGGACGTGGTCGACTGGGAGGGGAAGTTCCGCTCCGCGCTCCAGGGCTTCACCGCCACGCCCCGCCCGCTGGACGGCGTCCCGCCGTTCGTCTGGCACGGCTCGATCCGCTCCCCCGAGATCGCCGAGCAGGCCGCGTACTACGGCGACGGATTCTTCGCCAACCACATCTTCTGGCCCAAGCAGCACACGGCGAAGATGGTCGGCCTCTACCGGCGGCGGTACGCGCACTACGGCCACGGCACCCCCGAGCAGGCGATCGTCGGCCTCGGCGGCCAGGTCTTCGTGCGCAAGAACTCGCAGGACGCGGTACGGGAGTTCAGGCCGTATTTCGACAACGCGCCGGTCTACGGCCACGGCCCGTCCCTGGAGGAGTTCAGCCGGGAGACCCCGCTGACCGTCGGCTCCCCGCAGGAGGTCATCGAGCGGACGCTGTCCTTCCGGGAATACGTCGGCGACTACCAGCGTCAGCTCTTCCTGGTGGACCACGCGGGTCTGCCGCTGAAGACGGTCCTGGAACAGCTCGACATCCTCGGCGAGGAGGTCGTCCCGGTCCTCCGCAAGGAGTTCGCCAACCTGCGGGCGGCCGACGTCCCGGCGACCGCCCCGCTCCACCCCGCCGTACGCACACAGGAGGCGTAAGAGACATGCAGACGCTCACGCTGGTCGCCGTGTCCGCCGGACTCGGCACACCCTCCTCGACCCGGCTGCTCGCCGACCGCCTCGCGAAGGCCGCCGAGGAGCGGCTGACCGAGCAGGAGTACGCCGTCGAGGTCCGGGTGGTCGAGCTCCGCGACCTCGCCGTCGACATCGCGAAGAACTTCGTCACCGGCTTCCCCTCGGCGCAGCTCCAGGACGCGATCGACGCCGTGACCGCGGCCGACGGGGTCATCGCGGTGACCCCCGTCTTCACCGCCTCGTACAGCGGGCTCTTCAAGTCCTTCTTCGACCTGATCGCCCCGGACGCGCTCACCGGCCGGCCCGTGCTCGTCGCGGCCACCGGCGGCACCGCCCGCCACTCCCTCGTCCTCGACCACGCGCTGCGGCCGCTCTTCGGCTATCTGCGGGCGCTCGTGGTCCCGACCGGGGTCTACGCCGCCTCCGAGGACTGGGGCTCGGGCGGCGACGAGTACACCGACGGCCTACCGTCCCGGATCGCCCGCGCCGGACGGGAACTGGCGGACTTCGTCGCGGCCCGCCCGGCCCGGGCGGCGGAGGACGACGAGGTCGTCCCGTTCGAGCAGCAGCTCGCGGACCTGCGCCTGGACTGACGACCGGCCGCGTACGACCGCTGCGCGCGGTGGTGCGGACGAGCGGCCTCGTGAGGGCCGCCGCTACTTGCGGTTGTACAGCCGCATCGTCACCGCGCCGAACACCACCACGAACAGCGCCGACCACCCGAGCGACCAGGCGATGTCCGCGGCCGGCCAGTTGCCCGCCATCAGCTCGCGCACCGCCGTCGCCAGATGCGTGACCGGGCTGTTGTTGACGAAGGCCTGCAGCCAGCCCGGCATCGTCTTCGGGTCCACGAAGACATTGCTCAGGAAGGTGAGCGGGAAGATCACCATCATCGAGACGCCCATGACGGACTTCTCGCTGCGCAGCATCAGCCCGAACATCGTCCAGATCCACGAGAACGCGAACGAGAACACCATCAGCAGCACCACGCCCGCCAGGACGCCGGGCAGCCCGCCGGCCGGGCGGTAGCCGATGATCAGGCCGACGGAGAGCATCACCACCGAGGCGATCAGATACCGCACCACGTCCCCGAGGAGATAGCCGACCATCGGAGCCGGCCGCCAGATCGGGAGGGTGCGGAAGCGGTCGAAGACGCCCTTCTCGATGTCGGTGTTGACCGACACCCCGGTGTACATCGTGATCATCACGACGCTCATCACCAGGATGCCCGGCAGCAGGAACTGGATGTACGCCGAGACCGAGCCGGCCAGCGCGCCCCCGAAGAGGTACGTGTACATCAGCACCATCATGATCGGGAACGCGGTCACGTCGAAGAGCTGCTCCGGCACGTGCTTGATCTTGAGCATGGCGCGCCAGCCGAACGTCAGCGACGCCGACAGCGCGCTGGGCCGGGGCGGCCGCTCCTGCCCGACCAGGAGCGCGGTCAGCTCCTCGGCGCGGGGGGCCTCGAAGTCCTGCGCATCGCTCTGCTGCGTGTCCTTGCTGGTGGCGACGGTGCTCATGCCGTCGTTCCCTTCCGGTCGGTGAGGGCGAGGAACACCTCGTCGAGAGTGGGCTGGCCGAGCCCGAAGTTGTCGACCGTGATCCCGGCCGCGGCCAGCTCGGACAGCGCACGGGCGGCCTGTTCGGCGGCGCCGAGGTCGGTCCCGTGGCCGTTGACGGTGGCGGTCAGGGCGACCGGGTCCGGGTCGAGCTGGACGGAGGCGTTCAGGGCGGTGGCCAGGACCCGCTCGGCGGCCGGGCGCTGCTCCGCGTCCCGCAGCCGCACATGGACCGAACCCGACCCCACCGACGCCTTCAGCTCGCCCTTCGTCCCCTCCGCGATCACCTTCCCGTGGTCGATCACGGCGATCCGGGAGGCCAGCTGGTCCGCCTCGTCCAGATACTGGGTGGTCAGCAGCACGGTGGTGCCCTGGGCGACGACCGCCCGGACGATGTCCCAGACCTGGTTGCGGCTGCGCGGGTCGAGACCGGTGGTCGGCTCGTCGAGGAAGAGCAGGTCGGGGGTGTTGAGGATGGACGCGGCGATGTCGATGCGGCGCCGCATGCCGCCCGAGTAGTTCTTGACCTGCTTGTCGGCGGCCTCCGCGAGGCCGAACGCGGTGAGCAGCTGCGCGGCCCGCTCCCGGGCGGCGGGGCGGGCGTGGCCGAGGAGCCGGGCCAGGAGCACCAGGTTCTCGGTGCCGGTGAGGTCCTCGTCGACGGAGGCGTACTGCCCGGTGAGGCTGACCCGGCCGCGTACGGCGTCCGCGTCCCTGACCACGTCCTTGCCGAAGACCCGGGCCCGGCCGCCGTCCGGGCGCAGCAGCGTGGCGAGCATCTTGACGGCGGTGGTCTTGCCGGCGCCGTTGGGTCCGAGGACGCCGTAGACGGTGCCGGCGGGGACCCTCAGGTCGACGCCGTCCACGGCTCGGTTCGTACCGAAGACCTTGACCAGGCCCTCCGTCTCGATGGCGAGGTCGGACATGCGCTTCCCTCCGGGGGTTCGACCGTGCAGCCGCTTCCCCCAGTCTCCGACGGTCGGGCGCCCAGGTCCACCGCTCTCGCGATTCGCCACTCGGGAGGGGGGCCGTGCCGGGGTCGACGTGTCGGGGTCGACGCATCGGGGTCAACGCGTCGGGTGACCGGTCGCGTCCTCGTGAGTGTAGAAGGTGTAGAACGCCACGCAGAAGGCGCCGAAGGCGACGAACAGCGAGAGCACCACGGCCGACAGCACGCTGGCGTTGGAGAGGCTGAAGAGGAAGCCGGTCGCGATGCCGGCCAGCGCCGCCCAGGCCGCCGCGCGCGGCTCGCGCGGCAGGGTCCGCTGCCAGCGGCGCAGAGCGTAGACGGCGCCGGCGAGCGCCACGGCGGAGACCACGCCGAGCACGGCCTGCTGCCAGGTGGCGGGGCCGCCGGCGCGGGCGACGGTCGAGGTGTAGAGGCCGTAGATCACGCCCAGGACGACGGGGAGCATCAGGCCGTGGGTGTGGAGGCGACGGTGCTGCTGCTGGGGGCGGCGCCGGGTGGGCGTCGCGGCGGGTGCGGCCATGGCAGGAGCTCCTTCACTCTCGCCCCCCTCCATCCTCAAGGGCACACCCGCGACCGGTACGGCCGCAAGTGGAACCGGGGCGCGGGCCGGGGCCCGGCCCGCCCCCTGGGGTCAGGCAGCCGGCCGGACGGCGACCGCGTCGATCTCGAAGAGCATCCCGGGCAGCGCCAGCGCGGCGACCCCGCTCAGGGTCTGCGCGGGCAGCCGCTCCCCGAAGGCCGCGTGGAGGGCCTTGCCGAGCACCTCCAGCTTCGCGAGGTCGTGGTCGACGACGTACGAGCCGAGGCGTACGACGTGCTCGAAGCCGAGCCCCACGCCTTCCAGCGCGAGCCGCAGGTTGTCGAAGGACCGCTCGACCTGGACGGCGAAGTCGCCCGGGACGGGGGAACCGGACGCGTCGGAGGCGTACTGGCCGGCGATGAAGACGTGCTCGCCGGGCGCGGAGACGGCATGGCTGTAGCCGAAGGGGGCCGGGTCGTGCAGGGTGTCGGGGTTGGTGATCGTGCGCCGGTCGGTGGTCATGGGCGGCGGTGTCCTTCCGGTGGTGGGGGCGGGTCGCCCGGGCGGCGGGAGGGCGTACGGCGGGCGGTCGTACGGCGGCCTCGCAAGGTCGTACGGCGGCCTCGTGAGCAAACCGGCCGGTGGGCCGGTGTTGCCGGTGGGCCGCTGAACCGGTGGCGGATCCGGTCGGGAGCCGTGCGTCGTCGGGGCCGGGTGTTCGCGCGGCGAGCCGCGTCGGCCGGAGTGGATCGTAGGCAGCAACGAACGGACCCGGCAAGGCATTTGTGCCCCACCCGCCGTCCGCTCAGGGCCCTTCGTCCGCCAGCGCCGCGAGCCGGGCGAGGGCCCCGTCGAGGTCGGCGTACGAAGGGGAGGCGAGCCCCACCCGTACCGCGTCCGGAGCCGATCCGGCGCCCACTGCGAAGGCGCTGCCCGGTGTCACCGCCACGCCCGCCCGGGCGGCCGCGGCCGCGACGAAGGTCTCCGCGCGCCAGGGAGCCGGGAGGTCCCACCAGCAGTAGGCGGACCGCGGGGCGGTCCGGATCGTGTGGGCGCCGAGCCGCCGCCCGACCAGCTCTCCCCGGGCGGCCATGTCCCGCCGCTTGGCCGCCACCACCTCCTCGACGGTCCCGTCCCCCGCCCAGCGGGTCGCCGCCGCCAGCGCGAGACCGCCCGCCGTCCACGCCCCGGAGCGCAACGCCTCCGCGAGCCCCTCCCGGCGCGCCTCCGGCGCCACGAGGTACCCGACCGTCAGACCGGGGGACAGCCGCTTGGAGAGGGAGTCCACCAGGACCACGTGCGCGGGGGCGTGGGCCGCGAGCGGCGCGGGGGCCCCGGTCGGCGCGGGGGCCCCGGTCGGCGAGGCCGCCGGCACCCCCGACGTTTCCGGCACCTCCGGTGACAGGAACGCCCACGTCGTGTCCTCGATCGCCGTCACCCCCGACTCCCGGAGCACCGCCGCCAGTTCGGCGCGGCGCTGGTCGCCCATGGTCAGCGACAGCGGGTTGTGGAGCGTCGGCTGGACGTACACCGCGCCGAGCGGGACCGCGCGGTGGGCCGCCGCGAGGGCGTCCGGACGCATGCCTTCCGCGTCGAGCGCGATCGGCACGAGCCGTACGCCGAGCCGTTCCGCGACGGCCTTGACCAGCGGATACGTCAGCGCTTCCACGGCCAGGCGACCCCCCGGCGGGACGAGGGCGGAGACCGCGGCGGCGATCGCCTGCCGGCCGTTGCCCGCGAAGAGGACCGCCGCAGGGTCCGGTGTCCAGCCGCCCCGGCCGAGCAGGCCGGCGGCCGCCGCCCGCGCCTCCGCCGTGCCCACCGCCGCCACCGGCCGCGCGGTCGCCGCCGCCAGCACGTCGGGGCGGGCCAGCGACGCGAGGGCCCGGGCCATCAGCTCCGTCTGGCCCTCCGCCACCGGGTAGTTGAGCTGGAGGTCGACGGGCGCGGCCCCGGTCGCCTCCGCGAGGGCGGGCCCGGGCGGCGGCGGAGCCGCCCGTACGAACGTCCCCCGCCCCACCTCGCCGACGACCAGGCCGCGCCGGGCCAGCTCGCCGTACACCCGGATCGCCGTGGAGCCCGCGATCCGGTGGCGGCGGGCGAAGACCCGCTGCGGCGGCAGCCGGTCGCCGGGCCGCAGACGTCCGTCCGCGATCCGCTCGGCCACCCGGTCGGCGATCCTCCGGTACTCCTCCACGCTCTTCCCCTCCACCCGTGATTGCACCGAGAGCAATGATTTCATTGCACCGAGCACGGATCGCTGCCTAGCCTCCGGGCATGCCTTCCGCAGAGATCAACGGACTCACGATCGGCTACGAGGACCGGGGATCGGGCCCCGTGCTCGTCCTGGTCCACGGCCATCCCTTCGACCGCACCATGTGGCGGCCACAGCTCGACCGGTTCTCCCGCACGCACCGGGTGATCGCCCCCGACCTGCGCGGTTACGGCGCCACCACCGTCGTCCCCGGCGTCACCCCGCTCTCCGTCTTCGCCGAGGACCTCGCCGCGCTCCTCGACCGGCTCGGGGTCGGGGAGTTCGTCCTCGGCGGGCTCTCCATGGGCGGGCAGATCGTCATGGAGTGCTACCGCCTCTTTCCCGAGCGGATCCTCGGCCTCGTCCTCGCCGACACCTTCCCGGCCGCCGAGACGGACGAGGGCATGGCGGGCCGCAACGCCGTCGCCGACCGGCTCCTCGCCGGGGGCGCGGAGGCCATGCGCCGTTACGCCGACGAGGTCCTCGACCGCATGGCCGCCCCGTACAACACGCATGCCGCGCCCCACGTCCACCGGATGATGTGCGCGACCGACCCGGCGGGCGCGGCCGCCGCGCTGCGCGGGCGCGCGGAGCGCCCGGACTACCGCGACCTGCTCACCACCGTGACCGTGCCGGCCCTGGTGGTCGTCGGCCGCGACGACACGTACACCCCGGTGGCCGACGCGGAGGCGATGCACGCCGCGCTGCCCCACTCCACGCTCGTGGTCGTCGAACGGGCGGCGCACCTGCCGAACCTGGAGCGGCCCGCGGAGTTCGACGCGGCCCTGGCGGAATTCCTGCGCTCACCCGTCCGGCCCCGTTGAACGATCGGTCCCGGCCGGGCGCCCGCACGATGGGCCCATGAGCCAGAACACCGCACCCCGTAAGCCCGGCACCGGTGCCGGGGCGGCCTGGGCCGCCGGCGGCACCCTCTTCGCCGGTGTCCTGATGCTGGTCATCGGCATCATGGACATCTTCCAGGGCATCGCAGGCATCGCCCAGGACGACATCTACGCAGACATCGGCGACTACGTCTTCAAGTTCAACCTGACGACGTGGGGATGGATCCATCTGATCCTCGGCATCATCCTGGCCCTCGCGGGCTTCGGAATCCTCAAGGGTTCCGAGTGGGGGCGGGTTGCCGGTCTCACGCTGACGGTCCTGAACGTCGTCGCGCAGTTCCTCTTCCTCCCCTACCACCCGTGGTGGTCGCTGTTCTCGATGGCGGTCTCGATCTTCGTGATCTGGGCGCTCGCCACGGACGACAACCTCGGCGGCAAGGGCGCGCGGGCAGCCTGACCCCCGCCCCCGGGGGATCCGACCGGGCTCTCGCGACCGTCACGGAGGCGGCCGCGGGGGCCCCTCGCTCGACCTGCGCGAGGGCGGCCGATCCGCCACGCTGGAAGACATGAACCACTTCGACCGCATGGACGACGACCAGATCCTGGAGAGCATCGGCACGCTCGTCGAGGAGGAGCGTGCCCTGCGGCAGCGGATGGGCGGGCTGCTCGACGAGGAGCGAACCCGGCTCGCCGAACTCGAGGTGCAACTGGACCAGTGCTGGGACCTGTTGCGCCAGCGCCGCGCCAAGGCGGAGTTCGGCGAGGATCCCGACACGGCGGCCGTCCGCCCGGCGGCCGAAGTGGAGAACTACCGCAGCTGAGAGCCCCGGGCGCTGCCGCCGCAGGCCCCGTGGGCCACGGGCCGCCGCTCGCGGCGCCCCCGCCGGAACGCCTCGCCGCGGGCCGATCCCGCGGGCCGCACGGACCCGCCACTAGGCCTCGCCGCGGACCGGTCCCTGACCGCCGGTCCCGAGGCCCGCACGGATCCGCCACTGCAGCCCGTCGCCGCCCGGCCCCCTGGCCGCCGGTCCCGAGGTCGGCACGGATCCGCCACGGCAGCCCGTCGCCGCCCGGCCCCCTCGCCTCCGGCCCCGGCCCCGGACCCCCGCACTCCGGCCCCGTCGCCGCCCGGGCCCACGCCCCCGACCCCCGCACTCCGGACCCGTCGCCGCCCGGGCCCACGCCCCCGACCCCCGCACTCCGGACCCGTCGCCGCCCGGGCTCCTGGCCGCCGGTCCCGAGGCCCGCACGGATCCGCCACTGCAGCCCGTCGCCGCCAGGCCCCCGGCCCCCGGGCCCCCGCACTCCGGACCCGTCGCCGCCGGTCCCGAGGCCCACGCCCCGTACGTTGGTCGCATGGCGCGCACCCCTCGGCTCACCCCGCCCCCCTGGCTCACCGCCGGACTGAAGCCGCAGGCCGCGCCCGTGCCGTGGGCCGCCGTCGGCCGCGCGTCCATCGCCCTCTCCGCTCCCCTCGCCGTCGGCATGGCCGTCGACCGGCCCGTCTACGGCGCCCTGGTCTCCATGGGCGCCCTGTCCGGCGTCATCGGCGACACCGCCGACGCGTACCGGATGCGGATCCTCAACATCGCCGTCCCCCAGCTCTTCGGCGCCCTCGGCGTCACCCTCGGCTCCCTCGTCTTCGGCCACGGCTGGGTCGCCGTCGCCGTCCTCACCCTCGTCGCGCTCGTCTCCGGGATGATCTCCTCGATCGGGGCGGTCGCCTCCGCCTCCGCTCTCGTCCTGCTCCTCGACACCGTCGTCGGCGCGGGCCTGCCCATGCCCGACCCCTGGTGGACGGCCCCGCTCCTGCTCACCCTCGGCGGGGTCCTCGTCCTCGCCCTGACCCTGCTCGGCTGGCCGCTGCGCGGCAAGGTCCCCGAACGCGCGGCCGTGGCCGGCACCTACCGGGCCGTCGCCGACGTCCTCGAAGCCGCCGGATCGGACGCGTACGAGGCCAGGCGCCAGGCCGTGACCACCTCGCTGAACCAGGCGTACGACCTCGTCCTCGCCCGCCGCGCCCGCCACCACGGCCGGACCCCCGCCCTGGTCCGCCTCCTCGCGCAGCTGAACGTGGTGATCCCGCTGGTCGAGGCCGCCCCCGCCGCGCACCAGGCGGCCCGGCGCTTCCACCGGCCGCTGCCCGACGAGATCCCGGCGGCCGTCCGCGCCCTGGCCGACGCCGTCGAGGGCGACCGTACGCGCACGGCCGTCCCGCACCTGCCCGAGCCCGCCCGGCCCTCCGAGAAGGCCGTCGACCGGGCGCTGCGGCACGCCGCGAGCGTCGTCCACGAGGCGGACCCCGCCCACCTGGACGCGGCCGACCGGCTCGGCCGCCCAGCCGCCCTGGGCGTCCGCGTCCGCCGCACCACCCGGGCCGTGCTCTTCTCCGAGGCGTCCTGGCGGTACGGGCTGCGGCTCGCGCTCTGCATCGGCCTCGCCCAGGCGCTGGTCTCCCTCGTCGCCGTGCCCCGCTCGTACTGGATCGCCCTCACCGTCACCTTCGTCATGAAGCCGGACTTCGGCTCGGTCTTCTCGCGGGCCGTGCTGCGCGCCGTCGGCACGGTCCTGGGGCTCGCCGTCGCCGCGCTCGTCCTCGCCGAGGTGCCCCGGGGCTGGTGGGACGTGCCGGTGATGATGGTGCTCGCCGCGCTGATCCCGGCCTTCTCCGCGAAGGGGTACGCCTTCCAGACCGCGGCGATCACCCCGGTCATCCTGCTGCTCTCCGACCTCCTCAACCGGCAGGGCTTCGACCTGGTGCTGCCCCGGCTCTACGACTCCCTCATCGGCTGCGCGATCGCCCTCGTCGCCGGATACCTGCTGTGGCCGGAGTCCTGGCACGCCCGGATCGGCGACCGGCTCGCGGAGGCGGTGGCGGACACCGCGACCTACGTGGCCTGCGCCTTCGGCCCGGCCGGGCCACCCGCCCCGACCGGACAGCCCGGCCCGACCGGCGCGTCAGGCGAAGGGCCGCGCGAAGAGCCCGGCGAGGGGCAGAGCCGCGGCCCGCGCGAAGAACCGGCCACCGGTCCGCGCGAAGAGCCCGGCGAGGGCCCGGGCGAACGGCCAGGCGAAGGGCCCGGCGACGCACCCGGCACCGAGGAGCGGGCGGCCGCCCGGCTGCGGGCCCGGCGGGCGCTCTACCGCGATCTGTCCGCCGTACGCTCCGAGTTCCAGCGGGCCCTGACCGAACCGCCGCCCGCCGGCGCCCTCGCCTCCGCCTGGTGGCCGCTGGTCGTGGCCGTGGAGCGGATCGTCGACGCGACCACCGCCGCCCGCGTCCGCGTCGACCACGGGGCACCGGCGCCGGACCCGGACGAGGTGGCCGACGTGGAGCGGGAGTTGCGCGAACTGGCGGACAACCTGCGCCACAGCGCCGTCCTGGTGGAGGTCAGGGCCCGGCTGAACGGTGACGAGGACGGCGTGCTCGCCCCCCTGCGCCAGGAGGTGCGGGCGGCCCGGGCGATCGCCTCGCCCCGGACGGGCCCGGGCGGGGACCCACCCGCCGCCCCGGGCGCAAGCGGAACGCCGTAGAGCCCCTCCGACGACCCCGCCGTCCGGGCCGGAGGACACGAACTCACGCCCCGATCCGCGGGTTTAAGACCCCGTGCCGCCGCCTGAAACCGCTTGCTGCGACCCCCGGACGAACTTACCGGCGGTCACCGGGCGGAAGCCTCCCCACCGCCGTTACCGGAATCCACCGGGGCGACTACGATGCGCTCGATCGACCTTGCCCGTGCTTCCACCGGGACATCCGGCCCGGTCCGGCACGGTCACCCCGTCCTGCGCCATCTCCCCGTGCCATCCAAGGACATCGCCATGCGCACCACCACCGGCAGAGGGCTCCAGCCCAACGTCCTCGGGACCTTCGACACCATCGTCATGGCCGTCGCGGGCAGCGCACCGGCCTACTCCCTGGCCGCCACCACCGCCGTCCTGTTCGGCGCGGTCGGCCTGGCGGGCCCGGCGGCGCTCCTCTACTGCGCCCTGCCGATGCTCGGGATCGTCCTCGCCTACGCCCGCCTCGGCCGCATCGACGTCAACGCGGGCGCCGGATACTCCTGGGTGGGCCGTACCCTCCACCCCTTCCTCGGCTTCCTCTCCGGCTGGGCCCTGGTCGTGTCGACGACCGTCTTCATGGTCGCCGGCTCGCTGCCCGCCGGCGCCCTGACGCTCTCCCTCTTCGACCCTGCGCTGGCCGAGAACACCCCGCTCGCCGCCGCCGTCGGCGCCGGCTGGTTCCTCGTCATGCTGCTGGTGGTCCTGGGCGGCGCCCGGCTCACCGTACGGGCCCAGTTGCTCATGTCGGGGATCGAACTGCTGGTCCTCGTCGGCTTCGTGCTGGCCGCCCTCGCCCACCGCGGCCACGCCACCGCCTTCGACTGGTCCTGGCTCGGCTTCGGCCACTTCGACGGCGCCTCCGGCTTCGCCTCGGGCGCGCTGATCGCCGCGTTCTACTTCTGGGGCTGGGACGTCACCAGCAACCTCAGCGAGGAGACGCGCGACAGCCGCCGTACGGCGGGCCTGGCCGCGCTGGTCGGCGTCGCTGTCGTCTTCCTCCTCTTCGAGGCGTGCACCATCTCGGTCAACGTGCTCCTGAGCGCCGGGCAGATCGAGGCGGCCGGTGCCAATGTCCTCGCCGTCCTCGGCCAGGAGATCTGGCCGGGCGTGGGAGGGAAACTGCTGGTCGTGGCGGTGCTGTTGTCCACGGTCGCCACCCTGGAGACCACGCTCATCCAGGTCACCCGCTCGCTGTTCGCGATGGGCCGCGACCGCACCATGCCGGCCGCGCTCGGGACCGTGCACCGCCGCTGGAACACCCCGTGGGTGGCGATCGCCGCCGTCGGGGCCGCGGCGCTGCTGATGTTCGGGGCAGCGGCCGCCGCCGGTTCGGTGAGCCGGATCCTGCGCGACGGGGTGGCCGCCATCGGCCTGCTGATCGCGTTCTACTACGGGCTCGCCGGCATCGCCGCCGTCGTCGCGTACAAGTCGGTGCTCCTCTCCTCCGTACGCCACTTCCTGCTCGGCGGGGTGTGGCCGCTGGCGGGCTCCGCGTTCATGCTGTGGACGTTCGTCGAGTCGCTGGGCGAGCTGTCGACGACCGCGCTGACCCTCGGCCTCGGCGGGCTGCTGACCGGCCTGGTCCCGATGGTCGTGTACTGGCGGAAGGGGAGCGCGTACTACCGCCCCGCCCGGCTCGACGCCGTCAGCGCGCTGGCGGCGGCGGACCCCTTCGCGGGCGACCGGACACGCACCCGCCGCGCGGACGAGTCGCTCGCCACCGACTTCTGACCCCGGCGCCGGACACCGCACCCGTCCCGGCCACCGACCGCCGACCCCCGGCCACCGCCCGCCGACCGCCGACCGCCGACCGCCGACCGCCGACCGCCGACCGCCGACCCTGGAACAGCCTCACCGCCCCGCACGTCATCCCACCTGCAGCACCGACCGCACCGACCGCACCAACCGCACTCACCGCACCGAACGCCCCACCCCCCACCGCGCAGTCGAGTCTCCGAGTCTTCGAAGCACCCGCCTTCGAGTCTTCGAGTGTCGAAGGAGGAACGCCGATGCCCGTTCGCCGCCGCTCGGCCCGTGTGGCCCGCTTCACGCCCGATTTCGACCCCGACTACGGAGACCGCGCGCTCACCGAGGCCCGGCACGACATCGTTATCGGACGCTGGCAGGGCGTACGGGACCTGCTCGCGGCCACCGGTGACAACTGGCCGCGCCGGACGCACCGGCTGCGGCTCCTCGCCCACGCCGCCGCGGGCAGTTCGGCGGTCGAGGCCTGGCGGGCCGCCGAACCGGACTGCCCGGACGCGGCGGTGCTGCGCGCGGCGACCGAGGTGGTCCGGGTCTTCGACACGGCCATCGCGGCCGGCCGGGGCACCGCCGTCGACCGGGGCCGGCTCGACGCGACGGTCGACACCTGCCTGGCCGCGGCGCAGGCCGCGCCGTCGGACCCGATGCCCTGGGTCTCCCTGCTCTCCGTGGCGCGTCTCTACGAAGGCGGCGTGCCGCGCCGGGAACTGCGCCGGTGGTTCGACGAGGTCCGGCGGCGCGACCCGTACCACACCGAAGGCCACGCGCAGTTGCTGCGCTACTGGTCGGCGCGGTGGCACGGCACGCACGGGACGATGTACGACTTCGCGCGCGACGCGGCGGGCGTGGCACCGCCGGGCTCCCCGCTGCCGGTCCTGGTGCAGGTGGCCCGGGTGGAGGAGTACCGCTACATCGCCGACGGGGCGCTGGGACGCGGGCCGGTGCGCGGCTTCGACCAGCACTGGAAGCACGAACTGGCGGTGACCGAGCTGCGCCGGACGTACGCCCGCTGGATCGGCGGCCGCGAGCCGGACCGGCCGGTGGAACCGGAGGAGGTCGTCGACCTCAACTATCTCGCCCACGCGGCCTGCTACGCCGGGCAGGTGGAGGTGGCGCGGGAACTGCTCGGCATGCTCGGCCCGCGGGCGTCCTGGGTGCCCTGGTCGTACACGGGGGAGCCGGCCGAGCAGTTCGTCCGCTTCCGGGAGGGTCTGGGCGTGGTGTGAGGGGCGGACCGCCCCGCCTCCTCCCACCACGCCGGGCCCTGGCGGCTCAGACGCCGATGTCGCGGCCGTCCTTGCGCCAGACGGCGACGACGGCCGGGCGGACGATGCGGCCCGGTCCGTCGGGCCACACCGAGGCCGGCTTCTCGACGGACGCGCCGTCGATCTCGCCCGGGTGCTGGACGGCGACGACGACCCGGCGGTCCTGGATGATCGGGCCGCAGGTCTCCGCGCCCTTGGGAACCGTCAGGAACTGCTTGAGCTCACCGCGGCGCTCGCCCTGCGTGGCGACGCCGAAGAGACCGTCGTGCGAGCCGAGCTGGTTGCCGTCCGTGGAGATCCACAGGTTGCCGTGCGGGTCGAAGGCCACGTTGTCCGGGCAGGAGATGGGGGAGACCTTCTCCTTCGGGAAGCCGGCGAAGTAGGTGGCCGGGTCGTTCGGGTCGCCGGCCACCAGGAAGAGACGCCAGGCGAAGCCGTCGGAGGCCGGGTCGTCCCAGTTCTCGGCGAGCTCCAGGATCTGCCCGTGCTTGTTGAGGTTGCGCGGGTTGGCCTCGTCGGCCGGGGCCTTGCCCGCCTTGCCGCGGTCGGTGTTGTTGGTGAGCGCCACGTAGACGCGGCCGGTGCGCGGGGACGGCTCGACGTCCTCGGGGCGGTCCATCTTGGTGGCGCCGACCTTGTCACCGGCGAGGCGGGTGAAGACGTACACCTCCTCGGCGGTCATGCCCTCGACGTGCGAGACGTCGCCGGTGGCGAGCGGGATCCAGACGCCGGAGCCGTCGAACTCGCCGTCGGCGGGGAGCTTGCCGGTGCCGTCGATCTGGGCGGACGGGCTGTCGCCGGTCAGCTTGGCGACGTACAGCGTGCCCTCGTCGAGCAGGGTGAGGTTGTGCGCGCGGGCGGCCCGCGAGTTCCCCTTCTTCATCCGCTTGGACGAGACGAACTTGTAGAAGTAGTCGAACCGCTCGTCGTCGCCCATGTAGACGACCGGACGGCCGTCCTCGGTCAGCCGCGGCTGCGCGGCCTCGTGCTTGAAGCGGCCGAGCGCGGTGCGCTTCTTGGGGGTGGAGTCGGGGTCGTACGGGTCGAGTTCGACGACCCAGCCCTGGCGGTGGACCTCGTTGGGCTCCTGCTTGAGGTCGAAGCGCTTGTCGAACCGCTCCCACTTGCGCTCGGTGGCGCCGGTGCCGATGCCGTACCGCTTGTCGGTGGCGCTGGAGCCGTTGGCGAAGTACTGGTTGAAGTTCTCCTCGCCGTGCAGCGTGGTGCCCCACGGGGTGGTGCCGCCGGCGCAGTTGTTGAGCGTGCCGAGGACCTTGCGGCCGGTCGGGTCGGCGGAGGTGCGCAGCAGCGGGGAGCCGGCGGCGGGGCCGGTCAGTTCGAAGGCGCTGGTGGTGTGGAGGCGGCGGTTGAGCGGGTGCCGGGAGACGGGCGTGAGCCTGCCCGAGCGGTGCTCCTCCTGGACCACGACGACGGAGAGGCCGTGGGCGGCCCAGGCGATCTCCACCTGCTCGCGGGTGGGGTTCGCCGCGTCGTACCCCTTGAACATCAGGATCTCGTCGGTGTACTCGTGGTTGGCGACGAGGACCTGCCGGCCGTGCTCGCCGCGCAGCGGCAGCAGGGAGAGGAAGTCGTTGTTGTAGCCGAACTGGCCGGCCTGCGCCCTGGCGGTCTGCTTGTCGGCGTCGAAGGCCGGGGCGCCGCGGAGGATCGGCTCGCCCCAGCGGATGACGACGTTCTGGGAGTAGCCGGTGGGTACGGTCACCTGGTCGGCCGTGTTGGGCGCGACGGAGGCGAACCGCAGGCCACGGGCGCCGTCGGTGCGACCGGGGGCGCCGGGGTGTCCCGGGTGGCCGGGCAGCGGCGTACGGGCGTCGGCGACCGGCGCGTTGCCGACCGCGAGGCCGGTCCCGGCGGCGGTGGCGACCGTCACCACGGCGGCTGCGCGCATCATGGAGCGTCGGGAGAGGACGCCGGCTATGACATCGCCGACGTACTCGTTGTCGCTGGTGTTCGGCACCTCGTGGAAGCAGGCGTCGCCACAGCGGAACCGGCAGGTGAGGGCGGAACGGCCGCCTCCGTGCGGGTTGGTGCTCAGCAGCGGCAGCAGTTTGCGCACTTCGTCCTCCTCCGGCGCAGCACTGCGCCGACATGGTGTCGGGAATCCGTCCGGCGGTGACGTTATGTGTGCACATCCGCGCGGGGGCGGCGGCGGAGTGAACGACGGATGAATGCGCGGCGACCGGGGTGGCGGGGCGGGGATCGGCCCGTACGAAGGGGACGTGCGGCGGGCCTCGCGACACCGCGTGTCGGGGCGCCGGAGGCGACACACCCGGGGCCGCTAACCTTACGTGTCCGCCCTGGCCAGGGATGATTCTCCCAGTACGGACATACACCGCACCCAACTCATGCGAAAGGCCTCGCCCATGGGCATTCGGAGCTTGCTGCGCAAGGTGTTCGGACGCGATCGTGCGGACCAGCACGTCGAAACTACGGCAACCTCCGTCCCGTCCCAGACGGCGTCGGAACGCGCCACCCCCGACGAGGCCGGGTCGGTGACCCTCCCGTCCCCGACCCCGCCGGACGAGGCGGCCAAGCGGGCTGCGGACGACCTGGTGGCGGCCTCCTTCGACAACCCGAAGGTCCCCCAGGCCCGCACCTCCTCGACCCGCGAGAGCGTCCGCACGGGCGGCACGGGATCGTCGTCCGACACGCCCCAGGAGCCCGAGACCCCGACGGAGAGCACCGGGGTCCCGGCGGCGCGCGACGGGGCGGAGGCGGAGGCCGAGGAGGCTGCCGTCGAGGCGGCCCCTGCGGAGGCGGAGGCCGAGGAGTCCGCCGAGGCGGAGGCCGAGACTCCGGCCGAGCCGGAAGCGGAGGCGGACGCCACGGAGGCGCCCGAAGCGGAGGCCGAGCCCGCGGAGGCAGTCGCCGACGAGGCCGAGCCGGAGACCGACGAGGCCGAGGTCACGGCGGAGCCGGAAACGGCGGACGCCGAGGCCGAGCCCGTCGAGGCTGAGGCGGACGCCACGGACGAGGCGCCCGAAGCGGAGGCCGAACCCGCCGAGGCAGTCGCCGAGGAGCCGGCCGCAGAGGCCGAGCCGGAGACCGACGAAGCCGAAGCCGAGGTCACGGCCGAGCCGGAAACGGCGGATGCCGAGCCCGAGCCCGCCCCCACCGAAGCCGAAGCCGAAGCCGAGGTCACGGACGAGCCCGAGCCCACCCCCACCGAAGCCGAAGCCGAGGCCACCTCCCCCACCCCCACCCCCGCCCTGACGCTGGCAGCGGTCAAGGCGAAGGCGCCGCAGCTCGCCGATGCCTACAAGGCCGCCGGGACCGTGCTGAAGAAGCAGGGGCTGACCGGGGCGCGGGCCGCCGTGTACCTCGTCGTGGACCGGTCGGGTTCGATGCGCGGCTACTTCAAGGACGGCTCCGTCCAGCGGATCGCCGAGCAGACCGTCGCCCTCGCCGCCCACCTCACCGAGGACGCCACCGTCACGGCCGTGTTCTTCTCCACGGACATCGACGGCACGGCGGAACTCCGTCCCGAGGGCATCGAGGGCCGCATCGACGAGATCAACGCGGACCTGGGCCGTCTCGGCCGCACCAACTACCACCGCGCCGTCGAAGAGGTCCTCGCCCACCACGAGAAGACCGACCCGACCCGGCCCGCGTTCGTCGTCTTCCAGACGGACGGCGCCCCGGACCTGAAGACGGCGGCCACCGAGGCCCTCGCCCAGGCCGCCGACCGCCCGATCCACTGGCAGTTCGTGGCATGGGGCGAGGAGGACAACAAGGCCTTCGACTACCTCCGTAAGCTCACGGCCCCCCGTACCGGCACCTTCTTCGCCGGAGCGACTCCCGCCGAGACCGGGCACCCCGCGTTCTTCCGCGGGCTGCTCGCCGACTGGCAGACGCAGGACGGGGCCTAACGGCCGACGGGGCCGGCGGCCCCACCGGAGCCTGATGCGGGGCCCCGGCCGGGACCGGCTCCCGGCCCGGGGCCCCGCCCGGCACCCGCCCCCGCGCCGGGCTGGGCGGGCCGGCCGGGCACGACGGGCAGGGTCACCGTCACGACCAGCCCGCCGCCCTCCGCCGCCCCCCGGGCGGTCGCGTCCGCGCGGCCGCCGTGGGCGGTCGCGATCGACCGGACGATCGAGAGGCCGAGGCCCGCGCCCGGGCCCATCCGGTCGCGTCCCTCGCCGCGCCGGAAGGGTTCGAAGAGACCCGGCACATCGGCGGCGGCGACCACCGGCCCGGTGTTGGCGACGGTCACCACACCGCCCGCCGCCGTCACCTCGACGGCACCCCCCGGCACGTTGTAGGCGACCGCGTTCGCGACCAGGTTCCGTACCGCCTGGGCGAGCAGCACGCGGTTGCCCCGTACGACACCGGCGCCGCCGGTACGGCAGTCGACGCCGTACGTCTCGCACTCCTCCGCGACCACCGCCCCCAGGTCCACCTCCTCGCGCTCCTCCAGTCCCCGTTCGCTCCGGGCGAGGACGAGCAGGCCCTCGATCAGCCGCTCGCTGCGCCGGTTGGTGTCGAGGAGGACCTGCGTGATCCCGGCGTCGGCGTCCAGGCCGATCTGGATCGCGGCGCGCTGGGTGGCCAGCGGCGTCCGCAGCTCGTGCGAGGCGTTCGCGATGAAACGGCGCTGGCTGTCGAAGGCGGTCTCGAGCCGTCCCAGCAGCGCGTCGATGGTGTCGCCGAGCTCCTTCAACTCGTCGTCGGGGCCGCTCGCCGCGATCCTCTCGTGCAGGTTCCGCTCCGAGATCCGGCGCGCCCGCGCGGTCATCTCGTGCACCGGCCGCAGCATCCGGCCGGCGGTCCACCAGCCGACCGCGACCGCGCCGAACGCCATGACGACGAGCGCGAGCCACGACCACATGAGCATCTGCTCGCCGGCGGCGCGGCTGACGTCGTCGCTGAGGCGGTAGGCGGTGACGGTCTCGAACGGCGCCACCACCCGCACCCGCGCCGCTATGGCCTCCGCCTCCCCCTCCGTACCGGCGCGGGACAGCAGGTTCACCACCCCCAGCAGACAGCCGCCGAGGACGACGAAGACACCGCCGTAGACGAGGGCGATACGGGTACGGATCGTGGACCCGGCGCCCATTACGGAGCCCGCCCCACGCCCCGGCCCGCGGGCCCGGCCCCCGGCCCCCGTCCTCCTCACAGGGCGTACCCCACACCCTGGACCGTGCGGATCAGCGCCGGTTCGCCCAGTTTGCCCCGCAGCTTGCTCATGCAGACGCGTACGGCGCCGGTGAACGGGTCGGTGTGCGCGTCCCAGGCGCGTTCAAGGAGCTCCTCGGCGGAGACGGTGGCGCCGTCCGCCTCCAGCAGGATCTGCAGCACGGAGAACTCCTTCGGGGAGAGGTCGAGGTCACGCCCGTCCCGGGTCGCCGTCCGGCGGACGGTGTCGACGAGCAGCCCGTGGCGCTCCAGGAGCGGCGGTACGGGGCGGGCGCTGCGCCGCCGCAGGGCGCGCACCCGGGAGACGAGCTCGGGGAACTCGAAGGGCTTGCCGAGGTAGTCGTCCGCCCCGAGGTCGAGCCCTTCGACGCGGTCGTCCAGGGAGGCGGCGGCGGTGAGCATCAGGATCCTGGTCCTGGCGGTCCCGGCGACCAGGGCGCGGGCCACGTCGTCGCCGTGGACGCGCGGCAGGTCGCGGTCGAGGACGACGACGTCGTAGTCGTGCAACCCGAGGTAGGCGAGGGCGGCGTCGCCGGTGTAGACGGTGTCGACGGCGAATCCGGCCCGCCGCAGCCCGGTGGCGATCAACTCCGCGAGGACCTGTTCGTCCTCGGCGACCAGTACGCGCATGCTCTCTTCCTCGCTGCTGTCCACGGTCCTTTCTACGCCGGGGAACGTTTCGCGAACCTCTCCGTGCACCTCTCCGCGCTCCCGGCGGTCCGCCCCGCCGCGGCCCGTGCCCGCCCCGGCGGGGGTTCCCTCGATGTGAGTGGATCTTGGAGGGGCCGTTAGGATTTCGGCCATGGCGGCCACTGGATCCGAGAAGCAGGGGGCGAGCGACGTGACGTCGTACTACGTCTCGACCCCCATCTACTACGTCAACGACGCTCCTCACCTGGGCCACGCCTACACGACCGTCGCAGGCGACGTGCTCACGCGCTGGCACCGTCAGCGTGGCGAGAAGGTGTGGTACCTCACCGGCACGGACGAGCACGGTCAGAAGATCATGCGCACGGCCGAGGCGAACGACGTCTCGCCCCAGGCCTGGTGCGACAAGCTCGTCGAGGAGGCGTGGAAGCCCCTCTGGGAGCACCTGAACATCGCGAACGACGACTTCATCCGGACGACGGAGAAGCGTCACACCGACCGCGTCCAGGAGTTCGTGCAGGACCTGTACGACAAGGGCGAGATCTACAAGGGCGGGTACGAAGGCCCGTACTGCGTGGGCTGTGAGGAGTACAAGCTCCCGGGCGACCTCATCGAGGCCGAGGACGGCACGAAGCTGTGCCCGATCCACAAGAAGCCGGTGGAGATCCTCAAGGAGGAGAACTACTTCTTCAAGCTGAGCGAGTACGGCCCGAAGCTCCTGGAGTTCTACGAGGCGAACCCGGGCTTCATCCAGCCGGAGTCCGCGCGCAACGAGGTCGTGAACTTCGTCAAGCAGGGGCTGCAGGACCTGTCGATCTCCCGGTCGACGTTCGACTGGGGCGTGCCGGTCCCGTGGGACGAGAAGCACGTCATCTACGTGTGGGTCGACGCGCTGCTGAACTACGCGACGGCCGTCGGCTACAACGAGAACCCGGAGAAGTTCGCGGAGACGTTCCCGGCGAACGTGCACCTGGTCGGCAAGGACATCCTCCGCTTCCACGCGGTGATCTGGCCCGCGATGCTGATGGCGCAGGGGCTGCCCGTGCCCGGCCGGGTCGCGGCGAACGGCTGGCTGATGGTCGGCGGCGAGAAGATGTCGAAGTCGAACCTGACCGGCATCAAGCCGCAGGACCTGACCTCGCACTTCGGCGTGGACGCGTACCGCTGGTACTTCCTGCGGGCGATCGCCTTCGGCAGCGACGGCTCGTTCTCCTGGGAGGACTTCACCGCCCGCTACACCTCCGAGCTGGCCAACGACTACGGCAACCTCGCCTCGCGGGTGGCGGCGATGGTCGGCAAGTACTTCGACGGCGCGCTGCCGGCCTCGGCGGCCGACGGCGACGCGGAGACGGCGATCCACGAGGGCCTGGCCAAGGCGGTCGCGACGGCGGACCGGAAGATCGGCGAGGAGCTGGACTTCCAGGGCGGCATCTTGGCGATCTTCGACTTCGTGAAGCAGGTCAACGGCTACATCACGGAGCAGGAGCCCTGGAAGGTCGCGAAGGACGACTCGGAGGCGGGCCGCGCCCGCCTGGCGACGATCCTCTACACGGCGGCCGAGTCCCTGCGCGGCGTCGCGGTCCTCCTGAACCCGATCATGCCGGAGACCTCGCAGGCGCTCTGGGAGTCGCTGGGCGCGGAGACCTCCCTGGGCGCCCTGCCCTCCCAGCCGGTCCAGGAAGCGGGCACGTGGGGCGCGCTCCCGGCAGGCACGACGGTCACGAAGGGCGCGGTGCTCTTCCCGCGCCTGGAGGACCCGAAGAAGGACTAAGACCCCCCGCCCCTCGCACGCCGACGCGCCCCGCCCCCGGAAAGACCGGGCGCGGGGCGCGTCGCGTGTGACCGGGGGCCGCCCTCTCCCTGACCTGCGGAAACGACCCGGTCACCGGAGTCCGGAAACGCGGACTCCGGTGGCCCGGACTCCGGGGCGCCGGTCGGCCTCCCTGTAAAGAACGAGAGGGAAAGGAACGCACCCAACCCCACCCCTCCTCCCGCTCGGCGGCCTCTCACTCCCACGGGTGAAAAAGGCCAACTCGGCTGGCTTCGAGAGGGGTTGTTTGATCTACGCTCAGCGCGACACACCACACCTCACCGCTGACATGCGTCGGCCCCCGCCGGGACCGCTAATCCCGAGGCGAGGGCCTGACCATCAAGGAAGAAGCGCTTCCCGATGGATACCCAGAACACTAGCGTGCGCCCGCGCGCCCGGTCCCGTAACGACGGGAAAAACCACCCCACGGGGCGAGCCCGCAAGGCCCCGCGCGTGGGCGGCGTCATCCACGACAACGTCCGGCACACCACCCGCTTCACCGTGGTCGGCAACCACCTCAGCCAGCACGCCGAGCTGTCGCTGGTCGCCATCGGCCTGGCCGTCCACATCCAGTCCCTCCCGACCGGCGCCCAGGTCGACATCAACACCCTCGCCCGCCGCTTCCGCGAGGGAAAGGCCCGGATCGCCGACGGCCTGCGCGAGTTGGAGAGCCACGGTTACCTGCGGCGCACGCTGGAGCGCGGCGACGACGGCACGATCGTCACCCGTACGGTCTCCTGCAACCAGCCCAACCGATCCGCCGCCGACGCCTCCCGGCCCCGGCCGCGACGGAACGCCGAGGACCCGAAGCCGCGACCACGACGGAACGCCGACGACCCGAAGCCGCGACCGCCCCGGAACGCCGAGGGCCCCAGGCCCCGGCCGCGACGGAGCGGCGAGGAGCAGGAGTCTCAACTCCCGCCCCGCCGGGCCGCCGACAAGCCGGCCCGGCGCCGCGCGCTGCCCGCCGTACCGCAGCCCGCGTACCCCGCGCCCGACCTCCTCCAGACCGCCCTGGGGGTCCTCTCCGGCCTCCGCCGCCAGGACCCCCGCCTCCTGCTCTCCGCGACGGACGCCGAGCACCTCGTCCCGGGCGTCGCCGCCTGGCTCGAACGCGACCTCACCCCCGAAGCCGTCGGGCACGCCCTGACCGCCGGCCTGCCACCGGAGCCGCTGTACCGCCCCGCGGCCCTCCTGGCCCACCGCCTCGTCGCCAAGCTCCCACCCTTACCGCCGTTCGCCACGCCGACTCCGTCCCCGAGACACCCCCTCCAGAACTGCGACCTCTGCGACCGGGCTTTCCGCGCCCCCCAACCCGGCACCTGCGCCGCCTGCACACCGCCGGAGCGGCCGCAGCCCCTGATGCCCCCTGGGGAACCCCGCCGAAACGGCTGAATGTTCGTTGCTCGCGGAAATGATCGCGTGACAGCATGCGTGGGTGGATGTGAACGGGGACGACATAGCGAGGCCGCAACGGGCTTCGCGGCTGACGGAGTTGGTCGACACGCCGGGCACGGTGGAGCGGCCCGAGCTGGGGCCGAGGGAGGCCCCCGAAGCTCCTGGCCGGACCGCACCGGATGCGGTACCGGTCGACGAAGCGGCCTCTGCGCGACGGGAGTTTGCGCGGTTGCTCGGCGAATTCCGGCGCACCGCCGTGCTGGTGCCCTTCGACGACCGAGGAAGCCTGTGGACCGCCGACTTCGGCGGCGTCCGGTGGATCTGCGCGTTCTCGGACGAGGAGGCGCTGGCGCGGTTCGCGGTGGCGCGGGGCGACGCCGGCCGTGAGTGGACGTACCGCACGATCCTCGGTGCGCGGCTGCTGGACGTGATGGTGCCGCTGCTTCCTGGGCCGGGCGGGGTCGCGCTGGACGCGGGCAGTACGGACGGGCTGCTGTTCCCGCCGGTGCGCGGGATCGTCCCCGACGAGGTGGCAGTGGATGTCGAGGGGGAGACACGGTGAGTGGGAACGAGCCCGATCTGGCGGCGCCGGCGGCGGCGCTCGCGGCGATCGTGCAGGGCATCAACCTCGCGCATAACGAGCTGAAGGACCTCGGGATGATCGGCCAGGCGTCGACGGGCCGCGGGTTCTCGGATCTGGCCCTGTCCGGACTGGAGTTGGGCCACGGCGGCCTCACCTCCGAGTTCGAGACCTTCTGCGGCCGTTGGGAGTGGGGCGTCCGGGCGCTGACCCTGCGGGGAAACGGTTTTGCACAGGGGGTGGGCCTGTCCGCGGGCTCGTTCGCGGAGCAGGAGCAGTACATCAAGGACTCGTTCAAGATCGGCGCGAACTCCCTGAACGGGAACCCGCACCTGTCCGAGGACGAGGTCAAGCAGATGCGCTGGGACACCATCCGCGACCAGCACCTGTGGGACGGCGCCGACTACAGCGCCGAGTCGTGGTCCGAGGCCCACGGCGAGGTCGAGCAGACCTGGCGGAACACCGGGTACGACGTCATGGACGCGCAGTTGGACTCCATGGAGCGGAACGGGCTGATCGATCCGGCCGTACGTGACCGCCTCGACGGGCAGCTCGAGGAGGACCTGGATCCCGACCAGGCGACCGTCGACCAGGCCGAACAGCCTCGATGGGGGGAGAACCGCTGATGGCCGGCTTGGGTGGAGTGGACTGGGGCGGCCTGGTCGACAAGGGCGTCGACAAGATCGGTGACGGAATCGACAAGGGCAAGGAACTCGTCGGCGAGGGCGTCGACTACGCGACCGACAAGGCCGGCCAGGGCCTGCGGCACTACGGGCACGACGCCGTCGCCGAGGTCGTCGAGGACTGGGGTGACGAGACCGCCTCGTCCCTCGGCGCGGAGGTCGGGGAGAAGCAGCTCGGGCAGACCGAGGAAGCGAACGAGCTGATCCACGGCAAGCCGGAGAAGATCGCCGAGACGGTGAAGAACCTCCGGGACTTCCGTCGCGCGTTCGATCTGGTCGGCGGAGGGATGAAGAGGCTGGACCCCAGCCACTGGAAGGGCGAGGCCGCCAACGCCTTCCGGGAGAAGTTCCAGACGTTGCCGACCGACTGGCTGCACGCGGCGGACGCGATGGAGAACGCGGCCAAGGCCCTGGAGACGTACGCCAAGGCGATCGTGAGCGCGCAGGGCAAGGCGCGCGAGGCCATCGCGCTGTACAAGGAGGGCGACAAGGACTCCAGGGAAGCCGAGGACGGCTACCGGAAGAAGGTCGAGGCCTACAAGGCCGCCCTCACGGGGGACAGCCCGCTGCCCGACCCCGGGAAGTACTCCGACCCCGGCGAGGCCAAGCGGCAGCGCGCGCGGGAGGTCCTGAAGGACGCCCGCCTCGCCCGGAACGAGGCAGGCGACGCGGCGAAGACGGCGGTGCACGCCGCTCTGGCACACGCGCCCAAGGAGCCGACGGGCCGCGAGAGGGCCCAGCTCGAACTGATGGACTACGGCCTGGGCCAGGGCATCGAGCTGGCCCACTTCGGCGGCGGCGTCATCAAGGGCACGGCGGGCCTGGTGAACTTCGTGCGCTCGATGAACCCGGCGGACGTGTACAACCTGACCCACCCGGCGGAGTACTACAAGGGCGTCAACATGACGCTCGCCGGCCTGGTGTCCACCGCGGCGAACCCCGACAGGGCCCTGAAGAACGCCTGGGACGCGGCGAAGGGCGACCCGGCGGAGTTCCTCGGCAGGCTGGTGCCCGAACTGATCGGCACCAAGGGCGGCGGGGTCGTCAGGGGCGGCCTGCGGGCCGGCCTGGACGCGGCCAAGCGCCCGCCCGGCGGGAAGCCCCATACGGACGGGAACAAGCCGGGCGACAGCCGCGGGGACCACGAGAAGGACCCGGACACCAACGGCAAGACGTGTGGCGAAACGGCGTGCAAGAACGACCCGATCGACATCGCGACGGGCCGGATGCTGCTGCCCCAGACGGACATCGCCCTGCCCGGCGCGCTGCCGCTCGTCTTCCGGCGCACCTTCGACTCCTCGCGCCGCTCGGGCCGCTGGTTCGGCCCGGCGTGGTCGTCGACGGTCGACCAGCGCCTGGAGATCGACTCCGAGGGCGTGATCTACAGCTGTGACGAGGGCAGCCTGCTCGCCTATCCCCACCCCGCCCCCGGCGTCCCGGTCATGCCCACGCACGGCCGGCAGTGGCCCCTGGACCGGGTCGAGGACGGCTACACGATCACCGACCCCGGCACGGGAAGGGTCTGGCACTTCGTCGACCACAGCGCCGGACTCGCCCTCCTGGCTCAGATCGACGACCGCAACGGCCGCTGGATCGCCTTCGAGCACGACGAGGCGGGCGCCCCGACATCGATCGTCCACCACGGCGGATACCACCTGAAGCTCACCACGAGCGAAGGCCGGGTGACCGCCCTCCACCTGGCCGGGGCGGCCGCGGACGGCTCCGACCAGGAGATCCTGCGCTACGGCTACACCGACGGCCACCTCACCGAGGTCACCGACTCCTCCGGCCGCCCGCTGCGCTTCGGCTGCGACGCACACGGCCGCATCACCTCGTGGACCGACACCAACGGCAGCCGCTACGACTACGTCTACGACGACCAGGACCGCTGCACCTACCAAGCCGGCGGCAACGGGCACCTCGAAGCGACGTTCACCTGGAACGACATCGACCCGGAGACCGGGCTCCGCCTGACCACCCTCACCGACGGCATGGGCCACACCGAGCGTCATCTGATCGACGACCGCGCACGGGTCGTCGCCGAGATCGACGCGCTGGGCGCGGTCACCCGCTACACGTACGACCGCCACAACCGCCTGCTGTCCCGGACGGATCCGCTGGGCCACGTCACCCGCTCGACGTACGACGAGCACGGCCGCATGACGGTCCTGGAGCGCCCGGACGGACGGCAGGCACGGGCCGAGTACGACGAGAACGGCTTCCCGGTACGTCTCGTCGGCACCGACGGGAGCATCACGCGCCAGACGTTCGACCGGCGCGGCAACCGCACCTCGGTGACCGCCCCCTCGGGCGCGCGGACGGAGTTCACGTACGACGAGTCGGGCCGCCTCACCTCGGTGACGGACCCGCTCGGCGCCACCACCCGGCTGGTCCCGGACGCCCGCGGCCTCCCGGTCAAGGTCACCGACCCGCTCGGGGCGACGACCCGCTACGAGCACGACGCCTTCGGCCGCACGGTCCGCGTCACCGACCCGCTCGGCGCGGTCACGCGACTGGAGTGGACGGTCGAGGGCCGGCCGTCCCAGCGCGTCGCCCCCGACGGCGCGGTGGAGTCCTGGACGTACGACGGTGAGGGAAACTGCCTCAGCCACACGGACGCGGTGGGCGGCACGACCCGCTTCACTTACACCGACTTCGACCTGCTGACCTCCCGTACGGGCCCGGACGGGGCGCGCTACGAGTTCTCCCACGACACCAATCTCCGGCTCACTCGGGTGACCGACCCGCAGGGCCTGACCTGGGACTACGCCTACGACCCGGCGGGCCGCCACCTGTCCGAGACGGACTTCGACGGCCGGACGCTGGCGTACGCGCACGACGCGGCGGGCCGGCTGGTCTCCCGTACGAACGGCCTGGGGCAGACGGTCCGCTTCGAGCGCGACGCCCTCGGCCGGATCGTCCGCAAGGACGCCGAAGGCGCGGTGAGCACCTACGAGTACGACGTCTTCGACGAGCTCGCGGTGGCGACGAACGCGGACGCGAGGCTGGAACGCCTCCGGGACCGCTACGGCCGCCTCACCTCCGAGACGGTCAACGGCCGGACACTGTCGTTCGCGTACGACGAGCTGGGCCGTCGGGTGGGGAGGACGACGCCGGGAGGTTCGGTCAGCACGTGGTCGTACGACGCGGTGGGCCGCAGGACGGCGCTCACCGCCTCCGGCCGTGAACTCGCCTTCTCCTTCGACGCCCTGGGGCGCGAGGTGGAACGGACGGTCGGGGACTTCGTGTCGCTGACCGCGTCGTACGACGTGGTGGGCCGGCTGACGGCCCAGGAGGTCACATCCCGGGCCGGGCATCTCCAGCACCGGGCGTACGGCTACCGCCCGGACGGCGGGCTGGTCTCCGTCACGGACGGCCTCGCGGGGACGCGCCGCTTCGACCTGGACGGGGCGGGCCGGGTCACGGCGGTCCGGGCGGACCGGTGGACGGAGCGGTACGCGTACGACGAGGCCGGCAACCAGACGGAGGCGGACTGGCCCTCCACGCACCCGGACCACGCGGCGACGGGACCGCGCGCCTACGAGGGAACCCGCATCACCCGCGCGGGCGCCGTCCGCTACGAGCACGACGGCCAGGGCCGGATCGTCCTGCGCCGGAAGACCCGCCTGTCCCGGAAGCCGGACGCCTGGCGGTACGCGTGGGACGCGGAGGACCGCCTGACGTCGGTCACGACACCCGACGGGACGGTCTGGCGGTACGCCTACGACCCGCTGGGCCGCCGCATATCCAAGGAGTCCGAGCGGGAGACGGTCCACTTCACCTGGGACGGCACCACCCTCTGCGAGCAGACCACCGCGAACGTCGTCCTGACCTGGGACCACGCGGGCCTGCGCCCC
The DNA here is from genome assembly GCF_042957155.1 of Streptomyces sp. NPDC008121. Lineage (NCBI taxonomy): Bacteria > Bacillati > Actinomycetota > Actinomycetes > Kitasatosporales > Streptomycetaceae > Streptomyces > Streptomyces sp. NPDC008121. The sequence goes on along the minus strand of NZ_JBIBHT010000004.1, from coordinate 343,760 downwards.
CTGGCCCAGACGGAACGCCGCACGGACACGGACGACGAGCGCTTCTTCGCCATCGTCACCGACCTGATCGGCACCCCGACGGAACTGGTCGACGAATCGGGCACCCTGGCCTGGCGCACGCGCACCACCCTCTGGGGCACGACGACCTGGACCCGCGACGCGACGGCGTACACCCCGCTCCGCTTCCCGGGCCAGTACTTCGACCCGGAATCAGGCCTCCACTACAACCACTTCCGCTACTACGACCCGGAATCGGCCCGCTACCTGAGCCAGGACCCCCTGGGCCTGAGCCCGGCCCCGAACCCGGCGACGTACGTCCACAACCCACACACGTGGAGCGACCCGCTGGGTCTGGGGCCGTGCCTCTTCCCGAATCAGCTGCCGAAGGAACTGGACCGTGAGATGGCCGACGCCGAACGCCTCGGAGTGAGACCCATGCGGGTGGGCGATGAGGGTTTCGACGCCATCATCAACGAAGGCACGGTGAAGTGGGCGGTGACCGAGAGTGGAGAGCTGCTGTTCATCCCGAAGCATGTGCAGGGCACCGAGCTGAAGCACTCCGTGCTGACGAACGGGGACCCGGTGAGAGCGGCGGGAGAAGCGGAAATCGCCGGAGGCCAAGGCAGCTACTTCGGGATGGAAGTAAACCGACAGAGTGGGCATTTTTGGCCCTCTGAGAAGAGCCTTGAAGTTGGCAAGGAGGCGTTTGAGCGTGCGGGAATCACCATCCTCTGACAGTCCCCTGGAGCACGGCTGTACTGACGGCCAAGCCGGATTCCCCGGTGCTTCGCTGGACAGCCTGGAGCAGTACCTGCTGAAGCCCGAGCCAACGGATTGCTCGGCGAATTGCTGGGAGCAGTTGCGTGACGTCGCTGTCGGCGGGATGCAGAGGCGTGATCTTGTCGATGAGATCAGACTCCGATGGGGCCGAGTCGCCCTCTCCGCGATCTCCAGGAAATCCCGGAAGGAATCACCTCAGCAGGCGATGGCCGCAGCAGCCCACGTGCGTGCCTACATGATCACGGAGTTCGGCGTCAGCGATGTGGACCTGGCACGGAATCTTTCCGCTCTCTGCACGGACATCCTTCGGGAATTGGAAATGCCTCTACAAGTGGCCACGCGGCTCGCCGGCGAATGGCGGACACTGCCGCGGGAGCAGATGCTACAGCTGCGCCGGATCAAGAACATGCTGACCCCGGTGCTTCCACTCGTGGCCCTTTTCGAAGGGAACGACCCCGCAGTACTGGACATCCGCACGTGGCTGGAACTCATCCCAAGCCTGCCTTGACACGGCGAAAAGCCCGGGATCCGAAGAGCCCGGGCCTTCACTCGTCCGTGCGACGCGGCGGGTGGTTACCGCCCCGCGTCCGGGTGGACCGCGTTCGTGATCGGGCGGTCGTCGACGAGCTTCTTCTCGACCGGCTTGCGGAGCTGGATGTTCAGCTCGCGCAGGCGGGACTCGTCCAGCTCCGTCGGGGCGCCCATCAGGAGGTCCTGGGCGTTGCCGTTCAGCGGGAAGGCGATCGTCTCGCGGATGTTCGGCTCGTCGGCCAGGAGCATCACGATGCGGTCCACGCCCGGGGCGATGCCGCCGTGCGGCGGGGCGCCGTACTCGAAGGCGCGGAGCATGCCCGCGAACTCCTGCTCGACCGTCTCGCGGGAGTAGCCCGCGATCTCGAAGGCCTTGAACATGATCTCGGGCTCGTGGTTCCGGATCGCGCCCGAGGAGAGCTCGATGCCGTTGCAGACGATGTCGTACTGCCAGCCGAGGACGTCCAGCGGGTCCTGGGTCTCCAGGGCCTCGAGGCCACCCTGCGGCATCGAGAACGGGTTGTGCGAGAAGTCGATCTTGCCGGTCTCCTCGTCCCGCTCGTACATCGGGAAGTCCACGATCCATGCGAAGCGGAAGACGTTCTCCTCGAACTGGCCGGCGCGCTTCGCGGCCTCGACCCGGACCGGGCCCATGATCTTGGAGACCTCGTCGAACTCGCCCGCGCCGAAGAAGATCGCGTGGCCCGGCTCCAGGCCGAGGCGCTCGGTGAGGACCTTGACGTTCTCCTCGGTGAGGAACTTGGCGATCGGGCCCGTCAGGGCGTTGCCCTCGCCGACGCGGACCCAGGCCAGGCCCTTCGCGCCGAGGGAGACCGCGAAGTCGCCGAGGCCGTCGAAGAACTTGCGCGGCTGGTCACCCGTGTCCGGCACCGCGAGCGCCCGCACGTGCTTGCCCGCGAAGGCCTTGAACTCCGAGCCCTCGAAGACGTCGGAGATGTCGACCAGCTCGAGGGAGGTCCGCAGGTCCGGCTTGTCGTTGCCGTACTTGAGCATCGACTCGCGGAACGGGATCCGCGGGAACGGGGAGGTGACGTGGCGGCCGCCGCCGAACTCCTCGAAGATCTCCGTCATGAGCTTCTCGATCGGCTGGAAGACGTCCTCCTGCTCGACGAAGCTCATCTCGACGTCGAGCTGGTAGAACTCGCCCGGCGAGCGGTCCGCGCGGGCGTCCTCGTCGCGGAAGCACGGCGCGATCTGGAAGTAGCGGTCGAAGCCGGAGATCATCAGCAGCTGCTTGAACTGCTGCGGCGCCTGCGGCAGGGCGTAGAACTTGCCCGGGTTCAGGCGGGACGGGACGACGAAGTCGCGGGCGCCCTCGGGGGAGGTCGCGGCCAGGATCGGGGTCGCCATCTCGTTGAAGCCGAGGGCCACCATCTTGGAGCGGATGGCGGCGATGACGGCCGAGCGCAGCATGATGTTGCGGTGCATGCGCTCGCGGCGCAGGTCGAGGAAGCGGTACTCCAGGCGCCGCTCCTCGTTCACGCCGTCGTCGGCGTTGATGGTGAAGGGGATCTGCTTGGCGGCGCCCAGGACCTCGACCGTGACGGCCTCGATCTCGATCTCGCCGGTGGCGAGCTCCGGGTTGACGTTGTCGGCGCCGCGCGAGACGACCTTGCCGTCCACACGGACGACGGTCTCCTTGGTCAGCTTGTCGAGGGTCTCGGCGGCGGCGGTGCCGGGACGGGCGACGAGCTGCGTGATGCCGTAGTGGTCGCGCAGATCGATGAAGAGGATGCCGCCCAGGTCGCGCCGATTGTGCAGCCAGCCGCTCAGCCGGACGTCGGTGCCGACGTCAGAGGCGCGGAGCTCGCCGCAGGTGTGGGACCTGTACCGATGCATCGTCGTTCATCCAGTCTTCGAAATCGGTGGGGAGCCCGGACGTGTCCAGGCCCGTCAAGGGTACCGGGCCACCCAAGATCGCTTTTCGAATACTCTCGGTGGCGACTTGCCGTCCGATATTCATAAAGTAGGGCAATGCGCACCGAGGACGTCCTGGCCGCGATCGCGACCGGCCTGTGGCGCTGGGACAACGCGTCCGGGACCGTCACGCTCGACGCCGAGGCGGCCCGGCTCCTCGGCCTGCCCGCCGAGGCCGCCCAGCTCACCGAGGCGGCCGTACGTTCCCGCTTCCACCCCGTGGACTGGAACGAGATCGACGGGGTCGTCAACCTAGCCGTGGCGGAGGGCACCCTCGCCGAGGCCCGGCTGCGGATCATGGACGAGCACGGCCGGGTGATCCGTACCGTACGGAGCCGGTCCAAGCCGCTCGTCGAGGGGGACGACTACCAGCTCGTCGGCACCCTCCAGGAGGTCGCCGAGCCGCAGCCCGGCACCGCCGCCCGCACGCCCGTCACCGGCGACTGGCGTCGCTCCCGCGAGGCGTTCCTGCTCGACGCCGGGCGGGCGCTCGCCGAGGCCCGGTCCACCTCCGAGGTGCTGCGGGTCGCCGCCTCCCTCTCGATGCCGGGCTTCTCGCCCGATGGGCTCGCCGTCTTCGGGGTGGCGGGCGACCGGCTGACGATCATCGGCCACCACGGGCACCACGCCGGCGACGAGGGTCCCTTCAGCTCCATGTCGCTGGACACCGACTACCCGGCGGCCGAGGTCGCCAGGACCGGACGGGCGATCTACCTCCCGACACCGGAGGAGTACCTGCGGCGCTTCCCGGTGACCTGGCCGCTGGCGCAACGATTCGGCAGGCAGTCCTGGGCCTACCTCCCGCTGATCGTGGCCGGCCGCACCATGGGTGCCTGGATGGCCGCCTTCAAGCACCCCGTCGCCTTCACCCCCGACGAGCGCTCCGTCCTCACCACCGTCGCCCGCATGCTCGCCCAGGCCCTCGCCCGGGCCGGCGTCGCCGAGTCCGAACGCGAGCTGTCGCTCGGCCTCCAGCGCACGATGATGCCCGTCCTCGGCCCCGGCATCCCCGGCCTCCAGGTCGCCGCCCGTTACGTCCCCACCGGCGGCGGGCTCCAGGTCGGCGGCGACTGGTACGACATGATCCCGCTCCCCGGCGGCGGCCCCGGCTCCGGGCGCATCGCCCTCGTCATCGGCGACGTCCAGGGCCACGACGTCCGCGCCGCCGGGCTGATGGGGCAGCTGCGGATCGCCCTGCGCGCGTACGCCTCCGAGGGCCACCGGCCCGACGCCGTGCTCTCCCGCGCCTCCCGCTTCCTCTACGGCATCACCAACGGGGACGGCGGCGCGGGCGTCGGGGCCAACGGCGACGACCGCCCGCGCGGAGCCGGCGGCGGCGCCCGGGTCGGGACCGGCATCGGGATCGCAGCCGGGGCCGGGGCCGGGGCCGGGGCCGGGGCGGACGCCGCCGGCCGCGCCGCCGGCGACGGGGAGGACGGGGGCGGGCTCCGCTTCGCCACCTGCCTCTACCTGGAGATCGACCCGGCCACCGGGATCGTCGACATCGCCCGGGCCGGCCATCCCGATCCGGCGGTCCTGATGGCCGACGGAACGGTCCTGCTGCGGCCCACCGCCGGCGGGCTGCCCCTGGGCATCGACCCCGACACCGACTACCCCACGACCCGGTTCACCCTGGAGCCCGGCGAGACCCTGATGATGTGCACCGACGGCCTCCTGGAGACCGGCGGCCACGACCTCGACAGCGGCTGGGAACGCGTCCGTACGCTCCTCGAACGGCACGACGGCGAGTCCCTGGAGGAGCTCGCCGACGAGCTCGTCCAGGCCGTCCACGGCCCCGGCTCCCACCACACCACCGGGCCGCTCGCCGACCGCCGCGAGGACGACATCGCGCTGCTGCTCCTCTCCCGCCAGGGCGGTGCCGTCCGCGAGGCCCCGCGCCGCACGATGATGACCGTGGCGCAGGCCGAGCCGGAACGCATCGCCGCCGCCCGCCGGCATCTGCGGCAGCTGCTGCACGACTGGTCGGACGCGGACCAGGTCGACTCGGCGGTCCTGATGGTCTCGGAGATGGTCACCAACGTCCTCATCCACACGGACGGCGACGCGCTCCTGGTCGCCGAGGTCACCTGCGACGAGAAGTCGCGCCGCCTGCGGGTGGAGGTCGCCGACTCCAGCGACGAACTCCCGCACAAGCGGCACCCGGGGGAGATGGCCTCCTCGGGGCGCGGTCTGGTGCTGATGGAGATGCTGGCGCACGCCTGGGGCGTGGACCCGCGCGGCGAAGGCAAGTCGATCTGGTTCGAGCTGAACGAGCCGCCGTCGGACGAGGGCGGCTGCCGCTAGGGACGGCGGCCTACCGGCCGTACGAGTACGGGGCAGGGCGCGGCGTACGGGGGCACGGCACGGCGTACGGAAACGGCGTACGCGGCGGGTGGCCGCGCGGGGTGGGGCCGGGCGGAGGAGACTGGGAGCGTACGGCCGCCGGGGGGACCACGGAGCACGCCATGGACACCCACAAGGTCGGGAGCGACACCACCGTCCTGGCCGACAGCCTCGAAGTGCCGGGGATCGGCCACATCCCCGTCAACGCCTTCGTCCTCACCGCCGAGGAGCCGGTCGTCGTCGACACCGGGCTCTCCCTCTCCGACCGGGACTTCGTCGGCGCGGTCGGCTCGGTCGTCGACCCCGCCGACCTCCGCTGGATCTGGCTCACCCACCCCGACCGCGACCACACGGGCGGCATCTTCGACCTGCTCGTCGCCGCGCCCGGGGCACGGGTGGTGACCACCTTCATCGGCGCGGGGATCATGACCACCGAGCGGCCGCTGCCCCCGGACCGGGTCTACTTCCTCAACCCGGGCCAGTCGCTGGACGTCGGCGACCGTTCGCTGCACGCCTTCCGGCCGCCGCTCTTCGACAACCCGGCCACCGTCGGCTTCTACGACGACAGGACCCGGATCTGCTTCAGCTCGGACTGCTTCGGCGGGCCGATGCCCACCGCCGAGCTGGCGGAGAGCGGGCACGGCGGCGATCTGAAGCCGGAGGAGCTGCGGGCCGCCCAACTGCTCTGGGCGACCGTGGACAGTCCGTGGGTGCACATCGTTGACGCGGCGAAGTACCGGGCGACGATCGATCCCCTGCGCGCGATGAACCCGGACATCGTGCTCAGTACGCATCTGCCGCCGGCCGTCCGGATGATCGACGCGCTCCTCGCCACAATCGGGATGGCACCGGACTCCGACCCCTTCGTCGGGCCCGACCAGGCAGCGCTGGAACAGATGCTGGCCGGCTTCGAGCCGGGCGGGATGCCGGCCGCCACCTGACCCGCGGGGTCCCGGGCGGGGGCCGGACAGGTCTCAGGCGGGGTCCGCTTCCGAGGGTGGCGCGGTCCGCCGGTCTCCGTACCGGCCGCGCAGTTCGCCGACCACGCCGAACGCGGCGGCCGTCAGCGGGACCGCGAGCAGCATGCCGAGGATGCCGGCGACGGACGCCCCGGCCGTGATGGCGAGCATCACCACGGCCGGGTGCATCTGGACGGTACGGCTCTGGATCACCGGCTGGAGGACGTGTCCTTCGAGGACCTGGACGGCCAGGACGACCCCGAGCGCCCACAGCGCGATGACGACGCCCCGGTCGGCGAGGGCGACGAGGACGGCGACCGCGCCGGAGATGAAGGCACCGAGGTACGGGATGTAGGCGCCGACGAAGACGAGCGCGCCGAGGCCGACGGCTCCGGGGACGCGGAGCACGAGGAGCCCGATGGTGATGACCACGGCGTCGATCAGGGCGATGAAGGTGGTGCCGCGCATGAAGCCCTCGACGGCCTCGAAGGCGCGGCGGCCGATCGCCTCGACGGTGTCGCCGGTGGCCTGCGGGGCGAGGGAGCGCAGGGCGCCGACCGCCTTGTCGGAGTCCCGCAGGAAGAAGAAGACGAGGAGGAGCGCGAGGACGGCGATGGCGATCATCTCGCCGACGACGCTCAGCCCGCTGATCACCCCGGAGGCGGCGGTGCCGCCGAACTTCCGCAGCAGCTCCTGGGCGTTCACGGCGAGGTCGTCCAGGGAAGTGCCGGCGGCGCCGAGGTGGCGGGTCAGGTCGGTGGCGGCCTGGCGCAGCGAGGCGACGATCTGGTCGCCGGTCTCGATGAGGGCGCTGACGACGATGTAGACGGCGCCGCCGACGACCGCGACGACGGCGACGCAGGTGAGCGCGGCGGCGAGGGACCTGCGCACCTTCATGCGCAGCAGCCGCCGGTAGAGCGGGCCGAGGAGCGCGGTGCCGAGGAGGGCGAGCAGGACGGGTGTGACGGCGGTCTTGAACACGACGCACAGCCACACCCCGACCGCGGCGACCCCGGTCAGCAGCAGGACGACGACGCACCAGGCGGCGACCCGCCGGGCCGCCTCGGGGAGGAGCGGCCGGTGCGCGGACGGCGGGGGCTCCGGCGGATGCGGCGACGGTTCGGACGGTTGCGGCACGCCCCCCAGCCGATCACGCCGGGACGGGCGCCGCTCCGCGGGACGGGCCGCGCGGGTGACGCCTCGTCAGACCGGGGGTTTGAGGCACGCAGGGGCTGGGGCAGGGCGGCCCCGGAGGCCCCCCGGGACCTGCCCCCCGCCCTCGTACCGCCCCCGTACCGCCCCCCTACTCGCCCATCCCGTGGACCGCCGGGATCGTGCCGAGGCGGCCGGCCTGGAAGTCCTCGAAGGCCTGGCGCAGCTCCGCCTGGCTGTTCATGACGAACGGGCCGTAGTGGGCCATGGGTTCGCGGATCGGCCGGCCGCCGAGGACGACGACCTCCAGGTCGGGCGTGTGCCCGTCCTGCTTCTCGTCCGCGCGGACGGTGAGCGAGCCGCCCTTGCCGAAGACCGCGGTCTGGCCCATGTGGACCGGCCGCCGCTCCGCACCGACCGAGCCGCGCCCGGCCAGGACGTACAGGAGGCCGTTGAAGTCCTCGCGCCAGGGCAGGGTGACCTCGGCGCCCGGCCGGACCGTGGCGTGGATCATCGAGATCGGGGTGTGGGTGATGCCGGGTCCCGCGTGGCCGTCCAGGTCGCCGGCGATGACGCGCAGCAGCGCGCCGCCGTCGGGCGAGGCGAGGAGCTGCACCTGGCCGCCGCGGATGTCCTGGTAGCGCGGGGCCATCATCTTGTCGCTGGCGGGCAGGTTCACCCAGAGCTGGAGGCCGTGGAAGAGCCCGCCGCTGACGACGAGGGACTCCGGCGGGGCCTCGATGTGGAGCAGTCCGGAGCCGGCGGTCATCCACTGGGTGTCCCCGTCGGTGATGGTGCCGCCACCGCCGTTGGAGTCCTGGTGGTCGAAGGTCCCGTCGATGATGTACGTGACGGTCTCGAAGCCGCGGTGGGGGTGCCACGGCGTCCCCTTGGGCTCGCCGGGGGCGTACTCCACCTCTCCCATCTGGTCCATCATGATGAACGGGTCGAGGTACTGGTAGTTGATCCCGGCGAAGGCGCGGCGCACGGGAAATCCTTCGCCCTCGAAGCCCGAGGGCGCCGTGGTCACGGCGAGCACGGGGCGGGGGGTGGCGTCGGCCGGGGCGGCGACGCGCGGCAGGGTGAGCGGGTTCTCGACAGTCACGGCGGGCATGGCGGGACCTCCTTGTGCGACCAGTTTAGTTGAACAATGAACTTCCTGCCACCCGGAACGCGGAACGCCCGGGAGGAATTCCTCCCGGGCGCACCCGTAGCTCGCGGTCGTGTCAGCCGTACATCCGCCGCATGGCGAAGTCGACCATCTGCTCCACGGCCTTCGCGTCGAAGACCATCCGGTGGTCGCCCTCCATGTCGAGGACGAAGCCGTAGCCGGTCGGCAGCAGGTCGATCACCTCGGCGCCGGTGATCACGAAGTACTTCGACTCCTTGCCCGCATACCGCCTCAGCTCCTTGAGCGAGGTGAACATCGGGATGACCGGCTGCTGCGTGTTGTGCAGCGCCAGGAAGCCGGGGTTGTCGCCCCGGGGGCAGTAGACCTTCGAGGTCGCGAAGATCTGCTGGAAGTCCTCGGCGGCCAGGGATCCGGTCGTGAAGGCCCGTACGGCGTCGGCGAGGGAGGGCGGCGACGGCTCGGGGTACAGCGGAGCCTGCTGGCCGTACCCGCCCTGCATGCCGGCCTGCATCCCACCCTGCATTCCGCCCTGCATCGGCTGCTGCGGAGGCGGGGCGTACTGCTGCTGTCCGCCCGGATTCTGGTCGTAGCCGTACATGGGCCACGAGCCTACTGCGTCACAGATGTACCGAGAGGGGTTGCTCTTATTACCGACGGGTAGCATCATCGGAGTCAGCGTTTTGCTACTCGCTGGTACGTGTACGAGGAACCTGCCTCCCCGATCCTTACGGAGCCGTCGCCATGGGGCACTACAAGTCGAATCTCCGCGACATCGAGTTCAACCTCTTCGAGGTCCTCGGGCGCGACAAGGTGTACGGCACCGGTCCGTTCGAGGAGATGGACGTCGAGACCGCCAAGAGCGTGCTGGAGGAGCTGACCCGCCTCTCGGAGAACGAGCTGGCCGAGTCCTTCACCGACGCCGACCGCAACCCCCCGGTCTTCGACCCCGAGACCAACACCGCCCCGGTCCCGGCGAGCTTCAAGAAGTCGTACAAGGCCTTCATGGACTCCGAGTACTGGCGTCTGGGCCTCCCCGAGGAGATCGGCGGCACCACCGCCCCGCGCTCCCTGATCTGGGCCTACGCGGAGCTGGTCCTCGGCGCGAACCCGGCCGTGTGGATGTACTCCTCCGGCCCCGCCTTCGCCGGCATCCTCTTCAACGAGGGCAACGAGGCGCAGAAGAAGGTCGCGCAGATCGCCGTCGAGCGCCAGTGGGGCTCCACCATGGTCCTCACCGAGCCCGACGCGGGCTCGGACGTCGGCGCCGGCCGCACGAAGGCGGTCCAGCAGGAGGACGGCTCCTGGCACATCGAGGGCGTGAAGCGCTTCATCACCTCCGGTGAGCACGACATGGAGGAGAACATCCTCCACTACGTCCTCGCCCGCCCCGAGGGCGCCGGCCCCGGCACCAAGGGCCTCTCACTCTTCCTCGTGCCGAAGTTCCACTTCGACTGGGAGACCGGCGAGCTGGGCGAGCGCAACGGCGTCTACGCCACCAACGTCGAGCACAAGATGGGCCTCAAGGCCTCCAACACCTGCGAGATGACCTTCGGCGACCGTCACCCTGCCAAGGGCTGGCTGATCGGCGACAAGCACGACGGCATCCGCCAGATGTTCCTCATCATCGAGTTCGCCCGCATGATGGTCGGCACGAAGGCGATCTCCACCCTCTCGACGGGCTACCTCAACGCCCTCGAGTACGCCAAGGAGCGCGTCCAGGGCACCGACCTGGCGAACTTCATGGACAAGGCCGCGCCCAAGGTCACCATCACGCACCACCCCGACGTCCGCCGCTCGCTGATGACGCAGAAGGCGTACGCCGAGGGCATGCGCTCCCTCGTCCTCTACACCGCGGCCGTGCAGGACGCCATCCAGCTCAAGGAGGCGGCGGGCGAGGACGCGAAGGCCCTCAACGGCCTGAACGACCTGCTGCTCCCGATCGTCAAGGGCTACGGCTCCGAGAAGGGCTACGAGCAGCTCGCGCAGTCGCTCCAGACCTTCGGCGGCTCCGGCTTCCTGCAGGAGTACCCGATCGAGCAGTACATCCGGGACGCCAAGATCGACACCCTCTACGAGGGCACCACGGCCATCCAGGGCCAGGACTTCTTCTTCCGCAAGATCGTCCGCGACCAGGGCGCGTCCCTGAACACGCTGGCCGAGGAGATCAAGAAGTTCCTCGCGGTCGGCCCCGGCGGCGAGGACCTGGCGCCCGCCCGCGACGCCCTCGCCAAGGCCGCCGTGGACCTGGAGGGCATCGTCGGCGCGATGCTCACCGACCTCACCGCGACCGGCGAGGACGTGAAGAACATCTACAAGGTGGGGCTCAACACCACCCGCCTGCTGATGGCCTCCGGCGACGTCGTCGTCGGCTACCTCCTGCTGAAGGGCGCGGCCGTCGCCGCCGAGAAGCTGGCCTCCGGCGCCTCCGCCAAGGACCAGGCGTTCTACGCCGGCAAGATCGCGGCCGCGAAGTTCTTCGCCGCCAACGTCCTGCCCGGCGTCGGCACCGAGCGCGCCCTCGCCGAGGCCGTCGACGGCTCGCTGATGGACCTGGACGAGGCCGCGTTCTAGTAGCGCGCCACGTCCATCGCGGAACGGCTCGTCCCCGGGGAGGGGGGCGGGCCGTTCCGGCTTGGGGGGCGTGGGTGGCCCGAACCAGGGCCGCGGCGGTCCGCCTTTCGGGGCCCCGGCGCCGCATTCCGGGGCGTGCGTATGGTGAACCCATGACGAGCACCGCCCGCTTCGACCGCGGCCACACCGACGACCTGATGACCTTCCTGGCGGCTTCCCCGTCGCCCTACCACGCCGTGGCCAACGCCGCCTCACGCCTTGAGAAGGCCGGCTTCCGACAGGTCGAGGAGACCGCCGCCTGGGACGGGACGACCGGCGGGCAGTACGTCATCCGCGGCGGCGCGCTCATCGCCTGGTACGTACCGGAGGGCGCCACGCCCCACACCCCGTACCGCATCGTCGGCGCCCACACCGACTCCCCCAACCTGCGCGTGAAGCCCGAGCCCGACATGGGCGCGCAGGGCTGGCGCCAGGTCGCCGTCGAGGTCTACGGCGGGACGCTCCTCAACACCTGGCTCGACCGCGACCTCGGCCTCGCGGGCCGCCTCACCCTCCGGGACGGCAGCCACCACCTGGTCAACGTCGACCGCGCCGTGCTCCGCGTGCCGCAGCTCGCCATCCACCTCGACCGCCAGGCCAACGACGGCCTCAAGCTCGACCGCCAGCGCCACATGCAGCCCATCTGGGGCCTCGGCCAGGTCCACGAGGGCGACCTGATCCGCTTCGTCGCCGAAGAGGCGGGCGTCGACGCCGAGGACGTCAGCGGCTGGGACCTGATGGTCCACGCCATCGAAGCCCCCTCCTACCTCGGCCGCGACCGCGAACTCGTCGCCGGACCGCGCATGGACAACCTGATCTCCGTCCACGCCGGCGTCGCCGCGCTGGCCGCCGTCGCCGGCCGCGAGGACCTCGCGTACATCCCGGTGCTCGCCGCCTTCGACCACGAGGAGAACGGCTCCGAGGCCGACACCGGCGCCCAGGGCCCGCTCCTCGGCAACGTCCTGGAGCGTTCCGTCTACGCCCGCGGCGGCGCCTACGAGGACCGCGCCCGCGCCTTCGCCGGCTCCGTCTGCCTCTCCTCCGACGTCGGCCACGCGGTCCACCCCAACTACGCGGAGCGCCACGACCCGACGCACCACCCGCGCCCCAACGGCGGCCCGATCCTCAAGGTGAACGTCAACCAGCGGTACGCCACCGACGGCAGCGGCCGGGCGGTGTTCGCCGCGGCCTGCGAGAAGGCGGGCGTGCCGTGGCAGTCCTTCGTCTCCAACAACGACATGCCCTGCGGCACGACGATCGGCCCGATCACGGCGGCCCGCCACGGCATCCGCACGGTCGACATCGGCGTCGCCTGCCTGTCGATGCACAGCGCCCGCGAACTCTGCGGCGCGGACGACCCGTTCCTGCTCGCCAACGCGCTGGTGGCGTTCCTGGAGGGATAGCGGCCGACAACCGGGGTAACCGATCCCAACTACCTCAGGAGGAGGCGGGATTCATGGGCCTCGGTGGCTGCATCATCCTCATCGCCGTGGGAGCGATTCTCACGTTCGCGACGGACTGGGAGGTCCAAGGGGTCAACCTCGACCTCGTGGGACTGATCCTCATGGCGGTCGGCCTCATCGGCGTCGCGACCTTCACCAGCATCGCGCGGCGCCGGCGGGCGATCGTACCGCCGGTGGCGCCCACCGTCGTGGACGACGACCCCACTCGGCGCGGCTACTGACACCGGACCGACACGCTCTGTGCCGGTCCGCGTGAACCGGGAGACGCGGACCGACACCGCTGTGTGCCGGTCCGCGTGTACCGGGAGACGCGAAACATCCGGGAAAGGCCCCACGCGACACGATCCGGCTCATGGATCGTCACGAGGGCCCGCCCCGGGGAAAGTTCTTCACCGGCGCCGCGACCGCCGTGCTGCTCGGCACGGCGGTCGCGGCGTTCGGCATCGCCGAGTTCGACGAACGCCCGCCCTGGGGCACGGACATCGCCTACGAGGGCGGCTACCTCCAGGCCGTCCGCATCCGGAAGAACGACATGACCGGGGAGCGGACGCGCGCCCTGCTGGCCGGGGAGTGCGCGGCCATGGAGCGGCGGGGCATGGGCGGGGACCGTTCGGCCCACGACCCGGCCGCCTGGGTGGCCGGCTGCCTGGACGGCGCGGCGGACCGCCCGTCCAGGAACCAGGGCATCCTGCCCTGAGGCCACCGTTCGGAGCCCCGGGCGCCGGCGGCCACCCGCACCCGTCAGGCGTCCATACCGGCCAGGATCAGCGGGAGCCGGGCGGCGCCGTCCGCCGTGACCTTCACCGGAACACCCCAGTCCTGCTGGTGGACATGGCAGGCCGGGTACTCGTTCGCCGGGTCGTCGTCGCAGGACGCCGCCATCGCCGAGACGTGCAGCACGCCCTCGGTGACCTCCGGGTTGAGGTCCAGCTCGCGGAAGAGGTCCGTGCCCGTCCCCTCGCCGCCCAGCAGCAGCTCGGGCGGGGTCGAGGAGACCAGGAGCCGGGTGGAGGGACCGTACCGCTCGTCCAGCTTCTGCCCCGTCGGCGCCTGGAAGACGACGTCGAGGCGGAGCCGCCCGGGGGCGACGTCGGTCGCCTCGCGGCGGGTGCGGTGGGCCACCGACTCGACCCGTACGGCCTCCTCCGGCAGCCGCAGCCGCGTCAGCCGGTGCCGGGCGGACTCGACGACGACGATGTCGTCACCGACCAGGACGGCGTCGGCCGGCTCGCGCAGATCGGTGGCGAGGGTGGTGACCTCGCCGGTGGCCGGGTCGAAACGGCGCAGGGCGTGGTTGTACGTGTCGCTCACGGCGACCGAACCGTCGGGCAGGGCGGTGACCCCCAGCGGGTGCTGGAGCAGCGCCTGGCCGGCGGCGCCGTCGCGGTGGCCGAAGTCGAAGAGGCCGGTGCCGACGGCGGTGTGCACGACGTCCGCGGTGTCGACCCAGCGCAGGGCGCTGGTCTCGGAGTCGGCGACCCAGAGCCGGTCATCGGTGGCGGCGAGCCCGGAGGGCTGGGCGAACCAGGCCTCGGCGGCCGGGCCGTCGACGAGGCCCTCGTTGGTGGTGCCGGCGGCGACCCGCACGGTCCCGGTCTCCGGGTCGTACGTCCACAGCTGGTGGACACCGGCCATGGCGATCCACACCTTGCCCCGCCACCAGGCCACGTCCCACGGCGAGGACAGGTCGACCTCCAGGGCGGGTCCGGAGGTCGGGGAGCCCTGCCACCACTGCCGTCCGGTCCCGGCGATCAGTTCGATCGCGCCGGTGGCCGGGTCGAAGGTGCGCAGCGCGTGGTGGACGGTGTCGGCGACGACGACCTTGCCGTCGGGGAGCACGGCGAGACCCTGGGGCTCGCGGAACTCGCCCTCGCCGATGCGCCGTACGACGGTCTCGCCGTCCGGCTCCAGCTCGACGAGCTGGTGACGGGTGGAGTCGGAGACGAGCAGCCGGCCGGAGGGCAGCACGACCGCCTTCCCGGGGAACCGCAGATCCCCGGCGACCGGCTCCGGCGGCACGTACGGCCCGTCCCCGCGCCGCAGCGTCCCCTTGGCCTCGTGCTCGGCCTCCAGCTCCTCGACGAGGGTCCGCAGCGCGTTGGCGTGCCCCTCACCGGCGTGCTGGGCGACGACGTACCCCTCGGGGTCGACGACGACGAGCGTCGGCCAGGCCCGTACGGCGTACTGCTTCCAGGTCACCAGCTCGGGATCGTCGAGCACCGGGTGGTGCACCTCGTACCGCTCGACGGCGTCGACGACGGCCTGGTGCTCGGCCTCGTGCACGAACTTCGGCGAGTGGACCCCGACGATCACGAGGGTGTCGCGGTGCCGCTCCTCCAGCTCACGCAGCTCGTCCAGGACATGCAGACAATTGATGCAACAGAAGGTCCAAAAATCGACCAGAACGATCTTTCCGCGCAGATCGGCGAGGGTCAGCTCGGCTCCTCCGGTGTTCAGCCAGCCCCCCTTCCCGACCAGCTCGGGGGCGCGGACACGGGCACGGCGGGCAGCGGCAGGCGCGGGGGTGGGCGCCGGGGCGGCATCGTTCATGGTTCAAGCTTGCCATCCGGCCGCGCGGCCGGTCGGGCCCCCACCCGGGGCGGGCGTGAGGCGCCGTCCTCCGGGGAAGGGCTCAGGGCATG
The DNA here is from genome assembly GCF_042957155.1 of Streptomyces sp. NPDC008121. Classification (NCBI taxonomy): domain Bacteria; kingdom Bacillati; phylum Actinomycetota; class Actinomycetes; order Kitasatosporales; family Streptomycetaceae; genus Streptomyces; species Streptomyces sp. NPDC008121. The sequence goes on along the minus strand of NZ_JBIBHT010000004.1, from coordinate 328,210 downwards.
AAATACCTCGTACGGGACAAAATCTTCGCCATCGGCGACGACTACTGGATCGAGGACGAGAACGGCCGCCCCGCCTTCCTCGTCGACGGCAAGGCCCTGCGGCTGCGCGACACCCTGGAGCTGAAGGACCCGGACGGGCGGGTGCTCGTCACGCTGCGGCAGAAGATGTTCAGCCTGCGCGACGCGATGACGATCGAGCGGGACGACGAGCCGCTCGCCACCCTCCGCCGGAAGCGGCTCTCGCTGCTGCGCAACCACTACCGCGTCGCGCTCGTCGAGGGCACGGAGCTGGACGTCAGCGGTCGCATCCTGGACCGGGAGTTCATCGTCGAGTACGAGGGCGAACTCCTCGCCCACATCTCCCGCCGCTGGTTCCGCGTCCGGGAGACGTACGCGGTGAACGTCGTACGGGAGGACGTCGACGCGGCGCTGCTGATCGCCGTGGCGGTGTGCGTGATCCGCATGGCCGAGCGGGAGCGGGGCGACTGACGCGAGCGGGCGGACGGCCGGGGCCGTTCCGGCGGCCCGGCGACCCCGGCGCCCCCGCCCCCCAAAAAAGCCCCGTTCCCTCAAGCCCGGCAGCCCCGTTCCCTGAAGCCCCGGAAGCCTCGGCCCCAGCAGACCCGCCCCCGCGCCGGCTCAGGCCCGGCGCGGTGCCGCCACTCCCAGGACCCGGTCCTTGAGCGCCGGGAACTGCTCCCTCGTCGTCGTCACCTTCTCCGGGTCGAGGGTCACCCGCAGGGTCTCCTCGCCCGGTCCCGCCTCGGCGAGCACCTCGCCCCACGGGTCGACCACGATCGAGTGGCCGGCCTGTTCGACGCCCGCGTGGGTGCCGGCCGTGCCGCAGGCCAGCACGTAGGCCTGGTTCTCCACGGCCCGCGCCCGGGCCAGCAGCGTCCAGTGCGCGCGGCGGCGGGCGGGCCAGCCGGCCGGGACGACGAACGCCTGGGCGCCCGCGTCCACCAGCCCCCGGAACAGCTCGGGGAAGCGCAGGTCGTAGCAGGTGGCGACGCCGACGGTCAGTGCGGGCAGCGCGACCGTCACCGGCTCCTCGCCCGCCGCCATCATCACGGCCTCGCCCTTGTCGAAGCCGAAGCGGTGGATCTTGCGGTAGCGGGCGGCGAGGGCGCCTTCGGGGGTGAAGACGAGCGAGGTGTTGTACAGCGCGCCGCCGGCCGCCTCGACGACGGACCCGGCGTGCAGCCAGACCCCCGCGTCCCGCGCGGCCGCCGCCATCGCCTCGTAGGTCGGCCCGTACGCCGGGCCGTCCAGCGGCTCGGATTCGGCGGCGAAGGACTCGTACGCGAACGCCCCCATGGGCCACAGCTCCGGCAGGACGACGAGGTCGGCGGCGCCGCGTTCCTCCCGTACCAGGCCGGCCACGCGCGCGCGGCGGGCGTCCACCGGTTCGTCCGGGTCTACTGCGATCTGGATCAGCGAGGCGCGCACACTACCACCGTCCTGGCATTCGAGCCGTCAACACGGGCCTACGATCGTCACACGAAAGCACTGCCGGGGTGCCTTCGGGCAGCGTAACTTAGCGTCCGAGCCTCCCAAGCAGTCTTGTTTTCAGCCCGCGCACCGCAGAACCGCCGAGGGGTCCCGTGACCGTCCATCCCAGCCTTCAGACCTACGCCGACGCCTGGACCCACTCCATCGAAGCGATATCCGAGCTGGTGCAGCCGCTCGTGGAAGGCGAATGGAACCGCGCCACCCCGTGCCCGGGCTGGTCGGTGCGCGACATCGTGTCCCATGTGATCGGCATGGAGTGCGAGATGCTCGGCGACCCTCGCCCCATCCACTCCCTGCCCCGCGATCTCTACCACGTGCGCAGCGAGTTCGCCCGCTACATGGAGATGCAGGTCGACGTGCGGCGGCACCACACCGGCCCGGAGATGACCTCGGAGCTGGAGTACGTCCTGATCCGCCGCGCCCGGCAGCTGCGCAACGAGAACCGGCAGCCCGACCACCTGATCCGCGCCCCGCTCGGCGCCGAGCAGACCCTGGAACTGGCGTACCGCATGCGCGCCTTCGACGTCTGGGTCCACGAGCAGGACCTGCGGACCGCGCTGCGGCAGCCGGGGAACCTCGACTCCCCCGCCGCGCTGATCGTCCGCGACGTGCTCCTCGAAGCGCTGCCGAAGGTCGTCGCCAAGGACGCGGGCGCGCCGGCGAACTCGGCGGTCGTCGTCGACGTGCACGGGCCCGTCGAGTTCCTGCGGACCGTCAGGGTGGACGCCGAGGGGCGCGGTTCGGTCGACGGCGCGCCGTCGCTGGGGCCCGCGGTGACGCTGGCGACGGACTGGGAGACGTACGTACGGCTCGCCTGCGGGCGGGTCCGGCCGGCCGACGTCGCCGACCGCGTCAAGAGCGAGGGCGACCCGGAGCTGGCGCGGGCGATCCTCGACAACTTCGCGGTGACGCCGCGGTAGCAGGCCTTCCGGCGTCTTCGGTGCCGGCTCACACCGGCACGTGCACGGCCTCCACCCGGCTGGCGACCAGCCGCTCCCGTTCCCGCTTCGCGGTGCGCGCCTTCAGGCGCAGGATCTGCGCGAGGCCCAGCGCCTCGAGGACGAAGACGGAGGAGAAGGCGATCCGGTAGTTGTCGCCGGTGGCGTCGAGGAGGACGCCGACGGCGAGCAGGGTCGTCATCGACGCCACGAAACCACCCATGTTGACGATTCCCGAGGCGGTGCCCTGACGCTCCGGCGGGTTCGCCGGGCGGGCGAAGTCGAAGCCGATCATCGAGGCGGGTCCGCAGGCGCCGAGGACCGTGCAGAGGGTGATCAGCAGCCACATCGGCGCGTGGTCGCCGGGATAGGCGAGGGTCGTCCCCCAGAGCAGCGCGGTCGCCGCGACCGTGCCGAGGGCCAGCGGGGCGCGCGCCGCGTGGTGCCGGGCGATGATCTGGCCGTAGGCGAGCCCGACGGCCATGTTGGAGAGCACCACCAGGGTCAGCAGCTCGCCGGCGACCCCGCGGGAGAGCCCCTGGGCCTCGACCAGGAACGGCATGCCCCACAGCAGCAGGAACACCATGGCGGGGAACTGGGTGGTGAAGTGCACCCACATGCCGAGCCGGGTGCCGGGCTCGCGCCAGGACTCGGCGATCTGCCGGCGGACGAAAGCGGATCCGGCGTGCCGGACCGGGGCGGGCGCGTATCCCTCCGGGTGGTCCTTGAGGAAGAGCAGCAGCAGGACCAGCACCACGACGCCCGCGACGGAGCTGCCGACGAAGGTGGCCGTCCAGCCCATGCCGTGCAGCGCCCGCGCGATGACGATGGTCGAGACGAGGTTGCCGGCCATGCCGAACAGGGCGGCGACCTGGCCGATCAGCGGCCCGCGGCGGGCCGGGAACCAGCGGCTGCCGAGCCGCAGCACGCTGATGAAGGTCATCGCGTCGCCGCAGCCGAGCAGCGCGCGGGAGGCGAGCGCCATGCCGTACGAGGGGGAGAGCGCGAAGCCCAGCTGCCCGACCGTGAAGAGGACGACCCCGAGGGTCAGCACCTTCTTGGTGCCGAGCCGGTCGACCATCAGGCCGACGGGTATCTGCATTCCGGCGTAGACGAGGAGCTGGAGGATGGAGAAGGTGGAGAGGGCGGAGGCGTTGACGTCGAAGCGGTCGGCGGCGTCGAGGCCGGCGACGCCCAGGGACGTGCGGAAGATGACGGCGACGAAGTAGACGGCGACGCCGACGCCCCAGACGAGGGCGGCGCGGCGGCCGCCGGGCGGGTCGCCGGGGAGGGTGCCGGCGGGCCCGTGTCCGTCGCGGCTCACCGGGCGTCACCCCGGACCAGGACCTTGACCCAGCTCAGGTGCTCCCGGACGCAGGCGGCGGCGCCTTCGACGTCGCCCTCCCGTATCCGTTCCAGGATCTCGGCGTGCTCGGCGATGTTCTTGGCGACGCGGTCCGGGTGGGACTGCATCACGGCGACGCCCATCCGCAGCTGCCGGTCCCGCATCTGGTCGTAGAGGCGGGCGAGGATCTGGTTGCCGGCGTACTGCACGATCTCGGCGTGGAAGCAGCGGTCGGTGACGGCGACCTCGGCGAGGTCGCCGGACTCGGCGCGGCGCTTCTGCTCCTCCAGGAGCTCTTCGAGGCGGGTGATGAGCGTGGCGGAGGCGGGAACGGCCCGGCGCACGGCGAACTCCTCGACGAGCAGCCGGGTCTCGACCACGTCGGCGATCTCCTGCGCGGAGACGGCGAGGACGAGGGCGCCCTTCTTCGGATAGAGCTTGAGCAGCCCTTCCATCTCCAGCTTCAGCAGCGCCTCCCGCACGGGGGTCCGGGAGACCCCGACGGCCTGGGCGAGCTCGCCCTCGGTGAGCAGGGTCCCGCCCTCGTAACGGCGGTCGAGGACGGCCTGCTTGACGTGCGTGTAGACGCGGTCGGCTGCGGGCGGCGCGGAAGGCATGCGCACAGCATAGATACAACAGGGGTGCAACAGGCAGGTCCGTCCGCGATGCGGACGCATGGGCGGTGCGAGGCCGGGCACGCGAACGGGGTACCCGCAGAGAAGGAGATTTCCCGTGCTCATCGTCGGCATAGTGGCCGTGTGCGTCGTCCTCGCCGTACTGGCGTTCCTCCTGCCCCGGCTCTCCCACCACCCTCAGCGCGGCACCCAGCGCACCCTCGGCCTCGGCTCCCGCGCGGGCGGCAAGGCGCCCGGCGTCCTGGGCCGTCTGTTCAGCAAGCCCTTCAACAGCAGCCAGAAGGCGGTCGGCAAGAGCGGCTCCGCGGGCCGCAAGGCGCGGGGCAAGATGCCGTTCTGAGCCGCGGGGGCCCGATGCGGTTCCACCTCGCTCGCCCGCTCCGCCCGTCGGCCACTGGGTCGTTAGGCCCCTCTATGCTGCTGGGCGGGCGGGCGCGAAGCCGCCCGCCGGCGGGAGGGGCACGGGGGCATGGGCGACGGTCAACCGCCCGCACCGGACACGGGTGCGGGCGGAAGCGCGGACGGTACGACCACGAGCACGGGCGGCGCGATCGCGGGCACGAGCGTGAATGGCGGGCCCGCGAGCACGAACGGTGCGACCGCGGACACGAGCACAAGCGGTCCGAACACAAGCGGTGCAAGCACAAGCGGTGCAAGCACAAGCGATGAGCCCGCGAGCACGAACGGCGCGACCACGAACGGCCCGAGCCCTTCTCCCGACCCCGCACGCGTCTCCGCGGTCCGGCGCGCACTGCGCGCGGTGCGGACCCGGCACGCGCGGGCGAGTCTCACGGACCGGCTGGCCCTGTACGCCCTGGTGATCGGCGCGCTGACGTTCCTCGCGCCCCTCGCGCAGTCCTTGTACGGCAAGGTCTTCCCGGAGCAGACCCTCGTCCTGCTGACCGACGTGGAGAGGAACCCCTGCGAGGCGGGCTGGATCCTCACGCCGGGCAACGAGTTCATCAAGCCGAAGCTCTGGGCCTCCTCCGAGGGTCAGTTCGCCCGTTGGCAGAAGGAGGGCCGCATCGTCCACGCCGATGCCGTCGTGGCCGGGGTGACCGTCCGCGGCGCCATCGCCGAGGCGGTGGCGATCCGGGACATCTCCATCACCGTGACCGGTCGGGGGGCGCCCGTGCGCGGTGTGGCCACCCAGGGCGGTGGCTGCGGGGCCGAGGACGCTCCGGAGTATCTGGTGGTCGATCTCGACGGGCTCCCCCTGAACCAGCCGGTGCCGGTCTCCTACCTCCAGCGCAGCCCGCAGCAAAAGGCGGCGCGTGAGGCGGCGGCGCTTCTGGGTGACCCCGTCACGCTGCCACGTCAGGTCACCCGAGACAGCATTTACGCCTTCTTCCTGACCGGACGTACCGCTCGCCATGACACGAGCTGGGTCGCCACCATCACGTGGTGGGACGGCGAGAGGGAGCACACCCAGCGGATCGACGATGAGGGGCGCCCGCTGCGGGTGTCCGCGGTGGTCCGATGAGTGCGCCCGCGCGCGCGGGCATCCTGTCGTGGCTGCCGGCTCGGCGGGGCCGGTTCGTACGTGCGGGACTGTACGGGGTGCTGCTGGCCGCGGGTCTGAGCGCGCTGCCGGCGCAGATCGACTGGGCGGACCGGGCCGGGCGCATGGAGTGGGACGGAAACTGGGACGCGGGAGCCAGGTTCCGCTCGCTGACCGTCTCCCCGACGATGCTGCACGGAGGGCGGACAGGCTGGGAAGCCGTCCTGCATGAGGCGCTGTGGGCGCTCGTGTTCGCGGGCGCGCTGGTGTGGGGCGCCCGGTGGCTGACTGTGCGGGCCGCTCGGCCGCCCGCACGAGCGGTGTTGTTCTGCGCGGCCCTGACCGTGCTCGCCCCGTTCGCGAACATGGTGACGCTTTACGCTCTGGGTCTGCCGGATCTGCTGGCACAGCCGGCGCTGCGGCACGAGAGGCTGGTGGAACTGCTGTGGGACGCCCAGCGGGGATCGGCCCACGCCATGCTTCTGGGGGCGTCCGGCAGTGCGGCTGCCTATCTGGCCTGGAAGCCGGAGACGAACGGCCTGTCGGACATGGGTTCCGGTCATCCGGTGACGGTTCTGCTGCGGCTGCTGCGAGGGCCGCTCCCCACGGTTTGGCGGAGGATAGGGCTCAGCGCGGCGATGGCCTGCGGGGCTGTTGTGCTGCTCTTCCTGCTGTCGTCCGAGACCGCGCGGCGACTGCTCTCGGTGTCCACCGGCCTGCTGTGCCCTCCCGGCGCGGGAAGATCGTGCGCGGACGGCCTTGCCGGGTCGGCGCTCCCGAGGCTTCCGGACAACAGCCTTCCGAGGGTGTCGCCGGTCCTCTTCTCGTACATCCGGCTCTACGCCGTGCAGTGCTTCCTTCTCACGTTCGCCTCGTCCGTCTTCTTCCTGCGCTCGTTCGAGAGCGTCCGCAACGGTCCGGCGGCGACTCTGTTGACCGGTTGGATCGCCTACGTGGTGGGGGCCTTCGCCTACGCCGCCACGGCGGAGGTCGGGCTGCGGGCGGGCGAGGGGCTGCCCGTGACGCTTGGCGACGTCCACGAGCTGCTCCTGCCACCGGGGTCCTTGCCCCATACCCTGCTCGCCGCTCCCTTGGTAGGGGGTGCGCTGGCGCTGTGCTCGACGGTGGCCGGTCGGATCAGGAGGCGCCGCGTCGCGCCGGTGTGAGGAGAAGAGCGCCCCTTACCGCTCAGCCACCACGCCGGCAGGAGGACATTCCGACGGAGGCGGAAGAGCCGAGGACGCGGGAACGCCCGGCCGGTGCCAGTGGCACCGGTCGGGCGTTTCACGTGAAACAGCGGAACTCAGACGTACGGGCGTATCACGCCCAGGTGATCAGCCGCTTCGGCTGCTCCAGGATCGCGGCGACGTCCGCGAGGAACTTGGAGCCCAGCTCGCCGTCGACCAGGCGGTGGTCGAAGGAGAGCGCCAGCGTGGTGACCTGACGCGGCTTCACCTTGCCCTTGTGGACCCAGGGCTGAAGCTTGATCGCTCCGACCGCGAGGATCGCGGACTCGCCCGGGTTCAGGATGGGCGTGCCGGTGTCGACGCCGAAGACGCCGACGTTGGTGATGGTGAAGGTGCCGCCCTGCATCGCCCCGGGAGTCGTCTTCCCGTCGCGGGCGGTGGCGACCAGCTCGCTCAGGGAGCGGGACAGCTCCGGCAGGGTCTGGGCGTGCGCGTCCTTGATGTTCGGCACGATCAGACCGCGCGGGGTGGCCGCGGCGATGCCCAGGTTGACGTAGTGCTTGAGCACGATCTCCTGGTTCGCCTCGTCCCAGGCCGCGTTGATCTCCGGGTTGCGCTTGGCGGCGACCAGGACGGCCTTGGCGATGAGGAGGAGCGGGTTGACCCGCAGGCCCGCCATGTCCTTGTCGGACTTGAGCTCCTCGACCAGCTTCATCGTGCGCGTGATGTCGAAGGTCACGAACTCGGTGACGTGCGGCGCGGTGAAGGCCGAGCCGACCATCGCGGCCGCCGTGGCCTTGCGCACCCCCTTGATGGGGATACGGGTCTCCCGCCCGTCCGTCGACACGGCCGGCGCGGACGCGGCCGGGGCGGCGGAGGCGGCGGGTGCCGGGGTGGCCGCGGGCGCGGCCACCGGTGCCGGGGCCTCGGCGGGTGCAGGGGCGGCCGCCGCGTGGACGTCCTCGCGGGTGATGATCCCGTCCGGCCCGGTGGGCGTGACGGTCGCCAGGTCCACCCCGAGGTCCTTGGCCAGCTTGCGCACCGGCGGCTTGGCCAGCGGGCGGCCGGCCACCGGGCCGTGCCCGTTGAGCTGTTCCGGCACGGAGACGGGTGCGGCGGAGACCGGCGCGGCCGTCGTCTGAACGGCGGCCTGGGCCGCGGACGCCGGGGCGGCCTTGCGGGCCCGGCGCTTGGTGGAGGTCGCGGCGACGCCATAGCCGACGAGGACCGGCTGGCGCCCCTCCGGCTCGGCGGCCTCCTCCACGGCGGCCGGGACCGCCGCGGCAGGCGTCTCGACCGGCGCCTGGGCCGGCGCTTCGGCCTCCGGGGCCGCGCCGCCGACGTTCACCGAGATGATCACCTCGCCGACGTCGACCGTCGTCCCCTCGGGGAAGCGCAGCTCGTGCACCACGCCGTCGAAGGGGGACGGCAGTTCGACCGCCGCCTTCGCCGTCTCGACCTCGCAGACGACCTGCCCGTCGGTGACCGTGTCACCCGGCTGGACGTACCACTTGAGGATCTCGGCCTCGGTGAGGCCCTCGCCCACGTCGGGCATCTTGAATTCGCGGATCGTCACGGTGCTCTCCTCAGTACGCCAGCGAGCGGTCGACGGCGTCGAGCACGCGGTCCAGGCCCGGCAGGTACTCCTCCTCCAGGCGCGCCGCCGGATACGGCGCGTGGTAGCCGCCGACCCGCAGGACGGGGGCTTCCAGGTGGTAGAAGCAGCGCTCGGTGATCCGGGCGGCGATCTCCGCGCCGGATCCGAAGAAGACCGGCGCCTCGTGGACGACGACCAGGCGGCGGGTCTTCTCGACCGAGGCCTGGACGGTGTCGAAGTCGATCGGGGAGATCGAGCGCAGGTCCACGACCTCGATCGACCTTCCCTCTTCGGAGGCGGCCGCGGCCGCCTCCAGACAGGTCTTCACCATCGGGCCGTAGGCGACGAGGGTGAGGTCCGTGCCCTCGCGGGCGACCCGGGCCTTGTGCAGCTCGCCGGGGATGGCGTCGGTGTCGACCTCGCCCTTGTCCCAGTAGCGGCGCTTGGGCTCGAAGAAGATGACCGGGTCGTCGCTCTGGATCGCCTGCTGGAGCATCCAGTAGGCGTCGGAGGGCGTCGCGGGGGTGACGACCTTGAGGCCCGCGACGTGCGCGAAGAGCGACTCGGGGGACTCGGAGTGGTGCTCGACGGCACCGATGCCACCGCCGTACGGGATGCGGATGACGACCGGTACCTTCACCGCGCCGAGCGAACGGGCCCGCATCTTCGCGAGCTGCGTGACGATCTGGTCGTACGCCGGGAAGACGAAGCCGTCGAACTGGATCTCCACGACCGGCCGGTAGCCGCGCAGGGCGAGGCCGATCGCGGTGCCCACGATGCCGGACTCGGCGAGCGGGGTGTCGACGACCCGGTCCTCGCCGAAGTCCTTCTGCAGGCCGTCGGTGACCCGGAAGACACCGCCGAGCTTGCCGACGTCCAGGCCCATGACGACGACCTTGGGGTCGTTCTCCAGGGCCGTGCGCAGGGACTCGTTGAGCGCCTTCGCGAGGGGAAGCTTCTGAACAGCCATGATTACTCGGCCTCTCCGTTCGCGAAGGACGCCTGGTAGGCGGCGAACTGCGCGCGCTCCTCGTCGACGAGCGCGTGCCCGTCCGCGTAGACGTTGTCGAACATCGCCATGTGCTCGGGGACGGGCATGGCGCGGACGACCTCGCGGACGCGCTTGCCGAGCGTCTCGCTCTCCTTCTCCAGCTCCTCGAAGAAGGCCGCGTCGGCGTGGCCCTCGTTCTCCAGGTAGGCCTTGAGGCGCAGGATCGGGTCCTTGGCCTCCCACGCCTCGCGCTCCGTGTCGCGGCGGTAGCGGGTCGGGTCGTCGGAGGTGGTGTGGGCGGCCATGCGGTAGGTGAACGCCTCGATCAGCGTCGGACCCTCGCCGCGGCGGGCGCGCTCCAGGGCCGAGCGGGTGACGGCGAGGCAGGCCAGGACGTCGTTGCCGTCGACGCGGACGCCGGGGAAGCCGAAGCCGCGGGCGCGCTGGTACAGCGGGACGCGGGTCTGCTTCTCGATGGGCTCGGAGATGGCCCACTGGTTGTTCTGGCAGAAGAACACGACCGGGGCGTTGTAGACCGCGGAGAACACGAACGACTCGTTGACGTCGCCCTGGCTGGAGGCGCCGTCACCGAAGTACGCGATCACGGCGGAGTCCGCGCCGTCCTTGGCGATGCCCATGGCGTAGCCGGTGGCGTGCAGGGTCTGCGAGCCGAGGACGATCGTGTACAGGTGGAAATTGTTGGTGTTGGGATCCCAGCCGCCGTGGTTCACACCGCGGAACATGCCCAGCAGATTGGTCGGGTCGACACCGCGGCACCAGGCGACACCGTGCTCACGGTAGGTCGGGAAGACGTAGTCGTCGTCGCGCAGCGCCCGGCCGGAGCCGATCTGCGCGGCCTCCTGGCCGAGCAGCGACGCCCACAGGCCCAGCTCGCCCTGGCGCTGCAGGGCCGTGGCCTCGGCGTCGAAACGACGGGTGAGGACCATGTCGCGGTAGAGGCCGCGCAGCTCGTCGGCGCTGAGGTCGATGTCGTAGTCGGGGTGCTGGACGCGTTCCCCTTCGGGCGTCAGCAGCTGAACGAGCTCGGGCTCGGCGCCCTGCCCCTTCTTGACGCTCGCGCTGGCAGTGCGCTTGGTGCCGCTGCTGCGTCGCGTCGTCTTGCGCGCGGCAGTGCTGTCCACGGTCACGTGCGTGCTCCTCCGTCGGTCCGGCCACCGGGTTCGCCGGGTGGGCCTGGGGTCCCCCCTACCGGAGGTAAGGGGAGGCTCCGCCTTTTCCGACCCGCGCACGGGGTGGGTGCGACGCAGCCGGGGACAGGCGTGACAGGTGCCCCGGCGAGCGCCCTGTCATAGGCACGTTACCCAGTGCGCCGCATTCCTGCGAAACCCCGTTTGACCTGCGATTTTGCTTGGATTTCCAAGTAAATCGAGAATGACGGGAACAGAGCTGGTCAGCGCGGTGCAACGGCCGTGCGGCCGCCGGAACACGGGCACGGTATCCCGGCACCCCCGGGCACGGGAAGAGCCAATATGTGAGACTGGCCCCGTGCGCGAAGATGGAAAAATCCGGGTATTTCTGTTGGACGACCACGAAGTCGTCCGGCGCGGCGTCCACGAGCTGCTCTCCGTGGAGGACGACATCGAGGTGGTCGGAGAGGCCGGTACGGCCGCGGACGCGCTGGTCAGGATCCCCGCGACCCGTCCCGACGTGGCCGTGCTCGACGTGCGACTGCCGGACGGCAGCGGCGTCGAGGTGTGCCGCGAGGTCCGCTCGGGAGACGACGCCATCAAGTGCCTGATGCTCACCTCGTACGCCGACGACGAAGCGCTCTTCGACGCGATCATGGCCGGGGCCTCGGGGTATGTCCTCAAGGCCATCCGGGGGAACGAGCTCCTTTCGGCGGTACGGGACGTGGCGGCCGGCAAGTCCCTCCTCGACCCGGTGGCGACCGCGCGCGTCCTGGAGCGGCTGCGCGACGGGAACAACCCGAAGGGTGACGACCGGCTCGCCCATCTGACGGAACAGGAACGCCGGATCCTGGACCTGATCGGGGAGGGCCTGACCAACCGGGCCATCGGCGAGCGGCTGCACCTCGCCGAGAAGACCATCAAGAACTACGTCTCCAGCCTGCTGTCCAAGCTGGGCATGGAACGCCGCTCCCAGGCCGCCGCGTACGTGGCCCGGATGCAGGCCGAACGCCACTGACCGACCGGGCCCGACCCGCGAGGGCCCGCCCGCCAGGGCCCGCCCGCCAGGGCCCGACCCGCGAGGGCCCCGCTCCGTGCGTGACCGGACGAGATCCGGTGCGCACGCCCGGCGCACGCCCCGAGCCGCTCCGCGCCCCCGGTTCGGGACTTACGTCCCGGGCCCGGCGGGGCCGTGGCCCCTTTCCGCACCCCGCCCGGTGACGGAGAGTGGAGGCCATGTCCACCGAGGAGATCCGCGCCATCGAGCTGCTGCACCGCGTGTCGTACGGGCGGGTGGCGACGAGCATGCGGGCCATGCCCTTCGTCGCCCCGGCCCGGCACATCGTGGCCGACGGCCGGGTGCTGCTCCGGATGCACCGCGGGCTCGGCTACCACCGGGCCTGCAACGGCAGCGTCGTCGCCTACGGCGCGGACAACCTCACCGGCGCGGACGACCTCACCTCCGGCTCCGACCGCCTCTGGTCCGTGCAGTTCACCGGCACCGCCCGGATCTTCGAGCCCACCGACGACCAGGCGGCCGCCTTCGGCCCCGCCCCCCGCTCCGTGGACGGAACGCCCTTCGAAGCGGTCTACATGAGCCTCGAGCCCCACTTCGTCACCGTGCACACCCTCGACCACGCACCCCGGTCCGCCGCCCCCGCGCGCCCCGAGCACTCCGAGCGCCCCGGCGGCCGCCCTCGCGCGCCCCGCCCCGAGCCCACCGGCCTCCACGACGGCCCGCGACGGATCCACCACGTAGCGTGATCTACCATCTGGTGAGTGCCGCGCTCATCTGAAACGCTCGCTCCGCCTCTCGGCGCCCTGATGCGCCGCTACCGCCACGCCGGCGAGCCGCTCTCCTGCGTACCCGTCACCCAGGGCCTCCTCAACCGCGGCTACCGCCTCGCCACCACGCGGGGCGCCTACTTCCTCAAGCAGCACCTGGACGCCCCGACCGCCGACCGGGACACCATCAGCCGCCAGCACCGGGCCACCGAACGCCTGCACGCCCTCGGCCTGCCCGTCGCCCCGCCGCTCGCCGACTCCGCGGGCCGCACCGTCGCCGTGATCGGCGGCCGCTGCTACGCCCTCCACCCCTGGGTCGACGGCCGCCACCGCGACGGCGCCCAGCTCTGCGCCGCCGGATCCCGACGCCTGGGCACCCTCCTCGGCCACGTCCACACCTGCCTGGAGCAGGTGATGGGGTCACCGCCGCCCGGCGGACAGCCCGCGGCGGGAGCGGCGTACGCGAGCGCCCGCCCCGAGGACACCGGCCGGATCATCGACGACCTGCTCCGCCTCGCCCGCGCCCGGCGCCCCCGCGACGGCTTCGACGAACTCGCCGAACACCGCCTCCTGGAACGACGGTTACTGCTCGCCGAACACGCCCACCGCCGCCCCCCGCCCGCCGCCGCGGCCGGCTGGGTGCACGGCGACTTCCACCCCCTGAACCTGCTCTACCGGGGCGCGGAGCCGGCCGCGATCGTCGACTGGGACCGCCTCGGCGTCCAGCCGAGGGCCGAGGAGGCGGTCAGGGCCGCCGCCATCTTCTTCGTACGGCCGGCGGGCGAACTGGCCCTGCGGAAGGTACGGGCGTACGCGCGGGCCTACCGGCGCGCGGCGGGCGCGGACGGGGCCGAACTGGCGGCCGCCGTGCACCGCGTGTGGTGGGAGCGGCTGAACGACTTCTGGATACTGCGCTGGCGCTATCAGCTCCACGACCGAAGGGCCGACCCGCAGTTCCCCGCGGCGTCGGCCCTGGTGGTGTGGTGGACCCGCGAATACGAGGCGGTACGCGACGCGTTCACGGAATGAGGCCCGGCGGGGACGGATCCGCCGCCGGCGCCGTGACGGCCGGTCAGGGGGTGGTGCCGCCGCCGGTGGGCTCACCGCTGGTGCCGACCGAGCTGCCCGTCGAGGTCCCCTGGTTGGTGGTGCCCGACGTCGTCCCCTGGTTGGTGGTGCCCGACGTCGTGCCCTGGTTGGTGGTGCCCGAGGTCGTGCCCTCGGTCGTGTTGCCCTCCGTGGTGCCCTCCGTGGTGCCCTCGGTGGTGTTGCCCTCGGTCGTGCCCCCGTCGTCCGTGCCGCCGTCCGTCGACGGGGTCGACGGATCGCCCGACGGCGTGCTCGGCGTCGTCGGCCGGTACGACGGCCGGTACGACGGCGTCCAGGTGTTCTGGTTGCCGCCCGTGGAGGTGTCCGGCTCCTGCGTCTCCGGAGTCGTCTCCTCCGACGGGGTCGGCGACTCGGATGTCGTGGAGGGCGAGGTGCTGACCGACGGCTTGTTCGTCGTACCGCCGCCGTTCCCGCCCGCCTTGTCCACGGCGTAGGCGACACCGGCGACGATCGCGATCAGCGCCAGCGCGACGAACAGCAGCATCTTGCCGCGGCCGCCCGAACGGCCGTTGCCGTACGCCCCGCCGCGGCCGGTGTCGTACCCGCCGACTCCGCCGTCGTCGGGGTTCATCGGCGGCAGGATCGGACCCTGCGAGGTCTCGTGGTGCATCGGGTGCCCGAGCGCGGTCGTCGCGGTGACCCCGCCGACCGGCGTGTGGCCGCCCTCGTGCACCTCCACCGGGCCGGTGTTCCAGGTGCCCGTGTGGCCGCCCTGCTGCTGGAGCATCTGCAGGCCGTACTGGATCAGGCCACGCATCTCCTCGGCGCTCTGGAACCGGTCGTCCGGATCCTTCGCCAGCGAGCGCATGACGAGACCGTCCAGCTCCGGCGGCGACGCCTGCGCCACGTCGGACGGCGGGACCGGCATGTCCTGGACGTGCTGGTACACCACCGACAGGGGCGTCTCACCCGTGAAGGGCGGGCGCAGCGCCAGCAGTTCGTAGAGCAGACAGCCCGTGGCGTACAGGTCGGAACGGTGGTCGACGGCCTTGCCGAGGGCCTGCTCGGGGGAGAGGTACTGCGGCGTGCCCATGACCATGCCGGTCTGCGTCATCGTCGACTGCGCGCCGTGCAGGGCGCGCGCGATGCCGAAGTCCATGACCTTGACCGCGCCGCCGTGCGTGATGATGACGTTCGCGGGCTTGATGTCCCGGTGCACGATGCCGTGCTGGTGGGAGTAGGCGAGCGCCTCCAGGACGCCCGAGACGATGATGAGGGCCTGCTCGGGGCCCGGGGCCTCGGCGCTGATCAGCAGATCGCGGATGGTGCGGCCCTCGACCAGCTCCATCACGATGTAGGGGACGGACTGGGCGCCGACGACGTCCTCGCCGGAGTCGTAGACCGCCACGATGGCGTGGTGGTTGAGGCCGGCGACCGACTGCGCCTCACGGGTGAACCGGGCCTTGGAGACCGGGTCCTCCGCGAGGTCGGCGCGCAGCAGCTTCACGGCCACGGTCCGGCCCAGGCGCACGTCCTCGGCGGCGAACACCTCGGCCATGCCACCGCGCCCGAGACGGTGGGTCAGGCGGTAGCGCCCGTCACCGACCACGCCGCCGATTCCCCAGGACTCCGCCCCGGCATCCGGCACACCGCCGCCACCTGCTTCGGATTCGGGTGCCATCAGTCCTCGCCGTCATATGTCTGCCGTGCCTTGCCGTCACGTCTATCCCGTCACGCTACAGGCTTCGTCCGACAGCACGGTCCGAGATGGACCGGCCATCCAACCCCTTCCGCGTACACCTGTGCAAATTCCAGGCGGTTCCTGTAACGCTTCCGAGACGCTTCTTGTGCTGAGGGTCACGGAACGGGCACCCGGCTTGACGTGTCGTTGCCCTGGGGCAGACTTGGCCAGGAAAATCCGGTGGAGCGCCGCCACGCGCGCGTAGGGGGAAGCACGAATGAGCCACGACGGCGCACAGGGCCGCTATGCGGGCGGTTCGGTCGCGAACGGCCGCTATCAGCTGCGCGACCTGCTCGGCGAGGGTGGCATGGCGTCGGTCTACCTGGCCTACGACAGCGCGCTCGACCGACAGGTCGCCATCAAGACCCTGCACACGGAGCTCGGCCGGGAACAGTCGTTCCGCGAGCGCTTCCGGCGTGAGGCACAGGCCGTCGCGAAGCTGTCGCACACCAACATCGTCTCCGTCTTCGACACCGGCGAGGACACCCTCGACGGCGCCGTCATGCCGTACATCGTCATGGAGTACGTCGAGGGCCAGCCGCTCGGCTCCGCCCTCGCCTCCGACGTGCGGCAGTACGGCGCGATGCCGGCCGACAAGGCGCTGAAGGTGACCGCCGACGTGCTGGCCGCGCTGGAGACCAGCCACGAAATGGGCCTGGTCCACCGTGACATCAAGCCCGGCAACGTGATGATGACCAAGCGCGGTGTCGTCAAGGTCATGGACTTCGGCATCGCCCGCGCCATGCAGTCCGGCGTCACCTCCATGACCCAGACCGGCATGGTCGTCGGCACCCCGCAGTACCTCTCCCCCGAACAGGCCCTCGGCCGCGCCGTGGACGCGCGCTCCGACCTGTACTCGGTCGGCATCATGCTCTTCCAGCTGCTCACCGGCCGTCTTCCCTTCGACGCCGACTCGCCGCTCGCCATCGCGTACGCGCACGTCCAGGAGGAGCCGGTCGCCCCCTCCTCCATCAACCGTTCGGTGACGCCGGCGATGGACGCGCTCGTCGCCCGCGCGCTGAAGAAGAACCCGAACGAGCGCTTCCCCAGCGCCGCCGCCATGCAGGACGAATGCCTGCGGGTGCTGTCGGCCGGCCAGACCGGCGCACCGGCGATCGTCGCGGGCGGACCGGTCAGCAGCGGCGCGGGCGTCGGCTCGGCCGTCTTCCCGCCCGTCGGCCAGACCCCGCCGCCGTCCACGCACGGGGTGCAGCACCCCTACCAGGCCCCGACCCCGCAGCCCGGACCGTACGGCGCTCCCACACCGGCCCCCTCGTACGGCTACCCCCAGCAGGCCCCGGCGTACCAGACGCCCGCCCCCGGCCCGTACACCATGTCGCCGCAGCACTCGACGGCCGCTTCGCCGTCCCCGATGGGCGGCTCCGGCGGCTCGGGCGGGTCCGGGGGCTCCGGCCGGAACATGCCGTTGCTCGTCGGCGCCATCGTCGTGGCGCTGATCGCGATCGGCGGGGTCATCACGGCGGTCTCCCTCAACAAGGACGACCCGAACACCGACGCGAAGAACGACCCCACCCAGTCGGTGGCGCCCGGACACAAGGGCCCGGACCTGACGAAGACGATCGACCCGAAGAAGTGCACGGATCCGGCCGAGTCGAGCGACGACCCGGCGAAGTTCGAGATCCCGAACCTCACCTACAAGAACATCCAGTCCGTGAAGGCGTGCATCCAGGCCGCCGGCTGGAAGATCACCAAGCAGGTGCCCGTCGACGAGGCCACCTACGGCGAGGGCACCGTCCTCGAGCAGTACCCGCCGGCGGGCGTGGACGAGACGAAGGAAGGCGCCGACTTCACCCTGTCGGTCTCGACCGGCAACCCGCCGCAGTAAGCGCGGAGCGACCCGGTTCGGGGCAGCCGACCCCGGCCGGGGCGCGAAGGCCGCCACGAGGCGCCGCGCCGGACCGGGTGCGCGAGAGCCGGCCTGGTCTCGTGCGGGGCCGCCCGGGCCGGGCAGGCGACCCGGAGGGGCCGCTCCCTCGCCCGCCGTTCCCCCGCCCGCCGCACCCGCCCGTCATCCGGTGACATCACCCGGGATGCCGGATGTGTCCCGTCATGTGACGCTGAGTTGAATCCTCGGCGGCTCGGTACGGGAGGGGGTCACACGGTGACTCCAGTACTCCGCGGGGCACGGAGACGGGCTCTCGGCCCGGTCTTCGTGTGCTCGCTGATGGTGGGTGGCGTGCCTCTCTCCTCCGCGGCCCAGACCGCGACCGCCTGGGCGGCGGGCGGGTCGATGAGCCGACCGGCGGGCGGGGCCGAGGGACCGCCGGCGAGCCGGGCGCCAGGTTGGGTCGCGGGTTCGACAGCGAGCCCAGCGGCGGGTGAGGTCGTGAGCCGGGCGCCGGGCGGGACCATGGGTTCGACGGCGAGCCGGGCAGCAGGCGAGGTCGTGAGCCGGGCGCCGGGCGGGAGCATGGGTCCGACAGCGAGCCCAGCGGCGGGTGAGGCGGCGACTTCCTCCGCGGGGCGGCAGGCGTCCCCCGGTGCGAGGGCGGTGCCCCTGACCCCCTCCACCGTCTCGAAGCCCTCTCGGGCCACCCCCGCACCCCCCTCCTCGTCCTCCCGCCCCTCCACCCCCTCCGCTCCGACCGCCTCCTCGGCCGCCGGCCCGGGACAGGGGCACGGCGGCAAGGGACCGGGTGCCCCCGGAAGAGGCCCCGGCAAGGGGCACACCAGACCCGCCGGCACGGCCGCCCCCTCCCGCCCCGCCGCGGGAGCCGCCACCTCGCCCGGCGCTTCCGGAGCCCCCGCCCCGCCCGCCGCGACGCCCGGACCCTCCGAACCCCAGGCCCCCAGCCGGTCCGCCTCGCTCGCCGGCCGCCCGGCCGGACAAGGGCGCGAACGGCCCGGCCGCCCCGCCGCCTCCCCCGTACCGGTGCCGCTGACCCCCGGCGAGTCCGCCGACCCCTCCCGTACCAAAACCGCAACAGCCGACGGGGTCCCGCCGCTCACGGAGGACGAGGCGCAGGACCGCGAAGGGGTACCTCCGACGGACGGGGCGCCCCCGTCCGGCGCCGAGGAGAGCCTGCCCGCGGCGGCCCGGCGGCTGGGCGCGGAGACCACCTCCACCACCGTTGACCGGCAGATTCCCGTCCTCACCATGGGCGCCGGCCTCGCCCTGATGGGGCTCGGGATCGGCTTCCTCGGCATCCGGATGCGGCGCCGCTGACCCTCCGGGTCCCCCTTGAGACGGACGCCGTGAATCCGCCCGAGGTCGCTTGTCGGCGAGGGCATACTCGGTATACATACTGAGTATGTCGATCCGCCACGGGCTTCTCGCCCTCCTCGAACAGGGCCCTCGGTACGGCTCACAGCTCCGCACGGAGTTCGAGTCCCGCACCGGCTCCACTTGGCCGCTCAACGTGGGCCAGGTGTACACGACCCTCAACCGTCTCGAACGCGACGGCATGGTCACCCAGGACGGCGAGGACGAGGCCGGCCACGCGCTCTACCGGATCACCGACGGCGGACGAGCCGAACTCAGGACCTGGTTCGAGAAGCCCGTCGACCGGACCAGCCCGGCCCGTGACGAGCTGGCCATCAAGCTCGCGATGGCCGTCGGGGCGCCCGGGGTCGACATCCGCGCCGTCATCCAGTCCCAGCGCCACCACACCGTGAAGGCGATGCAGGACTACACCCGGCTCAAGGCCCAGGCCCTGCACGCGCTCGAGAGCGGGGAGAGCCGGGAGCGGGACGACGTGGCCTGGCTGCTCGTCCTGGAACAGCTGATCTTCCAGACGGAGGCCGAGGCCCGCTGGCTCGACCATTGCGAGGCCCGGCTGATCCGCCTCTCCGCGACGGCCGTCGCCGCCCGGGAGCCCGAGCCGCGACCCGCCTCGGGCGCACCCGTCGAGGACGTGCGCCCGACACCGCTGCGCTGACCCGCCACCACCCGCGGCCCCGATCCCGCACAGGTCCGGGTCCGGTGCCCCACCGCACCCACTCACCTCGGACCGTCTCTCCATTCGTTCTCACCTCGGACCGCCTCTCCATCCGCTCCGTACGCGCCCGTCCGTCACCGGGCGTCCACCCGCGTACGACCAAGGGGGACCCCTTCATGACCACCCAGAAGTCACACCAGCCACAGCAGCCACGGCAGTCACAACAGCCCGTGCTTCAGCTGCGGAACCTCACCCGCGTCCACGGATCGGGCGCCACGGAGGTGCACGCCCTGCGCGGCATCGACCTCGCCGTCTACCCCGGTGAACTGGTCGCCGTCATGGGCCCGTCCGGCTCCGGCAAGTCCACGCTGCTCACCATCGCGGGCGGCCTCGACGCCCCCACCTCCGGCCAGGTGATCGTCGAGGACACCGACATCACCACCGCCGACCGCAAGGCCCTCGCCGCCCTGCGCCGGCGCAGCATCGGTTACGTCTTCCAGGACTACAACCTCATCCCGGCCCTGACCGCCGCCGAGAACGTGGCCCTGCCCCGCGAACTGGACGGCGTCGCCGCCCGCAAGGCCCGTACCGAGGCCGTCGCCGCCCTGGAGGAGATGGAGCTCGGCCATCTCGCCGACCGCTTCCCCGACGAGATGTCCGGCGGTCAGCAGCAGCGTGTCGCGATAGCCCGCGCCCTCGTCGGCGACCGTCGTCTCGTCCTCGCCGACGAGCCCACCGGAGCCCTGGACTCCGAGACCGGCGAGTCCGTCCTCGCCCTGCTCCGCTCCCGGTGCGACGCCGGGGCCGCGGGCGTCCTGGTCACCCACGAGCCGCGGTTCGCCGCCTGGGCCGACCGGGTCGTCTTCCTGCGCGACGGCGCCGTCGTCGACCAGACCGTGCGCAGCGACGCCGACTCCCTCCTCTCCGGCCAGGCGGCCGAGCGGTGAACACCTGGCTCCATTCCTGGCGCGCCGCCATCCGCATCGCCCGCCGCGACGCCTGGCGCTTCAAAGGCCGCAGCTTCCTCGTCCTCGCGATGATCGCCCTGCCCATCCTGGGCGTGAGCGCCGCCGATCTGACCCTGCGCAGCTCCGAACTCTCCACCGAGGAGCAGTTGGAGCGCGGCATCGGCGCGGCCGACGCCCGTTTCGCCGACACGCAGTACGGCGGCGTCCCGATCTTCCAGTCCCCGGACGGGGAGATGCACAACCCGGCCAAGGACTACGGCGACGCGGTCTGGCCGAGCGGCTCGACCGACGTCACCAAGACGATCCCGGCCGGCTCCACCGTCCTGACCGACACCTCCGGCAGCGCCAAGCTCACGACGGTGCACGGACTACTCCAGACCGAGGTCCGTGAGCTGAAGGCCGCCGACCCGATCGCCCGGGGCATCATGAGCCTCCAGGAAGGCCGCTTCCCGGAGAAGCCGGACGAGGTCGCCGCCACCACGCAGTTCCTGGAAGCCAGCGGTCTGACCCTCGGCTCCACCCTCTCGGCCCGCGGCTACGACCGCCCGTACCGGATCGTCGGTTCTTACGAACTGCCCGACGCCCTGAAGGCCAACGAGGTCAACGCCCTTCCGGGCGCCTTCCTCGCCCCGTACGCCAAGGCCGTCGAGAGCGCCGGTCTGTCGAAGCCGCAGTCCTCCACCACGTACCTGGTGAAGCACTCCGGTGGTTTCACGTGGAACACCGTGCAGCAGATCAACACCAAGGGTGTGGCGGTCGTCTCGCGCCTGGTCCTGCTGGACCCGCCGGCCGACTCCGAGGTTCCGCTCTTCCAGAAGGGCGGCTGGGGCGACTACCAGGTCAGTGGCAGCGCCCAGGCCGCCGAGCTCGCCGCCCTCGGCACCGTCGTCGGGCTGGCGATGCTGGAGATCTGTCTGCTGGCCGGTCCCGCGTTCGCCGTCGGCGCGCGCCGCTCGCGCCGCCAGCTGGGCCTCGTCGGAGCCAACGGCGGCGACCGGAGCCACATCCGCGCCATCGTGCTGGCCGGCGGCCTGGTCATCGGCGTCGCCGCGGCCGTCGTGGGCACGATCCTCGCCCTGATCCTGACCTTCTCCCTGCAGCCTCTCCTCGAGCAGTACATGGGGAAGCGGTTCGGCGCCTTCGACATCCGCCCGCTGGAGCTCCTCGGCATCGCCCTGCTGGCCGTCCTGACCGGCCTGCTCGCCGCGATCGTGCCGGCCGTCACCGCCTCCCGGCAGACCGTCCTCGCCTCGCTCACCGGCCGCCGCGGTGTCCGCCGCAGCAGCCGTGTGCTGCCCCTGGTCGGTCTCGGCGCCGTGCTCCTCGGCGGGGCCATCGCGCTGTACGGCTCGGTGGTCACGGACCAGTTCGCCATCGTCGCGGGCGGCAGCGCCATCGCCGAGCTGGGCGTGGTCGCCCTGACCCCCGCCCTGGTGGGTCTCTTCGGGCGGACCGGCCGCTGGCTGCCGCTGTCGCCGCGGCTCGCCCTGCGGGACGCCGTGCGCAACCGGGGCCGTACGGCGCCCGCAGTCGCCGCCGTGCTCGCCGCCGTCGCCGGCACCGTCGCCGTCTCCACGTACGCGGCGAGCGACGAGGCCGAGGCCCGCGCCGAGTACCAGGCCCGGCTCCCGTACGGCGCCGTCTCCGCGCTCGTCACCGAGGAGGGCGGCCGGGACGTCCCGGCGGTCCGTGACGCCGTCCAGCGGCTGTTCCCCGTCGACACCCGCGCCGACGTCGCACGCGTCCACGTCGGCAAGCCGACCTGTGAGCCCTACGGCGGCGAGCCGGGGTGCGGCCGCTTCGACATCGTCATCCCGAAGGCCAACGAGTGCCCGCTGTGGGGGCCGAGCGTCGACGGCAAGGACCCGGCGGACAAGTTCACCCGGGCCGAGCGCGAGAAGCTGGCCAAGGACTGGCGCTGCCTGGAGGGCGGCAACGGCGGGATCGTCGGCGCCGAAGGCGGCCTGGTCGTCGGCGACGCCAAGCTCCTGAAGGTGCTCGGCATCAAGGACGCGGCCGCCGAGAAGGCGCTCGCCGACGGCAAGATCGTCACCTTCTCCCGGGCGCAGGTCGAGCGGGACAGCACGATCTCGGTCAAGACGGTCACCGACACGGAGGCGGCCGACCGGGCCGAGCAGGAGGGCAAGCCGCTCCCCGGTGTGGTCAAGACCCTCCCCGCCCACCTGGTGACCGGGGACCACAAGGCGTACGGCCTGCAGGGGCTCATCACCCCGGCCGCGGCCAAGGCGGCGGGGTTCTCCACCGTGCCGCTCGGCTCGTTCTTCTCCACCGACCAGCTGCCCGGCACCGAGGCCCGGCAGAAGCTGGACGGCGAACTCGCCAAGATCGGCAGCGATGTCGACCTCCGCGTGGAGGAGGGCTTCGTCGGCGACACCAGCATCGTGCTCCTGTCGCTGACCGTCTTCGCGGGCCTGGTCACCATCGGCGCGGCCGGTATCGCCACCGGTCTCGCGCAGGCCGACGCCGAGGCCGACCTCAAGACCCTCGCCGCGGTCGGCGCACCGCCCCGCGTCCGCCGTACCCTCAGCGGCTTCCAGTGCGGTGTGGTCGCGGCGATGGGGGTGATCCTCGGCTCGGCGGCCGGCGTCCTGCCGGCGATCGGCCTGCGGCTGACCGAGCAGCGCCAGCAGCAGCGGTTCTTCGAGCAGGCCCTCGCGGAGGGCTGGGGCGGCTCGCTCACGCCTCCCCAGGTCACGATCGTCGTGCCCTGGGCGACGCTGCTCGCCCTGCTGGTCCTGGTACCCCTCGGCGCCGCGGTCCTGGCGGCTCTGGTGACCCGCTCCCGCGGCGCCCTGGCCCGCCGGGCCGCGACATGACCGGCGGGGGCCTGACCGGTCCGGCGTGAGCCGATCGGTCGCGGCCGGTCCCGAGCGGTCCCGTTCGTAGCTGTTCGTCGCCGTTCGTTGCCGTGCTGTGCCCCTGTACGAGGGTGGATCACCGTCGTACAGGGGCACACCGTGTGGTGAGGCATGTGTGCGAGACAATGGCGGCATGGAGATGCCGAGGAATGAACGGTCGCAGGAGAGCCCCCAGGTCCTCATCGTGGGACAGGACGGGATGGCGCTCGGCGGCACTCAGGGTGACGACGAATCCCGCGAGGTCCCGGTGACGGAAATGGTCGAACAGCCTGCGAAGGTCATGCGGATCGGCAGCATGATCAAGCAGCTCCTGGAGGAAGTACGGGCGGCACCTCTCGACGAGGCCAGCCGCGTCAGGCTCAAGGACATCCACGCCAGCTCGGTCAAGGAGCTGGAGGACGGGCTGGCGCCCGAGCTGGTCGAGGAACTGGAGCGCCTGTCCCTGCCGTTCACGGACGAGGCCATCCCCTCCGAGGCGGAGCTGCGCATCGCGCAGGCCCAGCTCGTGGGGTGGCTAGAGGGACTTTTCCACGGTATCCAGACGGCGCTGTTCGCCCAGCAGATGGCGGCCCGCGCCCAGTTGGAGCAGATGCGCCGGGCGCTGCCGCCGGGCGCCTCGCACGACGATGACGACGACCAGGGCCCCGGCCACGCGATCCGCTCGGGCCCGTACCTGTAGGTCTGGAGGCCCGTAGGCCTGCGGGGCGGGCAAGCACAAGGGAGAGGGGCCCGGCGCACGATGCGTGCGCCGGGCCCCTCTCGCTGTCCTATGGGCCGTCAGGGCCGGTCGGCGACCAGCAGGATCTTGCCGACGTGCGTCCCGGAGTCCAGCGCACGGTGGGCCTCGGCGGCGTCCCGCAAGGGCAGCGTGCGGTCCACGACCGGACGGACCGTGCCGGCTCCGATCAGCGGCCAGACGTGCTCCCGGACCGCGGCGACGATGGCCGCCTTCTCCTGCAGCGGGCGGGCCCTCAGCGTCGTCGCCGTGATCGCGCCGCGCTTGGCGAGCAGCGCCCCGAGGTTCAGCTCGGCCTTCACGCCGCCCTGCATGCCGATGACGGCGAGACGCCCGTTGACCGCGAGCGCCTTCACATTGCGGTCCAGGTACTTCGCCCCGACGATGTCGAGGATGACGTCCGCCCCGGCCCCGTCGGTCGCCTTGCGCAGCTCCTCGACGAAGTCCTGTTCGCGGTAGTCGATCAAAATGTCCGCGCCCAGTTCGGCACAGCGCGCCAGCTTCTCCGGCCCACCCGCGGTCACCGCGACCCGCGCGCCCACCGCCTTGGCCAGCTGGATCGCCATCGTGCCGATGCCGCTGGCGCCGCCGTGCACCAGCAGCGTCTCGCCCGGCCGCAGGTGGGCGATCATGAAGACGTTCGACCAGACCGTGCTGGTGACCTCAGGCAGTGCCGCGGCCGTGACCAGGTCCACCCCGTCCGGAACCGGCAGCAGCTGGCCGGCGGGGACGGCGACCTTCTCCGCGTAACCGCCGCCGACGAGCAGGGCGCACACCTCGTCGCCGACCGACCAGCCGGACACCCCGGGGCCGAGGGCGGCGATCCGTCCGGAACACTCCAGACCGGGGTACGGCGAGGTGCCGGGCGGCGGATCGTAGAAGCCCTGCCGCTGGAGCAGGTCCGCGCGGTTGACGGCGCCGGCCACCACCTCGACGAGGACTTCGCCCTCGGCGGGCACGGGATCGGGCACCTCGGCCCAGACCAGGGCCTCGGGACCGCCGGGTTCCGGAATCGTGATCGCATGCATGGCGGCGAGGCTACTCCGGCGGACTCGTCAGCGGAGTGACGGACGCCGCCCGCACGATCGTGATCACACGGTCCGTCAACTGCAGCGGACTGGCGGCCGGATCGTCGTAGCTGAGCAGCCGGTGCCCGCGCAGCACGCTGACGACCAGGTCGCCGGTCTCGCGCACGTTCTTGCCGACCTCGGCCTTTATCACCGGCCGTTCGATCAGATCGAGGCCCGAACCCTGCTGGATCAGGTCCTCCATCACCGCGCCCGCGCTGGGACTCAGCACGGAGAGGCCCAGCAGGCGTCCCGCCGCACTGGCGCTGGTGATCACGGCGTCCGCGCCCGACTGGCGCAGCAGCGGCGCGTTCTCCTCCTCCCGTACCGCGGCGACGATCTTCGCGCCCCGGTTGAGCTGCCGGGCCGTGAGGGTGACCAGGACCGCGGTGTCGTCGCGCTGGGTGGCGATGACGATCTGACGGGCCTTCTGGACCTCGGCGCGCACCAGCACATCGCTGCGGGTCGCGTCGCCGACCACGCCGACGAACCCGTCGGCGTTCGCCGTCTCGATCACCTTGCCGGACGGATCGACGATGACGATCTGGTCCTTGCGCAGCCCGGTGGCGCAGAGCGTCTGGATGGCCGATCGTCCCTTCGTTCCAAAGCCAACGACGACGGTGTGGTCACGCAAGGTGGACCTCCAGCGGTTCAGCCGCCACTCCTCCCGGGTCCGTTCGGTGAGGACCTCGAGAGTGGTGCCGACCAGGATGATCAGGAAAAGCACGCGCAGCGGCGTGATCAGCAGGATGTTGACCAGCCGCGCCGAGTCGCTGTACGGGACGATGTCGCCGTAGCCGGTGGTCGAGAGGGTCACGGTCGCGTAGTAGACGGCGTCGAGGAAGTCGACGGAGTCGTCGGCGTTGTCGTGGTAACCCGCCCGGTCGATGTAGACGATCAGGACCGTCACGATCAGCACCGACAGCGCCATCAGCAGCCGCTTGCCCACCTGCCGCAGCGGACGCTCGACGACCTGCCGGGGCATCCGGATACGGGACGGCGCCATCTTCTCGTCGACATGGCGCGCCATGATGTCCCGACTGGGAAGTTTCACGTGAAACACGCTCCTTGGGACGCTCCCGCGACGGGCGTCTCCGGCCAGGGAAGGTCGAGGATCTCCAGGACGTCGCCGGGCTTCGCGCCCCCGGGCGGGACGACGGCCATGCCGTCCGCGACCGCGATGCCACGGAGCATCGCCGGGCCGTTGTAGTGCAGGGGCACGGCCTGCTCCCCGCGGTGGACGACCGGGACGAGCCGGGTGTCGTGCGGGTGGCCGTGCACCTCCTCGCGTACCGGCGCGCGGTACGGGCCGGGCGCCGGGGCGCCTCCCAGCGCGCGCAGCAGCGGTTCGACGAGGGTGAGGAGCCCGGAGACGGCGGCGAGCGGGTTCCCGGGCAGTCCGACGAGGTACCGGACGGGACGGGCGGCCCCATCGGGCCGGCGGGCGGTGCCGGGCCGGTCGGAGCGGGCCGGGTCGTCCTGCCGGCTCGGGAGGGTCATGCCGGGGCTGGTGGGTTTGTCGGCGAGGGGCTCGTCGGCGGCGGGCTCGTCGAGTCCGGCGAGGAGCATGGGATGGCCGGGGCGGACCTTCACGCCGTCCACGAGGAGCGCGGCGCCCGCCTTGGCGAGGACGGGGTGGACGTGGTCGACGGGGCCCGCGGCCGTGCCCCCGGTGGTGATCACCAGATCGGCCTCGGAGCCGGCGACGGCGGCGTACAGCGCGTCGGCGTCGTCACCGATCCGGCGGGTGGCGAGGACCTCGGCGCCGAGCGCGCTCAGCCAGGGGCCGACCATCGGGCCGAGGGCGTCACGGATCAGGCCGTCCTGGGGGAGTCCGGCGGTGAGCAGCTCGTCCCCGAGGACCAGGATCTCCACCCGGGGCCGGGGCAC
Organism: Streptomyces sp. NPDC008121; assembly: GCF_042957155.1. Lineage (NCBI taxonomy): Bacteria > Bacillati > Actinomycetota > Actinomycetes > Kitasatosporales > Streptomycetaceae > Streptomyces > Streptomyces sp. NPDC008121. The sequence goes on along the minus strand of NZ_JBIBHT010000004.1, from coordinate 301,341 downwards.
GGTGCGCAGCTCGTCGTATCCGGCGGCGGCGGCGAGACCGAGCACGGCGGGGGTGACCGGCGTGCCGGCGGGCAGCAAGCGGTCGCCCGAGCGGCACTCCTGGCCGCGCGGGCGGATGTCCTGGCCCTGGACCACCCGGTGCCGGGCGTGCAGATGGCCGCCGGAGTCGGTGCGGGAGTGTTCGCTGCGGACGATCGCCGTCGTCTCGGCCGGGATCCGGGCGCCGGTGGCGATCCGTACCGCCGTACCGTCGGCCAGCGCGGCGGCGGGGGCGTCTCCGGCGAGGACCGACTCCGCCTCGCGGACCTCCCAGGGGCCGGGCCCGGCGACCGCCCAGCCGTCCATGGCGGAGGTGTCGAAGGGCGGCAGGTCGGTGAGTGCACGCAGCGGCTCGGCGAGGACGTGGCCGAGCGCCTGTCCAAGCGGCACGGCGCGGGGCGGGCGCCCTGCCCCGACGGCCGTTCCGGCCCGGGCGGCGACGGCCCGTGCCTCGGGCCAGCCGGTCGCGCGGTGCGGTGACTCGGGGCGCGGCTCGGCGGGCCGGGGCCGCGCGACGAGGGCGAGCGCCTCGTCGACGCCGTCGCTGTCCGGGGCGGGGGCCGCGGCCTCGTGCGGGGTCATCCGGCGGTGCCCTGCTCCGCTTCCGCGGCCCACCGGGCGGCGAGCGCCGCGGCCTTGCGGGAGGCCTCGGCGACCGCCTCGGGTGCGCCCTCGCCACGGGCGGCGGCCTGAGCCGCCGCGTAGCCGACCAGGAAGGTGGTCAGCGGCGCGGCGGGGCGGGCGACCCCGTGGGCGGCGTCACGGGCCAGGTCGAGCAGGACGCCGGTGTCGACGTCGATCTCGATGCCCAACTCGTCCTTGACTGCGGTGATCCATTCGTCCAGCACGTTCCCATGCTCCCTGATACGGGCCCGGGCCGTGGCGATGTCCTCCCAGGTGTCGCAGTCGAAGGAGGCCAGGGGCTCCGCGGTGACCCGGGTGATGCGAAGCCTTCCCGTGAGCAGACGCAAGGGGAGGCCGGTGAGGCTGCCGCGTTCGGCGGCGATGAGAGACAACTCACGCCGGAGCGGGCCGGTGCGGTACGCGGCGACCAGCGGCTGGTCCCGCCCCTCACCGTCGACGAGCAACGCGGCGTCGAAGGGCGGGACGTCGGTGGGGGACGGCGCGCCGGGGGTGCCCGGGTTCCCGGGGCCGGGGTGGCCGGGGCCGGAGCTCGCGGGCCTGGTCGGGTGGTCGGGGGTGCCCGGGTGGTCGGGGCTGCCCGGGTCGTCGGGGCTGCCCGGCTCGTCGGGGCTGCCCGGCTCGTCGGGGGTGCCCGGGTCGTCGGGGGTGCCCGGGTCGTCGGGCAGGGCGTCCAGGAGGCGGAGGCCGGTCTTCTCGTCGAGGAAGGGGAGGTCGGCGGAGAGGACGAGCACCCTCTCCGCGGTCACCCGGCGCAGCCCGGCCTCGAGCGCGGCCAGCGGCCCCCCGCCGGGCGGTTCCTCCCGCGCCCACTCCACGTCGCGCACGGTCTCCCGCCGGTCACCGACGACGATCGTGCGCGCGGCGCCCCGGCACCCCGCAAGCACCCGGTCAAGCAGCGCCCGTCCGCCGACCCTCACCTGCGGCTTGTCCACACCACCCAGCCGCCTGGCGGCCCCTCCGGCCGGCACGATGGCGTCATACGCGGTCGTCATCCCAGCAGTATGGTCCGCGGCCGCCGGGATGCGCCCGAAAGATCGGCTCCATCTCACGGACGGAGACATCACCCGGGCGCCCGAGGGCCCGTACGCGCACCCCCCGAGACGAGAGCTCCGCCGCGCGCCGCCGCCCACGGGGCGGGCCGGCAGGGCGGCCCGCCCCGTGGGCGGCGGGGTCAGACGGTGCGGAGCAGCACCGCGGGCTGCTCCACGCAGTCCGCGACGTAGCGGAGGAAGCCGCCCGCCGTGCCGCCGTCGCAGACCCGGTGGTCGAACGTGAACGACAGCTGGACGACCTTCCGTACGGCGAGTTCACCCTGGTGGACCCAGGGCTTGGGGATGATCCGGCCCACGCCGAGCATCGCCGCCTCGGGGTGGTTGATGATCGGCGTGGAACCGTCGACCCCGAACACCCCGTAGTTGTTCAGCGTGAACGTCCCGCCGGTCAGGTCCGCCGGCGTCAGCGTCCCCTGCCGGGCCGCCTCCGTCAGCCTCGCGAACTCCGCCGTCAGGGACTCCGCCGTGCGGGCACCCGCGTCCCGGACGACCGGGACGACCAGTCCGCGTTCGGTCTGGGCCGCGAACCCGAGATGCACGGACGGCAGCCGGACGATCTCCCGGGCCGCTGTGTCCACCGTGGAGTTGAGCTCCGGGAAACGGGCGAGCGCGTGCGTGCAGATCCGGGCGAGCAGGGCGAGCAGGGAGATCTTCGGACCGCCCGCCTCGTTCATCGCGGCCCGGGCGGCCAGCAGCTCGGTCGCGTCGGCGTCGACCCAGCAGGTCGCGTCCGGGATCTCGGTCCGGCTGCGGCTGAGCTTGTCGGCCACGGCACCCCGTACCCCGCGCAGCGGGATCCGCTCCGCCGTCGCCGCGGCGGCGGACAGGGCGGTCGGCGCGGCCACCGGGGCCTGCGCCTTCACCGGTGCCGGGGCCGCCGCGGTGGCCAGGGCCTGCTCCACGTCAGCGCGCAGGATGAGCCCTTCCGGGCCCGAACCGCGCACCTCCCGCAGGTCGAGGCCCTTCTCCCGGGCCAGCTTGCGCACGAGCGGCGAGATGACGGGCAGGGGCCCTTCCTGCTGCCCGGGCACTCCCGCCGCGGGGGCGACGGTGACGACGGCAGCCGGTGCGACCGGTGCCGCGGCCGCCGGGCTCGCCACCGCAGGACTCGTCTGGCGGACCCTGCGCCGCCGGGCCGCCGGGCCGGCCGTGCCGTACCCGACGAGCACATTGCCGGAGTACTCCGAGGACTCGGCGTCGGCGGCCGCGCCGCCGGAACCGTTCGCCCCCGCCGACCCGTTCGCACCGGAAGCCCCGGCGCCCGTACCCGTACCGGCTCCGGCGTCCGCGCCGGCCGGCCCGCCGGCCGTTCCCGTCTCCGTGCCGCCGACCGCGACGGTCAGCAGCGGCGCCCCGACGGGCAGTTCGGTGCCTTCTTCGCCGAACCGGGCCGTCACCACGCCCCCGTAGGGACAGGGCACCTCCACCATCGCCTTCGCGGTCTCGACCTCGACAACCGGCTGGTCGATGGCGACGACGTCGCCGACGTTCACCAGCCAGCGCACGATCTCCGCCTCGGTCAGCCCTTCCCCGAGGTCCGGCAGCTTGAATTCGAGCACCTGGGCCATCAGCTCCCCGCCTCCCACTGCAGCCGCGCCACCGCGTCCAGGACCCGGTCCACGCCCGGCAGGTGGTGCCGCTCCAGCATCGGCGGCGGATACGGGATGTCGAAGCCGGCGACGCGCAGCACCGGTGCCTCCAGGTGGTGGAAGCAGCGCTCGGTCACCCGCGCCGCGATCTCCCCGCCGGGACCGCCGAACCCGGTCGACTCGTGCACGACGACCGCCCGGCCGGTGCGCCGCACCGACGCGCAGACCGTCTCGTCGTCGAAGGGCACCAGCGAACGCAGGTCGACCACCTCCAGGTCCCAGCCCTCCGCCCGCGCGGCCTCCGCCGCCTCCAGGCAGACCGGCACGGAAGGCCCGTACGTGATCAGCGTGGCGCTGCGGCCGCTGCGCCGCACCACCGCCTTGCCGATCGGCTCCACCGCCTTCGGCGCCTCGGGCGACCAGTCGGACTTCGACCAGTAGAGCCGCTTCGGCTCCAGGAAGACCACCGGGTCGTCGGAGGCGATGGCCGCCCGCAGCATGCCGTACGCGTCCTCGACCGTGGCCGGCGTGACGACATGGAGCCCCGGAGTCGCCATGTAGTACGCCTCGGAGGAGTCGCTGTGGTGCTCCACGCCGCCGATCCCGCCGCCGTACGGCACCCGGACCACCAGCGGCATCGGCAGCGCCCCGCGCGTGCGGTTCCGCATCCGGGAGACGTGGCTGATCAGCTGCTCGAACGCCGGGTAGGCGAAGGCGTCGAACTGCATCTCGACGACCGGCCGCAGCCCGTACATCGCCATGCCGACGGCCGTGCCGAGGATGCCCGCCTCGGCCAGCGGGGTGTCCGTGCAGCGGTCCTCGCCGAACTCCTTGGCGAGCCCGTCGGTGACTCGGAAGACACCGCCGAGGGCGCCGACGTCCTCTCCGAGGATGTGCACCGTCGGGTCCTCGGCCATCGCGTCGCGCATGGCCCGCTGGAGGGCCTGCGCCATGGTGGCGGGCTTGGCCGCGGCCCTGCCCGCCGTCTTCTGCGCGGTGGTCATCACGCCTCGCTCTCGGCGTCGAGTTCGGCGCGCAGCTGGGCCGCCTGCTCGCGCAGTTGCGTCGTCTGCTCGGCGTAGACGTGCGCGAACAGGTCCATCGGGTCCAGCACCGGGTCGGCGTTCATCCGCTCGCGCAGGGTGGCGGCCATCGTCTCGGCGGCCTCGGCCGCCGCCCGCTTGCCGTCCTCGTCGAGCAGTCCGCGCTCCGTCAGCTCCTGCTCCAGGATCCGGATCGGGTCGTGCGCCCGCCAGGCCTCGACCTCGGCGTCGCCGCGGTAGCGGGTGGCGTCGTCGGCGTTGGTGTGGGCGTCGATGCGGTACGTCACGGCCTCGACCAGCGTCGGTCCGCCACCCCGCCGGGCCCGGGCCACGGCCTCGGTCAGCACCTGGTGGACGGCGACGGCGTCGTTGCCGTCGACCAGCCGGCCGGGCATGCCGTAGCCCACGGCCTTGTGCGCGAGGGACGGCGCGGCGGTCTGCTTGGCGAGCGGCACGGAGATCGCGAAGCCGTTGTTCTGCACCAGGAAGACCACGGGGGCCTGCCAGACGGCCGCGAAGTTCAGCGCCTCGTGGAAGTCGCCCTCGCTGGTGCCGCCGTCGCCGACCATGGCGAGCGCGACGACGTCGTCGCCCTTGAGGCGGGCCGCGTGCGCCAGGCCGACCGCGTGCGGCAGCTGGGTGGCGAGCGGGGTGGACAGCGGGGCGATCCGGTACTCCCGCGGGTCGTACCCGGTGTGCCAGTCGCCACGCAGCAGCGTCAGCGCCTGCACCGGGTCGAGGCCGCGGGCGACGGCCGCCAGGGTGTCGCGGTACGACGGGAAGAGCCAGTCGCGGTCCTCGAGCGCCAGGGCGGCGGCCACCTCGCAGGCCTCCTGGCCGGTGGTCGAGGGGTAGACGGCGAGCCGGCCCTGCTTGGTGAGGGCGGTGGCCTGGGCGTTGTACCGCCGTCCGCGCACCAGCTCCGCGTACAGCCGGCGCAGCAGCTCGGGGTCGGCGCCGGCCATGGCGTCCGTGCCGATGACCCGGAACGGCTCGGCGTCGGGCAGCAGGGGGGCGGGGTCGGTGCGCGGCTTCCACGCCGGAGGCGGGGTCGGCCGGTAGACAGGGGCGGCAGCGGGTGGCGCTTGGACCGTCGAACTGCGCTGTTGCAACGAGTCCACCTCCTCGTGGGAGCGGGCATAAGACCCGAAGGCGGGTGGCGCGAATGTGGCGCGCCTCACCTACCGATTGTTCGGTCGTGGAGGCATTTTGGCTACAGGCACCCTCAGCCTGTGGACAATCGGTTCTCCACAGCCTGGGATAGAGACATGTCGTCCATGGGAGAGAGGCGGGGGGACATGGCGGATGAACAAATGGCCTATGAAGGAGAGCGGGGCCCGGCGGCGCGGCCGCTGGACTCGATCGACCGGTCCATCCTTCGCATCCTCCAGACGGACGGCCGCGCGTCGATACGCTCCGTGGCCGAGCGGGTCCATGTCTCCCGCGCCAACGCCTACGCCCGGATCAACCGGCTGATCGACGACGGGGTGATCCGGGGCTTCAGCGCCCGGCTGAACCACGAGCGGGCGGGCCACGGCGCCTCCGCCTACATCACGCTCAAGATCGTCCAGAACTCCTGGCGCACGGTCCGCGAACAGCTCCAGGCGCTGCCGGGGGCGGCCCACATCGCACTGGTCAGCGGAGACTTCGACGTGCTGCTGCTCGTGCACACGCCGGACAACAGGACCCTGCGCGAGCTGGTCCTCACCAAGATCCAGTCCATTCCCGAGGTGCTGTCGACGCGCACGCTTCTGGTCTTCGAGGAGACGGACCTGGACCCCGACCACACGGGGTGAACGGGATGCGCCGACCGGGCGAGGGCGGACGGGTGCGCCGGCCGGGCGGGTTTGCCCGGCGTCCCGCCCGGTTCGCCCAATGCACTGCCCGGTTCGCCCGGTGTCCCGCCCGGCAGCCTCCGCATACCCGGCTGGGGGCCGGGCGGGCCCGTCCCCGCCGCGCCCGTCCCCCAGCGCCTCAGCGCGCCGTCCGCAGCCCGTCGAAGGCGAGGTGCACGACGGTGTCCACCAGCTGGTCGCGGTCGGCCTCGCCGCCCGGATGCGGCCGGTACCACTCCACCAGCGAGTTGATCATGCCGAAGAGCAGCCGGGTGGCGAGCCGGATGTCCACATCGGCCCGCAGGTCCCCGTCGGCGGCGGCCGCCTTGAGCAGGTCGGCCACTCTCTGGTCGAACTCGCGCCGCCGTTCCAGGGCCCACCGCTCGGTCCGGGTGTTGCCGCGGACCCGCAGCAGCAGCGTGACGTAGGGCAGCTCCGCCATCAGCACCTCGACGGTGCGGCGGGTGACGTACTCGACCCGCTCGATGGCCCGGCCGCGGTTCGCCCCCGGCTCGTCGAGGATGGCGAAGAGCCCGTCGAGCGCCCGGCTGACCGCCCGTCGCAGCAGCTCCTCCTTGCCGGCGACGTGGTGGTAGATCGAGGACTTGGAGATCCCGGCGGCCTTGGACAGGTGCTCCATGGAGGTGCCGTCGTAACCGCGCTCGTTGAAGATCCGGACGGCGACGGAGAGCAGCGTCTCCGGGGTGTACGTGTCGCGCTTCGCGGTGGTCACTCCGCTCCCTCCCCGTCCGCCGCGGCGTTCTCGGCGGCGACCCGGCGCCGGAGCGCCTGGGAAGGGGCGTAGCGGCCGGTCGGGTACTCCTCGTGGAGGTTGGACAGGGTCTCCAGGACCCAGTCCGCGCCCAGCTCCGCGCCCCAGGCGAGCGGCCCGCGCGGGTAGTTCACGCCCAGTCGCATCGCCGTGTCGATGTCGTCGGCGTCCGCCACCGCGCGCGTGGCGGCGTCCAGGGCGAAGTCGGCGAGCATGGCGACCGTACGGGCGACGATCATGCCCGGCACGTCCCGGATGACGCTGACCTTCTTGCCGAGGGCCTGGAAGAGGCCGACCGCATCCCGGAGGGACGGCTCGTCCACGGTCGAGGCGGGCGCGAGGACGATCCGCTCGCAGGTGGCGTAGTCGAGCGCGAGGTCGAAGTGGATGACGGGCATCGCGGCGTCGTCGGCGGCCGTGCCGTCGGCGAGGAAGAGCCGGGTCCCGCTCGGCAGCTCGATCCAGCCCGGATAGCCCTCGACCGCGTCCTGCCGGAAGTCGACGGCGACGGCCGCCGTCTCCCGCAGCAGCCGGACCAGCGGCTCGGCCTGGTACAGCTCGCCCTGCACGACCACCGAGGCGGGCGGGCCGGCGGGCGGCGCGGTGTGCGGCACCGGGGCGGCCGCGCCCTCCCCGTACGGGAACCAGCCCTGGCCGGACTTGCGCCCGAGCCGCGCCGACTCGACCAGTCGGCGCTGGGCGAGCGACGGGGTGAACTTGGGGTCCTGGTAGAAGGACTCCCAGACGGAGCGGGTGACGGCCTCGTTGACGTCCTGGCCGATGAGGTCGGTCAGCTCGAACGGCCCCATCCGGAACCCGCCGCACTCGCGCAGCGCGGCGTCGATGGTGGCCGGATCGGCCACGCCCTCCTCGTACACCCGCAGCGCCTCCGCGTAGAAGGGCCGGGCTATGCGGTTGACGATGAAGCCGGGGGTGTCGGCGCAGCGCACCGGCGTCTTGCCCCAGCTCCGCATCGTCGCGTACGCGCGCGTGGCGGCGGACGGTTCGGTGGCGAAGCCGCTGACGACCTCGACCAGGGGCAGCAGCGGCGCCGGGTTGAAGAAGTGCAGCCCGACGAACCGGCCGGGCAGGCGCAGCCCGCCCGCGATGGCGGTGACGGAGAGGGAGGAGGTGTTGGTGGCCAGCAGGGTGTCGTCGCCGACGATCTTCTCGAGGTCGGCGAAGAGCTGCTGCTTGACCGGGAGCAGCTCGACGACTGCCTCGACGACGAGCGCGGCGTCGGCCAGCTCGGCCGGATCGGCGGCGGCGTGCAGCCGGGCCACCGCGCCGTCGCGTTCCGCCCGGTCCATCCGGCCCTTCTCGACCAGCCGGTCCAGCCGGGCCGCGAGGGCGGTCACGGCCGCCTCCGCGCGGCCGGGGGCGCTGTCGTAGAGCCGTACGGGATGGCCTGCGACCAGGGCCACCTGGGCGATCCCCTGGCCCATGGTGCCCGTGCCGACGACGGCGACGGCGCGGCTCCGGTCGATGGCGTCGGTGCCGGCGTCCGGCACCGCCTCGCTCACATTGGCGGTCATACGACTGATCCTCCCCGATGGGTTGTCCACAGCTTCGGCAGACCCCCTTGTCCCGACCGATCGTTCGGTTACTCTAACTCTGTCCGCCTGACCCTGCCCAGCTCGACGAGGAGTTGCGCCCATGGCCGCCGCTCAGCTGACCACCGACCACCTGGCCGCGAGGCACCGGTCCACACTCGACCAGGCGCTCGACACCATCCGCACCCGTGCCTACTGGTCGCCGCACCCCGAGCACCCCAAGGCGTACGGCGAGAACGGTTCGCTGGACGCCGCCGCCGGCCTCGACGCGCACAAGGCCGTGCTCGGCCGGCGCTTCGAGCTGGACCAGCCCGGCACGGACGGCTGGACCGGCGGCGAGGTCTCGCCCTACGGCCCGGCGCTCGACATCGAGTACCCGCACGCCGACATCGACGTCCTGCTGCCCGCCATGCGCGCCGGCATGGCCGCCTGGCGCGATGCCGGGGCCGAGGTCCGCGCCCTGGTCTGCGTGGAGATCCTCGCCCGGATCTCCGCCCGCACCCACGAGTTCGCGCACGCGGTGATGCACACCAGCGGCCAGGCCTTCATGATGGCGTTCCAGGCCGGCGGCCCGCACGCCCAGGACCGCGGCCTGGAGGCCGTGGCGTACGCCTATGCCGAGCAGACCCGCACCCCCGGCAGCGCCGACTGGGCCAAGCCGCAGGGCAAGCGCGACCCGCTGGAGCTGTCCAAGCAGTTCACCCCGGTCGCCCGGGGCATCGCCCTGATGATCGGCTGCAACACCTTCCCGACGTGGAACGGCTACCCCGGCCTGTTCGCCTCGCTCGCCACCGGAAACCCGGTCCTGGTCAAGCCCCACCCGCGCGCCGTCCTCCCGCTGGCGCTCACGGTCCGCGTCGCCCGCGAGGTCCTCGCCGAGGCCGGCTTCGACCCGAACCTGGTCGCGCTGGCCGTGGAGCGGCCGGGCGAGGGCATCGCCAAGACCCTGGCCGTCCGCCCCGAGATCCGGATCATCGACTACACCGGCTCCACCGCCTTCGGCGACTGGCTGGAGACCCACGCCCGCCAGGCGCAGGTCTACACCGAGAAGGCCGGCGTCAACACCGTCGTCGTCGACTCCACCGACGACTACAAGGGGATGCTGTCCAACCTGGCGTTCTCCCTCTCGCTCTACAGCGGCCAGATGTGCACCACCCCGCAGAACCTGCTGATCCCCCGCGACGGCATCACGACCGACGCCGGCCCCAAGTCGTACGACGAGGTCGTCGCCGACCTCTCGGCGGCGGTCGGCGGGCTCCTCGGCGACGACGCCCGGGCGAACGCCCTGCTCGGCGCCCTGGTCAACCCCGATGTGAAGGCGCGCCTGGAGGCCGCTGCCGGCCTCGGCGAGGTGGCGCTCGCCTCCCGCGAGGTGGCCCACCCGGACTTCCCGGACGCCGTGGTGCGCACGCCCGTGATCGTGAAGCTGGACGGCTCCAAGCCGGACGCGGAGGCGGCGTACTTCTCCGAGTGCTTCGGCCCCGTCTCGTTCGCCGTCTCGGTGGACTCGACCGCCGACGCGCTGGAGCTGCTGCGGCGCACGGTGCGTGAGAAGGGTGCGATGACGGTCGGCGCGTACACGACCGACGCGTCGACCGAGCGGGCGGTCGAGGAGGTCTGCCTGGAGGAGTCCGCCCAGCTGTCGCTGAACCTGACGGGCGGGGTCTACGTCAACCAGACGGCCGCGTTCTCCGACTTCCACGGCTCCGGCGGGAACCCGGCGGCGAACGCCGCGCTGTGCGACGGGGCGTTCGTCTCCAACCGCTTCCGCGTGGTGGAGGTCCGCCGCCAGGCCTGACCCCCAGCGCCCCGCACCGGCCCTCGTTTCCCTCGTCGGCCCTCTGGCTGCGGAAGTCCTCGCGGGCTTCCGCGGCCCGGCCCGGCAGGGCCGCCGGGCGGGGTCAGGCGAGGGGCGCGGTCGCGTCGATCTCGGCGTAGCGCTGCACCCACGCGTGCATGGCGATGGCGGCCGCCGCTCCGGCGTTGATGGAGCGGGTCGAGCCGAACTGGGCGATCGAGCACACCATCCGCGCGTGCTCGCGGGCCTCCTCCGTGAGGCCCGGCCCCTCCTGTCCGAAGAGCAGCACGCAGCGGCGGGGCAGCACGGTCCGCTCCAGCGGCACGGCGCCCGGCAGGTTGTCGATCCCGATGATCGGCAGGTCCTCGGCCGCGGCCCACGCGGTCAGCGACTCGGTGTCCGGATGGTGGCGCACATGCTGGTAGCGGTCGGTGACCATCGCGCCCCGCCGGTTCCAGCGCCGCCGGCCCACGATGTGGATCTCCTTGGCCAGGAAGGCGTTCGCGGTCCGCACCACCGAACCGATGTTGAAGTCGTGGCCCCAGTTCTCGACGGCCACGTGGAAGTCGTGCCGCCGGGTGTCCAGGTCGGCGACGATCGCCTGCCGCGTCCAGTACCGGTAGCGGTCCGCGACATTGCGCCGGTCGCCGTCGGCCAGCAGCTCAGGGTCGTAGCGCTCGCCCTCCGGCCACGGCAGCGGATGCGGCCCGACGCCGACCTCGTGCGCGAAGCCGTCGTCGTACTGCGCCGGGTCGGCCGCCCCGGCGTCCTGCGCCTGCGTCGGGGTCGGCTCGGAAGGCCCGCCGGCCCCGGGAATCTCGGTGGTGCTCACCCGACGAGGGTACGGGGGACGGCTTCCTCGTCCGTACGGCGCTGCTTCGGCACCGCCCGGCCGGGCAGCCGCGACAGCAGCCGGTCGCGCCCGCGCCCCACGACCGCGCCGAGTCCCACGAGGAAGGCCGTCGGCAGGAACACGGCGTCCGCGGAGATCATCGCCAGCGAGAAGACGGGAAGCCCGAGGAGGACGGCGATGCCCGCGTGCTCCAGCATCATCGCGACCAGCAGGACGTTCTTGACCTTGCGGTTGAACAGGGCGAAGGGGAAGGCGACCTGCACGAACACGGTGCCGTAGGTCAGCGCCATCACCATCGCCCCGCTGGATCCCAGCAGGTCGGAGAGGGCGGGCCAGGGCGCGAAGTAGTCCAGCTGCAGCGGGTAGTACAGCGCCGTGCCGTCCTGCCAGCGCGATCCCTGGATCTTGTACCAGCCGGCCGTGGCGTAGATCAGGCACACCTCGGCCATGATCACGACGAGGGTGGCGTTGTGGGCGAGGTTGGCCAGCACGTCGAGCAGGGTGCGCGGCTCACCGGGGGCGTAGCGGCACACCAGCCACCACAGTGCCTGCGCCAGCCACAGCGCCCACAGCAGCACCAGCAGCCACCATTCACCCGTCACGCCGGAGAAGGCGGTGGCGACGAGCAGGAACGCGCCGAGGACGGTCCACAGCAGCGGTCCGACGGCGTCGCCGCGCGGCGAGGGTGCGCGGCCGGTCTCGTACGCCTCCCTCCTCTCGCGCTCCTGCCGGGCGGCCCGGCGCGCGTCCAGGGACCAGACCTGGGAGCAGCGGGTGAGGACGAGGTAGATCGCGGCGAGGTGGACGACGTTGTCGCCACCGTCGCCGACGAAGATGGAGCGATTCTGCAGGGACAGCACTCCGGCCATGAAGACCACGGACACGGCACGGGTGCGCCAGCCCAGCAGCAGGAGCAGGGCGGAGAGGACGGCGAGTCCGTAGACGATCTCGAACCAGAGACGGCCGTCGGACCACATCAGCGCCGTGAAGGCGCCGTTCTCGGCGATCAGCTGCCGGCCCATCTCCCAGGACCAGGGGCCGTCCGGGCCGTACAGCTCGTGGCGGTGGGGCAGCTCGCGCAGCAGGAAGAGCAGCCAGGTGAGGGAGAAGCCGATGCGGACGATGGCGCTCTGGTAGGGGCCGAGGGGCGAGGCGGTGACGCGCTGTACGGCCCGGGCGAGCCGCCGGTCGAGGGGCTCGCGGGCGTCGCGTCCGTGGGCGCCCAGGGGCGTCGAGCGGTTCACCGGCGGGCCTCCGTCCGGTCGTCCCGTGCCGCGCCGGGGACGTCGGCGGCGCTCACCTTCCACCAGGGGGCCTCGCGGTACACCGGATCGGTGTTCGTCTTCTCGCCGCTCCAGAAGGGGGCGGGGACGGCGCGGGTCGAGGAGCGGAGCTGTACCGCCTCCACGGTGCCGCCGAGATCACGCCCGTCGAGCCGGAGCATCACGATCCTGCGCATGTAGCTCTCGGAGAGCCGGCCGCGCAGGCCGTTGGGCCGGTGGTCGGCGCTGTGCGAGTTGAGGTAGAAGTCCCAGGCCCGCCGCAGCTCGTTCTGGTCGGCATGACTGGGCAGCAGGCTGCCGCGGATCCGCTCCGCGTCCTGCGCGGTCAGGTCGATCCAGGCGGTGGTGCGGCGGGGGCCGTTTTCGGCCGCGACCTCGGCCCGCACCTGCACGGCGATGTTCTGCTGGAGCGGATTGGGGGCGAAGAGCTTCCAGTTCTGCTCGAACTCGGGGTACACCCAGCCGTCGACCGCCTTCCCGTGCTGCTTGGTCAGCGTGTTCGAGGGCGCGACGTGCAGGAACACCATGGCGACGTGGACGCAGGCGAAGACCCCGACGACGGCCAGGGCGACGGCGGCGACGACCTGGTACGGCGTGGACAGCGACGCTATCCCGGCACCCGGCAGGGGGTCGGGCGCGGGGGCCGGGTCCCCCTCACGCACATCCTCTTCGTCGTACGCGTCCATCCCGCCCCGATCCCGATCGGCCCCACCACGTTATCCACAGGGTTGACACCATACGGGCCGCCGACCCACCATTGAAGTCACACAACCGAACGATCGGTCGGTAGGGGATCTGATGACCGCAGGGACGGCAGCGACAGCAGTGACCGCGGGCGCACAGCGCACGCGGCCCGGGCAGGACACGGCCGAGGAAGCCACCCAGGCCGCCTATGAGGCGGTGTTCGACGCCGCCGTCGCCGCCGACGAGCGCATCGAGCCACGCGACTGGATGCCCGAGGCCTACCGCGCCTCCCTCGTCCGCCAGATCGCGCAGCACGCCCACTCCGAGATCATCGGCATGCAGCCCGAGGCCAACTGGATCACCCGCGCGCCCTCACTGCGGCGCAAGGCGATCCTTATGGCCAAGGTCCAGGACGAGGCCGGCCACGGCCTCTACCTCTACAGCGCCGCCGAGACGCTCGGCACCGGACGCGACGAGCTGCTCGACAAGCTCCACTCCGGCCGCCAGAAGTACTCCTCGATCTTCAACTACCCCACGCTGACCTGGGCCGACGTCGGCGCCATCGGCTGGCTGGTCGACGGCGCGGCCATCACCAACCAGGTCCCCCTCTGCCGCTGCTCCTACGGCCCGTACGCCCGCGCGATGGTCCGGATCTGCAAGGAGGAGTCCTTCCACCAGCGCCAGGGGTACGAAGCGCTCCTCGCCCTCTCCCAGGGCACCGAGGCCCAGCACGCCATGGCCCAGGACGCCGTCGACCGCTGGTGGTGGCCCTCCCTCATGATGTTCGGCCCGCCCGACGACGAATCGGCCCACTCCGCGCAGTCCATGGCCTGGAAGATCAAGCGCCACTCCAACGACGAGCTGCGCCAGCGCTTCGTCGACATCGCCGTCCCCCAGGCCGAGGCCCTCGGACTCACCCTCCCCGACCCCGACCTGCGGTGGAACGAGGAGCGCGGGCACTACGACTTCGGCCCGATCGACTGGGACGAGTTCCGGGAAGTCCTCAAGGGCAACGGCCCCTGCAACGAACAGCGGCTCACCCGCCGCCGCCAGGCCCACGAGGACGGCGCCTGGGTCAGGCAGGCCGCGGCGGCCTACGCCGAAAAGCACGACCGGCGCGCCGCCGCACCCGGCGAGCACGACCACGACGACCAGCACCAGCACACCGAGCAGGACGCGCGCGGCACCCGCGCGGACCGGCAGGACGGGGAGGCACGGGCATGACCACCGACGGATGGCCCCTGTGGGAGGTGTTCGTGCGCTCGCGCCGCGGACTGTCCCACACCCACGCGGGAAGCCTGCACGCGCCCGACGCCGAAATGGCCCTGCGCAACGCCCGCGACCTCTACACCCGTCGCAACGAAGGCGTGTCGATCTGGGTGATCCCCTCCACCGCGATCACCGCCTCCTCCCCCGACGAGAAGGACCCCTTCTTCGAGCCGTCGGCCGACAAGCCCTACCGCCACCCGACGTTCTACGACATCCCCGAGGGGGTGAAGCACCTGTGAGCGACACCGCCCTCACCCCAGCGGCCGCCCTCGCCCTCGGCGACGACGCCCTCGTCCTCGCCCAGCGGCTCGGCGAATGGGCGGGCAACGCCCCCGTCCTCGAAGAGGACGTCGCCCTCGCCAACATCGCGCTCGACCTCCTCGGCCAGGCCCGCGTCCTGCTCTCCCTCGTCGGCGACGAGGACGAACTCGCCTACCTCCGCGAAGAGCGGGACTTCCGCAACGTCCAGCTCGTCGAACAGCCCAACGGCGACTTCGCCCACACCATCGCCCGCCAGCTCTACTTCTCCACCTACCAGCGGCTCCTCTACGCCCGGCTGGCCACCGGCGACAGCCCCCTGGCCGGCCTCGCGGCCAAGGCCGTCAAGGAAGTCGCCTACCACCAGGACCACGCCGAACACTGGACCCTCCGCCTCGGCGACGGCACCCCCGAGAGCCACGACCGGATGCAGCGCGCCTGCGACGCCCTGTGGCGCTACACCGGCGAACTCTTCCAGCCCGTCGAAGGCCTCGACGTCGACCACCAGGCCATGGAGGCCGCCTGGCTCGACTCCCTGACCACCCTCTTCGCACGGGCCACCCTCACCCTCCCGACAGGCCCCCGCCTCGGCGCATGGGCCGCAGGCGCCGGACGGCAAGGACTCCACACCGAACCCTTCGGACGGATGCTCGCCGAGATGCAGCACCTGCACCGCAGCCACCCGGGGGCGACATGGTGACCATGACGGCCCTGGAGGCGGAGCTGGCCCGGATCGCCGGCGCCGTCCCTGACCCGGAGCTGCCCGTCCTCACCCTCGAGGAGCTCGGCGTCCTGCGCGGCGTCCGCATGCTCGGCCCCGACCGGGTCGAGGTCGAACTGACCCCGACCTACACCGGCTGCCCCGCCATCGAGACCATGTCCCAGGACATCGAGCACGCCCTCCACGCCCACGGCGTCCCCGACGTCTCCGTCGTCACCGTCCTCGCCCCCGCCTGGTCGACCGACGACATCAGCGACGAAGGCCGCCGCAAGCTCGCCGAGTTCGGCATCGCACCGCCGCGCCCCCAGGGCCCGGCCGGAGGACCGGTCCCCCTCACCCTCGCAATCCGCTGCCCGCACTGCGGCTCCACCGACACCGAGCTGCTCAGCCGCTTCTCCTCCACCGCGTGCAAGGCGCTGCGCCGCTGCACCGCCTGCCGCGAACCGTTCGACCACTTCAAGGAGTTGTAGATGCTGTCCTCAACCGCCGGACGGGCCGAGTTCCATCCGCTCCGGGTGAGCGACGTCGAGCAGCTCACGGACGACTCGGTGGCCGTCACCTTCACGGTCCCGCCCGAGCTGCGCGAGACCTACCGCCACACGCCCGGCCAGCACCTCGCCCTGCGCCGCACCGGGCGGAACGGCGAGGAGATCCGCCGCACCTACTCCATCTGCACCCCCGCCGCACCCGCCGGCGAAGACCCCACGCTGCGCGTCGGCATCCGCATGGTCGACGGCGGCGAGTTCTCCACGTACGCCCTCAAGGAACTGGCCGTCGGCGACACCGTCGAGGTCATGGAACCCATGGGCCGCTTCGTCCTCGCCCCCCGCCCCGGCCACTTCGCGGCCGTCGTCGGCGGCAGCGGCATCACCCCGGTCCTCTCCATGGCGGCGACCCTCCTCACCCAGGAGCCCGACGCCCGGTTCTGCCTCATCCGCAGCGACCGCACCGCCTCCTCCACGATGTTCCTCGACGAGGTCGCCGACCTCAAGGACCGCTTCCCCGACCGGTTCCACCTCGTCACCGTCCTCTCCCGCGAGGAACAGCAGTCCGGCCTGCCCTCCGGACGGCTCGACCAGGAACGGCTCGCCGGGCTGCTGCCCGCTCTCCTGCCGGTCGACGAGATCGACGGCTGGTTCCTGTGCGGCCCCTTCGGCCTCGTCCAAGGAGCCGAAGGAGCCCTCCGCGGCCTCGGCGTCGCACGCACACGCATCCACCAGGAGATCTTCCACGTCGACGACGGCTCCGCCCCCGCACCCGCTCCGTCCACCGGCGCCCCCGTCCACGCCACCCTGACGGCCACCCTGCACGGCCGCTCCGGCAACTGGCCCGTCCAGGCAGGCGAGAGCCTGCTCGACACCGTGCTCAGGGCCCGCGCCGACGCCCCGTACGCCTGCAAGGGCGGCGTGTGCGGCACCTGCCGCGCCTTCCTCGTCGGCGGCGAGGTCCGCATGGACCGCAACTTCGCCCTCGAACCCGAGGAGACCGAAGCCGGATACGTCCTGGCCTGCCAGTCCCACCCCGCCACCGCGGACGTGGAGCTCGACTTCGACCGCTGACGCCCGCCCACCGCCCGCCTGCCCCTTCCCATTGCCTAGAACCTGTTCTATCTTGACGGCCCGTCAGGAGACGGGCGACGGCCCGTCAAGACCGGACACCGGGCAGGCAACGGAAGGGAAAGGCAGTGGACTTCACCTTCACCGAGGAACAACAGGCCGCCGCCGAGGCGGCCCGGGCGGCCTTCTCCGACATCGCACCCGACAGCGTCCCCAGCCCCGCCCTCACCCCCGGCGCCGTGGCCGACGACCTCGACCGGCCGCTCTGGGCCCGCCTCGCTGCCGCCGACCTCCTCAGCCTCGTCCTCACCCCGGCCCACGGCGGCGCCGGCCTGGACGCCATCGCCCTCTGCCTCGTCCTGCGCGAATCCGCCCGCGTCCTCGCCCGCGTCCCCCTGCTCGAAACCAGCGCCGTCGCCCTGACCATCGAGCGCTACGCCGACCAGCGCCTCGCCGCCGACCTGCTGCCCCGTGTCGGCCGCGGCGCACTCGTCCTCACCGCCGCCTCCCACGGCCGCAGCGGCCACGAACCCGCCGAGCAGGCCGTCACCGCCCACCGCGAGGACACCCACTGGATCCTCGACGGTCTCCAGAGCGCCGTCCCCTGGGCCCACGGCGCCGACCGCATCGCCGTCCCCGCCCACACCCCCGAGGGACGGACGGTCCTCGCCCTGCTGCCCCGCACCCACCCGGGGCTCACCCTCGCCGACCAGTACTCCACCAGCGGCGAACTCCTCGCCCAGCTCCACCTCGACGCCGTCCGCCTCGACCCCATCGACGTCATCGACGCCGACGGCGCCTGGGAATCACTCCGCGCCGTCCTCACCACCGGAACCTGCGCCCTCGCCCTGGGACTCGGCGAAGCCGTCCTCACCATGACGAGCCGCTACACCGGCAAACGCGAACAGTTCGACCACCCCGTGGCCACCTTCCAGGCCGTCGCCGTCCAGACCGCCGACCGCTACATCGACCTGCGCGCCATGGAAGTCACCCTCTGGCAGGCCGCCTGGCGCATCAGCACCTCGGCCGGCGGCCCGCTCCCGGCGGAAGCCGACATCGCCGTCGCGAAGATCTGGGCCTCCGAAGGCGTACGCCGCGTGGTGCAGACCGCCCAGCACCTCCACGGCGGCTTCGGCGCCGACACCGACTACCCCCTGCACCGCTACCACGCCTGGGCCAAGCAGCTGGAACTGTCCCTCGGCCCGGCCGCGGCTCACGAGGAGGCCCTGGGCGACCTCCTGGCCGCCCACCCCTTGACCTGAGGGGCACCCACCCGGATCAGAGGACGAAGGCCGGGCTGCCGTTCTCCGTCACCATCGGACGCCCGGCACCATCCCAGGCGAGCATGCCGCCGTCGACGTTCACCGCGTCGATGCCCTGCTGCACCAGATACTGCGTGACCTGCGCCGACCGGCCACCCACCCGGCACATCACATAGGCGCGGCGCCCCTCGGACACCGCCTCCGTCACCTCACCGAAGCGCGCCACGAAGTCACTCATCGGCACGTGCAGGGCGTCCTCGACATGCCCGGCCGCCCACTCGTCGTCCTCACGGACGTCCAGCACCAGGGCATCGGCGGGCACGGAGGCCACGTCCACCGAGGGCAGCGGGGCGAAATTCATGGGACGTGCCTTCTCTCGTATCGACCGCTCGAACCAACCCGAACCAACGGGAAAACTACTGCACCAGCCCGGCCAGCTCCGCCTCACGCTCGGAGACCTGCCCGAGCAACTGCTCGGCGATCTCCTCCAGGAGCCGGTCCGGATCGTCGGACGCCATCCGCAGCATCGACCCGATGGCGCTCTCCTCCAGCTCCCGCGCCACCACGCTCAACAGCTCCTTGCGCTGCGACAGCCACTCGAGCCGCGCGTACAGCTCCTCGCTCTCGCTCAGCCGCTCCTCGGCCGGCGCCGGCCCGGCCGCCCACTCCGCGGACAGCTCGCGCAGCATCGACTCGTCGCCGCGGGCGTACGCCGCGTTCACACGCGTGATGAACTCCTCGCGCCGCTTGCGCTCGCCGTCCTCCCGGGCCAGATCGGGGTGCGCCTGCCGCGCCAGCTCGCGGTACAGCTTGCGGGCCTCCTCGCTCGGCCGGACCCGCTTCGGCGGCCGCACGGGCTGCTCGGTCAGCATGGCGGCGGCCTCGGGGGAGATGCCGTCGGAGTCGAGCCAGTCGTGGAACAGCTCGTCGACACCCGGCATCGGCATGACGGCCGCCCGCGCCTCCCGCGCCCGCCGCAGGTCCTCCGCGTCCCCGGTCCTGGCGGCCCGCGCCTCGGCGATCTGCGCGTCCAGCTCGTCGAGCCGCGCGTACATCGGGCCGAGCTTCTGGTGATGCAGCCGGGAGAAGTTCTCCACCTCGACCCGGAACGTCTCGACCGCGATCTCGAACTCGATCAGCGCCTGCTCGGCCCCCCGCACAGCCTTCTCCAGCCGCGCCTCGGGCCGCTCCCCGGCGCCTTCGCCCGGGGCGGTCTGGTCGGCGCTCGGAGCGGCTTGCTCGCCAGTCATGTCGGCCGGGTCCGTGCCCGGAGCGGCCCCTGGGCCGGCGCCCTGGTCGGCGGGGTGGTCGGCGTGGTCGGTGGCGCCGGTGTGGTCGGCGGTGGGGGCGGCCTGCTGCCCCGCGCCGACGTCAGCCTGGTCGGCGCCCTGGGCCTCGCTCGCGGTGGGGTCCTGGCCCTGGCCCTGGTCCATGCCTGGGTTCGCGTCTCGGTCCACGTCCACGTCCTCGCTCCGGCTCGTCACCCCACCAGCCTACGGTCCTTCGGGGGCCCCTCCCCCCCTCCCTCCCCCCGCCCCACCCCTCCCCCTGCCCCGCGTGGCCCTGTCCGCCGCTCGTGGCAGCGGGCAGGGCTGTCAGACGCCCTGTTCGGCCGCGATGCGGCCGTCGCGGACCGCCGCCACCAGGTCGGCGTGGTCGGCCGTGGTGCGGTCGGCGTACGCCACGGCGAAGGCGGCTATCGCCTCGTCGAGCTCCTCGTTCTTGCCGCAGTAGCCGGCTATCAGCCGTGGGTCCGCGCTGTGCGCGTGGGCGCGGGCCAGGAGGGCGCCGGTCATGCGGCCGTAGTCGTCGAGCTGGTCGGTGGTGAGGGCGGCCGGGTCGACGCTGCCCTTGCGGTTGCGGAACTGGCGCACCTGGAAGGGGCGCCCCTGCACGGTGGTCCAGCCGAGCAGGTTGTCGCTGACGACCTGCATGCGTTTCTGTCCGAGCACCACGCGCCGCCCTTCGTGCCCCGGTTCCTGGGCGGTGAAGCCGACGTCCGGGAGGTGGGGGAGCAGGGCGGAGGGCCGTGCCTCCTTCACCTGGAGGACGAGCGGTTCTCCCCGGTGGTCGAGGAGGAGCACGACGTAGGAGCGGGTGCCGACGCTGCCGGTGCCGACGACGCGGAACGCGACGTCGTGGACGGCGTGGCGGGCGAGGAGCGGCCGGCGGTCTTCCGAGATGGTGTCGAGGTAGGGGCCGAGGGAGGCGGCGACGGCGGCCGCCTCCGCGTCGGAGACCCTGCGGAGCACGGGTGGTGCGTCGACGAAGCGGCGGCCGCCGCCTTCCGCGTCGGTGACGGCCTCGGTGGACCGGGCGGCGAATCGGGCGCTGGTGTTGTTGCGGGCTTTCTCCGACACCCGTTCGAGGGTGCCGATCAGGTCGCGGGCGTCGGTGTGGGAGACGAGTTCCTCGTCGGCGATGGCGTTCCAGGCGTCGAGGGCGGGGAGCCGGGCCAGGAGCCGCATGGTGCGGCGGTAGGCGCCGGCGGTGTCGAAGGCGGCGGCGCGGCAGATGTCCTCGTCGGCGCCCACCTCCCGTCCGGCGAGGACGAGGGAGGTGGCCAGCCGCTTGAGGTCCCATTCCCAGGGGCCGACGACGGTTTCGTCGAAGTCGTTGAGGTCGATGACGAGGCCGCCGCGGGCGTCGCCGTAGAGACCGAAGTTGGCCGCGTGGGCGTCGCCGCAGATCTGGGCGGCGATGCCGGTGACGGGGGAGCCGACGAGGTCGTGGGCCATGAGTCCCGCGGAGCCGCGGAGGAAGGCGAAGGGGCCGGCGGTCATGCGGCCGACGCGTATCGGCGCGAGTTCCGGGACTCGGTCGCGGCTCGACTCCTCCACGGCGCGGACGGCGTCGGGTCGTCCCGAGGGGAGGGACAGCTCCTTGTGTGCGGAGCGCGGGACCTGTCGGCGGAGTTCCTTGCCGTTTTTCTTGGGGGAGTCCGTCGTGCCGGTGGCGGTGCGCCGCGCGAAGCCGGGGACGTGGGGGATGCGTCCGTCTCCGGGATCCCGGTGTTCTGGTACGGCTGTCCGGATCTCGCTCATGGAACGTCCTCCCCCGACCTCGCACTCGTTCGGTGCGATGTGTCCGACATCAACTGGGGACGACGGTACCGCCGGGCTGTTCGGGCCGTCTGCCCCTGTGGACAACCGTCGCGGTGTGGACGGCCGCGCCCCTCGGACGGGGGATGTCTAGACGCCTACGGCTTCTTCCATCTCGGCCTCGGTTTCGGCTTCCGCTTCCTTCTCCGTGTGGGGGGCCGGGTGTGGGCGGCGCTTGGCTTCGGTGCGGGAGGCGAGGGTGGTGAGGGCGATTCCGGCGAGGAGCCACAGCGTGAGGGTCAGGAGGTGTCCGCCGAGGGCGTTGCCGTCGAAGTAGACGTGGCTGCGGGCGCCTTCGACGAAGCCCGCGCCGTTCCAGAAGGAGTGCAGGGAGGCGAAGAAGCCGGGCTGGAGTTCGGGCCGGTAGATGCCGCCGGAGCTGGTGAAGTTGAGCATCACGAACAGCACCATCACGCCGAGGGTGGTCCAGCGGCGCAGGAAGGTGTGGAGTCCGACGCCGATCAGCAGGATGCCTGCCGAGTACAGCCAGGACATGGCCCACAGGCCGCCGAGGCCGTGGTCGACGAGGTGGAACACCGGTCCGGCGAAGAGGGTGCCGATGAGGCTGACGGCGAGGGACATGCCGGCGGCGAGGAGGGCCCGGATCCGCATGGGCAGGACCGCGCCGGCGCCGCCGATCACGGCGACGGAGGCGTAGGAGCCGATGCTGAGGGCGACCAGCAGGAAGAAGATGCCCTGGCCGGTGGGGTCGCCGGTGGAGACGGGGGCGACGTCGGTGACGGTGAGCGGGGAGCCCTGCTGGGCGGCGACCTTGGTGAAGACCTTCTCGACCGCCATGGCGCTGGTGTCGGAGGAGGCGGAGGCGACGAGGAGTTCGGGGCGCGGGCCGGGGATGTAGGCGCCGAAGCTGGTCTGGTCGCGGAGGGCGGAGACGGCGGTGTCGCGGTCGGCGAGGGTGCTGATGTCGAGGGCGCCGTCGGCCTTGTCGTGGAGGGTCTGGGCGAGGACCTGGGTGGTGGGGCCGGAGCCGACGATGTCGACGTGCAGGTCGTGGGGTTGGGGGGCGTGGAAGGCGCCGAGGTAGGCGATTCCCATGCCGATGCACATGAGGAGCGGGGTGAGCAGGTGCCCGAGGGTGTGCCGCAGCGCACCCGGGGGCGTGGTTCCGGTGGGGGTGGGCCGGGCGGTCACGTACGTACCTCCATGGTTGGCTTTTACAACTAAACAACCGTTGTACTATACAACTGATACGTCCGCGTGGGCGAGCCCGGGGAGATTCCGGCCCTGCCGCCCAGCACTCCGGCCCCTGGCCCCGCGACCGAGGAGCGCCATGACCGACGGCGACCGCAAGAACTCCGTCGACACCATCCAGCGGGAGCTGACGGCTTTCGCCCGGCGGGCGCGGGCCGCGGCGGCCCGGCTCCACCCCGAGCTGCCGCTCGTCTCCTACACGCTGCTCGCCCATATCGTCGATCAGCGGGGCTGCCGGGCCACGGACCTCGCCGCGCACTATCTGCTGGACAAGTCGACCGTCAGCCGGCAGGTGGCCGGGCTGGAGAAGATGGGCCTGGTCGAGCGCCGCCCCGATCCGGACGACCACCGGGTGCAGGTGCTGCACCCGACGGAGGCCGGCTCGGACCTTCTCTCCTCCACACAGGCGAACCGTCTCGCCGCCTACCAGGAACGCCTCAGGGACTGGTCCGCCGAGGATCTCGCCCGGTTCGCCGGGTACCTCCTCCGCTACAACGCCGCGGGTACGGCCGGCTTCCCCGACCCCCTCCGCTGACCGTCGGCGACGACGGCCGAGCCCGCGCCCCGCAGCCCTGCCCCGCTCCCACCCCGGTCGCGGCCCCCGTCTACAGCGCGGCGTCCCGGGCGAGCAGCGCCGCCTGGACCCGGTTCTCGCAGCCCAGCTTGGCCAGGATCCGGCTCACGTACGTCTTCACCGTGGCCTCGCTCATGTGCAGGCGCCGTCCCGCGTCCGCGTTGGACAGTCCCTCGCCGAGCAGCGCCAGCACGTCCCGCTCCCGCTCGCTCAGGGCCGCGACCCGGCCCCTGGCCTCCTCCGCCCGCGCCGCCTCCCGCCCGGAGGCCAGCCGCTCGACCACGTGCCGGGTGGCGGCCGGGGAGAGATAGGCATCCCCGGCCGCCGCGGCCCGCACCGCCCGGATCAGTTCGGCGGGAGCGGTGTCCTTGAGGAGGAACCCGGCACCCCCGTGTTCCAGGGCCCGCAGCACGTTCTCCCGCTCGCCGAAGGTCGTCAGGACGATCACCCGCGCCGAGGGGGCCGTCCTGCGCAGCTCGGGCAGGGCGGAGAGTCCGTCGAGCACCGGCATCTGGATGTCGAGCAGCACCACGTCGGCGGCGTGCGACCGGGTCGCCTCGACCGCTTCCCGGCCGTCGGCGGCCTCCGCGACCACCTCGATCTCCGGATCCGAGGTGAGGATCATCCGGATCCCCGCCCTGATCAGCGGCTCGTCATCGGCGATCACGACCCTGATGCGCTGCCCTGCCACAGCTACTCCCCAACGGCTACCGGTACGGCGCGGCCAGCGCTACCGCTTGACCTCGTAGGACTGTTTCTCGATCAGCTTGCCGTCCTTGAAGCAGAACCGGAAAACCGGCTCCGTCTCGAAGTCGTCGCCTATCTCCGAGGACATCAGGACCAGACACGCGGCCCCCTCGGGCTCGGCGGGCCCGTGGCCGGCCAGCCCCGCGGTGGTGATGGTGTCGCCGGAGGGAAGGACGTCGCGCACCTCCTTCTCGGCCGTGCCGACCTTCACCGCGTCGTACTGGCCGGGGTCGATCATCCCCTCCTGCATCGATCCCACCAGGAAGTAGAGCCCGAAGCCCGCGGCCACCATCAGCAGCACCAGCGCCGCGGCGGCGATCCCGCACCCCAGCGCGACGCCGTTCGTCTTGCTCCTGCCCCCGCGCAACGCCATCGCCAGCTCCCGCTCCGTGAACGTCCAGTCGGCCGGTCCGACCGCGACCGGTCCACCGTCGTCGAACACGGGTGCCGCCGACTGCTGCCGGAAGTCGTCGGCGACATCGACCAAAGGCGTTGCTTCCCCACCGCCGTAGGGCAGGACTCCGGCGACCCGGAAGCCGCCGCTGTCCACCGGGCCGGCGTGGACCATGCCGCCGACCAGCCGGGCCCGCTCGTGCAGCCCGGTCAGGCCCTGTCCGCCGCTGACGACGTCCCCCGGCGGGGACGCGGCCGCTTCGTTGACGATCTCCACGACGAAGGAGTCGGGTTCGTACCGCAGCTCGACGCCTATGAGGGCGCCCGGGGCGTGCTTGTAGGCGTTGGTCAGCGCCTCCTGGACGATCCGGTACGCGGCGTGGTCGGCGGCGGGCGGCAGCGGCTGGTGGCCCCCGACCCGCCGCAGCTCGACCTGGTTCCCCGCGGCGCGTGCCGCCTCCACCAGCCCTTCGATTCCGGCCGTCCCCCGGGCCGCCCGCCCGGTCTCGTCACCGGCCCGGGCGGGCGCGAGCGCGGGAGCGGGGGCGTGTGCCCCCGGCCCGGTGTCCGGGGCCTCGATGCCGTCGCGGAGGATGCCGACGACCTCGCGCAGCTCGTGCATCGCGGTCACGGAGGCGTTCCGGAGCACGCCGACGGCCTGGCGCTGCCGGTCGGTCAGTTCGCGGTCCACTTCCAGGGCGCCGGTGTGGACGGAGATCAGCGCCAGCTGGTGGCCGAGGCTGTCGTGCATGTCCTGGGCGATCCGCTGCCGTTCCCGCAGCCGGGCCTGACTGGCCACCATGACCCGCTCCCGCAGCAGTTGGGCGTTGCGTTCCTGCAGGGCGTGCAGGAGGGTCCGGCGCTGGGTCCAGTACCGGTTGGCGAGGCCGGGGGCGAGCGTCGTCGCCAGGTAGTACAGCGTGGAGAGAAAAACCAGGGTCAACGCCCGGTGCAGGTCCCAGGACTCCAGGAGGGTGGTCGCGATGTTCAGGACGTAGGCGGCGCTGTACGCCACGAGGGCCCGTCCGGCGCCGGCGATGCGGCGGCCCGCCGACCAGCCGACGAGGATCAGCAGCACCAGGAAGCCGGGGAGGAGCGGCGCGAGTGCTCCGGTGACGATGAGGACGCTGGCGGGGAGCCGGCGCCTCAGCAGCGACAGCACGGCGGCGGCCAGGGCGACCCCGGCGAGCTGCCATCCCTCCCCGCCGAGCAACTCCTCGGTCCCGGCGGCCAGCAGCGCCATGACCACGGCGAGCACCGTCTCGCCGGCGGTCCTGCGCCGCGACCACATGCCGGGTGGCGCGAACCACCGCCGCCCGGCGGCGATCGCCGATCTGATCTTCGAAGACGCGTCCACGCTCGCACCCTAGGCAGTACCCGGCACCGCACGCGGCTCTCTTTCGTCTCCCCCGCGCACGACGAACGTCGCACCGCCGCGAGGCGCCCGCCAGCCCGCGCCCGGACCGCGCCCGCCCGGTTGGTGCCCGGCACCGCGGCCAACCCCGCGCCCGCATGCCGTGTGTGACGTATATAACGCACCGCACAAACGCGGAAGCCCCGTAGGTCGTTGACCTACGGGGCTTCCGTCTGGTGCGCGAGGGGGGAGTTGAACCCCCACGCCCTTTCGGGCACTGGAACCTGAATCCAGCGCGTCTGCCTATTCCGCCACCCGCGCATTGGGTGTGTCTCCCGGTCCCGCACCTTGTCGGTGCGAGCGCCTGGCGACATCTGAAGATTAGCACGGCGCAGACCGTGGATTCACATCCGTTGTTTCGGCCGCCCGTCCAGCGAACAGGGACAGACAGGGAGGCGAGAGAAGGCCGCGGGGAAGCGGGAGGAGGCCGGGGTGAGCGACGAAAGGACGGCGATCGAGGCGGCGGCGAACCGAGGACCGGACCGATAAGCCCCGAGGAGTCGAGAGACGCCGCGAAGGGGAGGAACGGGACGGACCGCCCCTCGGCGGCCCCGCCGCTTCGCCCCGCTCTCCCTGTACACCCGCCGGGTGCGGGACACTGTCCACAGGCCGCCTCTACGATCCGTGTGAGAGGTGACACTCGTCCACAGGGCAGAGAAGGGGAACCAGCCGATTTCCCGACGCGTGGATACGATCAGTAAGCAGTACCAGGACGACAACGACGGAGGAGGTGCCCCATGGGAGTCATGAAGCGTTTCGAGCAGCGACTCGAAGGCCTGGTCAACGGCACCTTCGCCAAGGTGTTCAAGTCCGAGGTCCAGCCCGTCGAGATCGCGGGCGCTCTCCAGCGTGAGTGCGACAACAACGCGACGATCTGGAACCGCGAGCGGACGGTCGTCCCCAACGACTTCATCGTGGAGCTGAGCACGCCCGACTACGAGCGTCTCAGCCCCTACTCGGGCCAGCTCGGCGACGAGCTGTCCGGCCTGGTCCGGGACTACGCCAAGCAGCAGCGCTACACCTTCATGGGCCCGATCAAGGTCCATCTGGAGAAGGCGGACGACCTCGACACCGGTCTGTACCGGGTGCGCAGCCGCACCCTGGCATCGAGTTCGTCACAGTCGCAGCCGCCGGCCGGCGGCGCGGCGCAGGGCCGTGCCCCCGGGTACGGCTACCCTCCCGCCGGTGCCCCTCCGATGCCCGCGGCCCCGCCGCCGGGCGGCCCGCAGCGCCCCGCGCCCGCAGGCCGTCCCGCCGCCGGTGCGCCCGGCCCCATGCCTTCCTCCGGCGCCCCCGCGCGCCGCTGGATCGAGATCAACGGCACCCGCCACCAGATCTCCCGCCCGACCCTGGTCCTTGGCCGCAGCACCGACGCGGACGTGAGGATCGACGATCCCGGCGTCTCCCGCCGGCACTGCGAGATCCGGACCGGAACGCCCTCGACGATCCAGGATCTCGGGTCCACCAACGGCATCGTGGTGGACGGGCAGCACACCACCCGCGCTACGCTCCGCGACGGCTCGCGGATCGTCGTGGGCAGCACCACCATCGTTTACCGGCAAGCCGAAGGGTGAAGCGGGGGCAATGTCAGAGCTGACCCTGACGGTCATGCGGTTGGGTTTCCTGGCCGTTCTGTGGCTGTTCGTCATCGTGGCCGTCCAGGTCATCCGCAGCGATCTGTTCGGCACACGTGTCACGCAGCGCGGTTCGCGGCGCCAGGACGCCCGGCCGCAGCAGAACGCGCGCCAAGGGGCCGCGCCGCCCCAGCAGCGCGGCCAGCAGAGCGGGGGCGGCGGCCGCCAGCGCCGTGGCGCCCCGACGAAGCTGGTCGTCTCCGAGGGCACCCTCACCGGCACGACGGTCGCCCTCCAGGGGCAGACCATCACGCTGGGCCGGGCCCACGACTCCACGATCGTGCTGGACGACGACTACGCCTCCAGCCGGCATGCCAGGATCTACCCGGACCGGGACGGCCAGTGGATCGTCGAGGACCTCGGGTCCACCAACGGCACGTATCTCGACCGGACCCGACTCACCACCGCCACACCGATTCCGCTGGGCGCGCCGATCCGCATCGGCAAGACCGTCATCGAGCTGCGGAAGTAGTGCTACGTCATGTATGAGTGCGAGCGGAGCGAGCGGGCCGAGGCGGTCCCCACGACGGACGGCGCGGACCGGCAGGTCCGGGCCGGGTACCGGCACGGGCTCCCGACCGGAGGGTGGGCAGTGTGGCTCGAGACCGGCTGTACCCCGAGGCGGCGTCGACAGGGCAGGTGCGCATGAGTCTGTCACTGCGCTTCGCCGCCGGGTCGCACAAGGGCATGATCCGCGAGGGCAACGAGGACTCCGGTTACGCCGGGCCCCGGCTCCTCGCGATCGCCGACGGCATGGGCGGCCAGGCCGCCGGTGAGGTCGCCTCCTCCGAGGTGATCTCCACCCTCGTCACCCTCGACGACGACGTCCCCAGCTCGGACATCCTCACCTCGCTCGGCGCGGCCGTGCAGCGGGCCAACGACCAGCTGCGGATGATGGTCGAGGAGGACCCCCAGCTGGAGGGCATGGGCACCACGCTCACCGCCCTGCTGTGGACGGGCCAGCGCCTCGGCCTGGTGCACGTCGGCGACTCCCGCGCGTACCTGCTGCGCGACGGGGTGCTGACGCAGATCACCCAGGACCACACCTGGGTGCAGCGCCTCGTCGACGAGGGCCGGATCACCGAGGAAGAGGCCACCACCCACCCGCAGCGCTCCCTGCTGATGCGCGCGCTGGGCAGCGGCGACCACGTCGAACCGGATCTGTCGATCCGTGAGGTCCGGGCCGGCGACCGCTATCTGATCTGCTCCGACGGGCTGTCCGGGGTCGTGTCCCACCAGACGATGGAGGACACCCTCGCCAGCTACCAGGGCCCGCAGGAGACCGTGCAGGAGCTGATCCAGCTCGCGCTGCGCGGCGGCGGCCCCGACAACATCACGGTGATCGTCGCCGACGTCCTCGACGTCGACGGCGGCGACACCCTCGCCGGGCAGCTCAGCGACACCCCCGTGATCGTCGGCGCGGTCGCGGAGAACCAGGCCCAGCTGAACGACGGCGGGGCGATGCAGACCCCCGCCGGTCGTGCCTCCGGGCTCGGCCGGGCCGGCGGGCACCAGCAGCCGCCCGCGGGCGGCTTCGGCCCGCCCGGCAGCGGTGACGACCACGGCTACGGCGGGATGCCGCCGCAGGGCTCCTTCGGGGCCTACAGCGACGAGGACTTCGACAAGCCGCGCACCGGCCGCAAGTGGCTGAAGCGGAGCTTCCTCCTGGTCCTGGCGCTCGCCGTGATCGGCGGCGGCGCGTACGGCGGCTGGCGCTGGACGCAGACGCAGTACTACGTCGGCTCCAAGGACGAGCACGTCGCCCTGTACCAGGGCATCAGCCAGGATCTGGCCTGGGTCTCGCTCTCGGAGGTCGAGAAGGACCACCCCGAGATCGAACTCAAGTACCTGCCGCCGTACCAGCGGAAGCAGGTCGAGGAGACGATCGCCGGGGGCAGCCTCGGCAAGGCGCAGACGAAGATCCAGGAGCTGTCCCTCCAGGCCACCGCCTGCAAGAAGGCGGAGCAGCGCCGCCAGGCCGCGGACAAGGCCGCGGACCAGGCGAGCAAGCCGCCCGCGGACGGCGCCGCCGCGCCCGACACCAAGCCCACCACAGCCGCTCCCTCCCCGGGCCCCACCCTCTCGGAGGACGAGCAGAAGCTGGCCTCGAACTGCGGCAAGCAGTAAGCACCCGTAGGGGGGCCTTTCACCACCATGAGCGTTGTCACCAACACGACCACGATCGGCGCGATCGAGGCACCGAGCCGCCGTAACACCGAGCTGGCGCTGCTCGCGTTCGCCGTCGTCATCCCGGTGTTCGCGTACCTCAACGTCGGTCTGGCGATCGACGGCGAGGTGCCCTCCGGCATGCTCGGTTACGGCCTCGGTCTCGGTCTGCTCGCGAGCGTCGCGCATCTCGTGGTGCGGAAGTTCGCCCCGTACGCCGACCCGCTGCTGCTGCCGTTGGCCACGCTGCTCAACGGCCTCGGCCTGGTGCTGATCTGGCGGCTGGACCAGTCGCCGCGGATCATCTCCCGGTACAAGACCTTCACCCCGGACGCCCCCAACCAGATGATGTACTCGGCCATCGGCATCGCGATGTTCGTGGGCGTGCTGCTGATCCTGAAGGACCACCGGGTCCTGCAGCGGTACACGTACATCTCGATGGTCGCGGCGCTCATCCTGCTGCTGCTGCCGCTGGTGCCGGGTCTCGGCGCGGACGTCTTCGGCGCGAAGATCTGGATCAACGTCGGCGGTTTCTCGATCCAGCCCGGCGAGTTCGCCAAGATCGTCCTAGCGGTGTTCTTCTCCGGCTATCTGATGGTGAAACGCGACGCGCTGGCGCTGGCGAGCCGCCGCTTCATGGGGCTCTACCTGCCCCGTGGCCGCGACCTGGGCCCGATCCTCACGATCTGGGCCGTCAGCCTCCTGATCCTGATCTTCGAGAACGACCTCGGTACGTCGCTGCTGTTCTTCGGCATGTTCGTGATCATGCTGTACGTGGCGACGGAGCGGACCAGCTGGATCGTCATGGGCCTGCTGATGTCGGTCGCGGGAGCCGTCGGTGTCGCCTCGTTCGCCGGGCACGTCCAGTCCCGCGTGGCCGCCTGGAGCGACCCCTTCGGCTGTCTGGAGACGGCTCCCGAAGGCTCCAACATGGCCGCCGCCTGTGACCAGATGTCCCAGGTGCTGATGTCCTTCGGCTCCGGCGGCATCCTCGGCACCGGCCTCGGCCAGGGCAACTCCGACCTGATCGGCTTCGCCGCGAACTCCGACTTCATCTTCGCCACCGTCGGCGAGGAGCTCGGACTGACCGGCGTCATGGCCTTCCTCCTCCTCTACGGCCTGATCATCGAGCGTGGTGTCCGCACCTCCCTCGCGGCCCGCGACCCGTTCGGCAAGCTGCTCGCCATGGGCCTGTCGGGCGCGTTCGCCCTGCAGATCTTCGTCGTCGCCGGCGGTGTGATGGGCCTCATCCCGCTGACCGGTATGACCATGCCGTTCCTCGCGTACGGCGGTTCCTCCGTGATCGCCAACTGGGCCCTGATCGGGATCCTGATCCGGATCAGCGACACCGCGCGCCGCCCGGCGCCCGCCCCCGCCCCGTCCCCCGACGCCGAGATGACCCAGGTGGTCCGTCCGTGAACAAGCCCCTGCGCCGGGTCGCGATCTTCTGCGGCCTGCTGGTCCTCGCCCTGCTGATCCGGGACAACTGGATCCAGTACGTCCGCGCCGACGAACTCAACACGCACCCGCGCAACAAGCGGGTGCAGATCGAGCGGTACGCCAACGAGCGCGGCAACATCATCGTGGACGGCAAGCCGATCACGGGCTCGGTCGACTCCAAGGACCCGTACTACCGGTTCAAGCGGACCTACACCGACGGCCCGATGTGGGCGCCGGTGACGGGGTACGCCTCGCAGGCCTACGACGCCAACCAGATCGAGAAGATCGAGGACGGCATCCTCACCGGCAACGACGACCGGCTCTTCTTCGACCGCACGCTGTCGATGTTCACCGGCGACAAGAAGAAGGGCGGCAACGTCGTCACGACGCTGAGCGGCGCCGCCCAGAAGGCCGCCTTCGAGGGGCTCGGCAAGAAGACCGGCGCCGTCGTCGCCATAGAGCCCAAGACCGGCAAGATCCTGGCGATGGCGTCCACCCCCTCGTACGACCCCTCGACGTTCGCCGGCTACTCCGGCAAGGACGAGAAGGCCTGGGTCGCGCTCGAGAAGAACAAGAACAAGCCGAAGCTGAACCGCGCGCTGCGCGAGATCTACCCCCCGGGCTCCGTCTTCAAGGTCGTCACGGCGGCCGCGGCGCTGGAGAACGGCGCGGTCAAGGACATCAACGCGCCGACGGACACCCCGGAGCCGTACAGGATCCCGCTGTCCTCGACCAACATGAAGAACCACGCGAACGGCTGCGAGAACGCCAGCCTGAACCGCGCGCTGGAAGTCTCCTGCAACTCGGTCTTCGCCAAGCTCGGTGACCAGGTCGGCCGCGACAAGATGGTCGAGACGGCGGAGAAGTTCGGCTTCAACGCCGAGCAGTTCACCCCCGTCCGCTCGGCCGCCTCCGTCTACGACAAGCAGATGGACCGCGGCGGCAACGCGCTCTCCTCCATCGGCCAGTTCAACACCGCGACGACCCCGCTCCAGATGGCGATGGTCACCGCCGCGATCGCCAACGACGGCAAGCTCATGAAGCCGTACATGATCGACAAGCTGGTGGCGCCCAACCTCGACGTGCTCAAGCAGAACGACCCGGAGGAGATGAGCCGCCCGGTCTCGCCGGAGAACGCCCAGCTGATCCAGACGATGATGGAGAACGTCGTCGAGAACGGCACCGGCAGCAATGCCGACCTGAACATGGACGGCGTCAAGGTCGGCGGCAAGACGGGCACGGCCCAGCACGGCGAGAAGAACGCCAAGCGGCCCTACGCCTGGTTCATCTCCTACGCCAAGACCGACCAGGGCTCCCCCGTGGCCGTCGCCGTCATCGTCGAGGACTCCGAGGGCACCTCCCGCGAGGACATCAGCGGTGGCGGGCTCGCCGCCCCGATCGCCAAGGCCGTGATGAAGGCGGTACTGAAGACCGGAAGCTGACCACGGGGCCGGGTTCCGGCCGGATACCGGTCAGGTATCAGGTGCCGGTCGCGGGCGAACGCCTTCCCCGCGGCCGGTAGCGTATGCGCGAACAGCACACCGCCGGACCACACACGGGTGCGGTCGGGACAGACGGAGAGGGCTGGATTAGCTATGGAAGAGCCGCGTCGCCTCGGCGGCCGGTACGAGCTGGGCTCGGTGCTCGGCCGTGGTGGCATGGCCGAGGTCTACCTCGCCCACGACACCCGGCTCGGCCGCACCGTCGCCGTGAAGACGCTGCGGGCCGACCTCGCCCGTGACCCGTCCTTCCAGGCCCGGTTCCGCCGTGAGGCCCAGTCCGCCGCCTCGCTCAACCACCCGGCGATCGTCGCGGTGTACGACACCGGCGAGGACTACGTCGACGGTGTCTCCATCCCGTACATCGTGATGGAGTACGTCGACGGTTCGACCCTGCGTGAGCTGCTGCACTCGGGGCGCAAGCTGCTGCCCGAGCGCACCCTCGAGATGACCGTCGGCATCCTCCAGGCGCTGGAGTACTCGCACCGCGCCGGCATCGTGCACCGTGACATCAAGCCGGCGAACGTCATGCTGACGCGCACCGGCCAGGTCAAGGTCATGGACTTCGGCATCGCGCGCGCCATGGGCGACGCCGGCATGACCATGACGCAGACCGCCGCGGTCATCGGCACCGCCCAGTACCTCTCCCCGGAGCAGGCCAAGGGCGAGCAGGTCGACGCCCGCTCCGACCTGTACTCCACCGGCTGCCTGCTGTACGAGCTGCTGACCGTCCGGCCGCCGTTCGTGGGCGACTCCCCGGTCGCGGTCGCGTACCAGCACGTACGCGAGGAGCCGCAGCCGCCGAGCAACTTCGACCCCGAGATCACGCCCTCGATGGACGCCATCGTCCTGAAGGCGCTGGTCAAGGACCCGGACTACCGCTACCAGTCCGCCGACGAGATGCGTGCCGACATCGAGGCCTGCCTCGACGGTCAGCCGGTCGCCGCGGCCGCGGGTCTCGGCGGGGCGGCGTACGGCGGGGGTTACGGCGGCTATCCGCCGGACGACCAGCCGACGGCGGCGCTGCGGCAGACCGACGCGGGGCAGACGTCCATGCTGCCTCCGGTGAACCCGGACAACGGCGGCTACGGCTACGACGACCGCCCGGCCCGGCGCGGCCGGCAGAAGAAGTCGAGCACCTCGACGATCCTGCTGATCCTCGCCGGCATCCTGGTCCTGGTCGGCGCGATCCTCATCGGCGCTTCCGTGTTCGACGGCAAGGAGGGCACGGACCAGGTGGCCGTGCCCCAGTTCGTCGGCAAGACGCTGCAGGAGGCGGAGGTCCTCGCGACCAACGCCCAGGTGAAGGTGGCGCAGTCCGGTTCCGAGCGCTGCGACCAGCCGAAGGGGACGATCTGCCGGCAGACCCCGGCGGCCGACGGCACGGCGAAGATGGCCGTCAACGAGACGATCTCGGTCGTGGTCTCCGAGGGCGCCCCGCAGATCGAGGTGCCGGACGTCACCGAGAAGTCCCAGGAGAGCGCGGAGGAACAGCTGCGCGCCAAGGGCTTCCAGGTGAAGGTCGTGAAGGAGGAGTCCGACGAGGAGCCGGGCCGGGTCCTGAGCCAGAACCCGACCGGTGGATCGAAGGCGGAGCAGAACACCGAAGTGACGATCACGGTGGCGAAGAAGAAGCAGACGCCGCTGCCCGACGTCACGACGAAGTCGTACGACGCCGCCGTCCAGCAGCTCACCACCCTCGGGTTCACCAACATCGCCCGCCAGGACGTGGACTCGGACCAGCCCGCGGGCACGGTCATCGAGCAGACCCCGCAGGCGAACACGGACCAGGCCAAGGACGTCCAGATCACGCTGAAGGTCTCCAAGGGCCCGCAGCAGCCGCAGCCGGCCACGATCCCTGGCGGTCTGGCGGGCAAGAAGTACCAGGAAGTGAAGCAGCAGCTGGAGGCGCTGGGTCTGGTCGTGGCGCCGCAGGGCTCCGACAAGGACAACGCGGTGGTCCTCGGCACCAACCCGCCGGAGGGCAGCCAGGTCACCGCGGGTCAGACGATCACCGTCTTCACGACGGGCGGCAACGACGGCAACGGCTTCTTCGACTAGCGGGTGTTGCAGAAGGTCCGGCCGGCGCGCCACGCGCCGGCCGGGAGCACGCGAGAGGCCCCGGCATCCGAGGAGGATGCCGGGGCCTTCGTGTGTCGTCGCCGGGCCGGTGTCAGCGCAGTTCCGCCGGCGGGGTGCGGTCCCGGTCCACCTTCTCCGTGCGCTCCAGTTCGCCCCAGACGATGTAGCGGTAGTCCGAGGTGTACATCGGGGTGCACGTCGTCAGCGTGATGTAGCGGCCCGGTTTCTTCTTCCCCGACTCCTCGGGGACCGGCTGGATGACGTCCACGTTGTACTTCGTCGTCTCCGGCAGGGTCTTGTAGACCTTGTAGACGAACCAGGTGTCCTGGGACTCGAAGACGATCGAGTCGCCGTTCCTCAACTTGTGGATGTCGTGGAACTTCGCGCCGTGCCCGTCGCGGTGCGCGGCGAGCGAGAAGTTGCCCTGCTTGTCCTGCGGGAGGGCGGACTTGACCGGGTCGGTGTAGTAGCCGGCGACGCCGTTGTTCAGGGTGGCGCTGTCGGTGCCCTGCTTGACCAGTATCTCGCCGTCGCCCATGGCCGGTACGTGCAGGAAGCCGATGCCGTCCTTGGTGTCGAGGGCGCCGGGGCCGCCGGCCCAGCGGTCGCGGACCTGCTCGCCGTCCTGGTCGGCGGCGCGGTCGGCGAGGACGTTGGTCCACCACAGCGAGTAGACGACGAAGAGACCGAGCACCAGACCGGCGGTGATGAGGAGTTCACCGAAGAGGCTGATGATTCCGGCGATCCTGCTGCGCGCACGTGCTGCCACTACGTCGTCCCGTCTGGAGGAATGGGGTCTCAGCCTACGAGCGCGTCCGGTTTCCCCTTGCTGCGCGGGCGTTCCTCGACCATCTTGCCCCACACGATCATGCGGTACGTACTGGTGAATTCGGGGGTGCAGGTGGTCAGCGTGATGTACCGGCCGGGGCCGGTGAAGCCCGATCCCTGGGGCACGGGATCGATGACGGCGACGTTCGACGGCGAGGTCTGCGGCAGGATGCTCGCCATCTCGTACGTGTAGTACGCGTCCTGGGTCTCGACGACGATCGGGTCGCCCGGGTTCAGCTGGTTGATGTAGCGGAACGGCTCGCCGTGGGTGTTGCGGTGCCCGGCGACGGCGAAGTTGCCCTGCTTGGCGGAGGGCATCGCCGTCTTCAGGCTGCCCTCGGCGTAGTGGCCGACCATGCCCCGGTCCAGGACCTTGGGCTTGTCGATGCCCTCGGCGATGGGGACGACCACGTCCAGCTTGGGGATGTACATGATGGCGAAGCCCTGGCCGGGTTCGAAGGCCTCCGGGGCGCGGCCCTTCGTCCAGGCGTCCTCGATCTGTTCCTTGGCCCGGTCGGTCTGCTGCCCGGCGCGGACGTTCGTCCACCACAGCTGGTAGGTGACGAAGAGCAGCATGACGACGCCGAAGGTGATGAAGAGCTCGCCGACCACGCGGCTGGCGACGACGCCGACGCTCTCCTTGCGGGCGCGGGCCGCCCGTCGGGCCTCGACGCGCGAGAGGGGGGCGGTGGGCGCGGTGGCGGCGGCCGGAGCGGGGGCCGCCCCGCGTCTCCCCTTGCCCTTGCCCTTGGCGGCGCGCCGGCGCTCGGCGCGCCCGGGGCCCGGGTCGGGGGCGGGCGGGGGCTCCGCCGGGGCGGGTTCCTGATCGGCGTCGACGGACGGCAGGGCCATCGTCTCGCCGTAGGTCTCGTACGCCGGTGCGGCCGGGGTCTCGTAGGACGCCTCGTAGGGCGTTTCGTACGGCTGCTGCGGCGCGCTCCGGGGAGCCTCGTACGGAGTGGCCTCGTACGGGCCCTGGAAGGGGGTCTCCTGGGGCGCGTGGGGCGGCTGAGGCTCCTGGGCGGGGGCGTACGCCGTCGTCCCGTAGGAGGCCTGGTGAGCCGTCTCGTCGTACCGGGGCGCGGATATCGGGTCGCCCAGCGGATCACTCAGCGGGTCGTACGGGGGACGCCCCGGCGCGCCGGGCCCCGGTGCGTACTGCTGCGGGGGTACGGGGACGGGTTCGGGCCCGTGTTCCGGCTCCTGCGGGTTCGTCACCCGGAACCACGGCGACCCCGTCGTCACGCGACGGCCTTGCCCACCACCGGCGCGAGCCCCGCCGACCGGCCGACCGCCCCCTTGTCGCCGCACCGCTCCAGCCAGTTGGCGAGCATCAGGTGGCCATGCTCGGTGAGCACCGACTCGGGGTGGAACTGCACGCCCTCGACGTCCCGTTCGCGGTGGCGCAGGCCCATGATGATGCCGTCGTCGGTCCGGGCGGTGACCTCCAGCTCGGCCGGCAGGCGGGCGGGCTCGGCGGCGAGCGAGTGGTACCGGGTCGCGGTGAACGGCGAGGGCAGGCCGGTGAAGACGCCGCCGCCCGCGTGGTGGACGAGGGAGGTCTTGCCGTGCAGCAGCTCCGGGGCGCGGTCGACGACGCCGCCGTACGCCACGGCCATCGACTGCATGCCCAGGCAGACGCCGAAGACGGGCACCCCGGTCCGGGCGCAGTGGCGGACCATGTCGACGCAGACCCCGGCCTGTTCGGGCGCGCCGGGGCCGGGGGAGAGCAGGACGCCGTCGAAGCCGTCCTGGGCGTGGCCCAGGGCGACCTCGTCGTTGCGCACCACTTCGCACTCGGCGCCGAGCTGGTAGAGGTACTGGACGAGGTTGAAGACGAAGCTGTCGTAGTTGTCGACGACGAGAATCCGCGCGCTCACTGGCCGTCCACCGTCACATCGTTGAACGGAAGCAGAGGCTCCGCCCAGGGGAACACATACTGGAAGAGGGCGTAGACGACCGCGAGGGCCAGCACGAGGGAGAGGATCCCCCGCACCCACGCGTTGCCCGGCAGATGCCGCCAGATCCAGCCGTACATGCCGTCCACTGCCCCTTCCGTCCGTCAGGAGACCAGAGTACGGGGCGATGGCCCCCGCGAGGGGTCAGCCGTGCAAAGCGGGTGGCTCGTCCGGCTGCGTCGGGGGCCGGGCCGGTCCGGCGTGCGTCACAGCACGGGCGGCCTGCCCCGCGTCACGGGCTGGGTGGCGTCCAGGTGCGCCCAGACGATCAGGCGGTGGCTGCTGCCCCACTCCGGCTCGCAGGTGGTGAGGGTGAGATAGCGGCCGGGGCCGTCGAAGCCGGACGCGCGGGGCACCGGGTCGATCACGCGGGTGTCGGTCGGCACGGTCCGGTGGGGTGCGCGGGCGACGCGGTACGTGAACCAGGTCGTGCCGTCGGTGAGGACGACCGGGTCACCCGGACGCAGCCGGGGGAAGTCCTTGAACGGATCTCCGTAGGTGCGGCGGTGGCCGGCCACGGCGAAGTTTCCGGTCTCGCCGAGGCGGGCGGTGGAGGCGTAGTGGCCGAGGCCCTTCTTCAGGGTGGCGGTGGCGGTGCCCTCAAGGACGGGCCACTCCCACTCCTCGCCGAAGCGGGGGATGTACATGACGGCGAGGCCCTGGCCGGCGGTGTAGGGCCGGGGGGCGGGCGGTGCCGGGGTGCCCGGGCCGGTGTCGGGGGCGGCCGGGAGGGGCTGGTCCACCCAGGCGCGCTGGAGGAGCTCGACCTGGTCGGCCGTGTCGCCGTGGGCCTTGACGCCGGTCCAGAACAGCACGTGGACGACGAAGAGCAGGATCACCGTCCCGGCGGTGACGCACAGCTCGCTGAGGGTTCTCACGACCAGTCGTACGGACAGCCCCACCCGGCCCTCCCTGCGGTCGGCTCGTGGTCGGTCAGCTCACCGGCTTCGCGTAGTGGAGGTCCACTGTGCCGGAGTAGCCGGGGAGAGTCATCGCCCGGTGCTCGTCCACTTTCCAGCCGAGGCCGTAGGCCTTCACGTAGAGCTGGTAGTTCTGGATGGCCGGGGAGTCGGTGAGCGCCTTGTTCAGGGCGTCCCGGTCACCCACAGCGGTGATCTTGTACGGCGGGGAGTAGACCCGACCCTGGAGGATCAGGGTGTTGCCGACGCAGCGGACGGCGCTGGTCGAGATGAGGCGCTGGTCCATGACCTTGATCCCCTTGGCGCCGCCCTTCCACAGGGCGTTGACGACGGCCTGGAGGTCCTGCTGGTGGATGACGAGGTCGTTGGCCTGGGGATCGGGGTAGCCGGGGGCCGCCTGGGCGTTCGGCGGGGCATCATTGAGGGTGACGGTCAGTCCGGGGCCGGAGGTCTCGGTGGTCCCGGCGGCCGCCTCGAGGGCGCGCAGCCTGGCGTCCTCGGCCTTGGTGGAGCCGTCGTCGCGGGCGGCGAGGGCGTCGACCTGGCGGCGCACGGCGGCGGTCGACTCGTCGAGGCCGGCGTTCTTGTGGCTGCGTTCCTCGATCAGGTCGGAGAGCCTCAGCAGGGAGGCGTCCGTGCGGATGTTGGTGCCCTTGGCGGTGTTGAAACTGGTGACGAAGATCAGACCGGCGAGGGCGAAAACGGCAGCGGTGAGGACCCGGACGGGCCGCCACTGGGATGATCGGCCCGGCCCGGTGGGAGAGTCGGCGGAATTGCTCAACGTACCCTGATCCCCTTCGGCGCCACGGAAGCACTACGCTAACGGACGCCCGGGGGACGCAGTGGTCCTCCTACGTCACATCCCGGCGCCAGCCACAGTTCCCTGCGCGGTCACGCAGCGCATCGACAGGAGAGTCCCTCGTGCCGAAGTCACGTATCCGCAAGAAGGCCGACTTCACGCCTCCGCCCGCCAAGCAGGCCACCAACATCAAGCTGACCAACCGAAGCTGGGTGGCACCGGTGATGCTGGCGCTGTTCCTGATCGGGCTGGTGTGGATCGTCGTCTTCTATGTCACCGACGGCACGCTGCCGGTGAAGTCCCTCAACAACTGGAACATCGTCGTGGGCTTCGGCTTCATCGCGGCCGGGTTCGGCGTCTCCACCCAGTGGAAGTAGCCCTTCCCGGGTCGGCCGTCAAGCCTTGCCCTGAGGTTATCCACAGCGTTGTGCACAGCACTGGATAACTTACGAAGATCTGTGGATAACCCATCGGTAGGTTGACGCCGGTGTGACTGCGCCCCCTCCTTTACGGAGGGTGGCAGGCCCCTCGCTCTGAGAAGAAAGCCGCAGCTCAGAGACGAGGGGCACAGTTGTTCCCCAGGAAACACACATCGAAGGCCACCGCCTGTGGATAACTCTGGGGAAAGCTCGCCCGCGCGGCTCATCCACAGCCGTCACCGCTCAGGTGAGCGCCACTGAGCGGGCCAGGACCAGCCCCAGATCGATGGCGAGCACCACTCCACAGGCGGCGTACTGCACCAGGGCCCGGCGGGTCCGGGGCGCGTGCACCAGGCCGTAGGTCACCAGGGCGCCGCCGACCAGGCCGCCGATGTGCGCCTCCCAGGAGATGCCCGGGCGGGTGAAGGTGAGCAGCAGCGACAGCGCCGTGAAGAGGATCACCGGCCGCATGTCGTACCGCCTGCGCCGGGCCAGCACCACCCACGAGCCGATCAGGCCGAAGACGACGCCCGAGGCGCCCAGTGACGGCTGGTTCGAGGCGGCGACGAGGAAGGCCAGCGCGGAGCCGGAGAGGCCGGAGAGCAGGCACAGCACGGCGTAGCGGATCCGCCCCAGCTCCGGTTCGACGATCCCGCCGATGATCCACAGACCCAGCATGTTGAAGACGAAGTGCGGGATCTCCTGGTGCAGGAACGTGGACGTCACCAGCCGGTACCACTCGCCGTCGGCGACCCCCACCACCTCGCCGAGCGCCGGGTTGTACGCGTACCCGATCAGCGACAGCTCGTCCACGAGACGGTCGCCCGCCACCTGGACGGCGATGAAGAGGGCGAGGTTGATCGCGATGAGGATCTTCGTGACCAGACGCCCGTCGGAGGCCACCCGCCCGCCGGCCAGGGTGCGCGGCTGGTTGGCGTCGGGCGCGTGGCCCGTGCCGGAGCCGTTGCGCACGCAGTCGGGGCACTGGAAGCCGACCGACGCGGAGACCATGCACTGGGGGCAGATCGGCTTCTCGCAGCGGGTGCAGCGGATGCCCGTCTCGACGTCCGGGTGACGGTAACAGCGCGGCGGGCCGGACTCCGGCTCCATGGGGTCCCTCCCGAGGACAGGGCGGCTGGGGCGTGCGGACCACGTGCGACGGCGGCGACGCACGGCACCGCCCCGCCCTCCTGACGGACGGGCGGGGCGAAAAGGTTCCCGGGGGCCGGGGGTTCCGGGCGGCGCTCCGGCGGCCGCGGCCCGGGGCACGGCTCCGGGCGGCCGCGGCTCCGGCGCGTGCGGCCCGGCTCCGCGCGGCGCGGGGGGCGGTCTCCGGACGGCGCGGCTCCGGGCGGCCGGCGGGTCAGCTCTGGCGCTTCTCGATCACCACGGACTCGATGACCACGTCTTCGACCGGGCGCTCGGTGCGCGGGTTGGTCTCCGTGGTGGCGATCGCGTCGACGACCTTCTTGCTCGCCTCGCCGCTCACCTCGCCGAAGATGGTGTGCTTGCGGTTGAGCCAGCTCGTGGCGCCGACCGTGAGGAAGAACTGCGAGCCGTTGGTGCCCGGCCCGGCGTTGGCCATGGCCAGGAGATAGGGACGGTCGAAGAACAGCTCGGGGTGGAACTCGTCGGCGAATTCGTAGCCGGGGCCGCCGGTGCCGTTCCCCAGCGGGTCGCCGCCCTGGATCATGAATCCCTTGATGACCCGGTGGAAGACCGTGCCGTCGTAGAGCCGGTCCGTGGAGACCTGGCCGGTGGCCGGGTGGGTCCACTCGCGCTCGCCCTGCGCGAGTTCCACGAAGTTCCGGACCGTCTTCGGGGCGTGGTTCGGCAGCAGCCGAATCTGGATGTCGCCCCTGTTGGTCTTCAGAGTGGCGTAAAGCTGCTCGGCCACGGTCCGCCTTCCGTCGTTCTCCTCTGGGTCTCCCCTGGCGGTCCGATCCTCGCATGCCCCGGATGCCCGCTCGGGCATGCCGGACCTGGATCCGGCAGGCATGATTTCGAAAAGGGTGGAAAGGCGAAAAAGACCGCCGCCGAGTAGGAGGATCCCGTGACCCGGATGGACAGCGTGCGCACCGCGACCGATTCGGCCAAGGACAGCGTGCTGCACGCCGCGGAAGTGGTGGCGCCCTATGCGACCACGGCCAAGGACCAGGCCGTGGTGTACGCGGGCACAGCCAAGGACCACGCCGCGCTCTACGCGCACGAGGCACGCCTCCGGCTCGCGCCGAAGGTGGAGAAGGCCGCGCGTCAGGCCCGTAAGCAAGCGCGTGTGCAGTACGACTCCCGGGTGGCACCGCACGTGCCGCCGCGGGTCGACGCCGCCGCGCATCGTGCCGCGGTGCGGACCCGCAAGGCCGCCCGTCAGGCGGCCGATTACACCGTTCCGCGTGTCGAGCACGCGGTCGCCGTGACCGGTCCTGTCCTCGACGAGGCCGGCACGCGCTCCATCGCCGCCTGGGCCGCGCTCCGCGGTCAGGTGACGCCGAAGGAGATTCAGAAGATCGTGAGGAAGCACGAGCGTCGGGCGAAGGCAGGACGCCTCGCCAAGGGGCTCGCGGTTCTGGGTGTTCTGGCCGGCGGCGCCTACGCCGCCTGGAGGTGGTGGGACAAGCAGGCCAACCCGGACTGGCTGGTCGAACCGCCCGCGCCTACCGAACTCGACGAGGAGTCGGTGCTGTCGTCCGTCGACGGCGGCAAGACTCTCGACGACG
The DNA here is from genome assembly GCF_042957155.1 of Streptomyces sp. NPDC008121. NCBI lineage: Bacteria > Bacillati > Actinomycetota > Actinomycetes > Kitasatosporales > Streptomycetaceae > Streptomyces > Streptomyces sp. NPDC008121. The sequence goes on along the minus strand of NZ_JBIBHT010000004.1, from coordinate 259,226 downwards.
AGCTGGCGGCCAAGCAGGCGGCGGCCGACGCGGCGGACGCCGCGGCGGAGGCCGGAACGGCCGAGGACGAGACCACGGACCGCGACGAGCGTCCCTGACCCGGGAGCCTTACGGGTTCCGGGGAAGACCCGGGACCGGCGGTCCCACGACGACGGACACACGAACCGGCACGGACGTAGGGCGTGGGGAGCGAACCGTCTCCCCGCGCCCTACGCGGCCGAGGCAAGGGCCAGGCCCGACAGCTCCGACTGCTGCGCGGCCGGGTCGTTCTCGGCCGGGGTGCCGGTGCGCCGCTGACGTACCGAGGGCGAGGAGCCGTGCGCTTCCGCGCCGATACGCTGCTTGATCGTGGGCGGCAGGGAGCGGTCCCGCACCGGGCTCCACCGATGCGTGCGCTGCGCCGGTACGGACGCGAGGGCCCGCGCGCCGGGGTCGGTGGCGGTGCCGGGCGCGGCCGGCTCCTCCGGCTGCTGCACGGAGGGGGCCTGCGCGGCGGTGGCGGTGCTCGCCAGGCCGACGGAGGCGAGCAGGGCGAAGAGTACGGAGATGAAGGCGGTCCAGAACTGCTTGACCTTGGCGGTGGCCATGGCCCCTCGCTTTCGTGACGTTCGCGGATGACGCTCGGGTCGCGTGCCCGGGCGGGTTGTTCAATGACGTGCTGGGACGGCGTTCTCGGGTGGCGCATTTCAGGTTGCGCGCTTTACATACCTTCCTCATGATGTGTACGCACTGCCGGAATCCACGGAGCGACGCCGACACCGCGCAGTTCTTCCGATGAACACCACCCGTACGGCTCAGAGCGCGGCGCCCGCCTCCGCCGGTGACCGCCGTTCGCCCGCCCGCGCCCGGGACCGCTCGGCCCACCGCACCGCGGGCCCCGTGGCAGCCCCCGCGGCCAGGAAGACCGCGCCGAACACCAGCCAGCCGGGCACGCCCCAGGTGATCAGCAGCGTCGTGACGAGCAGCGGCCCGAGCGTCCGGGCGACCGGGACGCCGGAGCCGTAGAAGCCCTGGTACTGCCCGATCCGGTCGGCCGGGGCGAGGGCGAAGCCGATCTGCCAGGACCCGGCCGAGTGGCGCATCTCCGCGGCGACCTGGAGGACGGCGGCCAGGACGAGGACGGCGACCGCCGTCCACGGGCCGAGCCCGGCGGCCGTCGTCGCGAAGACGCCGCAGGCGGCGCACATGACGACCCCGGAGCGAGCCACCGCGCGCGTGGCGCCGGGAAGATCGGTGACCTTCCTTGCCGTACGGACCTGAAAGAGCATCACGGCCGCCGTGTTGAGGACGAAGAGCGCCGAGACCGTCCAGCCCGGTGCGGAGGTCCGCTCCACGATCCACAGCGGCAGGGCCAGGCTCAGCAGCGGCAGGCGCAGGAGCAGCAGCGCGTTGAGGAGGGTCAGCAGCGCGTACGGGCGGTCGCGCAGCACCCGCGGAGACGGCTCCCCGCCGGCGGCGTTCGTGCGGGCGGGCGCGGGGAGCACGCGGGGCAGGCCGCGCAGGAGGAGCGCGCAGGCCAGGAAGGACAGCGCGTCCAGGGCGAACACCGCGAGGTAGGCGGGGCGGGTGCCGGCGTGCAGGGCGAGGCCGCCGACGCCGGCGCCGACGGCGAGTCCGGCGTTGACGGTCGACTGGAGCCTGGCCAGCGCCTCCGTACGGGCCGCGGGCTCGACCAGCCCGGCGAGCAGCGCCTGGCGGGCGGCGGCGAGGCCGCTCTGGGCGGTGGCGTAGACGACGGCGGCGACCAGGAACGGCACGAAGGCGCGGACGACGAGGAACGAGGCGACGGCCGCGGCGGTCGTCAGCGCCAGGAGAACCGCCGTACCCCGCGACCCGCGCCGGTCGGCGAGGTGCCCGAGCGGCGCGCCGGCGACCGAACCGACCGCCCAGGCGAGGGTGAGCCCGAGGCCGATCTGGGAGGTGGAGAGTCCCACGATCCGGGTGAAGTAGAGCGCCGAGGAGACGTAGAAGGCGCCGTCGCCGATCGAGTGGCAAAGCTGCGCGACGAGGAGGGCGCGGGGCGCCCGCGCGGGTCTGTGCGGGCCCCGGGGAGCGGGAGGGGAAGCGTGTGCCATGGACACGACGCTAGGGGCGGGTGGCCCAGCCGTTCTGGTCCATTGCGCCCTGGGGAAAGCGGGCCACTTCCGGCGTCCGCGAGCCACCGCCGCGGGGTGCGGACGGCTGCGCGGCCGCCCCCTCAGACCCTCGCCGCGGCACCGCTTCCCACCGGTGACCCGCGGCTTCACCCCCGCGAACCGCTCCCGCGCGGCCCGCCCGTTTCGCCCGCCGACGGCCGTGGGACAACCCTCGGACGGACGTCCCCGCCCGCCCGCGCGCCCGGCTTCGGAGGCACGCAAAACACCCCTTCGAACCGCGTTTCCGCAGGTAGGAAGGGGTGTGAAGAGTGGAGCCTAGGGGAGTCGAACCCCTGACATCTGCCATGCAAAGACAGCGCTCTACCAACTGAGCTAAGGCCCCGGAACGAGAACAGAGTACCGGGTCTCCCCCTGTATCTCGCAAAAGGATTGGGACTCCCGGTCGGCCACCACGCTCCGTAAGATGCTGCCCGAGGTTCGCAGTGGCGAACCGCAGGGATGGGGAGAAGTAATGGACGCAGCGCAGCAGGAAGCCACGGCAAGAGCCAGAGAGCTTCAGCGCAGTTGGTACGGAGAGCCGCTGGGGGCGCTCTTCCGTCGGCTCATCGACGATCTCGGGCTCAATCAGGCCAGGCTCGCGGCCGTGCTCGGACTGTCCGCGCCCATGCTCTCCCAGCTGATGAGCGGTCAGCGGGCCAAGATCGGCAACCCCGCCGTCGTCCAGCGCGTCCAGGCCCTGCAGGAGCTCGCCGGCCTGGTCGCCGACGGCAGCGTCAGCGCGGCCGAGGCCACGGACCGGATGGACGAGATCAAGAAGTCGCAGGGCGGCTCGGTGCTGACGGGCACCAGCCAGACCACCAACAGCTCGGGCGCGCCGACCGTGCGCCGCGTGGTCCGGGAGATCCAGTCGCTGCTGCGTTCGGTGGCGGCGGCGGGCGACATCATCGATGCCGCCGACTCCCTCGCCCCCGTCCACCCGGAACTGGCAGAGTTCCTCCGGGTGTACGGCGCCGGGCGCACCGCCGACGCGGTCGCGCACTACGAGTCGCACCAGAACTGACACGGGTCCGCCCCCGGCCGGGGCCGTGGTGCTCGCACCGTGGCCGCGGCCGGTACGGCGGAACCGACACGGCACGAGGGCACGACGGGCACGGAAGCACGACGGGCACGGAAGCACGACGGGGAGCGGGCGCAGAGCGATGGGTGAGGTCTTCGCTGGTCGGTACGAGCTGATCGACCCGATCGGACGCGGCGGGGTCGGCGCGGTGTGGCGCGCCTGGGACCACCGGCGCCGCCGCTATGTGGCGGCCAAGGTGCTGCAGCAGAGCGACGCCCACACGCTCCTGCGGTTCGTGCGCGAGCAGGCGCTGCGGATCGACCACCCCCATGTCCTCGCCCCGGCCAGCTGGGCCGCGGACGACGACAAGGTCCTGTTCACCATGGACCTGCTGGCCGGTGGTTCGCTGGCGCATGTGATCGGCGACTACGGCCCGTTGCCGCCGCGTTTCGTCTGCACCCTGCTCGACCAGCTGCTGGCCGGCCTGGCGGCGGTGCACGCGGAGGGGGTCGTGCACCGTGACATCAAGCCGGCGAACATCCTGCTGGACGTGACCGGGACCGGGCGGCCGCATCTGCGGCTGTCCGATTTCGGCATCTCCATGCGCAAGGGCGAACCCCGCCTGACCGAGACCAACTACGTGGTGGGGACGCCGGGTTACTTCGCGCCGGAGCAGATGATGGGCGCGGAGCCGGACTTCCCGGCCGATCTGTTCGCGGTGGGTCTGGTCGCGCTCTATCTGCTGCAGGGCCGCAAGCCCGACTCACGGGCCCTGATCGAGTACTTCATGGCCCATGGCACCCCGGGCGCCCCCGAGGGCATTCCGGAGCCGCTGTGGCAGGTTCTCGCCGGTCTGCTGCAGCCGGACCCGCAGGCGAGGTTCCGGACGGCCACGGGGGTGCGCAAGGCGCTCACCGCGGCGGTGGAGATGCTGCCCGAGGCGGGTCCTGACGAGGAGCCGGTGGAGGTCTTCGACCAGATCGGCCCGCTGCCGGCCGGTTTCGGCCCGCACGGCCCCGAGAAGCCGGCGCCCCAGGACCCGGCGCTCCCGGCCCCGCAGGCCCCCGTCACGGCGCCCCAGGCCCCGGTCGCCGGCGCCGCCGCACCCGTACCGGACCACACCCCCGGACCCGTACCCGCACCCGTCCCCACTCCCGTGCCCGCGGAGCAGCCGTCGCACCGGCCGTCGCCGGGCGCTTCCGAGACGGGCAGCTTCCATCTGCCGCCGCCTCCGCAGCCGGCTCCCGGGCCTGCGGCGCGCGTGGACGTCGCCCGGGCGCCGACGGCCGCCGGGCCGTACGCGCAGCCCTCCACCGTCCCGTACACCGCTCACGTCCCGCCCGCCGCCGCGGGCGGCCGGCTCCCGGACGCTCCCCTTCCGCGCGCCGCCGAGCGGCGGCCGGGACCGCCCCCGAAGGTCGCGGTCCCGGTGCTCTTCCTGGCGCTGGTCTGCTTCGCGGTCGGGATCTGGGCCCTCACCCAGGCCTGACGCCCGGGCTCGCCCCTCACCAGGCCGTCGGCGGCCCGAACCCCGGCGGACCGCCCGGAGGGCCGTCCTGAGGCGCCTGAGCGGCCGCCCGGCGCCTGCCGAGGACCGTCCACACGCCGAGGACGAGCAGTAGGACCGTCCCGGACCCGATCCCGGCGGCGGCGACCAGCCGCATGCTGTCGCTCTTCTCCGCCTGGGGCCCGCTCTGCCCGCTGGCCGCCGCGTCCCGGTCGTCGTCGGTGACCTGGAACGGCCCGGCGTCCCCGGTGTACGCGGGACCGGACGTCGCCGTACCGGTGACGTTCACCCGCAGGGTCAGCGGCACCGGCTTGTCGCCGTACGCCTTGGCGACCTCCGGGCTGAGGGTGGCCGAGAGGTGGTACCAGCCGGCGAACCGCAGGGCGTTGGTGTAGCTGTTGGAGGCGTAGCGGTTCTCGTACGCCACCGGCCGGTGCGGGTCGAGCGACAGGGTCGCCGGTCCGCCGGAGTAGCTGACGGTGTCCTCGTCGACGTGGCCCCGGGCGGGGTTGTCGAGCGACAGCACGAGCGCGTTGCCGATGTACGTGTCCCCGGAGGGGCTCGTGCCCAGTTCGGCGCTGGCGTGGATCTGCTGGCCCCAGCCGACGGGCACCCGGTAGAAAAGCGTCTGGCCGGGCTTGATGTCGGTACGCCACTCTCCCTGGCGCAGCGAGGTGGCGTCGTGGAAGCCGGCGCCGCCCTGGCGCTTCTGCGGGCCGCCCGCGGGCGGCGGGGGCGTGGACGACGGCCAGCTCTCGGGCAGCTCGGTGGGGCCGGTCCGCCGCACGCCCGGCTCGGTGAGGTAGCGGATCTCCAGGTCCCAGTCCTCGGGCGTAGAGGGGGCCTTGGAGGTGCGCTCGACAAGGACGTAGTACGCGCCGGCCTGCCGGCAGGTGGAGCTGTCCGGATCGATCGTGCGGTGGGCGTAGGCGGTGACGGGGCGGGTGAAGCCGCCGGAGCCGAAGGTGGCGTCCTGGTAGCCGCACTGGCTGTCGGAGCCGTCCCGCATGCTCACCTTGATGCCGTCGCCGTACTCCGCCTTGGCGCCCGACCTGGGGACGGCGACCACGGAGACGTACGCGTTCTGCTGGGTGTCGAGATCGACGCGGTAGTAGAGCTTGCCGTCCTTCTTGATGGTGTCCCGGTACGTCCCGCCGGGCTTGAGCTGCTCGGCGTCCAGGTTGGAGGCCGCGCCCCGGACGGGCTGCGCGGTGTCGTCGAAGGTGTACGCGCTCCCGCCGGCGGCCCACGCCTGCCCGGGCAGCGCACCGGCCGCGCACACCGCGGCGACCAGGGCCCCGACCGCCCGTACGAACGCCGTCCGCCGACCGGTCCCCCGCACGGCCACCGTCCGCACGGACGCGGACCGTACGGACGCCGTCCGCTGCCCGGCCCGCCGGTCCCCGCGCCGACCGCCCCACCCGCGCCGCGTCTTCGCACGCTCCACGCGCTTCTCCTCGTCTCCCACCCGCCGCCACCGTTGACCGCGACCGCTCAACTTTGCTCTCGCAAGCTAGTGATTCGCGGGGGTGAACTCAAGGGGCTGCCCGTCACGGTCCCGACACAGCACGAAGCCCCGGCCGCTCAAGCGCGGCCGGGGCTTCGTTCACTGACGGTCTTCGTCTCACACACCCGAACCTGCGGGCACGGAGTCGGTCGCCTCCGTCCACAGATCCTGCTCGGCGCGATCCGCCTGGATCTGGCGGTACACGAGGAGCCCGCCGATGGCGGCCAGTGCGACCAGGAGAAGCTTCTTCACCGCGCGACCTCGTCTTTCGTTGACGTAGGAGACTTCTGACGCCCACTCTACACATCGACCGATACCGATCGGTGACCTACTCTCCGGTCTCCCGCCTTCCCGGCGGAAGCGATTCCTCACCGCGGCGGTTCAAGCCCGCGCCCGCCCTGGTCGGACCGCGTTCCCGCCCCCGCCCGCAGCCAGTCGGGCTCCGCCCGCCGTCTCGCACGCCGAAGGCCCCCGACCGTGATCGGTCGGGGGCCTTCGTACTACTGGTGGGGCTAACAGGATTTGAACCTGTGGCCTCATCCTTATCAGGGATGCGCTCTAACCAACTGAGCTATAGCCCCGCCGCGCTCTGCGGTGTATGTCCCGCGCGCTGACCTCTGAAGATTAGCGCACCTGGGGGCCAGTCCCAAAATCGGTTCCGGGCGGCCCCCAGGCGGCTCACTCGTCTTCCGCCAGCGTGAGCTCGACACCGCCGACGAAACCGGCCGACAGGTTGTAGATGAACGCGCCGAGCGTCGCCAGCGCGGTCATCAGGACCACGTCGATGACCGCGATCACCGACGTGAACATGAGGACCCGCGGCAGCGACAGGAACGACTGCAGGTCGAAGCCGTTGTCCTCGTTCGAGCCCGTGGCCTCGCTGATGGTGCCGCCGACGGTCGAGAAGACGCCCATGGCGTCCATGACCATCCACAGCACCGACGCGGCCACCACCGTGCAGATGCCCAGCGCGATGGAGAGCAGGAAGCTCACCTTCATCACCGACCACGGGTCGGCCTTGGCCACCCGCAGCCGCGCCTTGCGCGTGCGGGGCGTGGTCTTCGCCCCGGTACGCGGCCGGCGCACGGCCGCCGCGTCCTGGCCGCCCGTACCGCCGGCGCCCGGCGCCTGAGCGCCGTACGCCTGCGGCGGGTGGTACGGACCGCCCGGCTGCTGCGCTCCCGCGCGTTCGCCGGGCAGCGGCCCGTTGTACGTGTCGTACGAGGGCTTGGGCCCTCGAGTGTCCGTCACCGCAACCCCCTGGGAGTCCGTGGTGGAACCACGGGTACCGTCCGCTCCAGCACCTGCAGAAGCTCCGGCAGCCGCCGATCCGGCGCCCGTGGCTCCACTCACGCTCTACTCCTCGTGCTCCCCGGCCGAGGGCTCGCTGCCCTCGGCTGCCTCCGCCGCGGCAGCGACCTCGGCACTGTCCGTGTCCGTGTCCTCGACCTCGGCGACACCTTCGGCGCCGTCGATGCCGTCGGCACCGTCGACCTCTTCGGCCTCGCTGCCGGCCTCGGCATTACGTGCGATGCCGACGACGGCATCGCGCTTGCCCAGGTTGATCAGCTGGACGCCCATGGTGTCACGGCCGGTCTCCCTGACTTCGTTGACTCGCGTGCGAATCACACCACCGGAGAGCGTGATGGCGAGGATCTCGTCCGTCTCCTCGACCACCAGCGCGCCCACGAGCGAGCCGCGGTCCTCCACGATCTTGGCGGCCTTGATGCCGAGGCCACCGCGACCCTGGACGCGGTACTCGTCGACGTTGGTCCGCTTGGCGTACCCACCGTCGGTGGCGGTGAAGACGAACGTACCCGGCCGGACGACATTCATCGAGAGCAGCTCGTCCCCTTCGCGGAAACTCATGCCCTTCACACCGGAGGTGGCGCGGCCCATCGGACGCAGCGCGTCGTCGGTCGCGGTGAACCGGATCGACTGCGCCTTCCTGCTGATGAGCAGCAGATCGTCCTCGGCGGAGACCAGCTCCGCGCCGATCAGCTCGTCGTCGGCGCCCGCCTCCGTCTCCCGGAGGTTGATCGCGATGACACCGCCGGCACGGGGCGAGTCGTAGTCCTTCAGCGCGGTCTTCTTCACCAGGCCGGCCTTGGTGGCGAGCACCAGGTACGGCGCGGCCTCGTAGTCGCGGATCGCCAGGATCTCGGCGATCTGCTCGTCCGGCTGGAAGGCCAGCAGGTTGGCCACGTGCTGACCGCGGGCGTCCCGGCCGGCGTCCGGGAGCTCGTACGCCTTGGCGCGGTAGACCCGGCCCTTGTTGGTGAAGAAGAGCAGCCAGTGGTGGGTGGTGGAGACGAAGAAGTGGTCGACGATGTCGTCCTGCTTCAACTTCGTGCCGCGCACACCCTTGCCGCCGCGCTTCTGCGAGCGGTAGTCCTCGGTCTTCGTACGCTTCACATAGCCGCCACGCGTGATGGTGACGACGATGTCCTCCTCGGCGATCAGGTCCTCGATGGACATGTCACCGTCGAAGGGCACCAGCTTGGAGCGGCGGTCGTCGCCGAACTTCTCGACGAGCAGCGCCAGCTCCTCGCTGACGATCTGCCGCTGACGCTCCTCGGAGGCGAGGATCGCGTTGTACTCGTTGATCTTGGCCTGGAGCTCGTCGTGCTCGGCGACGATCTTCTGGCGCTCCAGGGCGGCGAGCCGGCGCAGCTGCATCTCGAGGATGGCGTTGGCCTGGATCTCGTCGATCTCCAGCAGGCCCATCAGGCCCTCGCGCGCGACCTCGACGGTGTCGCTGCGCCGGATGAGCGCGATGACCTCGTCGATGGCGTCGAGCGCCTTGAGCAGACCGCGCAGGATGTGCGCCCGCTCCTCGGCCTTGCGCAGCCGGAAGCGGGTCCGGCGGACGATGACCTCGATCTGGTGCGTCACCCAGTGGCGGATGAACGCGTCGAGCGAGAGGGTGCGCGGCACGCCGTCGACGAGCGCCAGCATGTTGGCGCCGAAGTTCGTCTGCAGGTCGGTGTGCTTGTACAGGTTGTTGAGGACGACCTTCGCGACGGCGTCGCGCTTGAGCACGATGACGAGGCGCTGGCCGGTACGGGACGAGGTCTCGTCGCGGACGTCGGCGATGCCGCCGATCCTGCCGTCCTTGACGAGGTCGGCGATCTTCTGCGCGAGGTTGTCGGGGTTGGTCTGGTACGGAAGCTCCGTGACCACCAGGCACTGGCGGTTCTGGATCTCCTCGACCTCGACGACCGCGCGCATGGTGATGGAGCCGCGGCCCGTGCGGTAGGCCTCCTCGATGCCCTTGCGGCCCACGACCAGCGCGCCGGTCGGGAAGTCCGGGCCCTTGATCCGCTCGATGAGCGCGTCGAGCAGCTCCTCGTGGGTGGCCTCGGGGTGCTCAAGCGCCCACTGGGCGCCGGCCGCGACCTCGCGGAGGTTGTGCGGCGGGATGTTGGTCGCCATGCCGACCGCGATGCCGGCGCTGCCGTTGACCAGCAGGTTCGGGAAGCGGGCCGGCAGGACCGTCGGCTCCTGGTTGCGGCCGTCGTAGTTGTCCTGGAAGTCGACGGTCTCCTCGTCGATGTCCCGGAGCATCTCCATCGACTGCGGCATCATCTTGCACTCGGTGTACCGCATGGCGGCGGCCGGGTCGTTGCCCGGGGAACCGAAGTTGCCGTTGGAGTCGACGAGCGGCATCCGCATCGACCACGGCTGGGCCAGGCGGACCAGGGCGTCGTAGATGGAGGAGTCGCCGTGGGGGTGGTAGGTGCCCATGACGTCGCCGACGACGCGGGCGCACTTGTAGAAGCCCTTCTCGGGCCGGTAGCCGCCGTCGTACATCGCGTACAGCACGCGCCGGTGGACGGGCTTGAGGCCGTCCCGTACGTCGGGCAGCGCGCGGGAGACGATGACGGACATCGCGTAGTCGAGGTACGACCGCTGCATCTCGGTCTCGAGCCCGACGGGCTCGATCCGCAGCACCGGCTCTTCTTCTTCGGTCGTGACAGGGGGGTTCTCGTCGGCCATTGCTGGTCGTCAGTCCTTTCGTACGGTCAGCTGAGACCGACTCAGATGTCGAGGAAGCGAACGTCCTTGGCGTTGCGCTGGATGAAGGAGCGCCGGGCCTCGACGTCCTCGCCCATCAGCACCGAGAACAGGTCGTCGGCCTGGGCCGCGTCGTCCAGCGTGACCTGGCCGAGCACACGGTGGTCCTGGTCCATCGTGGTGATGCGCAGCTCTTCGGCGTTCATCTCGCCCAGACCCTTGAAGCGCTGGATCGAGTCCTCGCGGATCCGCTTGCCGTTCTGCTTGCCCAGCTCGACGAGCGCGTCGCGCTCCCGGTCCGAGTACGCGTACTCGAAGTCGTCCCGGCCCCACTTGATCTTGTAGAGCGGCGGGCGGGAGAGGTAGACGTGACCGGCCTCGACCAGCGGACGCATGAAGCGGAAGAGGAAGGTCAGCAGCAGGGTGTTGATGTGCTGGCCGTCGACGTCGGCGTCCGCCATCAGGATGATCTTGTGATAGCGGAGCTTCTCGATGTCGAAGTCCTCGTGGACTCCGGTGCCGAAGGCCGAGATCAGCGCCTGGACCTCGGTGTTCTGGAGGATCTTGTCGATCCGCGCCTTCTCGACGTTCAGGATCTTGCCGCGGATCGGCAGGATGGCCTGGTACATCGGGTTGCGGCCGGACTTGGCCGAGCCGCCGGCGGAGTCACCCTCGACGATGAAGATCTCGCACTTGGTGGGGTCGTTCGACTGGCAGTCGCTCAGCTTGCCCGGCAGGGAGGCCGACTCCAGCAGGCCCTTGCGGCGGGTCAGGTCGCGGGCCTTGCGGGCCGCCACGCGCGCGGTGGCCGCCTGGATCGACTTGCGGATGATGTCCGCGGCCTCGACGGGGTTGCGGTCGAACCAGTCGTTGAGGTGCTCGTGGACGATCTTCTGGACGAAGGTCTTGGCCTCGGTGTTGCCCAGCTTCGTCTTCGTCTGGCCCTCGAACTGCGGCTCGCCCAGCTTGATGGAGATGATCGCCGTCAGGCCCTCGCGGATGTCCTCGCCGGTGAGGTTGTCGTCCTTCTCGCGCAGCAGCTTCTTGTCGCGCGCGTACCGGTTGACCAGACCCGTCAGTGCGGCGCGGAAGCCCTCTTCGTGCGTTCCGCCCTCGTGGGTGTGGATGGTGTTCGCGAAGGAGTACACGCCCTCGGTGTACTGCGAGTTCCACTGCATCGCGATCTCGACCGAGAGCATGCGCTCCTTGTCCTCGGCCTCGACGTCGATGACGGTGGGGTGGATCAGCTCGCCCTTGCGGGAGTTGAGGTACTTCACGAAGTCGACGATGCCGCCTTCGTAGTGGTACTTGACCGTCCTCGCCGGCTGCTCCTCGGCCGCCTCGGCGTCGGGGTCGTCGGCGCCGACCGTGGCCTTCGCGGACGCGCGCTCGTCGGTGAGCGTGATCGTCAGGCCCTTGTTGAGGAAGGCCATCTCCTGGAAGCGGCGCGAGAGCGTCTCGAAGGAGTACTCGGTCGTCTCGAAGATGTCCGGGTCGGACCAGAACGTGACCGAGGTGCCGGTCTCGTCGGTCTCCTCGCGCTGGGCGAGGGGGGCGGTGGGGACGCCCATCTTGTAGTCCTGCGTCCAGCGGTGGCCGTCGGTCTTGACCTCCACCGAGACCTTGGTGGAGAGGGCGTTGACGACGGAGACGCCGACGCCGTGCAGACCGCCGGAGACCGCGTAGCCGCCGCCGCCGAACTTGCCGCCCGCGTGCAGGACCGTCAGCACGACCTCCAGGGCCGGCTTGCCCTCGGACGCCACGATGCCGACGGGGATGCCGCGCCCGTTGTCGACGACGCGGACGCCGCCGTCGGCCAGGATCGTCACGTCGATGGTGTCCGCGTGGCCGGCCAGGGCCTCGTCGACGGAGTTGTCGACGACCTCCTGCACCATGTGGTGCAGTCCCCGTTCACCGGTCGAGCCGATGTACATGCCGGGTCGCTTGCGGACCGCGTCCAGACCCTCGAGGACGGTGATCGCGCTGGCGTCGTACGACGCAGCGTGGGCGGACGGAGTGTTCTCGTTGGGGTTGCCGGAATCGGCCACGAAGCGCCCTTTCTGGCACAGCACAAGCCGTTCTCCGGGCATACGGGAGCGGCTGCGTCGTTCGACTTGTTCCGCGGGGTGGCGGGATTACCCACCAGTCTACCGGTAGCGCTGACACGAGTGGGGGTTTGCCGGTACCTGAGTCCGCATGTGCCGCCCTGAGCGGGAGCGAGACGACTCCCCATATCCGGACGGGGGCTCCAAAGGGCTCTGACGGCCACCCAGCGCTTCGGGCGGTGACCGGTTGTGGGCAACCGATCGGGTGGGGTCCCGGGCGGGGGGTGTGCGGGCGCCGCCGGGGTGGCATACGGGGCGGGCCGAGCGGCACGGAGGGGGCGAAACGGGGGGCCACCGCGGGCGCGCGCGTGCGCGCGTAGGGAGGGGGTGTGGGGGCCGCCTGGGGCCGGGGTAGGGCGGTGCGGGGCGCAGGGGCGGGACGGGGTGCGTGTGTACGAAGGGCCTGGGCGCGAGGGACCTGTGTACGAGCGGCTGGGGCCGAGCAGGGGCCGCACCGGAGAAGCCTCCCGGGGCCGCGGGCGCGAGGCGGCCCGCCGAGGCGTGCGCATCGCGGGCCCGCACGCCCTGACCCCGCGCCCCCGGCCGCCGGCGTCGTGCCTCAGCCGTACGTGTCGCCGGGTCCCACGGACCCCGGTGCCCGGAGCGGGCCGTACCCCTTGCGCGGGCCGCCCGGGCCGAGGACCTTGATCGCGCGGACCGTGCCGTGGCCCAGGTCCTCGTTCAGCCGGGCCACCAGGCGCGGCGCCAGGAGGCGGAGCTGGGTCGCCCACGCCGTCGAGTCGCACTGCACGGTGAGCACCCGCTCCTCGGGGTCGTCGTCGTACTTCAGCGGCTCGCAGTGCTTGGCCAGGTCCTCGCCGACGATCTGCGGCCAGCGGCCCATGACCCCGCCCACGGCCGCCGGCGCCTCCCAGCCGCGTTCGGTGATCAGCCGGTTGATCGCCGAACCGAGCGCCATCGGGTCGCGCCCGTCGGCGTGCGCGCCGGACCGCAGGCCGCCGCCCCGCCGGGCCTGCTTCTTCTGCTGGGCGGCCGCGCCCCGCGCCTTCGCCTGCTCCTTGGCGGCGCGCAGCGCGACCCGCGCCAGGTCGACGCCGGACGGCTCCGGGGTCTTCGCTCCCGCCTGGGGGGCCTCGCCTTCGCTGCCGCTCACAGCCGCTCCACCAGGCCCTCCGCGACGCCGTAGCGCGCCCCGGCCAGCACTCCCGGGACGTCGTCGTCCACCGCCGCCGTCACCAGCACCTGCTCGCCCGGCGCCACCAGCTCCGCGAGCCGTTCCCGGCGCCGCGCGTCCAGCTCGGCGAAGACGTCGTCGAGCACCAGGACCGGCTCGTTGCCCTCCGCCCGCAGCAGGTCGTACGAGGCCAGCCGCAGGGCCAACGCGTACGACCAGGACTCGCCGTGGCTGGCGTACCCCTTCGCCGGCATGTCGCCGAGCTTGAGCAGCAGCTCGTCCCGGTGCGGTCCGGCGAGGGTGACCCCGCGCTCGATCTCCTGTTTCCTGACCTCGGCGAGCGCCCCGAGCATCTGCTCGTACAGCTCCTCGCGGGTGTGGCCGGGTCCCGGCGCGGACGGCCGGTACTCCAGCAGAATCGGTCCGCCGCCGGGCGCCAGCTGCTCGTACGCCTTGTCGGCGAGCGGCTGGAGCACGCCGATGAGGTCGAGGCGCTGGGCCAGCAGCTCGGCACCGGCTCTGGCGAGGTGCTGGTCCCACACCTCCAGCGTCGACAGGTCCATGCCACGGCTGCCGTGGCGGCGGGCCATGGCGGCGGACTTCAGGAGCGTGTTGCGCTGCTTGAGCACCCGGTCGTAGTCGGCGCGCACGCCGGCCATGCGCGGCGCGCGCGCCGTGATCAGCTCGTCGAGGAAGCGCCGGCGCTCGCCGGGGTCGCCCTTCACCAAGGCGAGGTCCTCGGGCGCGAACAGCACGGTCCGAACGATCCCCAGCACATCACGGGGTCTGACCTGCGAGGACCGGTTGATACGGGCGCGGTTGGCCCGGCCGGGGTTGAGCTCGAGCTCGACCAGCTGGGAGCGCTCGCCCTGGGTGACCGCGGCCCGGATGATCGCCCGGTCCGCTCCCATGCGGACGAGGGGCGCGTCGGAGGCGACGCGGTGGCTGCCGAGGGTGGCGAGGTAGCCGACGGCCTCGACGAGATTGGTCTTGCCCTGGCCGTTCGCCCCCACGAAAGCGGTGACGCCCGGGTCGAGCGGGACCTCGACCCGGGCGTAGGAGCGGAAGTCGGCCAGCGACAGATGCGTGACGTGCATGGTGGGCGCCGACCTTCCCCGGCAGCTGTGCACCGCCGGGTGCACAGCCTGTGGATTACTTCGTGGACTCGACCGCGTGGCCGCCGAACTGGTTGCGCAGCGCGGCGATCATCTTCATCTGCGGGGAGTCGTCCTGACGGGACGCGAACCGCGCGAACAGCGACGCGGTGATCGCGGGCAGCGGCACGGCGTTGTCGATGGCCGCCTCGACGGTCCACCGGCCCTCGCCGGAGTCCTGCGCGAAGCCGCGCAGCTTCTCCAGGTGCTCGTCCTCGTCCAGCGCGTTGACGGCCAGGTCGAGCAGCCAGGAGCGGATGACCGTGCCCTCCTGCCAGGAGCGGAAGACCTCGCGCACGTCGGTGACGGAGTCGACCTTCTCCAGGAGCTCCCAGCCCTCGGCGTACGCCTGCATCATCGCGTACTCGATGCCGTTGTGGACCATCTTGGCGAAGTGGCCGGCGCCGACCTTGCCGGCGTGGACGGAGCCGAACTCGCCCTCGGGCTTGAGCGCGTCGAAGATCGGCTGGACCTTCGCCACGTTCTCGGCGTCACCGCCGTACATCAGGGCGTAGCCGTTCTCCAGGCCCCAGACGCCGCCGGAGACGCCGCAGTCGACGAAGCCGATGCCCTTGGCGGCGAGCTCCTCCGCGTGCTTCTCGTCGTCGGTCCAGCGGGAGTTGCCGCCGTCCACGACGATGTCGCCGGGGGAGAGCAGCGCGCCCAGCTCGTCGACGGTGGACTGGGTCGCGGCACCGGCCGGGACCATCACCCACACGACGCGCGGACCCTTGAGCTTGCCCACAAGCTCTTCGAGGCTGGGGACATCGGCGAGGTCCGGGTTGCGGTCGTATCCGATGACGGTGTGGCCTGCGCGGCGGATGCGCTCGCGCATGTTGCCGCCCATCTTGCCGAGACCGACGAGACCGAGCTCCATCAGAGATTCCTTAAGCGTCGTGTGCGGTTCGTACCCGGGTCCGAGCCTACGCCCGGACCCGGTTGCACACCTGTGGGGTCGGCCGCTCAGTCGACGGCCGTCAGCCCGACAGACGCACGGGCATGATCAGGTACTTGTACGCCTCGTCCGCCTCCGCGTCGACCGCGGGCTTGCCGCTCAGCAGGGCGGGCTTGGTGGAGGTCGTGAAGGAGAGCTGGGCGACCGGGGAGTCGATCGCGCTCAGGCCGTCCAGCAGGAACGTCGGGTTGAAGGCGATCGAGATGTCGTCGCCGTCCAGCTGCGCGTCCACGCGCTCCACAGCCTGTGCGTCGTCGCTGGAGCCGGCCTCCAGGATCAGCACGCCCTGCTCGAAGCTGAGCCGCACCGGGGTGTTGCGCTCGGCCACCAGGGCCACGCGCTTGACGGCCTCGACGAACGGGGCGGTCTCGATCACCGCGATCGAGTTGAACTCGGTCGGGAACAGCGTCCGGTACTTCGGCAGGTCGCCTTCGAGGAGCCGGGTGGTGGTGCGGCGGCCCGCGCCCTCGAAGCCGATCAGGCCCTCGCCCTTGCCGGAGCCGGAGAGCGCCAGCGTGACGGTGTCACCGCTGGTGAGCGCCTTGGCGGTGTCCAGGAGGGTCTTGGCGGGCACCAGGGCGACGGCGGAGGCGTCCGGGGACTCCGGCTTCCACAGGAACTCGCGGACCGCGAAGCGGTAGCGATCGGTGGAGGCCAGGGTGACCGTGTCGCCCTCGATCTCGATGCGCACACCGGTGAGCACGGGCAGCGTGTCGTCGCGGCCGGCGGCGATGGCGACCTGGGCGGCGGCGGAGGCGAAGATCTCGCCGGGGACCGTGCCGGTGGCGGTGGGCATCTCCGGCAGGGCCGGGTACTCCTCCACAGGCAGGGTGTGGAGGGTGAAGCGGGAGGAGCCGCAGACCACGGTCGCCCGTACACCGTCTGTGGAGATCTCGACCGGCCGGTTGGGCAGGGCGCGGCAGATGTCGGCCAGCAGGCGGCCGGAGACGAGGACGGTGCCGTCCTCCTCGACCTCCGCCTCGACGGAGACCCGGGCCGAGACCTCGTAGTCGAAGCTGGAGAAGCTCAGCGCGCCGTCCTCGGCCTTCAGCAGAAGGCCCGCGAGAACGGGCGCCGGCGGACGGGCCGGAAGGCTGCGGGCCACCCAGGCCACCGCCTCCGCGAGTACATCGCGCTCCACCCGGATCTTCACCGGAACCGCCTCCTGCTGTTGCTGGCTCTTCGTCGACTGCGGGAACCAGTCTGACGCACGCCACCGACACTCGGTGCGGCTCGGGGTCAAGTCGCGACGAGAGGTCGCCGACGGTCCGGCCTCGAGTTGTGCACAGGTCCCACTTCGAAGCGGATTCCGGGCTAACTCTAGGTGGAAGTAGTAGTAGGGCCTGTGGAAACCGTGGATAACCCCGTTTTCGCAGGTCAACACCGATTTTTTGTCCACCGGCCCTGTGGGCGACGCCCGTGGACAACCGGGGCGTTCTGTGGACGCCCGAAAGTTCTGCACACCCGGTACACAGGCAGCCCGGGGTTCTCCCCAGTGATGTCCCCAGCTTTACCCGCGTTCCCCACAGCCCAATCGCACCCCTCGGTGTGACCGCTTTCACTCGACGCGGTGAGCGGGGGTGTTGCGTTGCCGAACAGTGGACAGCGGTGTGGAGAAGCTGTGGGCAACCCTCGGCGGCCTGTGGGTTGGCGGTGGACAACCCCGAAGGGCCCCTGTGGACGAAAGATCTGTCCACAGGCTGTGGATCACGGTTGCCAACAAATCCCCAAGGGTCTGACCTGGTGTGATGATCTCCCACTCGGAGCGTCTGTGGACATGATCCGGATAACTTGGTGGTCCCCACCCTGTGGACGGAAGATCATCCCGCAATCTGTGGAGAACCGGCGTCTCACCTTTGGTATTCGAACAGCGGCGCCTTCGCACCGGCGCCCCGGAAGCCGGCAGAACCTTCCTGAGAGAGCGAAAAAGCCCTTCCGGGGGCGCCCGGAACGGCGCCGGAGCACACCGACGCGCCATCCCCAGGCGAGCGCAGGGCGGCGCAGGAGGACGCAGGAGGACCCGGGACTGACCGGCCCGAGGCCTGAGGCTCTGAGGTCCCGAGTCACCAATGCCGGTGTCCCCGAGTCCCCGAGTCCGCGAGTCCGCGAGTGCCCGGGGACACCGGCCGGACAGCATGAAGGGCGCCCCGGGAGGTGTCCCGGAGCGCCCTGGGGCCCGTCCGCGTGAGCGCGGAAAGGGCCCGTCAGCCGTTCTTGATGCGGTTGGTGAGTTCGGTGACCTGGTTGTAGATGGAGCGCCGCTCGGCCATCAGCGCGCGGATCTTGCGGTCCGCGTGCATCACCGTCGTATGGTCACGGCCGCCGAACTGCGCGCCGATCTTCGGCAGCGACAGGTCCGTGAGCTCCCGGCAGAGGTACATCGCGATCTGGCGGGCCGTCACCAGCACCCGGCTGCGTGACGATCCGCAGAGGTCCTCCACGGTGAGACCGAAGTAGTCGGCCGTCGCCGCCATGATCGCGCCGGCGGTGATCTCCGGAGCGGCGTCCTCGCCCCCCGGGATCAGGTCCTTGAGCACGATCTCCGTCAGCCCCAGGTCCACCGGCTGCCGGTTCAGGCTCGCGAACGCCGTGACCCGGATCAGTGCGCCCTCCAGCTCACGGATGTTCCGCGAGATCCGGGAGGCGATGAACTCCAGGACCTCCGGCGGGGCGTTGAGCTGCTCCTGGACCGCCTTCTTGCGGAGGATCGCGATCCGCGTCTCCAGCTCCGGCGGCTGCACATCGGTCGTGAGGCCCCACTCGAACCGGTTGCGCAGCCGGTCCTCCAGGGTCATCAGCTGCTTGGGCGGCCGGTCCGAGGAGAGGACGATCTGCTTGTTCGCGTTGTGGAGCGTGTTGAAGGTGTGGAAGAACTCCTCCTGCGTCGACTCCTTGCTCGCGAGGAACTGGATGTCGTCGACCAGCAGGATGTCCACATCGCGGTAGCGCTTGCGGAAGGTGTCGCCCTTGCCGTCGCGGATCGAGTTGATGAACTCGTTGGTGAACTCCTCCGAGCTCACGTACCGCACACGCGTCCCCGGATAGAGGCTCCGCGCGTAGTGACCGATGGCGTGCAGCAGGTGCGTCTTGCCGAGGCCCGACTCCCCGTAGATGAAGAGGGGGTTGTACGCCTTCGCCGGAGCCTCGGCGACGGCGACGGCGGCCGCGTGCGCGAAGCGGTTCGAGGAACCGATGACGAAGGTGTCGAACAGGTACTTGGGGTTGAGGCGTGCGTGCTGCTCGCCGGGGGCGCCGGACGCCCCGCCCTGCCCGGAGGACGCGCCCGGGCGTCCCACGCCGGGGCCGCCGCCGCCCGGACCCGGGACCGGACCGCCGGGACGCGGGCCCTGGCCGGACCCCGGCCCCTGCGGGTCGACGAGCCCGTCGCGCTCGGGCCGCTGCGGCTGGTCGTAGGAGGACGGCCGCTCGTCGTAGCGCGGCTGCTGGGACTGGGGGTGACGGGGCCCGGCGTACGGCTCCCGCTCCTGGTAGCCGCCGAGCCGGGGCTGCTGCCAGGAGTGGTCGTCCCCGCCCCGCGGCCAGGCACCCGGGTCGGGCCGCTGCTGCTGGTAGTCCGGGTAGGCGGGACGCGCGGTCGGCAGCCCGTCGTCATGCGCGGGCCGGTGGCCGTAGCCGTCGTACTTCTCGTACCCGTCCGCGGGCGGCCGCTCGTCGTAGCGACCCTGCTGCGGGGACTGCTGCTGGTGGTGGATCGGCGGTGCCGGCGGGCTGGGCTCGCCCACCGAGTCGTCGACGGTGATCGCGATCCGGATGGGCCGGCCGCACTCCCGGCTGAGCGTCTCGCTGATCAGCGGCGCCAGGCGTCCTTCGAGCACCCGCTTGCCCCACTCGTTGGGGACGGCGAGGAGCGCGGTGTCGGCCACCAGGGCGAGAGGCTGGCAGCGCTCGATCCACTGCTTGTCCTTGGGCTCCATGCCCTGCTGGCCTTCTCTGAGGAGGTGCTCCAGCACGCGTGGCCACACTGCGGCAAGATCGGCAGGTACGTCAGCCACAGGGCACGCTTCCTCGCAGGTCCCACGAATGTGTGGTTCTCGGGACGGTGGGTCGATGTCCGTCAGGACAGGTAAGGACAGAACGGAAAAGTTCTGGAGTCCGGCCACGGTAGTCGCGGCGGCTGACGTGGTTCAAGTTGTTGTCCACAGCCTGTGCACAATGGACCCCGGCGATGGGCCGGTTTGACCGGATGGCGTAGCCGCGCGTACCGTGACCAGGTCGAGTTGTCGATGGCTGCTGCCGCCTGCCTCCGATGGGCAAAGATCACGGTCTGTGATCGTGAAGCGGTGCACTCGGGCGTATTGCGAGCTACTCGTGGGCGCACGGTGACAGCCAGGCGATGTCCCGCCACCACACGAATCATTTCTGGAGCCCCCGAGTGAGCAAGCGCACCTTCCAGCCGAACAACCGTCGTCGCGCGAAGACCCACGGCTTCCGCCTGCGCATGCGCACGCGTGCCGGTCGCGCCATCCTGGCGAACCGCCGTGGCAAGGGTCGCTCGAGCCTGTCCGCCTGATCCGCGTAACAAACAGGTCATGACGTGCTGCCTACCGAGAATCGGCTGAGGCGGCGCGAGGACTTCGCAACCGCGGTACGCCGAGGGCGCCGGGCCGGTCGCCCGATCCTCGTCGTCCATCTACGCAGCGGTGCAACGGACCCGCACGCGCCTGGGGAGAGCGCTCCCCCGACGCGTGCGGGTTTCGTCGTGAGCAAGGCCGTGGGCGGCGCCGTCGTACGCAACCAGGTGAAGCGACGACTGCGCCACCTCGTCCGCGAACGGCTGTCCGAGCTGCCCCCCGGTAGCCTGGTGGTCGTACGGGCGTTGCCCGGAGCCGGCGACGCCGATCACGCACAGCTGGCCCGAGACCTGGACGCCGCTCTTCAGCGGCTCCTGGGAGGGGGCACGCGATGAAGTACCCGCTGCTGGCTCTCATCAAGCTGTACCAGTGGACAATCAGCCCGCTCCTCGGGCCCGTCTGCCGGTACTACCCGTCGTGTTCCCACTATGGATTCACGGCCATCGACCGGCATGGCGCGATCAAGGGCACTGCCCTGACCGCCTGGCGCATCCTGCGGTGCAATCCGTGGTCGCCCGGCGGCGTGGACCACGTGCCTCCGCGCAAGCGGCCTCGCTGGCACGAAATGCTGCGAAACGCACTGCGCGGCGACAAGGGCGGGTCCACCGCCGAGACGAGCCCGGCCGCAGAGACCTCGCCCAATGCTCAAGGAGCCTGATTAGTGGACACGATTGCCAGTTTTTTCAGCTTCATCACCACACCTGTCTCATGGGTGATCGTCCAGTTCCACAAGCTGTACGGGGCGATCTTCGGCCCTGACACAGGTTGGGCCTGGGGTCTGTCCATCGTGTCCCTGGTGGTGCTGATCCGGATCTGCCTGATCCCGCTGTTCGTCAAGCAGATCAAGTCGACCCGGAACATGCAGGCGCTCCAGCCGAAGATGAAGGCGATCCAGGAGCGCTACAAGAGCGACAAGCAGCGTCAGTCCGAAGAGATGATGAAGCTGTACAAGGAGACGGGCACCAACCCGCTCTCCTCGTGCCTGCCCATCCTGGCCCAGTCGCCGTTCTTCTTCGCGCTGTACCACGTGCTGTCCAGCATCGCCTCGGGCAAGACGATCGGTGTCATCGACCAGCCGCTGCTGGAGAGCGCCCGTCAGGCGCACATCTTCGGCGCCCCACTGGCGGCCACCTTCACCGACAGTGCCGAGAAGGTCGCCTCCCTCGACGCCTCGATCACGTCGGTCCGCATCGTCACCGCGATCATGATCATCATGATGTCGGCCTCGCAGTTCTACACGCAGCGCCAGCTGATGATGAAGAACGTCGACCTCTCGGTGAAGACGCCGTACATGCAGCAGCAGAAGATGCTCATGTACATCTTCCCCGTGATCTTCGCCGTCATGGGCATCAACTTCCCCGTCGGTGTCCTCGTCTACTGGCTGACCACCAACGTGTGGACCATGGGCCAGCAGATGTACGTGATCAACCAGAACCCGACTCCGGGCAGCGCGGCGCAGGACTCCTACCTCCAGCGACTGCTGAAGAGCGTCACCTCCCACGGTGAGGTCCGCGGCCGGCGCCGGAAGAACATCGTCAAGGCCATCGTCGCCAAGGGCAGTGACCGCAACGAGAACGAGCGCCGCTTCTTCGCGGGCCTGGCCAAGGCCGGCTTCGCCGCCCAGGCCGACGGCACCGTGATCAAGAGCGACACCATCGCGGCCGAAGCCGAGGGCGGGCCGGCGGCCCGGCGTCAGCAGCCCAAGCGCCAGACCAAGGCGAAGCGCCAGGCAGCCGCCCAGGCCCCCGCGACGAAGAGCGCCGAGGACGCCGCCGACACCCCGGCGGACGCCGAGGAGCCCAAGACCTCGCTGGAGAAGAAGCCGCAGGGTTCCGCCGCCGATCAGGCCAAGGACTCGGCGCAGGGCGACAAGCCCGCGCGCCCGAGCCGTGCCAACTCCGGTGCCACCCGTCAGGCAAAGTCCGGTCAGCGCAAGGGCCAGCAGCGGCCCAAGCACCCGTCGTCCAAGAAGTAGAAGGAGTCGATCCGTGACGGAAGGCACCACCTCCGCCCCCGCTGAGGGTGGCGACACCCTGACCCGCCTGGAGCAGGAGGGCGAGATCGCGGCCGACTACCTCGAAGGTCTCCTCGACATCGCCGATCTCGACGGCGACATCGACATGGACGTCGAGGCCGACCGGGCTGCGGTCTCGATCATCAGCGACTCGAACAGCCGCGAACTGCAGAAGCTCGTGGGCCGCGACGGCGAGGTGCTGGAGGCCCTCCAGGAGCTGACCCGCCTCGCCGTGCACCGGGAGACCGGTGACCGCAGCCGTCTGATGCTCGACATCGCCGGCTTCCGCGCCCAGAAGCGCACCGAGCTCGCCGAGATCGGCGCCAAGGCGGCGGCCGAGGCGAAGTCGACCGGTGCCCCGGTCAAACTGGACCCGATGACACCGTTCGAGCGCAAGGTCGTGCACGACGCGGTCGCGGCCGCCGGTCTGAGCAGCGAGTCCGAGGGCGAGGAGCCACAGCGCTTCGTCGTCGTTCTCCCTGCCTGACCCCTCGTCGTAGAGTCGGCCCCGTCTGCTCGCAGGCGGGGCCGATCTTTGTCAGCCTGATAACAGCCACCACAGTGCGCTCGCACGTACGCGTGCGGTACGGAAGGACGGTTCCCCGTGACGGAGGCAGCGGAGCTTCCCCCCGCGCCTGAGCAGGCGCGGACGGTATTCGGTGAGTACTACGCGGAGGCTGTCCGGTACGCGGAGCTCCTCGCGGACGCGGGCGTCAAGCGAGGGCTGATCGGGCCCCGCGAGGTCCCTCGCCTGTGGGAGCGCCACCTGCTGAACTGCGCGGTGCTCTCCGAGGTGGTCCCCGAGGGCGTCACCGTCTGCGATGTCGGCTCGGGCGCCGGCCTGCCCGGCATCCCGCTGGCGCTGGTTCGGCCTGATCTCAAGATCACGCTCCTGGAGCCGTTGCTGCGCCGCACCAACTTCCTGCAGGAGGTCGTGGAGCTGCTGGGCCTGGACCATGTGACGGTCGTCCGCGGCCGGGCCGAAGAGGTCCTCGGCAAGCTGTCGCCGGTGCACGTGGTGACGGCCCGGGCCGTGGCCCCGCTGGACCGTCTGGCCGGCTGGGGCGTTCCCCTGCTGCGTCCGTACGGCGAGATGCTGGCCCTCAAGGGGGACACCGCCGAGGAGGAGATCATCGGCGCCCGTGCCGCCCTCTCCAAGCTCGGCGTGGTGGAGACCTCGGTGCTCCAGGTCGGTGAGGGGATCGTGGATCCTCTGTCGACGGTCGTCCGGGTGGAGGTCGGGGAGAGCCCCGGCGGTGTGCGGTTCGCCGCCAAGCGGGCCAAGGCCGCCCGCCCGAGCCGTACACGTCGTCGCCGCTGACCCCTCAGCGGGGCGCAACTGATCCTAAAAAGCTGCCATACGTACGTATTTCGGAGTGTCGAGCGGTCCCGGGTCGACGGCGCGTGCATCGTGTTTCACGTGAAACGTCGCTCACTGCTGCAGGGGATCATCAGCCGCGGTCGCGCGGCCACCACGCCCTGGGACCGCAAACCGCCGGTGAAGCCCCCCTCAAGGGTGAGGGGGTTGTCCACAGAGGTGGAATCGTCCACAGAACCACGGGCCTCGCTGGTTCACGACCCCGAAAGCATGGCAGGCTCTGTCCATCGCGAGCCTGAAGCCGAGGAGAGTGAATCCTTGCGGTCCAACGCCAACATCGCGGGACCGATGACCGATCCGGTCCCCGGTCCCCGAACCGAATCGGCGGGGGAGGATGTTTCACGTGAAACACCGCCCCCGATGGACGACACCCCCATTGGCCGTGCTGCCCAACTGGCGGTAGAGGCACTGGGACGTGCCGGAGAGGGCCTGCCTCGGCCTGCCCAGACACGCGTGATGGTGGTCGCCAACCAGAAGGGCGGCGTCGGCAAGACGACCACGACGGTCAACCTTGCCGCTTCGCTCGCGCTGCACGGCGCCCGGGTCCTGGTGATCGACCTCGACCCTCAGGGCAACGCGTCGACGGCCCTGGGTATCGACCACCATGCGGAAGTTCCCTCGATCTATGACGTCCTCGTGGAGAGCAGGCCGCTCTCCGAAGTGGTGCAGCCCGTCCCGGACGTCGAAGGCCTCTTCTGCGCCCCCGCCACCATCGATCTCGCCGGTGCGGAGATCGAGCTGGTGTCGCTGGTGGCGCGGGAGAGTCGACTCCAGCGAGCGATCCAGGCGTATGAGCAGCCGCTGGACTACATCCTGATCGACTGCCCGCCCTCCCTCGGCCTGTTGACGGTCAACGCGATGGTGGCGGGCGCCGAGGTCCTGATCCCGATCCAGTGCGAGTACTACGCGCTGGAGGGACTGGGCCAGCTCCTGCGGAACGTCGACCTGGTGCGGGGGCACCTCAACCCCACGCTGCATGTCTCGACGATCCTGCTCACCATGTACGACGGCCGCACGAGGCTCGCCTCCCAGGTCGCCGACGAGGTGCGGAGCCACTTCGGCGAGGAGGTGCTGCGGACCAGCATCCCGCGGTCGGTACGCATCTCGGAAGCACCGAGCTACGGACAGACCGTGCTCACCTACGACCCGGGCTCCAGTGGTTCGCTGTCGTATCTCGAGGCGGCCCGTGAGATCGCGCTGCGAGGGGTCGGCCTCCACTACGACGCCCAGCAGGCCCACACGGGTCACCAGAACAGCCAGCGCAACATGTCGGAGGGGATCCAGTGAGCGAGCGACGTAGAGGATTGGGGCGTGGGCTCGGTGCGCTGATCCCCGCTGCTCCCCAGGAGCGCCAGGCACCGGCCGTCGGTGCGGGACAGGGATCGACCTCGCCGGGGGCCATCCCCTCCATGGCGTCCGAGCGTGGGGTGGCCGCCGCGAAGGTCGCGACCCTTCCGCAGAGCCCGTCGTCCCCGGACTCGGTGGTGCCGACGGTCGAGCCCGAGCCGACCCCCGAGGTGGACTCCCCTGCCGGAGCCCACTTCGCCGAGTTGCCGCTCGACTTCATCACGCCGAACCCGCGCCAGCCTCGTGAGGTCTTCGACGAGGACGCACTGGCGGAGCTGGTCACCTCCATCAAGGAGGTCGGTCTGCTGCAGCCCGTGGTCGTGCGTCAGCTCGGAGCCGAGCGCTACGAACTGATCATGGGCGAGCGTCGGTGGAGGGCCTGCCGGGAGGCCGGCCTGGAGCGCATCCCCGCGATCGTGCGCGCCACGGACGACGAGAAGCTTCTCCTGGATGCCCTCCTGGAGAACCTCCACCGGGCTCAGCTGAACCCGCTGGAAGAGGCGGCCGCCTACGACCAGCTGCTCAAGGACTTCAACTGCACGCATGACCAGCTGGCCGACCGGATCGGCCGTTCGCGGCCCCAGGTCTCCAACACGCTGCGGCTGCTGCGGCTCTCGCCCCCGGTCCAGCGACGGGTCGCCGCCGGTGTCCTCTCGGCCGGCCATGCCCGCGCGCTGCTCTCGGTGGACGACCCGGAGACGCAGGACAAGCTGGCGTACCGGATCGTGGCCGAGGGGCTGTCGGTCCGGGCGGTCGAGGAGATCGTCACGCTGATGGGTTCGGAGCCCACGTCCACGACCAAGCCCAAGGGGCCGCGGGCGGGGGCCCGTGTCTCCCCGGCGCTCACGGACCTGGCCGCCCGGCTCTCGGACCGCTTCGAGACCCGGGTGAAGGTGGATCTCGGTCAGAAGAAGGGCAAGATCGTCGTCGAGTTCGCATCGGTGGACGATCTCGACCGGATCCTCTCGACCCTCGCCCCCGGCGAGGGCCGCGTCCTCGACCAGGTCCACTCCGAGCAGGGCGAGGAAGACACCGAGGGCTGATCCGTCCCCGGCTTCTCCCCAGGGCGGGCCGTGTTCCGGTGAAAGCCGGAACACGGCCCGCCTTTTGCCTGCGGACGGTATCGCCCTGATCGCCCCATCGATACGATTCTGAGAGGGCGTATCCGTGCTGCGTCGGTCGAGGGAAGCGAGGATCAGCCGTGGGGCGTCGGCTCGTACCGCTCACGCTGGACAACCTTCCGGATCTCCCCCAGCGGTGTCGCTCCTGTGTCTTCTGGGAGCTCGACCCCGTCAGCGGCGAGGCCGCGGTGGAGTCGGGACGGCCGGAGCTGGAGAAGGAAGCCTGGATCTCCGCCGTGCTCCTGGAGTGGGGATCGTGCGGCCGCGTCGTCTACGTCGATGACGTGCCCGTCGGCTTCGTGCTGTACGCCCCGCCGGCCTATGTGCCGCGCTCTCTGGCTTTTCCCACCAGCCCGGTGTCGCCGGACTCGGTGCAGCTGATCACTGCCCTGATCATGCCCGGCTACCAAGGGCAGGGGCTGGGTCGGACGATGGTGCAGACCGTCGCCAAGGATCTGCTGCGACGGGGCTTCAAGGCGATCGAGGCGTTCGGAGACGCCCACTGGAAAGAACCGGCTTGTGTGCTGCCGGCGGATCACCTTCTGGCCGTGGGGTTCAAGACCGTCCGCCCCCACCCGGCTCACCCGCGGATGAGGCTGGAGCTGAGAACGACGCTCTCCTGGAAGGAGGACGTCGAGCTGGCACTGGACCGACTCCTCGGCGCGGTCCAGAAGGAACCGGCGCTCCGCCCTCTGTAGGACGACCGCGATGCACCTCTGACAGACGAACGGCCCGCCCCCAGAGGGACGGGCCGTTCGTGTTTCACGTGAAACGAAGGCGTCAGGCCTTGGTCGCCTCGTCGGAGACGAACTCCTCGAGGTCACGGAGGATCGCGGCCTTCGGCTTGGCACCGACGATGGTCTTCACGACCTCGCCGTTCTGGTACACGTTCAGCGTCGGGATCGACATGACGCCGTACTTGGCAGCCGTGGCCGGGTTCTCGTCGATATTCAGCTTCACGACCTCGATCTCACCGTGCTCGGCGGCGATGGCCTCAAGCGACGGGGCGATCTGGCGGCAGGGACCGCACCAGGCGGCCCAGAAGTCCACCAGGACGGGCTTGTCGCTCTTGAGGACATCGTCCTCGAAGGAAGCGTCGGTCACGTTCTTCAGGGCGCCGGCCACGGCGACCTCCTTAACTTCGCGGGGTGTGGGGTGGGGGATGCGGGGAGGGTCAGACCGCGGGGGTCTTCTCCGGCTCGGCGAGCTTCTCGCTGTCGGCGAGGGCAGCCAGGAAGCGCTCGGCGTCGAGTGCGGAGGAGCAGCCCGTACCGGCGGCGGTGATCGCCTGGCGGTAGGTGTGGTCGACCACGTCGCCCGCGCCGAAGACACCGGGGAGGTTGGTCCGCGTCGACGGAGCCTCGACCTTGAGGTAGCCCTCTTCGTCCAGCTCCAGCTGCCCCTTGAACAGCTCGGTACGCGGGTCGTGGCCGACGGCGATGAAGAGGCCGGTGACCGGGAGCTCGCTGGTCTCGCCCGTCTTGGTGTTCCGCAGGGTGAGGCTGGAGAGCTTCTGGTCGCCGTGGATCTCCGCCACCTCGCTGTCCCAGGCGAACTTGATCTTCGGGTCGGCGAAGGCGCGCTCCTGCATCGCCTTGGAGGCGCGCAGGGTGTCACGGCGGTGGACGATGGTGACGGACTTGGCGAAGCGGGAGAGGAACGTCGCCTCCTCCATCGCGGTGTCGCCGCCGCCGACGACGGCGATGTCCTGGTCCTTGAAGAAGAACCCGTCGCAGGTGGCGCACCAGGAGACACCGCGACCGGAGAGCGTGTCCTCGTTCGGGAGCCCGAGCTTGCGGTGCTGGGAGCCGGTCGTCACGATGACGGCCTTGGCGCGGTGCACGGTGCCGGCGGTGTCGGTGACGGTCTTCACGTCGCCGGTCAGATCCACGGCGACGACGTCGTCCGGGACCAGCTCCGCGCCGAAGCGCTCGGCCTGGGCGCGCATGTTGTCCATCAGGTCGGGGCCCATGATGCCGTCACGGAAGCCGGGGAAGTTCTCCACGTCGGTCGTGTTCATCAGTGCGCCACCAGCGGTGACAGCACCCTCGAAGACCAGCGGCTTCAGCGACGCACGCGCCGTGTAGAGCGCAGCGGTGTAACCCGCGGGCCCGGAGCCGATGATGATCACGTTACGGACGTCGCTCACGGGTTTCTTCCTCGTCTCTGCAGACTGCCTACTGCTACGGGGCGATCGGGTCGGTGACTCTCACCCCACCCAACGGATCCTACGGGTCGAGCATTCCCGAATTCGCCCCGCGGCACAGCGGTACGTCAGGAGCGAGGGTAGGAGTCCGTCAACAAGACCTTGGCCTTGTCCGCTCCGCCGCCGTCCGCGCAGGACGCGTCCAGCACGAATGCCTGCACCTGAGTGGGGTCCGCCCGGTCCGGGAGAACGAGGAGGTAGGCCGCCGTTCCCTGGTAGTCGCCCTTCTGGAAGGCGAGAGGCGCGTCCGGATGACCGGTGCCGGCCTTGACGCACGCGGGGATGGCTGCGGCGAGGGTGCGCTTGGGAGTGTTGCCGCCCTCGGCGGACATCGACTCGGGGCTGCCGTCCTTGGGGGCCCTCAGGGTGGCGTCCGGCTGCAGCAGGGCCTGGACTCGTGTCTCGACCGGCTCGCCGTCGAAGCGGGACGCGGCCGTGTCGCTGACCGCTGCGTCGCTCCGCTTGTCGCCGGAGTCGCCACTGAGCGTCTGGACGCCGCCTTGGACGAAGAAGAGGCTCAGCCCCAGGGCAACGGCGCCGAAGGCAGCCCCAAGGGCCGCGTTCCGGCGACGGCCGGCCTTTCCCGGACGGCCGGGTCCGGTGGCGGCCCGAGGACGCCCGGCGGGCCGGTCCCCGCCCGAGCCCGCTGGAGCGGTAGCGGGCGACTTCTGGGGGGCGGGCGCTGTTTCACGTGAAACATGGTCGTCCGCGTCGGGAGTCGTGGCGTCGAGCAGGGCCTCGGCCGCAAGGGCGGCGTCGATGCGGCCGGCGATGTCAGCGGGCATCCGGGGCGGACCCGGCAGCGTTCCCAGCAGCCCGCGGATCTCCTCCAGGGAGGTGCGTACATCCGCACAGAGGGGGCAACCGTCGATATGCCGCCGTACGACGGCGGTGCGGGACGGCGAGAGCAGCCCCTCGTTGAGGTCGGAAATCTCCGAGACGTCCGGGTGCTGGGTCGTGTCGGTCGAGGATGTCACGCGCGCCCACCTCCGCCCTTCACAGCAGCCGGACCGTTCGGTCCGGTATCCCTTGGCCCCGCCACCGGTGGGACGGATGTCCCCGGCGTCCGGTTCCTTCCCCGCTCGGCTGCCTCGTTACCCACCGTGCCGGCGCGCAGATGAGTGACCATGGGCAGCAGTTTCGCCCGGCCCCGTGCGCACCGGCTTTTCACCGTTCCGGCAGGCACCTCCAGGATGCGGGCGGCTTCGGCCACGGGGTATCCCTGCATGTCGACGAGGACGAGGGCCGCTCGCTGGTCTTGCGGGAGTTTGGCCAGGGCGGCCAGCAGCTCCCGGTGAAGGTCCTGGCGCTCGGCGGGCGCTTCGGCCGATTCGGCGGGCTCGAGAAGCTGCTCGAAGCGGGCGGTGTCGTCCATGGGAGACGTCTTACGGGAGGCGGTTTTACGGGCACGGTCGAGACAGGCGTTCACCGTGATGCGGTGGAGCCAGGTCGTGACCGCGGACTGGCCTCGGAAGGTGTGGGCGGCCCGGAAGGCGGAGACGAGGGCGTCCTGGACGGCGTCAGCGGCTTCCTCGCGATCCCCCAGCGTCCGCAGCGCGACGGCCCAGAGGCGGTCGCGGTGGCGCCGTACGAGCTCACCGAAGGCGTCCGGTTCACCGGCCACATGTCGCGCCAGGAGTTCCTGGTCGTCCATGTCGCCGTATATGGCGTCGTCCAACGGTGAGCCCCCTCCCCTTCGGCCGTCAGCTGGTGATTTTGATGTCCGAGATCTTGCCGCGGAAGTTGCCCTCGCTGCTGGCGGGCAGCTTCGTCAGCCAGATCAGAACGTAGCGCGTCGTCACCGGCTTCGGGGCCTTCAGGGTCACGCTGGTTCCGGAGCCGGACACCTGGGTGGCGAAGCCGTCAGGTGTGGTCGGTGCGGTGGTGTCCCCGGCCGGCGCGGTCCGCAGTTCCACCGAGGTCTGTCCCACGAAGGAGAGCTCGACGGAGCCGACCTGCTGAGCCGTCCCCAGGTCGAGCACCATGCCCACGCCCTCCTTGAGTTCCCCGAAGTCCGCGCTGTAGTAGCCGTCGGTGTTCCAGAAGCTGCTGGGGTCGCCGTCGTAGGCGTTCTTTATGCCCTCGGGCTTCTCCGAGCCGCTGCCCAGCGGATCGAAGTCGTGGGCGTCGACGATGGCGACGGGCTTGCCGACCGCCGGTGCCTTCTCGTCGTCCGTGGAGTCCTGCGGCTGGGTGTTCTGCGGGGTGTCGGTGCCCTTCTTCTGGTCGAGCAGCCGGTCCGCGATCTGCCAGCTGCCCAGTCCCAGGGCGGCGATGAGCAGCGCGGAGACGGCCCACTTCAGGGCCCTGCCCGTGCGGCTCTCCAGCGGAGCGGGCGGCACGACCACCGGCGGCGGGACCGGGGCGCCCGGGCGCTGCGCCGGGCGGCCGTACGT
Organism: Streptomyces sp. NPDC008121; assembly: GCF_042957155.1. NCBI lineage: Bacteria > Bacillati > Actinomycetota > Actinomycetes > Kitasatosporales > Streptomycetaceae > Streptomyces > Streptomyces sp. NPDC008121. Next base: position 228,639 of record NZ_JBIBHT010000004.1, on the reverse strand, counting down.
GCCCTGCTGGTAGGTGGTGCGCTGGTACTCCGGCGGGGTGGGGAACGCGGGCTCCGGCGGGCGGATGCGGGGCATGGCCGCCACGGCCTTGGCCAGCTCGTCCGGGGTGGTGCAGGGCGGCTCCTGGCGCGAGGCCGTGGCCCCGTCGTTGGCGAGGGCTCGCATGGCGATCTCGGACAGGCCGCGATGGACCCCGGCCCGTACCTGGTCGGGAGCGAGCAGGCCCACACCCTTGGGAAGGCCGGAGAGCCCGTGGGCGTCGCTGTCGTACGGCCAGCGCTGGGTCAGCGCGGCGTACAGCAGGGCTCCGATCGCCTCGGTGTCGGTCCGCTGGGGCCGTTCGGCGCTGATGCCCCGCAGGGCGGCGTTCACGGCGAGGCCGCGGATCCGGTACTGGCCGGTGGAGCTGCGCAGTACGGCGCTCGGGGTGAGACGGAGGTGGGCGAGGCCCTCGCGGTGGGCCGCTGCCATCGCCTGGGAGACCTGGCTGACGAGCTGATAGGCGTCGTGCGGCTCCAGCGGGCCGACCGCGAGGAGCGCGGTGAGTTCCGTGGAGTCGGGCAGCCACTCGTGCACCACGTACACGAGGTCGTTCTCCTCGACGGCGTCGAGGACCTGGACGAAACGGGGGTCGCCGAGGAGCGCCGCGGAGCGGGCCGCCGCGAGCACCGAACGGGCTCGTGGGTGGTCCGCGGGCAGGAGGTGGACGCCGACCGCCCGACGCAGTTTCTCGTCGACAGCACGCCAACTGCTGAAACCGTCCAGACGGGTGACGCACTCCTCCAGGCGGTAGCGCCTGGCCAGTTTGTGGCCGCTGTGCAGCTCGGGTGTCTCGATGGAGGGCTGTTCGCCGTTCTGCCGATCGTCGGCCTTGTTCTCCGCGTCTTCGGCGGAGTTCTCCGCCTTCGCCTGCGCTTTCGCCACCCCGTCGGTCGCGGCCTTGCCCGCCTTGGCGGTCAGCGGGTCGTCACCGCTGTTGTCGGCCACGTCGACGGCAGCCGTGCTACGTTCCGCCACCGTCGTTCCTGCCTCCCCATCCGTTGCGCCACATCCAACAGCCAAGCCAATTGTGCCCACAGTCGGCCGCTCTGCACGACACGCGGCAGCCGACGATGGTTGTGCGGGACGGATCTCCTACCGTCCGAGGCGTCCCCGGACCATACCGACCATGGAGTTCAGCTCGGCGATCCGCATCCGCTTGGCCGCCACGAAGAAGACACCGAGCAGGACGACACCGCCGACCACGAGGGCCGCGAGCGAGCCCAGAGCATCCTCGCCGAGAACCTTCAGGAGGCCGAACCCGACCGCCCCCGCCACGATCGCGGCGGGCAGGGAGGCCAGGCAGAGCCGCGCATAGGTTCGCATGACATGGGCGCCGTCCAGGTCCCCGCCCAGGCGGTTGCGCAGCCGGCGCCAGGCGACGCCGACCCCGACGGCGTAGGCGAGACCGTAGGAGGCGGCCATGCCGACGACGGCCCACTGGGCCGGCAGAACGAAGTAACAGGCGGCCGAGGCAGCCGCGTTGACGGCGGCGACGATGACCGTGTTGTAGAAGGGCGTCCGGGTGTCCTCGTAGGCGTAGAAGCCGCGGAGCACGACGTACTGCACCGAGTACGGGATCAGACCGAGGCCGAAGGCCATGAGGATGAAGCCCATGCTCTGGGCGGCCTGGACACCGCTGGAGGCGTAGAGCAGGGTGCACATCGGGACGCCGAGGGCGAGGAAGGCGAAGGAGACCGGGACGATCGCGACCGCGGAGTTCCGCAGTCCCTGCGAGATGTCGTCGCGGACGGCGCCGGGGTCGTCGTCGTGGGCCGCACGGGAGATGCGGGGCAACAGCGCGGCCATGACCGAGACGGTGATGATGGCCTGCGGCATGCCCCAGATCAGCTGGGCGTTGGAGTAGGCGAGGAAGCCCGCGCCGCTCTTGCCCGACGCCTCGCCCGCGGCGGTGGCGAGCTGGGTCACGACCAGCACACCCGCCTGGTTGGCGAGGACGAACAGCACGGTCCACTTGGCGAGCTTGACCGTCTTGCCGAGGCCGTGGCCCTTCCAGTCGAAGCGGGGCCGGAACCGGAAGCCCGTCTCACGGAGGTAGGGGATCATCGCCAGCGCCTGGACGGCCAGGCCGAGAAGGGTGCCGATGCCCAGCAGCCGGATGCCGTCCTCCGGGATGGTCTGCACACCCATCTGGGACTCGGCGGAGGTGCCGTAGACCCAGATGAAGAGGCCGAAGGTGACGATCATGACGATGTTGTTGAGGACCGGGGTCCACATCATCGCGCCGAACTTGCCCCGGGCGTTCAGGATCTGACCCATCACCACATGGACGCCCATGAAGAAGATGGTGGGCAGGCAGTAGCGGGCGAAGGTGACGGCGACGCTGTTGGCGGCGGCGTCGTCGGCGATGGTGTTGGACATCAGCCGGATCAGCAGCGGGGCCGCGAAGACGGCGAGCGCCACGATCGCGCCGAGGGCCACCATGACAAGGGTGAGCAGCCGGTTGGCGTACGCCTCTCCGCCGTCCTCGTCGTTTTTCATTGCGCGGACCAGCTGCGGAACGAAGACGGAGTTGAGGCCACCGCCGACGGTGAGGATGTAGATCATCGTCGGGAGGGTGTACGCGATGGTGAAGGTGTCGCCGAGGAGGGCGGCGCCGAGGGCGCCGGTGATCACGAGGCTGCGGACGAAACCGGTGAGGCGCGAGACCAGGGTCCCGGCCGCCATCACCGCGCTCGACTTCAGCAGCCCGGAGGCACGGCCGGACTTCTTCGGGGCGGGGGCGGGCATCGGACGCGGCTCCGGAGCGGGCGGAGGCACCTGTCCGGGGGCCTGCTGGTCCCGGTAGAGGTGCGCGAAGGCGTCCGGCTCGGGGCCCTCCTCGCCGGCCCGGGTGACGAGGTCGTCCACACCGGTGAACTGGACCGTGCGGGCGTCGTCGCCGTAGGGCAGGTGGCGCGAGGGACCGTCGGGCTCGGGCGCCGGGGTCTGCGCCCACACCCTCGGGTCCGGGGCGTACGCGGGCGCGGCCGGCTGCTGGTAGAGCGGCTGGGGTTCCTGATAGGTGCCCGGGGGCGGCGGGGGGTGCGCGGCCCGGTCGTAGAGCGCCTCGTTCACCGGGTCCTGGGCGGAGAGGTCCTGGGCCTGGTAGGGGTCGTGCGCGTAGGCGTCCTGGACGTAGGGGTCCTGCCCGTAGGGCTCCTGGGCGTAGGGATCGGGGCTCGGCTGCGGGGGAGGCGGAACCGGCGCCCGGCCTGGGCCCGGGGGCGTCCCGCCGGACGGCTCGGTGCCGCCCGCGCCCTGGCCGCGGTCACCGTCGTACGGCGCGTTCATGGTTACCCCACCTCATCGTCCCCGGCCGACCGGCCACGACATCGCTCAACGGTCCACTTTCTCACCCGGGCCCGACCGGTCGCCGCTTTCGGGACCGGTGTCCGGCGTCGGGTCACTCGGCTGCCCGGGATCGTCGCCCTCCGGGGGTTCCGCTTCGGCGTTGCCGGCGGCCGCGCGCTTGCGCTGGGTGTACATCCGTACGCCGGCGAGGACGAGCAGCAGCACACCACCGGCGATGACGAGCATCACGGTGGAGGTGATCTCGGAGACCTTCACGGTGAAGGTCATCGGCTTGCCGTACGGCTTGCCGTCCTCGGTGAAGAGCTGGGCCTCCATCGGGACCGGACCGTTGGCGTTGGCCGATGCGGTGAACTTCACCGACTGGCTGTGTCCGCCGTTGATCTTCACCGGACGTTCGGAGCTGACGGCGCCGTCGATCTGCAGACGGGTCTTGTTGCTGGAGGTCAGCCGCAGCACCAGGTGATCCACGCCCTGCAGCAGCTTGTTCTGCACGGTGACGGGGATGGTGGCGCTGCGTCCGGAGAGCATGAGGTCCGACTTGTCGATCAGCTGCACCTCTTCGGTGAGCGCCCGGAGGTAGTCGCGGACCTCGATCCGGTACAGCGAGGCCGCCGGTGCCTCGCCCCGCCAGGACGTCGACATCTCCCGGCTGATCGCATTGCCGAAGGGGGTCACCACGCGGTCCGGCTGGCTCAGGATGACCTTGAAGTCGTCGAGCGCGTCGCGCGTCTCCTTCATGTCGCGGAAGGCCTGGACCGGCAGCTCCTGGGCCCGCAGGCGCTGCGGGTAGCGGGAGGCGCTGGGCACCTTGGTCACGGAGTCCGGATCCGGCTTCGTCGCGGCGGCCGTGATGAGGTCGGAGGGCTGCGTCCAGCGCTGCGCCGCCAGCCCGCGGAGCGCGGTCGCCATGCTCTGCGCCTGGGCGGTCGTCGGGATCCGCTGGGGGGCGACCACGACGCTGCGCTGCTCGTCGGGCTGTTCCAGGGTGACGGCGAGCGACTGGGCGAGGAACTCCTGTACGGCGCGCGTGGCGGATCCGGTGCGGATCAGATCGCCCTCGAAGGCGGTCGAGAGGGACGCGTCGCTGACGACGGCGGTGGTGCCGCCGCCGACGGCGCGCGCGGCCGTGGGGGTGTAGGGGAGGTCGTCCCGGAAGCTGTCGCTGCGGGCGATGACCTTGTGGGCGCCGGCCGAGGTCGCGACGTCCATGATCGAGGGATCGACGGCTCCGTCGACGGGCCAGGCGAAGTCGGTGGAGGGCGTCACGTGGAGCGTGGTCTCCACGGTCGTCTGCGCCAGTTCCGTGGCCAGCCGGAGGTGGCTCAGCGAGCCGGGGACGTCCTTGCCGCGGTGGGCCAGGGAGGCGATGTCGGGGTCGGCGAACGGCAGGGCGACGACCTTGCGGTCGGCCACCGCCTTCTCCAGCTGGTCGAGCCACTGCTCGGCGAGCGCCTGGTTCGTGCCGGGCACCGTCGCGGCGCCGCTCTTGACGCGGTAGCTGCCGGTCATGGCGTCGACGGTGGCGAGCAGGTCCGGATCGATGACCCAGGTGACCGGGAGGTCCTTGCCCAGCGCGACCATCTGCTCGAGACGCCCGCCGGGGGCGAGCTCGGCGGCCAGGTCGTCGTTCTCGAAGACCGGCGTCTGCTGGTCGTCCGAACCCGTCTCCGCGGACACCCGGGCCGAGGAGATGAGGGGCCAGAGGTAGGTGAGCTGGGTCCTCTTCTCGGTGGCTTCGGGCTGGTAGGGCAGGAAGGTCCGCTCGATGCCGAGGACGCGCCCACTGGGCTGGGCCGGCGTCCGGCCGGTGAGGGAGACCCCCAGCTGGTAGACGCCGCCGTCCTTGAGCCCGAGCTTGTCGACCGGGACGGAGAGCTTGAACTCGTGGCTGAGTCCGGCTCCCAGGCGGGGGATCTTGAGGGCGTAGGTGCCGCCGAGGGGCGCCGGGTCGTCGCCCGGCCGGAAGCCGGTGCGGTCGGAGACCTGCTCGATCTGGCTGCGGCTGGTCATCCGGGGCCCGACGCGGAGGTCGACGGTGGCGTCGGTCACGGCCTGCTTGCTCTGGTTGGTGACCGTGCCGGAGACCGTGAGGGTGTCGCTCTCCAGCGGTGCGCTCGGCGAGAGCGTGTCGAGGGACACACTGACCGTCTTGGATCCGCTCGGCTCCTCGGCCGCCGCTGCCGGGGGCGCCACCGGGCCCGCGAGGATTCCGGCCAGGAGGGGCGTTCCGGCGATCAGGGAGGCCGCACGCCGCAGCCAGCGACGGGCAGGTGAGGGACCGGTCCCCTGGATGTCTGCCGCCTCGGCCACGCGTTCGCCCGTCCTCGTCGTATCAGTGGTGTCGGTGGTTCCCGGTTGCTGTGTCCACGCATGGTAACGAGGCACGCTGTGGCCAAGTGCCGGGGAGTGCTCCAGGTGATCGCCGCGAGGGCGGAGGCCCCGGTGAAAACGGGGACGCCGGGACGAGCCGGGGCACGTACCCTTTTCTGTTGTGCCGAACGCCAACGAAGACACCCCGACTGCACTGAGCCAGGTGCAACGCCGCGCGGTCAGCGAACTGCTGCGTGTGTCCCCTGTCGCCGACGACCTCGCGCTCCGTTTCCAGGAGGCCGGGTTCAGCCTCGCGCTGGTCGGCGGCTCGGTACGGGACGCGTTGCTCGGCCGGCTCGGCAACGACCTCGACTTCACGACCGATGCCCGCCCCGACGATGTGCTGAAGATCGTCCGGCCCTGGGCGGACGCGGTCTGGGAGGTCGGCATCGCCTTCGGCACGGTCGGCTGCCAGAAGAGCGGCTACCAGATCGAGGTCACGACGTACCGCTCCGAGGCGTACGACCGCACCTCGCGCAAGCCCGAGGTCTCCTACGGCGACTCCATCGAGCAGGACCTCGTCCGGCGCGACTTCACGGTCAACGCCATGGCGGTGGCGCTCCCGGCGAAGGAGTTCATCGACCCGCACGGCGGCCTCGAGGACCTCGCCGAGCGGGTGCTGCGGACGCCCGGCACGCCGGAGGAGTCCTTCTCCGACGACCCGCTGCGCATGATGCGCGCCGCTCGCTTCGCCGCCCAGTTGGACTTCGAGGTGGCGCCCGAGGTCGTCACGGCGATGACCGAGATGGCCGGCCGCCTGGAGATCGTCTCCGCCGAGCGCGTACGTGACGAGCTCAACAAGCTGCTCCTCTCGACGCACCCGCGGAAGGGCCTCGGTCTGCTCGTCGACACGGGACTCGCCGATCACGTGCTGCCCGAGCTGCCGGCGCTGCGGCTGGAGAGTGACGAGCACCACCGCCACAAGGACGTCTATGAGCACTCCCTGACGGTGCTCGACCAGGCGATCGACCTGGAGGAGGACGGACCGGACCTGGTGCTGCGGCTGGCGGCCCTGCTCCACGACATCGGCAAGCCGCGTACCCGGCGCTTCGAGAACGACGGTCGGGTCTCGTTCCACCACCACGAGGTGGTCGGCGCGAAGATGACCAAGAAGCGCATGATCGCCCTCAAGTACTCCAACGACATGATCAAGGACGTCTCGCGGCTGGTGGAGCTGCACCTGCGCTTCCATGGCTACGGGACCGGAGAGTGGACCGACTCGGCGGTGCGCCGCTATGTGCGGGACGCCGGCCCGTTGCTCTCGCGGCTGCACAAGCTGACCCGTTCCGACTGCACCACGCGGAACAAGCGCAAGGCGAGTGCGCTCTCCCGTGCGTACGACGGTCTGGAGGAGCGCATCGCACAGCTCCAGGAGCAGGAGGAGCTGGACGCCATCCGTCCCGACCTGGACGGCAACCAGATCCAGGAGCTGCTGGGGATTCGGCCCGGTCCCGCTGTCGGACGGGCCTATCAGTTCCTGCTGGAGCTCCGACTGGAGAACGGCCCCATGGAGCGTGAGGCGGCCGTGGCCGCGCTCAAGGAGTGGTGGGCGGCACAGGACTGAGTCGAGGCGGGGGGGTGTTTTAGGGACAAAAAAAAACCCGCCGGGGGGGGGCGCCGGGCCGGGGGGGGGGGGGGGGGGGGGTTGTAGAGGAAAAAAAAAAACCAAAAAAAAACACC